>CAWEID010000032.1:0-93461 GCA_963809055.1 uncultured Pseudomonadota bacterium | reverse complement strand
GCAGAATATCCGCCATCGATAGTGGCGTACCCCAGGGTCCTTAGCGATTTGATCGCCAAGTCTAGGGCGGTTTCGGACTTAACTCGCTCTCGAACGCCGTAATTGGTGTCGGCTAGCTCTGACAACTGGGCCTCCCAGCGTAGATTGACATGCTGTGTGCGATCATCGCACTGCTTTTGGACAGTCTACGCCTCATTTAACCCTAGCCGACAGTTTCGCCGCCGGCATTCCGCGCCGCTTTTTCCGAGGCGACCCGCAAAATTTCCGGGCGCCGTTGCGAGATGAACTGATTAAAGAACAATATTTCAAATTTGTTATTATACATTAGAAATGCCCGCAATAAATATATTTCGTTCCACGACCTGTTGTCTTGAAATATCCAGGAGGTCGGGTACTCAAATTGATGAAAGACATCGTGAAAATGAACTATCACTCCGGACTTCAATCGCGGAAGTATTTGAAATATTTCGTGATTGACGTCGCTGCCGGTTTTCGAGACATGTGTGGTGTCAAGGAACAGGAGGCTCCCCGGCTCCAGGGACTTGAATGTCGCGAGCGGCACGGCCTGAATTCCAGATCTAATTATCGTTGCGCGTTGTTGGTCGTGCGGCCTTAGTAAGGTGCGAAGCCGTTGCGGATAGGGCTCGATGAAAGTGCACGGAGTTTGTGTCGCGCCTATCGCGTCGAGCGTGTCGAGCAGGGCCGCGCTTGAAAAACCGGGTCCGACCTTAATGATTCCCGGTGGGCAGAATCCCCGAATCATCGCGCTCAGAATGATCGCATCGCCATATGTGTAGAAATCATTTTGATAATAATACCTATGGCTTTCTGTCTTAACCTCTGGAAATTCGATCGCCGGAAAATGCTGCTTCAATCTGTCGAAGACCGCCATCATCGCGTGTTCGTTGAGTTCTACGCCCAGGAGCGAATTGCGATTGACGCAATCCATATGGTCGGTCTTCGCAAGCGCCGCCGCATCAACGATAGGCGAGTAATAATGGCCTGACGGTACGAACAGCGCCATCGATTTGTTTTCCGCCAGGTCGCGCTGCGATCCAGCGGGCCACTTTTCTTTGTCGACATTGGGCATGCCTGGTCTCAGGGCCGCTACAGCACGCATAAGCCGTCTTCTCGAGAATTTCATGACCCGGCCTTTGGAGTTTACACGCAATCCCGGCCTGAGGTAGGCGCGAGGCGATCTATAAGTCAAACGTTTCGATACGCCACGATCTAGGATCCGTTTGTCCCGCAAGTCGGCGCGGACCGCTCTCGCCCGGCTCGTAAATATATGCGCCAGCGCCGATTATCCGCGCCGAGCGCCCACCAGGAAAGGCATCACATTGGCTCACTATCATGTTGATTTGTATTATTTATTTTATAGTCGAAAATTTTTCTGCTACCAAATATACGAACACATCTGTCCTATAGGTGATTAGGAGATCGCTCAGTCTTTCTCGCCAATCAGTTAGCCGCAAGTTGCGATGCTGCCGCTGTAGGTCGCTGCACGTCATATGACTCCACGCGCTCCCACCGCGTAGAAACCGAGGTGGTCCGGCCCCCGGCGAAGTCGGAAAGGATTATGGAACCGGAACGAGATACAGGGCCGCAGGCTCACGGCTCAATCGGCGCCGCCCGCCAATCATCCTTCGCGCCGAATTGAAACTCGTTGGTGCCGCCAGCGGGCCACACAAACATCTGACCAAGACCCTTGTCGGCAATGTCAGCCGGGACATGCGACGCCTATTGTGCCGACTTCTCGCGCAACAACTCTCGCACTTTGCCGTTTCGTTCTATGCGGCTGCGATGGCAATTTGTCGGGCCTATCGGTGAATGGACCTCACGCCACAACTACCGACCAATCACAAGGCTGAACTCCGACGAGATTACCCCGCCGCCAGAAACAAAAACCCCCGGAGCTTTCGCTCCGGGGGCTCTCTTGTCGCAGTCCGAGCTGATAATTACCAGCTGCGGGTGACTTCGAAGCGAGCCGCTGCGCCGTTCGAGGAGCCTTCCCAATTGACGTTGCGGGGGTCGCCCGCGAGGCCCGTGCCCGGGACGAACCCGTTGGGACGAGAGGTCGAGGTGCTCTGATAGAGCAGTTCGAACTCGAAGTCGAGGTTCTTGACGGAATCCCAGTGAGCGATGCCGCCGATCAACCAGCTGGTGCTGTTAGAGACCGTCGAGTAGATCGAGGTGTTGGTCCAGGTGATGCCGCCAACCGAACCTTCGAGCGAAGCTGTGAACTCAGGCGTGAAGTGGTGATCCAACTCGGCCGAAATCGACCAAGCGTCCGGCCGCGACCAAGCACCCAAGCCACCGTTACCACTCGGATCGAAATAGGCGTCGGCAAGAGCCATCTGCTGGCCGTTTCCGTTCACAGCGCCGTTTTCACCCCACATGCCGTCGGGAAGACCCGAGTACCATACGGCGTTCTGAGAATAAGCCCCGGTGAGCAGGAACTGATCGCCAGCGCCAAACGACGGAAGGTTGAAGCTGACACCCGCGTCGAGGGCCCAGCCCCAAACATTCTGACTGCCAACATGCCGCCACGGGCCGGGGGTGGGCACGCCGCCGACAAGCGCGCCAGCAATGCCGCCCGATGTCACGTTGACCTGGTGAGCGACGCCCGACAACTGAGCCGAACCCCAACCCTGCGAAACCTTGATGTTCGCGACAATGTCAGGAGCCTGCATGCCGCCAAATTGGAGCATGTTGGTATAGGTGCTTGTGCCAATCAAGGCCCCGCCGGGGATGGTGAGGTCACTATAGTTCGTGCCGCCGCCGCTGTTGCCGTTGCTGCCCGAGCTCTGCAGAGCCAAGCTCGCCGAGAAGCCGCCGCCGAAAGAGGCGGTGTAGGCCAACACGTCAGGCTGGTTGAAGCCCTGCTGGTCAGGCGAGAAGAAGTTCGCCCAGCCCGCGCCGCCGCCCGTGAACGAGAAGAACGACGGAGCCTTACCAGCGGTGATGCCGGCCCAGGTCACATAAGCGAGGTTGATGTAGGCGGCGTTACCCGTGTTGTCGAAGCCGTTGCCGTTTTCGAACTGCATTTCCAAGTGGCCGGCGAGCGGGCCATAGGCGGTGTTCGAGACAACGTCAGACGCGAAGTTCAGACGGGTCGTGTAACCGAAGGAATTGCGGTTCTTCGTGTTGTTGTCCGCAACCTGGGCTCCGGTCAGGCCGCTGTAGTCCCAAGTCTGGGCGGTTTGCAGATTGCCGCCTTCGATCTGGCCGGTGATGTAGCCGGACAGCTTCATGCAGGTGTCGGAGCCGGGGATCGTGAAGCCGACGACCGGCTTGCCGGCGACGGTGATCGAGCAGATTCTGACGTATTCCGCAGCGGGCGCGCCCTTCTTCGTGGGAAGATCGGCGGCCTGCGCACTCGCGACGGCGACGATACCGGCCGCCGAACCGAGCAGTAGGCTCTTAATGAGCGTCATATTGACCTCCAGTAGGATCCAATGGGAGTTGGTTGAAACATCGAACCTAGTTCCGTCAGCCAATTTTGAAACCGACGATGTTAGGTACCAAGTGCCCCTCTTCCCGTTACCCGAGCTTTGGCGTGTCGTTCGAGGTCCCCCCCGACTGTTGGCCGCCGCCGCCCGACTCGCGACCGGGAAGCTCCCGTTCACGTTTGAAACATACCTGCAGAGACCTAAGTCTCAAGCTAATTGTGACCTCGTAAGGCCATTTTCGCGCCTTTCATGGACTGCGTTGCAGAAAAGTCACAAATTCCGATTACCTCTCTAGCTTACAAGTGGCGAAACTAATCGATTATTTATCAAACGGAAACATGTGGGATTTATATGCCGATAATCGGCGGCATGCTGGGCGGACACAGGAGTGGAAAATTGGGACGCGTGCTGCTCGTATCGGAAATCGTCAGCGTTGAGAACCGGGTTCTCGTCATATCTTCAGGCGCAGCATGTTGAAACGCACACGGCTAAGAGCATCGCCGAAGGACAAGAGTTGCTAGCGATCTTGACACCCGATGTCACCGTATTCGACATTGACGTTCAAATAGCGACGCCCTTTTATTTGTCGATCAAATTTTTAAGGCAGGCTCTCGCTGTCTAGTTATGTCCGAGCATGCAGGTATAAAAGTCGGATACAATTTCTCGAACTAGGCGTCGATGATTATGTAATTAACCGATTGATTTTCAAGAGACTTACTTACGACTTCGTAATATAATCGTGAATAGATTTACTTCAAGATTTGGCATCAGGGGCGATTCTTTCCGTTGAAGTGATATCGGGTTCTTCGGTCAGGGATACCGGAGCACCGAACTCTGAGGATCCTAGTGGTCGCCCTGAATGCGCCCGAGCCGCCAATATAGCCCCCAATGGCACCGACCCTATTAACGCCGTCCTTCATAGGGGGGAAACTAATGTTGTTGAGGGATTTGAAACGAGCCCGACTAGTCAGATTTTCGACCTTAATGGAATTAGGTTGGATTTGCTCAATCGCTCTTTATTGGACACGATCACGGACACCGTGCCGAACTCACGCATACGGAAATCTTCCTGCTGCGCGTTCTTGCCGAAAATTTGAATCGAGCAGTAAGCAAGGACGTTCTCGACACTTCAACTCGCGGCCGTCATATGTTTCGATCCAGGCGCGCGCTCGATATGGCGATTAGTCGATTACGTGCGAAGCTTAAGTCTACCGCATCGGGGTTCGAAATATACGCCGTTCGAAACGGTGGTTATTTGCTTTCAAAGAATTGAAATATTGCGAGAAAATGGACATTTGATTAGATGTTCTATTTAAGCGCTGTGGATTTGTCCCCCGCAAGCGGGCCAGAGGGGACTGCCAATTTTACAAGTCTGTTACTCAGGCGCGGTCGGCCAAAGGGGGGGACAATGCTGACGGCTTGGACCGACGAGGAATGGGCGCTTGTTTTGCAGGTGTTCGAGGCGTCGCGCTCCCGGCACCGGGACAAGGTGCGCTGTGTTGGCCCAGTCTCCAAAGCGGAACTCAGCGTTCGTCGCGACCGATCGCTCTTCTCAGCACTGATGCTGCTCATCCGACTTGCCGGAGTAAGTTGTTTTGGTCAGAGAGCGAGCTTAGTAGCAAGTTCCGTTTGGTCGGCGAGCTTACGCAGGAGGTCGGCCCCTCGAGATCGTCGGGCGCCTCGCCTAGGGTCGCGAGGCCGCGAATGATTTCGGCTTGGCGGCTCGGCGGGATTTCGCCATAACTGGAAAACGTCGTCAGACAATTCTCGTGGCCAAGATTTTGCGACCACGCCTTGAAGGGCTCTGCATCTAGTTTGCGATCGTAGGCCAATTGAACAAGCGTTTTCCAGATGGAATGAGGATTGAAGTAGGGCAGGCCGCGAGCGCACATGCTTCCTTGCAGATCGCTCGAATCGGGTTCGCGTTCGACCAAGGGCTCCGATCGAGCCTAACTACCGAAACGAGAGATCATCGCCGGCGCGACCTTCGATTTCGGAAAGAGCGGGTCGTCGAGGCCAAAGCCTTTTTCCTCTCGAAAGAACGCTATCCAATCGACGACGATTGTACGATTTCGTCGCCGACCGGAAAAAACCAAGTCGAAAAAGCTTCGCGCGCTTGGTCCGGACCTCCCGCGCGTCCTGTTCGATCAATTCGTCCTCGACATCGATATGCTTCAGCCTGAACGAGACGATCGCCCGATCGCGTGCGCCGAAAGAAGCGCGAACGCGACGACCGCCCGGTCGCGGCGTTCGATTTCGCCTCCCGCCGGCATGGCATCGAGCATTGCGCGGACTTGCTTGATCGTCGGGCAAACCTTGTAACGGCGCGCGATCGCGTCTCTGGAGAGATTGTCCGGCACATTGAAATACTCGGCGTCAGCCATATTGACTTTCGAGCCGATAGCCGCGCTGTTGCCTAAGCCAAATGACGAACACCTTTCAGCGCTGCAAGCATCGAATGAATCGTCGAGGCCGAAAGCGGCTGACCCGTCCGGACAGTGCGGGCCGAGGCCAAACGCGCCTTGAATGCCCGCGCTTGCTCGAAGTGGAATTTCTTGAAACCGCGCCTATTGCCGTCGTCCTCCTCGATCAATCGCCTTGGCGACGGCGTCAATGACGCTTCGTCTCGCCCTTTCACGTCGGCGAGATATTACAGGTACCCTCGCTTGGCGCGCTCATTTGCACCGTTGCGTTTGGTCATGTTTTTCTTGTAAGCGTCCAATGCGACCCGTCAGGAGCGCGTGAAGTTTTGCGGCAGTAGCGCGTCGATATCTTTGTTGGGCCAACCGGCGGCGATGCGCTCCAGGGTCTGGGTGAGCCAGGCATTGGGATCGATGTCGTTGAGGCGCGCGGTCGCGAGCAATGAGGCGATTGTCGCCCAGGTATCGCCCCCGGCCTCGGAACCGGCGAACAAGGCATTTTTTCGCGTGATGGTAATCGGTCGGATTGCCCGTTCGACCGTGTTGTTGTCGAGTTCGACGCGCCCGTCTTCGAGAAATCGGCGGAACTCGGTCTTCCGTGACAGCGAATATCGGATGGCGTCGGCAAGCTTGGATTTGCCCGAGATCCGCGTCAGCTCGCTTTCCCACCGGGCCATGAGTTCGTCGACGATAGGCGCTGAGATGCGGCGCCGGGCGTCGAGACGGGTTTGCGGATCGCAACCCCTGACCTGCGCCTCTACGGCCCACAGGTCGGCTACTCGCTCGACGGTCCATGTCGCCGTCTGCGAAACGCCTTCGACGTGAAGCTTGTAAAACTCCCGACGTAAATGCGTCCAACAGCAGGCGAGCGTCGCCGGTCCGCCGGGTCGGCCAGCTTCCGCGAGCGCGCGATAGGCGGAATAGCCGTCGCATTGGAGAATGCCCCGCCAACCCGCAAGATGCCGTTCGAGACATTCGCCCGCCCGACTGTCCTCGAACCTATAGACGACGATCGGCGGCCCCGCTCCGCCGTAAGGGCGATCGTCCCGCAGATAGGTCCAAAGCCAGCCCTTTCGGGTTTGTCCACGTCCAGGGGCCAGAACCGGCAATGTTGTCTCGTCGGCGAAAATCCTGTCGCCGGCGCGGATGATCTGGAAAAGCCGATCTGCGAGAGGCTCGAGGTGGAAGCCGACATGGCCCATCCAGCCCGCCATGAGATTGCGCCCGAGTTCAACCTTGTCGCGCGCGAAGATCGCCTCCTGCCGATACAGCGGCAGACCGTCGGCGTACTTGGAGACCGCGATGCCGGCCAGAAGCCGTTCCGTTGCGATGCCGCCCTCGATCAGGCGGGCGGGCGCCGGCGCTTGGATGATGTTCTCGCGGCAGGCCTGGCAGGCATATCGCGGGCGACGCGTAACGATCACACGGAACTTCGGCGCGACCACGTCGAGACGTTCGCTGACGTCCTCGCCAATCTTCACCCGGGCGCAGGCGCCGCACGAACAGACCTTGTCTTCGGGCTCGATGACCTCTTCGATCCGCTCGAGGTGCGCCGGCAACGGCCGCCGCCCGCCGGACTTGCGAGCTGGCGTCGGCTGCAGCTTCTCGAGTTTGGCCTCGACTGCGGCAAGACCTGTCTGCACTTCCTCGAAGGCAAAGGCGTACTGGCTCTCGTCGAGCTTCTCGGACCTGCGCCCATAGGTAGCCCGCTGAATGGTCTTCAACAGAAGCTGAAGGCGATCGATCCGCGCCTGCGCTTGCGCACCCGCCGCCTTCAGCGTCGCTACTTCCGCTTCGAGTGAAGAGTTCGAGCGCCGCATGTCGGCGATCATCACCTTCAATACGATCGGGTCATCGGGGAGCTGATGGAGATCGCCTTCCATGCTCGTAAAGGAAGCACAAAATCGGCGATTTGTGGCGCCCCTATCTCGCGCCTGAATCAATTTGTCGCAGCTTCAGCCCACGCTTCGGACACCTCGAAATACCTCGCCGTTTAGCTCGCGCCGTGATTCACTTGGGCAGTGATCGCGGAGGATTCGGAGATGGTTCGCGAGCCTGGACTTTTCGATCTGGATAATCGGTATCGCAAGCTCTCAGAAGTTGGCGATCCGCTGGTTCGGCTGGGCCAGCTCGTCAATTTCGAGGTTTTTCGGCCAGCGCTCTCCAAGGCATTGAGGCGAAGCGACGGAACGAAGGGGGGACGGCCTCCCTATGACGCCGTGCTGATGTTCAAGGTTCTGGTGCTGCAAACCCTCTATACGCTGTCCGACGATGCGACCGAGTTCCAGTTACGGGATCGGCTCTCGTTCATGCGGTTTCTGGGCCTCGGACTTCAGGACGCGGTTCCCGACGCCAAGACCATCTGGCTGTTCCGCGAGCAACTGACCAAGGCCGGCGCCATAGAGGCGTTGTTCGGGGCCTTCGATACCTATCTCAAGGCGCAGGGATATCTGGCCATGTCGGGCCAGATCGTCGATGCGACCATTGTCGCGGCGCCACGCCAGCGCAATACCGACGAGGAAAAGGCCGCGATCCGCGAGGGCCGCATTCCCGAGGACTGGAAAGACAAGCCAGCTAAGTTGGCGCAGAAAGACCGCGACGCGCGATGGACGCTCAAGCGCGCCAGGGCGCGACCGGCGGGCGAGGATGGCAAGCCCAGGGTCGAGATCGCCATTCCCGTCTTCGGCTACAAGAACCATGTTTCGATTGACCGCGCGCATGGCTTGATCCGCCGTTTCACGGTCACAAGCGCGGCGGCTCACGACGGAGCGCGACTGCCCGACGTGCTCGACACGTCCAACACGGCGAGCGCGGTCTGGGCGGATACAGCTTACCGGTCGAAGGCCAACGAGGCTCACATGGCGCGCCACGGCTTCGCCTCGAAGGTGCATTTCCGGCGCGCCCGAGGCGTCGGGCTTACTCCGCCGCAAGCCAGGGCCAACGCCGCACGCTCCAAGGTTCGCTCGGCGGTCGAAACCGTCTTCGCGGCGCAGAAGCATCGGTTCGGGCTCTTCATCCGCACCATCGGCGCCGCCAGAGCCAAAACGAAGATCGGACTGGCCAACATCGTCTACAACGCGAGCCGGATGCTCTGGCTTCAGGGGCGAACTCTGCCCGCATGACGGACGCGGCGCGCCAAAGGCGTCGGTCTCGCCCCAAACGGGCCTCTCAAACAGACGTCGCCCCGCGCCGGGAACCCTCAAACCACCCCAAATCCAACCCACGGGAGGCTGAAATCCGGGTTCTTCGAGGTGTCCGCTCGTGGGCCTTTCCGGCGGCGCGCTGCGGACGCGCGTCCAGTCCATCCCTTCGACGAGGGCGGCAAGTTGCGCAACGGACATGCCAACCGTTCCCGTCCTCAGCTTCGGCCAGTAAAATCTATCCGCCTCCAGCCTTTTGGCGAATAGGCACAGGCCCGTGCCGTCCCACCGCACGATCTTTACCCGGTCAGCTCGGTTGGCCCGGAAGACATAAAGGGCGCCGCGTAGGGATCGGCGCCGGCATCGCGCACCAGCGCCGTTAGCCCGTCCGGCCCCTTGCGGAAATCGACGGGTTGCGTGGCGAGCAGGATGCGCGCGTGCGGCTGGAGCGCTGGCTCCAGTCGTCTGAACAGCTTCCCGCGAATGATAAGTGGCGTTCCGCCGGGGTTGGTCGTTAGGGATCGCCGATGGTCGGTCGCGACGTAGGGAGGGCGAAGCCCGACCGAAGTTGCGAGCGACCATCGGCGGCGGAAAATTTCATGCCGCCGCCGGCAGGGGCGACGGGTGGAAGTAAGCCTCGTCCGGCGTCATTCGGTCAAGGCTCGAATGTGGCCGCAGGCAGTTATAGAAAGTCAGATAGCGGCCGATAGAAGCACGGGCGACGCCGACGCTATCGTAAGCGTGAAGGTAAACCTCCTCGTATTTGACCGATTTCCAGATGCGCTCGACGAAGACATTGTCCCGCCAGGCGCCCTTGCCGTCCATGCTAATAGCGATTTTGTTGGCGGTCAGGACGCTCGTGAAGGCTTCACTCGTGAACTGGCTGCCCTGGTCGGTATTGAAAATCTCTGGCGTCCCATGTCTCGCCAAGGCCTCTTCCAGCGCCTCGACGCAGAAGGCCGCTTCCATCGTGATCGACACGCGATGGCTGAGCACGCGGCGGCTGTACCAGTCCACGACAGCGGTCAGATAAACGAAACCGCGCGCCATCGGAATATAGGTGATGTCCATCGCCCAAACCTGGTTCGGCCGATCTACCTTCAACCCGCGCAAAAGATAAGGATAAATCTTGTTCCCTGGCGCCGGTTTCGATGTATTTGGCTTGCGATAAATCGCCTCGATTCCCATGCGCTTCATCAGCGTGCCGACATGGCGACGACCAATTTCAATGCCCTCGCGGTTCAGAAAGTCGCGCAGCATCCGGCTCCCCGCGAACGGATATTCTAGATGCAGTTCATCGATCCGACGCATCAGCGTGAGATCCCTCGCGGACGCGGACCTGGGTTTGTAATAGACGCAGCCGCGGCTGATGTTCAGGAGCTTGGCCTGACGAGCGATCGGAAGTTCGTGGCTACGGTCGATCATCGCTTTGCGCTCAACATGCCGGCTTTGATGAGCGCGCCTTCCAAAAAATCGTTCTCCAGCGCCAACTCTCCGATCTTGGCGTGAAGCACTTTCAAGTCCACCGGCGGCGGAACGCTCGCCGCCGCGGCTCCGAAAAGCCCGGCCGCCCCTTCGAGTAATTGCGACTTCCAGGCCGTGATCTGGTTCGGATGCACATCGAAGACCTGTGCCAGTTCGGTGAGCGTCTTCTCGCCCTTGAGGGCAGCCAAGGCCACCTTCGCCTTGAAGGCCGGTGCATGGTTCCGGCGCGGTCGTTTGGTCATGATCTCTCCTGATGCACGGCGATACTCGCCGCTGTCAGGCGGAAAATCCACTTATCGCTCTGTCCAGTTTTCCGAAGCCAGCTCTGACCTTCGGCTCTGGGCGCAGACGGCGCAGCTCGGAAATAACATTCGTATCTAACAGCCAACCGGTCATAGCTGGACGTCACGCACGGGCATGGCCGTGCGGGCGGGTTCAATTTCGAGGTCACGGTAAGGAGAGGCCTGGATCGCTTCGACCAGCGCCGCGCCAGTCTGCGCACCCTTGAGCCGGCGAAACTCTTCGGCCGATAAGATAACAACCTCGTCGCGGCCGTGAACCGTCACATGCTGGGGACCTTCGCTTCGAACGCGACGGACAAGTTCGCTGAAGCGGGCCTTGGCGTCCTGCAAATGCCAATAGCCGCGTTCGCTGACCCCGCTCGTCTTGCGAGGGGTCTTGGCCGGCCTTGGGGGCGTCTGTCTAATTCTAGTCATGCTGACCAGACTATCGTGAGATCCCCCCCAATGGCAAGGTTCGCCCATAAGAACGACGCGCGGAATAATCTTTCGGTATTCCTCCAGCAGCAGCTTTGGGCAGGCGGTCAGCGATAATTAAACGAAACATGAACGGGAATGTCGAAACACGAAAAACCGCTGAGTTTCAAGCCTGGCGGGAATAATCAACATTAAATAACGTACAAACTTTGCGCAGACCGGCGGCGCCCAAGGTCCGTTTGGACCGGTCAATAAGAGGGTCGCCAAAGCGCCATAACGGACCGGCGATATTCTTGGCGGATCTAATAGCCCATCGGATGATAGAATTCCTCTTCAAACGAATAAATCACCGTGCGCCCGGCGGCGGTGTTGGCGCAGGCAGGGACGGACGCCGAATAATTTATCGGCCTAGCGAGCTATTTAAATTCTAGTCGGCCGCCACTAATCGCCGCCGCTCTCGAGTTCTGCGATCAGCGCCGTAACGGCCGCGTCGGCGATCGCGTCAGAATTGCCGGAGGCCGCCGCCGTACAACGCTTCATCATTTCGTCGGCAAGTTTCTCGCTCGCGAGCGTCAGCGTAGGGAATTCAACGCCCGAAAGTGGCGACGCTCGCTTGAGCACGCTGGCTCTGACTGCCGCTGGCTCTCCCGCCAACCATTTCGCCGTGTTGTCCAGGATGAGACCGACCAGCCGGCTGATGAAATCTGGATAGGCCAAACCGATTTCCGGCGCCTTGCCGATCGCCGCGAGCGTGGCGCACACCCGTTCTGCGAAGATTGGGCTCAAAAGCGGGTCATCGCTCAGGTGGAGCGCGACCAATCGGCCAAGCTTGGGGTGCAGACGAGAGGTCGCCAGCATGGCGCGAACGACGTCTCGCAGATAGGATTTTGGATCTTGTTGCGGCTTGTAGGGCGGCGCCAACTTTGCGAGCTTTGCGCCGACGATTTCGTCGAGCAATTCGCCAACTCCGCGTTTGAAATGCGAGCGTATTGTCGCAGGGGCGACGCCGGAGACTCCTCGGCAACACTGCGAATGCTAAAATTCTCCGCTTGGCCGGAGAGCCAGAGCTTCGTCGCGGCCTCGGCGATCTTGGCTCGGGTCATGCCCGCGCGCGTGCCGGGCTTTCGCTTCGGCTTCTTGATGATGAACTTCGTCACGACTGTTCCCCTTTACCGACCACCAGGGTCTGGACCGCCGACGTCAGCTCGCAGACCGCCAATCCTAACCCGCAATCACCCCGGAAGTAATATAATATCTCATCGGACTATTCGTATCATCGCGACAATAGTTCCATGATGCGATCCTTGTGCGGGGGATGGGGTGCGCCGCGCATAGCCGCCTGTCGCTACCGCCGCCCGTCACGTTTGCGTCCTCGCCCTCAAACGGGGGGCGGGGGCTACGTCAAAATTATTCCGGCGATGCGGGCGACTAATCGTCCAGGAGAAAGCGCGAAATCGCATCGTTGAGCCAATCATCAACTGCACAATTAAACACATGATCAGCAAATAGAAACATTCGGTAAGTAATGTAATTGCTCAACGAGCAATATTGGCCTCAAGACGGATTTCGCCAGAGTTGCGGAGGCGAGCCATCGGCAAAGCTCAGTTTCGGGAGGAGATCGATCCGCGGCGACCGACTACGTCTCGATCGTCGATCCCTTGGGTTCGAGCGCCGGTCTCCAAAAGCGGAGTTCCGATCGCTGCTTTTCGTTTCATGCCGGTGAGGATTTCCTCAAAGCGCTATTGTCTACCGCCTACGAACGGTAGTCACAACGGTCAAACGCGCCATGACATCACGGGATTCCATAGCTGCGCGATTTATGGTTGTGGGAATCACGGTTCCCGCCTTTCAGTCGCCGGCCTGAAGGAGCATGCGATTGAAATACTATAATTATATCAGCAAGTTAGTCGAGTGTCGGTCGCATGCACGGCAGCGACCGCGAAAATTTGACCTCGTCCGTACAGGGCAGCCGCCGTTCAACTTTGGCCGATATTATGTGGGGCCAGAAATCTTCGGCCGCCGAGGTTATTAGGTTCTGCTTCCAACCACCGATTGGCGCCTTGATCGGCGCCGCTACACGCTCGGACGTGTTATTGTGATCGTTCCGAAAGACGGCACGGCGCCCAGCCCAGTGGCAATCGAGAAAGCCCTCCATGACGATTCTCACTGCGCCGATAGAACTCTCAGGCGACTGGGGCCGCATGATCCCCGACGCAGCCGCGCACGTGGTGGAGCGGATGCGTCACGCCTGCCTTGATGGGATTCGCCTTGTCTCCGATGATCAGCCAGACCGCTTGCGCGTCGAGGAGCACACAAGCGGCTCGCCGGCGATCTGGCTTCACCCCGACGGTTCGAGCCTCGGCTGGATTATCGTCGACATTGGCGAGCGCGACTGGTCGAAGCTGGCCTACCAGTTCGGACACGAACTCGGCCACGTGACCGCCAATTCGTGGCGTCCAGACGCCAAGCCCGCGGCGCCGTGCCAGTGGCTGGAGGAGGCAATGGTCGAGGCCTTCTCGTTGCGGGGCCTCGCGCTTCTCGCCGACGACTGGTCACGCAATCCGCCGTTCCAAGACGACAGCGGCTTTGGGGCCGCGGTTGCCGTCTACCGCCAGAATGCCGTCGAGCAGTATGGCAAACTCGCCAAGGAGCAGGGTCATCGCGAAAACCTCGCCGGCTGGTTCAAAGAGCACCGCCGGGAAGTCGAAGCCCAGGCGTTTCTCAGCCCCTTCGCGCAGGCTGCGTGCGTAACCATTCTGGCGGAATACGAGCGCGATCCGGCCGCTCTGGAGGCGCTTGGCGCATTGAATCGCTGGCCCGGTCGAAGCGGAATTCCGCTCGAGGACTATTTCAGAGCTTGGGAGGCGAGTTGCTCGCAATTGCAGGCATCACAAAGACTGCCGATGCGGCTGCGCGAGTTGTTGGACTTGAGTTGATCATGGAACGCTGCGGAGTACATGCCGGTTTGTCGCGCGCGTTGAGAGGGCGCGCCTCGCATCAAGTCTTCACGGATCCACGGCGGTTCGCTATTATCGGTGCGGCCGAAATCGGCCCGGCGCTTCAGGAAAGTCTCAGAATGGTTGAAGATGTTTGTCATCGATGGGATTCGGCGGTTCAAAACCGCACAGCGACCTTTCAAGGAGGTAAGGTCCTCAGCGTTGCGATAACCTTAGCCGCTGCGTGAGTGTTTGGCTTCAGACTATGCCGGCGTCAGTGAAGCGCTATCCGTTCTCAAAGTAAACCGGACGCTATCGCAATCGGGCTCAACTATAGAGCCAATGGGCCGACGACAAGCGCCGACGATTTATCGTAAGTCGCCAGGAGTGACATTAATGAACGAAATGAACAGCGATCCAAGCGGCGCCAACGCCGACCATCGCCCCTGCGCATAGATAAAATGCGACTTTTAACTTGTGCGACATTGAGCGGCGGCCTTGCGGGTCCAGCGCGTCTTTCGAATGCACAAACGAAACATCTTCATTTGCTCGCGGCGAAATATTCACGCGATTTGCGAGGTAATTTGGGCTGAGCGATGTTGCGCCAGTAGCCATGTCCAGTCTCCCGACATTGTGCCGCCGCAAGCGATATCTGATCCAATTTGGAGCAGGGGCGGCCATCTACGGCCTTTGTTTCAATAAATGCGCCATCACATGCGAGACGGAGCGGTCGTCTCCTATGAATCGAGCCGCAACAACGATAATATACATTATGAATACGTTCAAATATGCGTCACGCTCCGTTGCATCGGTCTGCGCTTGCTGAAAAGTCCAGCCCGTCGCAGTCTTCGGCGGGGCCCATCCCGTTGAGGTCTAGCGATACGTCGCTTTTGAGCAGCTTGCCGGCGAGCGCCGATTTTACGAAGGAGGCGGCAGCCAATGTTGCGAACACTCATATTGCTGCTGTTTGCCGCTTTCTTTCTCGGTGGATCGCCAATTGAAGCGAGCGCGGAAGAGGGGAGCGCGGCCAAGCACGCAGAGACAAATGCCAAGGATGCGGCTTCTTCGCGCACCGAGGCGACGCGCCTGCCTGCGGACGTCTCCACCAGCCACAGACTCGATGTCGAAGGCCGGCATCTCGAATTCACGGCAACCGCTGGCTCGCTGAGTCTCAGCGACGACAAAGACGCTCCGGAAGCGGAGGTGGCGTTCATCGCTTATCAGCTCGACGGCGCGGACGCGGCGAAGCGCCCAGTGACGTTCGCGATCAACGGCGGCCCCGGCGCGAGTTCGGCCTGGCTGCATCTGGGCGCTTTGGGTCCATGGCGTCTGCCGATGAAAGGCCTTGCGCCATCTTCGGAGCCGACGCTCGTCGCCAACGCCGAAACCTGGCTCGATTTCACCGATCTCGTCTTCATCGATCCACCGGGCACGGGCTACAGCAAGATTCGGGCGAGCGGCGATGACGCGAGGAAGCGGTTCTGGTCGGTTGACGGCGACATTGAGACCTTGAGCGTCGTCATCCGCCGCTGGCTGGCGCTCAACGGCAGGCTGGCCTCGCCCAAATTCATCGTCGGAGAGAGCTACGGCGGATTTCGCGGTCCCCGGTTGGCCAAACGGCTGGCGACGAGCGAGGGCGTCGGCATCAACGGCTTGATCCTGATCTCGCCAGTGCTCGACTTCGGCCCCTATGTCGATGGTCCCGACAACCCGTTTCCGTACCTGACGCGTTTGCCAACCTATGCCGCCGCCAATCGAGAGAAGAAGGGGCCGGTGACGCGCGCCGATCTCGAGGATGTCGAACGCTACGCCGTCGGCGATTATCTCCAGGACTGGCTGCGCGGACCCCGCGATCCCGCGGCCGTGGACCGGATGGAGAGACGCGTCGAGGAATTGACCGGCCTGCCGCCGGAGACCGTGCGCCGCTTCGGCGGTCAAGTCGGAGAGTCGGAATACCTGCATGAAGCGGAACGTTCCCAAGGCAAGTTCCTTGCCTTCTACGACGCTTCGATCGACGCCTATAATCCGTCGGCGACGCGTCGGACCGAATTTCTGGATCCGGTATTGCCAGGCTTCGAGGCGCCGTTCACGAGCGCCATTGTGAACCTCTATCGCGAGAAATTGGGTTGGAAGATCGACGAACGCTACGAGTTGCTCAACAGCGCGGTCGAAAGGGGCTGGAGTTGGGGCAAAGGGCTATCGCCGCCCAATTCGATTGACGACCTGCGGCAAATGCTGGCGCTGGATCCCAATTTTCGGGTGCTCGTCAGCCACGGACTGACCGATTTGCAGACCCCATATTTCGCAACCAAGCTCCAGCTCGACCAAATACCCGACTTCGGCGCGCCGGGCCGGCTAATCCTGACCGTCCATCCCGGCGGCCACATGCATTACAGCCGCGACGAGTCCCGCAAGGCGTTGCGGGACGAGGCGAGGAGGTTGGTTCTTGGCCAATAACGTCGGCTCGGCTGCCTCAGCGCGAGTTGTGCGCGCGAACGGCAGCCGTTCGGGAGGGGAAGGCCGGGCAGGGCCATTGGGTCCGGGCGGCCTCTAAATGTGCATTGACTGCCGGCGAGGCAAGGCGCGACGGGACCGGAGAATCCGCAAGCGCTCGGGCATCGCCGCGTCCCTCGAGAGCACGGAAACAATTTTGCCAAATGGAATGACCTGACGCTCATTGCGTCGCGGACCGCCTCGCTGCCGAGTTCACGACGACGAGCGATGCAAGAAAAGTCTCCAGGCCTCGGTCTGACGGCTATTTGCTATCGATGCCGGAAATGAAAGCGGCCCGCCGGTACATCCGCGGCGGGCCGATGCGGGGGAGATAAATTCATTCGCAATTCAAAAGCAGGCCCCGTGTTTGCAATTGTAACGCGGAGCCGGCGGGCGCGCAGAGGAAAATTAAGACATCATTAACGGCGACGCTATTGTGCGAGGATGGATCCATCCGCGACGGGAGAACCGGCGAGCCGGTGGAAAGCGAGAGGGAGAATAGCCAGCTCTATTCCGGACACTATGGGCTCAAATCGTCATTTGCGAAGAGATTGCCAGTCATTGTTCGAGGATTTCGCGAATTCCGAAGCAAATTGCTTTGTCAAGAATTCACCGGAATTCAGGGATATCTAAGAAATGCTTGCGCAATATTAGTGTGAAAGCCGTTATATCAAGTCATGCGTTGGCGGGAGTAGCGCTACGCCATTCCCTAAATTGCCAACGGATACGCCTCGACCTTCTTCCCCACGCTCGTATTGTCTGATATCGATACTTGTCCGCCTCGCGCGATCGCGGCGGACGATAAGAAGAGAGCGATCTCGAGGCCGATAACGGCCCGCGCGCTCTCGTAAATGGGAGGAACTGACATGCTTAGAGCGTTGGGATTTGCTGCCTTGGTAGTATCCGCGTGCTCCTGGAGTTCCGTCGGGATGGCCCAGTCGGGCGCGATCGACAAAGCTGTGGGCGGCTATTCGTTTACGGACGCGGCGAAAGAAGCAGCCACCACGAAGAAGGACGGCAAGCCGCTGACTTTCGCGATCATCACGCATACCGCCGGCAATGGCTTCTTCGATCCGGTCTATGTCGGCGCGCAAGTCGCGGCGAACGCCTTCGGGATCAATCTAATCAAGCTCGGATCCGAGTCTGCCGTCGACGACATCCCTCGAGAAATTCAGATCCTCAATCAAATCGTCAACGATCCGACGATCAACGGAGTCATCATGACGACTCCGCAGGTGGGAGCGTACAACGACATCGTCAAGAAGCTGGAGGCCCGCGGCGTCGTCGTCGCCACGACCAACTCGTTTGACGGCACGATCTACGACCGTTCCAACATCAGCCACACCGGCCAGGACGCTTCCGCGGCGGCGATCGGCGGAGAAGCCATCGCGAACTGCCTGCTGAAAAACAATATCAAGGGCGGCACGATCCTGTTCCCCAATACGGTTCCGGTCGGCAACATCGAAGTCAACAACCGCGTGACCGCCGCCTTCCAGGCGACGATCAAGGCGCTGAAGGCCGCTAATCGCCTACAGGACTTCAAGGTCGACGCCGGCCCCAACAATATCGGCGTCGACGTCGGCACGGACATAACCGCCGGCCCGATCGTGCAACTGATCGAAAGCCGCAAGGACGTCGTCGGTCTGTTTGGACCCAACGGCGGCGTGACGCCTGCGATTGGCGATGCGATCACGCAGCTCAAGCTCAACGGCAAGATCTGCGCCTATGGCTTCGACCTTGGGCCGAAGCAACTCGAGCAGATCAAGACCGGCGCCTTGATGGGGTCGCTCGGCCAGCAGCCGTTCTTGCAGGGGTTCTACCCGGTCATGCAGCTCTACCTGCAGATTGACCGGAATATAGCGGCGGCGAACCTCGACACCCGCGCACAACTGGTCACCAAGGACAATGTCGACAAGGTCGGCAAGCGTTTCGAGAACTGACCGCACAATCCCTCTTCCATCGACGCCCGCGAAGGGCGTCGATGGGTTGGCCTCCCGTCAGGACGCTCGGTAATGACTGTCACCGCGATCGCTGCCCCGCGAGGCGAAGGCGGGCTTGGCTCGTCGTTGCTCGTCGGCGCTTGGGAAGTCGGTTTGCTCGTGGTCATGGTCGGCCTCTATCTCGCCGGCCTCTATCTCAATCCAGCATTTTTCGGCTCAACAGACGCGCTGTTCTCTGTGCTGCGCGACGCCTCGCGGTACGGCGTGATGGCGGTCGGCATGACTTTCGTCATCGTGAACAAGGAACTCGATCTCTCGGTCGGGTCGACATTCGGGCTGACGGCGACGGTCTTCGGAGTGCTATTCGGCCCGACTTATTTTAACCTCGACATCACGACCGCTGTGATCTCCTGCCTGGCGCTGGGCTTCGTGATCGGGCTCATCAACGGGGTGTTGGTCACGATCCTCGAGGTGCCCGCGTTCATCGCGACGCTCACGATGCTTTTCATTGGACGCGGCGTCATTCTCGGGTTGACCGGCGCCAAGAACATAGCCTTCGAGATCAAGGCGGATAGCGTTCCCGCATTCTTCCGGCTGGGCGAGATCAATGCGTTCGGCTTCAACAATCAGATCATCGTCTTCGTGGTCATCGCGGCCATCGGAGCGGTCACGCTCGCCTACACTTCGGTCGGCTGGACCACTTACGCGACAGGCGGAAACGAGCAGGCGACGCGCTATGCCGGAGTCAACACGCGGCTGGTGCGCATGCGTTCCTACCTGTTTTCCTCGCTTTGCGCCGTCATAGCCGGATTGATGAACGTCGCGCAAAGCAAGGACGCGGATCCGCAATTCGGCCTCGGCGCCGAACTTGTTGTCATTGCCTCCGTGATCGTGGGCGGCGCCGCGATATTCGGCGGGCGGGGGCGGGTCATCGGCTCGTGCATGGGCGCGATATTCGTGGGGCTGGTCGACAAGGTTCTGCGCGAGGGCGTGCCGATCATGCGCGAGATCGACATCGGCGGCGGCGAGAAGGTCCAGGTGGCGGCCGTTGCGCAATTGCCGCCCGGCGCCGTTCCCGCAGTGCTCGGGGTTGTTCTGGTGCTTGCGGTGTTGATCGAGCCGTTGATCGTCCGGCGCCGGATTTTCGCCCGCGCCTGGGCCTTCATCCGCGGCGCGCCGCCGCCACAGCTCCCTGATGTCGGCGGCGTCGCGATGGCCGGCGTGGAGACGCGAGGGACCACTATACAGGCGCGCGGCTTGGACGCGCGCGGGCTTGTAGCCTTTTTCTACCGCCGCGACGCGGCAGCGATCATGCTGGTGGCCGCGCTCTGGCTGTTCGGATTGTGGGCGCGCCCGGACTTCTGGGGCAATCTCGACAATTCGTTCGCGATACTGCTGGCTTTCTCGGAAATCGCGCTGCTCACGGTGGGCTTGACCTTCGTGATGGCCAATGGAGACATTGATCTGTCCGTCGGTTCCGTGCTGGCCCTTTCCGGGGCGACGGCGGCGGTAGTGATGAAGGATACTCAGTTGGGCCCGCTCGCTGCCGCGGCCATCGCGATCGGCGCCGGCGTCCTGGCCGGCGCGATCAACGGCTGGTTGACGGCCTATGTCGGCCTTCCCTCGTTCATCGCGACGCTCGGAACCTTTTATTGGGCGCGCGGAATCGGCTCGTCGATCGTCGCTGGCACCCAGCTCAACGGATTTCCGGAATCCTTCAATCTAATCGGGCGCAGCGTCTTCGAGCTTCTCGACGCGTTGGGGCTGGCGCCGGCGAAGGGCGGCCTGAGTTATGCCGTCGCCTCGGCGGTGGGCGTGCAGACCTTATTCGTCATAGTTGTGGCGATCGCGGGCGGCGTCGTCCTCGCCAAGACACCGTTTGGTCAGATGGTCTATGCGATCGGCGGCAATGAGCGCGCGGCGAGGTTCGCGGGGGTCAACACGCGCCGCGTCCGATTTATCGCTCTCGTCGCCTCGGGAACATGCGCGGCCTTTGCGGGCGTCATCTATGACGCCTTCTATCGCAGTTTCATCCCGACTGCCGGACAATTGCGCGAGCTCGACGCCATCTCGTCAATCATCATTGGCGGGGGCTCGATATTCGGGGGGTATGGCACGATGATCGGCTCCATGGCGGGAGCCGGCGTGATCACGCTCATCCGCTCCCTGCTGTCGCTTCAGATCATATTGCGGGACGGCCAGTCTTTCGTGTTGCCGCAGCAGTGGCAGAACGTATTCATAGGCGCGATCCTGTTGATCGCGGTCGTCGGCGATATCTGGATTCGGCAGAACAACATTCTCAGGCGCTGGTTCGGCAGTTCCGGGCCCTCGAGACGCGCAGCCATCGACGGAGAGCAGACATGACTGAGCCGGTCGTCGAGATGCGATCCATCAACAAGAGTTTCGGACCCGTACGGGCGCTCATCAATGTCGATCTGACGCTGGCGCCAGGAGAAATCCTAGGTCTTGTCGGCGACAATTCGGCAGGCAAATCGACGCTGATGAAGATACTGACCGGCGCCTATCAGCGCGATTCCGGGGATATATTGGTCGAAGGCGAGCCGGTCAGATTTCGAAGCCCGCACGAGAGTCGAAATCGCGGAATCGAAATGATCTATCAGGACTTCGCCTTGTGCGGAAATCTCGACGTCGGGCAGAACATCTTTCTGGGCCGCTGGCCGCGCAGGTTCGGCCTGTTCGTCGATCGGGCGAAGATCAACCGCGAGGCGCGCGAGATTCTCAATCGCTTGAAAGTTGATGTGAATTCGGTGCATCAGAAAGTAGAAAGCCTTTCCGGCGGGCGGCAACAGTCGGTCGCGATCGCGCGCGCGATCTCCTTTGATCCCAAGGTCGTCATTTTTGACGAGCCGACAGCGAATCTTTCGGCCCCGGCGACCCGCCGCATGCTGGAAACCATGGTCGAGTTGAAGCGGCACGGGGTCGCGCAAATCATAATTTCGCACCGCATGAACGATATCTTCGAGGTCGGCGATCGGGTAATGGTTCTCAAACGCGGTGAAAACGTTGGCGAACGGCTGATTGCGCAAACCAGCGAGCGGGAAGTTCTGGAACTCATTGTTTCGGGCGCGCCGAAATCTGCCGAAGCCTCGGCCTAGCCCGAACGGGATCGCCGCTTGTCGAGACGGAGAGAGCGCCTTTCGGGGCCTCGCCCAATCGGCGTTGTCTCAGGCCGCGCGGACAGCCTTCGTCTTCTCTTGGACGAGCTTGATCGCCGCCTTTGCGTCCAGAAACATGTCGGCGTCGCCCTTCGGCATCGGCCGTCCGAAATAATAGCCCTGTCCGAAGTCGCACCCCTGGCTCGACAGCCAATCTAGATTGGTCTCGGTCTCGATGCCCTCGGCGGTTGTTTGGAGGCTCAGGCTTGACCCGAGTTGGATGATGGCGTCGACAAGTTTGGCCCGGTCGCTGCCTTGCTTGAGGGTCGTCACGTAGCTCTTATCGATCTTGAGCTTGTTGAACTTGAGTTCCTTGAGATGATAGAGGCTCGAATAGCCTGTGCCGAAGTCGTCGAGCGCAATCTTGACGCCGAGATTTTGCAGCGAAGTAAGGATAGAGCGGGCCGCTTCGAGATCATTGATGAGAGCCGATTCCGTGATCTCGACTTCGAGACGGCTCGGCGAAAAGCCGGTTTCTGTCAGAATGGCGAGGATGCGCGCCGGCAACTGGTGGTCTTGTAATTGGTGTGGCGAGAGATTGACCGCCAGCAAGAGATGTTGCGGCCAGTTCCTGGCGTCTAGGCATGCCCGTCGCGCAAGATTGGCGAACATATCCGATATTAGTCCGGATTTCTCCGCCGTTGGTATGAATTGGTCGGGCCCGATCAACCCCCGGGTAGGGTGCTCCCAACGCGCGAGTACCTCGAAACCGACGAGTTCCTGTTCCGGCAGCGCAACAATAGGTTGATAATAGGGCGTGATTTCTCCCTGGTCGATCGCCTTGCGCAGCTCGATTTCGAGCTGCGCTCTGGCTTTCAGCGCCACATCCATTCCCGAGTGGAAGAACCGATAGGTTCCTCGCCCTTCGCGCTTGCCTTCATACATCGCGATATCCGCCGCATGTAGAAGTGCTTCAGGGTCCTGTTTGTCGCTTTCGACGACCGCGATCCCGATCGTGGCGTCGACTTCCACCTGACCTTGATTCCAGGGAATCGGCTTTCGCGCCTCTGATATGATCCGCTGCGCCAATTCGGCGAGCGCGTCATGATCCAGGCCCGCAGGCAAGAGGAGGACGAATTCGTCGCCGCCGACGCGCGCGGCAGTGCTAGAAGGCGGGAGGATCTCAAGCAAGCGGTCCGCGACAGCACAAAGCACCGCATTGCCGGCGGCATGTCCATGGATGTCGTTGACGGGTTTAAAGCGATCGAGGTCGATCAGCATCACGGCCATGGATTCGCCCGGGTCGTTCTCGGCGAGGGCTGCGTCTAATGTCTCTCGGAAAAGCCTTCGATTGGGCAGGCCGGTCAACGCGTCGTGGCGAGCGGTCGCTTCGGCCTGCGCTTCGGCAGCCATGCGAGCGGAGATTGCGCGCCGGAGCATGATAGATTTGCGCAATGTGGCGGCGACAAAACCCATGCCCATGCAGGAACTTAGCATGAAGAGGTTCGTCAGGCGGTGCTCCATTGCGTAATGCAGCGAGACCTCGAAGACCCCGAACTGTACGCCAATCAGCCAGACGCAGGTTCCGATCACCATCAGGGCCAGGAGTTCATAGAGTTCGCTCTTGCCCCAATCCTGGGTGGTCATATTCGACATTGACGCGAGTCCCGAAACATTCGAGCAGAAGTCGAAATCACGTTCATCGCGGCGGGTTAAATTGCGATAACTTGCAGCAGAATGCCGCCATCGTAATAAAGTTAAGATGAATGAAGGCTAAATAGCTTCGCCGCCGTTCAGGAAGACAAGCGCTCTATCGCTTTGTTACGTGATCTGAGTAGAACTTGCGGCTGAATATCATCGGTGGAATGTATAACTGAAGGCCGGAAGCAAACTCACGAACCGCGTAATTGGCGTCCTGACGCCGCCCTTGTCGAGCGCCCAAAGCACCCGCCTCGCAAACTTTGCGATTATGCGATCGCAAGAGGCGATCAGTGAGCCCAGGTTTGCGCGATCCGGTTCATCGCATGGTAGAACCAGAACGCGCCGAGCAGGGGCGGGAGGGCGAGCATGAGCAGCACGACTTCATGAAGTCCGCGTTCGGCCGTCACGTCAAAGACGGCCTGTCGGCTCCCGGTCGGTCGCGGCCCGGCCAACGCGATCGAGATCGGCGCCGGTTCGGCGACGGGCAACTCGTGGCGATGCTCTACCCAGTGATCCCTTTGCTGGGACGTCGCGCTCTCGGCCCCTGACGCCATGGCCGGTGAGGCCGAGTCTGGGCGGCGCTCCATCGCCGGCGCATCCTTTGCGGGCATCTTGAACGTGACCGTTTTCTTGCTCATGCGGCCTTCCTCTTGCTCTCGCCTACAACTTGTTTGACCAGATTTTCTATTTCACGCGCCGCCTCGCTGTTGGCGGCGGCTTCAATGACTGAGAGCCCCTTGGCGGCGCTCTCGGCATAGACGATTCGCTGGATCAACATCGCGGAAAGCACAGGAATGTCGTCAAACTGCTCGAGCGCGGCGGCGGCGTCACGTCCGATCGCGGTTCGCGCGATCTTGCGGTTGATCACGAAGGCGGCCTTGATGCCTGCCTTGAATTGCCGGGCCTCGCGGATCAGTTGCACAGTGTCGGCCGCAGCCCAGACATCATAAGGCGAGGGCTGCACCGGTATCAGCACGAAGTCGCTGGCGAGGATGGCGGAACGGCCGAGCTCGTTGACCCGCGGGGCCCCGTCAATCAAGACATACTCATAGTCCTTGGCGAGGCTTGGCAGGTCGCGGTGCAGGCTCGGCTTCGCCATGCCAATGACGGCGAATTGCGGATCGCTCTCCCGCGCGCTGGACCATGCGAGCGCGCTGCCCTGGGGATCGGCGTCGACGAAAAGAACGCGGCGCCCCGAAGTGGCGAGCGTGGACGCGATATTGATGGCGACGGTCGTCTTGCCGACGCCTCCCTTTTGATTGAGAACGCCAATGATCATGTCGAGGATCCTCTGGAGAATCTCCCCTGAGCGTATTGACCCTCCCTCGAATCCAGCGTCTCACATGCCTGCGATTTGGGCAAGGCGCAAGCGCGCGCTGCGCGCCGGCATCGAAGCTCGAGCCGGCGCCATCGCTATTGCGCGACGGTGTCAACGCCACTGAAGTCTTTGCATAAATGCGTGAATCCGGCTAGTTCTCGAGCATTCGGGAGGGGCTGTTGAACCCGACTTCGAACTGGAACCAAATCGCGCTCATCGGGGCGCCGATCGGCGCCGGAGCCGGAATTGCGGGCTGCGCGATGGGACCAGCGGCTTTGCGCACCGTTGACTTGGCGGGAGCGCTGGTCGAACTTGGGCACAAAGTCGTCGATCGGGGCGATGTCAACGTGAGGAGCGGCGTCGTCGGATCGGACGTCGCGTCTGCCTGCCCGCGGGCGCGCAACTTCGCAGAGATTGCCGCCTTCGTTCAGGCGCTCAGCGACGAGACGCTGGACGCCTTCGAGGAGGGGCAGTTTCCGATCATCATGGGCGGCGATCACAGCTTGGCCATGGGTTCAGTGACGGGCGCGGCGCGCCATAGCAGGGCGATCGGCCGAGAATTGTTCGTGCTCTGGTTGGACGCCCACGCCGACTTCAACTCGCCGCAGACGAGCCCGTCTGGCAACATGCACGGGATGTCGCTAGCCATGCTGGTTGGAGAACCCGGGTTGGATGGCGTTCTCGCCGGCCGCCCGAGGGCGTTGATACGACCGGAAAACATACATCTGTTTGGAATTAGGTCGCTCGACCGTGAGGAGCGCATGCTCCTCGCTGCGCGTGGCGTCCACATCGACGACATGCGGCAGATCGACGAATTTGGCGTCGCGCGTCTGCTCCAGCAAATCATCGAAGAGGTCGAATTGAGCGGCGGCCTGCTGCATGTCAGCCTTGACATCGATTTTCTCGATCCTTCGATCGCGCCGGGCGTGGGAACGGCGGTGCCGGGCGGAGCGACCTATCGCGAGGCCCATTTGATCATGGAGATGCTTTGCGATTTGGGTTTGGTGTCGTCGCTCGACCTCGCCGAATTGAACCCTATCTTGGACGATCGCGGCAAAAGCGCCCGCACATTTGTTGAACTCGTCGCGAGCCTGTTCGGCCGCAAGATCGTCGATCGAACGCACGGCAGTCGACGGACGTGATCGCTACCGCCTAGTCGTTCGAACGGCCAGTCGCAGTCTGATCCCTCGAATGCATCGGCTCGCGATGACCGTCGAACCGTCCGGGCGACGAATCCGGGGCTCGCTTTCGTTCGCAACCGATCTTTCGAAGTTTGCGTTGATTGGAGTTTGGCGTGCCGCCACAGGCGTTGCCGCGCGATCGTTGGCCGGGCCGAACTCGCCAGGACAAGCCGTCCAAACGCCCGTCGGCGCCTTTCCGTCGGCTTGCTTTTGCATTTTTCCGACAGGTTGGTCCTCTGAGCTCATGCGCACGCGCGAGCTATCCGGCATGCCAGGTAGGCATCTTGATGCTACTCGTCGGGTCGGGAAAAACGACCTTTTTTCCTGCCCAATGCGGGGCCGCCATCGCCTGCGACCCATACCAGCTCCGCGTCAAGGCTTTCCGAGCGAAGGCGGCCAAGATGCGCTCCGGCGGAGACTGGAAACGCCGGTTCAGACCGATCGGCTTCGCAACCGGGGCGTCGACCCCCGGGCGGGTGAAGGCGTCCGCGCGCGCCATTTGGCGCGCAAGTCAAATGAAACGCGAGCGCTGTCCGACGGTCGCAAAGCGCGCCGCTCTTCAGCTCGGGTGACCGAGCGGTCGTGCTGGGAGCGCTCGCGGAATTTGTTTCGCCCGCTTGATTTCCGTTGCGGCTATGGGCAATCTGCTGCCGATTGGGAATGGCCGCAGGGCCTGCGGCCGAGGACGACGACGCAGCCGGCCCTCGCGACGCGCTCAGCTTACATTAGGCTTACGACCTGCGTCAGGTTCTCGAGGACCTTGGCCAGCTACCCCTGCGTCAACGACGGCGTATCTGCGCCATCGGGGAATGCAAAGCCCCGGCGGCGCAGCCCAGGCCATGATCCCCGGCTTGGACGCTAAGGGGTCGTCGCGGTTGAACCGAAAAATGCGCGATCGCATAGTTGGAACAGACGGTCGCCCGATGGGAAGGAATGTTAGCGCCTGTTAACCATTTGGCAACCTTTTCACTAGCCAAGTAGCGCCGGCGTTGAGATTGCGGCGATTGAGCCGCCGAGGAGCACCGCGATGGCGTTTATTTGGCTCATCCTCGCCGGTTTCGTTCTCGGAATGTCCTTCAACGTTTTTGCGTTGTTGGCTTTCAGCATCCTCGCGTTCTTCGCGTGTTTCGCGGCCGAGGTTCATACAGGCCTTTTCCCGGCGATCCTGGTCGCTTTCGCCGTCCTGCTCGACCCGCGCAGTTCGGCTATGTCCTGGGCGTGCTGGCTCTCAGCGCGTCCAGCTATGTCTATGCCCTGCGCCCAGGGGTTCGGCGCGGCCAGTCGCGTTGACATCGGCATATTTGGGGCTTGCGCGCTTTTTCTGGATTTTTCGGGTTTGATTGTCGGGGCCGACCGCGACAAGGTCTGCGTCCGCGTGGTGCAGCGATCATGCGCTGGGCATGACATACAAGCTGATCCCAATCCGATTGGCGTTGAAGCCGAAGCTTACAATCACCTTACACGCGGCGTCAGGTTTCGGAGGCTGAGGTTGCGGTACCTCAGACGGGCCGGCGACGGGCTCGGCGCGAACGAGGAGGGCAAGATCGTCAACCGATCCACTCGGCGCTTCAGGAGCTGAGGTCGGCGCGTCGATCACAAGTCCGTTGCTTCCCCCCACCAAAGCGGCGGCTTGAAATGCGGCGTATCGGTCGGCGAAAGTGGCCATTCGTGAAGCGCTAGGGAAGGATCGCTTCATGCCCCGCTGTTGCAGCGACGGCGTTGAGTGGATCGTAAAGCGTAAGGCGTCCAATTCATCCTCTCTTCGGTCCCTTGAGAGGACGGCATTGGGAGTGAAAGTCCGCAAAGGCTGTAGCGCCAAATATGGCCGTATATGAGCGGATTGTCGCCTTTGACCCGCGAGGCGCCCCCGAACAACGCCTCTGGGTCGCCCCCTTCCTCGCCCCCACCCGCGAGGAAGGGGGCGAAGCGGCGCCATCAACGCATCCCGGAACTTTTTATGCCAAGATTTTTCGCTAACTGGTCGTGATCCCATGTGTCCGATGTCGAGATCCCCGCCGATGGAGCAGGGAGCGATTTTGGCGCCGATATGCAGCCAAAGCCGGTATGGAGGTAGGTTCGAAACAATTTAGATGACGAATTTGATTACAAGAACTGCGATCAGACTTCCGCAAATGAAAACGCGGCGGGGGATTGTAATATTTTGCACTGCGGCGTTGCTCGCGGGATGCATTGTCGCGTCCCTATCCACGACGGCTGGCGATCCCGGCGGCGATGCCGACGGAGGCCCCAGCAGCAGTAAGAACGCCTCTGCGAACACTCAGGAAAGTGCGGAAAGTCCGGGTGAAAGTCCCGCAGTTGCGCCGATTTCACCCGTCGCGGGCGCCGTTTCGGCGCCTGCGGCGGAGCCAACGCCACCGCCACCGCCTCCGCCTCCGCCTGCGGCCGTGGACGACAGCAAAGGGGTCGACGGCGCCGCGACCGGCGCCGTTCCGCCGGCGGTGGAACTGCCCCCCGATGTTTTGCCGCCCGAAAAAGATGCCGCGCTAGAGAATGTTCGGACCCCGGCGATTGAGGAGCGTACTGTTCCTCTCCCCCCGCCCCGGCCGCCAACCGAAGCTCATGTTGCAAAACCGCGCCAGGTGTCGCCGATCGAAGCTCGCTTGCGTCTTCTCAGACGCGACATCTCGCGCACCTTCGCAGGGGCCGCGCATGCGGTGGACCAAGTAGGCGGCGCAATCGGGGCGCAACTGGCTTTGCTCGGGTCCCATCTCTCAAGCGCCACGCCGGATCAGGACAGCGCGCGCGAAGCTGTGCGCCGGGGGCAGATCGCGCCGCTGGACTCGATACTGAAGACCGTGGAGAAATCCGTGCCGGGAGACGTACTGAAGGTCGCATTAAACAAGAACTCTGCGGGCGAGTGGCGCTATTCGATAACGGTGTTGACCCCGCAGGGCTATTACCGTGACGTAAGCGTGGACGCCGGCACAAACCGAATAACGGAAATCAAGGGGCATTGATGCGCGCGTTGGTCGTCGAGGACGAAACCAAGATAGCCGCTGAGATCGCCGCGACGCTCTCGCGAGCTGGCTATGTCGTTGAAACCGCCAACGACGGGGAAAAGGCCTGGCTGCTTGGCGAGACCGAAGATTTCGACGGCATCATTCTCGACCTCGGGCTGCCCAGGCTCGATGGATTGTCGGTGGTCAGGAACCTGCGCGCCGCAGGGATCAGCACGCCGATCCTGATCCTGACCGCCCGAGGCTCGTGGACGGAGCGGGTTGCGGGAATCGACGCCGGCGCCGACGACTATCTGCCCAAGCCCTTCC
Organism: uncultured Pseudomonadota bacterium; assembly: GCA_963809055.1. Classification (GTDB taxonomy): domain Bacteria; phylum Pseudomonadota; class Alphaproteobacteria; order Rhizobiales; family Beijerinckiaceae; genus Roseiarcus. The sequence continues at coordinate 64,276 of CAWEID010000032.1, read as the reverse complement.
AACCGGAGGAACTGGTCGCGCGTCTTGGGGCAATCATCCGACGTTCCGCCGGCCACACGACTCCGATGCTCGAGACGGGACCTTTGCGCATCGACACCCGCCGCATGTTGACCACGCTCGACGGCGCGCCGATTGCCCTGTCGCTGCTGGAATATCGCGCATTGCGCTATCTCGTGCACAACAAGGGGCGTCCTGTCGCGCAAGGCGAACTCGGCGAGCATGTCTATGGCTCCGAGCAGGAACCCGGCTCCAACGCCCTGGAAGTGTTGGTTGCGCGGCTGAGGAAGAAGATTGGCGCCGACATCATCGAAACTCAGCGCGGATTTGGTTATCTCGTCCGTGGCTGAGACGATTTACAATCGTCAGCCGCCGGCGAGCGCGCGCGCGATTTCGCTGCGGTTGCGCCTGCTCTCTTTAGCCGCACTGACGATCGCCGCGACTTTGACGGTTGCCGGAATTTCGTTCTCGCTAATTTTTGAGGACCACATCGAGCGCTTGATGGAGCAGGATCTCGAGACGCGCTGGCGTGAATTGGCGGGCGCCTTCAGTCTCGATGCCGCCGGGCGCCCTGAGGTTGCGCGATTGTTGACAGATCCGCGATACAATTTGCCGGCAAGCGGCGCCTATTGGCGCGTGGCCGAGGGCGGCGGCATTGTGTTGCGGTCCCGTTCGCTTTGGGACCAGGACCTCGAGCCGACGAAATCCGTGCATCTGACCCCAAGCGGCACGGCCGTCAAACAGCGTGGGCCTAACCACTCCAACGTATTTATGATGGAGCGCGAAGTGAGATTTGACGGCGACGGAGCCCCGCGCGTCTTTCGCCTCGCCGTGGCGCTGGACACGAAGCCGGCGGATCGACTGCGTCAGTCGTTCGGCAGGAATGTCGAATTCGCGCTCGCGGTCATCGGTCTCGTGTTGTTCGCGGGCGCGTGGCTTCAGGCGAGCGTGGGTTTGCTGCCATTGAAACGCTTGCGCGACGAGTTGGCGAAGGTTCACAGAGGCGTCGCGCATCGTCTCTCCGGGCAGGTTCCCGCTCGAGGTTGCGCCGTTGATCAGCGACCTCAACACGATGATCGAGCGTCAGGAGGATGTGGTGCGCAAGGCGCGCGAACGCGCCGGCGATCTCGCCCACGGTCTCAAAACGCCGTTGACGATATTGCAAGGCGAGGCGCGTCGACTGGAGACGTCTGGCAATATCGAGTTTGCGTCCTTGGTCCGGCAACAGGTCGAGATGATGCGTCGTCATGTCGATCGTGAGCTCGCGCGTGCGAGGACCGTCGGCGCAACGGCGGCAGGTGGGACGCTTACTGACGCGCACAAGACGGTTTCGCGTCTGATTGATCTTGTCGGCCGCATGCCGCGGGCGGATGCGATCGCATGGGAAAATCAGGTCGACGAAGGCCTGCGCGTGCGCATCGATCCCGATGATTTTGGTGAAGTCATGGGGAATTTGCTCGACAACGCGCGAAAATGGGCCTCGGCCCACGTGACGGTCGGCGCCGAAGTCCAGGACGGCGGTGTTTGCTTTGTCGTCGACGACGACGGACCGGCGTCGCCGAGTTGGTTCTCAACGCCTTTCCCAGTCGGGGCGAACCATTAGACCCCGACGGAGAAGGCACGGGTCTGGGCCTGGCGATAGTCACCGATGTGCTGACGCAATACGACTTGGTTTTGACGATCGAGGTTTCCCCTCTCGGCGGATGTCGGGCCAAGTTCCAAGCGCCTGCGTGAGTTGGAAAAAGCGACGAAGTCTTGGCCGGCTCGTCCTTTGCGTCCAGCGTCTTCATCGGCCTAATCTACAGTGTTGTTTCCGCAACGTCGGGGAGCTTATCCGTCCCGCGGGAACTATCGTCTGGCGCCCGGCTTCGCTGGTAATTGACCGTCTTCTCGCGTCAATTTCGTTTTAACCAATTGGATACCGCATTCCGTTACGTTCGATTGATAAACTTGGGGTGAGCGATATGGTCGAGACTTCGAGTGTAGACCGCCGAGTTGAAGCGAGGCGCGAAAGCGATCTCGGGGCGGTCGTGATCTTGCAGGACGGCGAACGCATCTGCGCCAAAGTCGTCGATCTGTCCCCAGCCGGATGCCAGTTGCAGTTGAGCAAGCCGGGCGATTTGCCGCAAACGTTCGATCTGGAATTTCGCGACAACGCGTATATCTGCAATCGCCGCTGGGCGCACGGCTCTAGCGTCGGAGTTCAGTTTGTGGACATGCGCTTGCGCGCGGCGCGCAAAGTCGTCGCCGGTTAATTCGAGACTTCACGTCATAGCTTCGGCCGTGTCTGGCATGCGTGACGGTCGAGGGCCGCGGGGAGGGCAGATGAGCCATTTCTGCGATCGCGCCGCGAAAACGAAAACTGAAATTGCCAAATTCGTCTAAAGGTGAAAGTCTCCGGCGTGGCAGGCGCTTAACCGTCCGCCAGGGGTGGAATCGCGCCGGCCGGTCTCCTCGCGCTCGCAGCGGGGCAAGTAGGACGCTGCGCCCAGGCGGCGCGATAGTGACGCTTCGGTTTGCGTCAAGGTTGGGTCTGCATGGTTTCGACGACAGCCCTTTACTGGATCGGAGCGACCGCGGCGGTCGCGGTTGCCGCCGGGGGCGGCGTCCTGGCGATGCATTATCCCGATGTTTGGCCCGCTTCGCTGATAAGTCCCTCCCTCTTGCCCAACACGTCCGCGCCGTCGGCGCCGCCTGTCGCAGCGCCGAAGGTCTCGGCTTCGCCGGAAACGGCGCCGCAGGTGAAAGCGACCCCCTCTGAACCCACGGCCGCGCCCTCTCAATTCTCTCCCAATCGACCGGCGTTCGATGTCGTGAGGGTCGAGCCCGGCGGAGACGCCGTGGTCGCGGGTCACGCGGCCCCCCAGGCGCACGTAGAGTTGCAGGACGAGGGCCGGGCGATCGCGGAAGTCGACGCCGATCCTTCGGGCCAATTCGTGATCTTGCCGCCGCAACTCTCGGCAGGCCAACACCATCTCCAGTTGGCGGTGCGCGGAGTTGCGGGGGAGCCCCTGACGTCCGACGCCGTCGCGATCGACGTCGCGCCGCAGAAACTTGCCGCGTTGCATGCCGCGACCCCACCTCCCGCGCAGCCAGCCTCGCTCGCTTTCAAGCCGATCCCATCGCCGGCGCCGGGGCCGGCCGCTCCGACGCCCGCACTGACAGCCGTGGAGTTGGCCCCGAGCCCGGCCCCGGTAAAGCCGCTGGTTGCACAGGGAACCGCCAGCGTTTTCGTCGAGACTGTCGAAGCCACGGACCCGGGCCGACTATTGGTGAAGGGCTCGGCGGAAGCGAACGCCACAGTACGGCTTTATCTCAATGGTTCATTCGTCGCCGACGCATCGGCCGGCCCGGATAGGCGTTGGTCTTTGACCATCGAGCACGGCATGGCGCCGGGTCTCTATACTCTCAGAGCGGACGAGATCGATCGGGCGAGCGGACGCGTATTGGCGCGCGCCGAGGCGCCATTCGCCTATCCGCAGCACCCGTCCTCGGCGATTGCGGCGCTCGCGTCGGCGGGGCCGTCGCCTGCTCCAGCTCCAGCGCCGGTTCCGAGCGAGAACGTCGCGCCGGTTCCAACGAAATCTGCATCGCCAGAAGCGCCGGTCGCGGCGACGAGTTTCGCAGGTTCTAATGCGTCCGCTTCGGCGCCGAAGCCGACGCCGCTATCCGCTGCGACCTCCGTTCCCGCGCCAACGCCTTCGTTGGAGGCGCAGGTCGCTTCCGAACCAGCGGGAAAGCCGCCCGCGAACGTCGTCGTCAGCGAAGTGCACACCGCGACTGTCGTCCGCGGCGACAATCTGTGGGACCTTGCGCGCCGCTTCTATGGCGACGGCACCCGGTTCCGTCAAATCTATGAAGCCAATTCATCGCTAATCCGAGATCCTAACCTCATCTATATCGGTCAAATCTTTGTAGTGCCCAAACAAACGCCGCCCTGATGCGGCGCGAATACGGGCAGAAGGAACCGGGTTTGATTGGCGTTGATATGATGCGCCGGCTCGGCTCAAATTTGTCCCGCATCTAGGGAGCCGAAAGATTTCGGGGCGCTTCAGCCTCTTTGTCAGAGAACGGCGCCTTCCAGATGGGCGGGTCGCCGCGGCTTCGCGCCCTCGGACCCGAAGCCCGATGTGAATGCGTCAGCGCCCGCATCTCTCATCGAGAAAGTCCTCGGCGGTGAACTGTAATCGTGAGGCCTGCAAGTTGCTGCGCCATGTCAGCAAGGCGAAGCCGTCGCGCCCATCCGGGAGTTTGACGCCGGCGAGCACGATCGTACTCAGGCCCCGGCTCCCGCTCTCGTCCGGAAATCCGTCTTCGAGGAGTTCGAACCGGGTTCACGCCGTCGAGAGTTTCCTTGGCGATCTGCAGGCCCCAGATATCGAAGCCGTAAAAGCGCTTTCTGGCCCGAACCCATCGGTTCGCAGAAAGATCGGGCGAGATCGTATCGAGAATTTCGGAGGCTTCGCGGTCGACGCAGCCGATGTGGATATGAAACTGATCTTGCGTCCGCGTGTAGCGCGAATTCACCGCGAGGGCGACCTGCTCATGCGCGAGCGGCCTTTGAATCCGATCGGAGACGAGGGTGCGCTCGTTCCACGCGTCCAGGAAATAATTCGGCGTCTCGGACGACCGAAGCAGGGGATCCTCGAGGCCCGTGATTTTGCGGGTCGGCGCCAGAATCGTGTCGGGCCTGCCGACCGGTCTGCGGAGCACAATGTAGCCGCGCTCCTCGCCGTCCGAGGTGTTGACGGTAAGACACGGAAACGAGGCGCCAGTCCAATTGTGATTGGCGACGCAGAGCTGAACGACCTGCCAAAGCGCCTCGCGGCGACCTTTCGCCAGCGCGGTCACCGCGGCGAACGCAGCCGCGATACAAAACAGGACGCCCAGTCTGGACAGAAGCCAACTCCGGCTCGGGGCTCGTCTCGACGTCGAGGCCTCGCCGCGGGTCATTCCTTGAACCACGTGACTTGCACTCCATTGGCCAGCAAACGGCCGCGTTCGCTCCAGAGCGCACAGCTCTGGTCCGCGAAACCGTCATGAAAGACAGCCGCATCCGCCTCGCCGAGCACAGGCGCCGCGCCGAGGGCGGCGAGTTCGTCGCCGCCGACGTGAAAGTACGTCGTCATCGAAATGGTAGCCATCGGTTGCATCGTGCCGCGCACATGCATGATGCGCAGGAAGAACGCGTCCGACATCGCCGCGAGCGACAGAAAGTCGAGACTGCGGCGCGGGCTATCCTGGATGTAAGCAAGAGTTCGCGCGCCATGGATCGCGCCATCCGTGCGCGGATAGATGTCGAGGCCACCATCGGCGAACCGAAACAAATAACGCTTGACCCAGTTGGGACGCCCTTCGGAGCGCATCTGAGGCAATGTCTCGCGCGGCGGCGCCGATGGGGCGCTCTTGGGAAAATGCGACCAGGTCGTCCGACGGGCGCCGACTACGGCGGTGGCGGTGGCTGCGACGGCGCCTGTCTGCGTCATCTCGATCGACCAGTGCTGCGTCGTTTTGCCGCCGCGCATCAGGCGCGTCGCGATCTCATAGGGGCCGTCTGCGACAGCCGCACAGAAATTGACGGTAAGCGCGATCGGGTCGCTGAGCCGGCGCGGATCGAGCATGACAGCGTTCAGCATCGCCGCTGCCGTGACGCCGCCGAAAGGCCCGACCAGATTGGCGTAGGCCTGGCTCGTCCGCCCGAGATAGCGGCCCTCGTCGAGTTGATCCAGCGCGATGGCGATATCGAACGGGTGCAACTCGGCTGCCGACATTTCGACCGCCGCTGTCATCGCGCCGCGGTCGTGATGAACCTCGTCACCAGGTAGGGCTCAATGGCGTCGGAGCCGCCCTCGGTGCCGTAGCCAGAGTCTTTCATCCCACCGAAAGGAACTTCGGGCAAAGCAAGTCCAAGATGGTTGATCGTGACCATGCCCGCTTCCACGCGTTGGCCAATCTGATGCGCATTCGCGCTCGAGCAGGTGAATGCGAAGGCCGCCAGGCCGTAGGGCAGGCGGTTGGCTTCGGTTATCGCCGCGTCGAGGGTCTCGACCGGGTTGATGATCGCGACCGGGCCGAACGGCTCCTCGTTCATGATGCGCGCTTGGGTCGGCACGTTGGCGAGCACCGTCGGCTCGAAAAAATTGCCGGTGTTGCCGATCCGCCGGCCGCCCGTCGTCAATTGCGCGCCATGCGAGACAGCGTCGGCGATCAGCGCCTGCAGCGCCGGAATGCGGCGCTCGTTGGCAAGCGGCCCCATTTCGACGCCTTCGTCCAGGCCGTTGCCGACCTTGACCGCCTTCGCCGCCGCGGTGAACGCGTCGAGAAATCCTGGAAAGGCCGGGCGCTCGATCAAGAATCGGGTTGGCGAGACACAAATCTGTCCGGCGTTGCGGTATTTCTCTGCGGCCATCGTCTTGGCCGCGCCGGGAATATCGGCGTCCGCGCAGACGATGACCGGCGCGTGGCCGCCCAGCTCCATCGTCGCCCGCTTCATGTGCGCGCCCGCAAGCGCGGCCAGATGTTTGCCGACAACGGTCGATCCGGTGAACGAAATCTTCTGGATGACCGGGTGCGGGATCAGATATTCCGAAATCTCCGCGGGAATGCCGTAAACGAGGTTGAGGACGCCGGCGGGGATCCCGGCGTCGACGAACGCGCGCACCAGTTCGGCGGGCGAAGCGGGCGTCTCCTCCGGGGCCTTGACGATGATCGAGCAACCCGTCGCGAGCGCGGCCGACATTTTCCGAACGATCTGATTGATGGGAAAGTTCCACGGCGTGAACGCTGCGACCGGGCCAACCGGCTGCTTCACCGTCATCTGCAGCACATCTTCGGAGCGGGCTGGGATCACTTGGCCGTAGCTGCGCCGCGCTTCCTCGGCGAACCAGTCGACGATGTCGGCGCCCGCGAGCGCTTCGCGCTTGGCTTGCGCGAGGGGCTTGCCCTGTTCGCGGGTCATCAGCCAGGCCACCCGGTCGGCGCGCTGGCGAAACAACTCGGCCGCCGTGCGCATCAGCCTGGCGCGATTGTAGGCGGAGGTCTTGCGCCAGACCGCGAAGCCTCGTTCGGCGGCGGCGAGCGCCGCGTCGAGATCCTCGCGGGTTGCGCACGCGACTGTGCCCAAAATTTCGTCGGTGGCGGGGTCGGAGACCGGCAGGGTCAGACCCTGCGCGCCGGGCCGCCAGACGCCGTCGATCAGCAATGGAACCGAGGGATAGGCCAATTCCGTCTCGCTCACGAATTTAATCTCCTATTGCAGGCCGTGAAACCCGACTTTGCGGGGTTTACGGTCAATAGCTGCAGCGGGTGCGCCGCGTCAGCGCCCCTCTTACACGAATGGGCCCCGCCGGGGGAATGGACGCGCTTCGGCATAGAACAGCTAAAGAAGGCGCATTTGCCGCGATATCATGGCATGGCGCGTAACAATCGCTTGGCCAGCGGCGAAGGGACGTCTAGCGGACCGAACTTTGGGGTCGCAATTTCCGCGCGCATCGGGCCGGACGAGTCCGGCGTATGAGAGCTGTTAGCCCGCCACGAGGAGGATTCGTCATGTCGATATTATGTCTCGCGCGCCTGCCGAAAGCTCTGGTTTTCGCCATGCTCGCAGCCTTCCCGGTCTCGGCGGCGTTCGCCGGGGATGTCCATGTTGTTCCCCCGCCCGCCTTCGACGAAACCCCGGGCGGCGGGAAGTTGGAAGTTGCGGTGGTCGCGGGCGGCTGTTTCTGGGGCGTGCAGGGCGTATTCCAGCACGTCAATGGCGTCGTCAGAGCCGTATCCGGCTATGACGGCGGCGACAAGGCGACCGCGCATTACGAAATGACCAGCCGGGGCGACACCGGTCATGCCGAATCGGTGCGCATCACTTACGATCCCGCCAAGATCACGTACGGACGCCTGCTGCAGATCTATTTCTCGGTTGCGCACGATCCGACCGAACTCAATCGGCAGGGTCCGGACGAGGGGACGCAATATCGATCAGCGATATTCCCGGAGAATGAAGAGCAGGCGAAGATCGCCAAGGCTTATATCGAACAGCTGGATAAGGCGCACGTCTTCGGCGCGCCGATCGTGACCAGGATCGAGCCCGGCCACGTCTTCTATCCCGCCGAGGACTACCATCAGGACTTCCTGACGCTGAACCCGACCTATCCCTACATTGTCTACAACGACCTGCCGAAGCTTGAGAACCTCAAGAAGTTGTTCCCGGATCGCTATCGCGAACAGCCCGTCCTCGTGTCCGCGGCGCATTCATGAGCCGTGCTCGAGAAGTTTGCTCGCCTTCGGGTTGGACTGGTCGGTGAGCGTCAACCGCTGACAGGGGGGCGAGGCGATGCAGGATAGGGAGTGCACGCTCGGCCTATTGCTCGCCGGCGGACTTTCGCGACGCATGGGCGGCGGCGACAAGGCGTTGCTGACACTTGCCGGCCGGCCGATGCTCGCCCATGCCATCGATCGGCTTGCGCCGCAATGCGCCGCCCTGGCGATCAACGCCAATGGCGATGCGTCGCGCTTCTCGGGCTTCGGCCTGCCCGTCGTCGCGGACGACCCCCCGACTTCGCCGGTCCGCTGGCGGGCGTGCTCGCCGGGCTAGACTATGCCCGAGCGAACTTTCCAATATTGACCCATGTCGTCAGCCTGGCTGCGGACACGCCTTTCGCGCCGCCCGATCTCGTAGCCCGGCTACATGCGGCGCGGCGGGCTTCCGGCGCGCCGGTAGCGGTCGCCCAATCGGGCGGGCGTTCGCACAACGTCGTCGCGCTTTGGCCGGTCATTCTGGCTGACGCGCTGCGAAGCGCACTTGTCGACGAGGGGCGCCGCAAGGTTGAAACCTTTCAGACGCAAACCGGCGTCGCATACGCGTCTTGGCCGGATTCGCCGATCGATCCGTTCTTCAACGTCAACACGCCGGAAGATCTTGCCATCGCCGAAAGGTTCGTCTCCCGCTCACGCGGCGGTTGACGCGGCGAGGCCGCGGGAGACAGCGGCCCACCATTGCTCGAGCGCTTGGCGCCTAGGCGGCAATTGCGCATCGAGTCCGCCGGCGAATGCGTTCCAGGCGTCGAGATAGCGACGCGGCACCGAAATCACCAGCGGGATCCCCTCGGCCGCCGCCGCGCCGATTTCCGCGATCATGCCGCCGCCTTCCGACTCCAGGCGCCCAAAACGATTCGCGATCAGCAGATCGGGCCTGCTCGCTAGTGCGTCGGCGAATTGTCGCGCCGCCGCCGCGATCGCGCTGGGGTCGACCCGGCAGCCCGTCGCGTCGCGCCCGAGAGTCTGCATGACCGGAAGACGCGCGCCGGTGGTCAAATTGCGGATATTGACGTCGTGTCGATCGTTGTCGCTGTTGTCGCCACGCTCCTGGATCAGGCCGGCGATGCGCTTGTGGGCCGTTGCGGCGCTCGTGATGAATTCCGTCAGGGGCGCGTCCGGATCCTCGCCCCGATCGAACACGATCGCCGCGAGCCGGCTCGTCGTTTCCCCTCGCTCTGGCGTCATCGCGCCGCCTCTCCTGTGTCTACGGGCGATCTGGATAGAGTAGGATCGGCCTCCGCGAAAGCGGCTTCGGCAAGTCGGCCATTTTCCTGAGCTTGTCGAGGAGTTGAGCCCGTCGAAGGGCGCGCACGACCCCCAGCGGGTCTTGCGGACCTCCCGCAAAGGTCCTATCAAAATTCTGTCATAGGCGATCCGGCGAAAGCCGGATCAACGGGAACGCGGTGCGGTTCGGGTCTTCCAACGAAGGCTCGCGCCAATGCCGCGGCTGCCCCCGCAACTGTAAGCGGCAAGCCTGTCTCCATTGGATCCACTGGGACATCCGCGTCCTGGGAAGGAGGAGACGAGGCGACAATCCGCGAGCCAGGAGACCGGCCTTTGATCGTGCAACCCGAACCGCCGTCGGAGGGACGGCAGGAGGACCCATGTTCAAAGCCGCATGGCGGTCCGCAGGACGGACTGCGTTTTTTCTTGTTCCCATCGCGGGCGTGAGCGCGCTCGTCTCCCCCGCTCGAGCCCAGTCTTCCCCGACGGTCGCGCTGCCCGACATCGTCGTCACAGCCGATCGCGTGCAGGAGGCGATCGGGCAGGTCGGCTCCGCCGTGACCGTCATACCGGGTTCGGAGATCGAAAAATTCGGCGGCCGCGGATTGGCCGACGTGTTGCGCAACGTGGCGGGCGTCGAGGTCGACGAGGCCGGCGGCGTCGGATCCGCGACCGAAGTGCGCATTCGCGGCTCAAATCCCGGCCAGGTGCTCATATTGCTCGACGGCGTGCGCATCGGAAACACGGCCTCGACCGACGGCTCGCTAGATTTCGGCAACCTCTCGATCGTTGACGTCGACCGTATCGAAGTGCTGCGCGGCCCGCAATCCGCGCTTTACGGCTCGGACGCGATGGGCGGCGTCATCAATATCATTACCAAGAAGGGCTCCAAGACGCCGAAGCGCAGCGTGACCGTCGAGGCCGGCAGCTACGGAACGCTCTCCACGCGCGCATCCATGTCGGGCGCCGACGACGCCTGGACCTATTCGCTTGGCGTCAACCTGCTGCACTCCGACGGTTTTCCGCGCTACGGCTATCGCATCAACCAGCCGCTCTATATAGGCAACGGCGACCTGCTGCCGCCGCTGCCGGCGGACGATCCAACCAACAAGGGAGGTGCGAACGGGCGATTTTCCTACAAGGTCTCCGACAGCGTGTCCGTCGATTTTGGATTCACGCTGTTCGGCAACGACATTCGATTCGACAATCCCTACGCGGTGAATTACGACAGCGACGTATTCAATCATTTCAACACGTCGACCGCCATGATCGGCAATGTGTTCGTTCGCGCCAACGTCGATCCCGTGGGCAGCGCGTTGCGTAATCAAGTTACGCTCTACAGCAACGCCACCAGCAACAATATTTGGGAGGCGGAAGGGTGTTACGACCAATTCGCGCAAACAACGACGTCTCTGATTCCCAATCCAAATTCGCCCTTCTTCAATTGCCGCTCCAGCTATTTTGGCATGCGCTACGGCGCGGAATATCAGGGCGATCTCGATCTTGGCCCCTATGGCGGGTTGACCTTCGGCGCTCGCAGCGAGACCGAGACCGCTAGCACTTCGCAGAGCCCGAACCCCGATGATGCGTTCACGCCGGTCGACGCGCGGCAGGTCACCAATTCGGTTTATGCCTTGCATCATATCGATCTCTTCCGGCGGCTCGACCTGACATTGGGGGGCCGGATCGACGCGATAGAGGGGGGACAGACATTCGCAACCTGGCGCGCGACCGCCGCCTATCACATCGATGAGACCGGAACGAAACTGCGCGCGAGCGTGGGAACCGGCGCCAAGGCGCCGACCCTGTACCAGCGATACAGTCTTTCCGGCGATCCCAATCTTTTGCCGGAGCAGAACTTCGGCGTCGACGCAGGCATCGACCAGAAACTGTTCAACGATCGCGTGACCGCATCGGTCACGGCCTTCGACGCGAAGTATCGCAACTTGATCTATTTCGCGGACGTCAGCTCCTGCACGGCCGAGCAAGTGGCTGTGAACGGCGGCTGCTATTACAATATCGGTCGCGCTGAGACGAGCGGCGTTGAATTCTCCACAGACGCGGTGATCCTCCCCGATACATTGCGATTGCGTGCGAGCTACACCTATCTCAACGGCCAAAACCTCACCGCAAACATGCAGCTGCTGCATGAGCCCTACAACACTGCGACGATTTCGCTGATTTACGACGGCATCCCCAATTTCGAGCTTGAGCCGAGGCTTTCGCTCGTCGGCGACTCTCTCGATGAGAACTTCCTGACCGGCGCCTATGTCACGCTCGCCGCCTACGCCAAACTCGATGTGCTCGCGAGCTACAAGTTCAACGAAAACTTCAGCGTGTTCGGCAGGGCCGAAAATCTCAACGACGCGCGCTATCAGGAAGTCTATGGTTACGGAACGGCGGGTCGCTCCTTTTACGCGGGGCTGACCTATTCCTGGTAAGGACCTAAGCGTGAAGTCTCCTGTGCGATTGATCCTCGGCGTCGCGCTCGCCGTACTCGCGGGTTTCGCGAGCGCGCGGGCCGACAATCTGGCGCTGAAGCCGAAGCGAATCGTCTCGCTGAACATGTGCCTCGACGAATTGACGCTTGCGCTCGCCGACCGCGACGCGATCGCCTCGGTCACATGGCTCGCGCGCGATCCGCTCAACAGCAACATGGCGCAGGCGGCCGAACATGTGCCGGTCAACAACGGATCGGCGGAGGAGGTTCTCTCCGCCCGCCCCGATCTCGTCCTCGTCGGACCGTTCACGCCGGCGCCGACGCGGGCGATGCTCGCGCACGTCGGAGCGCCGCTGCGCGAGTTCGGGGTGCCAGAGACGCTCGCCGAAGTGCGCGGACAGATCCGAGATTTGGCTGGAGCTCTCGGCGTTCCCGAGCGCGGCGAGGCGATGATCGCCGACCTGGATGGGCGGCTGGCGCGGGCCTCGGTCGACCCGAAGGCGCCGAAGCTGCGCGCCATCATACTGAGACCTAATGGCTTTACCGTCGGTCCGGGATCGCTGGTCGACGAGCTGTTGGAGCGCGCCGGGCTCGAAAACCTCGCGGCGCGGCTCGACATCGGCGCCTATCAGCAAATGCCGTTGGAGCGCGTCGCGCTGCTCGACGCCGAGGTGCTCGTGACCAACAGCGAAGGCGTCGGGCTGCCTTCGCTCGCGACGGAAGCCTTGAAGCATCCGATGATCGCTGCGCTTTCCCACAGGATAAGCGTCGTCGCGCTGCCCGCCCGTCTGTGGACCTGCGCCGGACCCTGGATCGCCGATGCAGTGCAAACGCTCGCCGATGCGACGGCGGATCTACGCGCCCCGAGGGCTTCGCCATGAGCGCTGGCGCCCAGATCAAACCTGCCGCGCTGGCGAGCGCGCTCGCCGCGGCGATGCTCGCCGCGACGCTCGTCTCGCTGTTTGTAGGCTACGCGGAGATCGATATTACCGCCGCAATAGGCGATGCGCTGCGCGGTCGCGACACGCTGCCCGCGCTGGTGCTCGTGCAATTGCGCCTGCCGCGTGCGCTGCTCGGCGCGGCAGTCGGGTTCAGCCTCGGGCTGACTGGCGCGGCGATGCAGGGGCTGTTGCGCAATCCGCTCGCCGACCCCGGCGTTGTCGGCGTCTCCGGCGGCGCGGCGTTCGGGGCCGTCGTGGTGTTCTACTCCGGCCTCGCGGGCCTCGCTTCGCTCGCGCTGCCGCTCGGCGGCATATTTGGGGCCATCGTTTCCGCGCTCGCGCTCTACGCGCTGGTAGGGCGCGGCGCGGGCACGATGACGCTGATCCTCGCGGGCGTGACGATCAATTCTTTCGCCGGCGCGCTGACGACGCTCGCGCTCAACCTCTCGCCCAATCCTTATGCCGTCTACGAGATCATGTTCTGGTTGATGGGCTCGCTGGCCGATCGCAGCCTGCCCCAACTCGCGCTTGCCCTGCCGCTTATGGTTTTGGGTTGGACGCTTATGCTTTCTTGCGGGCCCGCGCTCGACGCTCTGAGTCTGGGCGAGGACACGGCGCGCAGCCTCGGCTTCGATTTGTCCGGCCTGCGTCTGAAGCTGGTGGCGGGCTCGGCGCTCGCCGTCGGCAGCGCGGTCGCGGTTACCGGCGCCATCGGCTTCGTTGGCCTCGTGGTGCCGCATCTGCTGCGCCCTTTTGTCGGCCACCGCCCTGGCCGCCTGCTGCTGGTCAGCGGCTTCGGAGGCGCGATTGTCCTCGTCGTCGCCGACGTCGCGGTTCGTTTGGTTCCCGTGCAGCCCGAACTCAAGCTCGGCGTCGTGACCGCTTTGATCGGTTCGCCGTTCCTGCTCAGCTTGATCGATCGCCTCAGGCGGGAGGCGTGATGCGCATCGGCGCCCGCGATGTTCGGGTCCGTTACGGGAATCGCGACGCGCTCGCGGGCGTGAGCTGCGATCTGAAAGCCGGCGAGATGGTCGGTCTGATTGGCCCGAACGGCGCGGGCAAGACGACGCTGATTCGCGCGCTGGCGGGCCTCGTCAAGCCGTCTGCGGGCGAGATCAAATATGACGGGCGCGGTTTGCATCAGATAGGTCGCGCCGATCTCGCGCGTAGGCTAGCCTATCTCGCGCAGGGCGGCGCGGCCGACTGGCCGCTTTCCGTGGAGGCGATTGTCGGCCTCGGCCGCCTGCCGCACCGGCGACCGTTCTCGCCGCCGAGCGCCGCCGACGCGGTCGCGATCGAGCGTGCGCTCGCAAGCGCGGAGCTGACGGGCATGCGAGACCGCACGCTCCGGCAATTGTCGGGCGGCGAACAGGCGCGCGTTCTGCTCGCCCGGGCGCTCGCGGTCGAGGCCGAATGGCTGCTCGCCGACGAGCCTGTCGCCGCGCTCGATCCTCTGCACCAATTGCGCACGATGTCGCTGCTGCGCGCAGAGGCTGGACGCGGCGCCGGGGTGGTCGCCGTGCTGCACGACCTGACTTTGGCGGTGCGGTTCTGCGATCGGCTGATCGTGCTCGCGCATGGCCGCATCCTCGCCGACGGCGCGCCGTCGGCGCTGACGGAGGATGTGATCGCTGAAGCCTATGGGGTCACCGCGCTGCACGGCGTGCATGAGGGAGAGGCGTTTGTCCTGCCGTGGGCGGCCAAGGCCTGACGCAGCGCTTTATCGTCGCTTCTCTCCACGAAAGTGCGAACGACTTCCGGGCGGCGGGTTCAGTTCATCTCGATCCGCGCACTTGAGCCGCCATTGAGCAACCGCTTCAGATGATATTGTGCGAGCGGATCGTGCGGGTTCGCGCCGACGAGTACGGCGAAGGCGGCGACCGCGCCGGGGTCGCGCGCCTCGAGCTTGGCGAAGGCGTCGAGATAGGCGGCGGTCGTAGCGTCGGCGTGCTGCTCTGGCGAGAGCGGTTCGAAGACGCGCATCGGTTCGCTGCGACCGCGCAGCACGAGATCGCCGACGGGCCGCCCGAAGAAATCGCCGGCCCGTTCCGCGGCGACGTCGCTAATGCAGATGCGCGTACCCAGTTGTTTGTTGACGGCCTCCAAACGCGCCGCCGCGTTGATCGTGTCGCCATAGGCGGTGTAGTCGAACAGCTTTCCGCTGCCGAAATTGCCGACGATGGCGGGGCCCGCGTGCACGCCGATGCGCGTCACGCCAAGCGGGACGCCGCGGGCGTTCCATTCGGCGCGGAAACTTTCCGAGCGTGCATCGAGCGCGAGCGCGCAGGCGATCGAGCGCCGGGCGGCGTCAGGCTGATCGCCTGGCGCGCCAAACAGCACATGGATTGCGTCGCCGATGATCTTGGCGACCGTGCCCTCATGCGCAAACACGATCTCGGTCATCTCGGAGAGGTAGTCGCCGAGAAGGGCCGATAGCGTCGTCGTGTCCAGCGATTCGACGAGCGGCGTGAAGCCGGCAATGTCGGTGAACAAGGTCGCGATCTCGCGCCGTTCGCCGCCGAGAGCGAGCGCGGCCGAACCGCTGGCCAGGGATCGCGCGAGATTGGGCGAGAAATAGCGCGCAAGCGTCGCCTGAGCACGCTCGGCTGCGGCTTGGCGCTCGCGCGCCCCGCGCAGCGCTAGGACGTGCGCAATCGTCTTTTGGATTGTTGTCTCGAAATCGGCGAAATCGATCGGCTTGGTCAGGAAGTCGAAGGCGCCGCGGTTCATGGCCGTGCGAATGTTCGCCATGTCGCCATAGGCCGACACGATCACGGTGGAAAGCCGCTCGTCGGCGTCCTGCAGCTTGCCCAGCAGCGTCAGTCCATCCATGCGCGGCATGTTGATGTCGGAGATCACCATGTCGACGTCGCGATGCGCCTCAAGGAACGCTAGAGCCTCAACGCCGTCGTGCGCGAACCCGAACTCGAAAACGCCCTCCCGGATCTGTCGACGGAATTTCTGGGTGATCAGGTCTTTGAGATCGGGCTCGTCGTCGACAACAAGGATTGTCTGGGTCATGCGCGCCCCGCAATGGAGGCGACCCGGCGCTCGATTTCGGATCTCAGTTCAAGAAAGTCGATCGGCTTGGTGAAAAGCCCTGCGGCGCCGCCCTCGATCGCCTTGCGCCGCGTATCCGCGTCGCCATAGGCGGTGATCATGATGACGGGCACGTCGGGCCGGGCGCTGCGCGCCTTGGGCAGCAATTCGAGGCCGCTCATGCCTGGCATGTTCACGTCGGACAGGATCAAAATCAGGCTCGCTGTCTGCTCCGCGTCGACCAGGGCGAGCGCCTCGTTCGCCGATTGCGCGAATTCCATGTTGAAGCGCGATGAGCGCAACTCTCGGCGGAACTGCTGGCGGAACAGGTCCGCGACGTCGGGTTCGTCGTCGACGACCAGGATCAGCGCACTCATGACTTCGCTCCCGCGGGAGCGCGTGGAAGGGCGATGGTGAATTGCGTAAAGACGCCGGGTTCAGTCGCGACCTCGATCGTTCCGCCGTGTTGCTTGACTATGATGTCATGACTCAGCGACAGGCCGAGCCCGGTGCCTTCGCCCGCCGGCTTGGTGGTAAAGAAGGGATTGAACATCTTGGCCTTCACCTCGTCGGGTATTCCGGTTCCGTTGTCGCGGATCACGATCTCCACGCGATCGCCGAGGTTGCGCGTGGAGGCGGAGAGGGTTGGTTCATAAGCGCCGCCCGAGTTGTCCAGCTTTCGCTTCGAAGTGGCGTAAAATGCATTCGAGATCAAGTTCAGCAACACGCGTGTCACTTCCTGAAGATAGATTTCCGCGGCGCCCGCGTCGGGATCGAGCGATTTCTCGATCGTGACATTGAAGCCGGGCTTTTCCGCGCGTGCGCCGTGATATCCGAGATTGAGCGCTTCTTCGACCATGGCGTTGATATTTACGCGCGTGCGGTCTCCCGAGCCTTCGCGCGAGTGCAGCAACATGTTCTTGACGATCGAATCGGCGCGCCGGCCGTGTTGCACGACCTTTTCGAGATTGGAGCCGACTAGGCCGAGGAGGTCTTCGGTCTCCTCGCGCTGCTCGGCTGTCAGCGGCGCCTTGGCGAGCACGTCTTTCAGTTCGTCGAGCAGCTCGCGCGAAAGGGCGGAAAAATTGTTGACGAAATTGAGCGGATTCTTGATTTCGTGCGCGATGCCGGCGGTGAGCTGACCTAGCGAGGCGAGCTTTTCAGATTGAACCAATCGAGTTTGTGTTTGACGCAGATCGTCCAGGGAAGCGGAGAGTTCGCGAGTGCGGGCCTGCACTTCTTCAAACATGCGCGCATTTCCCAGCGCGATCACAGCCTGATCGGCGAAGGTTTGCAGCAGGGCGATCTGTTTGTCGGCGAATGGATGTTCTTCGATGCGGCGGACGATGATGGCGCCGAGGCTCGCCCCCTCGCGAATCAGCGGTACGGCGAGAATGGTGCGATGCCCCATCCGGAGCGCAAATTCGTGCCCGTCGGGGAATTCCTCGCGCTCGCGGGTCAAATCATGGACATGAACCGGCATGCGATCGAGGAACGCGCGTCCGCCGACCCAGGCGCGATTGATTGGCCATTTGTCGAGACCGATGGGTATCGGGCCGCGATGCGCGCTGAATCTGAAAATTCGCCGTCCCGCAGGATAACGGCGGCGTCGTAGGCTTCGCAAACTCTGCACGCGCTCTCGACGATCGCATTTAGCACGGGCGCGACGTCGGTCGGGGAGGCCGCGATCGCCCTGAGGATGTCGCCGCTGCCCGTTTGATAGACCAGCGCTTCGTTCAAATCGCGCGATTTGGCTTGCACTTCCTCGAACAGCCGGACATTTTGGATCGCGATCGCCGCCTGATCGGCGAAACTTTGCAGCAGCGCTTGCTCCTTCTCGGTGAATGGCCGCGGCGGCGTGCGCGAAACAAGAATAGAGCCGATTCCGCGATCCTCGAACAGGATCGGAGCATAGACGAGCGTCGTGCTGCCGAAATGTTCGACCCGTTCGCGAACCTTTTGCGGAAGGTGCGGGTCGGCGGCGAGATCGGGAATGTGGTGCACGCTGCGCTCGCGAATGACCCTGCCCGTCACGCTCTCGGCGAGCGGTGTGACGTCGTGGCGGAACTCCTCCGACATCGGGCCGCGCCAAGCGGCCACACGCACCATGTCGCTTGCGTCGACCGTATAGATGCCGATCTGGTCCGAGCCGAAAAGCCGCTGGCACGCGTCGAGTATGCGCTCGAACGCAGGGCCCGCATCCGACACGGATCGGCCGATCGCGCTCAGCACGTCCGACGTCGCCTTCTGCTGCTCCAGCGCTTCCCGTGTTTCGTTGAACCGCCGCAAGTTCTCGATCGCGATCACAGCCTGGTCGGCGAAGGATTTGACTTGGTCAATGTGGTTGGGCTTGAAATTGTCGTGCTCGGGCGAGCCGAGCGTGAGAACGCCGAGCGCCTCGTCGTCGCGCATCATGGGCACGCACAGCACGGAGCGCAGGTTTCCAATCTCCGCCGCCCGGCCGAAATGAAATTCGCTCTGGCTCGCGACGTCGCGGACGTAGATGGCTTTCCCGGTGAGCCAAGCCTTGCCGGTGAGGGTGCGCGGTTGGGCTCGAAACGGCGTCTCCTGAAGAAACTTGACGAATTCCGGCGGGGAGCCGGACCAGGCTCGCAACCTCATGAGGTCGCCGTCGCGGGTATGGATAGTGACGTTGCCGCAAAAGGCTCGCAGCGCCTCGACGATGTTTTGCAACACGCCGTCAAGTTCGAACGTCGATCGGCTGATGAGTTTCAGAATTTCGGCCGTCGCCGCCTGCTGTCGCCGCGCCTCGGCGAGTTCGCGCTCGCACTGGGTCAGGAGGGCGAGAAGGTCGTCTTGGCTGCGCTCGGCCCGCGGATCCGACGAGGCGTCGTTCAAGTCCTGAGCCCCCAGATGGACGATAGCGGGACGGGCGTCGGTAGCTCGTCTCGCGTCTGCGATAGTCGCTAACCTCGAAGCCCTTGGCAAGGCGCGCGGCGTCCCGACGGGCGTCGGGAGCGACCTGATGCCGGGCGTCCGCGTCGGCGCGGACGCCGGGTCGTCGCACCGCCCAATCTTGTCGCCGGCGCCGCCGCCGAACTGGCGATCGGCCGGATGTCGAGGGCCCGCCTCGTATCATCAAACCCTTTGGGCCGTCGCCATGGAGTTTCGTTTCACAAGAGGAAATGTCACGAGAAGACTTAGATAAATAGCATCCATTGTGTAATGACGTTTGCTGCTGTGGATTTAGGTCGGGCTCTTCGCCGGCCTATTGCGAGCCGTTGAAACGCAGGCCCTGCGAAGGCCGCCGCGGCGGCGCGCCCGGCGTCTAGCCCCGGCGGAAAGAGCCGCAGAAGCGAGCGCCCTGCGAATAGATTTCGTGAGAGACAACCGGAAAACGGCGCCGGCTAGGCCTCCTTCTCGGACCAGAAGTCGGCCTGCAATTGCGCCGCTTCGTCCTCCAACAGGGGGCCGACGACAATTGTCGGGCGCTGACCGGCATTGAAGACCTGGCGGCAGGGCAGGTCGAGGGTCGGGTTCTCGTCGTGGGCGCCGGTCTGCGCTTTCAGGCCTTTTTCGCTCTGGCCGAAGACCACCCGGCCAATGCCCGCCCAGTAGATCGCGCCCGCGCACATCGCGCAGGGTTCTGCGGAGGAATAGAGCGTGCAGCGCTGAAGGTAGTCGAGGTCGTAAATCTTGGCGGCCCAGGACGAGAGCAGGCGTTCGGCATGGGCGGTGCGGTCGCCGCCTTCCGAGCTGTATCCGTTGCCCTGCTCGCGCAGCACCTCGCCTGCGGGCCCGGCCAGCACCGATCCAAATGGGTGGTCGCCGCCCTCGCGCGAGCGACGCGCCACGTCGAAGGAGCGCCGCAGCAACGCCAGATCGTCTTCGCTGGCCCTGGTTGGATTCATGGAAAGCTCCTTCGCGCCAATTCGGGAGAACCTCTGCGAACCGCCTGCTCCACCCTTTTTCCGGCGGGCGAGAAGCTACACTAAATCAGAGAATTATCGCATTTCAAAGCGCCTGCCCGATGCCCGCGGAACCCTCGCCGGGAGGGCCGGAAAGCCATTACAACAGGCGCCGGCGCCTAATTGACGGGCGGTCACAAGAGGAGTCTAAGTCATTGCAAGCAAAGACCCGGGCGCTAAGGCGGGGTTCCCCGTTCCGGCGTGGTCTTTGCATCTGGAGGACACGCGAAAGGCGCTCGGCGAGACGCCGACGCTCGGGAAGAGGGGCTCATGGCCGGATCGAATGGCACATCGGAGGGCGGCGCCGCACAGGGTCCGCGCCTTGAATTGCGTGGAGTGACCAAGCGCTTTCCCGGCGTCTTGGCCAATGACAATGTCCACGTCACGGTGAAACCCGGCGAGGTCCACGCCCTGCTCGGCGAGAACGGGGCCGGCAAATCCACCCTGGTGAAGATGATCTATGGCATCCTGGCGCCCGACGCCGGCGAGATGCTGTGGGACGGTCAGCCGGTCAGGGTCGCCAACCCGCGCGCCGCGCGAAAGCTCGGCATCGGCATGGTGTTCCAGCACTTCTCGCTATTCGAGGCGCTGACCGTCCTCGAAAATATCGCGCTCGGCCTGGACTCGAAAATTTCCCAGCGCGAACTAGAGGCGGAAATCCGCCGCGTGCTCGATCTCTACGGCCTGAAGCTCGACCCGAAGCGGATCGTCTCGACG
Source organism: uncultured Pseudomonadota bacterium (assembly GCA_963809055.1). Lineage (GTDB taxonomy): Bacteria > Pseudomonadota > Alphaproteobacteria > Rhizobiales > Beijerinckiaceae > Roseiarcus. Next base: position 43,676 of record CAWEID010000032.1, on the reverse strand, counting down.
CTGAGCGTCGGCGAGCGCCAGCGTATCGAGATCGTGCGCGCGCTGCTGGTCAATCCGCGCCTGCTCATCATGGACGAGCCGACCTCGGTGCTGACGCCGCAAGAGGTCGAACAATTGTTCGAGACGCTGCGCAAGCTCGCGCAAGGCGGCTGCTCGATCCTGTACATCTCTCATAAGCTTCATGAGATCATCGCGCTCTGCGACACCGCCACGATCCTGCGCGGGGGCAGGGTGGTCGCCGAATGCGACCCTAAGAAAGAGACGTCAAAGAGCATGGCCGAGCTGATGATCGGGGCCAACCTGAAGGAGATCTCGCGAGCCCCGGGGCGCGCCTTCGGCGAGGAGAAATTCGCCGCGCGCGGCCTCAGCCTGCCCAAGCACGGCGATTTCGGCGTCGAGCTGAAAGAGATCAACTTTTCGGTGCGGGCGGGCGAAATCCTCGGCGTCGCCGGCGTTGCGGGCAACGGCCAGAACGAACTGATGGAAGCGCTGAGCGGCGAAATGCTCGCCAATACGACGGACGCGATCATCATGGCGGCCAGCCGATCGGCAAACTCGGCCCGACAGAGCGGCGCGCGCGCGGCCTTTGCGCGGTGCCGGAGGAACGCAACGGCCACGCCGCAGTGGGCGACTTCACCCTGGCCGAAAACGGCTCGCTCACGGCGCGCCGCCGGATGGGCCTGATGCAGGCCGGCCTGATCAGCGCGAGCCGCGCAGCCGCCTACGCCGACAAAGTCATATCCGCATTTTCGGTCAAGGCGCTCGGGCATCGCTCCACCGCGGGTTCGCTATCGGGCGGCAATTTGCAGAAATTCATCATGGGCCGAGAGATCCTTCAGGAGCCTACGGCGCTGGTGGTCTCACAGCCGACCTGGGGCGTCGATGCGGGCGCCGCGACCGCGATCCGGCAGGCCATCGTCGATCTCGCCGCACGAGGCTGCGCAGTCGTTGTGGTGTCGCAGGACCTCGACGAATTGCTCGAGTTTTGCGATTCGCTGGTCGTCATCAACCTCGGGTCGCTCTCGCACATGATGAAGGTCGGCGAGGTCACGATCGAGGAGATCGGCCTTCTGATGGGCGGCGTCCACGGCGACCCGGTCGCAACTGTTGAAATGACGGAGCATCTGCATGCGCATCCGATTTGAGAAGCGCCGCGAGCCGAGCCGGTTCATGCAGGCGGTGACTCCGGTCGCCGCGGTATTGCTGACCATGGTCATCGGCGCGATCATCTTCGAACTGATCGGCTATGACGGTCCGCGCGCGGTGCGCGAGATCTTCTTCACGCCGATCCTGGCCTCCTACAAATGGTCTGACGTCGCGCGGCGCGCGGCGCCGCTCATCCTGATCGCGCTCGGACTCTGCATGGGCAATCGCGCCAAGGTCTGGAACATCGGCGCGGAGGGACAATACATCGTAGGCGCCCTTTCGGGCGCAGGAGTCGCCTATCTCACGCAAGGCTTGCAAGGCTATTGGATCATCCCGCTGATGCTGATCGCCGGCATCGTCGGCGGCGGGCTCTGGGGCGCCATCCCGGCGTTCCTGAGGACGCGCTATCGGGTCAACGAGATCCTGTCGAGCCTGATGCTGGTCTATGTCGCGCTGCAGTTGCTTAACTATCTCGTCACGGGGCCCTGGAAGGACCCGAACGGGCATAATTTCCCGCAGACTGCGCCATTCTCGCCCTCACAGATGCTGCCCAAGGTGATGTGGGACACGCCGTTCCCGCCGGGCCTGTTCATTGCGGTTATCCTGGCCTTCGTGTTCTGGATCATCATGTCGCGCTCCGAATTCGGGCTCGCGATCCGCGTCGTCGGCGATGCTCCGAGGGCGGCGCGTTATGCCGGCTTCAACGCCGACCAGATGGTCTGGCGGACCATGATCATATCCGGCTCCATGGCGGGCTTGGCCGGCATTCTCGAAGCCTCGAGCCAATCGGGCCAACTCAATCTCGGCTTTCCCTCCGGCTACGGTTTCACCGCGATCATCGTCTCGTTCCTGGGGCGCTTGCATCCTCTCGGCGCCCTGGTCGCCGGCGTCGTGCTCGCGATCACTTATGTCGGCGGCCAAGTCGCGCAATCGGTCGTCCATGTGCCCAATGCGACGGCCGGCATATTTCAGGCAACGATGCTGTTCCTGATCCTGGCCAGCGACGTGCTCGTGCGCCGCCGAATTCGAATAGACTGGGCCACGCCCGCGCCCGTCGTTACGACCGCTGTGGGAGCCGCGAAATGATCGTCGAATTTCTGATCCCGGCGCTTATCACGATCGTGAACGTAACGACGCCGATTCTGCTGGCGGCGACCGGCGAACTGGTCGTCGAGAAGAGCGGCGTGCTCAATCTCGGCGTCGAGGGCATGATGCTGTGCGGCGCCATCGCTGGTTTTGCGGTGACTTTCGAGACCGGCAACCCCTGGCTCGGCGTCGCCTGCGCGGCGGCGACGGGGACAATCGCCTCGTTGCTGTTTGGGTTCCTGGTTCTCTCGCTGGGCTCGAACCAGGTCGCGACCGGGCTGGCGCTGGTGATTTTCGGAACCGGCCTCTCCTCGCTCATCGGGGCGAGTTACGTCGGCATCGCGATTGACAGTTTCGATTCGATATTTCCGGACTCTCTGTCTGGGGACCCGATCGGCAGGCTGTTTTTCGGGTACAGCCCGCTGGTCTATTTTGCCTTCCTCGCCGTGTTCGCAGTCTATTGGTTCCTCAACAAGACCCGGGCCGGACTGGTGCTGCGCGCGGTCGGCGAGAACGACGTCTCTGCGCGCTCGATCGGCTATTCCGTGATTGGCGTGCGCTACGCCGCGATCGCTTTCGGCGGCGCCATGTCGGGCATCGCGGGCAGCTATTTCTCGATGGTGATCACGCCGCTTTGGGCGGAGGGCATGACGGCCGGACGCGGTTGGATCGCGCTCGCGCTGGTGGTGTTCTCGGGCTGGCGGTCGGGCCGCCTGCTCGCCGGAGCCTATTTCTTCGGCCTGTTCATGACGCTTGAACTTTATGCCAAGGCGTCAGGATTTTCCTTCCTTCCCTCTCAGTTCTGGGCTTCAATGCCCTACCTCATGGCGATCATCGTTCTCGCGCTAATGTCGGCGCGCGAGACCGGCGGCGCCGAGGCTCCCGCCTGCCTCGGCAAACCCTATATGCCCGACGCGTGAACGAGAAAACCAACAAGGAGAAGTTGAGATGACGATTCTGAACCGGCGCAATTTCATGAAAACCGCCGCCGTTGCCTCCGCGCTGCCATTGCTCGGGCGTGGCGCTCTGGCCGACGAACCGTTGAAAGTGGGTTATATCTATCTCGGGCCGGTCGGCGACTTCGGCTGGACCTGGGCGCACGAAAAGGGCCGCAAGGCTCTCGTCGATCATTTCGGCGGCAAGGTCGTCGCGAATTACGTCGAGAACGTCAATGAGGACGCCAGCGCGACGCCCGTCATCAAGGATCTCGCGGCGCAGGGCCACAAGCTGATCTTCACGACTTCATTCGGCTACATGGACCAGACCCTGGAAGTTGCGAAGGCTTATCCCGACACCAAGTTCGAGCACTGCACCGGCTACAAGCACGCCGCCAATGTCGCGACCTACAACAACCGCTTCCATGAGGGGCGGGCCGTCCTGGGCACGATCGCCGGCATGGTGTCGAAGACCGGCACTATCGGATATCTAGGCTCGTTCAAGGTCCCGGAAGTCGTGATGGGGGTAAATGCATTCACCCTGGCGGCCCAGGCGGTCAATCCGAACATTAAGGTCAAGTTGGTCATGATCGACTCCTGGTTCGATCCGGCCAAGGAGGCGGCGGCGACCGAGACGCTCGCCAATCTGGGCTGCGACGTGGTCACGGCTCACACCGACAGCGCGGCGCCGCTGCAGGTCCTGGAAAAGAAAAAGCTGTTTGGGTTCGGTCAGGGCGCCGACATGTCGCGTTTCGCGCCGCATGCGCATCTGACCGCGATCGAGGACATCTGGGGCCCCTATTACATTTCGCGCGCCCAGGCGGTGTTGGACGGCACTTGGAAGGGCGGCGGCGATTCCTGGTGGGGCATCAAGGAGGGCGCCGTGGTGATGTCGCCCTTCAATAAGTCCTTGCCCGCCAATGTCGTTGAGGCCGCCAACAAGATCATCTCGGGCTACAAGGACGGCTCCTACGACGTCTTCACCGGCCCGATCTCCGATCAGACGGGCGCCGAGAAGGTCAAGAAGGGCGAGCGCATACCTCTCGGCACGCTCGCAACCATCGACTGGTACGTCAAGGGCGTGCAGAGCTGACGCTGTCCCGATGAGACAGGCCTTCGCCGGAAACGAGAGTTTCCGGCGAATTTGTTTTACTGGCGCCGATCTGGAGAGCTGGCCGACGCGGGCGCTGCGTCCGCTCGATCGACATCGACCGCGCGAGGCGGGTCGCCTCCGCCCCAGGAGAGTACGACCGTGGCCTTCGATCTGATAGTGCGCGGCGCGACGCTTCCGGATGGGCGCACGAATGTCGACATCGCCGCGCTCGACGGACGCATCGCGGCGATTGAGCCTGCGATTTCGGCGGAATCCGGCGTTGTGGTGGATGCGCGCGGACGGCTGGTCTCGCCGCCTTTCGTCGATTGTCATTTTCATATGGACGCGACGCTTTCGCTGGGGCTTCCCCGGCTCAATGTCTCGGGCACCCTGCTCGAGGGCATCGCGCTCTGGGGCGAATTGAAACCGCTGTTGACGGTGGAGGCGGTCGCCGAACGCGCTCTGCGCTATTGCGATCTCGCGGTCTCGCAGGGGCTGCTTGCCGTGCGAAGCCACGTCGACGTCTGCGACGATCGCCTGACCGCCGTCGAAGCGTTGCTCGACGTCAAGCGCCGGGTGAAACCCTATCTCGACTTGCAACTCTGCGCTTTTCCCCAGGATGGCTATTTCCGCTCGGCCAACGCGGCGCGAAATCTCCAGCGCGCCCTCGACATGGGCGTCGAAGTCGTCGGCGGCATCCCGCATTTCGAGCGCACGATGGCTGAAGGCGCGGCTTCGGTTGCCGCACTCTGTGAGATCGCGGAACGGCGCGGTCTGATGATCGATCTGCACTGCGATGAAAGCGACGACCCCCTGTCGCGCCATGTCGAGACATTGGCGTATGAGGCGAAGCGGCTAGGGTTGGGGGCGCGCGCGACGGGCTCGCATCTGACCTCGATGCATTCGATGGACAATTACTATGTCTCGAAGCTGTTGCCGCTGATCGCAGAATCCGGCATCAACGCGATCGCCAATCCGTTGATCAACATCACTTTGCAGGGACGGCACGACAGCTATCCGCGCCGGCGCGGCCTGATGCGAATCCCGGAAATGCGCGCGCACGGCATTCCCGTCGCCCTCGGACAGGATTGCGTGATGGATCCGTGGTATGGCCTCGGCGGCGCCGATATGCTCGACGTCGCCCATATGGCCGTCCACGCCGCGCCGATGACGAGCCGCGAATCGATTCGCTGGTCATTCGAAGCGGTGACCGAGATTCCGGCGCGAGTCATGGGGTTGGAGGGCTACGGAATTCGAGTGGGAGGCAACGCCGATATGGTTGTGCTCCAGGCCGCCGATCCGATTGAAGCTGTGCGTTTGCGGGCGACGCGACTCGCAGTCATACGGCGAGGCCGTGTTATTGCGAGTTCGCCCGCACGCGTTGCGCAACTCGACCTTGCAGGGCGCCCCGCGAGCCTGGATCCTGCAGCCTATGCGCCGCGCGCCTAGCCTACGACTTCGAAAGCCGTCGCGGGCGCGCCCCAGACAACCGTCTTCGGACCAAATTGAACGTCAATGCGTTCGGGATTGGCTGCGCGCGCCTTCAACAGTCGGTATTGGCAAATTACGGCGCCCTCCGCGCCGGTCGACACGCCCCAATCGCGCGCCGCTTGCGAGGAGGCGCGCAACCTGACTCTCTGCCCTTTCCTCATGGTGGCCTCCGCCGTGAGGAGATGACGCGTTTCCATCGGAACGATGAAACTTTTGCGCATTGCGTCATAATATTGTTGCAACGCAGAAAAGCAAACAGATTCTTAAAACCATTTTTATTATGGTAATTAGGACGTTCCATCGCAAAGCCGCTTTGAGCGGAGCCATGCCGTCTACATAGTGCGACGAAAATAAAGCTACGATTTTCCCGCGGCGTCTCGAATTGTAGATCAGCTATGCCGAGGTGGTCAGAAATATAAATAAATATACGCGGCTCGATAGGGCTTAAGCAGCGCTTAAGATAGTTCTTATGATTTCTGGCTTGGTCGGCGATAGCGGCGCTTCGGCACGGCGTAAATATTACAATTTGGCTCAGCGCACGAGTACGTTACGGAATTGCCAGGGGTCGCTCTCGTCGATATCTTCGGGGAAAAGGCCGGGACGATCGGTCAGCGGCGTCCAGTCGCTGTACGCGCCGATCACCGGACCGAGATAGGGCGTCTGCACTTCCAAACAGCGCTTGTAGTCCATCTCATCGGCTTCGATGATTCCGGCGTTCGGGTTTTCCAGCGCCCAAACCATCCCCGCGAGCACGGCTGAGGTGACCTGCATGCCGGTCGCGTTCTGGTAGGGGGCGATGGCGCGCGTCTCTTCGACCGAGAGCTGCGAGCCGTACCAATAGGCGTTGCGCTTGTGGCCATAGAGCAGCACGCCGAGTTCGTCGATTCCGTCGACGATTTCGGCCTCGCCCAGAATATGGTGTTCGGACTGCACTTTGCCGGCGCGGCCGAACAATTCGTGCAAGCTGAGCACCGCATCGTCGCAGGGGTGATAGGCGTAATGGCATGTAGGGCGGTAGATCGCCTCGCCGTTTTCGTTGCGCAAGGTGTAATAGTCCGCGATCGAAATGGACTCGTTATGCGTGACCAGGAAGCCGAACTGGCCCTGCGCCGTCGGCGTCCACGAGCGCACGCGGGTGTTGGCGCCGGGTTGGTTGATGTAGATCGCCGCGCCGCAGCCGCTCTTGTGGAACCCGGCGTTGGCCGGCGCCCATTTCTCGTGCGTGCCCCAGCCGAGTTCGGCCGGCTGCATGCCCTCTGAGAGAAAACCCTCGACCGACCAGGTGTTGACGAACACATTGCGAGGCTTGGGCGACCGCGCGCGCTGGGTGTCGCGCTCGGCTATGTGTACGCCCTTGACTCCCAGGCGTTGCGCGAGCTTCGCCCATTCCTCTCGCGTGCTGGGCTCGGGCGCGGCCTCTCCGAGGTCCCTTGTGAGATTGACCAGCGCCTGTTTGACGAACCAGGAGACCATGCCGGGATTGGCGCCGCAGCAGGAGACCGCAGTCGTGCCGCCCGGATTGGCGCGGCGTTCGGCGAGCACGGTTTCGCGCAGCGCGTAGTTGGTGCGCGATTTATTGCCCCGGGACTTGTCGAAGTAGAAACCGGGCCAGGGCTCGACGACCGTGTCTATATAGAGCGCGCCGATTTCGCGACAAAAGCGCATGATATCGAGCGAGGAGGTGTCGACCGAGAGGTTGACGCAGAAGCCCTGACCCTTGCCGGCCTTGAGATACTTGCCGAGCACCTCGCGATAGTTGTCGCGCGTGATCGCCAGATGGACGAATTTGATGCCGCGCTCGTCGAGCAACTTGCGGTCCGAGCCGTCGGGGCCGATGACGACGAAATGTTCCTTTTCATAGTCGAAGTGCCGCTCGATCAGGGGCAGCGTGCCCTTGCCGATGGAGCCGAAGCCGATCATAACGATCGCGCCTTCGATCTTACCGTGACAGGGCCAGTGCGTCATGACGGGGGCTCTCCAGAGGCGGCGATTGGGGCGCGAATGCGCGGTTGGTCGGCTTAAAGCCATGCTCGGCTCGCGCCGTCAATAGCGCGGAGGCAGAGAGATTGTCGTGAATTCGTCATGAATCGCGTTGAGCGCTTTCGTGACCTTCACCCCCGCTTCTCCCCCCGCGGCAGACACGGATGGGCAAGAATTCAGAGTCCCATCGCGCCGCCGTCGGACCGCGGATCGTGCGCGGCCGCTATGGCGCCTTTCGGCGAGCGCATGAGCGCGCCAGCGTGCCCGAACAGGTCGCATTGCGCCGCCGCCTTGCGCTCGATTTCGTGACCTGCCCGGGCCAGCGCACTCGCCACCGCATCGTCGTAGGCGGCCTCCACCTTGACGGTCAGGCTCGCCTCGCCCCAGGAGCGTCCATAGAGATGGCGCGGCGCCGCCACCGCGTCGGCAAGACGGGATCCGGCGGCAATGCGGGTGAAAACCTGCGCCTGAAACTGCGGCTGACCGTCGCCGCCCATGGCGCCGTAGGACAGCACGCGCCCGTCGTCGAAGGCGGCGAGGGGTGGATTGAGGGTGTGGAAGGGCCGCTTGCCTGGCCGCAACGCATGGCGCGAGTACGGATCGAGCGAGAAGGCGAGGCCGCGATTGGGCATCGTCACGCCGGTGCGTTCGAGCACGCAGCCCGAACCATATTCCCAGTAGACAGATTGGATGAACGAGACCGCAAGGCCATCATTGTCGATAGCCCCCATCCAGACCGTGTCGCCTTTGCCGGATTTCACGAACGCGGGAGCTGCGCGCGTCTTATCAATCGCATCCGCCTCGGCATCGAGAACATCGGGGCTGAGCAGGGCGCCGAAATCGTCTGTCGCGATTTCGAAGTCTACGCAGACGCGATCGCGCACGGCTTGAGCGCGCTTGAAGCTTTCAATCAGCGCATGCGCGTGCTCGAATCCGTCGACGCTGCGCGGAGCGAGCCGCTCATAGAGGCCGAGCATCATGAGCGAGGCGAGGCCTTGGGTCGGCGCGGGCGTGTTGTAAAGCGTCGCATTTTTGAGGCGCAGCGAAAGCGGCTCGCGCCAGCGAGCGCGATAGGCGGCGAGGTCCGCGCGCGTCACCGGCGAGCCCAAACGCTCGAGGTCTGCGGCGATTTCCCGCGCCACGTCGCCGCGATAGAAATCGTCGAGACCGGCATGGGCGAGCTGGTCCAAAGTGTCGGCCAGGCGCGTGAACTTCCGGATTTCGCCGGCCGGCGCCGGCTTGCCGTCGACGAGATAGGTCTTGGCGAAGCCGGGCGCGGCCATGAGCCCGGGGTGGGCCGGCGGGTGGAAACGGGTTTCCGAGCGCGAGACGGCTACCCCCTCCCTCGCGAACCGGCTGGCGCGCTCCAGCAGGATTTTCAACGGCAGCTTTCCGCCTAGCGCTGCCGAAAGTTCAAGCGCGATCGCCCAGCCGCCGATTGTTCCGGGAACCGTCAGCGCGGCGTTCGCCCCGCGGGTGGGGATCGCATCGAGTTCGAGCGCGCGGTAGCGCTCGATCGAGGCGAGCGCGCCGGCGGGCCCGCAGGCTTCGATAGCGCGGGCTCGCCCTTTGGCGTCGCGGATCAGCCAGAAGCCGTCGCCGCCGATCGAATTCATGTGGGGATAGGCGACCGCTATGACGGCCGCCATCGCGACCATGGCTTCGATTGCGTTGCCGCCCTGCGCGAGTATGTCGCGTCCAGCCTCGGCGGCGAGCGCGTGGGGCGCGGCCACCGCGGCAAGGGAGAATACTGCTTCGTCAGTCAAATCAAATGTCCTTCGGGCGGCGAACGTCGCGCCATTTGATAAGCGATTCAGTTTGCAAGGGCTAATGCCGCTTCCAGATGACGCCGTCGCTCCACAGGATCGTCGTCCCGTCGCAAGAGATCGTTCCGAGTTTGCGGAAGCAGTCGATGCCGTCGGGCGGTCGGAGCCGGCCGAGGAAGAGCCCGCCGAGTTCGTTCCAGCAGCGGGCCTCCTGGCCTGCAACTTCGATGCGCGGATTGGCGTCTGTAGCGCGGCAGCCGTAGGCGCAGAGATAGTCGCCGTCGAACGATGTCAGGCATTGCGCCGAGGCCGGCGAGGCGGCGACGACGAGGCAAAAGAGCAGCGGTCGGATGGACATTTCAGCTCGACGCGAGTTGCGCGTGGGGCCTTCATGCTATAGGCCGATGCCCCGACAGACTAGCCGGAGATTATCGTGGCCGACCCTGCGCCGATCAATTGGACCAACGCTGTGACGCTCGGCAGCGTCGCGGTGCTCGTCGGCACCGAACTCGTCGGCGCCGGCGGCGCGGCGGGCTGGGCGATCGGCGGCCTGTTCCAGTTCGGCGACACGTTGACGCACCTTTTGGAGGGCGTCCTGATCCTCGCCGCGCTTGTCGGGCTCTTCTACTTCCTGCGCGCTGCGCTCGCCCACGAGCCGATCCGCGGCTGACGCATTTCGCTCTACGAACGGGAAGTGATAGTGTCGCGGGATCTCGCAACCCGTGGGTCCCGACCGTGTCCGTTCGTCCTATCAGTCGATTTCCTGTCCCCGCGCTCGTCGATCTGCCCGACGACATCAAGGAACGCATTCTCAAGGTTCAGGAAAAGTCCGGCTTCGTGCCCAACGTATTCCTGGGGCTGGCGCATCGCCCGGACGAATTTCGCGCCTTCTTCGCCTATCACGATGCGCTGATGGAAAAGACCGGCGGATTGACTAAGGCCGAACGCGAGATGATCGTGGTGGCGACTTCCGGCGCCAACAATTGCCTGTATTGCGTGATCGCGCATGGGGCCATATTGCGCATCCGGGCCAAGAATCCGCGGGTTGCCGATCAGGTCGCGGTCAATCATCGCAAGGCCGAGATTACGGCCAAGCAACATGCGATGCTGGATTTCGCCCTGAAGGTCGCCACGCGCAGCCACGAGGTCGAGGAACCCGATTTCGTCGCGCTGAAGTCGCATGGCTTCGAGCAGGAGGACATCTGGGACATCGCCGCGATCGCCGCTTTCTATGCGATGTCGAACCGGATCGCGAATGTGATGAACATGCGCCCCAACGACGAGTTCTTCGCCATGGGGCGCGGGTAGCGTCGGTTTCGGGCGCTTCCGGGCGCCTTCGGGTCCTGTCGGCGCCGGAACATAATCGTGTAAGCTGGCGCGATCGATTCCGCTTTCCCTCCCGCCGGCCGCCCCATGTTCAAATCCCAGCTATTTCCTCCGATCGCGGCCGGCCTTGTGACCGCGTTCGTCGGCTTCGCCAGTTCGTTCGCGGTGATCCTGAAAGGCCTGGAGGCGGTCGGGGCGAGCGACGCCGAGGCGGCGTCGGGATTGATGGCGCTCTCGGTCGCGATGGGATTGGCGGGCGTCGTTCTCAGCCTGTGGTTCCGCATGCCGATCTCATCGGCCTGGTCGACGCCCGGCGCGGCGCTGCTGGCAGCGACGGGCGCGGCCAAAGGCGGCTTTCCCGCAGCGGTCGGCGCCTTCTTGGTTGTCGGAGCGCTGATCGTAGCGGCCGGGTTGATCCGGCCGTTCGGGCGGGCGGTTGCGGCGATTCCGTCCTCGCTCGCCAATGCGATGCTGGCCGGTATTTTATTCGGGCTTTGCCTGGCTCCGATCAAAGCGCTGATCGAAGTTCCGATGTCGGCGACGCTGGTGATACTCGCCTGGCTGATCGTCTCGCGCTGGAAACGGCTGTTCGCCACGCCCACGGCCGCAATCGTTGCCGGGCTGGTGATCGCGTTCAACGGCGCCGGCGGAGGACTCGACCTCGCCTCGATGACGCCGACGCTGATCTGGACGACGCCGCATTTCACGCTCGAGGCGGTGGTCTCGCTCGCCCTTCCGCTGTTCATTGTGACCATGGCCTCGCAGAACCTGCCCGGCCTCGCGGTGCTCACAGCCTATCATTACAGGCCGGAGCCCGCGCCGCTGATTGCGACGACCGGCGTGTTCACGCTGCTGTCGGCGCCGTTCGGCGGGCACGCGGTCAATCTGAGCGCGATCACCGCGGCGATGTGCGCCTCGCCCGACGCTTCTCCCGATCCGGCCAAGCGCTGGATCGCGTCGCTGACGGCCGGAGCGACCTATGTCGTGTTCGGATTGCTCGCCGGTGCGGTGACGCATTTCGCCACGGGTTCGCCCATTCTCGTCGAGGCGGTGGCGGGCCTTGCGCTGCTCAGCGCGTTCGGCTCCGCCTTGCACAATGCGCTCGTCGATCCGGCCGAGCGCGAAGCGGCGCTGGTGACCTTCCTGGTCGCCTCCTCTGGGGTCGGCTTCATGGGCGTCGGCGGCGCGTTTTGGGGGCTGCTGGTCGGCGGCGCCGTGCTCTTGCTCACGCGCTACGGCGCTTCTTCGCCTCCAAGGCGAGGCAAGCCAGCGTGAACAGCATCTGCGCGCCCGCCTGGGCTGTGATGTTGGTCGGATCATAGGACGGCGCGACCTCGACGACGTCGGCGCCGACGACGTCGATCCCCATACAGCCGCGAAGGATCGCGAGCGCCTCGCGCGGGCTCAGCCCCCCGACTTCGGGCGTTCCCGTGCCGGGAGCGAAGCCAGGGTCGAGGCTGTCCATATCGAACGAGACATAGGTAGGCCCATCGCCAAGCGTCGCCCGCGCCCTCGCGACGACCGCCTCGACGCCCTCGCGGGCGAGATCCTCGGCATGGATGACGGTCATGCCGCTTTCGTAGGAGAATTCCCAGAGATATTCGGCCCCGCCGCGTATGCCGATCTGCATCGACGCGCTCGGGATCGAGCACGCCGTCGAGCACGGCCTGTCGGAACGGGCCGCCGTGATGGAACTTCGAGCCCTCGTAAGGACCCGATGTGTCGCAATGCGCGTCGATATGCAGCATGCCGACGGGCCGCTGCGCGCCAACCGCTTTCAAGATGGGCAGGGTGATCGAATGATCGCCGCCGACGCTGAGAGGGACGACGCCCGCAGCGACGACGCGCGCGAGGAAGGCTTCGATGTCCTCGTGGCAGCTTTCGAGCGAAAAGCGCGAGCGCATCGGAATGTCGCCGACATCCGCGAACTTGGCCTCGCCAAGCGGGGCGACGCGCAGCACATGCTCGTAAGGGCCGACGCGCTCGACCGCGCGCACGGCGCGCGGCCCAAATCGAGCGCCGGCGCGGTTGGTGACGCCGAGGTCCATGGGAATGCCGATCAGCGCGAAATCGAGCCCGCCGAAATCCGCCAGATCGGGCGCCTCGGGGCGATAGGGCGCGTTGAGCAGGGTCGCGACGTCCGCGAAGGGCCATTTGCGCCGGTCGCCGGTGAACTGCTGTTCGGCGACGGCGCGAAAATGCGGGTCGTACATCTCGCCGCCGGCGGCGTCGCGATAGCGCTCGCGCAGGCGTTGCAGTTTGGCGTCGTCGACCATTTCCATGCCCTCGGTTTCAGGCGGCGTAGAGCCAATCGTAGCGCGCGAGCAGCCGTTCGGGGCCGAGCGTGCGCATCGTGACGTCGCGCGCCAGCGCGAATGGCCCGCGCATGTGATAGATCCTGGCCTGCGCGAGCGCCTCACGCTGCACGCGGCCGGCGCGCGGCGCGCGCTCGCGCGAATATTCGGCGAGCGCGGCGGCGTAGTCATGCGCGCCCCCGAGCTTTCGGGCGAGCGCGCCGGCGTCCTCGATCGCCTGCCCGGCGCCCTGCGCCAGAAACGGAACCATCGGGTGCGCGGCGTCGCCGACCAGCGCAACCCGGCCATGGGCGTAACTCGCGATCGGTTCGCGGTGACGGAGCGGCCAGGCGCGCCAGGACTTGGCGCTCGCGATCAGGTCGCGGGTCTCGCGCGACCATTCGTGGAATGCCCGCTTCAGCGCCGGCAGGTCGGCGATGCCGTCCCAGGGGTCGTCGTTGTGATCGCCGCGCCAGGCGGATTCGATCGAGGCGACGAAGTTGACGATCGAGCCGCGGCGCAGGGGATAATGGACGAGATGCGCGCCCGGACCGATGCGCAGATGGACCTCGGGCGCAGTGAAGCGTTGGGGCAGTCGATCGGCGGGAACGGTGGCTCGGAACGCGACCCGGCCGGAGAAGATCGAATCGCCGGGCCCGCCCAGGCCGAGCCGTTCGCGCAGCCGCGAGCGCAATCCGTCGGCGCCGATCGCAACGTCGCCGCTCTCTCGCAGCGAAAGCGCGCCGCGCTTCAGGCCCAGCGCGACCCCATCGGACGTCTCGGCGACGCCGGCGACTTCGAAGCCGAGGCGCAGATCGATATTGGGCCGGGCGAGCGCCAGGTCGGCCAGCGCCTGTTGCAAATCGGCGCGATGGATCACGAGATAGGGCGCGCCCCAGCGTTTGCGGGCCTCTCCGACCGGCAGGGCCGCCAGTTCGGCATTGTCGCGGCCCCGCCAGATGCGGATCGCGCGCGGTTCGGTCGCGAGCGCGCGGACGGGTTCGAGAGCGCCGAGCCGTTCGAGGATGCGCGTGGCGTTGGGCGTGAGTTGCAGGCCGGCGCCGAACTCCGCGAGGGCGCTCGTGCGCTCGAAAATCGCGACGTCGAACCCGACCTGGTTCAGCGCGAGCGCCGCCGACAATCCGCCGATGCCGGCGCCGGCGATCAGCGCGCGCGGCACGGGATCAGGCCGCGCCGCGCCACTCGCATTCGGGGGGCGAGGAATGCGCGCCGAGCGAGGCGTCGTAGACGAAACGCGTCGAGCAATAGGGGCAAATCGCCTCTTGGTCGCCGCCCATGTCGATGAAGATGTGGGGATGGTCGAACGGCGGCGTCGCGCCCGTGCACATGAATTCCTTCACGCCGACCTTGATCGTGGCGACGCCGGGATCGTTGTGAAAATGCGGTACGGCGTGATCCGCCATGACAGAGAATCCTTCGTGAGCCCTTCGCGCCTTAAAGCATCTTTGCGCGGCCAAAGGAAGGGTCGCAATCGGCCTCGCAGCGGCCGGCCAAACATCACAGCTTCATCAACTCCTTCAGCTCGCGCAGCCGGTCGAGCTTCTCCTGCGCGGCCTGCTAGCCCTCGTCGGGGGCGTCGGCCAGGTCTTCCTCGGCGTCCTTGATTTCTTGCGTGAGGCGTTCGGCGCTGAGGTCGTGGGCGGGGATCGCGGTTTCGGCGAGCAGGATCAACCGGCCGGGTTCACGTCGGCGAAGCCGCCGCGCACGAAGAAGCGCGTGTGGTTGCCCGCCGATTCCTCGATCGAGACGACGCCGGGACGCAGCGAGGCCATGACGGGCGCGTGGTCCCTCAGGACGACGAAGTTGACGAAACGCCCGACAGGTCGTCGCGCAAAAAACTTCACTCACGCCGCAATGTTTAGGCGTCGCATTTCCTGGGCGAATTCGAAACGCAGTTGTTCCGCCTCCGCCTCGGGCAGCCAACTCGCCATCTGCGGAAAAACAACGCGATACATCCGCGTCGTGCGCTCGTTCCAGGGCGACGCGGATTGGGCCGCGCGCGCCTCGGCGAGCAATTTGAGCAGCCGCGCCCGAACCTGGTCCGGCTTGGCGACGCCGATGCCTTCATTGCGCGGCGCCTCGCCGGCGAACAAATCGCCTTGTGTCGGCTCGAAGCCGAAAAGGTCAGGAGGGTTTGCGTTCATTTTCGATCGGCGTCGCATGCTCGTGCAAACCAAGGGCGTCTCGACTCAAGGTCGCCGTCAGCGCACGCTCGAGAACCTGATCGGCTCGCGCGAAAAGGTCAATGAGTTCCGCAATTCTGCCCACAATGTCACGAAATTCCGAAATCAAGGCGTTGTCGACGGCAAGGCCCTTGCGCGCGTCGAGCCAGCGGTACAGCAGGCGGTACCCACTTACAGAGAAACTCCAGACGTCCAGGCTGACGCCCGACACGCGTCCGCTGCCATCGGCGCAGAGAAATATCTCGCCGTCGGTCCATTCCATCGCGTGCAAGGACTCCCTCGCTTCGGTTTCGATCCGCGCGACGGCCTTGGTCAGGAAGCGCGCCGACGGCGGGCGCGCGAAGGTTTCGACCGCGCGGATTTCGCGCCCCAGCGCCGCGGCCTCGAGAAACAGGGCATAGTCGCTGGGGAACGGCACATGGGGGAAAACGTCCTCTAAGTCCTCGGCATAGCGGAGCGTGTAGGACGTCGCAGACAGCAGGGCTAGGATCGCGTCGAATGCATCCTGGGCTTCTATTTGCGCGCCGTAGTTCGCGGCGAGCCCAATTAGAAGCGTCGGGGAAACGTTGAAGGGACCATGACCGGGGCGATTGTCCCGGATTGGGAATGCATAGCCCCCATAACTTCCTCTAAACGCATGCCGGTCCGGCAGCTGACCGTGACACCAAACAGCCGGTCCATCGCCTGTAGCGAATGGCATGGCGTAAAGCGCTTGGTTGGTATTCCCCCACACCGACTGCAACTCTGGCCGAAGGAAGTCGCCGAATGCAGAGTGGTTATAGAGAAATCGGACGTCTAACGGACGGTAGCTTACTTGGCGAGCAAACTCACGACGATAGGGTGTCGATCTTGCGCGTGTCGAGGTTCGCCCTCGGCTTTCGTGAAACATTGCTTTCGCCGCACCATCTGACGCAGATAGGAACGCCACAATTTTCTTTCGAAGAATTTCGGGTGAAAAAGCGTAAACGAGATCATCTCGTTGTGTTTCTATGCCAGATCGATGAAATTCAAAGCATCTATCGATTCCAACCCATTCACCGGATTCAAAGGGGGCGGGCTTCATGTCCTGCAGCAAATCCCGCACTACGTATTGTTGGCCAGCGGGTCGCCCCGAAGTCGGCGCCGCAAACTAGCCAATTGAGCTTTGCGGATCGCGTGAAAAGCCCTTCAGACCAGCTATCGATGTACGTTACCACGAGCCGCCGCGCCCGGAACTTTACTCTCATCAGCTATTGCAAGAGTAATGGCTGTCCCGACCTGGATATTGAACACCCCTTGATCCCCGGTCACGCCAGCGCGCTCGCCTCTTCGGACGTCGCCGCGAAGATCGATAATTTCGATGCGGTCGAAATGTTCGCGCAGCTTGGCTCTGAGACCCGCATAAGGCTTGCCGGCCAGGAAAGTTCGATTGGAAATGAACGCGACGACGCCGCGTCTCGGCGCCCCTTCGCTTTCAAATAACTTCCATATCGCCCATCGCCAGAACGCGACGGAGAGTTCCGGAAATGTATTGAGCTGGTTGCCCCAACCCTCGTCACGGACGGGCGCTTTGAAATCATCCCAGAGTTCGTCCATCCAATTCCCGACCAACTCGCCGACTTCTCCCGCCTCGAGTCGGCGGTAGGGCGGATTTCCGATGATGGCGAGAATGGGATGACTTTGCTTTATGCGATCGGCCGCCTGTCGTTCGGACCGTATATTGTCTGCCACGAATCCCAGCTTCCCCTCTGGCGCCGCAGCGCCCGGCTCGGCGAGCGTATCGGTCAGGAATACGCCGATGCGCTGATTGGCCTTTAGAGCCCCCATCGCGTGATGCAGGCGATAGTGCGCGACCGCGTAAGGGCCGACGAGCAATTCGAATCCGAACAGCCGCGAGGCGAGCGAACGCAACGCGCCGGCGACGGCGCCCGGACCCACGCTATTTTCGACCGAAGCACGCACCCGCTCGATCACGCCGAGTAGAAAAGTTCCGGTGCCGGTGGCGGGGTCGAGCAGCGTTACCGAATCGTCTACGAGGCCGGCCGTACCCAGATTTTCGCGCAAAGTGCGATCCAACGCCGCGACCATATAGGTCACGACTTGAATGGGCGTGTAATAGACCCCGTAGCGCTCTCGCGCATCGGGATCGAACACGCCGAGGAAATCCTCATAGAAATAAAGGATCGGGTCACCGTGCCCGGTTCGGCGCGCGAGAATGGCGGCGTCGAAACTGTTTACGGTATCGAGCACGATATCGAAGCCAACGCCGACTTCAGCGGCAATTTCTTCCTGACTGAGCACCCGAAGCGTGGTGCGCATGAGCGAATGTTGGGGCGGCATATGTTGCCAGGAGTCCCGGTCGACCACCTTGTGCGTCGACTCCCGAACCAGCAGCAGCCCGAACGCTAAAGTTTGCGCAAAGGCTGCCGCAAATAGCGGGTCGAAGCGGGACGGGTTATAGCCAGCCACCTGGGGATGCGCGTAGAGCACTTCGCGAAACTCGTCGCGAACCCTTTGCAGCGGCTGTCCGGTAGCCTTGGCCTCGGCGAGTTCCGCCAACCGGTCCGAAATGATGCTTCGGATGAGCCGCGAGGCATGGGCGAGATTGGAGGCCAATTGTTTTGGATCGTTGGCAGGCGGCGGATTGGCGAACGCCAACGGCGTCAGAGTTTTGATCAGCGCGGCGCCGACGCTTTTCCGGATCAACTTTTCAGCTTTGGCGTCCGATGTCGTCGGTTCCAGCGTCGTTTCCGGCACAATCTCGGTCGAATCAACCTGTTCGTTGCGCTCAAATACTTTCAAGGCGGCAAAGTTGGTTATCGCCCAAAGAGGAAGCGACTTGAAGCGCTCGAATTGTTGCTTGTCGTGAGCGTCCCGATATCGCGCCGGGTCCCCGGGTTTGGTGGGCGATTTTAGCTCGAAGAAAGCGCGTGGCGGTTGGCCTGATCGTTTGAGCGCAAAGTCGGGACGTCCAATTCCTGGAGTCCTATATTCTGGGACGACGACGAGATCGTTCGAGGAAATCCGCGGCAGGAGCGTCTGAAGCAGCCATTGAAAGGTCGGCGCTAGCGCCTGTTCGATATTGCTTGGCCCAGCGCGACGCAGTTCTCGGATGCGTCGCGCATATTCAATGAGTGTGTCGGTCGGCATTCACCGATGTTAATCGTTATTATCTCAAATTCAACAATTAAATGTCGTATATTCGGCTCTTTCGGAACTGCTGCGCCGCGCTCTCCGTGGCTGCTACGAGGGCGCCCAACCCCGAAAACAATAAGGCCGGCGTCGGCCGGCCTTCGAAACTTGGAAGCTCGCTCGCCTCTCAGAGCTTCATCGCTTCCTTGAGCTCGCGCAGGCGGTCGAGCTTCTCCTGCGCGGCCGCTTCTGCTCGTCGGGCGCGTCGGCGAGGTCTTCCTCGGCGTTCTTGATTTCCTGGTCGAGGTGCGCGGCGTTGAGGTCGCTTCGCGGCGATCGCGGTCTCGGCGAGCACGATCAGGCCGGCCGGGTTGACGTCGGCGAAGCCGCCGCGCACGAAGACGCGCATGTGCTTGCCCGCCGCGTCCTCGATGGCGACGACGCCCGGGCGCAGCGCCGCCATGACCGGCGCGTGGTCCCTGAGCACCAGGAAGTCGCCCTCGCTGCCCGGCACGAGCACCGCTTGCGCCGTCGCCGCTGAACATGCAGCTTGTCGGGCGAGACGAGTTCGAAGTGAAAGGTGGCCATCGTGTTTCCTCGCGGCTCTGGCGGTCGGCGTTCAGGCCGCTTCCGCCGCCAGCTTCTTGGCCTTCTCGACCGCCTGCTCGATCGTGCCGACCATGTAGAAGGCGGCCTCGGGCAGGTTGTCGTACTTGCCTTCGACGATGCCCTTGAAGCCCTTGACCGTGTCCTCGATCTTCACCTGCACGCCGGGCGTGCCGGTGAACACCGCCGCCACGTCGAACGGCTGCGACAGGAAGCGCTCGATCTTGCGGGCGCGGGCGACGGTCAGCTTGTCCTCTTCGGACAGCTCGTCCATGCCGAGAATCGCGATGATGTCCTGCAGCGCCTTGTAGCGCTGCAGCACCTGCTGCACCTGGCGGGCGACGTTGTAGTGCTCCTCGCCGACGACGGCGGGGGTCAGCATGCGCGAGGTCGAGTCGAGCGGGTCGACCGCCGGATAGATGCCCTTTTCCGCGATCGAGCGCGACAGCACGGTGGTCGCGTCCAGGTGGGCGAACGAGGTCGCCGGCGCCGGGTCGGTCAGGTCGTCGGCCGGCACGTAGATCGCCTGCACCGAGGTGATCGAGCCCTTGGTGGTGGTGGTGATGCGCTCCTGCAGCGCGCCCATGTCGGTGGCGAGCGTCGGCTGATAGCCGACCGCCGAGGGGATGCGGCCGAGCAGCGCCGACACTTCCGAGCCCGCCTGGGTGAAGCGGAAGATGTTGTCGACGAAGAACAGCACGTCCTGGCCCTGGTCGCGGAAATGCTCGGCGACGGTGAGGCCGGAGAGCGCCGACGCGCATGCGCGCGCCCGGCGGCTCGTTCATCTGGCCGAACACCAGCGCGCATTTCGACTTCACGCTCGGATCGGGATCGTGCGGATCGGCGTTGACCTTCGAACTCGATGAACTCGTGATAGAGGTCGTTGCCTTCGCGGGTGCGCTCGCCGACGCCGGCGAACACCGAATTGCCGCCGTGGGTCTTGGCGACGTTGTTGATCAGCTCCTGGATCAGCACCGTCTTGCCGACGCCCGCGCCGCCGAACAGGCCGATCTTGCCGCCCTTGGCGTAGGGCGCGAGCAGGTCGACGACCTTGATGCCGGTGACGAGAATCTGCGCTTCGGTCGACTGCTCGACATAGGACGGGCGTCGGCTGATGGATCGCGCGGCGCGCCTCCATTCGGCATCGGGCCGGCTTCGTCGACCGGCTCGCCGATGACGTTCATGATGCGCCCGAGCGTGCCCGCGCCGACCGGAACCGAGATCGGCTCGCCGGTGTCGGTCACTTCCTGGCCGCGCACCAGGCCTTCCGAGATGTCCATGGCGATGCAGCGCACCGTGTTCTCGCCGAGATGCTGCGCGACCTCGAGCACGAGGCGCGAGCCGTTGTTGATCGTCTCGAGCGCGTTGAGGATCGGCGGCAGCTCGCCGTCGAACTTCACGTCGACGACGGCGCCGATCACCTGGGTGACGCGGCCGGTGGTGTTCGCGGCATTGGCCATTTGTAGACGTCCTCGTTTCAATTCGCTCGTGTCGCCGCCGAGCGCGGCGGGTTGGGTCAGAGCGCCTCGGCGCCCGAAATGATTTCGATCAGTTCCTTGGTGATCATCGCCTGGCGGGTGCGGTTGTAGCGAAGCGTGTATTTCTTCACCATTTCGCCGGCGTTGCGGGTGGCGTTGTCCATCGCGCTCATCTGCGCGCCGAAGAACGAGGCGACGTTCTCCAGCAGCGCGCGATAGATGCGCACCGTCACGCGCGCGCGGCAGCAGCTGGGTCGAGGATCTCGCCCTCGTCGGGCTCGTAGTCGATAGACCGGCGCCGGCCTCCTCGCGCTCGCCGAGCTCGGCGGGAATGAGCTGCTGGGCGGTCGGGATCTGCGAGATCACCGACCTGAAGCGGGCGTAGAACAGGGTGCAGACGTCGAACTCGCCCGCCTCGAACATCTCGATGCACCTTGCTTGGCGATCGGCTGGGCGGTCGCGAAGGTGATCGTGCGCACGCGCGCGCAGGTCGATCTGCTCGATGATCGCCTTCTCGTGGGTGCGGCGAAGCTGGTCGTAGCCCTTCTTGCCGACGCAGAGGATCTTGACCGTCTTGCCCTCGGCCGCGAGCGCGTTGGCGCGCTCGCGCGCGAGGCGGACGATCGAGGTGTTGAAGGCGCCGCACAGGCCGCGCTCGCCGGTGCAGACGATCGAGCAGATGGGTCTGGTCGGCGCCGTTGCCGGCGAGCAGGCGGCGGCGCCTGCGCCGCCCGGCGGCACGCCGGCGGCGAGATTGGTCAGCACCGTCTCCACCCGCTCGGCGTAGGGGCGCGCCGCCTCGACCGCGCGCTGGGCGCGGCGCAGCTTCGAGACGGCGACCATCTGCATCGCCTTGGTGATCTTCTGCGTCGACTTGACGGAGGCGATCCGGTTTCTCAGGTCCTTTAGGGACGGCATCGCGGCGCTCGGCTTGAGGGCAGGATCAGGCGAAGCTGGCGGCGAAGGCGTCGACCGCGCGCTTCAGCTTGGCCTCGGCGTCGCTCGGCAGGTCGTTCGATGGAGCGGATCGCTTCGAGGATGTCGGCGTGCTTCGACGCGCAGCGTCGACAGCAGGCCGTCCTCGAACGGGCGCACCTTGGTCGAGCGGCAGCTTGTCGAGGTAGCCGTTGACGCCGGCGTAGATCACGCAGACCTGCTCCTCCATCTTCAGCGGCGAGAACTGCGGCTGCTTGAGCAGCTCGGTCAGGCGCGCGCCGCGGTTGAGCAGGCGCTGGGTGACCGCGTCGAGGTCGGAGCCGAACTGCGCGAAGGCGGCCATCTCGCGGTACTGGGCGAGTTCGCCCTTGATCTTGCCGGCGACCTTCTTGGTCGCCTTGGTCTGCGCCGACGAGCCGACGCGCGACACCGACAGGCCGACGTTCACCGCCGGGCGGACGCCCTGGTAGAACAGGTCGGTCTCGAGGAAGATCTGGCCGTCGGTGATCGAGATCACGTTGGTCGGGATGTAGGCCGAGACGTCGTTGGCCTGGGTCTCGATGACCGGCAGCGCGGTCAGCGAGCCCGAGCCGAAGTCCTTGTTGAGCTTGGCGGCGCGCTCGAGCAGGCGGGAGTGGAGATAGAACACGTCGCCGGGATAGGCTTCGCGGCCCGGCGGGCGGCGCAGCAGCAGCGACATCTGGCGATAGGCGACCGCCTGCTTGGACAGGTCGTCGTAGATGATGACCGCGTGCATGCCGTTGTCGCGGAAGATACTCGCCCATCGCGCAGCCGGAGAACGGCGCGAGGAACTGCATCGGCGCCGGGTCGGAGGCGGTGGCGGCGACGATGATCGAATATTCGAGCGCGCCGTGCTCTTCGAGCACCTTGACGAACTGGGCGACGGTCGAGCGCTTCTGGCCGATCGCGACATAGACGCAATAGAGCTTCTTGGCTCTCGTCGCCGCTCTGGTTGAGCGCCTTCTGGTTGAGGATGGTGTCGAGCGCGATCGCGGTCTTGCCGGTCTGGCGGTCGCCGATGATCAGCTCGCGCTGGCCGCGGCCGATCGGGATCATCGAGTCGATCGCCTTGAGGCCGGTCGCCATCGGCTCGTTCACCGACTTGCGCGGAATGATGCCGGGCGCCTTGACGTCGACGCGGGCGCGCTTGTCGGCGACGATCGGGCCCTTGCCGTCGATCGGATTGCCGAGCGCGTCGACGACGCGGCCGAGCAGCCCCTTGCCGATCGGCACGTCGACGATCGCGCCGGTGCGCTTGACCGTCTGGCCTTCCTTGATCTCGCGGTCCTCGCCGAAAATGACGATGCCGACGTTGTCGGTTTCGAGGTTGAGCGCCATGCCGCGCGTGCCGTTCTCGAACTCGACCATCTCGCCGGCCTGGACCTTGTCGAGGCCGTAGGCGCGGGCGATGCCGTCGCCGACGCAGAGCACCTGGCCGACCTCGGTGACTTCCGCCTCGGCGCCGAAATTGGCGATCTGGGTCTTGAGAATGGAGGAAATTTCAGCGGCGCGGATGTCCATCAGCCGACCTCTTTCATGCGATATGCGAATTGCGTTGAGCTTGGTCTTGAGCGAGCCGTCGACCATGCGCGAGCCGAGCTTGACGATCAGGCCGCCGATGATCGAGGGATCGACCTTGACGGTCAGGTCGCACGTCCTTGCCGCCGGAGAGCGGCGCGCAGCGTCTCCTTCAGCGCGGCGACGTTGGCGTCGCTGAGCGGCGCGGCGCTGGTGACCTCGGCGCGCGTCGACGCCGCGGCGCGGCGTCGTAGAGCTTGCCGTAGTCGCGGATCATGTCGCGGATCGCGAACAGGCGCCGCTTGGCGGCGACGAGCCGGATGAAATTGGCGGCGATGCCGGTCATGCCGGCGCGATCGAGGATCGCGTCGAGCGCCTTGAGCTGTTCGCGCGGCGGAAAAGACCGGGCTGCGCACCAGGCGCTGCAGGTCTGCGCTCTCGGCGATCAGCGCGTCGAAGCTGGCGAGCGCGGCGGCGACCTCGTCGGTCTTGCGCGCTCCTGCGCGAGGGAGAACAGCGCGGAGGCGTAGCGCCCGGACACGCCCGAAACGTGTCGCTGTCTTCGGCCAAAGCCCCGTTTTCCCTGATCTGGCCATTCACGAAGGCGCTGGTAAAACCCACCAGCCCCCTGTGAGGTCCTTGGAGAATTAGCGCCGAGAGGCGCGGGCGCTGACGCTCCCGCTACGGCGGCGGTCAGGTAACATAGGCGTTGGGCTCACGCAACTGCACACGGGCATTTGCGACGCCGCTCCGACGAAAGTGCAACGCCGCGCGCGGCGGAGCTGAAAAGGTATACATTTCAATTTTCTATGCCGATGGACAATGACGCCTCGGCTCGCCGGCGCCGCTTGCGCCCATCATCCCTCGGCGATTATTGGGATTGATGCGTCGGAATTTCCCGACATAATGGCGGCCAGAGCGAAAACTCGCGATGAGGTCAGAATCAGGATGGCGGTTTCGGCGGCGAAGGAAGTCGAGGGCGATGTCTTTGCCGCGCTGTCTCATCCCGTTCGCCGCAGTCTTTTGATGGCCTTGAGGGGCGGTCCGCGCTCGGCGTCGAGCCTGTCGCAGGACCAGCCGATTGGGCGGCCCGCCGTGTCAGAGCATTTGCGGGCCTTGCGGCTGGCCGGGCTTCTCAGGGTCGAGCGGCGCGGCCGCGAGCGCTATTATTACCTCGATCCGCGGCCCCTTACCGAAGTCGGAGCCTGGCTCAACGTAATGCTCGCCTTCTGGACGCGCAGGCTCGACGATCTCGACGCGCTATCGCAACGCGAGAGGCGCAGCGAGCCGTTATGAGCGAGGGGCGTATGCGCGGCGGGACGCCTCAACCGAAGCTCGTGCTCCACCCCTTGGCAGGGTCGCCGCCGAGATAGGCCTCGCCGTCCACCCTGAGGTTCGACGCGTTTAGCAGCGTTATCAGCCCGCCGGCGTCGCTGAGCGCGCCCGCGGGCAGGGGGATTGTCATGGCCTGGCCGGGCGCGAGCGTCGTGGCCGGGACGGGGAAGCTGGTTTGCGCGTCGACGAGGAGCCGCCAGCCGGTCATGTCGAGTGCGCCGGCGCCCATGTTGGCGACATTGACCGAGGCGGTCCCGTCTGGCGGGCGATGGGCCGAAGTGATCTCGGCGGCGCGCCTGCAGCGGAGGCAGCGGGGTGGCCGCCCCGTTGGAAAAGTCATAGAGCGGCGCCTCGCAGCCGGTCGCGCCGAACAAGAGGTCGCCATTGGCGTTGGTGTGCCAGCCCTGGCTCTGGAAGGCGAGGAAGATGGCCGTCATCCGCCGGCTGTGGGCGTCCCAGATGAAGCAGGCGCCGTCGTGCCAGATTCCGTTCTCGTGCAGGCGGACGTTCACCTCGCGCGGATCGCCCTGGGCCATGTGCACATTGTCGAGCCCGAGCGGGGTGTCCGGAGTGTAGCCGAAGGCGGCGTCGGTCTGGTTCGGATTGTCCTTCGCGAAGGCGTTGCCGTAGAAAAATACGTCGCAAGACTGCAATTGCGCAAACTGCAGCAACCCGCCCAGGCGATGCACCAGCCCGTCGTCGCCGGGGCCCTCCGGCGGCAGGACGCGCATCGCATTGGGATTGAAGAGATTGCCGCGCTGGAAGTCGATCGCCCCGCCGGCATAGGTCCGCTCAACCGCCGACATGCCGTCAGGCCGGGCCAATATCGAGGGCAGGATCGGATGAGAAAAATCCGTGTCGATGTAGTAGTACAGGTAGGACTTGCCGATCGGCTCGCCCGGGGCGTCCTTGTTCGAACGCACGTTGATGGTCGCGAACCATTTCTGTCCGCCGGCGTCGAGAATGACCCAGAGATGCGGATTGCTCGGCGGCTCCGCAGGCGCATAGGCGTGAACCTTGCCGCGTAGCGCCTGGTAATTGATGTGGGCCATGCAGCCTCCCCCTTCGAGCGCCAACGAGCTGAAATTTGCCCGCGGCCCGTCGGAGTTTAGACGCCCGCCGCGTCAAAGACAAAGACCCGGGGCGACGTCGATTGGGCGCATCGAGGGCGCTCGGCGTACTTAGGACGTAAATGAAATGTGAACCATGTCGCCGGCGAATTCCCATAGTCGGACGGCGGCGGTCGCGAAGGTTTCGTCGACCTCTGCCCAGATGAGGAATATCGCGCGATGGTTCGGATGATGGCGGCCGCGATCGGCTTAATGGTCGTAACCAGCGCCGGAGCGCAAGACCTGAACCTGTCCCCTTCGCGCCCGGGGATAGTTGGCCGTGCTATGAGACGATTTAGAAAGGCGACACGACGGACGGGAGCGACATCGAATTGTCCGTCATTCGGGCCGACAGCGAAGATCTGCTGGTCGGCGCGAAGGGCTTCGGGTCGGCTCGCGCGCCCGTCGAGTCGATGTACAAGCCGGACTGGGCAAAGTTCCGCGGTGTCAACGGGCTCGAAAAGATTGTCAATCGTCCGCTCGCCTTTCCCCTCGCGTTGGGCAAGTCGGGGAACGCCGGTCATTTCGAGATCGATCCGAACCCGCGCCACGCGCGCGAAGCCTTCGACATCGCTTACAAGGTCGCGGGATGGGAGGTTGTGACGACGCCCGCAGGCGAGTTCAAGACCCGCAGGATCGAGCGGACGGGAAACCGGGTGGCCGATATCGCGCCTCGCGTTCAGACCAGCGCCGTCGTTGCAAGCCATTCTGAAGCGCTCAGCAGTCGTCCCAGAACATCGTTCAGGGCGCACGAAAACGACCGGCCGCATTTGTCGCATGGTTTGATACGCGCCCGAGGCCAAGCGCCGGGTTAAATCCAGGGACGAGACCTTCAGTTCGAAGGGTGAGGCGAGCGGACGCGACGAGTCCGAAGTCACCTCGTTCCATCTGGCGCGCGCCACCCCTTGGCGCCGGATCGACCGAGGCGGAGCATCCCGCGCCGTGATTTCACTCGGACGGTTCCCTTCCCTCGTCGGCCCTGCTATCCCGCGCGCCATGACCACCCACCCCATCGACAACATCCGCAATTTCTCGATCGTCGCCCATATCGACCACGGCAAGTCGACGCTCGCCGACCGGCTGATCCAGCAGACCGGCACGGTCGCGCGCGCGAACATGGTCGAGCAGATGCTCGATTCCATGGACATCGAGCGCGAGCGCGGCATCACCATCAAGGCCCAGACGGTCCGCCTCGAATACAAGGCCAAGGACGGAAAGACCTATATCCTCAACCTGATGGACACGCCCGGCCATGTCGACTTCGCCTATGAGGTGTCGCGCTCGCTGGCGGCCTGCGAGGGCTCGCTGCTGGTCGTCGACGCCAGCCAGGGCGTCGAAGCGCAGACGCTCGCCAACGTCTATCACGCGCTCGACGCCGGCCACGAGATCGTGCCGGTGCTCAACAAGATCGACCTGCCCGCCGCCGAGCCCGAGCGAATCAAGGAGCAGATCGAGGACGTGATCGGCCTCGACGCTTCGCAGGCGGTGCCGATCTCGGCCAAGACCGGCCTCAACATCGACCTGGTGCTGGAGGCGATCGTCCACCGCCTGCCGCCGCCCAAGGGCGACGAGACCGCGCCGCTGAAGGCGCTGCTGGTCGACTCCTGGTACGACGCCTATCTCGGCGTCGTCGTGCTGGTGCGCATCATCGACGGCGTGATCAAGAAGGGCATGCGCATCCGCATGATGGGCGCCGACGCGCATTACGAGATCGACCGCATCGGCGTCTTCCGCCCGAAGATGACCGAGGTCCCCGAGCTTGGCCCCGGCGAGATCGGCTACGTCACCGCGCAGATCAAGCAGGTCGCCGACACCCGCGTCGGCGACACGATCACCGACGACAAGCGCCCGACCGCGCAGGCCTTGCCCGGCTTCAAGCCGGCGCAGCCGGTGGTGTTCTGCGGCCTCTTCCCGGTCGACGCCGCCGATTTCGAGGACCTTCGCGCGGCGATGGGCAAGCTGCGCCTCAACGACGCGAGCTTCTCCTACGAGATGGAGACCTCGGCCGCGCTCGGCTTCGGCTTCCGCTGCGGCTTCCTCGGCCTGCTGCATCTCGAGATCATCCAGGAGCGGCTCGAGCGCGAGTTCAACCTCGACCTCATCGCGACCGCGCCCTCGGTCATCTACCGCATCGCGCTGACCGACAAGAGCGAGATCGAGCTGCACAATCCGGCCGACATGCCCGATCTCGTGAAGATCGCCGAGATCAAGGAACCGTGGATCAAGGCGACCATCCTGACGCCCGATGATTATCTCGGCGCGATCCTGAAACTCTGCCAGGACCGGCGCGGCTCGCAGGTCGATCTCAACTACGTCGGCAAGCGCGCGATGGTGGTCTACGAACTGCCGCTGAACGAAGTCGTGTTCGACTTCTACGACCGGCTGAAGTCGATCTCGAAGGGCTACGCCTCGTTCGACTATCTGCTGACCGACTATCGCGCGGGCGATCTCGTCAAGATGTCGATCCTGGTCAATGCGCGAGCCGGTCGACGCGCTCTCGATGCTGGTCCATCGCGACCGCGCCGAGAGCCGCGGCCGCGCGATGGTCGAGAAGCTGCGCGAACTGATCCCGCCGCACATGTTCCAGATCCCGATCCAGGCGGCGATCGGCGGCAAGATCATCGCCCGCGAGACGATCCGCGCCTTGCGCAAGGACGTCACCGCCAAATGCTACGGCGGCGACGCCACCCGCAAGCGCAAGCTGCTGGAGAAGCAGAAGGCGGGCAAGAAACGCATGCGCCAGTTCGGCAAAGTCGAGATCCCGCAGGAAGCGTTCATCGCGGCGCTGAAGATGGACGATTGAGGGCGGGTCGCACCGGGGCGGGCGCGTTCCCCCTTCAAGAATTATCGCCATTTTTCTTGACAAATTACAAAGTCTGGGCGATAAAAGAACATAACATGAACATTTGAGCGAAAGACCCGCCATGCCCGAGGCGACGCGAACCCCGGTCCCGGAAAACCTGATCGCGCGCCTGACCACGGCGGCGCGCTACGCGATCACGGGCGTGACGCCCGACAGTTGGTTCGGCCCGCAGCAGCCCTTGCAGCCGCAGGCCCCACCCGAGGTGAAGGGCCGGCAGTGGGATTATCCGTTCGGCGTCAACCTCTCCTATGTCCCGCGCTCCGAGGGCGCGATTTCCTTCGCGGAGCTCAGGGCGCTCGCCGACGCGCTGCCGCTGCTGCGCACGGTGATCGAAACCCGCAAGGACCAGATCGCGGGGCTTGGCTACACCGTGCGCGCGAGGAAGCCGGCCGTTGCGGCGGAGGCGGGGCCGCGCATCGAATCCGTGCTGGCGTTCCTGGCGCGGCCCGACCGGCGCCACAGCTTCGCGGCTTGGCTGAGGATGTGGCTGGAGGACATGCTGGTCATCGACGCGGCGTGTCTCTATCCCCGCTTCACCCGGGGCGGCGATCTCTACTCCGTCGACGTGATCGACGGCTCGACCATCACGCCCGTCGTGGCCGAGGACGGCCGCTCGCCCGAACCGCCCGATCCCGCCTATCAGCAGGTTCTCCACGGCGTGCCCGCGGCGGATTTCTCGTCGGACGAGTTGCTCTATCTCCCGCGCAATCCGCGCCCGCACCGGCTCTATGGCATGAGCCCGGTCGAGCAGGTGGCCCTCAGCGTCAACATCGCGCTGCGCCGCGACGCCGCGACGCTCGACTATTACCGCGTCGGCTCGACGCCGGACGCCTTCGCGACCCTGCCGAAGGAATGGACGCTCGATCAGGTCCGCCAGTTCCAGGACTATTTCGACGCTCTGATGAGCGGCAACCTCGGCCGGCGCCGGATGGTCAAGTTCATGCCGAGCGGGTTCGAGCTGAAGGAAACGCGCCAACCGCCGTTGAAGGACCAGTATGACGAATGGCTGGCGCGGATCATCTGCTACGCCTTCTCGGTCCCCGCCTCGGCGTTCGTCAGCCAAGTCAACCGCGCGACGTCGGAGACGCTGCGCGTTCAGGCCGCGCAGGAAGGTCTGGTTCCCCTGAAGGCGTGGGTCAAGGGCGCGCTCGACGAGATCATCCAGGTCTATTTGAAGCAGCCCGATCTCGAATTCATCTGGGTCGGCGACGACGCGGTCGATCCGCTGCAACAGGCGCAGACGCTCAGCATCCTCGTCAACGCCGGGATCAAGACGCGCGAGGAGGCGCGGTCGGAGTTGGGGTTGGCGCCGGAGCCGGGGGCGAAGTCTGGCGGGTTCGGGAAGTTCAATCCGTATCACGACGAGCGGGGAAGGTTTGCGACGGCCGAGCGGGCGGTTGAGCCGGTCAGGCACGAGAATACGGAGCGGGACCGGGGGATTCAGGCGGCGGAAAATGAGTTTGGCCCGGCGATTAGCGATGCGGGCTTCCAACTCGCCTCCTCTGCTTCGCCCACAACCGACCAGCCCTCGATTGAGCCGGTTCGAGACATCAAGAACCACCAGCATGAGACGCCGACAGATGCTTAAACGCTCATCGCTGGAGATGGGCAATCGTTCTTCGCTCCGCCGCACGCGAATTTTTCGGACGTTTATGTTGCCGGACAAACAGACGGTTTGCTGGGCGCCAACTCTAACATCGGGCATTTCGGCCGCTTTGATTTTCAGAGAGAAGGCGAATCGTTTATCGATGCCTACAGCAATGCCTCAAACTATGCGGTGGGCGTATATATGGCTGGAGCGGGTTACAGTTTAAAAGAAATGCTATTTATCGCCAACACTTTTGCTCTTACTATGTCGTCTAACGCAGGATCGCAGTCTCAGCAGGCATGGTGGGCGAGAGGCTGGAAAGACGCCACGGATAAGACGGGAGTGTTTGCTTCGTCGAAGATCGGGCACTGAGCGTTCATGTGTTGGGAGGCATTGACCAAATTGGCATATTGGCAGGGCCGAGGGCATGAGGCGCAGCCGACACGTCCCCAAATCGGCAACATGTCTGGCAGGAAGACGCTTTTCTATATTGCGATTAATTCATTTGGTATCATTATATATTTGCACTATGCGTCATTGATTTGGGCGCCCTGCGGAAAAAGGTTTGTTTGGCGGCCCTGGCTGATCCAATAATTTGGACCGTTTTCGCTTTTCCTTTTTTGTTATTTTTTTCTATCATAAATTTTTTCATATTTGTTTCGACTCTTGTTCGAGCCGTCTTACACAAGAAGTGGATTTATTGTTTTGTGGTCGTTGGCGTGATTTTTGGTTGGTTTGCGGCAGCCGAATACGACCGCCGCCGTCAATTCGACGGAAGTTGGGTGCAAACGGATATGCCAGGGCCAAAGAATTGAAGGGGACACTTGATTGACGATGTCGCAATACTCAACTGCTGATTTATCACGCGCGGCGGAAGCATTCAAACCTGTTCGCATATTTGCGGTTTAAGTAGAGCGGCGCCACGGTTGCCGCCGCCGACGCGGCCATCGCGTTCAGACCGCGCAGGAAGGCCTGGTTCCCCTGAAGGCCTGGGTGAAGAGCGCGCTCGACGAGATCATCCAGGTCCATCTCAAACAACCCGATCTCGAATTCATCTGGGTCGGCGACGACGCGATCGATCCGCTGCAACAGGCGCAGACGCTCAGCATCCTCGTCAACGCCGGCATCAAGACGCGCGAGGAGGCGAGGGCGGAGCTGGGGCTCGCGCCGGAGCCGGGGGTAAAGCCGATTGCCGGAATTGGGGTCGGGAAATACAACCACATTCACGATGAGCGGGGAAGGTTTGCGACGGCTGAGGGGGCCGGCGTCGCTGGCAAGAACCCAAAGCGCCCGGCCGCCCGCAACTCCAGTGAAGCGGCTCGACCGCATGACTCGAAGGGTGCTGACGCTCGCGGGGGCAGATCTGGAGGCGGATATGAGAAATGTCCGCTGATCCCGGCAGACTATGGCTTTTGCCTCTATTCCTGTCCGACCGGGGGCGTTAGGCGCCTCGATAAAGGACGTTTGGGCCGCCAATTATGGATTTTCGGACATCAGGGTCCGGGTCCCGACGCGTGATGGGTTTTAGACTAGGACTTGGCAGGGAGATCGGCAATGACGCTACCAACTGTAAGCGACCGCGCGCTGGCGGAGATTGTCCGCATCATCACGCATGTCGGAGCCAACTCGCCGGAGATCCCCATGCATCTCATGATCCCTTCAATCGGGTAGGAGATTGGCCTGGAACCGGCGGAAATAGAGGTCGGCAAACCAATTCTCGGCGTTTCCGCCGCCTCTTCGGCCGACCCGGAGCTCATTGTGGAAATGGATAAAATTCAACTGTATTTCAACTTATCCGATCAAGTGTTGACTCTCGCGAATGGAAAGACGCTCGATTTCGGAGAAAATGGATTCGTGTTTGTTTGATAGATGCGCGGAACGCGGCCCGCGCAAATTGCGACCTTTGGATCGACGTTGGATCGACAGGATCGATAGTGGGATCGATACCGACACTTTGCCCAAGCCCCAAATTAACACGCGCGGCGAAAACGCTCGACGCTGCTGGAACGATTGCGGGTTGAGCGGAAAGATGCAGGAGGTTCCGCCGCCGACGCGGCTGTCGCGGCGATTGGCCTCGGCGCCCTGTCCGCGCCGAGTTCGCGCGGATGGGCGCAACCGAAGCCGATGGCCCAGGAATCGTGATCGATGCGGTGACTCGAGGCGAGATTGTCGGCTTCGCTCGCCATGACGGCGGTTCAACTTGACGGAAAACGGCGCGGGTCCACTTACATCCGCATCCCGCAAATCGCCGCCAGCGTCGCCGCCGGTATCCCGACGCTCAACGCCGCCAGCGCCATGATCGCGAGGCCGATGCCGACGCGGGCTTTCCCGATGTGCGCGAACTGGCGCAGGCCCGACAGGCCGAGCGCGACCGCGGTCACCGAGGGCAGGGTGCCGAGGCCGAATCCGGCCATCACTTCGGCCCCGCCGAGCGCGCTGCCCGCGAGCATCGCATAGAATAAAGCGCCATAGACCATGCCGCAGGGCAGGAAGCCCCAGATCATGCCGGAAACGAAGGCGCCGCCGCCGTTCGGACCGGCGGCGTAACGGACCTGATGCA
The DNA here is from genome assembly GCA_963809055.1 of uncultured Pseudomonadota bacterium. Lineage (GTDB taxonomy): Bacteria > Pseudomonadota > Alphaproteobacteria > Rhizobiales > Beijerinckiaceae > Roseiarcus. The sequence goes on along the minus strand of CAWEID010000032.1, from coordinate 11,230 downwards.
GGACCCCGGTGATCGGTGCAGTGAAGCGGTCGACGCCGGCGAGCGAGGGCGCGAAACCGGCGACCGACATGCCGATCCAGCCGAGCGCCACCGCAGCCGCCCAGCGCAAGGCGAGATAGGCCGAGCTGTGGTCGAACGCGCCGTAGAACGCCGCGCCGACGCCGCCCAGCAGGGCGCCGCTGATCACGTAGACCAGGACCCGCCCACCCTGGGCGGCGAAATGGGTCTGCGCGCGCGCGGCCGAACCGGCGTCTCGATCAAAGGCCATCAGCAGGCTGGACGCGATCGCGCCGCACATTCCGGCGCAATGCAGGCTGCTCGCCAGCCCCATCAAAAGGCCGCCCGCGAAGGTCAGAGACATTGGCGCCATCGCTGGGAAGGGCTCCACGAAATCCATCGAACCCGTTACGGGCCGGCATGAGGCTACGCCTTGACCGTGATCAATTCGGCGCACCCCGAGGCTAATACCTTTGGCTTTCAGCGCAATCGGCAGTTGGGAAAAACGGCCCCCGATCGGCGGCGTTGCCGCTTGAAGCGCGCGCTCCATGCTCTATGAGTGAGCGCGGGCGGCGGAAACTGGACAGTCTGTGAAATGGACGGCTTGAGCGTATCGCCGTGGCAATGGTTCATCGAGGCCGGCCCGGTCGGCAAAGGCGTGATGGGGCTGCTTGTCTTGCTTTCGATCTGGTGCTGGCTCCTGATCCTCGAGGGTCTGTTCGCACTCGCACAGGTCAAGCGGGCGGTCGCCGGCGCTAGAGACGGCGCCGCCTCGGCGCTGCTCGAGCCGATCCTGGCGGCGGGCCAGGCGGCGGCCGAGGCCCGCGCCGAGGGCGAAAGCCCCGGCGAAGCGCGCGCGCGCGTCGAGCAGGCAATGAACCGGATGGCCCGAGCGTTGTTGCGCCGGCTCGAAGGCGGGTTGCCGAATTTGGCGATCATTTCCTCGATCGCCCCGTTCATCGGCCTTTTCGGAACGGTCTGGGGAATCATGACGAGCTTTGCCGGCATCGCCGAAGCCAAGGACACCAGCCTCGCCGTGGTCGCGCCCGGCATCGCCGAGGCTTTGGCGACCACCGCGTTTGGGCTCGCGGCGGCGATTCCCGCCTCGGTCGGGTACACCCGCATCGGCGCCGCACTGGGAACTGCGGCGGCGGAACTCGGGGACTGGATCGAGGAGCGCGGCGCGGAATTCCTCGCTCCGCGCAAACCGGGGGCGTCCTGATGGCGCTCGGACCTGTGCGCAAATTGGGCCCCGGCCTTTATCAGCCGCTGGCGGAGATCAACGTCACCCCGATGGTTGACGTGATGCTGGTGCTGCTGATCGTGTTCATGGTGACCGCGCCGATGCTGGCCGCGGGCATGAAGGTCAATCTGCCCGAAGCGGCAAAATCCGCGGGTCCGATGCCGCAGCGCGATCCCGTCACGATCACGATCTCCAAGGACGGCGTTATCTTCGTCAACGCCGACCCGATGCCGAAAGAGCGGCTTATCGAGGCCGTTCGCGCCCGCCAGGGGGGCCAGACGGAGGCGCCGATCCGCCTGCGCGGCGACCGCGACGCCAATTACGGCGACGTCGTCGCCGTGCTGGATCTGCTGGCGAGCCAGGGCCTGACGAAAATTGCGATCCTGACCGACAGCCGCCCGATCGACGCCTCGCGGCCTGAGCCGGAAGGCGCCCCGTGACGCCGGCGCCGACATCCGCCGCTCGCCGGGCTGGCGAGGCCGCGGCGCTCGCGCCGCGCTGGCTCCGACCCTGCGCGATCGCATTGGTGGCGGGGCTGCACGCCGGCGCGCTCTACGCACTCGGCGCCTATCGCGCCTCCGGGCCGCCCGCGTTGAAATCGGTCGAACTCACTCTGGTCGCCGAAGGCGAGGACGCGCCGCAGACGACGCTCGCCGCTCCGGCCCGCGCGGCTGCGCTCGCTCCGCCCGAGCCGGATCCGCCGCCGGACATTGCGCCTGTGCAGTCTATGGATGTGCAAGAGCCTGCGCAGACGCCGCCTGCGCCCGCGCCGAGCCCCGCAATCACGCCGCCGCCTCGGGAGGTCGCCGCAGCCGATAGTTCGGTGGCGCCGCCGCTCGCCGCCTCTCCAGAGGCGGAGCCCGACCCGGTTCGTTCGCCGACGGTCGCCGACCGCGCCGCAGAGCCTCCCGCCGACCCGCCTGCACAGGCCAAACTGGCGCCGCCGGATCCGCCCAAACCCCCGAAAGCCAAAGTCGCCCAGGCCGCACCGGCCCTAGCGAAGCCGAAACCGCCAAAGCCCCGTCCGGTCGCCGTCGCCAAACTGGATACCGGCGCCGTCCCTGGCCCCGCCCTCGGAAGCGCAACGGGCCGGTTCGCCGGACGCGGTTGCGCGAGAGTTCGGGCATGACGCGCGAGGCCTATGGCGCGATGCTGCTGGCCGCCATCCAGGCGCACAAGTTCTATCCCGAGGGGGCGCGCGAGCGGGGCGTCGCCGGCGCCGTCGGCTTCGCCTTTTCCGTCGGCGCCGACGGCGAGATCCGATCGGTGACGATCGTCAAGTCCTCTGGGTCGCCGGAACTCGACGAAGCCGTTCGTAAAATCGTCCGCTCTGTCTCGGCCCCGCCGCCTCCCGGCGGATCGTTTTCGGCCAATACGACGATGGTGTTCCGGATAGATTGAGCGACCGGTCGGGTTCACTTTCGCGCCATCCCACGTCGGCGGCGCATCTGGCGGGCTCGTCGACGCGCCGAAGCGTCGCCGTCGACTGGATCGGCTTTCGGCTAGCCTACCGTTCCGTCGGGATTGGCCTCGCACACCTCGACCCAGTAATTGTCCGGGTCCTGGAAATAGGCCTGCCGGACGCCATCGGCCCGGAACGAGAACTTGCCGGGCTCCCCCGCGAGGTTGATGTAGGCGACGCCCTTTTCAGCGAGATATTTCAAGGTTTCGTCGAAGTTCGTGGTCGACAGCGCGAAATGGGCGGCCAGCGGACGAGCGGGCGGCGGTTCGTCGGGCCCGGTGATCAGATGGATGGCGCGATGGCCATCGAAGGCGAACCAACGGATCGTCGGGCGGCGCGTCTTGTTCTCGATTTCCTTCAAGCCGAGCGTCTGGCCGTAAAAGGCGGCGCTCGCGGCGAGGTCGCGGACGTTGAGCGCGATATGGTCGATGCGAAACTGAGCGTTCATCCCCGCGGCCTCCCTTTTCCCACACTGTCACGATAACCGTATTTTTGGTCTCTGGTAACCCGGGGGGCCGCCGCCGGGCCAAAGATCGTGCGCCGCTATCGGCTTTCAGCAATTATAGCCGCCACAAATGTCGATATGCACGGGCTGCTGCTTTGCCGCATAGGCGGATGCGATCCCGCCGGCGAGGGTGATCAGGAAGATCGCGGTGCAAATCCGTAGCGTCATCGTGCTGCCCTCCTTCGCGTTTCGCGCGCTGCATGCGGGCGACGCAGTTAACAATGGCTTACTTTCGCAGGGCGCGGTGTGACGTTTGCCACCTGCGGAGCCTCAAACGGGACCTTGGAAGACGCCTCACGTCGTCCGCGGCAGAGCATCACAGAGGCGCGCCGATTCCGGCGATCGCCGCCTCCAACGATTCGCCCAGCCGCTCGACGATTGCGTCGACCTGCGCCGGCTCGATTATGAAGGGCGGCGCGATCAGGACATGGTCGCCGAGCCGCCCGTCGATCGTGCCGCCCATCGGATAGACCATCAGACCGCGCGCCATCGCTTCGCGCTTGATGCGGGCGTGCAATTTGAGTTCCGGCGCGAAGGGCGTCTTGGTCGCGCGATCCTTGACGAGTTCGACGCCGCGGAACAGGCCGCGTCCCCTGATGTCCCCGACATGGGGATGCTGGCCGAGGCGCGCCCTAGGCCGGCGTCGAAGCGCTCGCCCATCGCGACGACATTTTCGAGCAGGCGATCGCGCGCGGATCGCCTCCTGCACCGCCAGACCGGCGGCCGCGGCCATCGGATGACCCATATACGTGTGGCCGTGTTGAAAGAAGCCCGAGCCGCCGGCGATCGCGTCGAATATCCGCCGGTGAGGAGCACGGCGCCGATCGGCTGATAGCCGCCGCCCAGGCCTTTGGCGATCGTCATCAGGTCGGGCGCGACGCCTTCCTGCTCGCAGGCGTGCAGCGAGCCCGTGCGGCCCATGCCGCACATCACCTCGTCGAGGATCAGCAGAACCCCGTATTTGTCGCAGATATCGCGGATGCGTTTGAAATAATCAGCCACCGGCGGCACGGCGCCCGAGGTGGCGCCGACGACGGTTTCGGCGACAAAACCTAGCACCTCGTCAGGCCCGAGCTCGAGGATCTTGTCCTCCAGCGCTTGCGCGGCGCGGGCGGCGTAGTCCGCGTCGGTTTCGCCTTCGCGTCTGACAGCGATAGGCGAAGCAGGGCTCGATATGGTGGGTTTCGATCAGCAGCGGCTGGAATTGCGGCGCCGCCATGCGTTTCCGCCGGCGGCGAGCGCGCCGAGGGTATTGCCGTGATAGCTCTGCCGGCGCGCGATGATATGCCGGCGGCGCGGCTCGCCTTTTTCCACGAAATATTGCCGCGCGAGTTTCAGCGCGGCTTCGATCGCCTCCGAGCCGCCGCTGACGAGATAGACGTGGCTGAGGCCGTCCGGCGCATCCGCGATCAGCCGGTCCGCCAGCCGTTCGGCGATCTCGGTTGTGAAGAACGAGGTGTGCGCATAGGCGATCGTGTCGAGTTGGGCGCGCAGCGCCGCGATCACGGCGGGATGGCCGTGGCCGAGGCAGGAGACCGCGGCGCCGCCGGAGGCGTCGATGTAGCTCTTGCCGGCGGCGTCGAAGATTTCGACGCCGCGCCCCCCGGCGGCGACGGGCAGCCGGGCGTTGGCGGCGCGGTGCAGGATATGGGTCATGGCGGCAGAGTCTCGAAGGTGGGATTTGCGATACTGGCAAAAAAGTCACGCCGAAGCGATGAACATGCCGCTACATCCGACTGAAAGCTTTGCCGCGACTTGTTTTTTAACGTTGCAAGGGCCAAAGTGACGCTTGGCGAAATCGGAGATTGTAATGTCCCTGGGCTACCGTGGCCTCATAATTTCGGCCCTGGCCGCAGTCTGCCTGGCGGCTCCGGCGCTGGCGATGGAAACGGAAACGGCGAAAAAACCGGTTCATCATCCCGTTGCGCGCCATCATCCCGTCGCGGCGCGACCCCGGCGCCGAATATCGAGCCGCTTTCCGACGACGCCTTCCTGTCGGGAACGCGGCCGGATCCGGGCTCCAGCAATCGCTATTTCACCGATACGCGCCAGCCGTCGATCAACTCGCTGGGCTCTACGATGATCCCGCCGTGGCAGTAAACTTGTTCCAGTTTGGCCTCTCGGGGATGAGCCTTGTCAATTCCCGTCGTGACGCCAAATGCTATTCTTATTGGAGTTGTCCTGGAGGTTGCGATGAAAGGCCGAAGTCACAATTCATTCTTGCTGCGTTGGCCGCCGCCTCGGTCGCAGCTTTCGCGCTCCCCGTGCAGGCGGGCGAAATGCAAGGGCGCGGGCACGTTGCCTATGACAGCCATGACGTTTACGTGAACAAGACGCCGGCTTGGCTGCGCGGGGGGACGCGCGTCGATCCGGGCTCCAGCAATCGCTATTTCAGCGACAGCGTCGCGCCGACCTATCCGATGGGCTCCGCATTCATTGCGGCGACCGGCGGCACCGAGCTTTTGCCTGGTCACACCGACGTCTGGTTCTCGGGGCATCAAGACGTGTTCGGAGGCTATTGACGGTCGCTTTAGGTGTGGGCGCGATCTGAACGATCGCGGGGCGGGGTCATTCGAGCCGCACGACAACTGAGTTGCTTGCGCCGCGGGAGTCCATCACCGAGAGACGCGCGAACCCGGCGCCGTCGGGTTTCCAGGCCGTTTGCCGTCGCGGGTCGGGGCCAGCGATCGGTTCGCCGTTGATGAACCAGGTGAGCGGTGGGGCGCCGCCGAGCGCTTTCAGGCTCAGTTTCTGATCGGCGCCGTCTTTCAGCCCGAGATCTATGCGCGCGCCGTCCGGGGGGAAGGCGATCTTCAACGCGTTGGCGGCGGTGGCCTGCATCGTCTTGGGAACGTCCTTTTTCAGGTGGCGCAATGGCGGCGGCAATTCCGCTGACGTCGTGACCCGCAGCACGCCCTTGGGAGCGCGAATTGTCTCGATGTCGCGACCGAGGCGCGCGAATGCGTCGAAAAGGATCGGCGCCGCGGAAACTCGCCCAACGAGGCCGGGCGTCGGGCCGTTATCCGGCCGTCCGACCCAGACGGCGATCGTGGTTAGTCGGTCGAAGCCGATCGCCAGCGCGTCGCGGAAGCCGTAGGATGTGCCCGTCTTGAACGCGATGCGGCCGCTCAGCGCATTGGCGGGCGGCGGCGCGCCCGCGCAGAATGTCCTGGACATAGAAGGCGGCGACGGGCTCGGTGACGCGCCGCGGGCCGATGGTGGGCGGCGCGCCGTCGAGTCGCTCGATCAGCGCCGGCGCCTCGCCGCCGCGGGCAAGGCCGGAATAGAGCCGCGCGAGGTCGACCAGCGAGATTCCGAGCCCCCCTGGGCCGATCGCGAGGCCGATCGGCGTGTCCTTGGGCAAGGCGATTTCGGCGCCTGCGCTATGCAGCCGCGCCAGGAAATTCGGCGCGCCGACATCCGCCAACACTTCGACGGCCGGCAGGTTCAGCGACATTTGCAGCGCCTTTCGCGCGGTCACCGTGCCTTGATAGCCGAGGTCGAAATTTTCGGGCGCATAGGCGCCGTAACGCGCCGGCCGGTCGAATCAAGAATAGCCTCGGGTGCGCGAAGACCCTGTTCGAACGCTAGCGCGTAGATGAAAGGCTTCAGCGACGAACCCGGCGAACGCGGCGCGCGCGACATGTCGATCGCGCCGCCGCGCGAGGCGTCGAGATAATCGGCCGCGCCAATTCGCGCGCGGATTTCGCCCGAGGCATTGTCAATCGCCACGATCGCCGCCGAGAGCTTCGGCCCGAGCCGCGCGGCGCCCTCCTTGGCGAGACCCTGAGCTTGGCCTGCAAACGCGCGTCGATGGAAAGGCGCAGCACGTGCGCCGAAGGATCGGCTGCGACCGCTTCCTCCGCCGCATGGGCCGCAAGGGTTGGAAAGTCGCGTCGCGCCAATGGGATCGGCTCGCGCTCGGCCCAGCGCTTCCTCGTCCGCGTTGATGACGCCGCGGGCCAAAGCGCGCTGCAATACGCGCGCGCGGGCGAGCCGCGCGGCCTCGGGGAACTTGTCGGGCCGTCGCCATTCGGCGCCTGCGGCAGCGCGACCAGCAGCGCCGCCTCCGCGATGCTGAGCTTGCGCGGCTCTTTGCCGAAATAAGCGAGCGAAGCCGAGCGCACGCCCTCGAGATTGCCGCCAAAAGGCGCCAGCATCAGATAGCGGTCGAGAACGCCCGACTTGCCGACGCGCTGCTCGATCTGCATCGCGCGCACTATCTGCCGAAGCTTGGCTCCTAACGTGCGCTCGTCGCGCGGCTCGATGAGGCGCGCGACCTGCATCGTCAGCGTCCAACCGCCGAGACGACGTGAAGCCGGGTCGCCCATTGCCAGGCCGCACGCGCCATCGCGTCCATGTCGATGCCGGAATGGCTAAGAAGCGACGGTCTTCATAGGCGATCAGCATCGAGAGATAGCGCGGATCGACGTCGACCTCGCGCACCGGCAACCGCCAGCGCCCATCAGGCAGCGTGAAGGCGCGCAGCAGACGTCCTTCGCGGTCGACCACGATTGTCGAGCCCTCGCGCGAGGATTTCAGGTCGAGCGACCCAAGGCTCTGGACGTAGGAATTCCAGGCGGCCGGCACGATCAGCGCAAGCGCGAACACGAGGACGCCCAGCGCGCCGGCGACGCGCCGCTCGAGTATTCGTGCGCGCGCCTCGTTCACTTCGCCTTCACCTCGATTTCCGTGAATGCGGTGCGCCCGAATCGCTCGGGCCGGTACATGTCCTCGGCGATCGCGGGCGGATAGACGTAATGGCCGGGCGCGGACCGCGCGCGCCACATAGGCAAGCGAGAAGAACGCGGACTGGCCCGGCTCCCGGTCGATCGCCGCCACGAACCGGTCGTCGCGATATTCGCTGTGGATCGGATCGAGGTCCTTCTTCAACCAGGAGAACGCGTCAATCGAGCCGCTGTCGAACAAAGCGGGATTGTCGATCTCGAGGCCGGCGGGCAGGCGGTCGACGACGAGAAGGCGCGCATATTTTGCCTCGGTCTCGGTGATCTTGAGGACGACGACGACGCGCTGGTTTGCGTCAACGCGCCGAGGTCCGCCTTGCCGCCGTCGAGCTTGTAGAAACTGCGCTCGAGTTCATAGCCCTGCGACGCCGCTGGCGCCGGGTCAGCGGCACGCCGGAGACCGTGGTCACGAGCCTAGCCGACGACTGGCCCGAATTGCCGATGGTCGTGAGGTCTTTCCGAATGCGTAAGTGCGCCACTGTCGATAGAGCGACCCGTCGACGGGCTGGCCGTCGATCGTGATCTGGCTCATCGACTATGCGCCGCGAGCGCCTCGGCGGCGAGCGCGAGCCAGTTGTTCTCCTGAGTGCTGGTATAGGCGCGCGCGTCCCGCGCCTGATCGACCGCCGCGCCCGCGCGCGCAATCGGATCGCCGGAGAGTTCGCCGCTCGTCAGATTGGCCTCCGCGAGCAGCGCGAGCACAGCGGCTCCGTCGCGAAGTCGCGAGCCGTAATCGGGCCGGGAGAGGCCGTTGTCCTTCTCCCCCTCGAGCGTATCGAGCGCGGTCGCGAACGTCTTGGCGCCGCGCGTGCGGTCGCCGAGCATCGCGAGCGCCGCCGCGATCTGCGCCTGCGCCATCGGCGTCTTGAAAGCCGTGATCTTGGCGTCGGCGAGATATCTGAGTCGCCAATGATCGGCCGGCCGTTGCGGGCGAGCACGTAGAGCGCGTAAGCGAGCGGCTCCCCGGCGCCCTCGCCGGGATCGTTTGCATTCAGCGCCAAATTGCGCAGGTGATCGAGCGCGGAATCGAAGCCCTGCGCCGGCACGACGAACCCGCGTTCGCGCGCTCGCGTCAGGAAGTCGCTCACGAAGGCGTCGAGCCAGAGATCGTCGCTGTCCGCGTCGGCCGCCCACAGCCCGAAGGCGCCGTTGGAGCTTTGCCGGCTCATCTCCTTGTCGATAGCCTCGCGAACTCGCCCGTCGAGATCGGGATCGATCGCCAGATGTTCGATCGAGGCGAGCCTGTTGGCGTAGAGCAGCGGCATTGCGCGGCTGACCGTCTGTTCTGAACATCCGTAGGGATAACGCTCCAGCGATTGCAGCAGCGCCGGCGCGTCGAGCGCGCCAAATGGCGAGACGGCGACCGACACCGCGCCGGTGCCGGGCACGTAGTCCGCGATCAGGCTGTCGGCAATGGTTACGCTCGCCCCCGCATCGAGCGGCTGCAGGGTTCGTTTGAAAATGTCGACGCGCCCGCTCAATGCCGAGCGCGAAGCGCTGCGTCGCCGAAAAGCCGGGCCCCGAAGTCGCGAGGTCGAGCCCGGCGGTCCCGACGCTGGTCGCGCGGATCGGCATCGTGACAGAGAGGCGCTGATGCGCATTCAGGCGCACCGTCTGACTCAAAGTGTCCGCATCGGCGGCGAGCGGGCCATGGATGTCGAGATCGAGCCTGTAGTCGCCGGCGCCGCCTTCGACATTGTCGATGTCGACATGCACCTGCGAGCGGTCGCCCAGATTGAGAAAGCGGGGCAACGTAACGCTGACGACGACGGGATCGCGCACGATTACACTGGCCTCCGCCGAGCCGACCTTGCTCTTCGACCAGGCGATCGCCATCAAGCGCACGGACCCGTTGAAGGTCGGGATGTCGAAGGCGACCTCGGCGGTCCCGCGACGCCACCTTGACGACGCCCGAGAATAGCGCGAGCGGCGGCTGGGTGGGCAGGTTGCCCTCAAGATTGCCGCCGTTGTCGCCGCCGGTTTGGAACGCGCCGGCGACGCCTTCCATGCCGTCGATCAGCAAGCCGTAGACGTCGCGAATTTCGATCGCGAGCTTGCGCTGTCCAAAGAAATAGCCGGCAGGATCCGGGGTCTTGAACTGGGTCAGGTTGAGGATGCCGACGTCGACCGCGGCAAGCGTCACTTCGGCCTCTTCGCCGGGCGCGAGACCACCGAGCTTGATCGGCAGTTTCAACGGCTCGCGCGGACGCGTCTTCTCGGGCGCGCCGATCGCTATATCCAGCTTACGCGCATTGGCGTCGATGCTGAACCAGGCCAGCCCGATCGCTCGGCCGGCATTCGTCTGGACTTCACGTCGAGCGGGCGATGCGTGATCGCGACCGCATAGCCGCCGGGCCCCCAGTCGGCGCCGACCTCGAACGGCACGACGTTGTCGCCCTCCTTGAGGTCGACGTCGATGAGCGCTCGAGCTTGTCGCCGACGAGCGCGATGGTCGCCTTGCCCGCCGCGGGGGCTGCGATGCGCAGCTTGGCCTCCTCGCCCGGGGCGTAATTGGCCTTGTCGAGCGTCACAACGGCGTTGTCGGGCGTGTCCGCGCTGGCGGTCCCGGACCAGCCGACATCGAAGGTCACGCTGGTCAACTCGCCGTCGGGCGATTTGACGTCGAGGCGATGGCGGCCCCATTTGACCTGGGCGGCGATCTTTGCGGGCGCGTCGGCGGCGATGTCGACGGAGCCCGTCGGCAATGCGCGCGACGACTTGACCGGCTCGTAGCTCCATCGTCCGTCGGTCTGATACCATTGATAATCGTTGCTGAGCAGATAGAGCGACCAGCTCACGCCCCTGCGCGGGAATTCGCGCGCCATCGGCGCCGACGACGATAGCTTCAAAATTCGCAATGTCGCCCTCGGCGAGGCTCTCGTCGAAGTCCTTCTTGACGCCGATCGTCGCCCCTTGGCGCGCACCGGCAGCGTGACGACGCGCTCGACCGTGCGCCCGCCCGACTCCGCGACGTCGACGATGATCTTGGCTTCCAGCGGCTTGGCGGCGTCGGCGTCGGGCAGGTCGATCGAGAGATCGGCGTGTCCTTTCGAGTGGGTCTGAATCTTTTCGCCGAACTGGTTTTCCACGGCCGTGAATTCGTCGTCGGCGAGCCCGCCGACGAAGCCGGGATAGCCCGGGATTTCGGCGCCTGCGATCGCCTGCAACCGGATCGCGCCGGTCACGTCGAGGCCGCTCGCAGGCGCGCCATATAGGAACCGCGCGTCGAGCGAAACCTCAATCGGCTCGCCATGAGTCGCGATTGTTTCGGCAGGCTT
>CAWEID010000031.1:0-38746 GCA_963809055.1 uncultured Pseudomonadota bacterium | reverse complement strand
CCGTGCGATTGCGTTCTGGCGAGCTTAAATTTTTCCGACCATACCGACGCGAGTGTCCGGCAAAAGCGAAAACGAGTTGTTCGAGCGGCGCGACCAGTAAGACTAACTGCGCTGCCGCCCATGTCGGTGTCGCGTGCGGGGGTGCAAAGTTTATATATATAGGGCCCAATTATTTCCCCTGGCGCAGCCCGATTTAGGAGGCATTTTCCAGAACGTGGCATTGCTGACGTCGTGCTTTTTACGGGCCCTGGAGACCGAACCACCGGCCTCCTCATCATAATCACAACGATAAGTACCATCCCCCACAGAGTAACTCGATCGCTTTATGGATAGGTTGTTCTATTCGGATGTGACATTGGCTTCTCATGGAGGAAAACAGGGCGTCACTGCAAAACTTGGGTTCAACGGAGCGCCCGAACGAAAACTATATTATGGCCCCCAAACATGACGAGTTCCGTGTAGAGCAAGGTCAGCAATTTGCGGCGGGTTCGGCCCGGAGAAATACCGAGGAATTGTCGACCGGCGAAATACTTTCCCACCAGACCATTAACACTGCCGTTGGCGCTTAGCGCAAGTAGGAACCGTCCGTGTCGTCCGCAGTAGCGTCCAAGCGCCTGGGAGTAAGCGACGAGGTCGCTTTCAGAACGGCAGTAGAGAACCTGTGCGCAAGGCACCATGCCCTTAACTAGCGCGCGCCGCTGGATAACAAATGGCGAACGGCGCCTTCGCGTACTCCTATTAAGGCGATTTGGCCAAGCGCCTTGTGGTCGGCCAATACCGGTTTTCGAACGGCGTCAATCCAGCAGCTTCCGGCGCATCAGCGAAATAGTTAACAATGCGCGTATTTCTAGCGCCGCAACGAACCAGCGGTATTGCGATCATCAAGCCGTCTGCATAGCGATGAAAGCCCAACGCCTCGATCATCTTGCGCGTGTGAGGAGCCGGCGAAATGTTGGTGTAAGTGGCAGACTTGTTTTGGACCGCTCGACGATGAAGAAGGATGGCGGAACCCCGATAGCTTTAGTCGACGCACCAACTCGAGAGGTTGCACCGCACATTCGGCTCTCTGTGGCTCGCCTAAATTCGTGAATATTTGCAACAGGACGCCGACAACGCGGCCGTCGTTTTCTAACAGCCATCCATACCGTGGGAAGCCTTCCATACGTGGAAGTCCACTAATCACCGCTAAGCCTTGGCTCCAATACATGCGGCTGCGACGACGAAAATTGCGCGCTAAACAATCCACCACGCCGTCCAAATCGAAATCGGCGATCTCGCGACATTGGACGTTGGGCTTCGGGGTTTCGGGTGTGAAATCTTCCATTGATTAATTCAGCAAGGCAGAAAATTGCGTTGATACGTCTTCGTGACAGAGCGGCGGAAAAGGCCTCGTCACGATGGACATTCGAAATGGTCTAGCCCGACTTCATCGAATCATCGAGTACGAAAATTTCGCACAAAATATAGGTCCAAAGGACCTCTCGCGCGTTGGCAAATGGAGCGGCGCGAGGTAAAAATCGTCGGTACTACTGCCGAGCCCAAAGCGACGCTTGGCGGGTCACCCCTGAGCGGACGGTTACGACGCCGCGTTTCTCATCGAGCCAATGGCCGAGATCTCTATGCAGAAGTCCGCCCAGGAGCGCAACGTCTTCTCTGAAATAGTCGCGTAGCAGGGCTTTGGTGTCCGGCGTCAGCGGATGCCGTACTCCCTCAACAAGATTGATCCTGGAAATTTTACTCGCGATGTGAAAGCTCCGCTCGATCCCTAATCGCCGCTTCAATAGCCCAAGAGGAAATAGAAGCTGTTGGAGCCAAGGCCAACGATAAAGCTTTGACTTATTATAATTCGGGAATTCCAGACGGCCGTCGTAATGCAAGCCGAGGAATTTCAAGGTGCGCACGTATTGAGTTCGCGGATCATCTACGAGATCCTCAAGCAATACGGTCAAAACGCGATCTTCCGGGACTAGGGATAGTAATTGCTTATATTGGGCCCCCAAAGAGCAAATATCCCCATATGAGAAGGCGCGGCGCACCCAATCGGGTGCGGGCAGTGGCCCTCCGCGGCGACGTCGCTCCTGCTGTTTCCAAGCCTCCAGAAAATCCAGTATGTTCTCATGACCCGAAAATACTGTTTCCATATGAAGCGCCGGAGCCATCTCCAGGGGATTACGTAGCATCACGATGAAACGCGCGGCTGGCTGGTAACGTAGAATGTTTGGAATAGCCAGAGCCGAGGAGAGGTACCAAACTGAAGCTTCACCGACCGCGATGTGACGCTCACTGGCCTCTAGAAATAACTCTTCATACCTTTCAAGGGTTGAAATTAATTGCTTGTCATCCGCGTTAAAGAAGTGCGGTTCCTTCACTGGGGACATGAATATTTCCGGGTGGGATCCAAGCCACTGGGCCATCGACGTTGTGCCACATTTCGGGGCACCGATTATGAAGAAATTGGGTCGAGTCGAAGGCATTGTCGCGGCCCACTGTCCCAAGTTAAAACGGCTTTTAACTAAATGAAACGTAAAGATTATTGTGAGCACGAGTTATGCCATCGCGCCGCTAGCGCGCTAAGTGTCCGTCTCGAAGTTTTTTGATTCAAATGAATCTCTTGTGATTCGTATCAATGCGACAAACTCCACCGAGACGCCGCGGTCGCCCGCCGCGTCGCGGCCCCGCCGTCTCGAGTTTCGTTGGAACTCCAATCAGATCATTAATTTTTCAAAATGAGGTGTTCAACCAGAGTATGTCGCGACCCGCGAGTCCGCAGGGCGTGAGACGAACCCGAAGCCGGCGAACATCGACTTGCAGAGTGCGAAGGCGCTCAAAGAAAGGGGCGCCGCGCTCGACCCGCAGGGATTCGATGCGGGCAAGAAGGTCACGGGCCGCAAGCGCCACGTCCTTGTCGACACCCTCGACCTCCTGCTCGGCGTGCGTGTTCTGCCAGCCGATATTCAAGACCGCGACGGAACGCGCCATCTGTTGCAGCAGCCGCGCAGTCACTTTCCTTTCATCGATCGTATTTTTGCCGACGCCGGATATCAGGGTCTGAAAATGGCAGAGACAATCGCCGCGAAGGAACGTTCGACCCTGGAGATCGTCCGGCCCTGCGATTTTCATCGCCTCGTGGTCTTGCCGAAGCGATGGATCGTTGAACGGAGCTCGGCGTGGACCAGCCCAAATCGAGACTTGATGCCCGATTTCGAGCGCTACGCAAGAACCGTCGCCGCATTCATTACAAATCGCCATGATCCGCCCGATGTTCAAACGCCTGACCCCGACAAGCCCTTGCTCATGAATTCTTGCTTTTTGGATCGCCTCTTAGCGGGCAGCACTGGCGCCAAAAAACATTTTAGGTCAGAATAGCGCAACGTTCAAGTGAGGGATAGCATACATGTCGACACGGTTGACGATTCTTAACGAAATCCAGCAGATTGCCGTACAACAGGAGCGCACGCTCGCGCCCTTGACCGACGATCTGCCTCTGCTTGATTCCGGCCTGGATTCGCTTTGCTTCGCTATCCTTGTCTCCCGGCTCGAGGATCTCACCGGCTGCGACCCGTTCTCGGCCGGCGACGACGTCAAGTTTCCCTCGACCTTGGGCGAACTCATAACGTTCTACGAAAAAGCGCTTGTCTGAACTTTTGCATCTTTCTCGTTTCCTCGAGCGTGGCGCGGGTCGCGGCCGCGTCGTCGCAACGCGCGACCATCGGCTCCGGCTCGAGGATTTCGCCACGCATTCGAGCCTCAGCGACAGTCTCGAGCGGCTGCGAGGCCGCTCGGTCGTGCTGTTCGTGCGCGATATGGCGCTCGCCGCCGCCGCGCTGATCGACCTCGACGGAATTGCGCGGCGCATCGTGCTCTGCCCGCCCGGCTGGCAGACGGACGTGTTGGCGAGCGTCGTGCGCGACGCCGAGGCCGACGCCATAGCGCACGACCGCGAGGAGCCGCCGATCGAAATCGAATTCGCTGCGCGCTGCCAACTTCCCATGCGGCCGCTGGAAGCGCCGCGCGCAGCGCGATATCAGACGGAATGGATCTTGCCGACCTCGGGCACCTCCGGGCCGCCCAAGCTGGTCGTTCATACTCTCGGCACGCTGATGGGCGCGATATCCGAGGCGCCCTTGCAGCAGTGGGCGACCTTCTACGACATCCGCCGCTATGGCGGGTTGCAGATCTTCCTGCGCGCTCTGGCCGGCAAAGGTTCGCTGCAACTCAACGGCGACGGGGAAGCGCTCGACGCCTTCCTGACGCGGCTGGGCGAAGCCGGCGTCACGCATGTCTCGGGCACGCCTTCGCATTGGCGCAAGGTGCTGATGTCCGCCCAGGCGCGGCAGCATCGATCCCGATTATGTCAGGCTCTCCGGCGAGATCGCCGACGACGCCGTCCTGCAGGCGCTGCGGGCGTTGTATCCGCGAGCGCGCGTCGAGCACGCCTACGCCTCGACCGAGGCGGGCGTCGCGTTCACGGTCGACGACGGCCGGGCGGGCTTTCCCGCGTCTCTGCTCGACCGCGACGGGCCGGTTCGCATGCGCGTCGTCGACGGCGCGCTGCATGTGCGCTCGGATCGTCGCGCGCTGCGCTTCCTCGGCGCCGGCGCGCCGGCGCTGGCCGACGCCGATGGCTTCGTCGACACCGGCGACATGCTCGAGCGGCGCGGCGATCGCTTCGTGTTCGTCGGACGTCGCGGCGGAATCATAAATGTCGGCGGCGCCAAGGTGCATCCGGAGGAAGTCGAGGCGGCGATCAACGCTCACCAGGCGGTGCGCGCCAGCCGCGTGTTCGCCCGCAAGAACCCGATCACCGGGTCGCTCGTCATGGCCGACGTCGTGCTGCGCGAGGACGCCAGCGCAGGGAGCGGTCTCGAGCAGGAAATCCTGGCGGCCTGCCGCGCCCGGCTGCCCGCCTATATGACGCCCGCGCGGCTTCGCTTCGTCGCCGATCTGCCGATGACCGACGGGGGAAAGCTGCTGCGCCATGGATAGCGTGATCGTCACCGGCGCGAGCCGCGGCCTCGGCCTTGCGATCGCAGAACGTCTCGCGGGCGAGGGTTATCGCGTGATCGCGGTCGCGCGCCGCGAGAGCGAAGCGCTGAGCCAGGCGATCGCGGCGGCGAGCGCGCGCGCAACGGGTTCGCTGGCATTCCGCGCGCTCGACCTCAGCGAAATCGCGGCGATCCCGCCATTCGTCCGCGCGCTCAGGGCGGAAATCGGACCGATCTACGGGCTCGTCAACAATGCGGGCCTGGGCACGGAAGGTCTGCTCGCCAATATGAAGGACGTCGACATCGAGGCGCTGATCCGCCTCAACACGCTCTCGCCGATCGTGATGAGCAAATATGTCGTGCGCGGCATGATGGCGGACGGGCGCGGGCGCGTGATCAACATGTCCTCGATCATCGCCTCCACAGGCTTCAACGCGCTCTCGGTCTATGCGGCCACCAAGGCTTCGCTGGTCGGCTTCACCAAGTCGCTCGCGCGCGAAGTCGGACGCGTCGGCGTGACGGTCAACGCCATCGCGCCCGGATTCATCGACACCGAATTGACCCAGGGCCTCGGCGAAGAGGGCCGCCAGCGCGTTGTCGCGCGCAGTCCGCTCAAGCGGCTGGCCGATCCCAGCGATGTCGCCGCGGCGGTCGCCTATCTCATGGGCGAGAGCGGCCGCAACGTCACCGGAACCGTGCTCACCGTCGACGCCGGCTCGACGGCCTGACCGCCCGAAGCGCCCGGGGGAATTGGCAGGCGCCGCCCCGCATGCGATGCTGCGCGCGGCTCATCCGTCGCCCGGAGACCGGCCAGATGATCAAGGACCAGCAAGGCCTGCCGCTGACCGGCTCCGCCGCTTCGGCCGAGGCGTTCGATCGCGCCCTGGCCGATTATTACGGGCTGACTGGCGATCCCGTCGGCCATCTCGCAGGCGCCCTTGCGAAGGACCCCGCCTTCGCCCTCGGCGCCGTCGCCATCGCGGCGCTCTACATGGTCGGCGGATTTCGCTCCGATCGACCCGAGGTGACGAATGCGCTTGCCGCCGCGCGCGCGGCGATCGGCGGCGCCACGGCGCGCGAACGCAAGCATCTCGCCGCCGCCGAAGCCTGGGCCGCGGGCCGCAATTTCGAGGCCGCCGATCGCTGGGAGGACATTCTCGTCGACTGGCCCACCGACGCGCTCGCGCTGCGCCTCGTGCAGGACGCCTATTTCTTTCTCGGCATGTCGAACGCGATTCGCAACTCGGTTGCGCGCGTCACGCCGACCTGGGACCCGGACAATCCGCTGTACGGTTTCGTCCTGGGCCTGAATGCTTTCGGGTTCGAGGAGGCCGGCGACCTCAGGCGCGCCGAGGCGCTGGGCCGCGAGGCGATCGCGCGCAATCCCGCCGACGCCTGGGCCGTGCACGCGCTCGCGCATGTCCTGGAGACCGATTGCCGCCAGGACGAGGGTATCGCCTTCCTGAAGGCCTCGCGACCTCATTGGCGCCACGCCCATTTCATGGCGGGGCACAATGGCTGGCACCTCGGCGTCTTCCTGATCGAGCAAGGGCGCTACGAAGAGGTTCTCGCCGATTACGACCGTTACGCCGCGCCCAAACTCGCCGACGACGCGACGCTCGACCGCGTAGACGCCGCCGCCTTGCTTTGGCGGCTCGAGCTTTCCGGCATAGACGTCGGCGATCGCTGGGACCCGGTGGCGCGCGCCTGGATGGCGCATGTCGACGATCACGTGCTCGCCTTCAACGATCTGCATCTCGCGCTCGCGGCGGCGCGCTCGAGCAAGGTCGACGACGTCGTTCGGCTGCGGCGATCGCTCGACGATTATGCGCGCCAGGGCGTCGGCGACAATCACGCGACCATGGCGGCGGTCGGCCGCCGGCTGATCGAGGGCCTGCTCGCCTTCGCCGAGGGCGACTACGCCGGGGCCATAGGCGCGATTGCGCCGGTCCGCCATCAGGCGGTTCGAATCGGCGGCAGCCATGCGCAGCGCGACCTGATCCCCCAGACCCTGATCGCCGCGGCGGAGCGTTCGGGTCAATACCACTTGATGCGCGCGCTGCTCGCCGAGCGCCGGGCCATCCGCCCGACCCCGCGCGTCGAGGCGGCCTATCGCCGCGCCCAGGACCTGGCGGCGCGGCATTGATCGCGCCGATGGCTTCGGCCCCGCGGCGCAGTCCTCGACGGCTGTTTATACGGCGCCCGGAATTTGGGCGCGCGACGCCGATTTCACGCCGCGGGCTCGCGGATTCTTCGGCAGGATTGTCCCGCCGGGCCGAAACCGCCTTCCCGACCGGCCGGCTTGCCCCGCCCGGTTACGCCATGCTTCCCTGGCTTGGCATGATTTTCGCTGCGCCGCTTTCGGCCGCGGACGGCGACGCAATCGAGGAGGCCCCGCCATGTTGAACACGCGACAGAAGGTCCTGCGCGACTTCTGGTACGCGACCCTGCCCACCGGCAAGCTCGCCGACGGCCCGCAGCCGTTCCGCCTGCTGGGGCAGGACATCGTCTTGTTTCTCGGCGCCGACGGCGCGCCGGCCGCGCTGGAGGACCGTTGCTGCCACCGCACGGCCAAGCTCTCCAAGGGCTGGATCAAGGGCGGCAACATCGTGTGCGGTTATCACGGCTGGGAATACGACCGCGACGGCAAGCTGGTGAACATTCCCCAGTTCCCGTTCGAGCAGGCGGTTCCGGACGCGCGCGCCAAATCGTTCCGGGCCAAGGAGCGATACGGCTATGTCTGGGTCTGTCTCGGCGAGCCGCTGCTCGACATTCCCGACATGCCGCAGGAACGCGATCCCAAGTTCCGCCGCATCCATCAGTTCGACGACCGTTGGAACTGTTCGGCGCTGCGCATGATGGAGAACTCGTTCGACAATGCGCATTTCGCTTTCGTGCACAAGGGCACGTTCGGGGACATCAATCAGCCCAAGCCGGAGAAATACGAGATCACGGAGACCGACTACGGGTTCGTCGCCGAGACGATCGTGGCGGTGAGAAACCCGCCGATGGCCGCCCGCGTCACCGGCACGAGCGAGCCCTGGACGAAGCGCAAGATGCGCAACGCCTGGTTCATGCCGTTCTGCCGCACGATGGACATGGAATATCCCTCCGGCCTTCGCCACATCATCTTCAACTCGGCGACGCCGATCGACGACGGTTCGATCCAGCTCGTCCAGATCCTGTTCCGCAACGACCGCGAGGAGGATTGTTCGACCGAGGAGCTCAGGGCCTGGGACCGCGTCATCATCGAGGAGGATCGCGTCATCTTGGAATCGACCGATCCCGATGCGATCGTCGACATGAGCCGCAAGATCGAAATGCACATGCCCTCGGACCGCCCCGGCATGCTCATGCGCACGCGGCTCAGCAAACTTCTGCACGACCACGGCGAGACGGAGGTCCCGCGGTGAGCGTGGCCGAGACGCAGACGGCCGACCGGCTCGCCGCGCTGATCGAGGAGATCGGCGACGTGCCGTTCAGTACGGAGCCGTCGCTGGTTCGGCGCCGCTCGCGCGATTATTTCTGGTACTCGCAGGTGCTGTCGGCCGAGCTCGAAAGCAAGCGCGCGGACGTCGTCGTGACGCCGCGCAACGAGGCGGACGTGATGCGCGTCGCCGCGGCGGCCGCGCGCCATCGCGTGCCGGTGACGCCGCGCGGCGCCGGCACCGGCAATTACGGCCAGGCGGTGCCGCTCGCGGGCGGCGTGCTGCTCGACATGAGCGAGATGGCCGCGACCGAATGGATCGAGCCGGGACGGATCCGCATGCAGCCCGGCGCGCGCATGCATGCGATCGACGCCGAGCTTCGCCCCCTCGGGCAGGAATTGCGGCTGCATCCCTCGACCAAGCGCACCGCGACGATCGGCGGCTTCGTCGCGGGCGGTTCGGGCGGCGTCGGGTCGGTGACCTGGGGCGGCCTGCGCGAGCCCGGCAACATTCATGCGCGCGCGGGTGTCACGCTCGAGGCGACGCCGCGCGTCGATCGAATTGCGCGGCGACGCGGCGCAGAAGGTCAACCGCGCCTACGGGACGACCGGGATCATCACCGCGCTCGAGATGCCGCTGGCGCCGTTGCAGGACTGGGTCGACATTGCGCTCGCGTTCGACGACTTCGCGGGCGCCTGCGCATTCGGGCTCAGCGCTGCGCTCGCGGACGGCATCGTCAAGAAGCTGCTGACGCCGATCACGTGGCCGCTGCCGTCCTATTTCGGGCCATTCGCGGATGTCTGCCCCGAGGGGCAAGAGCCTGCTGCATCGCGATGATCGCCCGGCCTTCGCTGGAGAGTTTCAAGGCGCTGCTCGGTTCGGCGGGCCAGATCGTGCATGAGGCGCCGTTCGACGAGAGCCCGGGCGCAGACGCCGATCGTACGAATATACCTGGAACCATACGACGCTGCAGGTGCTCAAGTCCGATCGCGGCGTGACCTATCAGCAATGCCTGTTTCCGCACGACCGCCTGCTCGATAGCGTCGCCGAGATGTGCGCCCTGTTTGGCGACGAGGTCTGGCATCATCTCGAATTCATCCGCTTCGGCGGCCGGGTCACGGCGAGCGCGCTGCCGGTGGTGCGCTTCACGAGCCGCGAGCGCATCGTTCGAGATCGTCGCGCTTTATGAGCGACACGGCGTGATCGTCGCCAACCCGCATGTCGTTCACGCTGGAGGACGGCAGCCGCCACAAGCGCGCCGACGCCGACCAGCTCGGCTTCAAGGCCGAGGTCGATCCGCTACGGGCTGCTCAATCCCGGCAAGATGCGCAGCTATGTCCCGGCTGCGCCCGTGAAGGTGCTCTATCGTCTATTGCCATCCGCTGCCCGAGAGCTTCCACGCCGCGATCCGCGTCGAAGCCCTGCAGGGGCTGCAACGCGCGGGCCATGAGGTCGATCTGCTCGATCTCTACGCCGAGGGATTCAACCCCGTGCTGAGCGAGGAAGGGCGCCGGCACTATCACGACGAGAGCCGCAATCAGGTCGGGCTGGAGCCTCTGATCGCGCGCCTGCAGGCGGCGGACGCGCTCGTCATTCAATTCCCGACCTGGTGCTTTGGGTTGCCGGCGATGCTGAAGGGGTTCTTCGATCGCTTGTTCATGCCCGGCGTCGCCTTCGACATCTCCAATCCCGCCAAGGTCCAGCCGATGCTTGGCAATATCAGGAAAATCGCCGGCGTCGTGACCTACGGCCGTCCGCGCCTGACCGCTCTCTACATGGGCGACCCGCCGCGCAAGATCGTCAAGCGCTACGTCAAATGGTTCGCGGCGCGCGGCGCGAAGGTGGAATATCACGCGCTCTATCACCTCAACGTCGTCACGCTCGAGCAACGGCAGGCGTTCATGCGCAAGGTCGGCGCGGCGATGGCGAGGTTTTGAAGCGCCGCGCCAAAGGATAGGCGACGTCGGCGGCGGTCAGTTTCGCCGTTGAAGTAGTTACAAGGTTATGTCGTTGTTGCTGCCCGTCGTTTCGACGAGGGGAAGCGGCCCAAGGATTGTCCTCCTGCCCGCCTTCATCGCGCTGGCGTTCGTCGTCTGGCGGGCTCGCTCAGACTCGAGGTCGCCTTGGACAGTTTCTACCTCTATGCGGAAAATCCCGCCGCGGACCCGGCGAGATTTGGCCTGCTGCGACGTATGGTGGAAGATTTCGAAACCTCGCTGGAATATGTGGATCCGGGACACGGGATCCGAGCGGCTCTGGGTCTGGCCGATGACAAGATCGAACACGCCCATTACTGTGCGCCGTCTTTGTCGACGGACGATGCGAGCAAGTCGAATTCAACAAGGCGCAGGTCGCTCCCGTGTCAATCGCCACAGGACAGGCGGACTTGCAGGCCGCGAAGAAGAAAGCGCCGCGCGAGGAAGCAGACGCTCCCTGCATCGCCGACGAAAATCAGGGGCCGCTTTGGTCTTCCCGGACTTGCGTCGGAAGATCGGCGGCCCCTTCCTCTCAGAGGGGATCAGTTATTGCCTGTCGAGCAACCATCGGGCGCAGGCTTGCCGTCAAATCGGTCCTTTATCCAAGGCACAAACAGCGGCTGGGAAACGACCGGGGTCGAAAAATGGGTCTGCTCGCCCGCCAACTGCACGCGCGCGACATTCCCGCCAATCTGGCAGATTTTCTCGCGATACAACTGGCCCATGACCGGCGGGTTCACGACATCCTTCGTGCCCCAGTAAATGATCACGGGAGCGATCGGTTTGGTGAGCGGGCCGCTTCCGTCTACCAGCGCCTTGACCCAGCCGGCGGCATTGACAGGGTGGTCGCGCAACAGCGTCTTGTAGGACTCGCCGAAATTGTAGGAGATCGTGTCGCCGGCGGCATGGACGCATTTGGCGAGCAAAATCTCATTCATCGCCTTGGCGCCGTCCTCGGTGAAGACATCGGTCAGCTTCAAATTCGGAAACGTTATCGCATTGGCCCACAGCGTCATCGCCAGATGGGTGAAGTTGCCGACGTCGCTGGTGAACGGGGCCAACAGCGAGTCGAACGCCTTGTCGGCGTCGGCGATGGGCGGCGCCATCGCTGCGACGCTTTGCGGCGCCAGCGCGACGAAACCCACCATTTCGACGCCGTCATAGACGGTGCCCTTGGCGGCGAGATAATCGCCCGAGGCCGCTGCCGCCAGCGTCGTTCCGCCGCCCTGCGACCAACCATAAATCACGGCGCGCTTGTTGCTTCCCGCCAGGCCCAGGGCGCCGACCGCGCGGATGGAGTCGATCGTGTCGCGGGCCTGGGTTGTGGAGACCACATATTGATGCGCTCCGCCGCCGCCGCCCAGACCCTGATAGTCCGTGGCGACTACGACATAGCCCAGTTTGATCAGGGCTTCGACCCCTGGCACGCCGTAGTCGGTCCAGGAATTGCCTCCGATGAGGTGATATTGGTTCAGCTCCCGCGCCGGATCAATCACCTGCGAGGGCCCGCAATTCTGCGCGGTGCCGGTCGTGCCATGCGCCCAGGCGACGATCGGCCGCCCGCCCTTGGGCGCCGGACCCTTGGGCGCGATCACCAGCCCGGTCACCAATGTCTTGCGGGACAGCGCGTCGGAGGACACATAGGCGACGCGCCAAGCCTCGGCGCCGGGGATCGAGGTGGCGATCCGCTCCCGCCTCAGAACCTGACCTAGCCGGCCCTGGGGCTTCAGCTCCGAGGCCTGTTGATAGAATGGGGGCAGGGGAACGTCGGGCCCCTGCGCGCGCGCCTCCGGTCGTCCCAGAACGGCGGCGAACAGGGTCAGCGTCGCCAGGGCCCTTGTCAAACTCTTCAACGTGTCGTCTCCTCATTCCGGCATCGGCCCGACAGCGGTCGGTTCACACGCGTTTTGCGACCGTTTTGGGTCCCTGACAAGGGCGTTCCTCGAGCTTGACCGCCGCCGGCTCGCCTGCAATCGCGCCGAGCCCCGCCGCAGTCGCATCAGGCGTTCGGACGGCCGAATCTTCCCCGGCCAAGACACAGGTCTCGCGTGGGTTTTGTCGAACGCGCGACGTCGAGCGCCTCATGCTGCCGACTTGAGCGGCGGCGGCCGCAGTTCGGCGATCAACCGCAAGACGTCGGCCAAGAGGCTGCTCGCGATTGCAGCCTCGGCCATCTTGAGAGCGACGCAGCGGCCGTGGCTGACCCCTTTCGCGCGAGGTTGATCAGCCTCTGTTTGAGGCGCGCCGGCGACCAGTCCTCGGTTGGCGCGCGCGTCGCCATCGTGAGCAGGAAAGTGCCGAGATCATGCGCGAGCGGATGACGCTGACGGCGGACGGCGTCGGCGGCGAATGCGCGGCCGGAGAGCCGCGTCCATTTGACTGCGCCCTTGCCCTCCTTGATCCGTTGCTCGAACGCGCCGCGCGTGTTGTAGAGGCCGACGACAGTCTCGGCCTGTCTCGTCATGTTGCGACGATGAAGCCGGCGCGCGGATAAAGTTCGCCCAGGCGCCATTCCACCCCGGCGACGACGCGGCGGGGCTTTGCCCAGCTTCCCTCGCGATGCGTGAATTTGGCCGGAGAACTTCGCATTTCGTTCGAGGGGCGGCCGACGGGGCGCTTGAGCATATGCCTGATCCCTTCCTGCAAGACGCGGTTGGCGGGAAGCCGGATCGCGTATTTGATCCGTTAACCTTCAAGGGACTCGTAGACCTCGGGATTGGCGAAGCCGGCGTCGGCGCTAAAGCGGATGTGCGCGCGCCGTCCGCGATGGAGCGCGCAGCGCTCCAGATCGCCGAATTGGTTGAACAGCAACAGCAGATGATAGCAGGCGCATTGGCGATGGCCGTTCCAGACGCCCAAATCCTGTTCGCCGCCGATCGGGCTGACGCCGGAGTCCATGTCGAACAATATTCCTCGCGGCGGACGGCGAGCGTGAACGCGGTCGATCCATGGGCCGGAGAGATCCGCGAGCGCCGACGGGGTCTTGTTGGACGTCAACCGTCGCGTCTCGAAACGGCCCATCTGGCCTGCCGGCGCCGAAATGACCGCTGCGATCGCTGAGTTTCACTCCGTCAATCGGCGTTTGGCCAGGCGGGCAGGGCTCGGCGCTGCGAATTCCCGAGCGCTCGCGGTTCCCTGGCGAAAGCTCAAAGCATATCGAGCCCCGAGCGCCGAAAGCGCCCCCGAGTATGGCCCCTATTCCACTGTCGATACTGAAGAAGACTTGATGCGTTGTTAATTCTTTTAGGTAAATTCGCAATTCAATTGGCCACGGAAATCATGCGATCGAATTAACGGTTCGGGAAATATCTTATTGCGCGGCGGGCGAGATGGATTGTATAAAATTGTATTCTCTGACAACCGCATAATTTTGGGAATTCCGGTCACGTCATGCTCGATCAAATCGATCTCGCCACTCGGCTTTTGAACATCGCGCGTCCGTTCGCCCCCGGCCTTCCCAAGGCCGACGCCGAAGCGCATGCGGCCTCGCTGCCCAACGCGGGATTGACGTCGATGGCGGCGGTCAAACTGATGCTGGCGATCGAGGCCGAATTTGCGATCGCGATCCCCGACGCCGACCTGACGCCGGAAAATTTCGCCACGCTGGACGCCGTCGCGGACATGATTGTGCGCCTGCGCGGCTGAATGCGCTTCGGCTCGAGGAGACCTGCGTCCTGACCCTCGATCCCCGGGCGAAACGTTTTCTCTCTCTTATTGGCGCGTCGCGCGAGCGCGAACGCACGCTCGATATCGAAGACCTCCGGCGCGCCAGCGACGCCCTGATTGATTTCGCCGCCGCGGCGCCGAGCGTCGATCGCCGCGACGACGAGATCGCGCTCGCCGACCGGCGCCTGGCCGCGCGCGCCTATGCGCCCGCGGACTCGCGCCGCAGGCAATTGCCGGGGCTGGTGTATTTTCACGGCGGCGGATGGGTCTCGGGCAGTCTGGCGACGCACGATGCGCTGTGTGCGACGCTCGCCGACGCGGCCAAGTGCCGCATCGTCGCGATCGATTACAGGCTGGCGCCGGAGGCGCGCTTTCCCGCCGCGCACGAGGATGCGCTCGCCGCCCTGGATGCGGTCGCTTCCGATCCCGCGCGCTGGGCGATCGACCCGGCGCGGCTCGGCGTCGGCGGCGACAGCGCCGGCGGCAATCTCGCCGCTTACGCCGCGCGCCGCGCGCGGGCGCCGCTTGCGCTGCTCTTCCTGCTCTGTCCGGTGCTCGACGCGCTCGCGCGCACGCCGTCGCGCCATGCGCTCGCCAGTTCCTATCTGATCGAGGAGGCGACGCTCGAGCGCTACTGGGACTATTATCGCGCCGAGGGCCTGTCGCCCGACGATGTCCGGATCGCGCCGCGGCGCGAGAGCGACTTTTCCTGCCTGCCGCCGACGCGCATCCACGGCGCCGAATACGATCCGCTGCGCGACGAGGGCGAGAGCTTCGCTCAATCCATCGCGCAAGCGGGCGTGCCGGTCCGGCACATTTTGCACGCCGGACTGATCCATCATTTCTATGGGCTGGGCGGCGTCATACCCGCGGCCCAGGCGGCGCTCGACGCCATCGGCGAGGATTTGCGCGAAGCGCTGGCGACGGGCTGAGCCGCGCGCAAAGGCGGTTCAGCCCTTGGTCAGCGACGCGACATGGACGCCGTGACGGCCGTGAAGTTTGCCTGCCGCGGTGAAATCCCCGGTTTTCTCGATCTTCATCGAATAATGCGTCTTGTCCCCGAAGATCACGCGGGTTGGCGTGACCTTGCTGAACTCGACGTCGAACGGCGTCCCGTTCTCGGTGAAGGCGACGACCTTGCCATCCGAGATCGTCACGGTGATCGGCCACGGCTTTGTCTTGCCGAGCATTCCGCTCCAGGTCCCATCCCAGGAGCCGGCGCCGTCGGCGCGCGCGGCCGGCGCGCCGACCAGAAATGCCGGCAGGGCTGCGAGGAGCAGCCAGCGTCGAAGGATTTTCATGTCAGACCTATCTGATATTCGCGATCCATCCCGCGCCGCATCGCGCGCGCCGAATCGGCGGACGAAGCGCTGATCTTTGCTCAGCAACTTCCGATAGTGTCAGAGTCGCATATGTTACGAAGCCGCGCATCTCAAAAAAAATTGAATCCAGAGCGTCGAAACCCGGCCCGAATCATGGCGACAATTTGACGGCGGCGAGAGCGCTGGTTGGGCGCATCGCTCTACGGACCGGCGAGGAGCGCGCCCGTACGCAGCATCTCTTTCGCCTCGGCCTCGCTGAGGCCCGCCTCGCGCGCGATCTCGAACGAATGTTCGCCGACCCGCGGCGGCTGGCGGCGCAGGCCGGGCCGGCCCGAGGGCAGCGAGAACGCCGCCGCGGGAAGGCCGGCCGTTGGGCGGGCCGGGCGCCAGTCGGGGTTCGCGCGCATCATGTCTATCGGGAGCAGGCCGCCGGAGGCGAGCAGATGCGGATCGTCGAACAGATCGCTCGGCCGCGCGATGGGCGCATACGGCAGGCCCAGCGCCTCGCAACGCGCCATCAACTCCGCCTGGGGAATCGCGCGGAAGACCGTCGCAACGCGCGCGCGAATTCGCGGCCGCGCCGCCGCGAGCTCGCGCATCGTCTGCAGCGCGGGGTCCTGGCTGAGATCCTTCAGGTCGAAGGCCGCGCAGAGCGTGCGCCATTGCGTATCGGTGACCGCGCCGACGAACACCTGACGTCCCTCGTCGGCGCTGTCGAACACGTCGTAGAGCGGCCAGGGCTTGGGCGTGTCGGGATCGCCGAACGGCGTGGGATCGCGTCCCTCGACCGCGGCATAGGCCATGTGCTGCGCGACCAGCGTCATGTTGGTCTCGAGCAGGCCCGATTGCACCGGGCCGCCGCGGCCCGTCGCGTCGCGCTCGCGCAGCGCGGCGAGCACGGCGAAGGCGCCGTAGACGCCGCCGAGAATGTCGTTGATCGAAGCGCCTACGCGCGAGGGACGGCCGGGCGCCCCGGTCATATAGGCAAGACCGCCCATCATCTGCACGACTTCGTCGAGCGCCGCGCGATGCTCATAGGGTCCCGCCAGGAAGCCTTTGCACGAACAATAGATCAGCCTCGGATTGAGCGCGCACATCGCCTGCGGGCCGAGGCCGAGCTTGTCCATCGCGCCGGGACGAAAATTCTCGACCACGACATCGGCCCCCGCGATCAATCGCTTCGCCAGCGCAAGGCCGTCTGGCGCGCTTCAGGTCGACACATAGCGAGCGTTTGTTGCGATTGAACGCCGCGAAGAAACCCCGCGCCGGACCGGTCAGCCGGCGGGTGTTGTCGCCGCCCGGCGCCGGCTCGATCTTGACGACGTCGGCGCCGAGATCGGCGAGCATCAGGCCGCAACTCGGACCCATCACCATATGGCTGAACTCGATGACGCGGACGCCCGCGAGCGGACCGGGGTAGGCGGCGTCGGTCACTGCGCGTCTCCTGCGAGCGTCAACCGGTAGGTGCGCGGAACGCCCGCTTTGGCGACGCGTCCATGCAGGCGTTCGCCGGGCAGGCCCGCCTGCAAAGCCGCGCGCGCGGCAATCAGTTTGGCGAGGTCTACGCCGGTGTCGAACCCTTCGGACTCGAGGAGGTAGACCAGATCCTCCGTTGCAACGTTGCCGACTGAGCCGGGCGCGAACGGGCAGCCGCCGAGACCGCCGAGCGCGCCGTCGAAGCCGCGCACGCCCTCTTCCAGCGCCGCCAGGACATTGGCCAGGGCGAGCCCCATCGTGTCGTGCAGATGAAGATTGCCGAAGCGCTCGACGCCGATTTCGGCGCGCACGGATCGGACCAGTCTGCGGACATGCGAGGGCGTCGCGTAGCCCAGAGTGTCGGCGAGCGCGACGCTGTCTACGCCGGCCGCGGCAAGGGCGGCGGCGAGCGAGACGACCTCGGCCTCCGGCACGACGCCTTGCAGCGAGCAGCCGAAGGCCGTCGAGACGCCGGCTTCGACGCGCGGCGCCCGGGCGCCGAGCGAGCGCGCGAAGGCGACGATCCGGCCGACCTCGGCGACCTGCTCCTCGCGGCTTCGGCGCACGTTGGCGCGGCTGTGCGCCTGGCTCGCGGAGACGGGCACGAGGATCGCCTGAGCGCCGGCCTCCGCGGCGTTTTGCGCCCCGCGCAGATTCGGCGCGAGCGCGACGACGCGCACTTGAGGATGGCGCGCCCGCACGGCGGCGACGACCTCGGCGGCGTCGGCCATCTCAGGCATTGCGGCCGCAGGCACGAAGCTCGCGGCCTCGAGCTCGGCGACGCCCGCCGAGATCATCGCGCCGATCCAGGCGAGCTTGGCCGCCGTCGGCATGACGGATTTGGCCATTTGCAGCCCGTCGCGCGGCCCCACCTCGCGAACCCGCACTTTCTCCTGATTGCGCGCGATCATATGCGCTCCGAATGTGGCCCCGGCGCGCAGCATATGGCTCCTGCGCGGATGGATGAAAAGCGCCAATTTGCGCGACCCTCGGTCGGCGGCGATCCTTCCGACGCTTCGGAGCCATGCCGTCTGAGCGCCGATGAAAAAAGGGCGGGCCATGGCCCGCCGCTTGACGATTGCCGTTGGATGGGACGCGCTCAGGCGACTCGCTCGACGATCTTGCTGATCTCGGACACGCTGAAGGCCCGCGAGGTCACCGAGCGGACATTTCCGAGTTTGGCGATGCTCAGCGACAGCGCGTTGGCGGAGACTTCGTCGGGCGCTTCGATGATCGCGACGACGTCGTATTGCCCTTGCGTGTAGAGCAGCTCCTTCACCGTGCAATCGAAATGCTTGGCCGCCGCCTTGAAGGCTTCCGCGCGCTTCGCCGTATTCTTGATGTCGCGAATGCCTTGATCGGTGAAAGTCGCAAACGAGACATAGGTCTGCATGGCGTTTCCTCCGGTTTGGGGTCGTGAAGGAATTCACGGTTCGGCGCTGACCGGCCCCTCGCGGCCGCGCCAAGTATTACTGTGGCGCCGTCTTAGGAAACAATCAATGCACGGCGTCGTCTCCCACCGAATATCGCCCATGGCAAATATGTTTGTCTGTCGCATAGATTACGTCATATCAGACTGTTATCTGATGCACGGCAAATGAAGGTTTGGATGTCGATACCCCAAACAAGCCTGTCCTAAGCCGTTCGCCAGGACTATGCTGGATGCCCTCCATGCCGGCAGAACAGAGGGCAGGGGCATGGCGAGGGAGGTTGATATGGCGAAATTCATGATCGAAGGCCATTACACGGTCGAAGGGACCAAAGGGTTGGCTCGCGAGGGCGGCTCGGGACGGCGCGCCGCCGTCGCAAAGCTCATCGAAGGCATGGGCGGCAAGCTCGACGCGATCTACTTCGCGTTCGGCGGCGTCGATGTCTACGTGATCGGCGATTTGCCGGACAACGTCAGCGCGGCCGCGGTGTCACTGGCCGTCAACCAGAGCGGCGCCGTCGCCACGAAGACCATAGTTCTGCTGACGGCGGAAGAAATGGACGCGGCGGGAAAGAAGACCGTGCAGTATCGGGCGCCGGGGCATTGAACGGATCGTCTGATTGGTGAACGGATAGAGGGCGCACGGCCTCACAGCCGCATCGCGCCGCTGGAGATTGCGGCGTAGCGCTCGGCGTCGAGCGCGACATAGCGCTCGGCGTCGGAATCGTAGACATAAAGCGGGTCGCTCACGCGCGCGGGGTCGAATCCCTCGGCGAGATAGGCTGCGCGTTTGGGTTTGTGCGTTTCGGTCGTTGCAATCTCGCGGGTCAGGCGCAGGAACAGCGGGCGGGCGTAACGCGGCAGGATTTCGACGGCGCGCGCGAAGGCTCCGAGATCGATCGGACCCGCGGTCTTCAACAGCGCCATGCCCGCCCGCCCGTCCGCGCCGGGGACCGCGACGCCGTAGACGATGGCGTCCTCGACTTCGCCGTGCGCCAGACAGGCCCTGGCGACTTCGAGCGTGGCGACATTCTCGCCCTTCCAGCGGAAGGTGTCGCCGATGCGGTCGACGAAGAAATAAAAGCCGTCGCCGTCCCGGCGCATCAGATCGCCGGTGCGCATCCAGGCATCGCCGGGCTTGAAGACGTCACGCAGGATCTTCTTGCTTGTTTCGCTTTCCTGGCTGTAGCCCTCGAAACGTTGGGAAGGGTCCTCGCTGATCCGCCCGAGCGCTTCGCCGATCTCGCCGGGCCCGCAGCGCCGGCCGAGGCCGTCCTCGCCGCGCCAAGGCGCCTGCGCGTCGGCGTCGAAGCGGGCCAGCGCGATCGGGTCGCGCGGAGCGAGATAGGGCGGGATGCGGCCGATCGAGCCGATGCGCCCCTCGATGTTGTAGAGCCAGACATTGCCTTCCGTGGAGGCGTAGAACTCCAGGATCGGCAGCGGCCCGAACCGATCGAGGCAGGCGCGCCAGACATCGGCGGACAGACCATTGCCGATCGCGATGCGAAGCTTGTGCGTTCGCTCGGCCGCGCTCGGCGGCGCGGCGACGAGATAGCGGCAGAGTTCGCCGATGTACTGGAAGGCGGTGCATTCCCAGCGCGCGACGTCGTCCCAGAAGCGGCTGGCCGAAAAGCGCTCGGCGATCGCCACCGAACCGCCGTTGACGAGCGGCGCGGCGATGGCGACGACGCCGCCGACGCTGTGGTGCATCGGCAGGCAGTCGTAGAGCCGGTCGGAGGCGTTGAGATCGGCGAGCCCCGCGAACCAATGGCTCCAGCCGATAATGCGGCGGTGGCTGACTTCGGCCGCTTTCGGCAGCCCCGTCGTGCCCGAGGTGAAGATGCGCAAGGCGCGGTCGGCAAGCGTCACCTGGCGTCGCTCTTCAGGTCCGAGCGCATCGCTCGAAAGAGCGCAGACCGTCCGTTCGAGATCGTCATATCGGTGTATCGCGATTGCGCCGCCGAGCGCGCTCGCCGCGGCGCCCGCGATTGCGGCGCAATCCTCGGCGACGAGCAACCGGCGCGCGCCGGAGACCTCGAGCGCATGAGCGAGCGCGGGCGCGCGCAGGTCGGGGCTCACCAGCGCAACGATGGCGCCGACTTGCGTCAGGCCGAGCCAGATCGCGAAATATTCGGGGCGGTTGCGCATCATCAGCGCCACCGTCTCGCCGGTTGCGACGCTCAGACTGAGGGCCCAGCGCGAATATTGGTTCATGCGCGCCTCGAGCGCGCGATAGCTGAAGCTTTCGCGATCGCCGATCAGGGCGGGCGCATCGCCATAGCGGCGCGCCCATTCGCCGACCGCGCGCGGCAGGATGCGCTCCGGGTTGTTCGTCGCCTTCGCGGTCGTCTCGAGCGCGCGCAGCCATGCGCGTGCGGGACTGGCGACGGGCGCGGCGGCGCGCGAGGGCTCGCTCATTCCAGCGACTCGAAGCGGCTGCGCCAGTGCAGCAGCGCGGATTTTGCGCCCGCAGTTCGCACGGCCTGGACGGCGCCGATCACGATGGCGTGCGTGTGTCGCTCCACGATGTCCTCGACGAGGCAATCCAAGGCGGCGAGCGCGTCGGCGAGCACGGGCGCGCCGGTAACGAGCGGGGCCCAGTCGCCGCGATCGAAACGGTCGGCGCCCTCCGAGCCGGTGCGCCCGGAGAAACGCGCCGCCAGTTCGGCGTGCTCGGCGCCGAGCACGTTGACGGAGAAAGCGCGGGCGCGCCGCAGCCTCTTCAGCGTCGAGGCGGAGAGGCTGAGGCAGACGATCAGCGAAGGCGGCGAGACCGAGAGCGAAGCGACCGCCGTCGCGGTGCAGCCGGCGCGGTCGCCCCCTTCGCCGCAGGCGACAATGGCGACGCCGGAGGCGAATTCACGCATGGCGAGACGGAAATTGGCGCCCTCGGCGTCCGGATTCGAGCCGCTCATGGATCGGAGGTCTGCATGGATCTGAGGGCTTTCCCGTCTGCTCACCGCGCTCGCGCCTTTCTCTAGCCGCCCCATCGCGCCATCGCAAACGCCGGCGGGTTCACGGTCCTGTTTCGCCGCGCGGTCGCCGCGAGCCAATTGCCGATCCATAACCGTCCGGCCCGGCGTCTTTGCCGGGCGGGCGCGCTCAGGACTTCAGGCCTGAGCTCCTGGTCGCGGGATCGCATGGCAGGCCGCTGTGAATAGAGATGTCTTGGCTTCCCGCGGCCTCGCCTCTTGCGCTCGCAACGAAGGCGAAACCTGCGACGCCGCGAGGCGACGACAGGCTATTCGTGCCCCCGATTGTTCGAATTTTCAACAATTGCGGATGAATCGTCTCGGCGCAGAGTTAACGGGGTTCGCGGCCGAGCCCGGATGAGGGTTAATCGCGATCAACCCTGATTCAGGCCGGCGCGCGCAACGGCGCGGGCGCGGGACGACGCTCTATCAACCAGACGATCGACGCCGCGATCAGGCAGGCTGCGCCGGCGAGGTAGAACGCAGGCAGATAAGTCTGCCAGACCGTGCGGGTATAGCCGGCGAAGAATGCGGCGAACGAGGCGCCGAGCATGTGCGAGGCGAAAATCCAGCCGAAGGCGACGCCGGCGCGCTCGCGCCCGAAGGTCTGCGCGCTCAGGCGCACCGTCGGCGGCACGGTCGCGACCCAGTCGAGGCCGTAAAACACGGAGAACAGCGACAGTCCGTAGATCGAGAACGACGACATCGGGATATAGAGCAGCGAAAGTCCGCGCAGACCGTAATAGACGAACAGCAGCGCGCGATTGTCGTAGCGGTCCGAAAGCCAGCCGGATAGCACGGTGCCGAAGAAGTCGCAGACGCCGATGATCGCGAGCATCGAGGCTGCGGTGACCGAGGGCACGCCATAATCGGCGCAGAGCGCGATGAAATGGGTCTGGATCAGCCCATTGGTGCTGAGCCCGCAGACGAAAAACGTCGCCGCGAGAATCCAGAATGTGGGATTGCCGGAAACCTCCCCGAAGATGCGGAACGCCGCGCTGAATGCGGGGGCGGCGCCTTCGGCGGGCGGCGCGGCGCGGGCGGTCTCTCCATAGGGCGCGAGGCCGATGTCGGAGGGCCGCTCCACCATGAACAGCAGCACAAGAACGGCTGCGAGTCCCATGGCGACAATCGCGGGAGCCAATGCGGAGCGCCACCCGTAATGGCTCTCCAACCAGGCCGCGAGCGGCAGGAAGACGAGCTGGCCGGTGGCGTTGCTCGCGGTCAGCATTCCGATCACGAGGCCGCGGCGCTCGGTGAACCAGCGCGTCGAGACGATCGCGGACATCACCAGCGCGGTCATGCCGGTGCCGACGCCGAGCCCGACGCCGAACAGCAGCACCAATTGCCAGAGCTGGCTCATGAGGACGCTGAGCGCGAGCATCGAGGCGATCACGATGAGCGCGGTCAGGATGATGCGCTTGAGGCCGTAACGCTCGATCAGCGCCGCCGGCGAACGGCGCCATCAGTCCATAGAGAAGGATGCGCAAGGCGAGCGCGCTGGAAATCTGCTCCTGCGTCCAGCCGAATTCGCGCCCGAGCGGCAGGATGAAGGCGCCGGGCAGGCCCATGACCCCCGCCGTCGTGACGCTGACGAGAAAGGCGACGGCCACGACGACCCAGCCGTAAAAGACCCCGGCCTTCGCGAGCCGCCGGGCGAGCGCTTCAGCCAACATGTCGGTCTCCGGGGTCGGGATAACGAGCCGCTTGCATGGGCGCGCTTATGATGATAATCATCATCATTGTCAAGCGGAGCATACGATCGGGCCGAACCTTGCGCATCACGAAAGAGAGAGCGGCGGAAAATCACGATCGCGTCCTCGACGCCGCGGCGAAGCTGTTTCGCGAGAAGGGTTTCGACGGCGTTGGGGTCGCTGAGCTGATGGGCGCGGCCGGGCTGACGCATGGCGGCTTCTACAATCATTTCGACTCGAAGGAAGCCGTCGAGGCGGCGGCCTGCGAACGGATCTTCGAGACGTCGATCGGCAAGCTCGAGAGGATCGCCGAAACCCCCGGCCCCGAAGCGCGCGCCGGCGCCTTCGAGGAATATCAGCGACGCTACGTCTCGCCGGCGGCGCGCGACGCCGCGGCGGCGGCCTGTCCGATGGTCGCTTTCGCCGGCGACGTCGCCCGGAAGTCGGCGCAGGTGCGCGCCGCTTACGCCGAGGGGCTGGCCGCCTATCTCGACGCCTTCGCGCGGGCTCACGCCGGCGTCTCGCCCGATCCGGAGGCGCGCGCGACGGCGATCCGGCGTTTTTGCGAAATGGTCGGCGCCCTCACGCTTGCGCGCAGCCTGGCGCGCGATGCGCCCGAACTCTCCGACGAGATCCTGCGCGCCGCGCGGTCTCAGGCGAGGGCGATCGCCGATACGAGCCGGCCGTAATCCGGCTCCTTGCGGTGGGTGGCGCGCCGATAGCTGAAGAACCGCGCCTCGTCGGCGTAAGTGTCGAGGCCGCAGTCTTCGAAGACGTCGATTCCGGCGCGCGCCGCGCGCTCGGCGATATAACCGTGCAGATCGAACATCGCGCGGGTCGGATTGACGCTCGGCGCAAAAAAGCGCCGCGACCCGGGATCGGCCGCTGCGTAGGCCTCGACGAATTCGGGGCCCACCTCGTAGGAGGCCTGCGCGATGCAGGGGCCGAGCGCGGCGCGGATGTTTCGCGGAACGGCGCCGAGCGCGCGCATCGCCGCGACGGTGGCTTCGACGATTCCGGTCAACGCGCCTTTCCAGCCGGCATGGGCGGCGCCGATGACGCGCGCTTCCGGGTCGGCGAACAGGATCATGCCGCAATCGGCCCCGGTGACGCCGAGCGCGAGCCCCGGCGTCGCCGTCACCAGCGCGTCGCAACGCGGCCGCGCTTCGGCGCCCAGGGCGCGGAGATCGTCGCCACGTCGGGCGAATGGACCTGATAGGGAATGGCGAGACGCTCGGCGCGACGCCGAGCGCCTCGGCCATGCGCGCGCGATTGCGCGGCGACCGCCTCGGGCGCGTCGCGCGAGCCGACGCCGCCGTTGAGCGAGGCATAGACGCCGCTCGAAGATCCGCCGCGCCGGGTGAAGAACGCGTGCCGCAGCCCGGGCGCCTCGAGCGCGCGCGCTGAGCAGAGCTTCCGCGGCCGTCACGGCGGATTCGAACCCGGGCGGGCAGGGCAGGGAGCGATTGGAAATCGCCAGCGCCTTGAACAGCGCGCCCATGCCCCCTTCCGCCTTGCTGGCGAGCCGGTCGCGAGCTTTCTCGAACTCGCCGGCGCGCTCGGGCGAGCGCTCCACCAGCGCGCGCGTGCGCGTGTCGATGCCGATCGTGCGAAGAAAGTCGCCCTGGTCGATCGGGCCGTAGACCGCCGCGCCCGCCGCGCTGGCGCTACGCGCCATCGCGGCAAAATCGACATGGGCGGTGATGTCGGCCTCGCCGGGATCGACCAGCGGGTCGACCATCTGATGCTCGCGAAGCGCTTGCAACGTGTCGCCGAGGCTCGTCGCCGCGTGTCCGTAGTCGATGATCAGAGCGACGCCGCCCTGCCGGGCGAGCCGGCCGGCGAGTTCGAACATCAGACGATGCGCGCTCGGATTGACCTCGAGCACGTCGCCTTCCTCGGCCGGGACCTGAATATAGGGCTCGGCCTCGCGGGCTACGCCGAATGCGAGTTCTCCTGCGCCGTCGAGCTTCACCATCCGCTCGCGCCAGCGTCCGGAGCTGCGCACATATTGGCGCACCGGCAGGGCGTCGAGAAATTCGTTGGCGAGCACGATCGCGGGTCCCTCCGGGGCCTCTCGCAGCGTCGGGCGCCAGGCGATCGGCACGCCTGCGGTCAGCAGGGTGTCATGCTGCATCTCAGCGAGTTTGGGGCTGGTCTCGACCAGCGTCACGTCGAGCGCGAGCGCGGAAATCAGGCACGATGCGCGCCGCGCGCAGCGCGTCGCTCATCAGCGTCCCGCGACCGGGCCCCAGTTCGATCAGCCGCACCGGATTGGGCCGCCCCATCGCCACCCAGGCTTCCGCCGCCCATAGGCCGATGAGTTCGCCGAACATTTGCGAGATTTCCGGCGCGGTGGTGAAATCGCCCGCCGCCCCGAAGGGATCGCGGTTCATGTAATAGCCGTGCTCGGGATGGCTGAGCGAAAGCTCCATGAAATGCTCGACGCTGATCGGCCCGGACGCCGCGATCTTCGCCTTGATCTCGTCGCCGAGCGCGCTCATGCCTTGGCCTCCTCAGCGCGCGAGCTCCAGAAGATCAGGCCGAGCCCGATCGCGATCATCGGCGCCGACAACAGCATGCCCATCGTCAGGCCATGGCCGAGATCCTCGAGCCGGGGATCGGGATCGCGGAAGAATTCGGATGCGATGCGCGCCAGCCCATAGAGCACGCCGAAAGCCGCCGGCGATCCGCCCTGGCCGCTGCAACCAGCCCGCGCGAGCGCCGGCCATGAGGACGACGAACACCAGCAAGCCCTCGAGAACGGCCTCGTAGATCTGGCTCGGATGCCGAGGCAGTCCGTCGGAACCGGGGAAGATCATCGCCCAGGGCGCGTCCGTCGGCCGGCCCCAGAGTTCCGGCTTGATGAAATTGGCGAGCCGCCCGAGGAAGATCCCGATCGGCGCGACCAGCGAGGCGAGGTCGAGCACGCTGAGGAATGGCGTACGATAGCGCCGCGCGAACAGCCAGATTCCGATGAAGGCGCCGATCATCCCGCCGTGGAAGGCCATGCCGCCTTGCCATACCTTCAGGATTTCGACCGGGTGAGAGAAGTAGAAGCCGGGGTCATAGAACAGCACATTGCCGAGCCGGCCGCCGACGACCACGCCGACCGCGCAATAGACCAGGAGGTCGTCGATGCTGTCGCGCGGGGGCCGTTCGGCGCCCCGCCAGTAGCTGTTGTCGCTGACGATATGGCGGATCAGCGCCCAGCCGGCGACCAGTCCCGCGATATAGGCCAGAGCGTACCAACGAATCGCCAGAGGACCCCATTGCACCAGGATGGGATTGATGACGGGGAATGGCAGCACGAAAAAGGGCATCGGCGTTCCCTGATGCGACGCGCCCGGGTTCGCGTCAAGAGCGAACGGGTCGCGCGAACGCCTTGCAAACCTTATTTTCCCAGCTGAAAGGCCCGGCTACGCGGC
Source organism: uncultured Pseudomonadota bacterium (assembly GCA_963809055.1). Taxonomy (GTDB): domain Bacteria; phylum Pseudomonadota; class Alphaproteobacteria; order Rhizobiales; family Beijerinckiaceae; genus Roseiarcus. Next base: position 12,370 of record CAWEID010000031.1, on the reverse strand, counting down.
GTCCGGCCGCAGGCGGAAGGCCGCGAGCGCCTCGTAGATCGGCCGGGCGGCCGCCGCGATCGGTTTCAGCGGGTCGGCGAGATCGTCGAATCCGGCCTCCTTTCGCGGCGCCGCGAAGCGGGTCGACTTCTCCACCGCCTCGTACCAGGCCGGCGCCCAGACCCCGTCGCTCGCCCGCCGGCCCGCCGGCCAGGACAGCATGGCCGGATCGAACGGGACGCCGCAGGCGCGGCAGAGCGCCTTCAGCATGCCCTCGGGATCGGCGAGCACGTCCTGCCCTTCGACGACCGGCGGGGCGCGGCCCAGCCGATCCGCGGCGCGCTGGAAGAGATCGAACTGCGCGGGCAGGCCGATCTCGTCGAGCGTGAAATCGTTGCGTTTGCGGGCGTAGGAGGCGAGCACCGCCTCGGGCGCGCGGATCAGGAAGACGTTGACGCAGGCCTCGATCCAGTCGCGGCCGAAGCCCTCGACCATGTGATGGGTCATGTGCTTCTGATACCAGACCGGCTTGCCCCCGGGCGCCGGACCCGTCAAGGCGGCGGCGACGTCGCGCCAGTCGGTGGGCTGCGAGGCGACGACTTCGTCCCGCATCGGATGGACGAGCCCGGTCGCGACGAGATAAGCGGCATAGAACGGTTCGTCGCTGACGGCGCAATCGCCGCGGTTCTCGAAGGCGCGCATCATCGCGGTCGAAATGTTGCGCGGCCCCGACCACATGGCGATGCGAACGGGCAAGGCCTGGCTTGCGGTCATCGGTCAGATCCTTCCCAGCGCTTCCTCGGCCTCCAACGCCTTGTAGAGCGCGCGCAGCTTGAGCGTCATCGGGCCGGAAGCGTCGTCGGCGGCGCGAGCGTATTCGCCGATCGGCCGACCGTCGACCTTGGCGACCGGGGTCAGTCCCGCGAAGGTGCCGGTGCAGAACGCCTCGTCGGCGCCATAGACGTCGAACAGCGAGAAGTCCCGCTCGCAGGCGGGAATTCCCGCGCGGCGCGCGGCGCGCAGCACGGCGTCGCGCGTGATGCCGGCCAGATTGAAGCCGCCGGCCGAGGTCCAGAGCTCGCCCTTGCGGACGATGAAGAAATGCGTCGAATTGCAGGTCGCCACGAAGCCGCGGTCGTCCAGCATCAACGCCTCGTCCGCGCCCGCCTCCATCGCCTGGATGCAGGCGAGGATGCAGTTGAGCTTGGAATGCGAATTCAGCCTCTGGTCCTGCTCGGCGGGGCCGGTGCGGCGGATATGCACGGTGAAGAGGTTCAGGCCCTTGGCGAGCATCTCGGGCTTGGGCAGCTTCCATTCCGGAATGATGACGATGGTGGCGCCGCCGATGGTCAATCGCGGGTCCTGATAGGGCGAGCGCTTGACCCCGCGCGTGACCATCAGGCGGATATGCACGCCCTCGCGCATCCCGTTGGCCTCGATCACGTCAAACAGCCGCCTGGCGAGTTCGGCGCGCGTCAGGCCGATGTCGATGCGCAACATCTTCGCTCCGTCCCACAGCCGGTCGAAATGCCTGTCGAGGAACGCGATCCGCCCCTCGCGCAGCCGCAGTCCCTCCCACACGCCGTCGCCGAGCACGAAGCCGGAATCGAACACCGAGACTTTCGCGTCCGGCCGGCGCACGAGTTCGCCGTTGACGCTGATGAGCACGTCGTCGTTGCGTTCGTCGCCGACATAGTCCTGCGAGCCCGCGGAGGGGGAGGGGGAGTTGGGGGGCAATTCTGGCTCCTTCTGGGGCGGTGAACATAGGCAGGATCGCCCGCTCAGGCCAGAGGGGTTCAGCGGGCTGGGCGACGTCGGCGCGGGTTGGGAGCAAAAACTGCGCGGCTGCGGCCGATCGGGCATCGCCAGGAGGAGCTATTGGACGGATACGGCGAAGCGAGTCGCGCAATCCCTTATCCCAATCGTTATCTCGGCGACCAACCCGAGTTGACGAACTGCGGACCTCGCTGGTGGCGTCCCGATGGGCGGGATGGGCCGGGAGGCAACCGCCCGTTCCGGCCCGAAAATAGAAGCAAGCGAATTCTCGTTTAGCCGCGCGACGCCCGGTCATTTTTCAGTCCTGCCGATGGAGCCCGCAATCCAGGCGCGCGAAGCCGCTCGAGGGAGCCGAGACCTCGCCGTGTCGCGAGACGCTGCGATGTGCATCGGCCTACGAGGTTGACCCCTTGGGGATAATTCGCAACAAACGGTTGTCCCGCCCATCGGCGTCAGCGCCTTGTGCCGATTTGCATCCCCGCGCAAAAATTGACGAGCCATTCATCATGAAAAATGACGCGAGAGAAGGAATCGACCGCCGCGAAATGATGATTGCCCCCCTCGTGGCGCTGGGAACCTCTGCAGCTCTGATCGCTTCGGCGCAAACCGCACGCGCCCAGAGCGCTGCGCCCGCCGCCGGGGCGAGCCCCAAGGCAACAATCTTCACAGGCGACGTCATTCAGGGAAAGAAAGTCGTCAGTGCGCTGGACATCGACGACTTGGCGCCAGGGCAAGTGCACAAGCTCTATTTTCAAGGCGTTCAAACGCCCACCGGACAGCATTGGTACGTCTCAGTCATGGTCGTCAAGGGCGCGCGCCCTGGCAAGCGCTTCACCCTGACCAGCGGTGTGCATGGCGACGAAATGAGTTCTATCCACGCGGTTCAAACCGTGATGAACGCCCTCGACCCGGCGACCATGTCCGGCTCGGTGATGGCTGTTTTCGACATCGCCAGCCCGGCGCTGGAGAGCATGCAGCGCCGCTGGCCAAATCAGGGCCGAGGCGTCGACCTTATCGACATGAACCGGGAATGGCCCGGCGATGAAAACGGCGCCAGCGCGGTCAGCCGTCAAGCCGCGATTCTGTTCAACAGGCTTCTGCGCCCAAACACAGATTTGGCGATCGATTTCCACACCGGGACCACCGGTCTCGACGCCGGCGCGTTCAACATCGCCGACAGGTCCGTGCCCGACGTCAAAGCGATGACCGATCTGTTTCCGGTCCCGCTGATCTGGGACAACGCCACCTACGACGGCGTGTTGGGGAATGCCTTCATCGCTGCAGGAATTCCATGTTTCATGCCCGAAATCGGCGCGGCCCGCCGCCTCGACCATGAGCTGATCGCCCCCTTTGTCGAAGGCGCGCTGAACTGCCTCAAGCACTATGGCGTCATTCCGGGAACGATCGGCCGCACGGCGGCGGATGTGGGCGTCATCATCGGCAACAGCGCCTTTCCGGGGCTCACGACCCACGGAGGTTTCCTCGAGTGCCTTGTCAAACTCCATGACAAGGTCGTCACGGGACAAAAGATCGCCGTCCAACGAAATAGTTTTGGCGAGGTTGTGGCGGAATATACCTCAGGCGTGGACGGCCACGTCGGCGGCCTGCGCAGCGATGTGACGACCGAACCCGGCATCGTGTTCATTTTTATACTCTTCAACCACGCGCCGGCTGAAGAGACGCGGGCCTATCCCGAGTAAGACGGGGTGAGAGCCGTCGTCTCTCAACAGGGATCGGCGAGCGGATGGATGGCGCTTCGGCCGCGCGGATACCCAACAGAAGCCTACCAACTTGCCCAAAAAGGCTTCGTCGCGACGAACCAGATGGTTCGTCGTGCGCGCCTGCAGCGACGGGGGCGTCTACAGATCCAGCGGCGCGCGCAACTGTGGTTATGGCCGCGTCCATCCTGCTCTGTTCGGCGCCCGACTGAGAATTCGTCTCTGCGCGATCGCTGGCTCCCTGGGCAGAATGTTCGTTCTTCGAAGACGAGCCGTTTCGCGCGAGCAACAGTTATGGGCGCAAACATGCGGCTCCAGCGGCGACGCCGGGCGGCGGCGGGGCCCCGCTGCGGGGTGGCTCTCGACCGGCTCAAGCCGATCGTGAGGGGCGGCGCTTTGCACATCCCGCGCGCTTTCGCGAGCGACTATTCCAGCGCTTTCATCGCCGGCGTTGCGCGCTAGGGGGCGGCGGCCTTGCAGGCGGGATTGGCGATCTCGACGCGCCGATTTTGCGCGCGGCCCTCGTCGGTGTCGTTGGAAGCGATCGGCCGCGTCTTGCCGTAGCCATGCGCATCGAGCCGATCCGACGCCACCCCGTGATCGGTCAACCAGACCACCACCGAATGGGCGCGCGCCTTGGAGAGCGGCAGATTGTAGTTTTCGCTGCCGACGCCGTCGGTGTGGCCCTGAACTTCGAGCCTGAGGTCCGGAACTTTCTTCATCACCGCCGCGACCTGCTCGAGCACGGCGTCCGATTCCGGTTTGAGTTTCGACTTGTTGAAATCGAACAGCACGCCCGTAAGCGCGAGATGGCATTGCGCGCCCAGATTGGCTTCCAGCTTGGCTTCTCCCACCGTCGCATCCGCGACGGCGATCACGTAGCTCGTGTCGCCGATATGAAGCGTCGCCCAGATGTTTCGGCCGTTGAGGCCATAATGGCCGGTCAGCCCAGCGCCGCCCTCGCGCCTCTCGCTGACGAGGCTCCACTGCGCCTTGAGCAAAGCGGCGCGATAGGCGTCCAGGATCTGTGTCGCGGTCATGCCCGCCGGCGATTCGTATTGCTTGACGATCGAGCCGTGGGCGACGATTTCCGGCTGCTTGGCGTCGCCCGGCTGGACATAGAAGGGGTCCGAGACCGAGTTCCCGCCCGTGAGCCGCGAGCCGCGCAGCGAAGGCAGATAGGGGAAATCGCCCTGCGCGGGATCGATCGCCTCGGGAGCGGCGGCGGGGGCCGGCAAGGTCAAATCTACGAGCGCCGGCTTCTGGGCCGGCGTCGGCGCCGGCGCCGGCGCGCCGTCGTCGCCGGGCTGCGGCGCCTTCATCGTCGAATGGAAAGGCTCGATCTGCAACACGGCGGCATGAAGCCCGTTGCCGTTGCTTTGCCAGATGTGCAGCCAGGACTCGACGCCGTCCTTCGTCATCGTGGCGAAAACATCGCCGTCGGGATCTCTGTGCGTGTTGGTGATCGTCAGGCCCTCGGCCGGCAGACCCTCGGCATAGTTCTGCATGATCTCCAGCGCGCTCATTGTTCCGAGCCCGGGTTTCAGTTCGTAGTCCTGACGGCAGGTCTTGCCCTTCTTGGTCACGCTTTTGTCCTGGTCGCCCTCGACGACCTGAAAATCCATCGCCTCGAATTTCGTGACCCGCGGGGCGTCGAGCGCCCGGAAATTTTCGAGCGCAGGCGCCAGCGGGCAGTCCTTGGGAGCGAGCGTGGAGAGCGAGGACCGGAACGGCGCCTCCTGAAGCGCCAGAATATGCAGGCCGTCGCCATTGCTTTGCCAGATGCGGAACCAGTAGGAGGCCCCGTCCTTGGCCATCATGGCGTAGACGTCGTCGGCGGCGTCGCGATGCGTGTTGGCGATCGTATAGCCCGTCGCTGCGGCGGCCTCGGAATAGTTGCGCATGATCTCCAGCGCGCTCATTGTGGCGAGGCCGCCTTTGAGTTGGTAATCGCGTTGACAGACCTTGCCGTATTTCTTCACCTCCTTATCGCTGTCGCCGTCGGCGACGCGGAACTCCTCGACGTCGTAATTGCGTAAGTATCGCGGTTTCTCGCTCTGAAAATTGTGCTGCACGGGGATGATCGGACAATCGTCGGCGCCGGGCGGCGCCAGACTCGCGCGGAACGGCGTGTCCTGCAGAACCAATATATGCAGGCCGTTGCCGTTGCTTTGCCAAACATGCGCCCAGTAGGTCGTCCCGTCCTTGTCGATGGTCGCAAAGACGTCGCCGTCGGCGTCGCGTTTGGAGTTTGTAATCTTCATGCCGACGGCGGGCAGCGCCTCCGCGTAGGTCTGCATGATCTCCAGCGCGCTCATAGTGGCGACGCCGGCTTTCAGTTCGTAGTCCTGTTTGCAGACGCTGCCGGTCTTTTTGACGTCTTGCTGCTCGTCGCCCGTCGCGACAGTGAATTCCGCCTCGTCGAATGTCGTGAGCCTGGGCTTATCAGATGTCTGGAAATTCCGCTGAACGGGAACCAGCGGGCAATCCATGGCGCCGGCGGCGACGACGTTCGCCTTGAACGGGGCCACCTGAAGCACGAGCATATGCAGGCCGTCGCCGTTGCTCTGCCAAACATGGATCCAATATTCAGCCGATCCCTTCGTCACCGTCGCATAGACGTCATCGTCGTCGGCCCGATCCGAGTTGGTGATTCTCATGCCCGCGGCGGGCAGCGCCTCGGCATAGTTCTGCATGATCTCGAGCGCGCTCATCTTGGCGGCGCCGGACCTGAGTTGGTAATCCTGCCTGCAGACCTTGCCCTTCTTGACGACCGTCAGAGACTGGCCGCCGTCGACAACGCGGAATTCCTCTGCGTCATAGTTGGTGATAGTCGGCGCTTGCGAGGCGTCAAAATTCTCGAGCGTGCCGACCAGCGGGCAATCGCCGAACGCCAGCGCGGGAGAACTCATCGCCAAAAGGCCGAAAAGCCAAGCCAACGACAATATCCAAAGGCCAGGACCGCGCATGCCGCCTCCCATCCGAAATTCTCCCGCGGGAGCCCTCGGAAGAAATCACTATTGCCGCCGCTGACCGTATTTTCAAGCCAGCAGCCCCGCCGCCGGCTTTCCAGGGGCTCAGATGGACGGCGGCGGCTCGATCGCGAACCGAAACATCGCGACTCTTGCGCCTGCTCAGAGTCTCGGAGAAGCAGCTTCGCTGCGCCGCGGGCGTCGCTGAGGTCGAGGCGTCGGGGGATTTGCCGGCGACTTCGGCGCAATGGCGCGCTCGTCAGGCCTTGCAGCCAATCCACGCGTCTAGGCCGGCCTTGAGCATCACGCATTTACATGGAAGCAAGCGCTCAGTGGTTGTCATCCCCGCGAAAAGCGGGGAACCATCTTTCCGCCGCACGGTCCTACGACGCTGGATCCCCGCCTTCCCAGGGATGACGTTGTAAGTGATCGCGTCAAAACGGAGCGTGTTCCAGAGCCCGCCGGAATTTGGCGGGTTCAGATGCTATGTCGTTCCCGCGAAAGCGGGGATGACAGCCTGTCGTCCGGACGCTTCGATCGCAAGGCCGCGAACTCCAGGCTGCAACGCCGCCGGGGTTCTCGTTCCAGATCGGGATGCAACGCCTCGTAGTCGCGGCAATGCATGGGCGAGGCGTCCCTTCGCCCGGCCTTGGCGACTCCTTCTCCCCGCGAGCGGGGAGAAGGGATCGGCGCCTAATTTCAGGAGCATGGCGCTCCGGCTTCAAAGGTTCAGTAATCCATCCCGCCCATGCCGCCGCCGCCGGGCATGGCGGGCGCCTCCTTATGCGGCTTCTCCGACACCATGGCTTCGGTCGTTATCATCAGCCCGGCTATCGAGGCGGCGTCCTGGAGCGCGATGCGAACGACTTTCGCAGGGTCGAGGATGCCCGCGCTGAGCATGTCGACATATTGCTCGCTCTGGGCGTCGAATCCGTAGGTCTGGGACGTGTTGCCGAGGATATTGCCCACGACGATCGAGCCCTCGACGCCGGCATTCTCGACGATCTGCCGGATCGGCGCTTCCAGCGCCTTCAGGACGATGTTGATGCCGGATTGCACATCCGGGTTTTCGTCGGTGAGCTTGCCCACGGCGGCCTTCGCGCGCAGTAGCGCGACGCCGCCGCCGGGAACGATGCCTTCCTGCACGGCCGCCCGCGTCGCGTTCATCGCGTCGTCGACGCGATCCTTCTTTTCCTTCACTTCGACCTCGGTCGAACCGCCGACGCGGATGATCGCGACGCCGCCCGCCAGTTTGGCCAGACGCTCCTGCAACTTCTCCTTGTCGTAGTCCGAGGCGGTCTCCTCGATCTGCGACTTGAGCTGCGCGATGCGCCCTTCGATGTCCGCTTTCTTGCCGGCGCCGTCGATGATCGTCGTGGCGTCCTTTTCGATGCGCACGCGTTTGGCGCGGCCCAGCATTTGAAGCGTGACGTTTTCGAGCTTGATCCCGAGGTCCTCGGATACCGCCGTTCCGGCGCTGAGGATCGCGATGTCCTCGAGCATCGCCTTGCGCCGGTCGCCGAACCCGGGCGCCTTGACCGCGGCCACCTTGAGGCCGCCGCGAAGTTTGTTCACGACCAGCGTCGCCAGCGCTTCGCCGTCGATGTCCTCCGCGATGATCAGCAGCGGTTTGCCGGACTGCACCACGGCTTCGAGAATCGGCAACATGCCCTGCAGCGAAGACAGCTTCTTTTCGTGAATGAGGATGTAGGGATCCTCCAGTTCGACGATCATCTTTTCCGCATTGGTGACGAAATACGGCGAGAGATAACCGCGATCGAACTGCATGCCTTCGACGACGTCGAGCTCGGTGTCGGCGGTCTTGGCCTCCTCGACCGTGATCACGCCCTCATTGCCGACCTTCTTCATCGCCATGGCGATCATCTCGCCGATCGCCTTGTCGCCATTTGAGGCGACCGTGCCGATCTGGGCGATTTCCTCCGAGGACTGCACCTTCTTGGCGCGCTTTTCGATGTCCTTCACGACGGCGGCGACGGCGATGTCGACGCCGCGCTTCAAGTCCATCGGATTGAGGCCCGCGGCCACGAGCTTGAGGCCCTCCCGCATGATCGAGGCGGCCAGAACCGTCGCGGTCGTCGTGCCGTCGCCGGCCAGATCGTTGGTTTTCGAGGCGACTTCGCGCACCATCTGCGCGCCCATGTTCTCGAATTTGTCGAGCAGTTCGATTTCCTTGGCGACCGTCACGCCATCCTTGGTGATGCGCGGCGCACCGTAGGATTTGTCGATGACGACGTTGCGGCCCTTGGGACCGAGCGTTACTTTCACGGCGTTGTTCAGAATTTCGACGCCGCGCAGCATATGCGTGCGCGCATCGATAGAGAAACGTACGTCTTTGGCGGACATGATTTGGATTCCAATCGTGAGAGGAGGCTTCGGCGTCGTTCAGGCGGCCTTCTTGGCGGCCTTTTCGCGCTCGATCACGCCCATGATGTCGGATTCTTTCATGATCAGAAGATCTTCGGCGTCGATCCTGACTTCCGAGCCCGACCATTTCCCGAACAGCACGCGGTCGCCCGGCTTCACCGCGAGCGCGACCAGTTGGCCGCTTTCGTCGCGTGCGCCCGGGCCGACGGCGATCACCTCGCCCTCCTGCGGCTTCTCTTTGGCGGTGTCGGGGATGATGATCCCGCCCTTGGTCTTGTCTTCTTCTGCAACGCGTCGGACGACGACGCGGTCGTGTAGAGGACGAAATTTCATGGGGTCCGTTTCCGGCCGATATGCAAAGCGCGTTCGAGGCAAAGGCCCCGGCTCCCGGCTGCATTCTGACGCTTGTTGTACATGGCTACGATTGGCGCTCGTTTCAAGAGAGCGCCAACGCGCGTTCCCCGAATGGGCGCGGACCCTTCGTTCCGCGCTCGACCGCTTCGAATCATTGCGGCCGCGGACGGTTGAATTAGATCTCGATCTCGCGCCCGATCTCGACCACCTTGTCCCAGGGCAGCTTCAGATAGTCGCTGATGCGCGCGGCGTTGCGGCCCATGAAGGCGAAAAGCGCTTCCTGCCAGCGTGGGATGCCCTTGCCGTCGTCGCGCGGCACGATCGTCTCGTGGCCGACGTAATAGGTGACGTCCTCGAGATCGATCGTCGGCCCGAGGGTCTTGCAACGGGCGAGCAGGTCGGGAACGTCGGGCATTTCCATGAAGCCGTAGCGCGCCTCCGCGCGCCAGTAATTTTCGCTCTCCTCTTTGACGGTGACGCGTTCGTCGGGCTCGACGCGCGGGACCGACATGACCGTCATGGTCAGCGCGAGCACGTGCTCGTGGAGCGAGCGGTTCTTGCGCACGTGCCAGGCCAGAACGGGCGGAGTGTCCTCTTTCGCGCGCGTCAGGAACACGGCCGAGCCGGGCACGCGCACGATGCTTCCCGAGCGCAGTTGCGCCACGAAGGTCTCGGTCGGCACCTGATCGGCGACGATCCCCTCGTGGACGGCGACGGCGCCGCGATGCCAGATCCACATCACGCCATAAACCGCGATGGCCAGCAGCAGCGGGACATAGCCGCCTTCCAGCACCTTCGCCATGTTGGCGGCGAAGAAGCCGCCGTCGACGATCAGGAATACGCCGGCGACGCTCGCCGGCCGCGAAGAGGTTCCAGCCCCAGATCTCGCGCATCGCGATGAACAGCAGCACGCTCGTGATCAGCATCGTCAGCGAAACCGCGATGCCATAGGCGGCCGCGAGATTGTCAGACTTGCCGAAGCCGATGGTCAGTCCGAGCGTGACGAACATCAGCATCCAGTTGACGACGCCGACATAGATCTGGCCGTAGCCCTCCGCCGAGGTCTGTTTGATCATCAGGCGCGGCAGCCAGCCGAGCTGAATGGCCTGGCGCGTCATCGAATAGGCGCCTGTGATGATCGACTGGCTCGCGATCACCGTCGCGACGGTGGCGAGCAGGATCAGGGGGGTCAGCAGCGGCGCGGGGCATAGATTATAGAAGATGTTGCCGTTGGTCGGCGCGCCCTCGATCACGATGGCGGCCTGTCCGGCGTAGTTGAGGATGAGGCTGGGAAAGACGACGGCGTTCCAGGCGATCCGGATCGGCAGCGTGCCGAAATGGCCCATGTCGGCGTAAAGCGCCTCGGCGCCGGTCACGCACAGAAAGACGCCGCCGAGCACGAGAAATCCCGTCCAGCCGCCCGAAACCAGGAATTTCAGGCCGTACCAGGGGTTGAGCGCGACGAAGACCAGGGGATGCTGCACGATGCCGTAGAGTCCCATCAGCGCCATCGCGACAAACCAGACGAGCATGATCGGGCCGAACAGGCGCCCGATCCTGGCCGTCCCCATCGGCTGCACCGCGAACAGCGCGAGCAAAATGACGACCGCGGCGGGCAGGACATAGGTCGTCAGCGCAGGCGTCGCCTGCTCCATGCCTTCCAGCGCGGAGAGCACCGAAATCGCCGGCGTGATCGCGCCGTCGCCGTAGATCAGCGCAGCGCCGAACAGCCCTGCCGCCACGATCGCAGGACGATGCATCTTCTTAACTCCGAGCAGCGTCATCAGCGCGATGATGCCGCCCTCGCCGTCGTTGTCGATGCGCATGGCGAAATTGACGTATTTGATCGTCGTGATCACGAAGAGGGTCCACAGGATCAACGACAGCGAGCCGAGCGCCGCGGTCGCGTCGGGATGCGGGCCGGTAAAGTCGAGCACGGTCTTGAGCGTGTAGAGCGGGCTGGTGCCGATATCGCCGAAGACGATGCCGAGCGCGGCGAGGCTCATGGCGGGCAGGGTCGATTTGGCCGGCGCGATCGCTTCGCTCGCTTGCGTAGTCATCGGTATCCTCGTCCTCGGCGCAGTCGATAAAGTCTTATCGACATATTCCCACAGCGTCATCCGCGATCGCCCGGTTTGGCCGGCGATAGGCGAAAGCGACGACAATTCGGTGACGGCAGGAATTCCTAAAGGTTAGCGCAGCGTAACGACGCCAATTGCGCAGCATTTAAGCGAAAGAATTGCTACGTCTCGTCAACGTTAAGGAAATTCGTCGCGGAAACGATGCCCGATACATAAAATTCTACGGGTTTTTTTTCGCGCCCGCCAAGTCGCCGCAATGAAACTGGTCCCGTCGAAACCGACGAGGACCGTCATGTTCAAGCGCATCGCCTTCGCCGCCGCCGCCGCCGCCGTGTTCGGCGTCGCCTTCGCCAATCTGGTCGAGGCCTCGGAGACGAGCGTGCCGAGCGCCTCCTACGCTTCGGTCGGCGCGGCGACTTCGGTTCCCTACGGCTGGGTCGACTTCTGCAGCCGCCGCCCCGAAGAATGCACGCTGGGCAAGCTGGGGCCGCGTCGACGTCAAGCTGACCAAGAAGGCCTGGGCGGCGCTGAACCATGTCAACAAGCTGGCCAACGGCGCCATCGAGCCGATGACCAATCTCGCCCATTGGGGCACGATGGTCGACCATTGGGATTATCCGATCGACGGCAAGGGCGACTGCAAGGTGTTTGCGCTCTACAAGCGCAAGTTGCTCATCGAGAGGCTTCCCTCGTCAGGCGCTGCTGATGACCGTCGTGCGCGACCTCGACGGCGAAGGCCATGCGATCCTGACCGTCAAGACCGACCACGGCGAATTCGTGCTCGACAATCTGACGGACGAAATTCGTCCCTGGGACGCTACCGGATATCGCTTCATCAAGCGTCAGGCGCAGACCGATCCCAACGTCTGGCTCGACCTCGGCGGCGTCAAGGAGCTCGGCCTCGGCCGGAGCCATGCGAACGGCGGGTGACGATTTTCCCGTCTTGCGCTCCCTCGCGCGAACGTGCAGGGAGGATGGCGCGGTCGACATCGGCGGAGACGGAATTTCAGATGAAGCGGGTGATGGACGTGCTGTGGCCGATTATCGGGCTCGGCGCGGTGGCGTTGTCCGCCTGGCTGCTGTTCCGGGAGCTCAAGGGCCTCTC
>CAWEID010000030.1:0-229413 GCA_963809055.1 uncultured Pseudomonadota bacterium | reverse complement strand
CGCCCAGCTCGGCGCCGTCAACTCCACCACCCTGGGCAATCTCAGCACCACCCAGCTCGGCGAACTCACCGCCACCCAGGCGCACGGCATAACCACCGCGCAGCTCGATGCCCTGACCTCCACCTCGCTCGACGCCATCACGACCGCCAACCTGTCCGCCGCCCAGATCGGCGGTATCCAGACCTCCTCGCTCACTTCCACCCTCGTCGGCGGCCTCACCGCAACGCAGGTCGGAGGCCTGACCTCCAGCCAGCTCAACAGCCTCACCAGCACCGAGATCACGGCCCTCACCTCGACCCAGGTCGGCGGCCTCACCGCCGCCCAGCTCGGCGCCGTCAACTCCAACACCCTGGGCAATCTCAGCACCACCCAGCTTGGCGAGCTCACCGCCACTCAGGCGCACGGCATAACCACCGCGCAGCTCGACGCCCTGACCTCCACATCGCTCGACGCGATCACGACCGCCAACCTGTCCGCCGCCCAGATCGGCGGCGTCCAGAGCTCCTCGCTCACGTCCACCCTCGTCGGCGGCCTCACCGCGACGCAGGTCGGAGCCCTGACCTCCAGCCAGCTCAACAGCCTCACCAGCACCGAGATCACGGCCCTCACCGCGACCCAGGTCGGCGGTCTCACCGCCGCCCAGCTCGGCGCCGTCAACTCCAACACCCTGGGCAACCTCAGCACCACCCAGCTCGGCGAGCTCACCGCCACTCAGGCGCACGGCATAACCACCGCGCAACTCGACGCCCTGACCTCCACCTCGCTCGACGCGATCACGACCGCCAACCTGTCCACCGCCCAGATCGGCGGCGTCCAGAGCTCCTCGCTCACTTCCACCCTCGTCGGCGGCCTCACCGCGACGCAGGTCGGCGCCCTGACCTCCAGCCAGCTCAACAGCCTCACCAGCACCGAGATCGGACACATCACCTCGACCCAGCTCGGGGGGCTCACCGCCGCTCAGCTCGGCGCCGTCAACTCCACCACCCTGGGCAATCTCAGCACCACCCAGCTCGGCGAGCTCACCGCCACCCAGACGCACGGCATAACCGCCACGCAGCTCGACGCCCTGACCTCCACTTCGCTCGACGCGATCACGACCGCCAACCTGTCCACCGCCCAGATCGGCGGCATCCAGAGCTCCTCGCTCACGTCCACCCTCGTCGGCGGCCTCACCGCGACGCAGGTCGGCGCCCTGACCTCCAGTCAGCTCAACAGCCTCACCAGCACCGAGATCACGGCCCTCACCTCGACCCAGGTCGGCGGTCTCACCGCCGCCCAGCTCGGCGCCGTCAACTCCAACACCCTGGGCAATCTCAGCACCACCCAGCTTGGCGAGCTCACCGCCACCCAGGCGCACGGCATAACCGCCACGCAACTCAATGCCCTGACCTCCACATCGCTCGACGCGATCACGACCGCCAACCTGTCCGCCGCCCAGATCGGCGGCGTCCAGAGCTCATCGCTCACTTCCACCCTCGTCGGCGGCCTCACCGCGACGCAGGTCGGCGCCCTGACCTCCAGCCAGCTCAACAGCCTCACCAGCACCGAGATCACGGCCCTCACCGCGACCCAGGTCGGCGGTCTCACCGCCGCCCAGCTCGGCGCCGTCAACTCCAACACCCTGGGCAACCTCAGCACCACCCAGCTCGGCGAACTCACCGCCACCCAGGCGCACGGCATAACCACCGCGCAGCTCGACGCCCTGACCTCCACTTCGCTCGACGCCATCACGACCGCCAACCTGTCCGCCGCCCAGATCGGCGGTATCCAGACCTCCTCGCTCACTTCCACCCTCGTCGGCGGCCTCACCGCAACGCAGGTCGGAGGCCTGACCTCCAGCCAGCTCAACAGCCTCACCAGCACCGAGATCACGGCCCTCACCTCGACCCAGGTCGGCGGCCTCACCGCCGCCCAGCTCGGCGCCGTCAACTCCAACACCCTGGGCAATCTCAGCACCACCCAGCTTGGCGAGCTCACCGCCACTCAGGCGCACGGCATAACCACCGCGCAGCTCGACGCCCTGACCTCCACATCGCTCGACGCGATCACGACCGCCAACCTGTCCGCCGCCCAGATCGGCGGCGTCCAGAGCTCCTCGCTCACGTCCACCCTCGTCGGCGGCCTCACCGCGACGCAGGTCGGAGCCCTGACCTCCAGCCAGCTCAACAGCCTCACCAGCACCGAGATCACGGCCCTCACCGCGACCCAGGTCGGCGGTCTCACCGCCGCCCAGCTCGGCGCCGTCAACTCCAACACCCTGGGCAACCTCAGCACCACCCAGCTCGGCGAGCTCACCGCCACTCAGGCGCACGGCATAACCACCGCGCAACTCGACGCCCTGACCTCCACCTCGCTCGACGCGATCACGACCGCCAACCTGTCCACCGCCCAGATCGGCGGCGTCCAGAGCTCCTCGCTCACTTCCACCCTCGTCGGCGGCCTCACCGCGACGCAGGTCGGCGCCCTGACCTCCAGCCAGCTCAACAGCCTCACCAGCACCGAGATCGGACACATCACCTCGACCCAGCTCGGGGGGCTCACCGCCGCTCAGCTCGGCGCCGTCAACTCCACCACCCTGGGCAATCTCAGCACCACCCAGCTCGGCGAGCTCACCGCCACCCAGACGCACGGCATAACCGCCACGCAGCTCGACGCCCTGACCTCCACTTCGCTCGACGCGATCACGACCGCCAACCTGTCCACCGCCCAGATCGGCGGCATCCAGAGCTCCTCGCTCACGTCCACCCTCGTCGGCGGCCTCACCGCGACGCAGGTCGGCGCCCTGACCTCCAGTCAGCTCAACAGCCTCACCAGCACCGAGATCACGGCCCTCACCTCGACCCAGGTCGGCGGTCTCACCGCCGCCCAGCTCGGCGCCGTCAACTCCAACACCCTGGGCAATCTCAGCACCACCCAGCTTGGCGAGCTCACCGCCACCCAGGCGCACGGCATAACCGCCACGCAACTCAATGCCCTGACCTCCACATCGCTCGACGCGATCACGACCGCCAACCTGTCCGCCGCCCAGATCGGCGGCGTCCAGAGCTCATCGCTCACTTCCACCCTCGTCGGCGGCCTCACCGCGACGCAGGTCGGCGCCCTGACCTCCAGCCAGCTCAACAGCCTCACCAGCACCGAGATCACGGCCCTCACCGCGACCCAGGTCGGCGGCCTCACCGCCGCCCAGCTCGGCGCCGTCAACTCCAACACCCTGGGCAACCTCAGCACCACCCAGCTCGGCGAACTCACCGCCACCCAGGCGCACGGCATAACCACCGCGCAGCTCGACGCCCTGACCTCCACTTCGCTCGACGCCATCACGACCGCCAACCTGTCCGCCGCCCAGATCGGCGGCGTCCAGAGCTCCTCGCTCACGTCCACCCTCGTCGGCGGCCTCACCGCGACGCAGGTCGGCGCCCTGACCTCCAGTCAGCTCAACAGCCTCACCAGCACCGAGATCACGGCCCTCACCTCGACCCAGCTCGGCGGCCTCACCGCCGCCCAGCTCGGCGCCGTCAACTCCACCACCCTGGGCAATCTCAGCACCACCCAGCTCGGCGAGCTCACCGCCACCCAGGCGCACGGCATAACCACCGCGCAGCTCGACGCCCTGACCTCCACATCGCTCGACGCGATCACGACCGCCAACCTGTCCGCCGCCCAGATCGGCGGCATCCAGAGCTCCTCGCTCACGTCCACCCTCGTCGGCGGCCTCACCGCGACGCAGGTCGGAGCCCTGACCTCCAGTCAGCTCAACAGCCTCACCAGCACCGAGATCACGGCCCTCACCTCGACCCAGGTCGGCGGCCTCACCGCCGCCCAGCTCGGCGCCGTCAACTCCAACACCCTGGGCAATCTCAGCACCACCCAGCTCGGCGAACTCACCGCCACTCAGGCGCACGGCATAACCACCGCGCAGCTCGACGCCCTGACCTCCACTTCGCTCGACGCGATCACGACCGCCAACCTGTCCACCGCCCAGATCGGCGGCATCCAGAGCTCCTCTCTCACGTCCACCCTCGTCGGCGGCCTCACCGCGACGCAGGTCGGAGCCCTGACCTCCAGCCAGCTCAACAGCCTCACCAGCACCGAGATCACGGCCCTCACCTCGACCCAGGTCGGCGGTCTCACCGCCGCCCAGCTCGGCGCCGTCAACTCCACCACCCTGGGCAATCTCAGCACCACCCAGCTCGGCGAGCTCACCGCCACCCAGGCGCACGGCATAACCACCGCGCAGCTCGACGCCCTGACCTCCACATCGCTCGACGCGATCACGACCGCCAACCTGTCCGCCGCCCAGATCGGCGGCGTCCAGACCTCCTCGCTCACTTCCACCCTCGTCGGCGGCCTCACCGCGACGCAGGTCGGCGCCCTGACCTCCAGTCAGCTCAACAGCCTCACCAGCACCGAGATTGGACACATCACGTCGACCCAGCTCGGGGGTCTCACCGCCGCTCAGCTCGGCGCCGTCAACTCCACCACCCTGGGCAATCTCAGCACCACCCAGCTCGGCGAGCTCACCGCCACCCAGACGCACGGCATAACCGCCACGCAACTCAATGCCCTGACCTCCACCTCGCTCGACGCGATCACGACCGCCAACCTGTCCGCCGCCCAGATCGGCGGCATCCAGGCCTCCTCGCTCACGTCCACCCTCGTCGGCGGCCTCTCCGCAACGCAGGTCGGCGCGGTGACCACGGCGGACTTCACCAGCCTGTCGTCGACAGAGCTCTCGAGCATCACCTCCACTCAGGCGGCCGGACTAAACAGCTCGCAGATCAATGCGTTGTCATCGACCCAATTCACGTCGCTCGCTACCGTCATACCGAGCCTGAACAAGACGGCCATCGCCGGTATTTCCGCGGGCGACATCGCGGCGCTTACCACGACACAGATCAATTTGTTCACTTCGACCCAGATTGCCGCCATGTCGACAGCGCAGGTGACAGCGATTATCAACGCCCTCGCCTGAAGACCATCCGTCGCGTTGTAGCTTCCGCGTAAGGTCCAAAGCCCACCCCTTGCCGCCGGTCCCCGGCGGCAACGGCGAGGCGGGGTTCTTCGACAATTCTACGAAGCGGCAGCCTCATGACATCATCTTTGATCAATTCGAAGGGCGTGTTCTTTCCCGGCGCGGGGGCGCCGGGAGGCTTGGCTCTGAGCGCGATGACGATCGCCGATTTGCTGGCGTGGTGCGAAAGATTGAAGATTGCCGGCGCCCGAGCCGACGTGAGCGAACTGTACCGAGCCTGGATAGCGGTGAACGGCGAACACCAGTTCGTCTACATCGCCTACTTCAATTACGCGGTCATATTGTCCGAACTTGGCGATCAGCTTGGCGCTATCAAAGCGCTTCGCGAATGCCTGCGGATCAACGCAGATTTCATCCCAGCGCTGATCAATCTCGGGCGCGCGCTGGAAGATCTGGGCCATCCCACGGACACGCTTGCGGAATGGCGGAAAGCCGCAGCCAAGCTCTCCGCGGTCAGCGGCGAAGCAATTTCCCAAAAGTGTACGCTGCTGATGCAATCCGCGCGCGTGCTGGATTCGCTACAGCAATACGCCGCCGCGGAAGAGGCGTTGCGCGAGGCCATCGAAATCGATCCTTCGTTGTCCGATGCGATCTTGCAATGGATCAACCTGCGCCAGCGCCAGTGTCATTGGCCTGCGGTGCCCGGTTCTGAGCGCGTTTCGCGTGAAAGGCGATTGGCCGCGATCTCGCCTCTGTCGCTTGCCGCGCTCACCGACGACCCGATGTTCCACCTGGCCGATGCGTTCGTCTTCGGCAAGACCGCGATCAAACCTGCGAGTCGATCTGTTCTGCAAGGCGTGCCTCGAACCGCTCTAACGGCCGCGCGAGGGCGGATCAAGGTTGGCTACGTCTCATCCGACTTGCGCGAGCACGCGGTCGGCCACGCATTGACCGAATTGTTCGAACTCCACGATCGCTCCAAAGTGGAAATATTCACCTACTACTGCGGCATCGAGCGCGACGATCCAGTCCGACAGCGTTTGCGGGTCGCTTCTGATCGATGGGTCGACATACGCAGTCTCGACGACGCCGAGGCCGCGTTCCAGATCGCGAACGACGGCATCGACGTTCTCGTCGACCTCAACGGCTATACGAGATTTGCGCGCACCGGCGTATTCGCGCTGCGCCCCGCGCCCGTTCAGGTCAATTGGTTCGGCTATCCCGGAACGATGGGGTCGCCCTACCATCATTACCTCATAGCCGATTCGATCGTGGTCCCCGAAAGCCACGAGATTTACTATTCCGAGAAGATATTACGATTGCCATGCTACCAACCCAACGATCGCAAACGCGCCGTTTCGGAACGTACGCCAACTCGCGCGGAAGTCGGGCTGCCCGACGACGTGATTGTATTCTGCAGCTTCAACGGGACACACAAGCTGACGCGACGCACGTTCGAGCGATGGATCGCTATTCTCAACCAAGTCCCGAACAGCGTGCTTTGGCTGCTCAAGTCGGATGAGGAGACCATCGAGCGATTGCGACTCTACGCCGAAGCGCGCGGCGTCGCCCGGAATTGGATTGTTTTGGCCGTCAAGCTTCCGAACGCCGAGCATTTGGCGCGATATCCGCTCGCCGACCTATTCCTCAACTATTTCCCTACGGCGCCCACACCACGGCCGCCGATTCGCTTTGGATGGGCGTTCCCGTGTTGACCCTGACGGGGCGAACTTTTGCGTCGCGCGTCTGCACCAGTCTTGTCCACGCCGCCGGCGTCGGCGAGATGGCGTGCGACAGCGAAGCGCAATTCGTCGCCAGGGCGGTCGAACTCGCCAACGATCGCGCTCAACTCGAATTCGATCAAGCGCCGCCTGAAGTCGGGTCGCCTGCGCTGTCGACTGTTCGACACGGACCGCCTCGCGGCCTCGCTCGAGGGCCTCTACGCACAAATGGTTGAACTGCACCGGCAAGGTCGTACGCCGACGCCCGATTTGGCCAACCTGGCGACCTATCACGAGATCGCGACGAAGTTGGATTACGAACAGGTCGAAGCCATGGGCGATGCGGAATATTTCGCGACCTACCAGGAAGCGCTTGCCGAGCGCGATGCAAATTACCCGATCCCCTACGATCGCCGTCTCTGGAGAGCCCCAGTCGACGCGCGGACCCGCCAGCGCGCCGCCGGCTGACGGTCTCGCTGCGCGGCGTCCGGCGGCGACAAGTCGCCGGTAAACCCAGCTCGCCGAGCGCCGATGGCGCGACCGCCCCGGCGCGCCAAGCATTGTCGCTGATCCCGGCGACGCCGACGAAAAATCCGAAACCTCCGTTTGGCGACGACCGGGAACTTCCGCGGGTTCGGATTTACGCTTGGCGCTCGGCCCGTAGAGGCGAGGAGATCAGCGGGAGCACCACCCGCCGCACGTCGGCCAGATCGGGCGTGTGACGGAACTCGAACGCCGGTACGCCCGAGGGAAGCCGCGCGGCGACTGCGTCGGCGCCGGTTGCATAGACCAATACGTCGCAGTCCTTTAGCAGAGCGTCGAGTTCCGGGGCATCCGCCAGGGCCATTGTAATGTCGGCCACGTGCGGAGCGAACCGGCGCAGGCCGGCTTTCATCTGGAGCGAAAAATCGGGATAAAGCGTAACGCCTAGCACGCGCGTCAATGGGTCGAGCGAGGCCAACGACCGCCTCGCGGCCTCCGCGGGAATCAGGCTGATTGCAACTACCGATACCCCTGGCAGCCACTCCTGGACCTCCCGGCGCCGATTGGCGAAGGTCAGCACGAGATCGGCGGCTCCGAGCCGGGACAGCACGGAAGGCTGCCGCTGGATAAAATTGAAAGTCAGCCCTTCCACCGTGGCAAGCGGCCCGAGGAGTTCGGCGATAGCTTTGGCGTAATCCGAAGTCGCCGGCTCGACGTTGCCGATCATGACGAGGTCTTTCCTGCGCCCGACCGCTTGTCGCTCGGCCATACGCGAGCTGATCAAACCGGCCAGATCGCTGGCGCGTAGCCCGAGTGCGAGCGAATCTTCGATTAGCCGATCGATTCGACGGTACAGGCCCGCATTGTCGCGACCGGAATCGACCAGCGGTTTGCCAGTATCGACGACAAAAGTGCCCGACCCCACTCGCCCGTGGATCAACCCGATCCGCTTCAATTCATCATATACTTTTGAGACCGTCATCGGCGCGACGCCGATCTGATCCGCCATCTCGCGGACGGAGGGCAGCCTTTCGCCGGGCCGCAGTTCGCCGCCCGCGATGCCGTACTCGATCAGGCCACGCAACTGGGTTGCAACGGGGATCGGCAATTCGCGGTCAAGTCGGAAATCCATTCGCAACCCGGCCTATTCCACGCAAGACTTCTTATAACAATCTCGAATTTTGTAGCACAATTACGCAGCCGAACTTATCGCGCAAGCTTGACATCAAAGAAAGACACTGGAAATTTCGTCCTAGCGCAATAGTACGATTGACCTACAAACTCTTCCGTGTTGTTAGTCTTTAGTCGCATACGTTGCGTCGTTCGAGTCGGGAGATTTCGCTGAAATCCGCCGGAAAATTCCCCGCGATCAATATGAAGCGTTTGCTACGGTCAACTTAAAGCCGAATTTTGCCCGGTCGCGAAGGCGGTGCAAGCGTTTCTTATCCGTCCTTGAGGATTTATCAGGAAACGTACGATGAACTTCGAAAGTGTTCTCGAGCAATGCGAAGCCGCACTGATCGAACTTGAATACGCAAGCGCGGATTTTCTTCACCAAAAGGCCGCCGACGTCGGGTCTTTGGCGCCGTCCGACATTGAGGCGTTGCGGTCCAAGATCGCTGCGGCGAACCTTGCCTTGCAGATCGCGCTCGAAATCCTGCGCGACCGACCGGCCGGGCCAGCCGTCGTTTCCGAGGGAAAAGCGCAAATCGCTTGACGGCGCGAAACGTTCGGGCCTTGGCGCGGTTCGGGCGGGCGGCGCCGCATTAGATACACACCCGCCATTCGCGCTTAGGCCGCTTTCCCCGAAATCGATCCACCTGCGACCGGCCAGGGACCTGCTGTTCGCAGATCGC
Source organism: uncultured Pseudomonadota bacterium (assembly GCA_963809055.1). Lineage (GTDB taxonomy): Bacteria > Pseudomonadota > Alphaproteobacteria > Rhizobiales > Beijerinckiaceae > Roseiarcus. Next base: position 220,381 of record CAWEID010000030.1, on the reverse strand, counting down.
TGCCTCCGAGGAATTTTGTCGTGACAGCGACCTGATTCTTCTGGATAATCGACCGCAAAGCCGCGTAGGATGGATTGAGTATGGTTGCGTGCAATAGGTTTTACGACAATGTTGCCTTCGACGCCCCCGGGCAAATCCCGAAACCTGTCCGCTCGCACCTAATTTCCCGTCGACGCGCGGGACTTGACGGTTCGGAACCCGCGTGGCTTGGTTGAAATGCAAGTGTCGTTTGATTTCCGATCATTAGGCGGATTTTGCCAAACGGAGCCTAGAATGGTGTCGAAGCGCAATACAATGTGCGCGCTTGGGCTTTTGCTCGCTCTCGGAGCGTCGGAAGCTCTGGCCGCCGATCTGCCCACTCAAAAGGCGTCGCCAACTCCGGTCTACACCCGACCCTCGGCCTACGACTGGACGGGCTTCTATTTCGGCGGAAACGTCGGCGGCAACGTCACGAGCAATTATAACGCCGACACCATGCCGGGCACGACTTTCCCATTCAATTCCGAAAATGAAGGCGTCGTTCCGATAACGCACGACGTGGGCACCGGGGGAGTGATCGGTGGCCTTCAGACGGGATACAATTACCAATTTGGCTGGTTCGTCGGCGGCGTCGAGGCCGACATTAGCGCGGTGCAAGCGGGGGGCCGCACTTCCTGGACAAGTTACGCGACGCTGGATGGTTCGACGTTTACGACATCTCCTGGCCAATGGCTTGATTATATCGGAACGGTTCGCCTTCGCGCGGGCTACGCGCTGGATCGCTGGCTGATGTACGTTACCGGCGGATTCGCCTATGGCGGCATCAGAAACACCGACACCGTCGTCATGGATTCGGATCCCCAGTATGTTTGGCACGGATCTTCGAACCAGTTTCGGACGGGCTATACGCTAGGCGGCGGCGTCGAATACGCTTGGACCAACAATATCCTCCTGAGGCTTGAAGGCCTCTATTACAACCTCGGATCGACCATCAATGGCGCGTCCGGGAATGCGGCGGTGAGTGCGGTCCCGGCCTTGAACGCCCTTTATTACCAGAACAAGACTACGGCTGGCGGCGGCATTTTTCGCGTAGGCATGGATTACAAATTCTAAGCGGCTCCCGACCGCCACCGATTTACGGCGTCGCGTCCGCTTAGAACATCCGCCAGAGGCGCGAGGGAGAGAATTTCCAGAAGGATCGGCGCGTCCGGCGCGTGCTCGGCCAGAGCGGCGAGCGCTGCCGGGAAATCTGCGTCGCCCGAACCGATCGGACCGTGCCGCCACTGCCCGCGCGGGCTGTCGGAAAAATGGGCGAGCGCGATGCGGCCGGATAGGCGCGCGACGCCCTCGCTCGGCGTCTCGCCGATCGCCGCGGCGTTGTCGATGTCGTAGATCACGCCGACTTCGTCATAGCCATTCTCGTCAAGGAAGCGCGCGATCGATGGCGCGTCAGCGAGCAGGCCGACCGGCTGGTTTTCCAACAGAACGGCGACGCCGGCGGAGCGGGCCGCGACCAGGATGCGCTCGAACGCGCCGCGAAACGGCGCCATCAGGCGCTCATTGGCTTCGGGCACAAGCCCGTGCCGACGCCCAGAGCCGACGCAGATCGCACGGGCGCCCAGTTCGCCGGCCCGCGCGAGCAACGCGAGATACGCCTCAAGCGCAAAATCGACCGCTTCGGGCGCGAAGCTCGCCAGATTCACGTCGCTGCTGGCAAGATCGAGCGCATGAAGACGGGCGCCCGATTGCTCCAACAGGGCGCGCAGACGCCGCTGCGTCGAGGGCGGCGAGGACCAAGGATTGAAGTGCGGCGGCGACGCCATCAACTCGAGATCAAGAAAGCCCGCCTCGATCAGGCTTGCGAAAGCGCTTTCCGCGTCCGCCTCGAACAAGAAGCCGAAAGAATGCGCGCCGAGCAATCCATCGCCGCTGATGAGGGGCGTCACCGAACTCACGTCCCGGAGGAAAAGAATATATCGGGGGACGGCCCGCCGCGCGGCCTGGCCAAGCCGGGCGAGGCGACTAGTGCAAGCGAGAGTTCGCGAGCGGCCTCCAGCAGCATTGGCGCGAGTTCGAGCATGCGTGGCTCGGTCAGCCGCAGGTGGGGTCCAGCGATGTTGACAGTCCCCGTGACCTCCTGGCTCGTGGGATCGCGGATCGGCGCCGCGATCGTGCTCATCCAATTCGAGTAAGTCTGAGTGACCAGGGAAAACCCGCGTTTACGCGCCTGGCGAAGATATTTCAGCAGCGCTTGCGGGGTCTGCGGCGCCTTCGGACCGTAATCCGCCCGCGCGCCGAAACCCTGTTTCTGCACCAGGGCGAGCGCCTCGCCTTCGGGCAGGCAAGAGAGCCACGCGATGCCCGAAGCCGAGCACGAAAGACGAGCTTCCTGGCCCATTTCGGGATCGTAGCGCAGACCGAATTGCGCCCCCTGGGATTTGGCGACCCAGATGAGTTTCTGCCCATCGACCATTGCGAGGCGGACGAGTTCTCCAGTCTCCCGCGCGAGTCGATCGAGGATCGGCTGGGCGAGATCGGTGACGCCGACCCCGGCCAGAAACGTGAACGCGAGCGAGGCGATCTTGGCCGTGAGCTGGTAGGCGCCCAGATGCCGTTCCTGTTTGACATAGCCGCGCTCGATTAGGCTCGCGAGCACGCGGTGAGTCGCGCTGCGCGGAATGTGCAATCGATCCGCAATCTCGGAAAGCTGTAGGCCGCGCGCATTGATCGAAAGCAGCTCGAGCACGGCAAGTGTGCGCTCGAGCAGGCCGCTCGGCCCGCCTTCCCGATCCTCGTCGCTTTCTGCAATAAGTTGATCCGGCATGACGGCGGTCCTCAAGTCAGGGCCACGAGCCCGCCGGTGCGGGCGGCCTCGTGAACGGCGAGCGTCGCGCGCAACGTCCGCGTTGCGTCCTCGGCGTCGATCATGGGCGCTTCATCGCCGCGCACGACGCGGCAAAAGTGCTGGAGCTGAGCCAGATAGGGATCGCCCGGCTGACTTGCGACAGGCTCGACATAGAGCGGTTTGCGCCAACCGGCCTCGCCGCGATAACGCCAGTATTCGAGTTGCGGCAGCGTCAGCGCGCCCTCGGTTCCACAGATGTAGTGCGAATTCACCGCCGCGGGCTGCGGCGGATAGTTTGTGCTCTCGCGCGCGATCAAATCCCAGCACCAGGGCGACGGCGCCGTGTCCGACAAGCTTAGCGTCACCAGCGCGCCATTGACGAGGCGGATGAGGACGGCGGCGGAGTCCTCGACCTCGAAGCCGCGCACCGCATTCGAGGTCTGCGCCTGCACCGAAGCGATCTCGCCGCAGAGGTGGCGCACAAGGTCTATCTCATGGATCAAATTGATCAACACCGGCCCGCCGCCCGCTCGGCGGCGCCAATCGAGCGCGAAATAATCAGCCGGCTTGAGGAACGACGCCAGCACGGTGGCATTGATCAGCTTGCCCAACCGACCCTCGGCGATCATGGCGCGAGCGCTGCGAATGATCGGATTGTGCCGCCGATGATGACCGACGAGCACAGGAACCCCCGTGGACCTCGAAACGGCCGCCAGCGCCTGCGCGTCCTCGACGCTCGCGGCGACCGGCTTCTCAACCAGAACTGGCGCCCCGCGCGACAGGAATTCACGAGACAAAGGGAGATGGGTGGAGTTAGGGGTGGCCACGATGGCGGCGTCGGGCAAGGCGCATTTGAAGAGATCGTCGCAATCGGCAAACCAACGCGTCCCCAGCCGCCAGGCAATTTCGCGCGATTCCGGCGCGGGATCGACGATCGCGGCGAGCGCGGCGCCCTCGTCCTGGCGCGCGATCAATTCGGCATGGGCGCGCCCAATAGCGCCCGCGCCGACCACGGCGATCCCCACCCTCCGTATCGACGTCACCTTCGTCTCCTGCGCGGACAGAATGGCGCTCGGGCGGACCCCGGTCAAGATGATTTTGGAATTGGATTCCACTTTTTGAATTGACATGGAATTCGAATTCCATTTATGTTCGCCCGCGAGATTAGCGAGCGGGATTTCCGCTCGCCCAGGGAGAGAAACGACCTGCGGACGCCACGCTCGCAAAAGGAGGAGACACATGAAGGACATTCCCACAAATCCGTTGAGGTTTGGCCCGACTCGGTCGGCGCCGCTTTGCTAAGCGGCGGCGCGAGTGTCGGCCGCCGCCGGCGTCGCGATGCCCTATATCGGACGCGCCGCGGCCGCCGAGCCGATCAAGATCGGCATGATCTGGGCCAAGACCGGACAGATCGTCGCAGCAGGCCGAATATCTGGCGCAGGGCACGCATGCTTGCGCTCGAGCAGCGCGGCAACATGCTGTTGGGCCGGCCCGGCCGAGATCGTCTGGCTCGACGAGCCCAATCCGCAGGGCGCGCAGCAGAGCGCAGAGCGCCTCGTCGAGGAGCACAAGGTCGTCGGATCTGCTCGGCGGCGCGCTGTCCTCGTTTGCGCTCGCGATCTCCTCCGTCGCCAAGAAATCGAAAATTCCCTATGTCGCGGCGAACGCCGCCGCCGGCTCGATCACCGGCTCGTGCTGCAACAAATACACATTCCGCCTTCAGCCGCCCGTCGACGTGCACACGCGCGTTCTCGCGCCCTATTGCGCCACGCTGGGAAAGAAGTGGTACTTGCTGACCGCCGCTTACGCTTTCGGCCAGGACATCAAGAAGTCTTTCACCGACTACATCACTTCCAACGGCGGCGAAGTGATCGGCGCGGACGAAGTGCCTCTCAACACCGCCGATTATTCCTCCTTCATCCTGAAGATTCGCGCGGCCAAGCCGGACGTCGTGATCGGCGGCGTCTCCGCCAGCGACCTGACGACGTTCCTCAAGCAATGGAACGAACTCGGCATGCGCGGCAAGATTCCCTTCGCCGAAATCGCCGTCGGCAATACCGATCTCTGGGGCGTCGGCCCCGAGGCTGCGGACGGCCTTTATACGCTGACCTGGTACTACAAGAACCCGAACAACCCGCCCGAAGAGCAAGCGATGGCGGCCGACTATCTGAAAAAATACAACCGCCCCGCCGCCGACAAGGCGTGGATGGGCTGGATGGCGGCCAAATCCCTGTTTGACTCGATCGAGGCCGCCAAATCGACCGATGCGGGGGCGATCGTCGAGGCGCTCGAACACTGGAGCGTCAAGCGCGGCGACATCACGGCGGGCTATCGGCCTTTCGACCACCAGATGACCGAATCGCCTGCTCGTCGCCGGATCAAGCCGAAGATCACCGACAAGTGGGACTATTTCGACGTGAAGGCCGAATTGCCGGCGACACAGGCCGACATCGACGCGGCGTTCGGGACGCAGGCCAATTCCGCCTGCAAGATGGACTCTCTCTAGACCGGCCGGCCCGGTTGCGGGCGCGAGGCGAGGCCCGATCGCAAGACCGGGCTTCGGCAGGCGCCTGCCGCAGACCGACCAAACAAGCAGAGACCTGCGATGCTGGACATGCTGCTCTCCCAGGCCGTCAACGGTCTGGTCCTCGGATTTCTCTACGTGCTGATCGCGATCGGGCTGTCGATCATTTTCGGCCTGCTCGGCATCGTCAATTTCGCGCATGGCGCCTTCTTCGCGCATCGGCGCCTATCTCGCGCTGACGCTCGCGCCGCAAGTTCGGCTGGCGCGCGGCGCTGCTGGCGCCGATCCTCGTCGGCTGCTCGGCGTGGTCGTCGAGACTGACTCTGATCCGCCGGCTCTACGGCAAGGAGCCGCTGCTCGGCCTGATCCTCACCTTCGCGCTCGCGCTGCTGATCGAGGCGCGTGCTGCGCCTGATCTTCGGCGGCGCCGCCGCTGCCCTTCAACGCGCCGCACGTCTTCTCGCGGCTTCGTCGAATACGGCCCGATCCTGATCACCAAATATCGGCTCGTGGTGCTGGCCATCGACGGCGGTCGTCGCTCGTCGCCTTCTGGGCATTCATGGAATTCACGCCGTTCGGCCGCATCATCCGCGCCGGCTCGCGCGACCCCGAAATGGTCGGCCTGCTCGGCATCAACCTGCCGCTCGTGCTGACCGGCGTGTTCGGCCTCGGCTGCCTGCTCGCGGGTCTCGCGGGCATGCTCGCCGGCCCGCTGTGGACCGTGCAGCCGTCGATGTCGGCCGGCGCGATCATGCCGGCCTTCGTCATCGTCACCATCGGCGGCCTCGGCTCGTTCGCCGGCGCGATCGTCGCCGGCCTGATGGTCGGCGTCGTCACCGCGCATCACCATCCAGTTCGCGCCGGACTGGTCGGGCGCCGCCATGTACATCCTGATGGCGGTGGTGCTGTTGCTGCGGCCGCGCGGACTGTTCGGCGAGCGCTGGGAGCGCTTCGAATGAGCCTGAGCTCGCGCCTGCTTGCGCCCGATACTCTGGATCGCGATCGTCCTCGTCGCGCTGAGCGCGGTCTGGATCGCGCATCGGCGTTCGCCGATCTCGCTGATCACGCAGATCGCGATCTATACGCTGTATGGCGCCGGCGTGAACCTGCTGGTCGGCTACACCGGCCTGGTGCCGTTCGGCGCCTCGGTCTTCTTCGGCTGCGCCAGCTACGCTCGCCGCTTTCGTCATCCTCGGTGCGTTTCGGCAACGAGATCTGGTCGCCATGATTGCCGCGGTGCTGTTCTCGCCCTTCTCGGCGTTTGTCGATCGGCGCGCTCATCCTGCGCCGGCGCGGGCTGTATTTCTCCCTGCTGACGCTCGCCTTCTCGCAGATCGCGTTCGAGATCGCGTTCAAATGGACGGCGTCACCGGCGGCGAGAACGGCTTGCAGGGCGTCGCGCGCACGACGTTCATCTCCGACCGTCCTACCACGCATTCGTCGTCGTCGTCGTGCTGGCGTGTTCTGGCTGCTCTGGCGCCTGGCGCATGCGCCGTTCGGCCGCGTCCTGCAGGCGGTGCGCGACAACGAGCAGCGCGCGCAGCAGCCTCGGCTACAACGTCTATCTCGTCAGGCTCTATGCGTTGACGCTGACGGCGGCGGTTGTCGGCCTGGCCGGCGCGTTGCTGACCTTCATGCTGCAGGGCGTCTACGCCGACAATCTGAGCTGGCAGCACGCGGGCGACAGCCTCTTGATGACGGTGCTCGGCGGCGTGCATCATTTCCTCGGTCCGCTCTGGGGCGCGATCGCCTTCATCGTTCTGCAGGACCGGCTTTCCTCGATCAGCGTCTGAACATCGGCGAGAACTGGTGGCTGGTCTTCGCGCCGATCCTGATCGTGTTCGCGCTGTTCTCGCCCGAAGGCATGCAGGGCCTCGTGCAGCGGCTTGTTCAGGCGCGAGCGCTGGACGCTGACGCGCAATACGATCCCGCCCGGCCCGCCGAGATCCAGCCCTACGAGAGCCCTCGCGGCGAGAAGATGGACCGCGACGACGCCGATCCTCGAGACGCGCAAGCTGTCCAAGAGTTTCGGCAGTCTGGTCACGCGCGCAGCGACATCGACCTCGACGTGCGGCCGTTACGTGCTGCATTCAGCTCGATCGGCCCGAACGGCGCGGGCAAGACGACATTCTTCAACATGCTGCTCAGGCGTGCTGCCGCCGACGGCGGCCAGCTGATCTTCGACGGCGCCGACATTTCGAAGCTGCCGTTGCACGCGCGCGCCCGCCTCGGCATCGGCCGCTCGTTCCAGATCCTCTCGATCTTCCCCAACCTCACCGTGTTCGAGAATGTGCGCGTCGCCGTGCAGGCGCAAAGGCATCGGGGCGCGGGCGTCTGTTTCACGATGCGTATGACGATCGACGCCGATCAATGCGCGGACCTGGTCGATCCTCGACGCGGTCGGGCTTGCGGATCAGGCCGGCGGAAACGCCGTGCAACCTGCCGCACGGCGCCAAGCGCCTGCTCGAGATCGCGGTCACGCTTGCGCCGTCGACTCGAAGCTGCTGCTGCTCGACGAACCGCTGGCAGGCCTTGCCGAAGCCGACCGCGTCGTGGTCACCGCGCTGATCCAGAAGCTTGCACGCACGCACGCCGTGCTGCTGATCGAGCACGACATCGATCGCGTCCTGGCGATCTCCGACCGCATCTCCGTGCTGCATCAGGGCCGGATGATCGCCGACGGCAAGCCCGCCGAAGTCGCCGCCGATCCGGATGTCATCGCCGCCTATCTCGGCGCAGCCGCCGACGGCGACGCCGCGCCCGCCGCGCCGCGCATCGAGCGCCGCGCGCATGGCGCCGCGGCGGCGTTGCTCGAAGTCGAAGGGCCTCGCAGCCGGCTATGCCGGCAGCACCGTGCTTGACGACGTCGATTTCATGGTTCACGAGGGCGAAGCCGTCGCGCTGCTCGGACGCAACGGCGTCGGCAAGACGACGCTGCTGCGCGCGATCACCGGCGTCTGAAGCTCGTGCGGGCGCGGTCGCCTTCGACGGCGTCGCGATATCGGGCCTGCGGCCGTATCTCGATCAACCGGCTGGGCATTTCGCTGGTTCCGGAGGGGCGCCGGCTGTTCCCCAACCTGACCGTGCTGGACAATCTCGCGCTCGCCGCGCGGCCCGGCGGCGCCAGCATCGAGGAAATCTTCGACCTTTTTCCGCGCTTGCGCGCGCGCCAAAAGGCCAGAGCCGAGAACCTCTCGGGCGGCGAACGCCAGATGGTCGCGATCGCGCGCGCGCTGGTCGTGCCGAGCAAGCTTGATCCTGCTCGACGAGCCCTTCGAGGGTCTGGCGCCCGGCGGTCGTCAAGGAGGTGATGGAGGCCCTGCTCAAGCTTCGCGGCCAGGTCGCGATGGTGTTGGTCGAGCATCACGCCGAAACCGTGCTGCCGATCGTCGACCGCGCCTACGTGCTGGTCAACGGCCGGGTCGCCTTCGAGGGCGACGCCGTGCAGTTGGAGAGCGACCACGACTTGCAATCGCGCCTGCTCGGCCTCGTGCAGGCGGAAGCGCCGGCAGATTCATAGACAAACGCAAGAGAGACAAATGTCCGAGACGGCAACGCCCTTTCCGCTCACCGGAGCGACGCGCCTGAACGTGATCATTGGGGATCCGATCGCCCAGGTGAAATCGCCCGCCGGCGTGACGCACTCCTTTCACCAGCGAGGCAAGGACGCGATCCTGGTTCCCGTGCAGGTCGCGCCGGACGATTTGTCGATGTTTCTCGACGTCGCAACGCGGTTGAAGAACCTGGACGGCATCATCGTTACCGTCCCGCATAAATTCGGCTGCTACAAACATTGTGCGACCGCGAGCGAGCGATCCGCCTTCCTGGGCGCGGTCAACGTCATGCGCCGCGCGCCGCAGGGCGGCTGGCACGGCGACATCGTCGACGGACTCGGCTTCGTCGGCGCGGCGCGCGCGCATGGCCGCGATCCCAAAGGCCGACGCGCCCTGCTGGTCGGCGCCGGCGGCGCCGGCTCCGCCATTGCGCTCGCGCTCGTCGAGGCCGGAGTGAGCGAACTCGCACTGCACGACGAGGACCCGAAGCGGCGCGACGCCTTGATCGGACGACTCAACGCGCTGGCGGCGCACGCGGGTCTATGCGGGTTCGGCCGATCCCAGCGGCTTTGATTTCGTCGGCAATGCGACGCCGGCTGGCATGAAGCCGGGCGATCCTCTCCCGATCGAGACCACAAAGCTTTCGCCGGAAGCCTATGTCGGCTGCGTGATCACCTCGCCCGCCCTTTCGCCGTTGATCGCGGCGGCGCGCGCACTCGGCTGCGTCACCGGCACGGGCGCCGACATGTACAACGCCTTGCAGGAGATGATGCTCGACTTTCTGCTTTTCGAGGACCGGCAACTGGTGGCCGCGCGATGATCGTTTCGGCCGAAGCGCTCCCTGACGACGGCGAATTCGATCTGATCGTCGTCGGCGCCGGCGCCGGCGGCCTCGCGGCCGCTCTGTTCGGCGCCATCGCGGGCAAGTCCGTGCTGCTCATCGAGCTCACCGAATTTGTCGGCGGCACGACCGCGCTGTCGGCGGGCACGACCTGGGTTCCCAATTCATTGCACGCCGGTGAAGTCAACCCGGACGACAACCGCGCGAATGCAAGCCGATTTCTCGACGGGTCGTTGGAAATTACGCGCGCGCTTCACTGCGCGAGGCGTTCCTCGCGTCCGGCCCCGAGGCGATCGCGACGCTGGAGGCGCAATCGGACGTGAAGTTCCGCCCCTACCCGCTTCATCCCGATTACGAGCAGCAGGCCGATGGCGCGACGCTGAACGGCCGGGCGCTCGAGCCGCTGCCATTCGACGCGCGCGCGCTTGGCGACGCGCTCGGCGCCATCCGCCCGCCGATCCCCGAATTCACCGTGCTCGGCGGCATGATGGTTGATCGGCGCGACATCAAGCATCTGCTCGCGATGGCCAAGTCATGGGACTTCGCCGTCCATTCGGCAAAGCTGCTCGCGCGCTATGGTCTCGATCGGCTCGCGGGCCGGCGCGGGACTCGGCTTGTCATGGGCAATGCGCTGGTCGGGCGCTTGCTGCTCTCGCTGGAGAAGCGCGGCGTCAATATTGTCACCAGGACCTCGGTGGACTTTTTCCTTGCCGACGCCAACGGCGTGTCCGGCGTCACGATCGCCAGCGGGGCGACCCGTCGGCGTGTGCGCGCGCGCCTCGGCGTCGTGCTCGCAGGCGGCGGCTATGGTCGCAATCCGATGCGCCGCGCCGAAATGTTGCCGACGCCGACGCCGGAATTCAGCCCGGCCGCGCCTGGCCATACCGGCGAGTTGCAGAACTTGGCGTTGAAGCTCGGCGCGCATTTTGCGGAAGGCGGCGCGGACAACGCGTTCTGGGCGCCGGTGTCGGTGCGTAAGCGCGCGGACGGCTCGACTGCGGTGTTTCCGCATTTTGTGCTCGACCGCTCGAAGCCGGGAACCGTATGCGTCGATCAGACCGGCAAGCGCTTCGTCAACGAGTTCAGTTCTTATCACGTCTTCGCGCGCGCGATGTTCGAGGCCCACAAGACGCGAGGCGCAATTCCCTGTTTCCTGATCACCGACAAGACCGGCATGTGGAACTACGGGCTCGGCATGGCGCGCATGCGCACGCGCGACCTCTCCGGTTTCATCGCCGACGGCTATCTCACCAAGGCTGATACAATCGACGAACTTGCAGCCAAGCTGAAGGTCGATCCGGCGAACCTTAAGGCGACGATTGCCGAGATGAACGCCTACGCGAAGACCGGCGCCGACCCGGAATTCGGGCGCGGGACGACGCCCTATCATCGCGTCAACGGCGACGCCTCGCACGGACCTAATCCAACGCTGGGGCCGATCGCGACAGCGCCGTTCTATGCGGTCCGGCTCTATCCCGGCGACATCGGCGCCGCCAACGGCCTCGTCATCGACGAATGGGCGCGCGTCGTCGACGCCGAGAATGCGCCGATCGCCGGGCTCTACGCCTGCGGCGCCGAGGCGGCGTCGATCATGGGCGGGACCTATCCCGGCCCCGGCATCACCATCGGGCCAGCGATCGTTTTCGCCTATCGTGCAGTTCAGGACGCGTTGCGGCGCGGCGCGGCGGCGCCATGAACGAGCCAAGGAAGCGCGATTGCGACCTCATCGTCGTGGGATCGGGCGCGGCCGGCCTTTCGGCCGCGACAACCGCGGCCTTTCTCGGCCTCGACGTGGTCGTCGTGGAAAAGAGCGCCGAAATCGGCGGCACGACGGCTTGGTCGGGCGGCTGGCTGTGGATCCCGCGCAATCCGCTCGCGGTCGAGGCGGGCATCGTAGAGACCTCGGAGGCGCCGCGCGCCTATCTCAGGGCCGAACTCGGCGAGGCCTACGACGAGGCGCGCGTCGAGATGTTCCTCGAACAAGGCCCGCGCATGATCGCGTTTTTTCGCGAACATACGAGACTTGCTTTCGTTGACGGCAATTCGATCCCCGACTTTCACGACGGGTCCCCGGGCGCGGGCCTTGGCGGCCGCTCGGTCTGCGCCGCGCCTTTCGACTCGCGCGCGATGGGCGATGACGTCAAACGACTCAAACGGCCGCTCAGTGAGATTTCACCGCTCGGCATGGGAATCGCCTCGGGCGCCGACATGCGCCATTTCCTGAATGCGACGCGCAGCGCCGCGTCCTTCGCTCATGTCGCCAAGCGCATTGCGCGCCATGTCTACGAGACCGCGCGCTTTGGCCGGGGACTCTGGTTGGTCGGCGGCAACGCGCTCGTCGCGCGCCTTTACAAAAGCGCGTGCGACTTCGGAGTCACCGTGCTCACGAACGCCAGGGCGGAGGCGCCGATCCTTGAGAACGGCCGGATCGTCGGGTTGCGCGTCGCCGGCGCCGACCTACGTGCGCGCCGGGGCGTCGTCCTGGCTACAGGCGGCTTTCCCCACGATGTGGCGCGCAAGGCGGCGATGTTCCCGCATGCGCCGACCGGGCGCGAACATTGGTCCGCGGCGCCTGAAAGCAATACCGGCGACGGACTCGCGATCGGCGAGGCCGCTGGCGGGCGCGTGCGCGAAGATCTCTCCAACGCAGGCGCCTGGGCGCCGGTCTCGCTGGCGCCGCGCGCGGACGGCCGCTTCGGCCGGTTTCCGCATCTCGTCGAGCGCGCCAAGCCCGGCCTGATCATGGTCACGCCGGCCGGCCGGCGCTTCGCCAACGAGGCCGACTTCCTATCACGACGTGATGCAAGCGCTGTTCGCCGCGATCCCGCGGGGCGAACCTGTCGAGGCCTGGATGATCTGCGACGAGCGCTTCCGGCGCCGCTACGGCCTGGGACGCGTCAGGCCATTCCCGTTCCCCGTCGCGCCTTGGCTGAACAACGGCTATCTCAAGCGCGCCGGGACGATCGGCGACCTCGCCCGCCGATGCGGCTTAGACGCGGCGCGCCTCGAAGCCACGGTGCGGACCTATAACATCGGCGCTGCCGAAGGGCGCGACGAGGAATTCAAGCGCGGCCAGAGCGCCTACAACCGCGTTCAGGGCGAACCCGAGCAGAAGCCGAACCCCTGCGTCGCGCCGATCGTCAAGGCGCCGTTCTATGCGGTCAGGATCGTGCCCGGCAGCCTCGGCACGTTCGCCGGTCTGAAGACCGACGAATACGCGCGCGTGCTCGATGCGCAGGAGCGGCCAATTCCGGGCCTCTATGCCGTGGGCGCCGACATGGCCAGCGTGATGGGCGGTCGCTACCCCGCAGGGGGCATCACGCTCGGGCCTGCCATGACCTTCGGCTATGTCGCCGCGCATCACGCGAGCGGCGTGCCGCTCGCCAACAACCGCCCGTGAAGGAGCGTTTATGCGTTACGAGATCCTGAAACTGAATGTGCGGCTGGGCGGCGCGGCTTCCGTGATCCAGGGCCTTCGCGCGCGCGCCGAGGCGGGCGACGCGATCGGCCGGCTGCTCGGCTGCTGGGCGAGCGAGATCGGCGATCTCAACGAGATCCTCGTGCTGCGCCAATTCGCGGACGACGCCGAGATGCAGGCCGAGCGGCTGCGCATTCTCCACGATGTCAATCCGTTCGGCGCCGGCGAGGCGATCACGGAAATGACTTTCGACAGCTATGCGCCGTTCCCCTGGATGGCCCCGCCGACCCCCGGAAAATACGGCGCGGTCTATGAAATCCGCACCTACAAGCTCAAGCACGGCGGGCTTCAGCCGACTATCGACGCCTGGAAGACCGCGATGGTCGAGCGCAGCAAATTCTCCACGCTCACAATCGCAATGTACGCTCTCGACGGCGTCCCGCGATTCACGCACATCTGGCCTTACGCCAGTCTCAACGATCGCGCCGCGGCGCGCGCCCAATCCGTCGCGGCCGGCGCCTGGCCGCCCAAGAACGGGCCGGCCTGGCTGACCGGCGAGATGCGTTCGATCGTTGCCCTGCCCACGGCAATTTCCCCGCTCGCTTGAGGCCGCAGATGTCTCACCCGATCTCGATGGCCTATCTCACCGCCGCCGCGCTGACCCCGCCCGCGGCCCTGCGTCTTGCGGCCCGGCTTGGCTACGATCAGGTCGGCGTGCGCATCTTGCCTGTCGCGCCTGGCGGAGCGTATGCGCCTCTCGTCACTGACGCCGCGATGCTGCGCGAGACTCGACAAGCCATTTCGGAGACTGGGGTCGGCGTGTTCGACGTCGAGATCATTCGCCTGAACCCGGGATTTCGACGCCTCGCAAACGCGGCCATTTCTGGAGACTTGCGCGGCGCTCGGCGCGCGGGCGGTGCTCGTCGCCGGCGACGACCCGGACGAGGCCCGGCTTGCCGCGTCCTTCGCCGCCTTCGCCGAAGCCTGCGCGCCCTACGGGCTGACCGCCGATCTCGAATTCATGCCCTGGACCGAGGTTCCCAGCGCGAGCGCCGCGCTGCGCGTCGTCGAGCGCGCCGGCGCCGCCAACGGCCGCGTGCTGGTCGACGCGCTGCATTTCGCGCGCTCCCAGACCAGCCTCGATGATATCGCGGCGCTGCCTTTGACCCGGCTCGGCTATGCCCAGATCTGCGACGCCCCCTCGGAGTTCGCAGGCAGCGCGGAAGCGATGATCCACACGGCTCGTCTCGCGCGGCTGCTGCCGGGCGATGGCGGGATCGATCTCGCCGGGCTGTTCTCGCGCTTGCCCGAAGGTCTCCCGATCAGCGTTGAAGTTCCGAACCGGGACGGCGTCGCATCCTATGGGCAGGAGGAATGGGCGCGCCGCGCGCTCGAGCGGTCGAGAAGCCTTCTCGCGCTCGCCGACGCGCGGCGCCCGAAACGCGCGTGAATTGGAATTAGGAGACGATCATGGACTTCGCCCTCAACGATGAGCAGAAGATGCTCGTCGAAACCGTCCGTTCCTTCATCGCCAACGAATTGGCCCCGCTCGAGGACGAGATCGAGACGACGGGCGCCTTGACGCCGGAGCTCGCGCGCGCGGTGCACGAGAAGGCCAAAGCGCTCGGCCTCTACGCGATGAATATTCCGACCGAGTTCGGCGGCGGCGGTCTCGGCGCGGTCGACCACATGCTGGCCGAGGAGCAGTTCGGACGCACGACCGATATCCTGATCCGCCGCGCCTTCGGAAACGTCTACGAGATGCTTCTGGAATGCAGGGGCGAACAGATCGAGCGCTGGTTGAAGCCCGCGGCTCGCGGCGAGCGAGTCTGCCTCGATCGCGATCACCGAGCCCGCCGCGGGCTCGGACGCCGCGGGCATCAAGACCCGCGCCATCCGCGAAGGCCGCGGTTGGCGGCTCAGCGGCAACAAGCATTTCATCAGTGACGGAGCCTTCTCCGATTTCTTCCTCGTCACAGCGGTCACGGACCCAAACGCCGGCGCCAAAGGCATTTCGATGTTCCTCGTCGACAAAAGTTTGCCGGGAGTTCTCGATCGGACGCGATCAGCCGATGATGGGCATTCGCGGCACGAGCCATGTCGAGCTGTTCTTCGACAATGTCCCCCTCGAGGCGGACACGCTGCTCGGGCGCGAAGGCGAAGGCCTGCGGCTCGCGCTCTCCACGTTGGGCCGGGTGCGCCTCGCCCAGGTCGGCGCGCGGGCGATCGGCAAGGCGACGATGGTGCTGGAGAAGACTGTCGCTTATGCGCGCGAACGCAAGCAGTTCGGCCAGCCGATCGGCGAATTCCAGATGGTCCAGC
Source organism: uncultured Pseudomonadota bacterium (assembly GCA_963809055.1). Taxonomy (GTDB): domain Bacteria; phylum Pseudomonadota; class Alphaproteobacteria; order Rhizobiales; family Beijerinckiaceae; genus Roseiarcus. The sequence continues at coordinate 204,898 of CAWEID010000030.1, read as the reverse complement.
AGATGATCGCGGACTCGGTCATCGAGATCAATTGCGCGCGCCTGCTGCTGCATCGCGCCGCCTTCGAACTCGACAGCGGGCGCGACGCGCGCGACCTGATCGCGATGGTCAAGGTCAACGCTGCGGAGACTCTGGGCCGAGTGGTCGACCGCGCCGTCCAGATCTTCGGCGGCATGGGCTTCTGCAAGGACTTGCCGATCGAACGTTATTACCGCGACGCGCGGATCTACCGCATCTTCGACGGCGCTTCGGAGGTGCATCGTTTCACAATTGCGCGTGCGACCCTGAAGCGCAACGCCGATTTGTTCGACATCGGAGCCTGAAATGCCGCGCGCGAGATTTATAAGCGCCGACGAAGCGGCCGGTCTGATCAAGGACGGCGACACCGTCGCGTTGATCGGCGGCGGCGGCGGATTGATGGAAGCGGCCACGCTGTTCGCCGCCATCGAGCGACGTTTTCTCGGCACGGATTCGCCGCGCGATCTCTCGCTGATCCATTCGCTCGGGATCGGCGACCGCAAGGCGCGCGGCGTCAGCCGCTTCGCGCACGAAGGCATGGTGCGCAAGGTGACCGGCGGGCACTGGGTCTGGTCGCCGCGCATGCAGGAATTGGCGCGCACGAACAAGATCGAGGCCTATGTGCTGCCGGGAGGCGTCGTGATGCAGCTATATCGCGAAATCGGCGCCAAACGGCCCGGCCTGATCTCGCGGGTCGGCCTTGGCACCTTCGTCGATCCCCGCCTGGACGGCGGACGGATGAACGCCGCGGCGAAGGAGACGCTGGTCGAAACAATGACGATCGGCGGCGAGGCGTTCCTGTTCTATAAGTCGTTTCCCGTTCACGTCGCTCTGCTGCGCGGCACCTACGCGGACGAAGAGGGCAATATCAGCCTCTCCGAGGAAGCCGCCAATCTCGACATTCAGGCCTGCGCGCTCGCGGCGCGCAGCTCGGGAGGAAAGGTGATCGTTCAGGTGCGCGAACGCGTGAGGGCGGGCGCGCTGCCCGCGCATTCGATCGCCATTCCCGGCCCCTGGGTCGACGCGATCGTGGTCGATCCAGAGCAGACGATGACCTACGACATCGTCCAGGATCCCGCCATGGCCGGCATGACGCGGCTGCCACCGTACGTCCTGCCTCCGGCCAAGCTCGACGAGCGACAGGCGATCGCACGCCGAGCGGCGCGCGAACTCGAGGACGGCATGGTCGTCAATTTCGGCTTCGGCATTCCCGATGCGGTCGCCGCGCTGGTCGCCGAGGACGTGCGCGCAGGACGCTATTATCAGACGATCGAGCACGGCATCTACGGCGGCGAATTGCTGACCGGCCATGTCTTCGGCTTCGCGCGCAACGCCAGTGCGATGATCGACGCGCCGACGCAATTCGACTTCTACTCCGGCGGCGGACTCGATATCGCATTCCTGGGCTTTGGGCAGTTCGACGCCGGCGGCAATGTCAACGCGTCCAAGCTCGGCGGGGTTCCCGTCGGCCCGGGAGGGTTCATCGACATCGCGCAAAATGCCCGCAAGGTCGTCTTCTGCGGCGCGTTCGACGCCAAGGGCGCCCAGGTCAGGGTCGGCGGCGGCCGCCTTTCGATCGATGCACACGGCGCGGTGCGCAAGCTCGTTCGGGCCGTCGAGCAAATCACCTTCTCCGGCGCCGAGGCGCTGAAGCGGGGACAGGAAGTCTTGTATGTGACGGAGCGGGCGACGTTCCGCCTGACGCCGGAGGGCGTAACCCTGGTCGAGGTCGCCCCGGGGATCGATGTCGAGGCCGACGTGCTCGCGCGCATGGAGTTCACGCCCGTAGTGGCGAGGCCTCTGCGCGTGACGCCGGCGGAGATTTTCACCTAAACTTTCCCGCTGAATTCGTCTGGACATGCGCATTTCGACCGCGCACGAACCCCCGATCTCGGCCATTATTCCCCACGGAATCTTTACGGCCTATGCGCCCGCATCGCGACACAAAATCGTCACAACGCTCGTAAATTCATCATTATATCAAAACTATAGAATTTATGTTGCAATTGTTTTCGAAATGGGTATCGTGCGGCCTTCGTCACGCTCCCACCAGTAGTCGGGATAACCGGCGCCGGGGAACGAGACGCGCTCCGATTTGTCGTTGGCGGGCAAGGGCCGCGAACGCCGGAGAGCGACAGGAAAATGAATAGGCGGGGGCAATCTATGTCGGCACTCAAATTGGTAATCATGGCCGGTGGCGTCACGGCGATCCTCGCAGGCGCCGCCCAGGCCGCCGATTTGCCGACGAAGAAAGAGGCGGCGCCGCCTCCGGCGGCGTCCTGCTATTCCAGCTTCATGACCTGGCTGGAATCGAGCGCGGCCGACTGCCCGCTGTCGGTGGCGGGGATCACGCTTTACGGCACGATCGACGCCGGCGCGGGTTACGAGACCAACGGCGCCAGGTTCAACGCCTCCTATCCCAACGGCGTGAGCGAGCTGATCAGCAAGTTCAACAACGGCGACAGGTGGCAGTGGGTTCCCAACGGCCTGAGCCAGTCGAACGTCGGCGTGAAGGTCAAGGAGCAGATCGTTCCGAACTGGTACTTCGTCGGCAACGTCAACTTCGGCTTCAACCCCTATTCGCTGCAGTTCGCCAACGGCCCGCAGTCGCTGTTGGATGAAAACGCCACGAAGCTCGGCTACCAGCAGGCGAACGGCGACTTCAGCCGCGCCTTCGGCCCGATCAACACCCGCGCCTATGTCGGCGTGAGCAACACCACCTACGGCACGCTGACGGCCGGCCGTCAGTATTCGTTCACGAACGACGTGTCCTCGGCTTACGATCCGTTCGGCGGCGCTATGCGTTCTCGCTGATCGGCACTTCGGGCACGGTGCTGGCCGGCACCGGCTTCACCGAGACGGCCCGCGCGAACACGTCGATCAAGTATCAGGTCGCCTACAACGGGTTGCGCGCCGGCGCGTTCTGGCAGTTCGGCGGGTTGGAACAGGGCAACGGCTCCAACGGCGCCTTCCAGGCCGATATCGGCGCCGACTTCAACGGCTTCTCGTTCGACGCGATCTACGCCTATGCGCAGGACGCCCTCGTCCTGAAGAGCTACGCCGGCTCGCTGCCGACCGGCGTGCCCGACCCGGACAATACGCTGAAGGCCTATGTCGGCAACATCAACGCGGGCGTGCTGACCGGCAAATACGTCTGGAACGCGCTGACGCTCTATGCGGGCTATGAATATGCGCAGCTGTCGAGCGCGTCCAACCTTTACGGCGCGTCCGCGAACGGCAAGACGGGCGGCTGGTATGTCAACTTCGTCAACAGCGGCTCGCCCGGCATCATCCAGGCCAACCAATTCGTCAATCCCGAGGTTCTGCAGGTTCTCTGGATCGGCGGCAAATATGCGCTGACCCCCGACTTGAGCGCTGCGGCCGGCTACTACTACGAGTGGCAGAACAATTACACGAACGAATACACCAGCTACAACGTTCCCGTCAGCAAGGCGCATCCCAAGGGCACCGCGACGGGCGTCGGTTGCGGACCGAACCCGACGCCGGCGATCACAGGCGCCAGCCCGCAGGGCTCAAACGCCGGCGCCTGCGCCGGCAACACCAACGTCTTCTCCGCGATGCTCGATTGGAAGCCCTACAAGCGTCTGGATGTCTACGGCGGCTTCATGTACTCCATCGTCAGCGGCGGCATGGCCAACGGCTACATCCAAAACAACAACTGGGCCCCGACCGTCGGTCTGCGCCTCAGCTTCTGAGCTTGGACATGTGCACGCAGACGACCCCGAGCCTGCGCTCGGGTTCGTTGTTCGAGAATGCAATGGCAAACTTGCGCGGCTGTCGCCGGCCCTGACGTCATCGCCCGTTCGGGTCCGTCCCGCGTGTAAAGCCGGCGAGCGACTGGCCGGGACCGCAAACCAACGCCCGGTCGGGAGCGCAAGCGTTCGCGTTGGCCACGACATATTTGGCCGATTCCGGGCCGAGCGACGGATTGCCAGCGATTGGATCGGCGCCTAGCAAACTTGCGGCGATGACCCTGGGACCGCTCTCGGCGTAGGCCGCCGAGGGGCGGCAAGCCCGCAACTGGGTAAGGTGAAGAGCTTTCGCACTCGTCTCCTTTAGCGCTCGCTTGGCGCCGACGCGGACGCGATGGCGCTCGAGTTGCCTCGACATCGCCGACGCGAGACGGTGGGCAGCACGCTAATGAAAGTTGTAGCGACGACAAATTAGTCACTGCTAGGCATCCATGGCGCATTTTCATATGAAGCAATGCCCTGCACGGGATTTTTAATTACCTTGACTTAATAGACTCGCAGAAATGAATACCAGACCCGCAGCTAAAAATTTGGGACTCTCATTAACACTCCGAAGGAAATCCTCTTGGTACAGCATAAAGACTGACTCTTTACATGGATGACGGCGCGATCCCACCTGATATAATATTTAGATTGTAAACCGGCGGTGATGTGGAACGGGGCGCTAATGCTGGGATCCGCGCCCGACGACGCAGGGATGGACGCGCCCGGCCCTGGCCTGGCCATGCGAATTTGCTTGATTTTCGTGGCGTGAGGCCGCCTTTCGGAGGCGAATGTGGCGGAGTCGCGCTAAGGTTCCACCGGGATGGAACATCAGGCCGGAGGGGTCGGGGCCGTGAGGAGAGACGAGGAAGCGTATCGATGACAACGGATTTGCATTTGTCTTTTTCGCGCCGGCCCCATCCGTCGCCGCTCGCGGCGAGCGAACGGGCGGCGAAGCTCGCGGACCCCGGATTCGGCCGCGTGTTTACCGATCACATGGTGACGATCCGCTGGACGCAAGAGCGCGGTTGGTGCGACGCCGAGGTGCGCGCGCGCGAACCCTTTCAGCTCGATCCCGCAAGCGCCGTGCTGCATTATGCACAGGAGATCTTCGAAGGGCTGAAGGCCTATCGGACCAAGGACGGCGTCGCGCTGTTCCGACCGGAACGCAACGCGCGCCGGTTTCAGGAGTCGGCCGCGCGGATGGCCATGCCGATCCTGCCGGAAAACCTGTTCCTCGAGGCGATCGAGGAATTGGTGAAGATCGATTCCGCCTGGATTCCCGGGGGCGAGGGCAGCCTCTATCTGCGGCCCTTCATGTTCGCCAATGAGGCGTTCCTCGGCGTGCGTCCCTCCGCCGAATATCTTTTCGTCGTGATCGCCTCGCCGGTGGGCGCCTATTTCAAGGGCGGCAAGAAGGCGGTCAGCGTCTGGCTATCCGATCATTACACTCGCGCCGCGCCGGGCGGCACCGGGGCGGCCAAATGCGGCGGCAATTATGCGGCGAGCCTGATCGCGCAGGCCGAGGCGATCCAGCACGGCTGCGACCAGGTGGTCTTCCTCGACGCGGCCGAGCATCGCTGGGTGGAAGAACTCGGCGGCATGAACATCTTCTTCGTCTTCGAGGATGGCTCGATGCTGACGCCTCCGCTCGGGGGCTCGATCCTGCCGGGCATCACCCGCGACTCCATACTCACCCTCGCGCGGCGCGAAGGCCGGGTCGTTCGCGAGGAGCCCTACAGCTACCAGCAGTGGCGCGCCGACGCCGCCAGCGGCAAGTTGCGCGAAGCCTTCGCCTGCGGCACCGCCGCGGTCGTCTCGCCGATCGGCGAAATCAAGTCCGCCAACGGCGATTTCATCATTGGCAACGGCGCCGGCGGCTCCGTCACCGACGGCCTGAAGGCTAAGCTGGTCGGCATCCAGCGCGGCGAGGTCGCCGACGAAGATGGCTGGGTGCGGCGGGTGATCTGAACATTCAGCCTGCCCGCGAGTAAGCCATGACGACTGAGTTTGCCATCATCGCCCCCGGCGCCATGGGCAGCGCCGTCGCGCGCCGGCTCGGCGACAATGGGGCGAAGGCGCTCACGCTCCTCGAAGGGCGAAGCGCGGCGAGCCGCAGCCGCGCCGACGCGGCGGGCATGATCGAAGTCGAGATCGATCGGATCTCGGCGGCGGATTTCATCCTGTCGATCGTTCCGCCGTCGCAGGCGACCGGCATTGCCAAGCGTCTGGCGGCGGCAATCGCGCGGAGTCCGCGCAAGCCGGCATATGCGGATTGCAACGCCGTCGACGTGAGAACCGTCAAAGACATCGCAGACATCGTCGACGCCAGCGGCGCCCGTTTCGTGGATGGCGCCATCATCGGAGCGCCGCCCAAGCCGGGAGAGCCGGGGCCGACGTTCTACTTCTCGGGACAGTTCGCCGAAGAGATGCGGACCCTGAGCGATCACGGCCTGAGAGTGCGCATTCTCGAAGGTCCTGTCGGGGCCGCCTCGGCCCTGAAGATGTCCTATGCCGGCATAACCAAAGGACTGACTGCCCTGGGCGCCGCCATGGTGCTTGCGGCGAGCCGCGCCGGGGCGGCCGCGGCCCTTCACGACGAACTGGCGGCAAGCCAGCCGCAACTCCTGCAGCGCTTCGCAAAGAGCCTGCCCGACATGTTTCCCAAAGCCTACCGCTGGTCGGGGGAAATGCGCGAGATCGCGGCCTTTGTCGGGGATGACGCCGCCGCGAGACAAGCCTTCGAGGCATTCGCCGAACTCTACGAGAGACTCGGCTTGGACTATCGCGAAAGCGAGGTCGAAATCGACGCGATCAGGACTTTCCTGTCCGGAATTAGCGGCTAGGCGCGCCGCTCTAACCGCCGGCGCCGGCGATCACGACGACCTTACCGTCGCGCACGCCGACGATCTGCATCGGAATATGCGGGTGGTTGTGATCATCCATCGTGTAGTCGCCGCCCAGCAGCGAGGGCATCTTCGAGGATTTCAGCGCTTGCTCGATGTCCTCCGGCTTGTCCGACCCGGCTCGGCGGATCGCGTCGACGATCAACAGCGTCGATTCGTAGGCGTAGAACGAACGCTGGGTCGGCGCGATCCCGTATTTAGCGCGATAGGCCGAGACAAAATCCTTGACGCCCGGCGCTTCGATGAGAGGCGTGAACACCGTAACGCCAGCCGCGCTCGCGAGGCCGCCGGAAGCGACGAATTGGGGCGAGAGCGCCCCGAGCGCCGCGGCAAAATCAATCCGGCCCGCAATCGGGACGTTCCAGCCCGACTGCTCGTAAGCCTTGAAGAATGGAACTGTCGAAGAGCTCAGCACCGTGACGATCCGTTCGGGCCCCAGCGCCTTGAAACGAGCCAGCAGAGGCGCAAGGTCCTTGGCGTCCTTAGGGATCGTCTCGCTGGCCAGAACCTTCAGGCCGGCGGCGGTCGCCGCCTTTTCCATGCTCGCGGCGTTCGCCCGGTTGAAGTCATTGTCGTCGCCCACGACCGCGACGCTGTTGACGCCCTGCGACTTCAGCCAACCGATCATGGCCCTGGCGATGTCGAGGTCGGAAGGGATAGTCTTGAATACGTAATCGTTGCCGCCGACCCCGGAGGCGTCGACAAAATCCTGGCCGGCGGAAATGTCTATGACGAGCGGAATTTTCGCTTCTTTCACGGCGGGCATGATGGCGTGGGTCACGGGGGTCGCGAGCGCTCCGAGCAACACCGGGACATGTTGCTCGTCGATCAGTCGTTTGACGGCCGCGAGCCCGGTCGCGACGTCGGCGGCGTTGTCGCCATAGAGGGCCTCGACGGGTCGCCCGAGCACGCCGCCCGCCTCGTTGACGCGCATCAGCGCAAGCTCCACGCCATATTGTTCGCTTTGCCCGCGATCGGCCATGGGGCCGCTGAGAATGGTGGTCACCCCAATTCGAACGGGGTCCGCGGCAAACGCCGGCCCGCCCGCGAGCAATGCGCCGATCAAGGCAACACTTGCGTAGTTCATGGTCGTCATCCTCGCCGCTCGAGGCGGAACCGCCGCCCGGTTAGCCTACCCTGCCCCCGGACGGCCCGGAGAACAATCCCGTTCTCGCACGGGACGCGCGAAGGCGGGCGGCGCTCCCTCCAACAAGCTCCCCTCAGCTATGCAGCCCCGGGGCCTCATGCCCTGTGCGAGCCACGTACTCGGTGTAGCCGCCGGAATATTTGTGAATGCCCTCGGGAGTGAGTTCCAGCACCCGATTGGACAGCGCGGCCAGGAACCGCCGGTCGTGCGAGACGAACAGCATGGCGCCCTCGTATTGCGAAAGCGCCGCGATCAGCATTTCCTTCGTCGCCATGTCGAGATGGTTGGTCGGCTCGTCGAGCACCAGGAAATTCGGCGGGTCATAGAGCATCTTCGCCATCACGAGCCGCGCCTTTTCGCCGCCCGAAAGCACGCGGCACTTCTTTTCGACGTCGTCGCCGGAAAACCCGAAGCAGCCTGCGAGCGCTCGCAGCGAGCCCTGCCCGGCCTGCGGGAACGAATCTTCGAGCGACTGGAACACCGTGCGCTCGCCGTCGAGCAGTTCCATCGCGTGCTGCGCGAAATAGCCCATCTTCACGCTGGCTCCGAGCGCGACCGCGCCCTCGTCGGGCTCTGAGGCCCCCGCGACCAGTTTCAGCAACGTGGACTTGCCTGCGCCATTGACGCCCATGACGCACCAGCGCTCGCGACGACGCACCTCGAAGTCGAGCCCTTCGTAGATGAGTTTCGAGCCGTAGCCTTTATGGACGTTCTTGAGATTCGCCACGTCCTCGCCCGATCGCGGCGCCGGCGGGAATTCGAACGATACGGTCTGACGGCGTTTGGGCGGCTCGACGCGGTCGATCTTTTCGAGCTTCTTCACGCGGCTCTGGACCTGGGCTGCGTGCGAGGCGCGCGCCTTGAAGCGCTCGATGAATTTGATCTCTTTGGCGAGCATCGCCTGCTGGCGTTCGAACTGGGCCTGCTGCTGCTTCTCGTTCAGAGCGCGCTGCTGCTCGTAAAACTCGTAATTGCCGGAATAGGCGGTCAGTCCGCCGCCGTCGATCTCGACGATCTTGGTCGCGATGCGATTCATGAACTCGCGATCGTGCGAGGTCATCATCAGCGCGCCGTCATAGCCTTTCAGGAATTGCTCCAGCCATATCAGGCTCTCAAGGTCGAGATGGTTGCTCGGCTCGTCGAGCAGCATGACGTCGGGCCGCATCAACAGGATGCGGGCGAGCGCGACGCGCATCTTCCAGCCGCCCGACAGCGCGCCCACGTCGCCGTCCATCATCTCCTCGCTGAAGCTGAGGCCGGCCAACACTTCGCGCGCCCGTCCTTCGAGCGCATAGCCGTCGAGTTCCTCGAAGCGGGCCTGCGCCTCGCCGTAGCGAGCGATGATTTCGTCCATTTCGTCGGCTCGGCCGGGATCGGCCATCGCGTGTTCAAGCTCTTTCAACTCGGCGGCGACCTCGGCGACCGGACCGGCCCCGTCCATCACCTCGGAAACCGCGGTCCGGCCGACCATCTCGCCGACATCCTGGCTGAAATAGCCGATCGTGACTCCGCGATCGACGCCGACCTGACCCTCGTCGGGCGCCTCCTGCCCGGTAATCATCCGGAACAACGTTGTCTTGCCCGCCCCGTTGGGGCCGACGAGGCCCACTTTCTCGCCTCTGAGCAGCGAAGCGGAGGCCTCGATGAACAGGATCTGGTGGCCGTTCTGCTTACTGATGTTTTCGAGACGAATCATGCGCGCGCGGGGCCCTGGAGAATTTGAGCGCGCTTATGCCACGGCGCGCGCCGGCCGAGAACCTCCGTGGCCACGCCCCCGTTCATGGCATATCGCGCCGAGGCAAGGCTGAAGCGCTCGCGCGTTGTCCGACCAAAACTGGTGTGGTAGTTCATCATCTGCTTCCGATCCGACTGTAGGGCGGAATTGTCATCCCGAAGTCAGGGACCCACCGCCAACCCGATCGCGAGGGAACCCGAGATGGCGAATTACAACACTCTTGCGCTCGAGCCGCGCGGCCCGATCGAAATCCTGGCGCTGAACCGGCCGGACGCGCTCAACGCGATGTCGCCCGAGATGATCGAAGAAATGCGCGATTATTTCGGCGGACTCGCAGGACGTCTGGACGTGCGCGTCGTGCTGCTGCGCGCCAACGGCCGGGCGTTTTCGGCCGGCGCCGATCTCAGCTCGATCGCTTTCTCGGAACCGGGCGCCGGTCGGCCCCAAGGCCGCATGGAGTTGCAGAAGCTCTACTCCGGGTTGATCAGGCTGATGCGCCATTGCCCGCAGCCAATCATCGCGTTGCTGCACGGGCCCGTCTGCGGCGGCGGCTTCTCGCTCGCGCTGGCGAGCGACGTTCGTTACGCTTCGCCAAGCGCCAGGATGAACGCGGCGTATATCCGCATCGGCCTCGGCGGATGCGACATGGGCGCCGGCTACCTGCTGCCGCGGCTCGTCGGCCTCTCCGCCGCCTCGGAGTTTTTGATGAGCGGGCGATTCATTCTCGCCGATCGCGCCAAAGACATGGGCCTCGTCAGCGATGTCGTGGCCGAGGATAAGTTGCTCGACACGGGCCTGGCGCTCGCCGCCGACATGCTGAAAGCCTCGCCGATGGGCCTGCGCATGACCAAGGAGACGCTCAATCTGCAGATTGACGCCCCGAGCCTCGAGGCGGGCCTGACGCTCGAGGATCGCCAACAGGTCTTGCTGCTGGAGACCGCCGACCATCGCGAGGCGGTCAAAGCATTTCGCGAGAAGCGAGCCCCGAGCTATCGGGATTGCTGAACCTTGATCCCGTCGCAAGCGAAGCCGCGGCGCGACCTTCGTTGGCGCAGGGGCATGCCGCGCCGAGGCCAGGGCTCGCCGGATCCCCGAGTCGCTGCGCCGGGTCCCGGTCGAAAATCTCCCGCGATCGATGGAGCGGACCAAAATCCCTGTCGGTTCGCGCTCCGCTTGCCTCTCAGATCGAAGCCAATGTCTTTTGCGCGGCCTTCAAATGCGGAATGTCGACCATCTTGCCGTCGATGCCGAGCGTCCCGGCGCCGGGATTTGCGGCAAAGGCTTCGACAATTCGGCGCGCATGCGCGATCTCGGCTTCGGAGGGCGCGTAGCAACGATTGATTGTCGCGATCTGATCGGGATGGATCGCGATGCGCCCGGTGAAGCCGTCCCGCCGCGAGCGGCGGCAGTCGCGCTCGAGACCCTCGGGATCGCGGAAGTCGGCGTAGAGCGTGTCGAGCGGCGCCACCTCGGCGGCGGAGGCGGCAAACAGGCACTGCGCGCGGGCGACCGCATAAGGAAACGTCCATGCGCCGTCGGGCTCCTTGTTGTCGGTCCCCCCGATCGCGGCCGCAAGATCCTCGGCGCCCCAGGTCATCCCGATCAGGCGAGGATGGGCGGGCGCGTAAGAGCCCAGTGCGAACATCGCCTTGGCCGTCTCGGTCGCCACGATCGTCAGCTTGACGGCGCCCTGCGCCATGCCGGCCTTGGTTTCCAGCGCATCGAGATAGTGGCCGATCCGCTCGACATCCGCGACGCCGTTCGTTTTCGGGATCAGCAGCGCATCGAGGCCCGGCTTTACGACGGCGGCGAGGTCGTCCAGAGTCAGGCCGGTATCCAGCGCGTTGATGCGCACGAAGAAAGACCAGTTGCGCGCGGTGGGATCGTCCAGCAGCTTCGAGACGTGTGCGCGCGCGGCGCGCTTCTGCGGCGGCGCGACGGAATCCTCGAGATCGAGGATCAGGCCGTCGGCCCCGGATTCCCGGGCCTTGGCGAACTTCCGCTCGGAATCGCCGGGCACGAACAGTAGCGAGCGCAGTCTCATTTCGGCTTCCTCATCATCAGCGCGGCCCGTCGGCAGGCCGCGACGACCTCGTTGCGTTCATTGTATGCCAGATGCTCGGAGGTGACGATGCCCTGCGTCGGGAGTGGCTTGCTCTCGCGCAGGGCGACAACTTTCGTTTCCGCCTGAATCGCCTCGCCGGCGAAGACGGCCTGGGGGACTGCGGCCTCTTCCCAACCGAGAGTGCCGCTCGTCGTTGCCGAAAGTCGTGTCCTGCACCGAGTGGCCGACCGCGAGCCCGAGCCTGGAAATCGAATTCAACAAGGGTTTACCGAATTCGGTCGTCTTGGCCTATTCGCGATCGATATGGATCGCCGCCGGATTGTAAGTCAGCGAAGAAAACAGGATGGTGTTGATACCGATCGCGGTGCGTCGAATCTCATGAACGACGGATTGATTGACCTCGAATTCCTCGAAATATCTGCCTGCCAGGAAGATTTTCCCAAAATTGCTTGGACCGAACGCGCCAACCGGAGCGGCGCAAAAGGTCGCGGGGGCGTCGCGCTTGCGGCGAACCGCAGGAGGAGCCGAAACCTGCGCGACCCGACGCCAACCTCGGTCCCTCACGCCCGAGCCTACACCAGTTCGGTTCGAAGGATTGACGGCCCGCCACGGCACGGCCATCGCGCCCGCGTCGGGCCAGTCGCCGAGCGGAATACGGTCAAGCCGCAAGGCGAAACCGAGGAGTCGAAAGAATGCGTGCGCGCCTTCATGGAGAGGCGTAAGCCCGGCTTGCACGAAACTGTGAAGTGACGCAGCGTTCCCCAATGGCTCCTCGACGACTCGACCCCGAAAATCTCGCCGCCGCGCTGCCCGCGGGCGGGCGCACGCTCGTGCTCGCCGCGGCCGGCGAATCGCTTGTCCTGGCCGACGCTGTTTTGCGGGCCGGCGACGCCATAGGCTCCATGACGTTCACCGGAATTTTCATTCCAGGCGTCAATTCGCGTAGCTATCTCGCCAATCGAAAATGCCGCGTCGAGACGTTCTTCCTGACGCCGCAGTTGAAGGCCGCCGGCCAGGCGACGTCATTCCTGCCTCTCTGCTATTCCCAGATTCTCGAGCGGCTGCGCACGATTCCGCTCGACGCCGCCCTGTTCATGGCGACGCCGCCGAACGCAGAGGGCAATTGCAGTTTTGGCCCGAACGTCGATTTTCTCGCCGAACTCTGGCCAAAGATCCCCGTGCGCATCGCCCATATCAATCCCAGACTGCCGCGCGTAGCCGGGCCCTGCGAAATCCCGTTTTCGGAATTGACCGCGTACTTCGAGGGCGAGCAGGAGTTGCTCGGCTATGCCGAGTCCGCCGACGATCCGGTATCCATGGCCGTCGCCGAGCATGTCGCATCCTTCATCGGCGACGGCGCCGCCATTCAGACGGGTCTGGGCAAAATTCCGACCGCCGCGCTGCGCGCGCTGCGCAATCGGCGCAATCTTCGCATACACTCCGGGCTCATCGGCGAGGCCGTCGTCGATCTCGAAGACGCCGGCGCCCTGGCGCCCGGCGTCTCGGTAACTGGCGGCGTCGCCATCGGCTCGCGCCGGCTGTACGATCGCGTCGGCGGCGGCGGCTATCGTTTCCACCCGGTTTCCTTCACCCATTCGCCGCGCGCGATCATGGGCCTCGACAAGTTCGTCTCGGTCAATTCCGCACTCGAAGTCGACCTCTTCGGTCAGGCCTATGCGGAGTTCGGGCCCGGCGGTCTCATGTCCGGCCCGGGCGGCGCGACAGATTTCGCGCGCGCCGCCTGGGCGGCGGGCGGCCTCAGAATCGTCGCGCTCGCGGCGTCCGCGGCCAAGGGAAAGATCAGTCGCATCGTCGCGCCAGGGACCAGCCTCGGCCCAGTTTCGCTAGGCCGAATGGATACGGACATCGTCGTCACCGAATATGGCGCCGCGGATCTGCGCGGCCTCGATCATCACCAACGCTCAAGAAAATTGATCGCGATCGCGCCGCCTGCGCATCGCGAAGCGCTCGCACAACAATGGGCCGCGCTTGCGGTCAAGTTCTGAACCTGGAGGAGTTGGACTTATGGCCAAGCGGAAAGTGATCATCAGTTGCGCCGTGACGGGCTCGATCCATACGCCCTCGATGTCGCCGCACTTGCCGGTCACGGCCGAAGAGATCGCGACCTCGGCGCTCGAAGCGGCCGAGGCGGGCGCGGCGATCGTCCATTTGCACGCGCGCAACCCGAGCGACGGCCGGCCGGATCAGAGCCCGGAGGCCTTCGAGCCCTTCCTCAAGATCATCAAGCAATCCTCCAACGTGGTCGTCAATCTGACGACGGGCGGCTCGCCTTACATGACCGTCGAGGAGCGCGTGCGGCCCGCGGAGAAATGGAAGCCGGAGATCGCCTCGCTCAACATGGGCTCGATGAACTTCGGCCTCTTCCCGATGCTCAAGCGCTACAAGGAATTCAAGCACGATTGGGAGCCCAAGATGCTGGAGGGCTCGCACGATCTCGTGTTCCGCAACAGCTTCAAGGATATTCGCTATGCGCTCGATACGCTGAACGCGACCGGCGCGCGCTACGAGTTCGAATGCTACGACACCAGCCATCTCTATAACCTGCACTATTTCTTGAGCGAGGGGCTGGTGAAACCGCCCCTGTTCATTCAGACCTGCTTTGGTCTGCTTGGCGGCATCGGCGCACATCCCGACGACGTCATGCACATGAAGCGCACGGCCGACCGTCTGTTCGGCGACGCCTATCGCTGGTCCGTGCTCGGCGCCGGCCGCAACCAGATGCCGGTCGCGGCCATGGCGGCCTCGATGGGCGGCAATGTGCGCGTCGGTCTGGAAGACAGCCTCTGGATCGGCGCCGGCCATCTCGCTCCCTCCAACGCGAGCCAGGTCGTCCAAGTGCGCAAGATCATCGAAGGCCTCGGGTTCGATGTCGCGACGCCCGAGGAAGCACGCGAGATCCTTTCTCTGAAAGGCGGCGATCGCGTCGGGTTCTGATGTCCGCTCATGTTCGTCGCCCCGCCCCCCGCGCCTCACGGGGAGCGGCCTTGACCCTGGCGACGCGCATCGAGCAACTCAGACAGGAATTCGAGGATGGCCGGCTCCGCCGCCAACAACCGACGGGATGAGGGCGTGGGACCGGCGATGAAGGATTTGCAAATGACGGAAACGCGCTCGGCGGCCTGGGACGGCGTCGACATCGCCGAATTGATGAACCTCGACCAGCCGCAACCCTGGCGCTTCCGCAGCCGCCTGGGAGAGATCAATGAGAACGGGCGCGTCTACGGCGGCCAATTGCTCGGCCAGTCGCTCATGGCCGCCGCCAGAACCCTGCCCGTGGACCGTCGCATGACCGCGATCCAGTTCATGTTCCTCTCGGGCGCCATGGTGGAAGATCCGATCGATTACGAGGTGACCGCCCTGCAGGACGGCAAGCGTTTTTCTTCCCGAAACGTCAAAGGCTCGCAGCACGGCGCACGCAACGTCTGCGACGTCAACATCTCGTTCGCGACGCAGATCGAATCTCCCTTCCATATGGCGAGGCCGGCGAAGGACTGCGGCCTGGATTCGGACCCGGATCGGTTATCGCCCGCCTCCGAACTGGTCTCGCCGCGAGTGGCCGAGATCGAGGCGGTGCTCGCCTATCACTTCAGGCCCCATCCCGCCATCGAGTTCCGCGCGCCATTCGAAGGCGATTTGCTCGCGCCCGATTCCGATGAGCCGCGCATGAGGTTCTGGATCCGGATGCGGCGCCCGCTCGCCGACGACCCCAGGCTGCACGCGGCGGCCTTCGCCTATCTCTCGGACTATTGGATCAATTTCGCTGGTTGCATCGCGCATGTACATCCCGCCGCACAGGCAGGAACGCGTCTCTATGTCGCGAGCCTCAATCACGCGCTCTGGCAGCATCGGCCGGTTCGCGCCGACGAATGGCTGCTGTTCGATTGCGTAAGCCCTAGCGCGGCGACGGGCCGGTCATTGTCGCTCGCGCGCATTTACAACCGCGCCGGGGAAATCGTCGCCAGCGCCAATCAAGAATCGCTGCTGGCGCCGGTTTCAGACTGAATCGGGCGCCGGGTCGGCGAGATCCAAGGGATTTCGCAGGACAGCGCTCGGATCGTTTGCAGGCGCGGATCGGCTCGCTCAGGCCGCGTGCGAAGCGTCGATGAAAATTGCAGCGTCGAAATTCCACGGCCCGACAACTTCAGCTCTCTTGTTGCGTAATTTTGGAGTTTTGGGCGGGAACCGCGCCGACTCGAGAGCCCGCCAATTCGAAACCGGCTCCATTCGCGCTCGCGCGCAAACCCTCGTCGTCAAAGGGCCAGCAGTAGCGCCGACATGGTCACGAAGGACAAGCCCGTCGCAGCCAGCAGCGCCGCAGCCGCGACGTGTTCGAAGCCGAAGGCGCGACCGAGCAGCGGGTAGATCCCGAGCATCGGCGCGCTGGCCAGGATCAGCATCGATTTGCGCAATTGCGGATCGAGATGCGGCGTCAGCATCAACGCCAGGAAAACGCAGAGCGGATGCAAAACCAGCTTACCCGCCACGATGCGCGCAACATCGCCCATCATGCCGCCCAGTCTGAGACTGACCAGCGCGCCGCCGACCGCAAACAGGGCGAGGGCGCCTGAAGCCATCGCGAGCATGTCGATCGACTTCAGCACGGGGCCGGGAAGTTTCAGTCCGGCAACGGAGGCGCCTGCGCCAAGGGCGATCGCGATGATCAGCGGGTTGGACGCCAGCCGACCCAATAAATGCGCCAAGACCGCAGGCAGGCTCTTGCCGGCATGTCGGCTGCTCTCCGCCAGGGTCAGGGCAAGAGGGATGATGACGAGGTTTTCGGTAATCATCGACAGCGCAAGCGCAAGGCTCGCAATGGGTCCGACGAACATCAGCGCCACGGGATAACCGACGAAGCCGCTGTTGGATGACGACGACCCCAGCGCGCGCATCGCATTGGCCGCGAGATCGTCGGGTTGCAGCCTGCGAGCCATCATGAATGTCGCTGAGAACGCGAGCCCCGAGCCGAGCGTATAGGCGATCAGATAATCCGCATTTACGATTTCATAGAAAGGGCGCTGGGACAGCGACTTGAACATCAACGCGGGCAGCGCGAAGCGGATCACGAAGGCGCCAAGCGTGCGAATGTCGGACGACGTCGTTGCGCCGAAGCGAGTCGAGAGATAGCCTATTCCGATCAGGATGAAGATCGGCAGGGTGATAGAAACGACGTCAAGCATTCCCGGCGATCAGTATTTCAGCTTCGAGAGCGCGCGCAATTCCTCGGGGTTGCTCTGCCCGTAGCCGAAGAATTCGAGATAGGCCGGGATCATTTCATAGAGCATGTCGGTCCCCACCTGCACCGAACAGCCCTTCGCCTTGGCGGCGCGTAGCAGCGGCGTGAACTCCTCCTTCATCACGACCTCGCCAACGAAGGTCGCGGGCGCGACTTTTTCGACCTCGATGGGCAGCGGATCGCCGGCCTTCATGCCGAGCGGCGTGGCGTTGACGACGATTTCATAACCCGTGGGATCCGACGACCCGGTGATGATTTTCAGCGCGGGGTAATGCGTCGCGAGGCGCTTGCCGAGCGCCTCGGCCGCGGCCGGAGCGGCATCGAACAGCCCGAGCTTCGAGGCGCCTGCCTGCGCCAACGAGGCCGCGATCGCGCAGCCGACGCCGCCGGAGCCGACAACCAGCGCGCTGGCGCCTTTGATCGCCCTGCCCTTGCGCTCGACCCCGCGCACGAAGCCCGAGCCGTCGAACATGTCGCCCAGGAGCGATCCGTCCGGGCGGCGCAGGATCGCGTTGGCCGCGCCGGCGATCTTTGCGGTGACGGTCAGTTCGTCCACCAGCCCCGTCGTCGCCACCTTGTGCGGCATGGTCACCAGCGCGCCATGCAGATTTGTGACCTTGAACAAAGGGCGCAGAACGGAGGCGTAATCCTCCGGCCTGACGCCGAGCGGCACGACGACGGCGTCTACCCCCTTGGCCTCGAACCAGGGATTGTAGATCATCGGCGCCTTGAAGGCCTCGGTGGGATAGCCGAGATGCGCGATGACCTGAGTCTTGCCGGTGATCATGGGGATAGGCCTCCTTCGCCGCCCTATATGCCTCCGCTCTACGCGTGGGTCGACCCCCTGCCGGAGATGTCGACGATTCATGACCTCTAGCCGCCTCCAAAGCGCCGGCGACGGCGCGCCGAGCCTAAGAATGAGAGAATTCGGGGCTCGGATCGCGGCCCGGCGCAACCCGGCGGCAAAAATCGCGGCCGGTGGAACAAGCATTTTCCAAACGCTATTGTGGCGCGCTTGCCAGGCTCGAATTGACGTGATCGAATCGGCGAAGCTTGGTCGGCGGTGGAGACCGTGACGCTGAGGGCCGGGGTTCGACGGATTGGCGAAAAAGCAGATATCCGCGCGCGCTTCGAGCGCCATCCGTCGGCAGGTCGCGACGTTGCCCTTTCGGTTCGACGAGTCCGGACATCCGGTCGTGTTGCTGCTGACCTCGCGCGAGACCAAGCGGTGGGTCATTCCGAAGGGGTGGCCGATGAAGGATCGAAAACCCTCGGAGGCCGCGGCGCAGGAGGCCTTGGAGGAGGCCGGGATCGTCGGGCGAGCGGACAAGAAGCCGTTTGGCCGCTTCACATATTTCAAACGTCAGACCGATCATTTCGACGTCTGCGACGTCGACGTCTATCTCCTGCGTTTTATAAGTCAACGGGAGGCTTGGCGAGAGATGGGGCAGCGCGAAACGCGCTGGTGCGGCTTACTGGAGGCGTCCGAACTGGTTGAGGAGCCAGGCCTGGCTAAACTCCTCATCGACTTGCACGCCATTGGGATCGGCCAGACGAAGGACCGCAAGCCGGCTTCCAGGGGCGCGTGAACCTTCGGAAAGGCTCACTCCGGCAGCGCATCCGTCGAGATCCGGCTCGGCAATAATTGCCCTGAGCGTTCCAGGATCGGATAGGCCGCCGCCGCGACGATGTGGCTGTTGATGAGCTTCATGTCGCGGATGAGATCGATGTGGATCGCGCCGGCCTCGCCGCCCTCAGGGCCGCCCGCGCGCAACCGCTCGAAATGCGCACGAGTCGCCGCCGTCTCCGCATCGCGGAACACGGGCTTTTCATCGGCGAGCAGCCGCGCCGCGCGCGGATCCTCCGTAATGAACGCCGCTGATGCGACGCGCAGGTTGCCGATCAAGCGATCCATCAGGCCTCTGAGTTCGGCTTCGTCCGTCTTCGAGAACGCAAGACCCCGCTTCGTGCGCTTGGCGACATGCGGCAGGAAGTTCTGTGCGACGACGTCGCCAGCCTGTTCCAAATTCATCGCGAAGACGACGATCTCGTGGAGGCGGCGATGGTCGGCCTCGCTGAGCGAATCGACGTCCAGCGTCGTCAGATAGGCCTTGATCGCCGCGTTCAGGCGATCGAGCCCGTCATCGAGGCGTTTTGTGTCGCTGATCAGCTTGCGATCGCCGAGGACGAGCGCTTCCCGAGCCCCGTCCAGCATCCTTTCCAAATTATCGGCCAGCCGCATGGCCTCGCGCGCCGCCGCGCCGAGCGCGACGATCGGGGTCTCGCGAGCGGCCGGATCGAGATAGATCGGCCGCGCCGGATCGACCGGATCCGCCTTGGCCGGAAACAGCCAACGCAGCAGATCGGCATAGGGCGTCAGCAGCGGGAAGAACAGGATCGCCGTGACGATGTTGAACGCCGTATGAAAGTCGGCGACGAGCCGCGCCTTGTCCGGTTCGACCGTCACCGCGAACCGTCCGATCGCCGGCAGCAGGGCCAGCGCGAGCGCGACGCCGATCCCCCGATTGAGGAGATTGCCTACGGCCAGGCGTCGGCCCGCCGGATCGCTCCCCGCGGCTCCTTCCAGCACGGGGTTGACCGCAGAGCCAAGGTTGGCGCCGAGCGCGAGTGCGAACGCCGCATCGGGCGGCACGACGCCTTGGCTCGCCAGCGACATCGTCAGCAGGACCACGGCGACGCTCGAATGCGCCGCCCAGGTAACCGCGGCGGCGAGTAGGACGTCAAGGAACGGTTGAGTGGAGACCGCTCCGAGCAACATGCGCAGGCTCGGCTCGTCCTCGTAAGGCGTCATCAGGCCCAGCAATTGATGCAGCGCGAGCAGGGTCAGGCCGAGCCCGATGAAGACACGGCCGAAATCATGCGTCTGTGGATTGGCGCCCCGGCGAAACATCATCACGCCGACCAGGATCAACACCGGCGAGGCGGCGGCGACGTCAAAGGAAAGCACCTGAACGATCAGCGTGGTGCCGACATTTGCCCCCAGCATTACAGCCAGCGCCGGAACCAGATCCACGAGGCCGCCGGCGGAGAAGCCCGCTACCATAAGCCCTGTCGCCGTGCTGCTTTGAAGGATTGCGGTGACGCCGAGGCCCGCCAGGAACGCGCGCGAGCGCGTCTTCAGCGCCGCGCCGAGCATGGCGCGCAGGCGCGGCCCGAAGGTCCGTTGCACCCCGGTCTGCACCATGTGCATGCCCCAAAGCAGCAAGGCGATCGAGCCGGCGAGGTCTAGCAGGGTGACTGGAAAGATCATGCTCGTCGCGCTCCGTCATATCGACAGGTCGCCGATGCGCTCGGTCTCGGGCGAGATTATGGACGCTCAGGCTTCATGATAGACTGTTCGCCTTCACTATGGCCTCTTCGGCCCGGCTCTGAAATGACGATTTGAGCTTGTAGGCGCCAGGGCCAGCGCCCATCGCGAGGCGCGGTAGAGATCGAGCCGGGAATAGACGCCGAAGCCCGACCCATTGTCGAGGAAGCCGCCGCCGGGGCCTTCGGTCGCAGTCAGGATCGCGTCGGCCTGCTTCAAGGTGAGATAGGGGAATGCGGCGGTCAGCAAATAGCCGGCTTCGGGCGCGAGCGCGCCGACGTCCTCGCTCCTGCGCGCCGTCGCAGGAAAGACCGGCGGGAGGCCGTAGGTCTGCGTGGCTTCGTAGAAGGCGCTGTCGCGGCCGGGTCGCGCGAAGCGGCTTCGGTCCTCGAGGGCGCATGCGGGGACCGGCTCGCCGCAACCGGCCTCCAGCGCGCTCCGCAAGTCAGCACGGGCCGCCGCCAGAGCTTTCGGAAAATCGTCGATCTCAACTCCGCGGCGCTCCACTCCGACATAGCCGGGCTTGTTCGCAAGCAGTTGCGCCAGATCGTAAGTCGCCAGCGTGCGACCGCCGATGACATCCATGGCGTAATGCGCGCCGATGACAATGCGATCGTCGCCATATTCGGCCGCGCGCGCGACCATCTGCGGATAGCGCTCTGGAACGAGAAGAGCCAGCAGCAACCCTTCGGTGTAGGCGTAGGTGGTGTGCCCGCTGGGAAAGGATGGACTGTCGGTCAGGTCCTGGGTCGGACCGTGGAGGTAGAAGACGCTGTCGGATTTGACGCCGAAGAAGTCCGCGCCCTTGAAGGTGAGCACTTCGGGTTCGGTTTGAAAGGGTCGCGAGTCGCCATAGGGGTCGGCGGCGGGACTGCCGCCCGGTAGACCATAGGCCTTGCCGAAAATATCGGTGACGCCGGCGCCGGCAGTCAGGATCTCGGACGCCTGCGCCGAAACAGGGGTTTTGCCGTCGACGGTCGCATTCGCGAAGAAATATTTGCCCGATCCCGCATCGGAACTCGTCGTTGAGCTCGCATAGGCGATCAGGCCGGCGACGGCCGGCGAGATGCTGGCGAATTCCGATGTCTTGCCGTCGTCCGCGCTTCTGTAGGACGACTTGGACTGATAAACGCCGCCGAGCCGGCTGCCGAGGCCGTCTGCGAGTTCGGCGGCGTTGCCCCAGGTTATGAACGCGTCGCGCAGAGACTGCTGTTGCTGGTCGTGGAACGGCAACAGGGTCGGGCGCCATGCGGACCCGTTTTGAATAGCTCCCGTAACCGCGAGATTGGCCCTCAGCGCCGCCTTGCCGGGCGCGCCGTTGTCGAGGGCGGCGACCGGCGAAAGTCCTTTCAGGGCCTCGAGATTGGTCGCGCTCTGCGCGGCCGCACCGCGGGCCCCGAGACCGGACGCCAAGGCCAAAACGATCAACCCGATCAGCCCGCGATGTCGCATGCGCCACAACCTTTCCGTTCGTCGCCAACCTCGGCCGCAGCCGCGTCGTTTCTGTTATCAGATTGTCTTGGCTTCTCGAAGAGACGGCGCTTCGCGCGCAGGCGGATTTCGTCTCTGCCGCAACGGCCGCGCAACGGCTGTGCGGCGACAACCCATCTGGACGCGGCGGCCAGAATCCGGCAACCGTTGCGACGCGGCGCCGCGCAGGGGCCATCCCGCCCCTGCCCTGCCTGGAGATTCGAATGGCGACCTACCCGATCTCTCGTCGCGCTGCGATAGCGGCGCTCGTATCGGCATGGACCTGGCCGAACCTCGCACGCGCCGGCCAGACTCCCGCGTCGGTTCGTCATGTGCGCGCGATCGAGGTCGACGTGTCGCCGCTGCGCCGGGCCGGCAACAGGCTCGCCGCCGACGCAATCGCGGAAGAATTGCCCTCGCTGCTGAACCAGTCCTTCGCAGCCAATCTGGCCCCGGGCGATCCCCGGGCGCCGATCTTGCGCGTTAGCATCAACAGCGTGGATTTCGGACCCAGCGGTTCTGGCCAGCACCACGGCCAAAGCACCGCCATGGACTATATCGACGGCGTGGGCGCGCTGATCGGGGGAAGCGGGCGGGAAATCGCCTCCTATCCCCTCGAAAGCGCAGTGCTCGCCCATCCCGGCCCGGTCGATCCCACCGGCGTATCCGGACGTTTGAGACTGATGACCCTGCTGCAAAGCTTCGCGCAATCGCTGCCCGGCGCGATTGGGGTCAGATAAACTCGCCGTATCGGGCCGTTGGCTGTAATATGACCGCGGGGGCGGCCCGGGCCGCCGCCCAGAGAGCGCGTGCGCCCTCGAACCGATCGACGAGACCAGCCGATGCTTGCCAATGCACAGAACGCCGAAGTGTCCGACCGCTCGACGCGACCGCGCGCGATCGGCGCATTTCGCAATAGCTATGCGCGACTGCCGGACCGATTTTTCGCCCGCCTCGCGCCGACTCAGGTCGCCGCGCCGAGGCTCGTCAAATTCAACCGGGCGCTCGCGCAAGAGTTGGGCCTCGACATCGACGCGATCGAGGCCGCCGGTTCGGCCGAGATATTCGCGGGCAATCTTGTCCCCGAAGGCGCCGAGCCGATTGCGATGGCCTACGCCGGACATCAATTCGGGCATTTTGTCCCGCAGCTCGGCGACGGCCGGGCCATCCTGATCGGGGAGGTCGTGGACCGGACCGGCGTGCGCCGCGACCTGCAATGGAAGGGCTCCGGGCCGACGCCGTTCTCGCGCAACGGCGACGGGCGGGCGGCGCTCGGTCCGGTGCTGCGAGAATATCTCGTCAGCGAGGCGATGCATGCGCTCAAGATTCCGACCACGCGCGCGCTCGCGGCCGCGACCACGGGAGAGATCGTCTACCGCGACCGCCGACTGCCGGGGGCGGTGCTGACGCGAGTGGCGGCGAGCCACATCAGGGTCGGGACCTTCCAATATTTCGCCGCGCGCGCCGACGAGGCGGCGATCAAACAGCTCGCCGATTATGTGATCGAGCGCCATTATCCCGCGGCCCGGGAAGCCGCCAATCCCTATCTCGCTATGCTTGACGGGGTGATAGAGAGACAGGCGCGCCTCGTCGCCCAATGGATGGGCGTCGGCTTCATACATGGCGTGATGAACACGGACAATATGAGCGTCTCCGGCGAGACGATCGATTTCGGCCCCTGCGCCTTCATGGACGCCTACGATCCAGCGACCGTGTTCAGCTCGATCGATCATATGGGCCGCTACGCCTACGCGAACCAGCCGCATATCGCGCAATGGAATCTCGCCCGCTTCGCGGAAACGCTGCTGCCGCTGATCGACGGCGATTCAAATCGCGCCGTCGACCTCGCCAGCGCGGCGATCTCGGCCTTTCCCGCGCATTTTGAGCGTTGCTGGCTGGACCTCATGCGCGCCAAGATCGGCTTGCGTAGCGCGCACGCGGCGGATTTCGAACTCGTTCGGGCCTGGCTCGAGCTCCTGCAAACCCATGGCGTCGATTTCACGCTCGCGTTCCGCCGCCTCGGCGACGCTGCAACCGGTCCGCATGGCGAGGGCGAAGTGCGCTCGTTATTTGCTGACGGCGCAGCGTTTGACGATTGGGCCTCGCGTTGGCGCCTGCGCCTCGCCGACGAGCCCGAGGATGCGCCGACGCGGCGCAAGGCGATGCATCGGGTCAATCCGGCGATCATCCCGCGCAACCACAAGATCGAAGCCGCGATCGAGGCGGCCGTAAACCACCAGGATTTCGCGCCTTTCTACGAGATGACGGCGGCGCTCGCGAGCCCATACGAGGACTTCGGATTCTCATGCCGCTTACCGCGACCCGCCGCCGGCCGACCAGCGCGTCTATCAGACGTTCTGCGGGACGTGACGGCTCGCCGCTAAGGCGGCTTGCGGTTGGCGCGGACGGCGTCTCCACGCTCGATCAACGCGAGGAGATCGACCTTGTCCGCGGAGCGGGCTTTGCGCTGCCGGCTACCTGAAATCTTGCTCTCGGTCAGGGATGCGCCATCGGCGCATCTCTCACGGCGTCCGCGAACTTGCGCATCAGGCGCACCAACTCGTCGAACTCGCGCATATCCCAGGTCTCGAAGATCGCGCGGCCTATCCGCTCGCGCGCGGCGTCGACGAGTTCCGTCATCGCCTTGCCTTTCGCCGTGACGACGACTTCGCGTACGCGACGATCGGCGACTCCGCTGCGGCGCTCGACGAGAGAAAGGCCCTCGAGCTTGGCGACCTGTCGGCTGACGGTCGTGTAATCGCGCCCGACGCGGTCGGCGAGTTCGACGACGCCGATCGGTCCGAACCGCTCGACGCCGACCAGTAGCGGGAACAGCGCGCGATCAAGCGGAATTCCGGCCTCCCGGATCAGCGCCTCGTCGCGCTGCGGGCGGTTCATTGCGCTGACGATCTCCAGCACGGCGCCGTGAAGCTGGCGCAAAAGTTCGGATATATGTGCATTTTGCACGTTTTTTCTTGACGACATCGACGACTCCGATATATGTGCATTATACACATAGTCGGACGACGCCGAAAGGAAAATCGCTGTGAAAGCCGCAATAGTTTGGGGACCCGGGCAAACCCCGGTCTACGGCGAGTTCCAAGAGCCGCAGCCCTCGCCGGGCGAGGCCCGCATCCATGTGGCGGCGTCCGCCATAAGCCCTGTCGTCAGGAGCCGCGCTTCGGGCGCGCACTACAGTTCTTCAGGCCAGTTTCCCTTCATCGTCGGCGTCGACGGCGTGGGCAGGCTCGATAATGGAGACCGAGTTCTATTTCATTCTGCCCAGAGCTCCTCTCGGCGCCATGGCCGAGCGAACCGTGGTCGCCGCGGGACGGCGCCTGCCCCTGCCCGACGCTCTCGACGATCTCACGGCCGCGGCGATCGCCAATCCCGGCATGTCCTCATGGGCCGCCTATGTCGAACGCGCGAAACTCAAGGCCGGCGAGACCGTGCTGGTGAATGGCGCGACAGGCGTCGCGGGTCGCCTCGCCGTGCAGATCGCCAAGCATCTAGGCGCCAAGAAAGTCATCGCGACGGCGCGCAACCCCGAAGCCTTGCGAGAAATCGCGGCGCTCGGCGCCGACGTCACGATCCCCCTGGTCGAGGACGAGGCCGATTTGGAGGCTCGCTTCAAGGAGCAATTCGCCGAAGGCGTGGACGTCGTCGTCGATTATCTCTGGGGCAAAAGCGCCGAGCGCCTGCTGGTCGCCGGCGCCAAGGCCGGAGCGGACGCCGTCCCGATAAGGTTCGTCCAGATCGGGTCCGCAAGCGGTTCGGAGATTGCGCTGCCAAGCGCCGTGCTGCGCTCGTCGGCGATCGAACTGATGGGCAGCGGAATCGGAAGCGTTCCGCTCGACCGGCTCAGACGCTGCATCCACGCGCTGCTTCAGGCTGCGGTTCCCGCAGGATTCAAGATCGCGACCAAGACCGCGCCGCTGTCGCAAGTCGAGGCGGCTTGGCGGGATGAAGACGGCGCCCGTCGCACGGTGCTGACGGTGGCGGCGCGATCTTCCTGAAACTGACGTGGACCTCGATCGCGGCAAGACGCGCGAATCTGTCTAGGTTGAGCCGACGCGCCGGCGCGAGTCCGGCTTCAACCCAGCGCCATGATCCACGCCATGGGAACTGCGAAGACAACCGCCGTCGTACCCAGCACGACCAGCATGTGCCGCGGACCCACCCTAAGGATCGACGTCAGTGAAGTATTGAGGCCGAGCGCGGCGATTGCGATCAGCAGGCCCCACCGCGACGCTTCCACCAATCCGGACTTGACGGGGCCGGGCAGCGCGCCCGAACTATTAATGATCACGAAGACCAGGAACATGATCGCAAACACCGGCACCGGAACCTTCGCTTTGTGGGTTTCCCCGCCCCTTCGGGCGAACCACCAGCCAACGCCCAGCACGACTGGGAGCAGCATGAAGACGCGAAACAGCTTGACGATGGTGGCCATATTGCCGGCCGCATCGGAGACGGCGTAGCCGGCGCCCACGACCTGGGCGACATCATGGATCGAAGCGCCGAGAAAGACGCCGGTCGCGCGCTGATCGAAACCGAGTAATTCGCAGATCGGGGGATAGATGACCATCGCGAACGTTGCGAGGATATTGACGCTGATCGCCACGAAGGCCGTGTCCGCTTCGCGGCCCTCGTACTCTGGCAAGACCGAGGCGGTCGCAAGGGCCGCCGAAGCGCCGCACACCGCCGTGGCGCCTCCGGCCAGCGCGCCATAGAGGTCTCCCCTCCCGAACAGGCGCGCCAGCAGCACGCCGGACACCAGCGTAAGCGCCATCGAGACGATCACCATGACGGCCGTGCCGAGGCCGAGGCCGAGAATGTCCGCGATCGCGATCTTGAGGCCGAACAGCGCAATCGCCCAGCGCAGCACCCTCTTGATCGCGAAGGTAGTCCCGGCAAGGAATTCCGGCCGGTCCGCGATCGGGTGCAGCGCCATGCCGATCAACAGCGCGATGACCGGCGCGGTGATCGTGATCGATTTGCCGAAGCTCGCCAGCGCCAGCTTCGCTCCCCAGGGCTCCAGCCAGACCGCGGCATAGGCGAGCGCTCCGGCGAACAGCAGGCCCGGCGCCAGCGAGGCGAGAAAAGCCCCGCGTTCGTACGCGCCCCCCGCCACGGCCGCCGACTTGTGGACCGACATACCCTGCCCCAATTCGCTCGATCGTCCCTGCATCTTATACCGCCACGCCGACATTTAGCTCGAATGCCAGCGCATGAATTCGCATACCTCGAAAGCTCAGGCGCCCTCCGATCGGTCCAGGAGCGGCGAGGCTGCCAAGCCCCCGCTCGCCGCGCCGAGCGCGAGGCCAGGCGCAGCGACCGACGGTTAGTGGAGTTAAACCCGCGAACGCGCTTCGAGCGCCGCCTGCGCGCCCGCGATGCGGCCCAGAACCGTCGCCGTCAGCAAGCCATTGCCGGAGAGATAGCCAGCGGCGGTTGTCCCCGACACGCCCGCGGCGGCGCCGCCAGCGGCGAACAGATTGGGCAGAACGCCGCCGTCGAGGGTTCGCACGCGGGCGTTGGCGTCGATTTCGAGGCCGCCCTGGGTATGAAACAAGGCGCCGGTCACGCGCACGCCTTTGAAGGGCGGCGTCAGAGGCCGCCCGCCGGTGAAATCGCGACCGAAGCGATCCGCGCCCTGCCCCGCCTTCAGACGGTCGACTTCGGCGAAGGTTGCCGCGAGCGGCTCGGCAGGCAGCCTCAATTGCGAGGCGAGATCCTCGACGCTTTCGGCTGAGATCACGGCGCCAGCCGCCTCGGCCTCGACGAAGTCGACGAACTGACGCGCTATCCCGGCGATGCGCTCGTCGAAAATGTCGAACGCCGTTCCGCCGGCTTCCCTGAGAACGACGGCGGCCTGTTCGGAATAGCCCTGCGACTCGTCGGAAAAGCGGCGCCCGTTCGTGTCGACCTGGAAGCCGCCTTCGCTCATCGCCGCCCAGGTGATCAGCACGCCATGGGGATGCGCGACCGAGCCGTGGCCTTGATAGCTGGACAGAAAGCGCGCCCGGGCGCCGAGGCCTTCGCCCCAGACCAGCGCATCGCCGCGATTGCCGGGATGGCCGAAATAGATCGCGTCGGCCATATCAGGGATATGCCGGCGAACAAGTTCCGGATTGCCGCCGAAGCCGCTGCAGGCGAGCACGAGCGTGCGGCAGCCGATTCGCTCGATGGATCCGTCGGGGCGCGCGATTGCGACGCCGCGAAGCATCTTGTCGGGATCGACGAAGAGACTGGCGACCGTCGCCTCGGTCAGCACGGGCGCGCCCGCGGCCTCGACCGCGCGCGTCAGAGCGCCGATCAACTCGGCGCCCGAACGCGACCGCAAGCCGTGCATGCGGCGCGCGCGATGACCGGGATAGTCGAAGTCGTGCACGACGGAAAATGCGAGGCCGTGGCGGTCGGCGAGCCATTCGACCGTCGCGCCGGCATTTTCGGTCAACGCCGCGACGACCGCGGCATCGGCGGCGCCGCCGGCCTTGCGCTGAATGTCCTGGGCGAAGGTTCTCGCGTCGTCGACGATGCCGCGCTCTCTCTGGAAACGTGTGCCAGCGGCCGGGATGAGTCCGGCGGAAAGGGCAGTCGATCCCCGCGGGATCTTGTCGCGTTCGATCACGACGACATCGGCGCCGGCCTCATGCGCGGCCAGCGCCGCGCAAAGTCCGGCCGCGCCGGCGCCAATGATCAGCACTTCGGCCTCAGCTTCGAAAACGACGCCTCGGGCGTCGAGCAGGTCGCTCATGGGGCGCGCAACTCCTCGATCGCCTCGGCGACGCTGACCACCGGCGCAATCGGGCGCAGCGCCGCCACCGCGGTTTCGTGCAGGGCGGGCGAGAACGCCGCGCAACCGTCGGCAAGCAGGACGGTTTCGAGATCGCGCACATGCGCGTCGCGCAAGGTCGACGCCACGCCGCCATTGGTGACGATGCCGGCGACATATAGCTTCTCGACGCCGGCCTTTCGCAGCGCCCATTCGAGCCGCGTCATGTAGAACGCGGAATAGGCGATCTTCTCCACCGCGAGGTCGGCGGGCCCCAGTTCATCAACCAAGGCGTGGCCCCAGGCGCCGGGCAGGAAATCGCCCTTGGCGAGGAACGGGCGCAATGTCTTGAGATGCGGCGAGATGAACGGTTCGCCGCCCTTGGCCGGCACGAGCGTGAAATGCGTCGAGACGATCCATCCGCCGACCGCGCGCAGGCGATCGGCAAGCGGCGCCAGACGCGCCGGCAACGCTGCGATTTCGGGCGCAGTCTGCCCCGCGCGGCCATAGGCGCCTCGCGGGTGGATGAAGTCGTTCTGCAGATCGCAGAGCAGCAGCGCGACTTTGTTGAAATCGTTCATGACGAAGCCCGCTCGATGACAAGGTTGCCGAGTGCGTCGACAGCGGCCGAAAGGCCGGGATCGACGACCGTCGTGGCGTCGGGCTGTTCCAGCACGGCGGGACCTTCGACCCGGGCGCCGACCGGCAGATCGAGCCGCGACCAGATCGACGCCTCGCGCCATTGGCCGGCGAACCAGACGTTTCGCACGCCCCGGCGCGCCGCCTCGAGACGGAGTCCGGGCGCGGGCGCGAGCGCCGCGAGATCGAACTTGGGGCGGCGTCCGACCGCGGCGGTGCGCAACGAAACGATGCGCACGGGAATGTCGGGCAGCAATCGGCTGAACTGGCGCTGATAGCTCGCTTCGAATGCGGCGCGGACGATATCGGCGCTCACCGCGACCCTTGAGCCTTCCAGCGTGACCGGCAGCGGCGCGCAGATCGTATGCGTCTGGCCCTGATAGTGCATGTCGAGTTCATAGATCACGTCGATGCGCTCGACCGCGACGCCGGCGGCCTCCACGACCGCCCTGGCCTCGGCGCCCGAGGCGGCCATGCGGCGCCCCAGCGCGCCCGCATCGAGCGTGGCGAGGTTCATGTTGACGGTCTCGACGTGATCGTGGCGCAAATCCGCGATGACGCATCCGAGCGCGCTGGTGATGCCGGGGAAGCGCGGCACTATGGCGCGGGAGAGGCCGACCTCGCCGATCAGCGCGCCCGCATGCAAGGCGCCGCCGCCGCCAAACGGCATGATCGCGAAGCGTCCGGGATCATGGCCGCGCTCGATCGAGACCAGCCGGATCGCCCCGGCCATGCGCGCGTTGGCGACCCTGAGGATGGCGCCGGCGGCCGCCACCGCGTCGAGGCCGAGCGGCGCCCCGACATGCTCCAAGATCGCGGCCTCGGCGGCTTGGACGTCGAGGCGCGCCATCGCGCCGCCGATCGGTCGCTCCGCGTTGATGCGGCCCAGCACGACATTGGCGTCGGTCAAGGTGGGCCATTTCGCGCCCTGGCCATAGCAGACAGGACCGGGCCGCGAACCCGCGCTCTCCGGCCCCACTTGCAACAGCCCGCCCTTGTCGACGCGCGCGATCGACCCGCCGCCGGCCCCAATCGTCGTGATCTCGATCATCGGGGTGCGGATGACGAGGCCGAAGTCGATCGTGGTCTGCGCCGCGAGCGAGGAGACGCCGCCGGCTATCAGCGAAACGTCAAACGAGGTGCCGCCGAGATCGGCTGTGATCACGTCGCTGTAACCCGCCGCGCGCGCGATCGCCGCCGCCGCGATGACGCCCGCGGCGGGCCCCGACAGCGCCGTGCGCGCCGGCAGTTTTCGCGCCATGTCGGTCGACATCACGCCGCCGTTGGACTGGACGATATGGAATTGGCCCCCGAAATCCTCGCGCGCCAGCGCCTGGCTGAGCTTGCCGAGATACGACCCGACGACGGGCTGCAGATAGGCGTTGAGCGCCGTAGTGGACGCCCGCTCGAATTCGCGGATCTCGGGAAGGATTTCCGACGAGGCCGAGACATGTTCGTTCGGCCAGACTGCGCGCGCCGCCACGGCGGCTGCGCGCTCGTTGGCGGGATTGGCGTAGGCATTGATGAAGACGATCGCGAGCGCCTCGGCGCCTTTGGAGAGCAACGCGCGCGCCGCCGCCTGCACCGCGTCAGGATCGACCCTGGCGCGCAAGGTTCCGTCCGCGAGCACGCGTTCGTCGACTTCCAGGCGCAAGTCGCGATCGGCGATTGGCGTGAAATCGCCCCAGAGGCCCCAGGTGTGCGGCCGATCGCGCCGGCGCATCTCGAGCACGTCGCGAAATCCGCGCGTGGTGATCACGCCGATGCGCGCGCCCTTGCGCTCAAGCAGGGCGTTGGTGCCGACCGTGGTGCCGTGCACGATGGAGCCCATGCCCGAGATCGCGCCGAGGCGCTTCAGTCCCTCGATGAACCCGACCGCCTCGTCGCCGCGATGCGAGGGCGCTTTGGCGGTCGCGAAACGCCGCTCGGCCTCGTCGAACCAGAATAGGTCGGTGAACGTGCCCCCGACGTCGACGCCGACGATGGTCGCCGGCGGCTTGGCGGCGCCGCTCATGACGAGGCTCCCGCACGCAGAGATTTCGTGCCGGAGACGTCGATCTCGCCTTGGGCGTCGAGCGCAACGCGATAGGCCGCGCGCGCCGCCTCGGCGGTGACATAGCCGAGCCGCACGTCGCGCGCGATCCGAGCCGGATCGCGCGCGAGCGGATCGCCCCAGCCGCCGCCGCCCGGCGTCTCCAGCCTGACGCGCTGACCTGCGCGAATCTTCACGTCGGTGACTTTCGAGGCGAGCGGCGGCGAAGCCTCGCCGTCGTCGGTCTGCCAATGGAAACGATTCAGCGCCGCGCAGCCGCCGCCGTTGACCCCGAATGGGGCGTAGCGTCCACGCTCGCCGAGCAGGAAGACATCGGCGCCGCCGGCCGCCAACGCCTCGATCTCGTAGATCGCGCCGAGTCCGCCGCGATGCAGCCCCGCGCCCGCGCTGTCGGGCCGCAAGGCCCATTGCGTGAACAGGATAGGATAGGACGCCTCGAGAATCTCGGCCGGCGGGATCGTCGCCATGGAGATCGGGTTGTTGCCGTGATTGAGGCCGTCCGTCTCGGGATTGCCGCCGAGCCCCCCGCCGAAGAACGAGAACATCACCCAGCTTTGTCCATCGGCGCGTTTGCCCGCGAGCGAAAGCGCGTTGATAGTGCCGAACGGCGCGGCGGTCGCGCGATCCGGCATCGCCTTGGCGAGCGCGCCGAAGATGACGCCGATGACGCGCAGGATCGTTTCGGTATAGCCGCCGACGGGCTTGGGCGCATGCACGCAAAGCAGCGTCGTATCGGGGATGACGAAATGGATCGGCGCGAGACAGCCTGCGTTGGCGGGCACGTCGGTGAACACATGTTTGAGGCCGACGTAGCAGCAGGCGACCGCCGTAGAGCGCGCGATGTTGAGCGGCCCGGCGCAAGGGCCGGACGAGCGCGAGAAGTCGAGAGTCATCCCATCGCCCGCGATGGTCAGGTCGAGCGCGATCGTCAATCGCTCGTCGCTGACGCCGTCGTTGTCGAGGTAATCCTCGAAACTGTAGGTCCCGTCGGGCAGCGCGGCGATGTTGGCGCGCATCAGCGCCTCGGCGCGTCTCGTGAAGGCCTCGAACGCTTCTGCGACGACGGACTCGCCGAACTCGTCGAGCAGCCCCGTCAACCGCCGCTCGCCCAGATCCAGCGCGTTCAACTGACCTACGAGGTCGCCGTAGTTGGACTGAGGAACCCGGGAATTGGCGGACAGGATCGCGATGATGTCCTGGTTGATCGCGCCGCGCGAAATCAGTTTGACCGGGGGAATGCGCACGCCCTCCTGAAAACTCTCGGTCGCGCGCGAATTGAAACCGCCGGGGACGTTGCCGCCGATGTCGAGCCAATGGCCGACCGAGGCGAGCCAACAGAACAGCTCGCCCCGCCGAAACAGCGGCCGCACCAGCCGGAAGTCGTTGAGATGCGTCCCGCCGTCGTAGGGGTCGTTGAATATGTAGGTGTCGCCGGGCTCCAGCCCGCCCTCGCGCCCGACCTTGTCGATCACGGCTTTGACCGCGAAGGCCATGGCGCCGACGAAAATCGGCAGGCCGGTCGTGCCCTGCACCAGCGTCGCGCCCGTCTGGGCGTGATAGAGTCCATGACAGGCGTCGCGCGCCTCGGCGATGATCGGATTGAAGGCGGAGCGATAGAGCGTCGCGTCCATTTCGTCGGCGATCTGCTCCAAGCGTCCCTTGAGAATGGCGAGCGTAACGGGATCGAGCGCGCTCATTTGGCGATGTCCCCGCCTTCGTATCGCTTGCCCAAGGCGAGCATCTCCGGCGCGCCGACAATCGCGTTCACCGCATCGAAGTCGAACATGCGATTGCGGAAGGCGTCGGTCGTGCCGTCGCGCTTCAGCACCTCGTAGAAATCCTGCGCTGCATGGGCGAGCGCGCGCACGATCGCGCCGGGAAAAATGACCAGCCGGAAGCCCAGCGCATCCAGTTCGGCCCCCGATAGAATGGGCGTTTGGCCGCCTTCGACCATGTTGGCGAGCAACGGCGCACGCGAGCCGAGCGCCTTCGCCACGGCGCCGAGCTGTTCGCGCGTGCGCGGCGCCTCGACGAAAAGAACGTCGGCGCCCGCCTCCGCATAGGCCTCGGCGCGCGCGATCGCCGCCTCGAATCCCTCCACCGCCGCGGCGTCGGTGCGGGCGACGATCAGCGTGTCTTCGCTGCGGCGCGCGTCGAGCGCCGCCTGGATCTTTCCGACCATCTCGCGCATCGGCACCACGCCCTTGTCGGCGAGATGGCCGCAGCGCTTGGGAAAAGTCTGATCCTCGATCTGGATCGCCGCAGCCCCGGCCCGCTCGAACAGCCGTACGCTGCGCTGCACGTTGAGCGCGTTGCCGTAGCCGGTGTCGGCGTCGACGATGACCGGCGCCTCGACGCGTTCGCAGACATGGGCGAGCGTATCGGCGACTTCGCTCATCGAGACGAGGCCGATATCCGGCCGGCCCAATTTGGTGTAGGCGATGGCGGCGCCGGAGAGGTAAAGCGCCTCGAAGCCGGCGCAGGCCGCCAGCGATGCGGTCAGCCCGTCATAGACGCCCGGCGCCACGACGATGCCGGGGCGCGCAAGCCGGGCCTTCAGCGATGCGTTTGGAGGCGGCGGGGCGTGCTTTTGCGTCATGGTCACATTCCCAGATAGGCTTTTTCGAGTTCGGGATTTTCGGCAAGTTCAGCAGCTCGGCCGGAAAGCGCGATGCGGCCGTTTTCCATGACATAGGCGCGTGCGGCGACGCCGAGCGACTGCATCACATTCTGTTCCACGAGCAGAATCGAGAGGCCGTCCGCGCGCAGCCGTTCGACGAGCCCGAACATCTCCTCGACCAGCAGCGGGGAAAGGCCGAGCGAGGGCTCGTCGAGGATCAGAAGCCGCGGCTGCGACATCAAACCGCGGCCGATCGCCAGCATCTGCTGTTCGCCGCCCGACAGCGTGCCGGCGGCCTGACGTTCGCGCTCCTTCAATCGCGGGAACGTCGTGAAGATCTTTTCGAGACTCAGCTCGCGCTCGGGCTTGCCGCGCCGATAGGCGCCCAGTTCGAGGTTCTCCCTCACGTCCATGTCGGGGAAAATCTTGCGGCCTTCGGGCACGTGGATGAGGCCGAGCCCGACGATTTCGGGCGGCGTCAAGCGATCGATTCGCCCGCCATCGAACAATATCTCGCCGGCGCGCGCAGGCAGCATGCCGGACAGGGTCTTGTTGAGCGTGGTCTTGCCGACGCCGTTGGAGCCGAGCACGGCGACGATTTCGCCGCGGGCGACTTCGAGGTCGATTCCGCGCAGCACTTCGGCATCCTCATAGCCGGCGACGAGACCTTTGACCTGCAGCAGGGCGTCAGCCATGCGCGCTCTCCCGCGCAGCGAGACGCGCCGCCGCGCCGGCGCCGAGATAGGCCTCGATGACGCGTTGATCCCGAGTGACGGCGGCAGGCGTTCCGTCAGCGATAATCCGGCCCTGCGCGAGGACAAAGACGCGCTCGCACAGGCTCATCACCGCCTGCATCACATGCTCGACCATCAGGATCGCAACGCCGGTTTCGCGGATGCGGGCCAAGATCGGCAGCACGTCGCGAACCTCCGAAGGGTTCAATCCGGCCAGAACCTCGTCGAGCAGCAACAGGCTCGGCTCGGTGGCCAGTGCGCGCGCGAGCTCCAGCCGTTTGCGTCCAGCCACCGTCAGCGCCGATGCGGGCGCGTCCAGCTTGTCGGCGAGGCCGACCAGCCCCGCAACCGTCTCGGCGCGTTGCAGCGCGTCCGCCCGCGCACGATGGCGCAGATGGGCGCCCACCGCGATATTCTCGCGCACGCTCAGACCGGCGAAGGGCCGCACGATCTGGAAAGTGCGGGCGACCCCGAGTCGCAGCCCGGGCATGGGGCGCCTGCCCTGCGATGTCCTGCCCTTGAAACCGGATCGTCCCGCTCGTGGGCGTTTCGAAGCCGGAGATCAGCGCGAACAGCGTCGTCTTGCCCGCGCCGTTGGGCCCGATCAGGCCGATGATGCGGCCCGCCTCCACCTGAAGCGACGCGGCGTCGACGGCGACGAGGCCGCCGAACCGCTTGCTGACCTTTCGACATCGAGCAGGCTCGCGCTCATGCGGCGCTTCCCGAGAGGAGCCGTGCGCGCAGCCGCGCTGAAACAATCCTTGCAGTCCAAACGGCGCGAACGCGATGGCGACCACCAGCAGCGCGCCGTAGAGCGCGACGTCCGCGCCGGGCATGCGCCCGGCGATCGCCTTGGTCGCCTCGGCCAGGCCCTGCAGCGCCAGCGCGCCGATCAGCGGACCCAACGCCGTTCCAAGACCGCCGACGATTGGCGCGAGCAGCGCCTCGATCGAGATCCAGGTTCCGAACGCGATATTGGCGTCGACGAACAGAAAATATTGCGCGTAAAAGGCGCCCGCCGCCGCCGCGATCGCCGCGGAAATGGCGATCGCCTGCACCTTGACCTTCAAAGTGTCGACGCCGAGCGCCTTGGCGGCTTCCTCGTTCTCGCGGATCGCGACGAGATAGGCGCCGAACCGCGACCGCTCGATCGCGCGCGTCGCGAGCAGCACGATCGCGACCAGCGCGAGAATGACGTAGAAGAACGTCGCTCGGCTCGCGAACTGGAAATTTCCAGGCCGCACGTCGAGCTTCATCAGCGTCCCCGCGGCGCCGCCGGTGAAGGACGCCGCATTGGCGAGGATTCGAAAGACCTCGGCGAAAGCGAGCGTCACCAGCGCGAAATAGGAGCCGCGCAGTCCCGAGCGAAAGCTGAGATAGCCGATCGCGGCGCCGACAGCCGCCCCCAGGCCGATCGCCGCCGCAAAGGCGGCATAGGCGTTCCAGCCGAACCGCGCCTGCAGGATCGCGGTCCCATAGGCGCCGACGCCGAAAAAGGCCGCGTGGCCAAAGGAAATCTGGCCGGCATAGCCGCCGAGCAGGTTCCAGCCCTGGCCCGCGAGCGCCATCGTCAGCGAGACGACGAGGGCGTTCAGCACGGTGTTGGCCGAGGTCGCCAGCGGGATCATCGCGAGCAGCGCGGCGACCGCAATCAAGGGCGCGTAAGCGCTCAGGCGCGCGTTCATGCGCGAGCTCCGAACAGGCCGGTCGGGCGCAGCAGCAGCACAAGGATGAATATCAGAAAAATGCCGAGCTGACCCAGGCTCTCGCCGAAATAGAGGCCCGAGAGACTTTCCACGACGCCGATGATCAGCCCGCCGATCACGGCGCCGGGCACCGAGCCCATGCCGCCCGAGCACGACGACGGTGAAGGCCACGAGCACGTAGGCTTCTCCCGCGCGCGGCTGCACGTAAAAGCTCGGCAGCAACACGCAGGCGGCGACCGCGAGGCACGCCGCTCCGATGCCGAATGTCACGGCATAGATATGCGCGACGTCGATGCCGACCAGCGCAGCGCCGAAGCGCTCTTTGGCGACGGCGCGGATCGCCTTGCCGGTGTCGGTCTTCTTCAGCAGCCCCCAGAGCAGAAGCGCGACGAAACTCGCCGCGCCGCAGGCGATGACCCTCGGTACGGGAAGGAAGATGAACCCGAGGTCGATCGTCGAGAAGCCGTAGGGCGTATCGATGGTGCGCGTGTCCGATCCGAACGCGGCGAGCATCGCGTTTTCGAGCAGGATCGAAATGCCGAGAGTAACCAGCAACACATTGCTGTCCGAACCATGGCTCGCGGGGCCTATGACATAGCGTTGCGCGCCATAGCCGAGCGCATAAAACAACGGCGCCAGACCGAAGACCGCGATAAGCGGATCGACGCCCGCCTGCTGGGCGAAGAACGCAGCGAACATCGCGGCGGTCAGGATTGCGCCATGGGCGAAGTTGATGATGTGCAGCACGCCATAGACCAGCGTCAGAGCGACCGACACCAGCGCGTAGACCGCGCCGGTGAGCAGGCCGTTGATGACGGCGGAAAGAACGATCTCGGGTGCGAACATCGCCTGTCCCAATAGTACGATCTGTTCTCCCGCAAGCCCGGAGACGGCGGCGCCGAGCGCCGGAGAAGGGTCTCGGCGGGGAGCCGCCCTCGACCTGCCGGCTCGCCCGGCGGGAGAGAGCGCTCCGCGCGTCTTACGCCGGAACCGGGAAAACCGGTTTCGCGTCCGCGAACTCGGCGGGGAAGATCACCTTGATGTCGCCGTCCTGCACCTGCGTGTTGACCGGCGCGGCGCCCGTATTCTGCCCATTGACGAATTTCGTCGGGCCATAGGGCATGATGTGCTTGTCGAAAGTCGAGGCGGCGAGCGCGTCGATGATCTTCAACCGGTCCGCCGACGCCGGCGCGCTCGATCGCGTCGGCGAGCAGCAGGATGCCGGAATAATTCAGCGCGACATTGTAGGTGAAGAACTTGCCCATGCCGTCGACCTCCTTCTTGAGGGCGAGCGCGGTCGGGTTATGCGGATCGTACCAATGGTTGGTGTCGATGACATATTGCGCCGCCTCCGGAAATTCCTTGACGAATCGATAGTTGGAAGCCGCGCCGTTGAGCACGGCGTAGATGCCCTTGGGCTTGATGTGCTGCTGTTGCATCGTGCGCGCGAGCAGCACGAATTCGCCGTAGTAGCTCGAGGGGATGACCAGATCGGGGTTCTTGGCCTTGATCGCCAGCGCGATATTGGACATGTCGCGCGAAGGCGTGGGATGGGCGATCGAGTCGAGCACTTCGAAGCCGAGCTTGGGCAGTTCCGTCTGCAACAGGGTGGCGAGGCCGGTGCCGAACAGCCCATCCTCGTGGACGAGCAGAATCGTCTTGATCGGCTTGCCGGCGCCGTCGTTCAGCTTGACGAGATTTTCGAGCGCGTGCTTGGCTCACCATGCGAGGCGCCCGGCGCGAAGCGGAAAGTGTTCTTGAGGTCACGCGTCACGATCTTGTCGCTGACGCCGACATCGACGATGTAGGGCAGATCGTAGCGCGAAGCGGCCTGCGTGGCGGCGAGGCAGATCGGGCTCGCGAAGCCGCCGACGATCGCGCTGACGCCATCGGAGTCCATGCGCTCGACCTCGGCCGAGCCGCCCTCGGGCGTGGAGCGCGCATCGCCGAAATCGGGCTCGATCTTGGCGCCGCCGAGCGACTTGATTCCGCCGGCGTCGTTGATCGCCTTGATTGCGAGTTCCGCGCCGAGCCGTCCCGCCTGCCCGTCGTTGGCGAGCGCGCCCGTCAGGGGTTGGAGAACGCCGACCTTCACCGTCGGCGGACTCCGCGCGAAGATAGGCCGGCGCGGCGATGACGCCGATCGCGGCGGCGCCGGAGGCGAGCACGCCACGGCGGGAGATTCCCTGGATAGGTTTCGTCATGGCTTTCTTCCTCTTTCCTGGCGGGCGCCGGTATCCCGCTTGGGCGAATGGCTGACGGCGTTGACAGGCGCACCGGCGACCAGCGGCGCCCGCCGCTGCCGCCGGTGCGTTCCAGATCCATGCGGAAGGCGTAGCGATCGGGACGGTAGAGCGCGTGCAGATGCTCCACGCCCTGCCCGCCGTCGTCGTAGACGACCCGGGTCAGCGCGATCAACGCCGAGCCGATTTCGATTTCCAGCGCCCCCGCCACTTCGGGCGAAGCGAGCACCGCGCCGATCTCCTGCGTCGCGCGCTCGACCGAAACGCCCGAACGCTCGAGCAGCGCCAGCAGCGGCTGCGAGGCGAGTTCGGGCTCGGAATAGGTCACGCCGATGCGCTCGGGCACGTGCGTCGTCAAGATAGGAAAACGGCCGACCCTCGATGATGCGCACGCGCACGGAACGCTGCGCGCGCTCGCCGGGCGCGAGGCGCAGCGCCTCCGCGATCGGCGCCGCCGGCTCGACGTAGCCGAAGGCCAGCAGTCTGCACATCGGTCGACTTGCCCATTTCGACGAGATTTCTGAGCACGTCGGCGAGATCGGCGATGACGGGTTTGGCGACGTCGCGCCGGTTGACGAAAGTGCCCGCGCCCCCTGCGCCGGTCGATCAGTCCTTCGCGCTCCAGTTCGGCGAGGGCTCGACGCACGGTGATGCGCGAGACATTATGGCTCGGCCGCCAAGGCCTGCTCGCCCGGCAAGCGCGGCGCCGGCGTCGAATCCGCCGCTGGCGATGCGCTCGCGCAGCGCCAGATAGATCTGGCGGGTCTTCGGGACCTCGACGCCGACCACATTAGCCTCTTGGATAGAACTTTTAGATGTCTATAGTATGATACATCATGGCCGCGTCAAGCG
Organism: uncultured Pseudomonadota bacterium; assembly: GCA_963809055.1. GTDB lineage: Bacteria > Pseudomonadota > Alphaproteobacteria > Rhizobiales > Beijerinckiaceae > Roseiarcus. The sequence continues at coordinate 165,595 of CAWEID010000030.1, read as the reverse complement.
GCGCAAGGCGGCAGCCGGGAAGGCGCTCCAGGAGGACGGAACATGGGCGCCACGCTCATCGACAAGCTCTGGGACGCCCACGCGATCACGACGCGCGAAGACGGCGCGACGCTGCTCTGGATCGACCGGCATCTGCTGCACGAGGGCTCGTTCCTGGCTTTCGATCAACTTGCGGGCCGCGGCGGACGCGTCGCCCATCCCGAACTGACCTTCGGCTTCGCCGACCATTACGTCCCCACCCGAGATCGCGCCCGCGGCGCTCGTCAATCCGGAGATTCGCGCGGATGGTCGGCAGCTGGAGGACAATATCCGAAGCGCGCGGGGATTCGGCTGATCGGGCTCGACGATCCGCGACAGGGGCATCGTGCATGTCGTCGCGCCGGAGCAGGGACTGACGCTGCCGGGACTGACTATCGTCTGCGGCGACAGCCACACCTCGACGCATGGCGCCTTTGGCGCCTTCGCCTTCGGGATCGGCGCCTCGGAAGTCGCGCATGTCCTGATGACCCAGACGCTTTGGCAGAAGCGGCCGAAGCGCATGCGCATCACGATCGACGGCGCGTTGGGGCCCGGGCTGTCGGCCAAGGATCTCGCGCTGAGCGCTGATCGCGCGCATCGGCGCCGACGGCGCGCAGGGCCATGCGATCGAATATGCGGGCGCCGCGGTGCGCGCGCTCTCCATGGAGGGGCGCATGACGCTATGCAATCTCTCGATCGAGGCGGGCGGCCGACTCGGCGCTGATCGCGCCCGACGAGACGACTTTCGCCTATCTGCGCGGCCGTCCCTTCGCGCCCAGAGGCGACGCGTTCGAGCGCGCGGTCGAGGATTGGCGCCGGCTGCGCAGCGACGAGGACGCCGAATTCGATCGCCGAAGTCTCGTTCGACGCGCGCGAGGTCGCGCCGACCGTCACCTGGGGCGTCAGCCCCGAACAGGCCGCGCCGATCACGCCGCTACGCCCGATCCTGACGCGATCGCCGACGAGGGCGCGCGGCCGGCGGCGTTCGCGACGCGCTGCCTATATGGGCTGCAGCCGCGAACGCCGCTGAACTCCATCCGCATCGATCGCGTCTTCATCGGCTCCTGCACCAATGGCCGCATCGAAGACCTGCGAGCCGCCGCCGCCGTGCTCGTCCGGGCGAAAGGCCGTCGTGCCCGGCCTCGTCTCGCCTGGCTCGCTCGACGTGAAGCGTCGCGCCGAAGAGGAAGGGCCTCGACCGGATCTTTCGCGACGCGGGACTGGAATGGGCCGATTCCGGCTGCTCGATGTGCGTGGCGATGAACGGCGACTTCGTGCCTGCGGGCGAGCGCTGCGCCTCGACCACCAACCGCAATTTCAAGGGCCGGCAGGGCCCCGGCGCGCGCACGCATCTGATGTCGCCCGCGATGGCCGCCGCGGCCGCGGTGACCGGCAGACTGACCGACGCGCGCGAATTGCTAGCCGGTCGCGGCTGAGGAGGCGTCATGGAGCCTTTCAAGACCTTGGAGACGCCGGCCGATCCCGCTCGCGCTTGCGAACGTGGACACGGATCAGCTTATTCCCGCGCGCTTCCTCAAGCGCCCGCGCTCGCAAGGCTATGGCGCCTGCCTGCTGCACGATCTGCGCCGGGACGCCGAGCGGCGCGCCGCGCGAAAATCCGGTCGACGACGTCCGGCCGCGCGGGCGCGGCGGTCCTGATCGCGCGGCGCAATTTCGGCTGCGGCTCTTCGCGCGAGGCGCGCCGTCTATGCGCTCGCCGACTTCGGCATTCGATGCGTAGTCGCGCCGAGCTTCGGCGACATCTTCGCTTCCAACGCCGTCAAGAACGGACTGCTTCCCGCGAGAGTGTCCGAGGCGGACGCGGAGGCGCTGCTTGGCTCCGAAGCCGTCATCGCGCGGCGACGCGGTCCGCGTCGATCTCATTGCGCAGACGATTTCGGCGGGAAACCGCGTCGCCCCGTTTACGCTCGATCCGGTTTGGAAGGTCCAGCTCATCAACGGATGGGACGATCTCGACCTCACGCTGGCGGAACAATCTCACATCGATCAGTTTCGTGAACAAGATCAGACGGCGCGGCCCTGGGCGACGCCTTCGGGTTGAGACCACGCGCCCGTCTTCGAGCGGCGATCGGCATCGTATTGAACGCTTTATGAGGCCGAATGAAATGTTAGGTTCGCTGTTAAACCGTCAACGGAGCCCGCGATGAACGATCCCTTCTCCCTCGTCGGTCGCGTGGCGCTCATAACAGGCGCCTCCCGCGGGCTCGGATATGCGATGGCGGAGGCGCTGGCCGCGCGCGGAGCGACCATCGCGGTGAACGCCCGCCCGGGCGAGGCGCTCGACGCGGCGATCGCGCGGCTGCGCCAGAGCGGGTATGACCCCGTGCCGCTCGCTTTCGACGTCACCGACGCGAGCGCAGGCCGTGCGGCGGTCCACGAGATCGCCACGCGCTTCGGCCGACTCGACATACTGGTCAACAACGCGGGCATACAGCACCGGCGCGCCCTGCAGGATTGGGAAGACGCGGATTTCGAGCGGGTGCTCGCGACCAATCTCACGAGCTGCTTTCGGTTGTCGCGCGAGGCGGCGGGGCACATGCAGCGCGGCGGCTATGGCCGCATCATCAATACCGGCTCCGTCGCCGCCATTCTGGGACGCCGCACCATCCACGGTTATGTCGCGGCCAAGGCCGGCCTGCATGGCGTCACACGCTCGCTCGCCGCCGAACTCGGCAAGACCGGAATCACGGTCAACGCGCTCGCGCCCGGTTATTTCGCGACCGAACTCAACACGGCCTTGCTGGAGGATCGCGCGTTCACGCAGTGGGTGGAAGAGCGCACGCCTATGGGCCGCTGGGCGAAGCCTGAGGAACTCGGCGGCGCCGTGGTTTTCCTGGCGTCCCCGGCCGCGTCCTATGTCACGGGCCACGTCCTGGCGGTGGACGGCGGACTTTCCACGAGCGTCTGAGGATACAACGCCATGAACGCTTTGCGCACGCCCGACGAACGTTTCGTCGACTTGCCCGGATATGCTTATGCCCCGCACTATTTCGAGGGCGCCGGCGGGCTGCGCATGCATTATCTCGACGAAGGCCCGCGCAAGGCGCCGGTCGCGCTCTGCCTGCACGGCCAACCGACCTGGTCCTACCTCTACCGCAAGATGATCCCCGCCCTTCTTGCTTCCGGTCTGCGCGTCGTCGCGCCGGATTTCTTCGGCTTTGGCCGGTCAGATAAGCCCGCGGAGGAGGCGACCTATACGTTCGAGTTTCATCGCAACTCGCTCATGGCGTTGATCGAGGCGCTCGGCCTCACGCGCATAACGCTGGTCTGTCAGGATTGGGGAGGACTTATCGGCCTGACGATCCCGATGGACATGCCCGATCGCTTCGAGCGATTGCTCGTCATGAATACGGCGCTCGGAACGGGCGACGTCCCGCTCGGCGAAGGCTTTCTGGCCTGGCGCGCGTTTTCGAACAGCAAGCCCGACATGGACATTGCGGCGCTGATGAAGCGATCCTCGCCCTCGCTGAGCGAGACGGAAGCGGCCGCCTATGCCGCCCCTTTCCCCGACGCGCGCTACAAGGCGGGCGTGAGGCGTTTCCCGAACCTCGTGCCGGATCGCCCCGACGCCGACGGCGCCGCCTTGTCGCGCCGCGCGCGCGATTTCTGGTCGAAAGATTGGACCGGCAAGAGCTTCATGGCGATCGGCATGAAGGATCCGGTCCTCGGCCCGCCGGCGATGCGGGCGTTGCGCAAGGCAATCCGAAACTGCCCGCCGCCGCTCGAGCTTGCCGACGCCGGCCATTTTGTCCAGGAAGCCGGCGCCGTCATTGTCGAGGGCGCGATCGCAAGTTTCGCCGGTTGAAACTGCGCGCAGGGCCGCCGGCTCGCGCGCTCACAGATCGTTGTGCGCGATGTGGTCGGCGACGCGCAGGGCCTGCGCCGCGATCGTCAGCGAGGGATTGACGGCCGCGGAGGTCGGCAGGAATGAAGCGTCCACCACGAAGAGATTGGGGCAGTCGTGGGCGCGGCAATAGGGATCGAGCGGCGCCCTGGCGGGATCGACGCCGATCCGCACCGTTCCGCATTGATGCGACGGCGTGAGGCGGTCGAAGGCGCGATAGAGCACGACGGGATAGCCGGCTGCGCGCAGCCGCTCGCGCAGCCGAGCGACCAGCGCGACATGCGCCGCCCAGTTGCTGCGCTTCCAGTCCATGCGGATTCCCGCGCCGTCGAGCGTGATCCGGCTCTCGGGATTGGGCAGATCCTCGCTCATCGCCAACCAATCGACGGCGTGGCGGCTCACCCAGTTCAACGCAAATTCGGGCGCGGACGGGATGTTGGCCTTGAGAATTGCGCCGCTGACGCGTCCGAGCAATTGGATGTTGCCGAGCGGCGGTCCGCCGCGCCCGTCCCCTAGATAGAAATCATTGATCGTCAGCGTCTTCTGATAGACGGAATCATTGACCGCGCGCGGGTCTATCGCGATCACGGCGGATAGATTGTGGTTCATGAAGTGCCTGCCGACCATGCCGCTGCGATTGGCTACGCCGGCCTCGGACGAGCGCAGCAGCAATTCCACCGACTTGACGGCGCCGGCGGAAAGCACGACCAGCTTGGCTTTGACGACTTTGGCCTCGTCGCCGCTGCGATAGGCGACGCCTTCAATCCGTTTGCCGTCCGGAGAAAGCAGCAAACGCTCGACGAGCGCCCCGGTCTGCAACGTCACGTTCGGATGGGCGAGCGCGCTGGCAAGGCCGCAGGTTTCGGCGTCCATTTTGCCGGTGCGCGCGTCAGGAAAGGCGTCCCACGGCGTCGGCGCCCGCTTCAGCCAGGCCTCGATGTCGACCCCAAGCGGCAGCGTGGACGGGTGGAGACCGGCCCGCGTCATCCTCGCGCGTACAGCCGCGATGGCGGGCTCGTCAGGAACCGGCGGAAATGGGTAGGGCGCAGAGTGGCGGGGCTCGGTCGGATCGCCGCCGAGTTCCCCGCGCACGCGATAGAGCGCCTCGGCCCGCGTGTACCAGGGCTCCATTTCGTCATAGGCGAAGGGCCAGCCCGGCGTCGTTCCCTCCGCATGCGCGATCGGCTGGAAATCCTCGGCGCGATAACGCAGCAGCACCGCGCCGTAGAACTTGGTGTTGCCTCCGACGTAATAATAATTGCCGGGGTTGAACGGGACGCCGTCGCCGTCGTTCCAGGTCTCTTTCGGTCGAAAGAAGCCGCGCCGAAATATGGCCCTGGGATCGCGGGTTTCCGGGGTATCCTTCAATTGCTCGCCGCGCTCCAGAATGAGAATGCGCGCTCCAGTCGGCGCGAGCCCGGCCGCGATCGTCGCCCCGCCCATGCCGGAGCCGACGATCACGATGTCAGGGCTGGAGTTGAAGCCTTCCATGGGATTTCCTCGCTCTCGAACTTGCGCCGGTGGGAAGCCTGGTCCCGCGCGCGTTCCAGTTCATCGCCAAACGCCGAGTGTCAACTGACCCCGTCGCGACTCGATCATCCGAAGCCGCGCGCCAGGCGCGGCGCGGCGACCAGCTTGCCGAGGATGGCGAAGCGCGAGGCGCCGCTCGCCGCCGGGATATTGTTGGCGAGTTGCAGTTGCGCCGCGAGCGCGAGCGCCGCGAACTTGACGGCCTCCTTGTACTGCGCCGGAATCCCGAACTCGTCGGATAGCGTGAGACGCAAGCCCGCCGGCAGCCGCTTGGCGAGGCGCCGCATCAGGTCCGTGTTTCCGACGCCCCCACCGCTCGCAATCAGCGTGCTGACCTCGTTGAGGATCGGGATGTGCTCGGCTATCGAGCGCGCAATCGAGGCCGCGGTGAATTCGCTGAACGTGGCGAGCAGATCTTCGGACGAGAGATCGCGATTTTCCGAGATCTGCTTCTGGGCGAACGCCGAACCGAAGTCGAGCCGCCAAGCGCTGCGCGGCGGCTTGCGTTCAAAGAAGCTGTGCTTGAGAAGGCGGGAAAGCAAAGCCGGATTTACGACCCCGCGCGAGGCGGCGGCGCCGTCGCGGTCATAGGGTTGGCCAAGCAGCGCCTTCGCGGCATGGTCGAGCATGACGTTGCCGGGGCCCGTGTCGAAGGCCATCATTCGAGCCCGGTCCGCGTCGGCGAGCTGGCAATTGGCGATGCCGCCGATATTCAAGGTCAGAACGGGACCGATGTCCCTGAACGCCACGAAATCCAGAAACTGCATCAACGGCGCGCCGGACCCGCCAAGAGCATGTTCGACGGGCCGGAATTGCGTGACGACGCTAGTGTCGCAAGCCGCGGCGACAACAGCGGGTTCGGCGATCTGCAGCCCGCAGGGATAGGGGCCGCCGAGCCAACGCCCGACGAGATCCTCTTCGTCGGCGAAAAGTTTCATGCGCGCCGAATCGGCCGGCTCCTGGTAGATCGTCTGGCCGTCGAAGCCGATGACGGCGAGCTGCTGCGGTGCGGTGTCGCTCTCGCGCATCAACGAACGGGCCGCCTCGGCGTAGAGGGCGCCTGCGATGTAGTTTAGGCGACAGAGTTCGAAGATGGAGAGCTTGTTCTCGAACGCGGCGAGAACCTGGTCGGCGACTTTCTTCGGCCACTCGACGGTCTTGCCAGCGATGAAGCGCGGGCGCTTCAGCAAGCCGTCCGCTCCGATCTCGATGTCGACCAGCACCGCGTCGATGCCGTCGAACGACGACCCGCTGTTCAGACCTATTGCCAGCATTTTTCCTCTCCCATGTGCGTTCTTTTGCGGCTTCCCGGCCAATTGCCTCAGAACACGCAGGCGCGCGCCTGCGATCCGAGGCAAGAAAGCGGCATCCGCCTCGATCGCCGTGATAGGCGTTTGCGGGATCCGCGCCCAGTCGAATTCGTGGAAGGCGCCAATGCTCTCTCGCTCGCGCTCATGGCGATTCTTTGCCGGCGGCGTCGAAGCCGCCGCCTCCGCAGCCGTAGTGGACACCGTCGCGAAGGATAGGCGCCGCGCCATCCGCCTCGCGCGGATTGAGAGTCAGACCCTGGAATCTCGACCCCGCGACAGGGACCGCTGTTCCAACCGCGGAGGACGTGAGCCGTCGACGCACGAGCCATCCGAGCCACGGCAACGCCGTCGAAGTTCGCGGCCTCGTCGATCCCATGAACCCATTTTAATTCGCGGCCCAACGACAGCCCGCAGACGGCGAGCGTTGCTTTCCCCGGCGCCTGTCGATCCGACGCGCCCGATTTGCGGAACATGCACAGATCGGCCTGAAATCGGCCCTCGAGTCTGTCAGAAAATCACCGCAACCTGCGTCCGGAGCTGCCACCGCGCGCCATATTGCGGCGTCACGACATTGTAGTAGCCGCCGACCAGAAAATTGACGGGCAGCTTGCCGAACAGCTTGATCAGCCGGCCGCCCTGGGCGCCGACAGGCACGGTCCATTTCTGTCCGCTGGCGAGTTCATTAGCGGTCACGATCGGCGCTGTTCCAACGAACCAGCCGCCTTGGAAGTTGTAGTTGAAGAACGGCTGGGTCAGAAACGTCGCGTATTTCGTGCCGTTCGGACCCGACGTGCCGCCAAGCGACCAGACATTGTTGACAAGCGCGCCGGTGACGATCGGCCCGCCCATATAGACGATGACGGCGGTGGGTCCGAGGCCCCAGACGTTGGAGCCGAGCGTGGGGCTCGTGATCGTCGGGATCTGCACTACGGGACCCACGCCCCAGAGCCAACCATTGGTCGGGTTCTTGGGCGAGAGAAACGCCGAAAAGGTCGTCGGGCCGATACCCTGCGGGACACTCGGCGCCGGCAGCAGCGACGGGTTCCAGATGACGGGCACGATCGTGCGAGTGATGATGTTCCAGTCGTCGTTGATATGCAACGGAATGACCGGCTGAATATTCAGAATTTCCTGCGTGCCCTGATGCGGCCCGAAGCCGAAATTGGTGTTGCTTTGGAAGGGGATCGTATAGAGATCGCCGATCGGATTTTGAAGTTTTTTCGCGAGGTCCTCGGTGCTTTGGCCTGAAGTGTCCGCGGCGGAGCTTGCCGCGCCGGCGGCGGGTTGAGCGTCTTGCGCCTGTTGCGCCTGGGCCGCTCCGCCAGCCAGCAAGCTTGTCGCCAACAAAGCCGCAAACGTGGTTTTCCGCAGACCCATCTTCGCCCCCTTCGAGCCCTGCATTCCGGCCTGCCCAACCCCGAGCCGGCCGCAGCCTTCGGCGCCGTTGAAATCGATAGCCGAGAGCTTGGCGCCCTCGCGTCGGAAGCCATCGATCGACTCCCAAAACCCTCTTGCAACATGTAGCGGGGGTGCGTGGTCATGTCTATTCCGGACTTCCATTATGGGCGCCCGCTCAGATCGCCAAAGGCTACCCAGGCTCGCCAATGCCCGGCACGCGTCCGTAGCGGCGCGGCTCGCCGACGAAAATCGGCGCCGGGGCGGGATAGGCGACGACTCCCGCCTGCGTCGCCACCTCGATCCGGCGCAGATGCGGATGGCGCGAGAGTGAGGCCATGTCGTTGAGTTCGGCGAAGGCGATTTCCGCGCGGGTCAGAATTTCGATCAACGCGTCGCGGTCGAAACGCTGGAAAGCTGCGGCGACGAGGCCGTCGGTCGCTGCCCGATTCTTGACACGCGCGACATTATTGCAAAAGCGCGGATCCGCGGCGAGGCCGGCGTCGCCGAGCAGCTCTTTGCATAGCTTCGCCCATTCGCGCTCGCTTTGGATCGAAATCAGAATTTGGCGGCCATCTTGGGCCGAGAAGACGCCGTAAGGGGAAATCGAGGGATGCGCGAGGCCCATGCGGCGCGGCGGCTTGCCCGCTTCGGCATTCAACAGGGGGACGGTCAGCCAATCGGCCATGACGTCGAACATCGAGATCTGGATGCGAGCGCCCCTCCCCGTCCGTCCGCGCGCGATCAGCGCCTCCAACAGCGCGCCGTAGGCCGTCGCGCCGGTCGCGATGTCGACGATCGAGACGCCGACGCGCGCAGGTTCGCCCGGGCCGCCCGTTACCGAACACAGGCCCGATTCAGCCTGGATCAGAAGATCATAGGCCTTGCGGGACGCGAGCGGCCCCTGTTCGCCATAGCCGCTGATCGCGCATTGGATCAGGGCGGGATATTGCTCCGCCAGGGTCTGTGCGCCAAAGCCGAGCCGCTCCAGCGCGCCGGGCTTAAGGTTCTGCACCAAAATGTCGGCCCGTGCGATCAGCGCGGCGAGCTCGGCGCGGCCGCTCTCTTGCGTCAGGTCCAGCGCGACGGACTGCTTGCCGCGATTGAGCCAGACGAAATAGCTGCTCTGTCCCTTGGCGGCGTCATCATATCCGCGTGCGAAATCGCCTTCGGGACGCTCAATCTTCACTACCGTCGCGCCGGCGTCGGCGAGCCGCGACGTACAGAACGGCGCGGCGACCGCCTGTTCGACGGCGACGACGAAGACGCCTTCGAGCGGCAGCATCCCTGGTTCCTCCGTTGATCAGTAGGATCTGGGCATGCCGAGCACGTGCTCGGCGATATAGCTCAGAATCAGATTGGTCGAGATCGGCGCGACCTGATAGAGCCGCGTCTCGCGAAACTTGCGCTCGACGTCGTATTCCTCGGCGAAGCCGAAGCCGCCGTGCGTCTGCAGGCAGGCCTCGGCCGCGGCCCATGAGGCGTCGGCGGCAAGCATTTTGGCCATATTGGCTTCCGCGCCGCAATCCGCGCCGGCCTCGAACAGACGCGCGGCCTCTCGCACCATCAGTTCGGCCGCCCGCATTTGGGCATAGGCCCTGGCGATCGGGAACTGCATGCCCTGGTTCTGCCCGATCGGCCGCGCGAACACGACGCGTTCGCTGGCTTAAGCCGTCGCCTTTTCGATGAACCATTTGGCGTCGCCGATGCATTCGGCCGCGATCAGGATGCGCTCCGCATTCATGCCGGAGAGCACGTAACGGAAACCCTTGCCCTCCTCGCCGACCAGATTCTCGGCGGGAACGCGCACATTGTCGAAGAAGACTTCCGTGGTCGAGTGGTTCATCATCGTGCGGATCGGGCGGATGGTCGAGCCCTGCCTCGAGCGCCTCGCGCATGTCGACGATGAACACCGACAAGCCGTCAGTCCGCTTGGCGACTTGCTCGCGCGGCGTCGTGCGCGCCAGCAGCAACATGAGATCGGAATGCTCGGCGCGCGAGGTCCAGATCTTCTGGCCGTTGACGACGTAATGATCGCCGCTCGCGCCGCCGTCGTCTTGAGCGCGCCGGTGTCGGTGCCGCTGCGTCGGCTCGGTTACGCCGAAGGCCTGCAGCCGCAGATCTCCGCGAGGCGATCCGCGGCAAGATAAGTTCGCTTCTGCCGGTCGCTGCCGTGCCGCAGCAGCGTGCCCATGATGTACATCTGCGCGTGGCAGGCGCCGCCGTTGCAGCCCGCGCGCTGGACTTCCTCGAGTATGGCCGCGGCCGCGGAGAGCGGCAGACCCGCGCCGCCATAATCCTCGGGGATCAGGGCCGCGAGATAGCCGGCCTGGCTCAGCGCCTTCACGAACTCGGCGGGATAGGCCATTTCGCGATCGAGCTTGCGCCAATATTCGCCCGGGAATCGCGCGCAGAGTTTGCGAACTTCGTCGCGAATGTCCTGGAATTCCTGATTTCCCGCGATCATCGACGTGCCCGCCATGCGTTTCCAGAGGCTCTTACCCCCTGCCCCCGGAGGTTCCAAGCCAGACCGCAGCCTCGCCGCGCTTCTAGGGCATGAAGCCCTCAATTCCAACGCCACATCCCGACGCGAACTCGGTACGAAGGTGGTAAATCTGCGAATTCGCACATGCCGAATGGCGCCTGACGCAAGGCGCAGGGCCTGCCAAGCCCGCGGGCGAACTTGCAGGGCTTTCGGCGCCGAGCTTGCGGCGTCACAAAAAGGGTTATCGGGATCGGCGCGACGGGAAAATGAAGTTTCGCGCCGAGTCCCCTTGACGCGCGGCGCCAAGCGACGAAAGATTTACCGCTCGCCCCGTTCGAATTGCCGATGATCATGTCTTAGATGGAATTCGTCGTGATGAGCGTCTGGACGCCAAACGCAATGGTCAAGACGGCTCGGGTCTCGTCCATGGCAAATGTCATGTTCCCGGGACATGGGAGGGATAGCGAGGGGCTTGACGCCGTGGGCGCTTAGATTGTGCTTGCGTTCTTGTTCCATGTCGTGGCCCACACGCCATTCGGGCGGCCGGAGGGTTGGCGCAGCGGGATTTCCAGCACATCCAAATTTGCATGGGGCCCGAGCCGGCGTCTCATAGGCGCGAATTCTTTTCGTTAGACTGGGAGCCAGCAATAATGCCATCGGGAATCGAGGTCAGGGCGGCGGCAGCGGATCACTTCGCTTGGCTGCGCACGAGGATGGCGATCGAGCGGACCATGATGGCCTGGATCCGGACCGGGGTTTCGCTGGTCGGGTTCGGTTTCACGATCGTGCAATTCTTCGACCGTATGGACACCTTGCCCGGCGCGCGCGCCGCTCAGTTTCCCGACGCTCCGCGCTATCTCGGGTTGATGTTGATCGGCTGCGGCGTCTTCGCCCTGGCGGCGGCCTTGTGGGAGTATTTCTTCGGCATCCGCTATCTCTGGGGCGAGGATTTCTCGGTCATTGCCGGGGTTCACAACGAGCCGCACCAGACGCCTGTCCTGGCGGTGACAATTGCGCTGATTCTCGTCGGCCTGTTCGCCTTCTTTTCCGTGTTCTTGCGCCTTTTATAGCCATCGCCTGGGAGGGACCAAGAGAAACTGGACACGCTTTTATCCATGAATTCAACTTAGGGAGACGCAAATGGCCAACGCCAAGAAACCGAATATTCTGATCCTGTGGGGCGACGACATCGGCTGGTGGAACATCAGCTACAACAGCCGCGGGCAGATGGGATACCGCACGCCCAACATCGACCGCGTCGCGAACGAAGGCGTCGCCTTCACCGATTATTACGGCCAGCAGAGCTGCACGGCCGGACGCGCGGCCTTCATCACCGGACAGAACCCGATCCGCACCGGATTGACTAAGGTCGGCATGCCCGGCGCCGACGTCGGCCTCAGCGCGGAAGATCCGACGATCGCCGAACTGCTCAAGCCGCTGGGCTACAAGACCGGGCAATTCGGCAAGAACCATCTCGGCGACAAGGACCAGTTCCTGCCGACCATGCACGGCTTCGACGAATTCTTCGGCAACCTCTATCATCTCAACGCCGAGGAGGAGCCCGAGGATCCCGACTATCCCAAGGATCCCGAGTTCAAGAAGAATTTCGGGCCGCGCGGGGTTCTGCATTGCTGGTCCGACGGCAAGGGCGGCCAGAAGATCGAGGACACCGGACCGCTGACGAAGAAGCGGATGGAGACGATCGACGAGGAGGTGACGGCGCATGCGCTGCGCTTCATCGACGAGGCGCACAAGGCCGATACGCCGTTCTTCCTGTGGTACAACACCACGGGCATGCATTTTCGCACCCATCGGGCCGAGAAGCACAAGGGCAAGAGCAACGGCCAGGGCGAATACAACGACGTGATGGTCGCGCACGACGAGCACATCGGCCAGATGCTGAACAAGCTCGACGAACTCGGCATCGCCGAGGACACGATCGTGATGTATTCGACCGACAACGGGCCGCACTACAATTCCTGGCCCGACGCCGGCATCACGCCGTTCCGGTCGGAGAAGAACACCAACTGGGAGGGCGGCTGGCGCGTGCCGGCGTTCGTGCGCTGGCCGGGCAAGTTCAAGGCCGGCACGGTCGTCAACGGCATCGTCAGTCATCAGGACTGGTTGACGACGTTCCTCGCCGCGGCGGGAGAGCCGGACATTGCGGCCAAGCTGCTCGAGGGCCATACGATCGGCGCCAAGACCTACAAGGTTCACCTCGACGGCTACAACATGCTGCCGTACCTGACCGGCGAAGTGAAGGAAAGTCCCCGGAACTTCTTCTTCTACATCAGCGACGACGGCGACATCCTGGCGATCCGGATGAAGGACTGGAAGGTCGTCCTGATGGAGCAGCGCGCGAAGACGCTCGCCTGCTGGTTCGAACCTTTCGTGCATCTCAGGGCGCCGAAAATGTTCAATCTGCGGCGAGATCCGTTCGAGCGGGCCGACGAGAATTCGAACACTTACTGGGATTGGGTCATATCGCACGCCTACATCGTCTACGCGATGCAGTCCATCGTGGCCCAGCAGATCGCCGACTTCCAGAAATTCCCGCCGCGCCAGAAGCCCGCGTCGTTCAATCTCGACGCGGTCCTGAGAACCATCCAAGACGCCCACAGCAGCGCAGGACACTGACGGCTGGGCAATCCACGGAGTCGCCGCGCGCAGACAACGCCTGCGCGCGGCGCTTGCTTTAGGCGGGTGGCCCTTGCTTCGACGCGGCGGCGCTGACCGTGCGCGTGTTTGGCCAAGCGCAGGCCGACCGCGGCCTCATGCGACTCCACTCATCGTCGGGCGCTCGCAGCAGGTCGCGCCTCGACCGGGAGGCCCCTGCTCAAGCCGGGCGCGCGACGGTCTGGTCGCGCGCGAACGGCGATGCCGGGACCTTGTCGCCGTGACAGAACTTGAACTTGCGTCCATTGCCGCAGGGACATGGCTGATAGGGCCCGCGCTTGGCGTCTTCCGATGCGAGCCAGCCCATCACTTCGGCGGGCGCCCGGCCGCGTTTCAGCAATTCCACCATCAGCTGCATCAGCGGGCGCGTGTGGGTGAAGAACAGCTCCAGCCCCGCGCACAAATAGTTGTGCCCCGGTTCGCCGTCCCGAGAGGGCATGAACCGGTCTTTCGGGCAACCGCCATTGCACAGGAACCGCACATCGCATTCCCGGCATTGCTTGGTGAGCTTGTCGCGCTTGTCGTCGCCGAACTTGCGCATCTGCGGCGAGCCAACCAGCTCCGCCATCGGCGTTTCGTGAATGTTGCCGAGCTTGTGCCCCGGCTCGACGAAATGATCGCAGGTATAGAGATCGCCATTGGCCTCCAGCGCCGGCCCATAACCGCAGGTCTTGGCGTGGATGCAAAGGAGATGGCGTCCGAAATAGGCTTCCGCCGTCACGTCGAACAGCTGGACGAACACCTTCCCGACGTCGCGCCGCACCCATTCCTCGAAAATGTCGACGAGGAAGCGGCCATAGGCCTCGCCGCCGACGGAGCGCTCGGTGACGAGATTGCCGGTCTGGGTATAGAGCAAGCGCTTGCCCTTCCCCGGCCGATCGCTCCAGCCCTGGTTGGCGATGTCGATCGTGTCCGCGCTCGCGCGCTCGACGATCGGGATGAACTGCATCCATTTGGCGCCCAGTTCGTCCCGGAAGAAGCGGTAGATCGCGCGGCCATGGGCCTGATTGGCCGCGTTGACCGTGCACAGAATGTTGAACTCGACCCCGTGTTTGCGGAGCATGCGCCAACCCTGCATGACGAGGTCGAACGTGCCCTGCCCGCGCCGGTCGCGACGATACCGGTCGTGCAACTCGCGCGGGCCGTCGACGCTGAGGCCGATCAGAAAATTGTGCTTCTTGAAGAACGCGCACCACGCGTCGTCGAGAAGCAGGCCGTTGGTCTGGAAGGTCTGCTGGATCGCCTGCCCCGGCCGCCTGTATTTCTCGACCAGGGCGACGGCGCGCTCAAAAAATTCGAGCTTCATAAGCGTCGGTTCTCCGCCTTGCCAAGCGACCGTGACTTCGGGCGTGCGGTGCGACTCAGGAGCTGGCGGATATAGGCGTCGAGGGTCGCCTCCGACATCCGATGCTTGTCGTTGGGATAAAGCGCCTCTTTCGACAGGAAGAAGCAATACGTGCAATCGATGTTGCATGTCGATCCGCTCGGCTTGGCGAGCAAATGGAAACTCGGGGGGGCTGCGACGGCGCTGGAGCGGGCTGGCGCCGGGACTTCAATGGACATGGACAGGCGCCCTCAATCTCAATTCGCGCAAGACAGCCAGGATGTAAGGCGCGTGCCTTGCCGGGGTCAATGGGCGCCTCATCCGGCCGAAAGCGCCGCCTCTTCGACGAGAAAATCCCGCAGGGCCCTGATCCGCGGCGTGTCGGCTTCGCTGGGCCGGCACAGAAAATAATATCCGAATGGCGTGCGCATGCTGACCGCGAAGGGAGCGACGAGGCGGCCCGAGGCCATATCGTCCGCCGCGATCGCGGGGGATGCGAGCGCGACCCCCTGCCCCTGCGCCGCGGCGGCGATCGCCATCGACATCTGGTTGAAATAGACGCCGCGCGTGGCCTCGACTTCGTGCGCTCCCGCCGCTTTCAGCCAGTCCGCCCATGAGGGCCAGGTCGAATAATTCGGATTCCATTCCAGATGCAGCAACGTTTGGCGCGCGAGGTCGCGGGGCTCCCGTAGCGGCGGGTCGCCTTCGACGAGTTGCGGAGCGCAAACCGGAAACACCTCTTCCTTGAACAGGCGCGTCGTCGCCAAACCGGAAAAATCGCCGTCGCCCCAGCGGATCAGGGCGTCGACGGCGCCGCGATCGAGCGTGTCTTCCATAGGATTGGCGTCGACCAACACGTCGATTTCGGGGTGGCGCGCCTTGAACTTGCCGATGCGGCCGACAAGCCATGTCGCCGCGAACGAGGCGCTCGAATTGATCACGAGAAAGCCGCGTCCTTTCGCCTCGCGCATCGCCCTGGCGCCGCGCGCGAGCATCGCGAAGCCGTCCGCGAGCGCGGCCGCGCCCGCCGCGCCGGCCTCGGTCAGACGAAGGCCGCGGCCCGAGCGCTCGACCAGCGGCGTTCCGATCTCGTCCTCGAGCAGGCGCACCTGCTGCGCCACCGCCGCCTTGGTGACGAACAATTCCTCAGCGGCCCGCGCGAACGAGAGTTTGCGCGCGACGGCCTCGAAGGCGCGCAAAGCGTTGAGAGAAGGTAAACGGTGAGTGCCCGCCATAGTCAATATTTTCTATTCTCTAGAGGAAATAAGCATGACTTGCCGCGCTGCACAATCGGCGTAGAAACACCGCCAGTTCGAAGCGCAACCCGCGCAACTCGTTGATTTGGTGTTCTCATGACGACTTCCAGCCTCACCGCCCGCGGCCATTGGTCCAAGTCCGGCGACCACAAGTCTCCTTCGGTCGTGCGGTTCGGTCAACATATTCTAAACGCGATGGCCGTCGCTGCGCGCCGCGCGGCCGATCTCGACGCTCTTGCCATGCTGCCGCAACGTTATCTCGACGACGCCGGGATTTCCCTGGCCGATTTCGGCGTCAGCCGCACCGTCGTAGATCCGGCCTATCTGCGCATTTCGCCGGTCGCGTTCGCGCATTCGGGAGGGTCACGCCTCGGCTAGAGGGCGTCGCTGGCGCCGTCTTTACGCGTGCCAGTCAATAACGGGGCAAAACTTCAGCGACTTTCGAGTGGCGACAAAACCGCGTAAGGCCGGTCGTCGACGCAACCTGGCGGCCGCCGAGGCCGCGCTCTCATACTCGAATTCATCAAATTTTTGAATATGTTGACGCAGGCGCTGGCCCCGCGCGCCTCCGTTTGGGGCTCAAATCGCCGGCGCGGCCGAGCCTTTCCGCCGTCAAACACAACCGAGCCTACCGCGAGCGTCCTCTCATCCGACGCACTGGACGTCTGTTCCGGGTCGCTTCCGTCCATCCGCGAATGCCCCGCGCTCTCGACGAAACCGGATTCAAGTCAAGGCCGCGGGCAAGGCCTTTCGTGCTCCCCACGAACCTTCGTTTTCCCGTTGATGTCAAAGAGTTCTGGCTGGGGGACCTGGATTCGAACCAAGATTGACGGAGTCAGAGTCCGCAGTTCTACCGTTGAACTATCCCCCAACGGCTGCCGCTTCGCGAAGCGTGGCCGCTAGATACCCAAGCGGCGGGCGGGATGCAAGCGTCGGTTTCGCAGCCAGCGCGGCGACCGCCGAGCGGGCGAATCCTGAGGCGGTCTTGCGTTCGCCGCTCGAATGATTAGAATATGGGCGCCATGGTTTTTGCACAAAAAATAGGCGGCGCGGCGGTTTGGGGTCTTGGCCCCGGGTCGTTGCGCCTTGCAGGGCGCGCGATGCTGGCTCCGATGGCGGGCGTCACCGACATCGGGATGCGGCGGATCGCCAGCCGGCGCGGGGCCACGCTGACCTTTTCCGAGATGGTGGCGTCAGGCGCCTTTCTTTCCGGCGACGAGGAAAGCCGTTTGCGCGCGGAGGGGCTCGGCGTCAGCCCCAACGCGATCCAGCTGGTCGGCTGCGAACCTGCCGCCATGGCGCAGACCGCGCGGGCGGTGGAGGCGGCAGGCGCCGAAATCATCGACATCAACATGGGATGCCCCGCCAGGCGCGTCGCCGGCCAGCTCTCCGGCAGCGCCCTCATGCGCGATCTCGATGCGGCCGCGCGCCTCATCGCCGCGGTGGTCGGCGCGGTTCGTGTCCCGGTCACCGTAAAGACCCGGCTAGGTTGGGACGATTTGAACCGAAACGCCCCCGAACTTGCGCGCCGCGCGGAAGCCGAGGGCGTCGCGATGATCACCGTGCATGGCCGCACGCGCTGTCAGTTCTATCAAGGCGCAGCCGACTGGTCGGCGGTTCGCGCGGTCGTCCAGGCCGTAAAAATTCCGGTCGTGGTCAACGGCGACGGCAAGACCCTGGAGACGGCGCGCGCGATGCTCGCGGCGTCGGGCGCCAGCGCCGTGATGATCGGCCGCGGCGCGATCGGAGCGCCGTGGCGCGTCGGCGCCATCGCGCGCGCGCTCGACACCGGCGGGCCGTTGATGGAACCGGCGCGCGAAACGCGCCGCGCCGACGCGCTCGAACATCTGGATTCGTTGCTTTCCCGCATGGGCGCGCATCAGGGTCTGCGCCACGCCCGCAAGCATCTGGCCGCCTATGCGCTCGAAGCGGGCGCCGGCGACGATCTGCGCCGCCGGCTGGTCACGACGGAAGACCCTACGGAGGCGCTCGCCGCGCTGGCGCGCGCCTTCGACTGCGAAACATCGAGGGCCGCGGCATGAACCGTCGCGAGCCCCTGGCGCCGCCGCCGGCGGCGCGGCCCGATCCTTCGCGGCTGCTGAACGCACTGCCGCAGCCCGTGCTGGCGATCGACGCCTCGCGGCGCGATCCTTGAGGTCAACACCGCCGCCGAGCATTTCTTCGACATGGGGCGTTCCTGGCTTCTGCGCTCGCGACTTGCCGACCTCCTGCCCTTCGGATCGCCGGTTTTCGAGCTGATCGCGGACGCGATCGACACCCAGTCGACCGTCAATGGCTATAAGCTCGACATTTCCACGCCCGCGCACGGGCAATGGCCGGCTCGTCGACGCCTTCATTGGGCCGTTGCCGAATAGCGATGGCGGCGTGACCGCTTCTGCTGCAAGAACGATCAATTGCTGAAAAAATGGACAGGCAATTGACGCATAGAAGTGCGGCAAGGTCGGTCACGGCGCTGGGCTCCATGCTGGCTCACGAGATCAAGAACCCGCTCTCGGGCATCCGCGGCGCGGCGCAATTGCTGGAAACCTCGGTCAGTGACGAAGACCGCGCGCTTACGCAACTGATCTGCGACGAGACCGACCGCATCGTGAAGCTGGTCGACCGCATGCAGGCCTTTTCCGACGAGCGCCCGATCGCGCGCGAAAGCCTCAACATCCATGCGGTGCTGGACCATGTGAAGCGGCTCGCACAGGCCGGCTTCGCGCGCCACATCCGCATCCAGGCGGTCTACGACCCGTCGCTGCCGCATGTGCTGGGTTCGCGCGACCAGCTGATCCAGGTGTTTCTCAACCTGATGAAAAACGCCGCCGAGGCGATCGGCGAAGAGAGCATCGACGGCGAAATCACGATTTCGACCGCCTATCGGGCCGGCGTGCAGGCTGAAGACCGCGGCGAGCCACGAGCCGGTCAGCCTGCCGCTCGAAATCTGCATTCGCGACAATGGGCCTGGAATTCCCGCCGAAATCGCCGCCAATCTGTTCGATCCGTTCGTGACCACAAAGGCCTCCGGCTCTGGCCTGGGTCTTGCACTCGTGGCCAAGGTGATCGGAGACCATGGCGGGATCGTCGAGTGTGAAGTCCCTTCCGCGTAGAACGACGTTCCGCGTGCTTATGCCGCTCGACACGCCGCGCCCGACGGGCGCGGGCGCTCAGAAGGCCTGAGGGAACCTCGAATTCGCGGCCGCAATCGCGGCGAGCGACGCGCGCCGGAGCGATCATCGGTCGGGCGGCGCGAACCGTCGCGGCCAGAAGGAGTAAAGGCATGCCGTCCGGGCATATTCTCGTCGCCGACGACGACGCGGCGATCAGAACGGTACTCAACCAGGCGCTGTCGCGCGCGGGTTACGAAGTCAGAGCGACCGGCACAGTCGCCGGGCTCTGGCGATGGGTCGCGGCGGGCGAAGGCGATCTCGTGATCACCGACGTCGTCATGCCCGACGACAATGCATTCGAGCTGCTGCCGCGCATCCGCCGCATGCGCCCCGATCTGCCGATCATCGTCATGAGCGCGCAAAACACGTTCATGACCGCGATCAAGGCGTCCGAGCGCGGCGCTTATGAGTATCTGCCCAAGCCGTTCGATCTGAAGGAGCTGGTCTCGATCGTCGGGCGCGCGCTCGCCGAGCCGAAGCGCCGGCGAGAAGGCGCCGAGGAGCCGCCGCAAGGCGAAAACATGCCGCTCGTCGGCCGCTCGCCCGCGATGCAGGACATTTTCCGCTCGCTCGCGCGTCTGATGCAGACCGACCTGACGGTGATGATCTCGGGCGAGTCGGGCACCGGCAAAGAGCTTGTCGCCCGCGCGCTGCACGATTACGGCAAGCGCAAGAGCGGGTCCGTTCGTCGCGATCAACATGGCCGCAATCCCGCGCGATCTGATCGAGAGCGAGTTGTTCGGCCATGAGAAGGGCGCCTTTACCGGCGCCAACGCGCGCTCGGTCGGCCGCTTCGAACAGGCCGAAGGCGGCACGCTCTTTCTCGACGAAATCGGCGACATGCCGATGGAGGCGCAGACCCGCCTGCTGCGCGTCCTGCAGCAGGGCGAATACACGACCGTCGGCGGGCGCACCCCGATAAAGACCAACGTGCGCATCGTCGCCGCGACCAACAAGGACCTGCGCCATTCGATCCAGCAGGGTCTGTTCCGCGAGGACCTGTTTTTCCGCCTGAATGTCGTGCCGCTGCGGCTGCCGCCGCTGCGCGAGCGGACCGAAGACATTCCCGACCTCGTGCGCCATTTCTTCCAGCGCGGCGTCGCCGAAGGGCTTGCCTCCGAAGACGCTCGACCGCGCCGCGATCGACGGCTCGAAGCGCTATCCCTGGCCCGGCAACATCCGCGAACTGGAGAACCTCGCTCGCCGCCTCGCCGCGCTCTATCCGCAGGAAGTCATCACCGAGCCGCTGATCGACGCCGAATTCAGTCTTCTCCGGCCGTTGCAGAGCTTGACTCCGTCCAACGGCGCTGGACGCGCCCAACGGGACGCGCGAGCGCGCGCGGTCGGTCGCGAACGAGACATTTTCGGCAGGGACTCGAGCAGCCATGTCGCCCAGCTCTTTCGCTCGTTCGGCGACAGTCGCTGCCCCCGGTCGGCCTTTATCATCGCGTCGTCAGGGAGCTCGAGGCGCCGCTGATCGCAGCCACGCTGTCGGCGACGCGCGGCAATCAGATCAAGGCGGCGGAGATCCTCGGCCTCAATCGCAACACTTTGCGCAAGAAGATACGGGATCTCGATCTGAAGAGCCTGCGCGGGCTGAAGTAGCCCCGAGACTCGAGCGCGCCGCGTTTTTGTCGCAATCTTGCAACATCGTTGCCGAACGGCCACATTGATTTCGCGCATAGGGCGCGGAATCGGGCGACCTCGGCAAGCATGAACTCCAGGAACAGCCCCTCGGGCGCGCAGACGCCAGTCGTCTTCTCCGACCCGCGCCAGAAAACCCGATGTTCCGGCGTTTTGGACCGTTCGCGGTCGGCGCCGCGCTGGCTGCTGGCCCTCGCGACCTTCGTCATTTTTGCCGGCTTCACGCCGATTACGCCGTCCACTGGCGTTGGTGCTGTCGATCCTCGCCGGCGACGCCCTCGTCGTCTTGATCGTGCTCGCGCTGATCGTGATGGAGCTCCGGAGGTTGCGCGCCGCCCGGCGAGCCGCGCGCGCGGGCGCACGGCTGCACTCGCGGGTCGTGACGTTGTTTTCGCTGGTCGCCGCGATCCCCGCGCTGGTGACCGCGATCGTCGCGACGGTCTCGGTGGAATGGGCGATCAATCCGGCCTTCATGCGAAACGTCGGGGTGCTTTCGAAAGAGGCCGGGGCCACCTCGCAGCTCTATCGCACGTCGATATGCGAGGCGCTGCTGCGCGATTCCGAGCTGACCGCTGGCGATCTCGGGCGCAGCGCCCGCCTGTTGAAGAGCGATCCGAAGCTGTTCCAGACTATCTGACCAGCGCGCGCACGCATTGGGCTTCGCGGTGGCCGCGATCATCAAATCAGACGGAACCGTCACGGAGATCGCCGCCGGTTCGGACCCGCAGCTTGATCGCCAAACCGCGTCCCGCGGATTTCGCCGACGCTGGAACGCTGCAGCCCTTCTGCAGCCTGCTCGCCGACGGCGCCACGTTCATTGCGCTTAGGCCGATCGAGGGCATCGAAGACAGCTTCCTCTACACGGCGCGTCCGATCGACCCGATGGCCGACCGAGCCGCCAACGACGCCGCGAACTTCCGCGATTACGCCGCGAGTTTCGAAATCCATCGGCACAACATGGAACTCGGCTTCGCCACCGTTTTCATCATGCTCTCGCTGACGCTTCTGATCTCGGCGGTCTGGATGGGCCTGACCTTCGCCAACCAACTCGTCGGCCCGATCCGGCGGTTGATCCGCGCGACCGACGAGGTCGCCTCGGGAAATCTTTATGTCCAGGTGCCGACGCACAAATCCGAGGGCGATCTCGGACATCTCGGCGAAACCTTCAACAAGATGACGGGCGAGCTGCGCCAGCAACATCGCAACCTGATCGCGGCCAATGCGCTCGAACGACGAGCGGCGCGCCTTCATCGAGGCGGCGCTATCGGGCGTCCCGGCGGGCGTCATCGGCGTCGATCGCGACGGCGTCGTGGCGGTGGCCAACGCCGCCGCCGACGCCTGCTCTGCTCGGATCCCAGCCAAGGCCCATTGGTCGGACGAGCGCATCGACGAAATCTTGCCGCGGCTTGGCGCAGATCCTCGCGGAGGCGCGCGCCTCGCGGGCGCGGCTGCACCAAGGCCAGGCGACGATCAGAGTCGAAGCGGCCCGAACGCCTTTTGAATGTGCGCGTCACCGGCGATCCGCAGCGCCCCGACCAGGGCAGCGTCATCACGCTCGACGACATCAGCGATCTCGTGGCCGCGCAGCGCAGCGCGGCCTGGGCGGACGTCGCAAGGCGCATCGCGCACGAGATCAAGAACCCGTTGACGCCGATCCAGCTCTCCGCCGAGCGGCTAAAACGGCGCTATGGGCGCCACATCGTCGAGGGCAAGGACGTCTTCGACCAATGCACCGATACGATCATTCGCCAGGTCGACGACATCAAACGCATGGTCGACGAGTTCTCCAATTTCGCGCGCATGCCCAAAGCGCGGCTCGCGCACGACGACCTCACCGATTGCGTGCGGCAGGCGATGTTCCTGGCGCGCGTCGGGCGGCCCGAGATCGCGATCGAGGAGGACCTGCCGGCGGATCCGGTGTGGGCCGAATTCGATCGCCGGCTGATGTCGCAGGCGCTGACCAATGTCCTGAAGAACGCCGGCGAGGGCATCGACGCGCGCGGCGCACCCGATATCCAGGGTCGCATCCGCGTCGCGCTCTGGACCGGCGCCCGAGGGCGTGGCGCACATCGCCGTCAGCGACAACGGCAAAGGATTCCCGAAAGAGGACCGCCACAAATTGACCGAACCCTACGTGACGACCCGGGCCGAAGGCACCGGGCTCGGCCTGCCGATCGTGATCAAGATCTTCGAAGACCATCATGGTTCGGTTGAGCTGCTCGACGGCCTGGAGAGGCCCGACGGCGGTCAGGGCGCGCAAGTTCTCATGACCTTCCCGATCAGCGTCACGGCGCCGAAGACCGGCGCCGCCAGCGAAAACGTCAAAGCCGAGAGTTGAGCCGATGGCCGCCGATATCCTGATCGTCGACGATGAAGACGACATTCGCGAACTGGTGTCGGGAATCCTCTCCGACGAGGGCCACGGCACGCGCATGGCCCGCAATTCCGACGAAGCGATCAACGCAATCGAGACCCGCCGGCCGCATCTGGTCCTGCTCGACATCTGGCTGCAAGGCTCGCGGCTCGACGGGTTGCAGTTGCTGGAGGTTCTGAAGCAGCAACACGCCAACGTGCCGGTCGTGATGATCTCGGGCCATGGCAACATCGAAACCGCCGTCACCGCGATCAAGCTCGGCGCCTATGACTTCATCGAGAAGCCGTTCAAGGCCGATCGCCTGATCCTGGTCGCCGAACGCGCGCTGGAAACCTCGCGCCTGAGGCGCGAAGTCAGCGATCTCAAAGCGCGCACCGGCGCAACTTCAACACGCTTGTCGGGTCTTCGACCGCGGTGGCCAACCTCAAGCGGCTGATCGAGCGGGTCGGGCCGGCCAACTCGCGCGTCTTGATCTCCGGCCCCGCAGGCTCGGGCAAGGAGCTGACGGCGCGTCTGATCCACGCCCACTCGGTGCGCGCCGAGGGACCGTTCGTCGTCGTCAACGCGCCGACGATCACGCCCGAGAGCATGGAGAGCGAACTCTTCGGGGTCGATGCGGGTCCCGACCGGCCGCGCCGCATCGGAGCCTTGGAAGAGGCGCATGGCGGCACGCTGTATCTCGACGAAGTCGCCGACATGCCGATGGAGACGCAAGCCAAGATCCTGCGAGTTCTGGTCGACCAGAACTTTCGCCGCGTCGGCGGCTCTGCGCCCGTGCATGTCGACGTGCGAGTCATCTCTTCGACGAGCCGCGATCTCGCGCAGGCGATCACGGACGGCCATTTCCGCGAGGACCTGTTTCATCGCCTTTCCGTCGTGCCGATCCGCTCTCCCTCGCTCGCCGAGCGGCGCGAGGACATTCCCGAGTTGATCGAATATTTCATGGACCAGGTCGCCGCGGGCATGGGCGTCACGCGCCGCCCGATCGCGGCGGACGCGATGGCCGTGCTGCAATCGCACGACTGGCCTGGCAACATCCGTCAGTTGCGCAACAATATCGAGCGATTGATGATCCTGGCTACCGGCCATCCCGACGCCGAGATCACCGCCGCCATGCTGCCCGCAGAAATCGGCGCGCTCGTGCCCGCGATCCCCTCGGGCGTCGGCGGCGAGAAGTTGATGAGCCTGCCGCTGCGCGAGGCGCGGGAGGTCTTCGAACGCGAATATCTGGTCGCGCAGATCAACCGCTTCGGCGGCAACATTTCGCGCACCGCCGAGTTCATCGGCATGGAGCGCTCGGCTCTGCACCGGAAGCTGAAGTCGCTCGGGGTGGATTGAGCAGAGGGCCCGCAGCCGGGATCGACGGTCCCGGCCTGCCCGCGACCCGAGGCCTTCCGTCGCGGAAAGCCGGGCTCGCGGAGCCCGGCCATAAATGCGCGACGTCCCCTATTCCGCAGCGACCTTCGGCAGTTGGGCGAGCGAGGCTTCCAGCATCGCGGCATCGTAATCCTGGTCGATCAGCTTGCCGGCGAAATAGTCGGTGTAGGCTTGCATGTCGAAATGGCCGTGGCCGCTGAGGTTGAACAGGATCGTCGGCGACCTGCCCTCCTCGCGCGCCCTGACCGCCTCGTCGACCGCCGCCTTGACCGCATGGGTCGATTCCGGCGCCGGCACGATGCCTTCGGCGCGCGCGAACATCACGCCGGCTTCGAAGCAAGGGGTCTGGTGGTAGGCGCGCGCCTCGATCAACCCGAGTTCCAGGCAATGGCTGACCAGCGGCGCCATGCCGTGATAGCGCAGGCCGCCGGCATGGAAGCCCGGCGGGATGAAGGTGGAGCCGAGCGTGTGCATCTTGACGAGCGGAGTCAGATGACCGGTGTCGCCGAAATCGAAGGCGTAGCGACCGCGCGTCAATGACGGGCACGCCGCCGGCTCGACGGCGATCACCTTCACGTCGCGCTTGCTGCGCAGCTTCTCGCCGAGGAACGGGAACGCGATGCCGGCAAAATTCGAGCCGCCGCCCGCGCAGCCGATGACAATGTCGGGATAGGCGTCGGCCGCGTGCATCTGCTCGATCGCCTCGATGCCGATCACCGTCTGGTGCAGCAGGACATGGTTGAGAACGCTGCCAAGCGCGTATTTGGTGTCGTCGTTTTGCGCCGCGACTTCGACGGCTTCCGAGATCGCGATGCCGAGACTCCCCGGCGAATCCGGGTTGTGGGCGAGGATCGCGCGGCCCGAGGCCGTCTCCATGCTCGGGCTCGCGATGCACTTGGCCCCGTAGGTTTCCATCAGAGCCCGTCGATAGGGCTTCTGGTTGTAGGAAATCTTGACCATGTAGACCTTGACGTCGAGCCCGAACAGCGAGCCCGCGAAGGCGAGCGAGGAGCCCCATTGTCCGGCGCCGGTCTCGGTCGAGAGCTTCTTTACGCCCTCCGCCTTGTTGTAATAGGCCTGCGCGACGGCGGTATTGGGCTTGTGGCTGCCGGCCGGGCTGACGCCCTCGTATTTGTAAAAGATCTTGGCGGTCGTGCCGAGCTTCTTCTCGAGCGCGCGGGCGCGATAGAGCGGCGTCGGGCGCCACATCCGGTAGATTTCGCGCACGGGATCGGGGATCTCGATATGCCGCTCGGTGCTGACTTCCTGGCCGATCAGGGCCATCGGGAATAGCGGGGCGAGGTCGGCGGGGCCGATCGGCTGGCCTGTCCCCGGATGCAGAACCGGCGGCGGGGCCGGCAGATCGGACATGATATTGTACCAGCTCTTCGGGATCCGATCTTCCCCGAGCGTGTATTTGAGTTGATCGCCCATCGTCGCGCCTCCCTTGTCGCGGGTCTTGGCGTCTTCGCTCCCCGCCCGCTCGAACAAGTTTAACACGAAAATGGCCGGCGACGGAAAGTCCATTCGCATGGCGCCGGCCGTCTCGCCGCGCTCTTGACGGCGCCGGGCCGTCCGCGCAATCAGGCGCCTCGCGAATCCGCTCGAGGGGAATAGCAATTGTCGGTCCGGTGGACGTCCTGGCGCGAGCGCATCGAATTCGCGGCGTTCTGGCTCGTCGCGGTCGTCATGGGCGCCCTGCCGCTGGAGGCGGCTTCGGCTTTTTCCGGCTGGGGCTGGCGCATGGTCGCGCCGTGGCTTCCCCGGCACCGGCGCGCCCTCGACAATCTGACGGCGGCCTATCCAGACATGAGCGAGGAAGAGCGGCGGCGCATCGCCGGGGCCATGTGGGACAATCTCGGGCGAACTTTCTCGGAGTTCTTCCATATTGCTGAAATGCTGCCGCAAGGGCGGATCGAGTTCGAGCGCCCGGAGGTCTTTGAGGCGATCGCCAGGGGCGGACCCTTCGTCGTCGCGACGCTGCATATGGGCAATTGGGAGATCATGGCGCTGGCCGGGAAGGCCTATGGCGTGCCGCTGACGGGCGTCTATCAGGAACTGACCAATTCTCTCGTCGAGGCCTATATCTATAACATGCGCGCTCCCTTGTATCTCGGCGGCCTGCACAACAAGTCGCCGGCCACCGCGCGCGCTCTGTTGCGGCGCGCGCGCGAAGGCGGCTATCCCGCCTTCGTCGCGGACTTGCGCGAGAAACGCGGGGTGCCGACGACTTTCTTCGGCCGAACCGCCATGTCGAACCCATTTCCGGCGCTGATTGCGCGCTCGGCCGGGATTCCTCTCTATGCCGCGCGCGTGCTGCGCAAGCCCGGCGCACGGTTCCGGATGCGGATCGAGGCGGTCGAAATCCCCCAAACCGAGGACCGTCACGCCGACGTGCTGGCGGCCACCCAGGGACTGCAGGCGCGTTTCGAAGACTTCGTCCGCGAGGCGCCGGAGCAATGGATGTGGGCGCATAAACGCTGGGATTGAGCGCAAGGCGAGCCTTCAGGAGCGGCGATGCGGAATCCTTTTGTCGAGACCTGGGTCTATGGCGGCTTCCTCGCGGGGTGGCTGCTCGTCGCGCTGACCCCGATCGTCGCGCTCGGCTCGCCAGAAGCGCTAACGTCGGCCTATCTGCTGCTGCCGATCTATATGCTGCACCAGTTCGAAGAGCACTACGACGACCGTTTCCGTCGGGAAATCAATGAGATGATCGGCGGTGGACGCGAGGTGCTGACGAGTCTTGCGGTCTTTGTCGTCAACGTTCCCTTGCTCTGGGGCGGCTTCGCGGCCTGCTTGATCGCGGCCGCGTTCGTGAACCTCGGCCTGGCTTTGATCCCGGTCTACCTGACCTTGGTCAACGCGATCGTCCATATCGTCGTTGCGATCGTCAAGCGCGCCTATAATCCGGGCCTCGTCACGGGCGTCGTGCTTTTCCTGCCTTTCGGTCTGCTCGCGCTGATTGCGATCGCGCGCGCGGGCGGCGGGGGGCCGGGCTTTCACGCGCTCGGGCTCGTCATCGCAGTTGGCGTGCACGCGCTGATCGCAAGGCACGTCCTGCGCGCGCGGGTCCGGCCCGCTTTGGGGTTCGCGGATCGGCGCAAGCCCAAGACCCGCGAAGGCGCAGGAATTGACAATTAAGGATCGTAGCACTTCTCTTTTGTAATTCACACACCAAAACCAGTATTTCGAGGTCTCGATTAAGTTCTGATCAAGTTTTGGAGCTTTAGGCTGCCGCTCGGGGCGCCATCGCGCTTCGCCCATGCGGGATGCCGATGACGCCGACGCCAGCCCTCGAATTACGTGCGCTCAAGAAGAGTTTCGGCCGCCCGGCGGTCGACGGTCTCGATCTGACCGTCCGCGAAGGCGAATTCTACGCCCTGCTCGGCCCGAACGGCGCGGGCAAGTCGACGACGCTGCGCATGATCGCCGGCCTGTTGCCGGCCGACAGCGGCGAAATCCGCATCTTCGGAGTCGACGCGCGCCGCAAGCCTATCGAGGCCAAGCGCATCGTCGCCTGGCTGCCCGACGAGCCGATGCTCTACGACAAGCTCGATCCGACCGAATATCTCGAATTTGTCGCGGGCCTCTGGAGCGTCGAGCCCACGGCCGCGCGCGAGCGCGGCCGAAGGACTGCTGCAGACCTCGGCCTCTGGGACGCACCGGCGCGAGCGATGCGAGGGCTTTTCGCGCGGCATGAAGCAGAAGGTCGCGCTCGCCGGCGCGCTGGTCCATGACCCCCGGCTGCTCATGCTGGACGAACCGCTGACAGGTCTCGACGCGGGATCGGCGCGCCAGGTCAAGGATCTGCTGGCCGAACGCACGAGGGCGGGCGCGACGATAATTCTGACGACCCATATCCTCGAAGTCGCGGAACGCATCGCCGATCGCATCGGCATCCTCGCCCGAGGGCGCCTGATCGCGGAGGGCACGCTGGAGCGAATTGCGTCAGCCGGCGGCTCGTCGCGCGCAAGCCTGGAGGACCTGTTCCTCGACATGACCGCGGCGGTGACGGAGCGCGCGGCGTGAGCGCCAGTTCCGGCACGTTCCTGGGGTTGGCGGCGCATGAGGCAAGACTGGGCGGGCGCGCCTTCTGGAGCCTGCTCGGCCAGAATTCGTTCCTGTCGAAGTGCTGATCCTGCTGTTGGTGCTGCTCAGCCTGCACCTGCTCGCCTCTTCCGTGGCCTTCATTATCGGACCCTTCGAGAGCGGACCGGATGGCGCGAAGTTCCTCGCCGCCGCAACGCGGTCTGGAATTCTTTTTGTGCTTCCGTGGACGATCGCGAGCACATCGTCCTCGATTACGCGTACGCTGTATCGCCGCGGCGACCTCGATCTCCTGCTCGCCTCGCCGATCTCGGCGCGCAAAGTGGTGAGCGCGAGGCTGCTGGGGCTTGCAATCGAGGCCGTCGCCTCGGTCAGCCTGCTGCTGCTCCCTTTCGCGAACGCCAGCGCCCTGCAAGGGCGACTGCATTGGCTCGCGCTCTATCCGGCTTTGGCCGCCGCGGGTCTCACGGGCGCCGCCCTCGGCTTCGCCCTCGCGCTCGGCCTTTTCTTCCTGGCGGGACCCCGAAGGGCGCGGGTCGTTTCACAAATCGTGGCGACTCTCGTGGGCGCTTCCGCGGTCCTGGCGGTGCAGGTTCTGGCCGTACTGCCCGACGGCGTCAGGGCCTCGCTCTATGGACTGGTCTCCGCGCCGACAGGCGGCGCCAACATGCTGGTGCGTCTGCTTGCGATCCCCGAACGCGCGGCGAGCGGGGACGTGGCTGCGATCGTGGCCTGGCTCGTTTTCGCCGTCGCGATCTTCGTCGGCGCGGTGTTCGTGTGCGGCGGAGCTTTCGTGACCGCAACGATGCGATCGGCGGGCGAGCCGTCGGCGCCGGCGCGCAGCAGCGCGCGCGCGCGATTTCGCCTCGGACTCGGCGCCGCGATGCGGGTCAAGGAGCACCGGTTGCTCTGGCGCGACCCCTGGCTGATCTCCCAGATGATGCTGCAAACCCTCTACACGCTGCCGGTCGGCCTCGCGCTCTGGAAACACGGCGGCCCAACCGGAACCGCGGGAATCGCATTCGGGCCGACCCTGGTCGTCATCACCGGTCAGCTTTCCGGTTCGCTGGCTTGGGTCGCGCTTTCTGCCGAGGACGCCCCGGACTTCATCGCAAGCGCGCCTGCGACGCGCGGGCAGATCGAGCGCGCGAAACTGGCGGCTGTCGCCCTGCCCGTCGCGTTGGTCATGACGCTGCCGATGCTCGCACTCGCCTGGGCCTCGCCTTGGGGCGCGTTCTGCGCGCTCGGTTGCGGCCTGGGCGCCGGCCTGTCGGGCGCGTTGCTGATGCTGTGGCGCCAGGCTCCGTCGACCCGTGGGATGGTGCTGCGCCGCCATTCCGCCTCCAAGCTCGTGGCGCTGGGCGAACACTGGCTCTCGCTGCTCTGGGCGCTGGCGACCGGCATGGCGGCGATGGGAACCGAGTTGTTCCTGTTTCCCGTCGCGCTGGTGGCCGTGACGCTCTTCCTGGTGCGACCGGCCCGCGCCAGACGCGCGCCGGCGGCGCCGCTTGCCGCGCGTCCCTGAGGCTCCCGAGGGAATCGCGCATATTGGCGTGAGCGTCTGTGGCGTCGGCGGCGGGCATGTTAGCTTGCCCCGCGACTCGGGGGCGCTCGGCCTTGGACGGAAAATTCGACCTTGCCATCAGGGGTTCGGCGTCGTGACGTCGGTCGCCCCATCGGCCTCCGCCGCAAAGTCCGATCCCACCGGCTGGATCTCCTTGATCGTCGGCACCGGCATCATCGCCTGGTCGGGCGTGCTCGCGCGCTTTCTCGACGTCGGCCCGCTTGCAGGCGCCGCCTGGCGCATGGGGCTCGCGGTTCCCGTGCTCGCGATCTGGGCGCAACTGGGCGCGGGGGCCGGGCGACGCCGCAAAACGTCGCCGCCATTGCGCTGCCGCTCGGTCTCGCCGGCCTCGCTTTCGCGGTCGACGTCGGCTCGTTTCATGTCGCGCTGACGGGCACCAAGGTCGCCAACGCCTCGTTCATCGGCAATGTCGCGCCGATTCTGGCGGTCATCGGCGGCGCGCTGTTTTTTCGCGAGCGCCCGCCCGGCCGGGTCTGGCCGGCGCTCGGGCTCGCCCTGCTCGGCGCCTGGGTGATGGCGGGCATGGCGGCGCCGTCGCAGCATCGGCTATGGCGACGCCTTCGCGCTCTGCGCCGCCGTCGCCTATGCGCCTACCTCCTGTTCATCAAGCAGGCGCGCACGAATCTCGACGGCGCGACCGCGACGCTCTGTTCAGCCGCCGTTTCCGCGATCGCGCTCGACGATCGCGGCCGCGTCTGCATGGCGAAAAGCTGATCCCGACGAGCCCGCTTGGCTGGACGATCGTCGTGCTGCTCGGCGTCGTCTGCACGCGATGGGCCAGGGCCTGACCTCGGTCGCGATCGGCCGGGTCGCCGGTCGGATTGATCGCCGTCGTGATCCTCGCCCAGCCGCCGGTCTCGGCGCTCATCGCCTGGCTGGTGCTCAACGAGGCGATGACGCCCGCTGCAAATGGCGGGCGGCGCCGTCATCCTGGCGGCGGTGTTTTTGGCGCGGCCGAGGTGAAGCCGGCGTCGCCTGAGCTTTCCGCCATCCAAAAGCTTCAAGACATTCAATATCTTATGCATAGGTTCGGCGGCGCCGAAAATTCCGCGCTTGCGTCGGCGAGCCCAAAGCCCTAGGACGCCGGGATCGCCAAAAACCCAACCCGACTTATGAGCCGTGCGTCAGCCCGCGTTCGCTTTTCGTTCTCGTCCTCGCTGTGCTAACCTCCGGCCCTGACCGAATCGGACCCGACAAATCCCATGACCGACGACCTCTTCGGCGGCGCGCAACCGCCGCGCAAGACGCCCCCCGCGAAAGGCAAGCCGCCCGCGCCGCGTTCGGGAACGCCTGGCGAGGGCGAATACAACGCCTCTTCGATTGAGGTGCTCGAAGGCCTGGAGCCGGTGCGCCGCCGCCCCGGCATGTATATCGGCGGCACCGACGCCAATGCGATGCATCACCTGTTCGCCGAGGTGATCGACAATGCGATGGACGAAGCGGTGGCGGGCCACGCCACCTTCATCGAGGTCGTCGCTGGAAGAGAACGGCTGGGTCAGCGTGACCGACAACGGCCGCGGCATGCCGGTCGACCCGCATCCCAAATTCAAGAACAAATCCGCGCTCGAAATCATCATGACGGTGCTGCACGCGGGCGGCAAGTTCGACAGCGGCGCCTACGAAACCTCGGGCGGCCTGCATGGCGTCGGCGTCTCCGTGGTCAACGCGCTGTCGGCTTCGCACCGAAGTCGAGGTCGCGCGAAGCCAGACGCTCTATCGACAGGCGTTCGAGCGCGGCAAGCCGGTGACCAAGCTGGAAATCGTCGGCAAGGCGCCGAACCGGCGCGGCACGAAGGTCCGTTTCAAGCCCGACCCGGAGATATTCGGCGCCGGCGCGAAATTCGACCCGGCGCGCATATTCAAGATGACGCGCTCCAAGGCCTATCTTTTCGGCGGCGTCGAAATCCGCTGGCGCTGCGCGCCCTCGCTGCTCGGCGCCGACGGCAAGGTTCCGCCAGAGGCGGTGTTTCATTTCCCCGGCGGCCTCAAGGACTATCTTTCCGCCGACATCGAGGGCCAGGACACGGTCGTCGAGCAAGCCTTTTTCGGCAAGGTGGAGAAGCCGGGCAAGCACGGCTCGGTCGAATGGGCGCTCACCTGGCTCGTGGCCGAAGACGGCTTCGTCCATTCCTATTGCAACACGATCCCGACGCCCGACGGCGGCACGCACGAAGCCGGCCTGCGCATCGCGCTGCTGCGCGCGCTCAAGGACCACGCCGAGCGCATCGGCCAGTCCAAGCGCGCCGCCGCTTTGACCACCGACGACGTGATGTCCGGATGCGCCGCGCTGATCTCCGTATTCATTCGCGAACCCGAATTTCAAGGCCAGAACAAGGGCCGGCTGCAGACCACGGAAGCCTCGCGGATCGTTGAAAATGTCGTGCGCGACGCCTTCGACCATTGGCTCGCCGCCGCGCCGAGCCAAGCTGCGAAGCTGCTCGATTTTTCGATCGAGCGGGCCGAGGAGCGGCTTGCGCCGCCGGGCGGAGAAGGACGTCGCGCGCAAGACCGCCGCGCGCAAGCTCCGCCTGCCCGGAAAGCTCGCGGATTGCTCGAACTCTTCGGCGCAAGGCTCAGAATTATTTATCGTGGAGGGCGATTCGGCGGGCGGCTCAGCCAAGCAGGCGCGCGACCGCGCGACCCAGGCCGTGCTGCCTTTGCGCGGCAAGATCCTGAATGTCGCCTCGGCCACGCGCGACAAGCTCGCCCAGAACCAGCAGCTCTCCGACCTCATCCAGGCGCTCGGCGTCGGAGCCGGATCGAGCTACCGTTCGGAGGATCTGCGCTACGACAAGGTCATCATCATGACCGACGCCGACGTCGACGGCGCCCATATCGCCTCGCTGCTGATCACGTTCTTCTACCGGCAGACGCCGAAGCTGATTGACGAAGGCCACCTCTATATCGCCGTCCCGCCGCTCTACCGGCTGACCCAGGGCGCGAAGTCGCTCTACGCCCGCGACGACGCGCACAAGGAGCACCTGATGAAGACCGGATTTACCGGTCGCGGCGCAATCGAAGTCAGCCGTTTCAAAGGCTTGGGCGAAATGCCGATGCGCGATCTGCGCGACACGACGATGGACCCGGGCAAGCGCGCGCTGCTGCGGGTCGCGATTGCCGACGACGACGCGGCCATCACCGCGGACACGGTCGAGCGGCTGATGGGCGCCAAGCCGGAAGCCCGCTTCGCATTCATTCAGGAACGGGCGCCTCAGGCGCGCGAACTCGTCGACATTTGATTGGGCCGGCAAGACTTCCTTTACCTTAACGCGGATAGAGTTCGGGCAACTCTCCCGAACGAGGTCCAAATGGAAGACCAAGCCGAAACGCCTGGCCGTTTCAAGAATGTCGGTTTCGCCGCAATTTGGGCCGCGGTCTTGACGCTCGCTTGTGTGATCATCGGCCAAACCGCCGAGCAGTTCGCGGACACGATGGCTGCGCCCAATTCAGTCGTGGCGAGCGCGTCGGACATGAAGAAGGGCAATGCGGCGGCCGCGGTAAAGCCGCAGTTTAATGCGATCGACTATGCGACGACAGGCGCCATCAAGGGCCAAACGGTCATTATTTCTCCCTGTACGGGCGAAAAAACAGTTCAATAACCTTCATCTCGCCGTTTTTTGGCCTCGCTTCCTCCAGACCGCAATGCCCACGAATTGATCTAGATAAATAAAAAAAAGTGGGTTAGACTAAAGACGTTCGGCCTCGACAATGCGGTGCGCACGGCCGGACGGGTTTGGACTATGCGGGCGAAATACATGGAAGTCTCCCCGGCTCTCGGCTGGGAAGGAGCGGCCTTCGGGGCCGTCGAGATCGTCTGCGCCCGGTCCAGAGCGGTTCCTCAAATCGAACCTGGGCTTTTCAAAAATGGATGCGTCTCTTGAGCGGCCCCGCGACGAGCGCGAGGCGGGCGCGTCCGCTTGATTTCATCATTTTCAGCGCGGCCTACGCGCGGACACGAGGTTTCGCCGTCACTCGGCGAGGCGGCGGGTGCGGTTTCCGTAGAGGCGGGAGAGCATCGGTTTTTACTGGGCGGAGATTTTCGATCACATGAGCAAGGGTAAGGATTTCAGGGCGCCTCGCAAGCGCGGCTTCGACGACGATGGGCCGATGCCCTACGAGCCGAAGCCCCGCACCTCGCGCGGCTTCGGGGGCGGCCCCGACAGCGGCTTCGGCGGCCCCCCGATGGGCGGTCCCGGCGGTTCGCCCTCGGCGCCGGTTACCGGGCCGACGGTGGACGCCGTCGTCAAATGGTTCAAGGCCGACAAGGGCTATGGCTTCGTCGAACTGGCCGGCGGCCAGGGCGACGCATTCCTGCACGCCAATGCGCTTCACGCTTCCGGGCACGAGAGCGTGCCCGCCGGAGCGAAACTTCGCGTGACCGTGGGCGCGGGGGCCAAGGGCGCGCAGGTGACGCGGGTGGTCGAGGTCGACGCCTCGGGCATCGTCGAGCGGCCGCAGCGTTCGTTCTCGGACGGGCCCCGCCCGCCGCGGCGCGCGCCGCCCGATCCGTCGACGGCCGTCGCGGTCAGCGGCAAGGTCAAGTGGTTCGATGACGCCAAGGGCTTCGGTTTCGTGGCGAGCGACGACGGCGGCAAGGACGTTTTCGTCCATATTTCGGTGCTGAACTCCGCCGGCGTGTCCCATCTGGCCGAAGGCCAGCCGGTGAACATGCGCGTCGTCGACACGCCGAAGGGCCGTGAAGCGATCTCGATCTCGATCTGACCGTCGGGATCACGCGAATAAAATGGCCGGGTTCGTCCCGGCCATACGCATTTGCGCGCCCTTGTCGGGCGCGCCACCGGCCCGACAGAGGCGCCCCCGAACATGCAGCCTTCGCGCGACCTCCAGCGCCTCCTTGAAATCATGGCCGCCTTGCGCACGCCGGGAACGGGTTGCCCCTGGGACATCGAGCAGGACTTCGCCTCGATCGCCCCCTACACAATCGAGGAAGCCTACGAGGTCGCCGACGCGATCGAGCGGGGCGACATCGTGGATCTCAAGGATGAACTGGGCGACCTGCTGCTGCAGGTCGTGTTTCATGCCCGCATGGCGGAGGAACGAGGAAGGTTCGATTTCGGCGGCGTCGTCGAGGCGATCACGACCAAGCTGATCCGACGCCATCCCCATGTTTTCGGAGATTTGAAGAGCCTATCTCCTAGCGAAGTCAAATCTTTGTGGGGTGACATTAAAGCGAAAGAGAAGCGTGACCGCGCCGCGGCGCGGCTTGCCGAGGGCATTTCGGACGAGCCCAATGGCGG
Organism: uncultured Pseudomonadota bacterium; assembly: GCA_963809055.1. Lineage (GTDB taxonomy): Bacteria > Pseudomonadota > Alphaproteobacteria > Rhizobiales > Beijerinckiaceae > Roseiarcus. Next base: position 130,278 of record CAWEID010000030.1, on the reverse strand, counting down.
CCTTCTGTCGGGCGTGCCGATGGGTCTGCCCGCTTTGACCCGCGCTCTCAAGCTGCAGGAGAAGGCGGGCAAGGTTGGTTTTGACTGGAACGACGCCCGCGCCGTAATCGCCAAACTGCGGGAGGAGATCGACGAAGTCGAGGCCGAGATCGAGGCCGGCGACGCCAAAGCCGCGGGCGAGGAGGTCGGCGACCTCTTGTTTGCGCTCGCCAACCTCGCGCGGCATCTCTCCGTCGACCCGGAGGCGGCGCTGCGTGGGACCAACGCCAAGTTCGAGCGTCGTTTCGGACATATCGAAAGCCGCCTCGCGGCCGCGGGCCGCACGCCCGGCGAGGCGAGCCTCGACGAGATGGAGGCGCTGTGGAACGAGGCCAAGACAACCGAGCGGGCGCGCTGACCTCATTCGTCGCGCTGCTGCGCGGCGTCAACGTCGGCGGCGCCAACCGGCTGCCAATGGCGGGGCTGAGCGCGATCTTCCAACGGGCCGGCGCTCGGCGCGTCGAGACGGTCATCCAGAGCGGCAATGTTGTGTTCGACGCCGAAGCGCGCGCCGCCAGCGGGATCGCCAAGGAGGTCGCCGCACAGATCTTCAGCGAGTTCGGTTTCGCCGCCCCGATCGTGCTGCGCGACGCCGCGGCATGGCGCGCGATGGTCGCAGGCAATCCGTTCCTGCCAGAGGCCGACCCGAAAACCCTGCACGCCCTTTGCCTGACCCGACCGCCTGAAGCTGGGCTTCTGGCCGCGCTCGACACGCAGCGATCGCCGCCGGATCGGTTCGCGGCCCGCGGCGACGTGATCTATCTGTGCCTGCCCAATGGCGTCGCCCGGAGCAAGCTCACGAACGCGTGGTTCGACGCCAGGCTCGGGCTGGTTTCCACCGCGCGGAACTGGCCGACAGTGCTGAAATTGGCCGAAGCGTTGGAAAGGCGCGGTTGATTTGGGCAAACCGTCGGACCGGCCTGCGCAGGCTTGCTATTAGGTCAGTATTACTGTCTTATATACGGACGCCCCGGGAGACACGTCCGATGCCGAACGCCGCCCTCGCCTATGAGCCCGCCTATGCCCGGCGGATGCAGCGCATGAAGGCTTCGGAAATCCGCGAACTGCTTAAGCTGATCGACAGGCCCGGCGTCATTTCGTTCGCAGGCGGAATTCCCGATCCCCGGCTGTTTCCCGTTGACATGGCCTTGCAAGCCTACCGGAGCGCGCTCGCCGATCCCGGCCGCGCGGCCTCGCCCCTGCAATATTCGATCAGCGAGGGCCATGGGCCGCTGCGCGCTTGGATCGCAGAGCAGATGACCGCGGAAGGCTCTCCCGCGACGCCCGAAAACATCCTGATCACCGCCGGATCGCAACAGGGCCTCGACTTCCTCGGCAAGTTGCTGATAACGCCCGGCGACACGGTTTTGACCGACGTCCCGACCTATCTCGGCGCCCTCCAGGCCTTCTCGGCATATGAGCCGCGCTACGACGCCGTGCGCCCCGAAGACGGCAATCGCACGCCGGCAAGCTATGCCGACGCCGCCGCCGCGACGGGCGGCCGGACGAAACTGATCTATGTCGTGCCCGATTTCTCCAATCCGACGGGCCAGACGCTGTCGCTGTCCGCTCGCCGGGGCCTCCTTCATCTGGCCGGCGAACTGGATGCGCCGATCCTCGAGGACGCGGCCTATCGCGCGCTCCGCTTCGAGGGCGCGGCCCTACCCTCGCTGCAGGCGCTCGACGTCGCGGCGAAAGGCTCGCTCGAGTCCTCCCGGGTGATCTATCTCGGCACTTTTTCGAAGACTGTCGCCCCGGGCCTGCGCGTCGCCTGGATCTGCGCTTCGCAGGCGATCATCCGCCGCCTCGTGCTCATCACACAGGCGAGCGAACTGAATGTGTCGCTGGTCAATCAGATGGTCATGCACGAAATCGCCCGTCGCCGGCACGATGCGCTCATCGCCGCAGCGCGCGTCCATTACCGCCTGAAGCGCGACGCCATGCTCGCCGCTCTCGCCGCTTTCATGCCCGCCGACGTGCGCTGGACCAAGCCAGAAGGGGGTTTGTTCGTCTGGCTTACGCTGCCGGAAGGCGTCGACGGCGCGAAATGGCTCGAGCGGGCCATCGTCGAGGCGGGCGTCGCCTTCGTACCCGGCGGCGCGTTTCACCCCGAAGGCGACGGCGCGAACACGATCCGGCTGTCGTATTCTCTGCCGACGCCCGAGGCGATCGCCGAAGGCGTTCGGCGGCTCGCGACGTTGCTCTAGCCCGCAAAAGCGGGGGGCGGCTCAAACCCGCCGAACTCCCGCTCGATCAGCCGCGCCAACTGGAGCGGCGTCCGGTCTTCCAGCCAAGGCCCGATGATTTGCGCCCCGATCGGCAGTCCGTCGGGCGAGCGTCCGATCGGCAGGGCGGTGGCCGGGAGCCCCGGCAGCGTCGCGACGGCCGGCCACAGGAGGTTGTCGACGTAGGGGAACGATTTCCCGTTGATCGTCACGCGACGGTTTTCCTGGTCAGGGGAGTGGTCATGCGGAAAAGCCGGGGTCAACGAGACTGGGCAGATCACGGCGTCGAAGGATTTGAACAAAGCGCGCCAGCGCGCGCGCAGGCCGAGCCGTTTGCCGAGGTCGGCCGACCATTCGCGATAACTCATCACCGCGCCGCGCGTGCGTTCGGCGCGCAGGCTCCGGTCAGAAGGGTCTTGCGCCGCCGCTCTCGCGCGCGCCTGCACATACATCGAGTCCGGCAGGCGGGCGGAAAAGGTGGCAGACAGGACGCGCATGTAGACACTCGAGGCGCTCGCAAGGTCGGGCAGAAGATCGGTCTGTCGCGCGACCTTGGCCCCCAGCTTTTCAAGCCCCTCGCCGAGCCGGCGGATCGCTTCCACAATGCAATCCTCGGTCGGCGCGAGCGGATGCGTGTCCAGCACCAGCACGCGGAAGTCCCTGATTTTGTCGTGACGCGCACCCGGCAAGGCGAGTTTGTAGCCGACGCCGTCCTCGAGTTCGTCCGGGCCGGCGATGACGTCCAGCAGCGTCTCCAGATCTTCGGCCGTTCGGGCCATCGGTCCGATTACGGACAGGTCGACCGAAATCGGGAGCGCCGCGCTCCCGGGCGGCGTATGGCCGCGCATCGCGGCGAGATTGAGCGTCGGCTTGTGCGCGAAGACGCCGCAGAAATGGGCGGGCACGCGCAGCGAGCCGCCGATGTCCGAGCCTAGCGACACCGGTCCGTAGCCGGCAGCCAGCGCCGCCGAGGCGCCCCCGGAGGAGCCCCCGGGCGAGCGCGAGAGGTCATAGGGATTGTTGGCGACGCCGTAGATCTCGTTGTAGCTCTGCCAGTCGGCGAGTCCGATCGGCACATTGGTCTTGGCCAGGATCACCCCGCCCGCCGATTTGACGCGCTGAACGGCGAGCGCATCCTCCGCCGGCCGGAATTCGCGCGCCTCGGGAATGCCCCAAGTGGTCGGCGTTCCCGCGAGGTTGAAGGATTCCTTGATTGTCATCGGCACGCCCAGCAGCGGCGCCCGCTCGCCGCGCGCGAGCCGCGCGTCGGCCTCGCGAGCCGCCTCGAGCCCGGCCTCGAAGTCTCTGACGCACACCGCGTTGATGGCGGAATCGCAGGCCTCGATGCGGGCGATTGCGTCGCGCGCCAGCTCGACGGCGGAAACCTGGCCGGCGGACAGCGCGGCGGCGAGATCGGCGGCGCTCTTGTAAGTCCATGGCGAAACCGGCACCGCGCTCTCCCCCGATATATTCGTTCGTTGGTTTGATCTTGCCGATCGCGCCGGGTGTTTGTCAAAGCGGACGTCTTGGCCGCCGACTTCGCCGAGATCGGCCGAGGCAGGAGCCCCGGCCGGGCGGCCTCCTCCGGCGCCGCCGGGATTAGCGATCCCGGCTGCAGAGCGCGGCCATGGCCCGCGCGAAGGCCTCGTCGAGGGGCTCGCCGAACAGCAGCCTTTGGAGTAGAGCGCCCTCGATCGCCTCGGCGGTCGCATTCCGCCGCGCCTCGTCTGGGAAAGCGCGGCCGAGCGCAACCCTCAGCGCGGCCGCGCGCGGGATCCAAATCTCGGCGCGCAACGCCGCCATCAGGTCCGCGTCGTCGATAGCCTCGCCGATGAGGCCGCGAAGCGCGTCGGCGAACGGGCGAAGCGCCGCGAGATCGGCCACCAGGAACTTTTCGACCTCGCCCGCCCGCATCGCCGCCTCGCGGGGTCGGTCGATGCGTTCGCGCGACTTGGCGGCCAAGGCTTCCAGCACGAGCCGGCCCTTGCTCGGCCACCAGCGATAGAGCGTCTGCTTGCCCGCGCCCGCGGCCTTGGCGATCGCCGCCGACGTCGCCGCAGCATAGCCGCGCTCGATCGCCTGCCAATAGGCGGCGTCCAGGAGGGCCGCCCGACTGACGTCGCTGCGCGGACGTCCGGGCGGGCGTTTTTGAGATTCGTTCACGCGCCGGAGCTTATTCCATGATTTCGAAACCACAAGTCTCGAAATAAACAGGAACCGCCGGTCTCGAAATAGAGAAAGTTCTATAAGCTATTGAAATAATTCATTTTTTTCGTTGAAACAGGAATACGGCGATCGCGGGTCTCGTCGCCTCGGCGAAATCGGGCGTGGCAGGCTATCCTGATCCTGCCGTGAAAACGGTCGCGCGGTTCGCAAAACTGGAATTGGGGTAAATCCAGCCTTAACGGGGAATGGCGCTATACCGCCTTTGCGGCGGCCCGTCCGGCGGCGCGGCCCGAAAAAATGCAGCCGCCCAGAAAGGTGCCTTCCAGAGCGCGATAGCCATGCACTCCGCCGCCGCCGAATCCCGCGGCCTCGCCCGCGGCGTAAAGCCCCGGTACGGCCGCCGCGACGCCGAGGACGCGCGAGTCGAGATCGGTCTCGAGACCGCCGAGGGTCTTGCGGGTCAAAACGTTCAGGCGGACCGCGATCAACGGGCCGGCCGCTGGGTCGAGCAACTTATGCGGCGGGGCGGTGCGGATGACCCGATCGCCGAAATAGGCGCGCGCGGCGCGGATCGCCGCGATCTGCATGTCCTTGCCAAACGGGTTGTCGAGCTGAGCGTCGCGCGCGCGCACCTCCTCCGCGACATCAGCCAAGCTCAGTAGCGGCTCGCCGCCGACGAGCGCGTTCATCCGCTCGACCAGTCGGGCGAGATCGGGCTCGACGATGAAATCCTCGCCCTTGTCCATGAACGCCTGCACCGGCGGCGGGACGCCGGCCCGCGCGCGCTGGATGACCTGACGCCAACTCTTGTTGGTCAGGTCGGGATTTTGCTCGGAACCCGACAGCGCGAATTCCTTGGCGATGATCTTCTTGGTCAACACGAACCAGCTGTGGTCGTAGCCGGTCTCGCGAAGATGCTTCAGCGTGCCCAGCGTATCGAAGCCGGGATAGAGCGGGACCGGCAATCGGCGCCCTCGCGCGTCCAGCCAGAGCGAGGAGGGGCCGGGCAGGATGCGGATCGCGTGGTTGGGCCAGATCGGCGCCCAGTTGGTCACGCCCTCGACGTAGTGCCACATGCGGTCGCGGTTGATGAGGTTCCCGCCGGCGGCCTCGGCGATCGCGAGCATCCGACCGTCGACGTGATCGGGCACGCCGGTAATCATTTTCGCGGGCGGCGTTCCCAGCCGCTTCGGCCAGTTCGCACGCACCAGCTCATGATTGCCGCCGATGCCGCCGGAAGAGACGATCACGGCGCCGGCGCGCAGCTCGAAATCGCCGACGGGCGCGCGCGAACTCTTCTGCCCGCGCCCGACCGAACTCGGCTCCAGCACGTCTCCGCGCGCGCCGACGACGGCGCCGCCCTCGACGACAAGCGCGTTGACCCGATGTCGAAACGGAACTCGATCCGCCCCTGCCCCGCCGCGACCCGCGCCTTTGACGAACGGCTCGACGACGCCCGGACCGGTTCCCCAGGTGACGTGAAAGCGGGGCACGGAATTGCCGTGACCGATCGCGTTGTAGCCGCCCCGCTCCGCCCAGCCGACTACGGGGAAGAACCTGACGCCGCGCTCGCGCAGCCAGGCGCGCTTTTCGCCCGCGGCGAAGGCGACATAGGCTTCCGCCCAGCGCTGAGGCCAGCGGTCCTCGGGTCGGTCGAAGCCGGCGGTTCCCATCCAGTCGGTCAGCGCGAGCTCAAAACTGTCGCGGATGCCCATGCGGCGCTGTTCAGGCGAGTTGACGAGGAATAGCCCGCCCAGCGACCAGAACGCCTGCCCGCCCAGCGAGGCCTCCGGCTCCTGATCGAACACGATGACGCGCTTGCCCGCATCGGCGATCTCGTTGGCGGCGACGAGGCCGGCGAGCCCGGCGCCGATCGACGATGACGTCGGCGATCTCGGCCATGATCCCCCAGCCCAGAGCTTTGGGCTCTCAGCCTAGCCGCTGCGCGCGCAACGCGGCAAGCGACAAATAGGGCCGAGTTTCTACGATCGCAGCGACGCTTTCTTCATAATTTTACTGTATCAAATTTGTATAAATTCGAGGAGATCGCAATGGCGACGATATTAACCGCTTCGAGCGAGAGTGAGCTCAATACCGACATCTTGACGGTCGACGGGAGCAAGACCGGCGACTTCGTGATCGAAATCACATCGTCGTTCACGCTCGATCAAGACATCGACACCGTGAATATTGTCAATACCGGGGTCAGCCTGCAAATTGTCGGTCCGGCCGTGATTAACGCGGACGGCTTTAGCGGATTTTCGGTCGATTACACCGATCGTTCGGTGCTTACCGGCCACACCACGATCGACGGCGGCGTCGACACGGTCGGCGCGCTCGGCGCGCCGACCGTCGACGGCGCTCCGATGACAAGTTTGGCGGTCGGCGGAACCTTCGAGATCTCGGGCGTCGGCTTCAATTTCGACGACGCGATTTCCGTCGTCTCGGTTGCCGGTTCCTCCGAATATCAAATCTGGCTGACCCCGGCGTCATCAAACGCGGCGATGGAATTGTACGACGGCGCGGCGTCGAGCCCGGGCGCCGTCCCCGTCGCGTTGGGCCTCGAAGACGGCGCTGACGACACGCTACAGGCCGTCGATCTCTCCGCGGCGCCGCTCAGCTTTTCCCAGTTTCAGGGTTTGACCAAAAGCGAGCGCAGTTCGGGCGCCTACATGCTCGCCAGCGACGCACACACCTTTGTGGCGAACATCTCAAAGATAAACGCGGACAACACCATCGTCGGCGTGGACCTGACAAGCGGCTCGGCAACGCTCGCCGGGGGGGCCAGTCTTGCGCAAAACTATGTGGCGATCGCCGGAGCCACGCTCAATGTTGACGGAACACTAAAAGATTCCAAGGATATGTCGGTGTTGCAAGGCGCGCTCGACATCGCCAGGAACGCGATAGCGAGCTTCACGGGCGTACTCAACGTCCACGCGGCGATTGAAGGCAAGGGGGAGTTGATCACGTCCGGCGGATGCAAAACCGTCGTCGGCAATCCGTCCGACGAGAATTTGGTGTCAGTCGCCGACTGGACGGAAACCGGCGCCGGCACGAGCACCACATTCGTCGGACAAAATCATTACCTCGGCGCATTCACTTTAGGCGCGGGCGCCGAGGTAACGATTGAACCTGCATCGTCAGGCGCTCAGGGTTCGCTGGAACTGTCCGACATCCTGGATGGTCCAAAGTCGAGCGCCGGAACTGTGAACGTCTCCGGCAACGACGTACTCGCCATCGACGGGGCCGTCGGCGTCGGGCAGACGATCAATGTCAAGGGCGGCGGCACCCTGACTCTCCTGAAGGCGCAGCAATTCCAAGGGCAGATCGAGAATTTCTCGACCCTCGACCAGATCGTTCTCCAAGGCGACTGGAACGCGGTCAGCGTGTCGACGGTCGGACAGGACACGGTCCTGTTGCTGAACGACGTCGCCGACAAGGCGCAGGCAAAATTGGCGTTCGAGGGCTCCTTCACCCTCGGCGATTTCAAAGTCGCCGACCACATACTCGGCGTTTCCGCGACGACCGGGATCACCTTTGCCTGAGCGGCGCCGGCGTAGTTTCCAGGCGGTCCCGGGATCGTTGGGCCGCGCACGCCGCAAGTCCAGGCTCAACCCGCCGCTTTGCCCGCCGCCGCCAGAAATGCGCGGCGGGAGTTGGGCAGTTCGAGCCCGCGTGGGGCGAACAGGTCGCGTAAGAGGAAATGGCCAGTCAGCCGGAAGGCCGCCGCGACGTCGTCCGGACCTGGCGACAGCGCGTTGCCCTTTCCTTTGAGGAATGCGGGCAAAGGCAGCAGCCGGTCGGCCCAAGGCGCACCCGCGCTTGCGCTGACCGCGCGGCCGGATTTGGGCGAGACATAGATCAGGTCGTCCCGCGCGCCCGTTGAGGCGCAGGTTTCCAGATCGAGCGCGAATCCGGCCTCGCCAAGGATTTGCGCCTCGAAACTGGCGAGCAGCGCGGGAGCGACTTGGATGTCGTCGAGATGGTCGGCGATCACGCTGAGCGCATCGAAAAGGTTCTCGTGCGGATCGCGCTCGGGCAGCATACGCAGCAGTGCACCCAGATATCCAAGGCCCGCGAGCGCGAGCGCGCTGGTCAGAAAACGCCCTGCCCGAAGCGTCAGCGGTTCGACCGCGTAGGCGCCCAAATGCTCGTCGAGCCGCGCGCGCCAAACGAGGCCGAGGGTGTTGCCGGGCTGCAGCGTCCCCGACATGCGGTGAGAGCGCCCGCCCCTGACCAGTCCGAGATGACGGCCGTGCGCGCGGGTCATCGCCTCGACGATGGCGGAGGTCTCGCCATGGCGGCGCAGCCCGATCACGATGCCCTCGTCGCGCCACTCCATTGCGCCGATCCTCTACCGACCCGAAATCGCCCGTGGCGGCGGAACTTGCGACAGACGCAGCGCCACCGCCAGCGCACCCAGCACCAACGCGCCCACCAATGCCGCCACGCCCGGCCAGGCGTAGCGCTCGAAGAACCAGCCGCCGGCCGAGCCCGCCACGCTCGACCCTAAATAGTAGAAGAAAAGATAAAGCGCTGTCGCCTGCGCCCGCCCCGTCGTCGCGCGCAGGCCAACCCAGCTCGAAGCGATCGAATGGGCGCCGAAAAAGCCCCAGGTCAGCATAGCCAAGCCGATGAGGACCGCAAAAATGTTGTCCGGCAGGGTCGCGATCACCCCCACGAGCCCGATCGTCGCGGCCGTCCATAGAACGCGCCGGCGGCCGAACCGTCCAGCCAGATCGCCCATGACGGTCGAACTCGCCGCGCCCACGACGTACATCAGATACACCAAGCCGATCGCCGTCGCGCTGAACGAAAACGGCGGCTCCGCGAGGCGAAAGCCCAGGTAATTATAAGCGCATACGAAAGCGCCCATGACGAGGAAGCCTTCGGCGAACAGAAGCCGAAGCCCTGGGTCGCCGAAATGGCCGAACAGCGAGCGCGCCAGTTTGCCGAGGCGCAGCGGCTTAGGTTCGAAAGTGCGCTCGCGCGGCAACGCATAGACGTAGTAAACCGCCCCGACCAGGCCCTGCGCCCCGAGCGCGGCGACGCCGATGCGCCAGTTCCAGCGATCGGCAAGCACCGACACCAGGAGGCGCCCGGCCATGCCTCCGATCGTCGTGCCGGCGATGTAGAGGCCCATCGCCAGCCCGAGCGCCTCGGACGCAATCTCGTCGGCGAGATAGGCCATCGCGACCGCGGGCAGGCCCGAAAGCGCAAGCCCCGTCAGGGCGCGCAGCATCAGCAATTGGGTCCACTCCCTCGCCAGCGAGCACGCGATAGTCGCCAGCGCGGCGGCCGCGAGCGAGGCGACCATCATGTGCTTGCGCCCGAGCGCCTCGGAAACCGACCCCGCCACGATCAACGCCGGCGCCATGACCAAGGTGGAAATCGACAGGACGAGACTGGCGCCGGCCGGCGTTTGGCTGAACTCGCGGGCCAGGATCGGCAGCAGCGGCTGGACGCTGTAGAGCAGCGCGAATGTCGTGAATCCGCCGAGGAAAAACGCCGTGACGACGCGCGCAAAGGCGGGATCGGATCGAGCGATCTTAACGGGCGCGCGCGGGGGCTCTGGAGGAAGGGGAGCGTTCATGCGTGCATGAGGCATCGCCCGATTTGGCCGGCCCTGACAAGGGCCCGCGCCGCGAACTTGCCGTCATCGCCACGATGGCAACCAGATCCTGAGCGCGAAACTCTCGGGCGTCACGCCAATTCCGGCGGCGAGCACAGGCAGGAAGAACACGAAGCACGCCGCCGCCACCGCGAGATAGGCGAGCGCTGCCCTCCAGCGCGGTCGCCCGCCTCCTTTGAAGAAGCCGAGCGCGAGCGCCGGCCCGAGCGTCAGCGCCGAGGGAAAGAAGTAGTAGGAGAATTCCAGCCCCTTCGGGTTGAGAATCCACGGCAGGTATTGCGCGAAGAACGCGACGACCACGATCGCCGCCTCGAGCTCGCGCCGGAACAGCCAACGCCAGGCTGAAACCAGGATCGCAATCTCGCCTGTCCAGACCACAAACGGATTGGCGAGTCCGACGACCGCGGCGGCCGGATTGTCCGCGGTCCACAGGGATGCGTCGTGGCCCGGCACGTCGAACAGGTACCAGACCGGCCTCCACAACGCGGGCCACGTGTACCACAGGCTCGAATAGGGATGGTCGGCCGAATGGCCGGACATAATGTCCCACATCCGTTCATGCGAGGCGACAAACTCAAAAATCGTCGACTCATGAATGATTTGTGGAATATAGCTAACGAAATAAGCGAAGAACGGCGCCGCCACGAACGCCGTAAGCATCGTCGCCGGACCCCAGCCCCGCGCTTGTTCAGGCGCATAGAAATCGTTGGGACGAGGATCTTCGAACCGCACACGCCAGACTCGCATGAGGCCGATCAGCGCGACCAGGCCCAACAGGCCGAAGCCCAGAAAGAAGCCCGACCATTTGCAGGCCCCGGCAAGGCCAAGGCAAACGCCCATGGCGAGCGCCCAGACAGGTCTGACGCGGGGGTTGCGCTCCTTCATGCCGAAGGTGAAGAACGCAAGGGCAAACATCGAAAAAGCCATCAGAAAGATATCGAGCATGGCGATCCGCGCCTGCACGAATACGACGCCGTCGACGAGCGTCACGGCGGCGGTCCAGACCGCCTGCGAAAGGCTGCGCAGAAGCGCGTAAGCCCACAGCCAAACCGCCGCCACCGTCAATGCGCCGAACATCGCGCTCAACGCGCGCCAACCCAGCGGATTGTCGCCGAAGAGATAGAGGCTGAGCGAGATCAACAGCTTTCCGAGCGGCGGATGCTCCTGGTGCATCATCTCGCCGGACTTCAGGAACGCGCGCGCGGTCGGGACGTACCAGGTCTCGTCGAAATAGATTTGGCCCGCGGCTTGGATGCCGATCAGGAACACGCCGAGCGAAACCAGGAAGACCAGGGCGCCGACGAGGACAAAGCTGCGGGCGTCCGCGCTCGGAGGGTCAAAGGGCCCCTCCTCATAGGTCCGCCGCGGCGGCGCATCCATCGCGCGCGTGTCCACCCGATCGCCCCCGTAAGACCCGCCCTTTTTGGAAAGTGAACGCTCGCTATCAGGGCCTCATATCAGATTTTTGCTGCAACATCCTCGCGCTGATCTTCGCCGGCGCCGAACACTACGCCCTGGCGAGGCAGATCCCGCGACAGAGTTCGGTCCTGCGGATATTTTGCCGGGTCCGCCCGTCCTCGCTCCGGGCCGTTCGGCGGCGGGCGGACGCGTTGTTCTGCGCGCCCGGCGACATCTCTCATGCGAGGACCCGACGACATCGACACATCGGATGCCCGCCGGGCGGGCAACCGCATCCACAGGAGCCACGGCGCTCGTCGCCCTCGCCTGGGCCGGGAGCGCATGGCGTTCAAGGACCGAATCCGCCGATCCCGTCGGCGCTCGGCTCCGCTCCTTCGGGCGCCCTCGCCCTCGGCGCCCGCGGCTTCACGATGTCGCGGACAGCGTCCCGTTGGGGCTCGCCTGGTCGACGGCAGTGGGCAAGTGCTGGGCGAGCAACTTCAGCGCGGCGTCCGGGTCGACCCCGAAATGCTGGGCCAGCTGCTTGACCTGATCGCTGCCGAGAACGGACTTGAGCTGGTCGGCGGTGATCGGCAGGTTTTGTCCGTTGCCGAGCCAGGACTGCACCTGCGGACCCAGCCCGCTCGCCTGCAATTGCGAAACGACGCCCTGCAAGCCGCCCAGATTGGCCTGGGAAAGCATCCCCGGCAGCGCCGCGGCAATCTGGCCGCCGGCCTCGTCTCCCAAAAGGCCTTTGAGTCCGTCCGTCAGGCTGTCAAAAAGTCCCATCTGCAATCCTCCGCGCTGGATGCGTCGACCAACAGTTGTCGATTGATCTTTGTGCCTAGGTTCGCAGGGTCTGACAAGTCGTCGCGCCGATCCGCTTCCAATAAATCCGCGTACCGGTGAGACCGCCGTGGGGCTTTAGCGCGTAATCCGGAATTTCCCCTGCGTAAATGAATCCGCATTTTTCATAGAGCGCGGAGGCGCCCTCCTCGCTAGCGGTGTCGAGCGTAAGCAAACTGCGTCCCTTCGCCGCCGCCAGATCTTCCGCTTCGAGCAGCAAGGCGGTGGCGACGCCGCGTCCGCGATGGCTGACGCGCGTCATCATTTTGGCGATCTCGGCGCGATGCGGCTGATTGGGCGGACAATCCAATATCAGGCTGACGGTCCCTATGAGGTCGAGACCGGCGAATGCCCCCAGGATGACCCGCTCTCCACGCGAGGCCGCCGCGAGCGCGCCCTGCCAGAAGCTCTCGGCGGCTTCGGGGGTCAGCGGATGCATGAAACTGACCGAGCCGCCGTGCGCGACTGTCTCCACCAGCAGGTCGCGCAGAGCCGCGATGATCTCGGGGCTGGCGGCGAGCGGGCCGATCTTGAACGGCGGCATGAATTCAACTCCGCGCAAGCGCAACCAGGTAGCCGGTCGGCGCCGATGTCTCGTTGGCGAGGGTGGTCTCCTCGGGCGGCCCGAAGCCGAAGCAGTCGCCCTGCGCCAGCCGATGCCGCTCGCCGGCCGTTGCAATGACGAGTTCGCCTTCCAGGACGAAGATCGCCTGACGGATGCGCGCATAGGAAGACGCCGGCAGCGTCACCTCACGGCCCGGCGGCAGTTCCACATGGACGAGTTCGAGCGGATGATCGGGGCTCTGGAATATCTGGCGCCTTACGTAGCCGGTCTCCGGATCGCGCCAGATGGGCTGATCCGCTTTCCGGGAAAGGCGCTCGCCCTCTCCTTCGGCGCGCAGCAACAGGCCGGCGAGCGTGAGGTCGAAGGCGCTGGCCAGACGCACCAGAACTGACCGCGGTCGGGCTCGCCTCGCCGCGCTCGATTTTGCTGATCATCGCCTTCGAGACGCCGGAGCGCTCGGCCAGAATGGCCAGCGACCATTTGCGCGCCTCGCGCTCCAATCGAACGCGGCGCGCGAGCCGCGCAGTCGAATTGTCAATTAAAGTGTCCATTCGTCCATGATAGTGGACGAATGGACGAACGGGCAAGCCCTCTTAGCAGTAGTTTCCGCTCGATCCGCAGTACGGCAGGTGCACGGTGCCGCTGCACGCCGCCGCGGGTTGTACGCCGAGCGCGAGACCTGAGGCGCCGGCGAGCACGCCGAGAACCAAAGTCGCGACGGACAGGATTTTTCTCATGTCGATTTCCTTTCTGGCAAGGGAAGATGCGCGCAGACACCGCCCCAGGGAGCTCAAGTCGAGCCTCGACTTGCCACTGAGTTACGTCCGGCCGGGCGGGACGGATCGGCAAGAACGGGCGAGTTTGTAAAATCGTGCTGAACTTTTCGTGAGGCGCCCGTCACCTGTCCGCGGTGTCGAGCGTGATCGAGGCGCCGTAGACGCGGGACACGCAGGTGCAAAGCTTCCCGCCTGCCGCCTTTTCCGCCTCGCTGAAGAATACGTCGCGATGGTCGACGATCCCCTCGACCGCCAGGATCGGCAGCGCGCAGAGGCCGCATTCGCCGCGGCGGCAATCGAAGATCATGCCGACGCCGTCCTCCTCCAGCGCCTCGAGCAGCGACTGGTGGACGTCCACCTGAATTTCCTTGCCCAGCCGCGGGATTTTCACCGTGAAGGCGACGGAGGGGTAACGGCCGCTATTGCCGAAGGTCTCGAACCTGAGCTGATCGATGGGCCGGCCGCTCTCGCTCCAGGCCCGCTTGGCCGCCTCAAGCATGCCGATCGGGCCACAGACGTAGGCTTCGCCGCCGGGGGCGAGTTTTGCGATCTCGGCGGCCATGTCGAGCCGGGCGCCTTCGCCGCTGAAGACCAGCGTCAGGCGATCGCCGATCCGCGGCTTGAGCCTGTCCGCCAGCGCGGCGTCGGCGGGCGTCCGGCAGGCGTAGAGGACGCGGAAACGGGCCTTCGCCTCGGCGAGCGCGAGCGCGTGAGTGAATATCGGCGTAACGCCAATGCCGCCGGCAATGAGAAGATACTCGGGCCGCCCGAGACCGAGTTCGAAATGGTTGGCCGGCGCCGTAAGCGAGATGCGAGCGCCCGGCGCGAGCGTCCACATGTAAGCCGAGCCGCCGCGGCTGTCCGCAAGACGCTTGACCGCGATCCGGTAGACGCCGTCTTGGCAGGGCCCGACGATCGAATAGGAGCGCACGTCCGGCCGGTCGCCGATCAGCACGGCGACATTGATATGGCTGCCCGGCGTCGGCGCGACGAACGCGCCTAAGGGCGCGATCTCGATCAGGCGAATGTCGGACGAGAGGTCTTCGGTCGCGCGGACCACGCCCTCGCGCCAGTCGAGAATTTCCGCCATCGCGCGGCCTATTCCGCCGCCTGAGGGGACGCGGCGCCCGCCTCTTTGGCGAGCAACCGGTCGATCATCCGCCGCGCCCAGAGCGCGCCGGCGTCGATATTGAGGTTGTAGAACGGCAGTCGCGGATGCTTCAGGATCGCGCGCTGTTGCGCTTCCAGCACGACGTGGTCCTGGTCGTAGACGCCTTTGCCGTCGTTGACATGCGCGCGCTGCAGACTGCGGGTGAGTTCGTCGTCGTCGGTGCGAAATGTGCGCACGAAGTTCCAGAAGTAATGGCAACTCGTCTCGGTCTCCGGCGCGATTGCGGCGAGGAAGGCGCCGTTGACGCCTTTCGACCGATCGCCTTGCGGCGCGCCGGTCCCTGTCGGCGCGACGCCGACGTCGCCGATCACCACCGCCGGCGCCTGGAAAGTCACGATCTGCCAGCGGTCGACCCGGCCCGGCTTGCCCAGCTGTTGGCCCCAGAACGGCGGCGGGTCGATGTCAACCATCCACCGCGTCATGGTCGCCGTGCGCTCGGTATGGGTCACGTCGAACGGCGTATCCAGGATTGCGTCATGCCCGATGCTGTCCGAATGGACGTAGGTTTCGTGGGTGAGGTCCATAAGGTTGTCGACCACGAGGCGCCAATCGCACCGCAGCGAATAGAATGTGCCGCCTTCCCCTTTCCATTCTTCGCCGTCGTTCCAATGGAAGTCGGGCATCTCGGCGGGATCGGCGAGCGCGGGATCGCCAGGCCAGATCCAGACGAGGCGGTGGCGCTCGATAACGGGGAAACTGCGCACGCAGGCGGACGGGTTGATGGTCTTCTGCGCCGGCATATGCGTGCAGCGCCCGGCCGAATTGAACGCCAGGCCGTGGTAGCCGCAAACGATTTGATCGCCGACCAGGCGTCCCATCGAGAGCGGCAGCAGCCGGTGCCAGCATGCATCCTCAAGCGCCGCTGCGGCGCCGTCGGCGCGGCGGTAGAGCACGACGTCCTTGTCGCAGATCGTGCGTGCGGTGAGCGAGCGCCCGATCTCATGGCGCCAGGCGGCCGGATACCATGCGTTCAACGGAAAAGGTTTGCCGCTCGCCATAGCGCTCCTCCTGATCGCTCCTCTTCGACGGTCGTCGAAGGATTGTAGCCCAATTTGGCGCGGAAACGGCCACGGTCAAGAAACCGTCCGCGCTGATGGGGAGCCTATACACCTGTCCGCGGCGCCGCCGCCACGTTCGCAAAACCGGACGCGAATTGGCAAACGGCTCAGTAGCAGCGGTCCACTCCGCGATTGCCGAGGAAATCGCCCCATTGGTCGTAAACCGGCTCCACATGGAAGCAGGACGAGGCGAAGCGAGCAACCTCGCGCCGGACGATGCGCGGGGGAACGCGCGGGGGAACGTGGGTTGGCGACGGCAACGCGAGGATCGAGCACGCCCCGCCGCAACCCCCGCCGCCGGAGGACGCCCCACTGGAAGCGCCGCCGCCGGCCGTGGAGCCGCTGGACGCCGACCCGCCGGTTGCGGCGCCGCCTGAACTCGATCCGCCAGCTGTGGAGCCGCCGGCCGTTGCGCCGCCGGGCGCTGCGGCGGCCAGGACGGGGCCGGCGGTGAGCGGAAGAGCGAAACTCGCAGCCAAGATGCAGACGGTGGCGAGGCGAGCGATGGCATGAGTTCGATGGGCGCGCATGTGAACCTCCTGTGGGCCGCGACGGCGGCCTATCTCGTGCGGCTGGACCGACTGGCGCTCCAACCCGCAAATTGGTGTCGCGCCGGCGTCACGTCAGGTTCAAAGCGCGACGGAAATATTTTGTCGTCGCTTCGAATGCGCATATGCCGCCCGGCGATGCGCCGTTTTCATGACCGCTAGGGTTCTGTAGGCTCGCGGGGGTCGCGTCCTGCGAAGTCCTGCGCGGCCGACGAGCCGAAACCGAACTGGGGCATTCACCGCTATGGCGAGCCGGTCTGATTCGACGGACGACGTGCAGGCCCCGACGACGCGCTGGGGCCTCTTCCGCAATGTAACTTTCACCGTCATTCTGCTCGCCAGCGCCGTATCGAACATGGGCGAAGCGATGTTCGATACGGCGTCGAACTGGCTGATGACCGGCATGAACCCCGATCCCTTCATGGTTTCGGCGGTGCAGGTGGCGGTCACGCTGCCGATGTTTCTGTTGACGCTGCCGGCGGGCGCGCTTTCCGACATCGTCGACGCGCGCAAGCTGCTCATCGGCGTCGAGGGATTCAACGCCGTCGTCGCGATCGCCTTCGCCGCCGTCGTCACGTTGAACTGGCAAACTCCGGGCCTGCTGCTCGCGACCGGCTTCCTGCTGGGCGTCGGCGGCGCGCTGGGCGCGCCCGCCTGGCAGCTCGTCCCGCCCATGACGGTTCCCGCGTCCGATCTCGACAAGGCGATCGCAATTAACGGCGCGAGCTACAATCTTACTCGCGCGATCGGTCCCGCCATCGGCGGACTCCTGATCGCGGGGTTCGGCGTCTCGTTGCCGATCTGGGTGAACGGACTGACTTCCTTGGCGATCGTCGCGGCGCTGCTTTGGTGGCGCGCGCCGGTTGAGGTCGAAGAGACGCTTCCGGCCGAGCGATGGCTCGCCGCCGTGCGCACCGGCCTGCGCTATGCGCGCAACAGCCGCGACATCGACGCCACCCTCATCCGCGCCATTGCGTATTTCCCTTTCGCGAGCGCCTATTTCGCGCTGCTGCCCCTGATCGCGCGAAAACAGATGGGCGACGGACCGCAAGTCTACGGCGCCATGCTGGGCGTGATCGGCGTCGGTTCAATTGCGGGATCGTATGGGCTCAACAAACTGAAAGCGCGCTTGGACCCCGATCGGATTGCGGCTGTCGGCACGCTCGGGACCATCGTCGCGCTCGTCTTCTTCGGCGCCGCGCGTGGACCCTTTTTGGCGTTCGCGGCCTGCATCATCGCCGGCGCCGCCTGGATCGTCGTGATGACCACGCTGTTCATGTCCGCGCAGGTCGCCCTGCCCGAGTGGGTCCGCGGCCGGGGGCTCGCCGTGTTCCTCACCGTGTTTTTCGGCGCCATGACGCTCGGCAGCGCGATTTGGGGCAAGATCGCCAGCGTCGGCGGCATTTCGCTCGCCCTGTACGTCTCCGCCGCCGGCGCCCTGGCGGCGATTCCGCTCACCTGGCATTGGAAATTGCAGACCGGCGCGGCGCTGGACCTCACCCCCTCGATGCATTGGCGCACTCCGGTGATCGTCCAACACATCGAAAATGATCAGGGCCCGATCCTGATCACGGTGGAATATCGGATAGACCCGTCCGAGTTGCAGTCTTTCCTGGCCTTGATGCGGGAAATCGGGCGCGAGCGGATGCGCGACGGCGCCTATGCCTGGAACGTCTTCGTCGATCCGACCTCCGAAGGCCGGCTCGTCGAGACCTGCCTGATCCAATCCCTGCTCGAACTCAAACACCTGCGCGCGCGCGTGACCGAGGCGGACCGATTGATCGAACAACAGGCGCTGAAGTTTCTGAAAGCGCCGCCCAGCATAAGCTATCTGGTCGCCGCGAAAAGCATGCGGGAGCCTTGGCGCAGGCTGCCCTAGTCTATCCCGATCTGACGCGGCCCATGGGGCTTTCGCCTCTGGCCGGCGCGGCTTACGATGCGCTGTCGGCCCCCGCCCAACCGCGATTGCAGTGAGGACCCAAATCATGCGCCCACGCGCGTTTTCCACCGGATGCCTCGCCAATCTTGGCGTGGCGGCTTCGCTCATGCTTGTGGCGCCGCCCGCGGCGGCCTTCACGGCCGCGTCGCCCCTGATCAAGAGCGCCCAAGCAAATTCCTGGACGGAACGCGCCTATTATTGCCCGCACAAATATCGCCACCGCAGTTATTGCAAGGAGCAGAAGAAAGCCGCCGCGAAAAAGTGAGGCTCGGTCTCGCCTCACAGCGTGAGGCCGCCCTCGCCCCTCCGCCCTACTGCTGGCTTTGCCCCATCGCCTGCTCGATCCGCACTGTGGCCGAGACCGTCTCCGTCCCCGCGCCCGAATGCGAAGTGCGGAATGGCGCCGCGCTGGCGGCGTCGAAGCCTACGGCGACCCTGACATAATGCGCATCCGCGCACAGATCGTGCGCCGCGTCGAACGCGACCCAGCCTAGGCCCGGGGTCAGCGCCTCGGCCCAGGCGAACATTCCGACATCCGGCTTGCCTTCCCTCGGCGCGACATAGCCGCTGATGAAACGGGCGGGAATTTCAAGCGAGCGCGCGCAGGCGATGAAGGCATGCGCGAAATCGGCCGCGGCGCCTTTCTTGAGCGCGAAAGCTTCCGCGGCGCCCGCACGTGAAGGCGCGGCTTCCGGGTCGAGCGTCATCTCGCGATGCAACGCGCCCATGATCTTGTGCAGCCGCTCGAGCGTGTCGGCGGAGCCGCCGATCGCGTCCTGCGTGAATTCGCGCAAGGCGCCATTGGCCTGCGCCGGCGCGCTCGCGCGCAGAAACATTTGCGGCGGCAAGGTCTCGACGGCGCCCCGCACCACCCCGACCGCGTCCGTCGTCTCGACCTCGCCAGAAGCCGAGATGGTCAGTCGCTCGACAGGCTTCTGATAGGAAAAGGAATGCACGACATTGCCGAGCGAATCCTCGCTGTGGCGCAGTATGCCGTCGAGATCGAGGTTGATGCGCCAGCGCAGGACATATTGCGAATCGAAGCTGCGCGGGGTCAGGCGCAGATTCTGGATCACCCACCTCGCCGGGGCGGCATAGGCATAGGTCGTTTCGTGGGAAATCTTGATCCGCATGAACGCTCGACTTCTGGTTTCGTTGTCCCGGCGCGGCGGCGCCGTCAGACGAAAAGATACTGCTCCGAAATCGTATTGGCGAGCCGCGCGTTGTCCTCGATGAAGTCGGTGATGAATTCGTGCAGACCGCTTTGGAAGATCTCGGTCATGCTCGAACGCTCCAGCTTGGCGTGCATCGCCCGGGCCTGGCGTTGCGCGGCCCCGCTGCGGCCGTCGTCGCGCGCGAGCCGATCCAGCGCGACGTCGATGCTTTCATAGCAGGAGATCAGCGAACGCGGCATCGAGGGTTTCAGGATCAGCAAATCCGCGATCAGCCAGGGTTTGACCCGGTCGCGATAGACCCAGTGGTAGGCCGTCGCAGCGGACACCGCGCGCAGGATGGCGACCCATTGGAAATAATCGAGCGAGCCGCCGACCGCCTCCGTCTTCGGAAGCAGCAGGTGGTATTTCACGTCGAGCAGCCGCGCGGTATTGTCGGCCCGCTCGATGAAAATCCCGAGCCGGTTGAACCAATAGGAATTGCTGCGCAGCATGGTGCGATAGCAGGAGCCGTCGAAGTCGAGCGAGGCCTTCTTGACATAGTCGAGGAAGCGGGTCAGCGCCTCCAGATTGAGGTCCTTGGCGGCGCGGCGGGTGGCCTCGAATTGCTTGAGTTCGAGCCATGCGTCGTTGATCGCGGTCCAGGTTTCGACGGTGAGCGCGGTGCGCACCGCGCGCCCGTTCGCGCGTGCATTCTCCAGGCAGTTGCATATCGAGGACGGATTTGTGCGATCGAAGGTGAGGAAATCGATCGCGCTCGATTCTTCGACTTCGCCGTGCCGAGCGACGAAATCGTCATAGGCGCCGGCGGCGTTGAGCGCGCCCGCCCATTCGATCGCGGGATCGTCGACCCCCCCGCGCGGCAGATATTCCAGCCGAAGCGTCGCCTCGATCGTGCGCGCGATGAAGTCGGCGCGCTCCATCGAGCGGGCGAGCCAGAACAGATTGTCGGCAGTGCGCGCGAGCATGTTCAGCCTTCCTCCGCCGCGTCGTCGTCGACCACCCAGGTGTCCTTCGTGCCGCCGCCCTGACTCGAATTGACCACCAGCGAACCTTTCGTCAGCGCGACGCGCGTCAGCCCGCCGGGCACGATCTTCACGCCATTGGTCCCGGAAAGCACAAAGGGACGCAAATCGACGTGGCGCGGCGATACGCCGCTGTCGAACGAAGCGGGGCAAGTCGATAGCGCGAGCGTCGGCTGCGCGATGTAATTGTTGGGGTCGGCCTTCAGCTTGGCCGCGAACAATTCGCGCTGAGCCTGAGACGCATGCGGTCCGACCAGCATGCCATAACCGCCGGAGCCGTTGACTTCCTTCACGACCAACTTGTCGAGCCTTTCGAGGACGAATTTCAGCGCCTCAGGTTCGCGGCAGCGGTAAGTCGGCACGTTCTGGAGCAGCGGCTCCTCGCCGAGGTAGAATTTGATCAGATCGGGAACGTAGGTATAGATCGCCTTATCGTCGGCGACGCCGGTGCCCACTGCATTCGCAATAGTCACATTGCCTGCAATATAGGCGCCCATCAGGCCGGGGACGCCGAGCATGGAGTCCGGATTGAACACGAGCGGATCGATATATTCGTCGTCGACGCGGCGATAAATCACGTCGACCCGTTTGGGACCCAGCGTGGTGCGCATGAACACCACGTCGTCGGCGACGAAGAGATCGCGGCCTTCGACCAGTTCGACGCCGAGCTTGTCGGCGAGGAACGAGTGTTCGTAATAGGCCGAATTGAAGGGCCCCGGCGTCAGCAGCACGATCGTGGCGTCGCCGTATTCGGCGCGCGGCGCGACCGAACGCAAACAGGAAAGCAATTCGTCGGGATAATCGTCGACCGGGGCGACGCGGTGGCGCGCGAACAGGTCCGGCATCAGTCGCATCGTGACTTCGCGGTTTTCCAGCATGTACGAGACGCCGGAGGGCGTTCGGGCGTTGTCCTCGAGCACGTAGAAATTGTGATCGTCCACGCGCACGATGTCGATCCCGCCGATATGCACCCAGATATCGTGCGGCGCGCGCCGGCCGATCATTTCCGGCCGGTAATGCGGGTTGCGCAGGATCAACTCGGGCGGAACGATATCCTCTTTCAGGATCGCACGCGCGCCGTAGACGTCTTTCAGAAAGAGGTTCAGCGCCGTGACGCGCTGGACCAGGCCGGCCTCGAGGCGCGTCCATTCGTCGCGGGAGATCACCCGCGGCACGATGTCGAAGGGGATCAGCCGTTCGGCCGCGTCCTTGTCGCCATAGACGCCGAAAGTAATGCCGATGCGCCGGAACATATATTCCGCCTGAGCGCGCCGCGAAGCGAGGATTTCGGGCGGCGTTTCCTCCAGCCAGCGCGAAATATGTCGGTATATCGGTCGTATGGCGTCCGCGCCAAAGCCCATTTCATCGAAGGGGACGCCCACCGTCATTTCAATCCTCGTTCCCGCCCGCGCGCGACCTGAAAATATATAGCAAGGTTCATGCCGGAACGTCCGTTCCGGTTCCGCGTTTATCCGACAGCGCCCAGCCCAACGCCTGCGCGCCGGACATGGCGCCGGAAGGCGGGAAAGCGACCGAAATCGGCGACGCGCTCGACCGCTTTCTGCAGACGGGCCCGATAGTCCGCTCGGGAGATTTCGATCGCGCCGAGGCTGGCCAGATGCGGCGTGACGAATTGCGCGTCGAGCAGGCGATAGCCGCCGAGTTTGAGGCGCGCGACAAGATGGACCAGCGCAACCTTGGAGGCGTCGCGGGCGGTGTGAAACATGCTCTCGCCGAAGAAGGCGGCGCCCAGGCTGACGCCGTAAAGCCCGCCCACCAACTCGCCGTCGCGGTAGGCCTCGACCGAATGCGCGCGGCCGCGCGCGAACAATTCGCAATACAGGCGCACAATCTCGGCGTTGATCCAGGTCTTGTCGCGATCCGCGCAGGCGCGCATCACGCGCTCGAAGTCGCGGTCCGCGCGCACCTCGTAGACGTCGGAGCGCACCGTCTTGGCGAGGCTGCGCGATACGATCAGCCCATCGAGCGGGAATATGCCGCGCTGTTCCGGCTCGACCCAGAAGAGATGCTTCGCGTCGCGATCCTCCGCCATCGGGAAGAGCCCGATCGAATAGGCGCGCAGAAGTATGTCGGACGTGATCTCGAATGGGGGCCGCCGGCGAGACATGGACCGAGCGTGACGCGGACCCATGCGCCCGTCAAGGCAATGGCGCCTCAGCACTCCACAAAATTCACGGCGAGTCCGCCCAGCGACGTTTCCTTGTATTTCGACTGCATGTCGGCGCCGGTCTGGCGCATGGTCGCGATCACGCTGTCGAGCGAAACCTTGTGCGAGCCGTCGCCGTGCAGCGCGAGCGAGGCGGCGGCGATCGCCTTGATGGCGCCGAAGGCGTTGCGCTCGATGCAGGGGATCTGCACCAGCCCGCCGACGGGGTCGCAGGTCATGCCGAGGTGATGCTCCATCGCGATCTCCGCCGCGTTCTCGATCTGCGCATTGGAGCCGCCGAGCGCCGCGCATAGCCCTGCCGCAGCCATGGAGGAGGCGACGCCGACTTCGCCCTGGCAGCCGACTTCGGCGCCCGAGATCGAGGCGTTCATCTTGAATAGCGCACCGATCGCCGCGGCGGTCAGCAGAAAATTCTCGAGCCCGGCTTGCGTCGCGCCGCCGCAATGGTCGCGGTAATAGCGCAGCACCGCGGGAATGACGCCCGCCGCGCCATTGGTCGGCGCCGTGACGACGCGGCCGCCGGCCGCGTTCTCCTCATTGACCGCCATCGCGTAGACCGAGATGTAATCCATGACCTCATGCGCGGCGCGCGCGTTGCGGCTGCGGTCCGCTCTCAGCCGGTCATAGATCGCCTTGGCGCGCCGGTGCACCTTCAGCCCGCCCGGCAACACGCCCTCGCGAGCCAGGCCGCGTTCGAGGCAATCGAACATCGCGCGCAAGATCGCATCCAGCCTGCGGACGACCTCGTCAGGCGACGAGGCCGCTTCCTCGTTGGCGCGCATCAACTCGCCGATCGTCATGCCCTGCGACTTGGCCAGGACGAGAAGGTCGACAGAGTTGCGAAACGGATGGGGATAATCGCGCCCCTGCCCCGCCACGTCGCCCTCATCGCCCTCGCGCAGGATGAACCCGCCGCCGATCGAGAGCCAAGTCTCCTCGGCGACCAAGGCCCCCGAGGGGTCGAACGCAGCGAATTTCATCGTGTTGGGATGACGCGGCGGCGCGGAGACGAAATCGAATACGATGTCGGCGGACGGATCGAAGCGGATCTCGCGCCGCCCGGCCAGCGGCAGGACATGCCGGCTCAGCGCGTCCGCGATCAGCGCGTCGGCGCGGTCGGCGTCCAGCGTGTCCGGCGCTTCGCCCGCGAGCCCGATAAGCACCGCCCGATCGGTCGCGTGGCCCTTGCCGGTGAAGGCGAGCGACCCGAACAGGGTCGCCCTCACCCGCGCCACCCGCTCAGTCGGCAAGGCCCGGGCGAAGGCAAGGGCCGCCTTCATCGGCCCGACCGTGTGCGAGGACGAGGGGCCGACGCCGATCTTGAAGAGTTCGAAGACGCTGATCATGGGGACCCGCCGGGGAGGCCGGCCGCCAGAGTGGCGCGCCCGGGCCGCGAAGGCAAACGAAGTCCGTAGCTCCCGGGACATCGCGCAAGCGGCGCTCGCGAAATTTCGGGCGCCGCGCCTCTGGCTGTAACATCGGCATCCGTGCGACGAATGGCGATCGAGGGGGACCGCCATGCCTACGCTTGCCATCGCCGCCGGAATCGCCGCCCTGATCTTCGCCTTCGGCGGAATCGGGCTCGTTCTGCAAAAAGTCCTGCCCGAGGCGCACACGTCGGACCGATCGCGCGACATCATCGGCGGCGTCGTGGGTCTGGTGACGCTGCTGCTCGCGCTGGTGCTCGGACTGCTGATCTGGACCGCCTATGGCGTGACAACCACGCAGAAGACGGAACTGCAGCTCCTGTCCGCGCGCGCCCTCGAATTCGACCTGGAGCTCAAACAATACGGGCCCGAGGCCGAGCACGGACGCGACTTGCTGCGCACCGAAATCGTCTGGGCGCACGAGCAGTTCTGGGGCGACGAGGACTTCGAAGTCGCAGGCCTACGAAGCCTCCTACAAGAACATGGACTCGATGAGCAAGTTCCTCACCAGCCTGCATCCGACGACAGACGCGCAACGCCAATTGCTCGCCGCCGCCGGCGCTCATTACGGGCAGATCGGGGAGACGCGGCTTCTGATGTCGTTGCAATTGGGCGACCCGATTTCCTGGCCGTTGATCATCACCGTCGTCGCGTGGTCGTGCCTGCTCTTCTGCGGTTTCGGCCTGCTCTCGCGCGCCAACCCGACGACGCTCGTCACGCTCGCGCTGGGCTCATGCGCGGTCGCGAGCGCGCTTTTCCTGATCATGGAGCTCAGCCAGCCCTACACCAGCTTACTGCAGATCTCGCCGATCGGGTTGGAACAGGTGATCGTGGATCTCGACAAATGAGGGGAAAGGAAACGCATAACGGATGGCGCCCCTACGCCAGCTCCTGATCCCGCGCCGACTGATCCAGCGCCGCCGCGACATAGGCGGCGAACGAGCGGGCGACCTCAATCCGAAACCGCGTCTCCTCCCGCCGCCAAAGCGTGATCTCCGCCTTGATCAGCAATGTGCGAGCGACCATGCCGACGGGGAATCCCACCAGGTCCATGTCGAGCGGGACGCCCGCCGACAGGACGCGCGCCGCGCCGGGACCCGAGAGGTCGATCGCGACCTGGCGGTGCGAGACGTCAACCAGGGTATGAAACGCGCCGCCGAGCGCGGCTTCGAGACCGGCGAACAGATCGGCCGGCCGATCCTCCGCGATGAGCAGCCATTCGTCCGGTCCGAGCCACAACGCGGCGCGCCCGTTTTCTCTGGCCGAGCCGAGCGGGCGCGTCGGCGGAACGACGCCGAACGCCGCGCCGACCGGGCCGACCACATCCGCGCCGCCGCGCAACAGCAGCCGCGTCGCGTCGGGCCGCACGCTCGCGTGAACCTTCTCGCCGTTCGGCAGGGCGCGCCCATCCAATGGCGAGCGGCGTATCGCTTCAAGCGTCAAGGCGCTGACCCTCCTTGTCGTAGAACGCCGGCTCGACGATCTTGACCGGCAGCGCGCCCTCCATGCCGGTCGCGTACAGCGTCTGGCCCATCCGGGCGCGGCCGTCGACGACGAGGGCCATCGCGAACGAGCGCCCGAGCGTCGGGCTCATGTAGGACGAGGTGACGTGGCCGAGCGCCGGCGTCCCCTGCATCGGCGAGACCTCGGCCACGATCTGAGCGCCCTCGTCGGGCGCCTGAGCGGGGTCGTCGGGCATCAGACCGACGAGTTGCTTGCGGCCCTCGCGCCGGAGGTCGGGCAGAATGAGCGAACGCTTTCCAATGAAATCGGGTTTGCTCATCGCGACCATCTTGCCCATGCCGAGATCGTCGGCCGTGACCGTGCCGTCGGTTTCCTGGCCGACGACTATGAAGCCCTTTTCCGCGCGCAAGACCAGCAGCGCGTCCAGGCCATAGGCGCAGGCGCCGCGTTTCTCGCCCTCGGCCCAGATCGCCTCCTGGATCGAAAGTCCGTAGTCGCTGGGCACGTTGACCTCGAATCCCAACTCGCCGGTGAAGCTGACGCGGGCAAGCCGCATCGGCACGCCGCAAATGCGCCCCTCGCGCACGCTCATGTGCGGGAAGGCCGCGCTCGACAAGTCGACGCCCGACACCAGCGGCTCCAGGATGTTGCGCGCCTGCGGGCCGTTGATCGCGATGGTCGCATATTGCTCGGTGATTGAAGTGAACTGGACCTTCAACTCGGTCCATTCGGTCTGCCGGTAGTCCTCCATGACCGCGAAGACATGCGCGGCGCCGGACGTTGTCGTCGTGATGTGGAAGCGGTCCTCGGCGAGCCGCATCACGACGCCGTCGTCGTAGACGAATCCCATCTCGTTCAGCATCAGCCCGTAGCGGCAGCGCCCGACCGCGAGTTTGGTGAAGGAATTGATATAGAGCCGGTTGAGAAATTCGGCGGCGTCGGGGCCGACGACCTCGATCTTGCCCAGCGTCGAGGCATCCATGACGCCGGCGTGCGAGCGCGTCGTCAGGCATTCGCGCCTGACCGTGTCTTCCTTGCTCTCGCTGGCGAGCGGCAGGCGCGAGGCGCGCTTCCAGAGTCCCGCCTCCTCGAAGACAGCGCCTTTTTGCGCGTACCAGGAATGGATCGGCGTCTCGCGAACGGGATCATACATCTGCTTGCGCGAGAGCCCGCCGAAGACGCCGAAGGTGACGGGCGTATAGGGCAACCGAAATGTGGTGAGGCCCACCTCGGCGATCGGCTTGCCCAGCGACTTGGCGGCGATCGCGAGCGCGTTCATGTTCGAGCTCTTGCCCTGGTCAGTCGCCATGCCGGTCGTGGTGTAGCGCTTGATATGCTCGATCGAGCGCATGCCTTCGCGCGTCGCGAGCCGAATGTCGCGCGCCGTGACGTCGTTCTGGAAATCGACGAAGGCTTTGGAGAGTTCCGCGTCCTCCATCGGCGCCACGCATTCCGAGCGTCCCGCCGTGAGAGAAAAACGCGCCCTCGACGCGGGGCGGCTCGCCCACCGCGCCGCCCGCGGCCTCGGCGCCCGCGCGGGCGCCCTCGGCGAGCGCTGCGGCCAGATCGAACACGCCACGGCAAGCGCCGACGCTGGTCTGCGCCTGCGCGCACGCGCCGGGCAGGAAAGTGCGCGTCGGTTCGTCGAAGACGAGCTTCCCGCGCGATTGCGAAAAGAGATGCACGCTCGGCGTCCACCCCCCGCTCATCGCGATCGCATCGCAGGCGATCTCGCTCGGCTTGCCCGGCGAACCGTCCGACCAGAACTTTCCGACCAGCGCATGGGTCACGCGCAGGCCGCCGCGCGAACCCAGAATCGCCGTCGCCATCTCGATCCGCAGCCCGGCGTTGCGCGCCGCCTCGGGCCAGTGGCCTTCGGCGCTCGCCCGCGAATCCGCGATCAGGGCGATCTCGCAGCCGGCCTCTGCAAGATCGAGCGCGGCGCGATAGCCGCCGTCATGCGAGGTCGCGACCACGATCTTGCGTCCCGGCCGCACGCCGTAGCGGACAGCGAGCGCGCGTGCGGATTCGGCCAGCATGATGCCCGGCCGATCGTTGTCGGGGAACACCAATGGACGCTCGTGCGCGCCGGTCGCCAGGATGACGTGTTTGGCGCGAACCTGCCAGAGTTGCTCGCGCGGCAGCCGGGGATCCGGATTCGCCAGATGATCGGTCAGCCGCTGCTGGGCGGCAAGAAAGTTGCCGGTGTAATAGCCGAAGACCTGAGTGCGCGGCAGCAGCGTCACGCCGGGCGAAGCCGCAAGTTCCGCGATCGCCTGCGCGACCCAGTCGGCCGCGCTCTTGCTGTCGATCTCGGCGCGCGTCTCGGCCAGCAGCGATCCGCCGAATTCGGGCTGTTCATCGAACAGGACGACGCGCGCTCCCGCTCGCGCCGCGCCCAGCGCCGCCGCGAGCCCCGCCGGTCCCGAGCCGACGACCGCAACTTCGCAATGACGGTGCTCGAAGGCGTAATGGTCGGGATCGGGCTCTCCCGGGGCTACGCCCAGTCCCGCCGCGCGGCGGATGAACGGCTCATAGATCGTTTCCCAGGCGCCCCGGGGCTGCATGAAGGTCTTGTAGTAGAATCCGGCGGGGAAGAAGGCCGACAGCGCCCCGTTGACCGCGAGGGCGTCGAATTGCAGCGACGGCCAGGCGTTTTGCGAACGCGCCGTCAGGCCCTCGTAGAGCTCGATCTGGGTCGCGCGCAGGTTCGGCGTGATGCGGCCCTTGCCGGCGTCGAGCGCGACAAGTGCGTTCGGCTCCTCCGAGCCGAGCGAAATCGCGCCTCGCGGGCGGTGATACTTGAACGAGCGGCCCATCAGATGGACGCCGTTGGCGAGCAAGGCGGTGGCCAGCGTATCGCCGGCGAATCCGGCGTAGCGCCTGCCGTCGAAGCTGAAGCCGATCGTCCGGGTCCGGTCTATGCGGCCGCCCGCCGAGGTGCGAAACGGGCCGCTCATGCGCGCCGCTCGAGCTGGATTTCCGCAACGTGAACGAAACCGGCCATGCCATCGCCCTTCTGGATCGCGCACATCTAGCGCCTCGCGGCGACGGCGGGAAATCGTTTTTGGCGTCTTGGCGCGCGAGAAATGAGATGGGGCGTTGCGACTTGCGCGCGACGTCCCTCGGGCCTATCTCAGACGGCACGATCGAAGGGATCAAGCCCATGTTCATCCAGACGGAAGCCACCCCGAATCCGGCGACGCTGAAGTTTCTGCCCGGACGGCCGGTATTGGACGGCGGCACGTTCGAGGCGGTCACGCCCGACGAGGCCGAGCGCTCGCCGCTCGCCAAGGCGCTGATGGAGCTGCCCGGCGTCACCGGCGTGTTCTTCGCGCCCGATTTCATTTCGGTCACCAAGAGCGAAGGCGAGTGGCAGCACCTGCGACCGGCCGTGCTCGGCGTCGTAACCGAATTCTTCCTCTCCGGGTCGCCGATCCTGACGGGCGCCGCGAGCGCCAAGAGCGATGAATTCTTTAATCCGGCCGATTCGGAGATCGTCGAGACGATCAAGGAGCTGATCGAGACCCGTGTGCGTCCCGCCGTCGCGGGCGACGGCGGCGACATCGTGTTCAAGGGTTTCCGGGACGGCACTGTCTATCTCGGCATGAAGGGCGCCTGCTCCGGCTGCCCCTCCTCGACCGCCACGCTGAAGCACGGCATCGAGAACCTGTTCAAACACTTCCTGCCCGAGGTGAAGGCCGTCGAGCAGATTTGAAGGCGCGTTGGCGGGATTGGTCTTGAGCGCGAGCGCCAAGAACGGGGACCCCAACCCCTAGGCGCTTTGCGCGCATTTGCTGCGTGCGTTGGGATTAGGGCCGAGCAAGCGGCGGACGCATCGAATAAGCGTCGGGAATAATTCGGAGTCAAATTCACTTATATTTATCGTTGTCCATAAGCGAGCTCCGCGTCGAAAGCCCGCCGCGCCGGCGACACTATTGCCATTCCGACCGCCTTGCGGCAATTGTTAACCATTGAGAGCTTCTTTGTTCGCGGATTAATGTCTGCGAATGCTGATTCGGGCGGGAATTATTTTCAAGAGAGCTGCCATTCGCTGCACGGTCCTGGGAACCCCAGCGGCGCGTTCGTTCGGCCACGGCGCGCGGGCGGCGCGTTGCGTGGCCGCACGGTTTTGTCTGTCGCAGAGCCTTTCTGCGACGGCGGCCGTCGCGCTGACGCTCGCGCACGCCTCTGTTGCGCACGCCCAGACCGCGCCGGCGCCGCAAACCCTGCCCGCGCAGGCTGCGCAACCGCAATCGGCGCCGCCGCAGCCCGCGCCGGATCAATCCGCTTCCGCCCAGCCCGCGTCTTCGTCTTCCACTTCCGACGAGGACAAGCGGACAGAGGCGGACCTGCTGTTCAAGCGCCTGCTCGAAAAGCCCAACGACCTCGACGCGGCCTTCCGCTACGCCTCGATTCAGTCCGATCTCGGCGACTACGAGGCGGCGATCGGCGCGCTCGAGCGCATGCTCTATTACAATCCCGACCTGCCGCGCGTGAAGCTTGAGCTCGGCGTGCTCTACTTCCACCTGCATTCCTATGAAATGGCGCGCAGCTACTTCAACGCCGTCCTCGCCTATAAGGATCTGCCCGAGGACGTCCGCGCGGAGGTCATCACCTACAACGAAGCCGTCGACCGCGTGCTCTCAACCAACCAGTTCAGCGCTTTCGGGCAGGTCGGTCTGCGCTACCAGAGCAACGCCAACGCCGGACCGGAGAGTTCCACGGTGTTCGCGCTCGGCCAGAACGCGCTGCTCTCGCCGCAGTTCCAGCAAACGCCGGACTGGAACGCGTTCGGCCTTGCGACTGCGCATTATTTCTACGATTTCGGCGATCAGCGCGGCGACGGCTGGGAGGCTGATCTCGTCACCTATTATTCGCAACAGTTCAAGGTCACGAGCCTCAATCTCGGCCTCGTCGAATTGCAGACCGGGCCGCGCATCGGTCTGAACGGCTACGGCGGTCCGAGCATTCATCCCTATGCCCTCGGCAATGCGATGACGCTCGGCAACGCCGATTATCTCAGCACGCTGGGCGGCGGCATTGCGCTGCGCTGGCCAGTCAACGAATCTCTGACGATCGCGCCGGGCTTCGAGTACCGTGATCGCTGGTTCTACAACAGCGACAACTATCCCACTGCGGCGGGTCAGACCGGCGGCGAATGGATCGGCTATGCCTTCGGATCCGGGCTGGTTTCGGCCAAACTGGGTCTCAACTGGCAGGCTCGCCTCGCCTTGGCCGATGCGAACGCGAGCTACGAGCCCTACGCCTTTCACGACGTTTCGTTCGATGTCTCGCTGCCCTACAGCTTCACGGCGCCGCAATGGGCTCAAACCGGTTCGCTCTGGGCGCTCACCCCGTCGGCCGGCTTTTCCTACACGCCCTATGCGGAGCCGGATCCGCTCGTCAATCCCGACGTCACCCGGGTCGACAGGCAATGGCGCGTCGGCCTGACCCTGGATACGACATTTTTCCAGAGGCTCGGCTTCACGACGAACGTGCAATATTTGCACACGAATTCGACGATACCGAATTATCGGATGCAGAATTTCATAGTTTCGGCCGGGCCGACGATCCGATTCTGAGGCGCGCCCTTTCGGTCATTGCGCGCCAATATACCGCTCGACCTCAATCCATCTCGACAACGCGGCCCTCGCGCAGGGTGACTCTTCGGTCCATGCGCGAGGCGAGGTCGAGATTATGCGTCGCAATCAAGGCGGCGACGCGGCTGGCGCGGACGAGTTCGGCAAGCGTGTCAAACACGTGATCGGCGGTCTTGGGATCGAGATTTCCGGTCGGCTCGTCGGCGAGCAGCACGCGCGGCGCGTTGGCGAGCGCGCGAGCGATCGCGACGCGCTGCTGTTCGCCGCCTGACAGCTCCGTGGGCCGATGGCGCGCACGCGCCCCGAGGCCGAGATAGTCGAGCAACTGGCGCGCGCGCGTCTCGGCCTCGGCGCGCGGCAGGCCGGCGACCATCTGCGGCAGCATGATGTTCTCGGCCGCCGAGAACTCCGGCAGCAGGTGATGGAACTGATAGACGAAGCCGATCTCGGAGCGCCGGAGCGCGGTGCGCTGATCGTCGCTCATGGCGGAGGTCGGCGCGCCGGCGACATGCACCTCGCCCTCGTCGGGACTCTCCAGCAATCCGGCCAGATGCAGCAGGGTCGACTTGCCGGCGCCCGAAGGCGCTATCAGCGCGACCGACTGGCCCGCCCAGAGCGCGAGATCGGCGCCGTTGAGCACCTCGATCGTGGTGTCGCCCTTGCCGTAGCGGCGCGAGATATTGTCGAGCCAGAGCGCGGGGGCGGCCATCGCGTCATTCATAGCGCAGGGCCTCGACCGGATCGAGCCGCGCGGCGCGCCAGGAGGGATAGATCGTGGCGGCGATCGAGAGGAACAGCGCCATCGCGACGACGGCGATGACGTCGTGGGCGTCGACGCGCGAGGGCAATTGCGAGAGGAAATAGAACTCGGACGGAAACAGGTTTACGCCGAGCAGCCAGCTGAGCCCCTTGCGGATCGGCTCGACGTTGTGCGCGACGAGGAGGCCGAGGATTAGACCGCAAAACGTTCCGACGACGCCGATCGTCGCGCCCGTGATCAGGAAGATGCGCATGATCGCGCCGCGCGTCGCTCCCATCGTGCGCAGCACCGCGATCGCCCGCGCCTTGTCCTGCACCAGCATGATGAGGCCGGAGATGATGTTGAGCGCGGCGACCAATACGATCAGCGTCAGAATGGAGAACATCACGTTCGCTTCGACCGCGAGCACGTCGAAGAAGCTCTTGTTGAGCTGGCGCCAGTCGGTGTCGATCATCGGGCGCTGTTCGATCTTGGCGATCTGGTCGCGCATGGCGTCGATATGGTCGGGATCGTCGACATAGACCTCGATCACGCTGGCCTGACCGTCCTGGTTGAAGAACGCCTGCGCCTCGCTGAGCGGCATGAAAATGAAGGTGCCGTCGAAAGTCGCCATGCCGACCTGAAAGATCGCATCGACCACATAGCCCTTCATGCGCGGCGTCACGCCGAATGGCGTCTGAGCGCCGTGCGGGGCGATGATGGTGATCTTGTCGCCGACGCGCAGGCTGAGATGCTCGGCGAGCTTGGCGCCGATCGCGACGCCGCCAGCGCTGTCGAAACCGTCCAGCGTGCCCTGGATGACATGTCCGCCGACGCCGGGCAGGCGCTTCAGATCCGCCTCGCGAACGCCGCGCACCAGCGCGCCGCCCTGGCCGTAGGGCGAGGAGGCGAAGGCCTGGCCCTCGACCAGCGGCATGGCGAGCGTGACGCCGGGAACCTTGGCGACGCGCTGGGCGACCGCATCGTAATCGGTCAGCGGCGTCTCGACGCCCTGCAGGAAGATATGGCCGTTGAGGCCGATCATCTTGTCCATCAGATCGTGGCGAAAGCCGTTCATGACCGCCATCACGACGATCAGCGCGGCGACGCCGAGCACGATGCCGGCGAAGGAAAACCCGGCAATCACGGAGACTGAGCCATGCGCCCGCCGCGCGCGCAGATATCGCAGGGCGACCATCCACTCGAACGCGGCGAACGGCCGCGTCGAGCGCGGCGCACGGGAAGCTGCAGGAGCGGTCTCGACCGCGGCGGCAGTCATTGTCTCTCCTTCGCTTTGTGCAGGAGAAAGCGGCGCGAGGCGCGCGATGACGGGGCGCGCCGCGGGATTCGGCATTCTGCGCGACCCCTCGCCCCAGACCCCTCTACCGCAGCGCGGACGAACCGCCGAACCCTCCGCTCCATCCCGGCGCCCGCC
Organism: uncultured Pseudomonadota bacterium; assembly: GCA_963809055.1. GTDB lineage: Bacteria > Pseudomonadota > Alphaproteobacteria > Rhizobiales > Beijerinckiaceae > Roseiarcus. Next base: position 96,862 of record CAWEID010000030.1, on the reverse strand, counting down.
ATCATCCCGACGCCTTCCCGGCGAACCGCGCAATGGCGGCGTCGACGCTCACGAGTTCTCGCTCGCCTGTGCGGCGATCCTTGACCTCGACCTTGCCGTCGGCGAGGCTCTTGGGGCCCACGATGACCTGATGCGGCAGGCCGATCAGATCCATCGTCGCGAATTTCGCGCCGGGTCGCTCGTCCCGGTCGTCATACAGGGTCTCGAGTCCGGCCGCGCCGAGCGCGCTGCGCAGATTGGCGCAGGCTCCGTCGCAGGCGGCGTCGCCAACCTTGAGATTGACGATCCCGACGTCGAACGGCGCCACGGCCGACGGCCATTTCATGCCCGCCTCGTCGTGGTTGGCTTCGATCAGGGCCGCCGCAAGGCGGCTCGGACCTATGCCGTAGGAGCCCATGTGCACATGGTGTTCCTTGCCGTCGGGGCCGTTGACGACGGCCTTCATCGGCAAGGAATACTTGGTCCCGAAGTAGAAAATATGGCCGACTTCGATCCCGCGTGCGGAAATGCGCGCCGCTTCATCGATTTTCTCGAATGCCGCGGCGTCATGTTTCTCCGATGTCGCCGCATAGAGCGAAGTCCATTTGTCGAACACGCCCTGCATCGCGCCGACGCTGTCGAAATCGACATCCTCGGGCGGCGGAGCGAAATTCAGGTATTCCTTGTGGCAAAAGACCTCGCTCTCGCCGGTCGTCGCCAGGATTATGAACTCGTGACTGAGGTCGCCGCCGATCGGCCCGGTGTCGGCGACCATGGGAATCGCGGTCAGCCCCAGCCGCGCGAAGGTGCGCAAATAAGCCGCGAACATCTTGTTGTAGGAATGGCGCGCGCCGGCCGCGTCGAGATCGAACGAATAGGCGTCCTTCATCAGGAATTCGCGCGAGCGCATCACGCCGAAGCGCGGGCGCACCTCGTCGCGGAACTTCCACTGGATATGGTAGAGGTTGAGCGGCAGATCCTTGTAGGAGCGCACATTGGCGCGAAAGATCTCCGTGATCATCTCCTCGTTGGTCGGCCCGAACAGCATGTCGCGCTCGTGCCGATCCTTGATCCGCAGCATTTCCTTGCCGTAATCGTCGTAACGGCCGGATTCGCGCCAAAGGTCCGCCGACTGGATCGTGGGCATCAGCAGCTCGATCGCGCCCGCTCGGTTCTGCTCCTCGCGCACGATCCCCTCGATCTTCTGCAACACGCGCAGCCCGAGCGGCAGCCAGGCGTAGATGCCCGCGCTCTCCTGCCGGACCATGCCCGCGCGCAGCATCAGCCGATGCGAGACGATCTCCGCCTCCTTCGGGGTTTCCTTCAGGATCGGGAGGAAATAGCGGGAGAGGCGCATGGGCTCGAACTCGGTTTGCGAAGACGCGTCGAATTGCTGCGGCGCCGGGGCCGCAAGGGTCCGCCTAATGACCCCAACAGGGGCAAAAGGGCAAGCCGAGCACATCGATCACGGCTTCGTGATCGCTATCGGACGTAACCGCCGGCTGGCTCTGGCGAATGGCTCTATGCAAGGCCGAGAGTTCGGCCGGCGGGCCCGGCGAGGAGCCGACGCTCAAACTCAATTCTTTGATCTCAAAAGGGAAATACGCCCATGTCCAACAAGACGGTCTTCGCCTCCGCCGCCCTCGCCGGTTCGCTCGCCGCGGCGCTCGCGCTCGCCACCGCCGCCAAGGCCGGCCCTGCTCCGGCGCAGCCCGGCGCCGACAAGTGCTACGGCGTCGCCCTCGCCGGCAAGAACGACTGCGCCGCCGGCGCCGGCACGAGCTGCGCGGGCACCTCGACGGTCGATTACGATCCGGCGCACTGGAAATATGTCGCCAAGGGCACCTGCGAAGGCATGATGACGCCGAAGGGCCACGGCATGCTGAAGGCGATGTAAGCACGCTTCCCGCGTCCGGGTCGCCGACCCGGGCCGAGCGTCGCGGCGGCCGGGCTCGGCGAGCCCGGCTGCGTCAGGCGGCTAACCCAGCTCCGGGAAATCCTCGATCCGGAACTCCGCCGGCGCCCTCTCGTTCCTGCCGGCCAGCGCGTCTTCGCGGTGGCGCAGCTCGACGCGGCGGATCTTGCCGGAGATGGTCTTGGGCAGGTCGCTGAATTCGATCCGACGGATGCGCTTGAACGGCGCGAGCCGGTCTTTCAGGAACCTGAAAATGTCCAAGGCGGTCTCCCGCGTCGGCTCGCGCCCGGCGGCGAGCGTGACATAGGCCTTGGCGATCGTGAGGCGCTGCGGATCGGGCGCGGGCACGACGGCGGCCTCGGCGACCGCGCCGTGCTCGATCAAGGCGCTCTCCAGTTCGAACGGGCTCAGGCGATAGTCGTTCGATTTGAATACGTCGTCGGCGCGCCCGACATAGGTGATGTAGCCCGAGGCGTCGCGCGCCGCGACGTCGCCGGTGCGGTAATAGGCGCCTTCGATCGGCTTGAGATTGCCCTCGTCGTCCTGGTAGCCCTGCATCAGGCCGACCGGGCGCGCGTTGAGCGGGATCGCGATCTCGCCCTGGTCGGATTCCAGGCCCTCGGGATCGAGCAGGACGACGCGGATATCCCGGCAGCGGCCGACCCATCGAACCGGCGACGACGCGCTGCCCGACCGCATTTCCAATCATCATCGTGGTCTCGGTCTGACCGTAGGAATCGCGCAGGCTCAGGCCCCAGGCCGCCGCGACCCGGTCGATCACCTCCGGATTGAGCGGCTCGCCCGCCGAATTGGCCTCGCGCAGCCCGACCTTCCATTGTTTCAGATCGAGCTGGATGAGCTGGCGCCAAACGGTCGGCGGCGCGCAGAACGACGTGATCTCGTGCGCCACGAGATCGTCGAGGACCGCCCGCGGATCGAATCTTTTGGCGAGCGCGACGATCGCGGCGCCCGCGTTCCAGGGCGCGAAGAAACTCGACCAGGCGTGCTTGGCCCAGCCGGGCGAGGAAATATTGAAATGCGCGTCGCCCGGCTTAAGCCCGAGCCCGAACATGGTCGAGAGATGGCCGATCGGATAGCTCGCATGGCTGTGCAGCACGAGCTTGGGCCGCGCGGTGGTGCCTGACGTGAAGTAGAGCAGCATCGGATCGTCGGCCGGCGTCGGCCCGTCCGGGCTGAAGACGGCGGAGGCCTTCAGCAGCGCGGAATATTCGCGCCAGCCCGGCGGCGCGGCGCCCAGCGCGATCCGCGTCGCGCCTTCCCCCTGCCCCTCGAACTTGTGCGCGTCCGCCGCGTCCGCAATCACGAAGCGCGCCCGGCCCCGCGAGAGCCGGTCCGCGATGTCGGCGCCCGCAAGCATCGTGGTGGCGGGAATGACGACGAGTCCGAGCTTGATCGCCGCGAGCATCGACACCCACAGCGGCGCGACATTGCCGAGCATCAACAAGAGCCGGTCGCCGCGCCTCGCCCCGAGCCCGCGCAGGCCGTTGGCGACCCGGTTGGACGCGGCGGAGAGTTCGGCGAAGCTGTAGGCCTCGACGTCGTCGCCGAGAATCTTCAAGGCCAGCCGCGCGCCGTGCTCGCCGGCGGCGAGCTCGGCGTCGAACCAGTCGAGCGCCCAGTTGAAACGCCGGGGACGCGGCCATTTGAACCCCGAGCGGGCGAAATCATAGTTCTCGCGCAGCGCGAGCAGCAGATCGCGCGCGGCTTTGAATTCTTCTCTCGACATCTTGCGGCTCAGACCGTCTCGCGCTGGATTTCGACCTTGTCGGGATAGAAGGCAAGCCGTTCGCGGATCGCCTCGACCCCAGGTTTGGGCGCCTCATACGTCCAAACCGCATGCGCGTCGACGGCCTCGCCGGAGCGCAAGCTGAAATAATTCGCGACGCCTTTGTAGGGGCACGTCGTCTGGCGCGCACTGCGCTCGAAAAAGCGCATGTCGGCGTCCGCGCGCGGGACGTAAATCACCGGGGGATACGAAGCTTCGCGCAATTCGACGGCGCTTTTCGTGTCGACGATCGTCTGGCCGCGCCAGCGCACGACGACGCGGCCGGCGAGCGGCGAAATGTTTATCGGATGGTCCATGATCCGCTGACTCCAACCGCCACGTTCAAGGCGGCGGCGCGAACACCTGCCATGCTTGTGCGGCGCTGTCGAGACAGCGTCGACAAGCCTCCCGGCCGCCCCCTGGGCCTAGCCTTTGCGGCCCTTCGGCGCGTAGGGATTTGGCCCCCCGCCGCGCATCGAGATTCGCATCGGCACGCCGTAGAAGCCCGAAGGTCTCGCGCAATCCGTTGGCGAGGAAGCGCTTGTAGCTCTCGGGAATCGAATCGACGTGATTGCCGAACAGCACGAACAGCGGCGGGCGCGCCTTCGGCTGGGTCATGTAGCGGATCTTGACCCGCCGGCCGGACACCGCGGGCGGCGGGGTCGCGTCGATCACCGGCGCGAGCCAGCGGTTGAGCCGACCGGTGGAGATGCGCGTGTTCCAGAGTTCGTGCGTCGCGATGACGGCTTCCATCAGCTTGTCGAGATGCGCGCCGGTCAGGCCGGAAACGGGAATGACGCGCACCCCGCGCAATTGCGGCAACAGACGGTCGGCCTCGGCGCGCAGCTTCTGCGCCATCAGGCTCTTGTTCTCGATCAGGTCCCATTTGTTGAGCCCGATCACGACCGCCCGGCCTTCGCGCTCGGCCAGATCGGCGAGCGTCAGGTCCTGCTTTTCGAACGGGATCGTCGCGTCGAGCAGCAGGATGACCACCTCGGCGAAACGCACCGCGCGCAGCGCGTCGGCGACCGCGAGCTTCTCCAGCTTCTCGGTGATGCGCGCGCGCCGGCGCAGACCGGCGGTGTCGAACACTTTGAGCTTGCGCTCGCGCCAGGTCGTCTCGAGCCCGATGCTGTCGCGGGTGAGGCCGGGCTCCGGCCCGGTCAGCAGACGCTCCTGCCCGAGCAATTGATTGAGCAGGGTCGATTTGCCGGCGTTCGGGCGGCCGAGCACGGCGATGCGCAGCGGCTTGCGTCGGATCGGCCTCGTTGCCGTCCTCCTCTTCGCCGAGTTCGAGCGGCGGCGGCTCTTCCACCTCGTCGGGATCGAGACGCGCCGCGGCGGGCAACACCGCGCGCAAGGCGTCGTAGAGATCGCTGGAGCCCTCGCCGTGCTCGGCCGAGAAGGGGATCGGCTCGCCGAGGCCGAGCGTATAGGCGTCGTTCACGCCCTCGCGCGCCGCATGGCCCTCGGCCTTGTTCGCGAGCAGGACGATCGGCTTGTCCGCGCGGCGGACCGCCTGCGCGAAATGGCGGTCGCTCGGCGTAACGCCCGGCGCGCGCGTCGATGACGAACAGGATGGCGTCGCAATCGGCGAGCGCGGCCTCGGTTTGCGCGCGCATCCGCCCGGCGAGCGTCGCCGCGTCGCCCTCTTCGAGGCCGGCGGTGTCGACGACCGTGAATTCGAGGTCGCCGAGCCGCGCCTCGCCTTCGCGCCGGTCGCGCGTGACGCCCGGAGAATCGTCGACCAGCGCGAGCTTGCGGCCGACCAGCCGGTTGAACAGCGTCGACTTGCCCACGTTCGGGCGCCCGATGATCGCGACCTTGCCGCTCACGAGACCTGAACCAAGAAACGAACCCTCACTTGGCCGCCGGCGCGTTCGAAGCGACGACGCCGAGCAGCGTTTCCGCGCTGCGCCGCTCCGCAGCCGGCGCGTCGGGGTCGGCGACGACGAGATCGAGCCACTTGCCCGCCGCGGCGTAGTCCTTGGCCTGGATGGCGAGGGCGCCGAGCGTCATGCGCGCGGTCTGGCGGTAGATGCCGGTCGGGCCGGCCAGCACTTCCAGCGCGCCCTTGGCGGCGTCGACATCGCCCGCGTCGAGCCGCGCCAAAGCCGCGCGCAGCCGCGCCGCCTCGCGGAACAGAGGATCGAGCGAGCCGTCGTTGGCGAGCAGGTCGAAGGCGGCGGCGCCCGCCTTCGGGTCGCTCTTGGCGAGCTCGGCGGCGGCGACGAAGCGCCCAAGCACGCGATAGCCCGCGGGCGCGTCGGCGACGAGCTTGGCGAGCGCGGCCTGGGCCTCCGAGGTCTTGCCGTCGTGGACGAGCTTCAGCGCATCCTGGAACGCCGCTCCGGCGGCCTCGGCGGCCTGCAACTGGCGGTACTGATAGAAGCGATAGCCGGCCGTGGCCAGGACGACCAGCACGGCGATGGCGAAGATGACGTTCTGATATTTGGTCCAGAATTCCGCGGCCTTGTCGCGGCGGACTTCTTCATCGACTTCCTGGAAAATATCGCTCATCGATCCGTCTCAAAATACGCGGCTCAGGGTCTGGGAACGCGCAGCAGCGCTCGAGGGCGAGGGCGTTACCACGCTCGCGCGCCGAAAGCGAGCCGCAGCGGCCTTTCCCGCCGGTTCGACCTTCGAGTTGGCAAAAAGAGCCGACATTCGGCCGTTGGACCGCCGCGGGGCGGGCCTCGGAGCCATCGGTTTGAAGCGCCTCGCGCACGTTGCGAGCGAATTGGGCTCTGTCTATGCAAAATCAAGGCGTAAGGCAAATTTCGGCGCAGCCATCCCTCTAAGAGTTTGATTTCGCGCAAGGGACTCGCCGCAACTTCGTGCAATCGATTGCGTTGTCGAAAATCGGGACGGTCAGACGTCCCGAGGGCCGAGATCGGTCCGTCAGCGCGACAGCGTGAAGGACGGTCGATATGCGAAGGAACGGGGAAGAGAACGTCATGTCGTCAGAAGTCACAAAACTCATCAGCCGCCGCACCGTCCTGATCGCCGCCGCCGGCGCCGGGCCATGGCTCGCGCTGGGAAGCGCCGAAGCCGCAGGCCTGCCGCCGACCGCGGTCTCCTACCAGGCGACGCCCAAGGACGGAAAGCAATGCGACGGCTGCAATCTGTTCATCGCGCCGAAGTCCTGCAAGTCGGTCACAGGCGAGATTTCGCCGACCGGCTGGTGCAAGCTCTGGGTGAAAAAAGCCTAAGACTTGACTAACCAATTGTTAAACGCTTCGGTATGAAATCGCTTTCAGTTGAAGCGGACGTATTCGAATCAAAAATACGCTGGGATTCGGTGAAGAAATTCAATCGAAACCCGGCGAATATTGTAAGACAATTGAGGGGGCGGAACGATGCGGCGAAACTATACTGTGCGCCGAATCTATACAGAGTGTATACGTGATATAGCCGCCTCGATTCGACCTTTGTGGGCTGTCGCCGCAGTCTTTGCGTTTGCGTCGCTGTTCGCAGCGGCGCCCGCTCAAGCGGTGCCGAGTTTCGCGCGCCAGACCGGCCAGCCCTGCGCGGCCTGCCACACCATGTTTCCCGAACTGACGCCGTTCGGCCGACGCTTCAAACTGAGCGGCTACACCATGCAGGGCGGCGACAGCACGTTGCCGCCGGTCGCCGCGATGCTGATGCCGGGCTTCACGCAGACGCAGTCCAAACAGGACGGGCCGGCCGCGCCGGGCCTGAAGGACAACGACAATCTGGCCACGCAGCAGGTGACCGCTCTTTACGCCGGCAAGATCTACGGCGATCTCGGCGCTTTCATCCAGGTTTCGGGCAATCCGATCGACGGCTCGGTATGGTTCGACGGGTCGGACGCCCGTTACGTCACCTCGTTTCAATTGTTCGGCAAGGACACCTTCTTCGGCATCGACGTCAACAACACGCCGACGATCGAGGACGTGTGGAACACGACCAACGCCTGGGGTTTCCCGCAGCTCAGTTCCGGGACCGCGGCGTTCGCGCCGCCGGTCGGCGCCGACGCATATCGACTCGCTCGCGCAGAGCGTGGCCGGCGTCGGCGCTTATATCTTCTGGAATGACATCGCCTACGCCAACTTTACGGCTTACGGCGGCTACAACCAGAACACGCTGGAAGTTTTTGGCATGCAGCCGGGCCCGTCGCCGGACATCCAGTACGGCGCCATTCCCTATTGGCGTCTGGCGTTGGAGCCGCATTGGGGCGACCATTATCTCGAGGTCGGCACGTTCGGCCTGTACGGCCGCACGATCCCTGGCGGACAATATGGCAACGGGACCGACAATTACCTCGATCTCGGATTCGACTCGCAATATCAATATGACGGCGACAAATACAGCGTCACCGTCAAGCTGACCGACATCTACGAGCGCCAGCAGTTCAACGCGAGCTTCATTCTCGGATCCGCGTCCAATATCAATGACTTCATGAATGTCTTCAAGCTGAACGGGACGTTCGTTTGGGACCACACCTATAGCTTTACCGCCGGCTATTTCAGCGTGAACGGCAACAGCGATCAGATTTTCGACACCGGCCTCTACGGCGGACCCGGCGTCGTCTACAGCCCGAACGGCAATGGGCTGATCTTCGATCTCTCCTATGCGCCGTTCAGCCACGGCAGTCCCGCGCCCTACTCGACTTACAACGCCCGCATCGGCATCCAGTACACCCGATATCTCGAGCTTTACGGCGGATCGAACAATTTCGACGGACTGATCGGCACGCCGGGCGCCGGCGGAACGCATAACGCATCGGGCAACAACACGCTGTTCCTCTACGCCTGGCTGGCGTTCTGAATTGAACCGCGTCTCGCTCGGCGAGGATGGGAGGAAGCGATGTCGGTCGGGACTGGAGTGAGGGGAGTTTTGTCAGGAGCGCGCGACCTGGCAGGCGTGATCGCGTTCGGATTCGCGGCTTTCATCGCGTTGGGGGCGGTCGCGCGGGCCGATACGATTCGTTTCTCCGCGGATCTGACCGGACGCGGAGAAGTGCCACCCAACGATTCTCCCGCGAAGGGGCATTGCGACGCGAGTCTCGACACAAGCAATAACACCTTGACCTGGAACTGCTCCTATACCGGACTTACCGCTCCCCCGATCGGCGCGCATTTCCATGGCCCGGTTTCCTATATCGGCGCGACCTCGGAAGAGAACGCGCCGATCCAGGTCGGCACGCCCGGCAATCTCGCCAGTCCGTTCAAGGGAACCTCGACGATCGACGCCACTCAGGCGGCGGACTTGAAGATCGGGCGCTGGTATTTCAACCTTCACTCGACCAAGTTCCCCGCAGGCGAAATCCGCGGACCTGTCGTTCACAGATGAGGTTTCCGGCGGTCGGGAGGTGGCTTGCCAAGCGGATCGGCCCTCTCGGCGCGATGGCGCTTTCCGTCACGAGCGCCGTCGCGGGCGATGCGGTCGCCGGCAAGGCGATCTTCGAGCACATCTGCCACACCTGCCACGCCGCCCTGCCCTATACCGGCCGGATCGGCGACGCCAACCTGCCGCAGTTCCTCGCCAATCCCAAACGCTACAAGCCGACCACGGCGATGACGTTCCCGGGACTGAAGAGCAAGAAGGACATAGACGACGTCATCGCCTTCATCACTGCGGGACATTGAGACAAGCCGCACAGCCGCCGCGGCCGAGAACAGGGGAGACGCCCCGGCGATGTCGCGCTTGGGGAGCGGCCAGTTTGCCATGAACGCGCGTCCCCGGCGTTTGCGCAGCGTACTGGCGGGCCTCTCCGCCGCGCTGTTCTGCGTGGTCGCTGGCTTTGCCCGAGCCGAGGACGTAGACGCCGAAGGTCCTGCCCGATCGCATCGACGATGTGCCCTCGACCAAAGTCGACCCATTCCCGGCCTTCGACAATTTTTCCTGGCGCGCCTTCATCGCGCTGAACTGGCCGGCGCGAACGGAGCCGGAGTTCCGCGGCGAGCCCGACCGCGAGCGTCGCCTGGGCGATCCGGGCCCGCGCGTCTGGGAGACTTTCAAGGCGCGCTGGGAGGTCTTCCAGCCCGCCGCCGAGGGCAAACGCGCCGAACCGGCGCCCTGGGTCCGCTATGACGGGCGCAATCCCTGCGGCGACAGCGTCTCGAGCCGCGAACGGATCATCGCCGCGTTCGAGCCCTACGCCGAGTTCAATCAGGCCGGCTTCACCCCAGGCAAGCTCGAGAACCCGCTCGTGGCGCGAAATCGCACTTACGTGCGCTATGAAGTCCGCTTCAACAGGGAGGAGTTCGACACGATCGTCGAACGCAAGGCCTACCGCCCCGAGAACGTCCCGACGATGGAGGCGCCGGCGCAGTTCCACATCGGCTCGATCGCTGTGAAGGCCGCCTGGCGCATTCTCAATGATTCAGACACGCCGGCGGTTCGCGCGCGCTACTATGTCGTGCATGACGCCTGGGCGGTCGATGTGGCCAGGAGCCGCGCGGCCGGTTCGGTTGTTTGCTCGCGCGTGGACATTGCGCTGGTCGGACTTCATATCGCGATCAAGACCCGCTACCGCCCGCAATGGATCTGGAGCACGTTCGAGCACATCGACAACGTGCCGCCGATCGGCAAGGGCGAGGCGCGCGAACCCGACGCGCGCGCGGCCGGCGCGCCCTATGCATTCAACGACCCCGCCCTGCCGCAAAACGACGTCGCGCCGCCACAGGACGCGCCGCTCGCCCGCACGGTCAGCCTCGTCAATCCGCCGCGGCTCGATCCCGAGCCGATGCAGATCGTGCGCAAGCACCCGATCCGGCCGCAGACCATGGCGATGAACCGCGCCTATTGGGCGCTGCCTCAGATATCGGGAACGGTCTGGGCCAATTACATGCTGACCGCGACCCAATGGCCGACGGTGACGCAGCCCCCGGGGCCCGACAACGACGGCCGGTATTTCCCGGGCCTGCATATCGACTCCGACACGCCGGGCGAGAATTATCAGAGCGACGACAACGCCAGTATGGACTCCAACCTCGTCAACACGACGATGGAGTCCTACTCGCAGGACCAGCCCTCGAGTTGCATGGCGTGTCACCACGCGACGGCGAACGCGCGAGGGCGTGATTTCGTGGCGATCTTGCCAAACGCGGATTAGGGGCCCTCGCCGCTCGGTCGAAGCGCCGGCGCCCGGCGCGGAGCCCCGCGACGCAGGCGAACGACGGCGACGGCAGGCGCCGCGCATTCGGCCTCATAAAAGCCTCCAGATCGGACGCGCCAGCAGCTCTCGAAGGGCCGAGACATCCCGCCCCGCACCGCCATCCCGGCCGAATGTAGTTGATCGCAGCCGAAAAGGCCGCGATCGAGACGCCCGTCGCGAATGCAAGCCCTCACTGCCCCGACGATATCACCTTGGCGCTGAGGATTGTGTAGCTCTTCGCGTCGAGGTCGAAAGCGATGCGGTCGCCGACCTTCAGTCCGCTGCTGACCTCAGGCGACTTGACGCGATACATCATCACCATGGCCGGCATGAGGCCCACGATGTCCTCGTGGTCGAGCGTCAGCGCGCCGGCGCCCGGCTGTATTTCCGTGACGACGCCGACGCCGTGAAAGACGCCCGTCGCGTCGGTCTCGGACTGGACATGGCAGACGGCGTCGAGCGGATAGACCGGCCCGAAACGATCGACGGACACGGCGCTCGGCATCGTCAGCAACCCAACGTAGATTGCCGGAGCGGCGAGCCAATGAGCGAGGCCAAAAGTCATCGCGGTCTCGAAGGGGCGAGCGCGTCAGACAATAGGCGCGCGCCACCAAATTTGGCCCCGTTCGGCCCGGCGCGCAAGTCCCAAGCGAAGGCGGCTAGCTCGCGCTCGCCAGCGCCCGCGGCGCTTCGGCGGCGCGCTCACGATGCGCGCTCGCCGTCCAGGCGCTCGAGCGCGCGAGCATCACGAACAGCAGCGCCTGCGGCGCCCAAGTGAAGGCCGGAACCTCGCTGCGCAGCGCGAGCGTCAGGAACGGCAGGGCCAGCATCAGGATCAGCGCGAACGCTTCGCCCAAAGTGACGCTGTGGGCGCCATCGTAGCGGAGTAAGAGATAGGCGAGCACGGCGGCGGTCGTCATCGGCATGTCGTAGTTGAAGGCGTGCGGCGTCGCCAGGAACGCGCCGAGGAGCAACAAAGCCTGCGCCCGCTCCGTCACGCCCTCCCGGAACGCGCGCCAGACCACGATCGCGACCGGAATCGAGACGCAGAGCTGCGCGACGAGCGCGACCGACCGCGGCGCATGCGCTTCGAGCGCATTGGCGTAGATCGTCGGCATGAGGCCGACGACGAGATCGAACCTCGCGCCATAGTCGAGAATGGACCTGGCCCAGGTCGGCCAGACCTCGAAGCCGAAGGCGAGGCTGGAGGCCAGCGCGCCGACGAGGACGGTCGCGACGGCCGAGGCGATCGTTCGCCAAAGCCCGGCCGCGATGAGCGCGACGGGCACGAGCACGCCCAGTTGCGGCTTGAACGCGAGCAGGCCGAACAGGATCCCCGACAGGATCGGCCGGCTGGCGGCAAGGCGCAGCCCGCCGATCATCAACGCGCCGGAGAGAAAGCCGGTCTGTCCGGAAATCAGCGTCACGCCGGTCGCCGGAGCGCATAACGCGCCGGCGATCCAGCGCCAGTCGCCGCCGCGCCCGCCCGCTATGGCCCAGAGATAGAGCGCCACGCTCGGCGCCATGAACAGCGCGAAGGCTACGGGAAGGCTGAAGCCGCCCAGAGGCGCCAGCGCCAGCATCCAGGTCGGGGGATAGGGGAATGGATTGTAGCCATGCGGGTTCATGCCGAGATCGACCTGGCGCGCATGCAGCGCGTCGGCGTCATAGTTCAACAGCGGCGACCCGTCGTGGACGACGACCGCGGAGGTCCAGAGCGCGTAGAAGTCGCCGAAGCCATAGCCGTAAACGCCCGTCGCGACCGCCCGGAGGCAAAGCACGACATAGGAGGCCCCGACGGCGGCCGCGACCGCAACCGTCAGCTTGACAGCGTTATCGGAGAGTTCGCGATTCCAGAGCGCGGCGAGGCGGCCGACGACGCCCTGGCGTCCAAGCGCCACAGGCGCGGCGGTTAGCAAGCTCATATTCGCGGTCCTGATCCCGGGCCAAGCCGGTCTGGGTCAGGATAGGAGCGAGGTCTTGTAAAAAGCGTGAACGGCTCGGTTGAACCCGCCCCGCCCGACTTTACGCAAATTCCATGATGACAGCGTCGACGGCGAGGGAATCGCCCTCCTTGGCCAGGATCTTGCCGATGGTGACGTCGCGCTCGGCGAGCAGCACGTTCTCCATCTTCATCGCCTCGACCATGCACAAAGCTTCGCCCGCCTTGACCTCCTGCCCCGTCTTGACCGCGATCGACTTGACGAGGCCAGGCATGGGGCAGAGCAGCGCCTTCGAAGTGTCCGCGCCCTTGCGCTCGATCATCAGGCTCGCGAGTTGCGCTTCGCGCACCGTATAGACCCTGGCGTCGACCTGCGAGCCGCCATGGACGAGTTCGAAGCCGTTGAGGATCGGGCGGACCTGCGCCGCGACGGGGCGCTCGTCGATGTCGCCGCGCCAGACCGGCTGACCCGGCGTCCACGGCGAATCCGACCCGCATCCGCCGCGCATCGGCGAACACGATGTCGAGCCCGCCGTCGCGCGGCGAGACTTCGACCTCGACCCGCGCGCGGCCGAGCGCGACGACCCGCTTCAACTCGAAGCGCAGCCGCTCGGGCGCGCGCAATTGCCCCGAAATCTTGCGCTTGCGGGTATTGTGGCGGTGATCGATATGCGCGGCGACCGCCGCCAGCAGGAGCTGCGTCTCGCCCTTGGGCGGCTGCGGCGAGAAGCCTTCGGGAAATTCCTCGGCGATGAAGCCGGTCGAAAGCCGCCCCGAGCGCCAGCGCTCGTGCTGCATCAGCGTCGACAGGAACGGGATGTTGTGGCGGATGCCGTCGATGACGAAGGCGTCCAGCGCGCGCGCCTGCGCTTCGATCGCCTGAGCGCGATCGGCGCGTGGGTCACCAGCTTGGCGATCATCGGATCGTAATAGATCGAGATTTCGCCGCCCTCGTAGACGCCGGTGTCGTTGCGCACGGTGACGCCTTCGATCTTGCCCTCCGCCGGCGGGCGATAGCTGCACCAGGCGCCCGTCGAGGGCAGGAAACCGCGGGTCGGGTCCTCGGCGTAGACGCGGCTCTCGACCGCCCAGCCGTTGAGCTTCACGTCGGCCTGCTTCAGCCGCAGCTTCTCGCCATAGGCGACTGCGGATCATCTGCTCGACGAGGTCGACGCCGGTGACCAGCTCGGTCACGGGATGCTCGACCTGCAGGCGGGTGTTCATTTCGAGGAAATAGAAGCTGCGGTCCTGCCCGGCGACGAATTCGACGGTGCCCGCGGAATCGTAGTTGACCGCCTTGGCGAGCGCGACCGCCTGCTCGCCCATCTTGCGCCGCGTCGCCTCGTCCAGCAGCGGCGAGGGCGCCTCCTCGATCACCTTCTGATTGCGGCGCTGGATCGAGCATTCGCGCTCGCCGAGATAGATGACGTTGCCGTGCTTGTCGCCCAGCACCTGGATTTCGATATGGCGGGGATTGACGATGAATTTCTCGACGAAGACGCGATCGTCGCCGAACGACGACTTCGCCTCGGACTTGCGCGCGCGCGAAGCCTTCGGCGACTTCCTGGCGCGGATGGGCGATGCGCATGCCCTTGCCGCCGCCGCCGGCCGAGGCCTTGATCATGACGGGATAGCCGATCTCGTCGGCGATCTTGAGCCGCGTGCTCGGGCTCTCGATCACGCCGAGGAAGCCCGGCACCGTCGAGACCTTGGCCGCGTTGGCGAATTTCTTCGATTCGATCTTGTCGCCCATGGCGCGCGATCGCGCCGGGATTGGGGCCGATGAAAACGATGCCGGCGTCGGCGAGCGCCTGCGGCGAAGGCCGCGCGCTCGGACAGGAAGCCGTAGCCGGGATGGACGGCCTCCGCGCCGGTCTCCTTGCAGGCGGCGACGATCTTTTCGATCACTAGATAGGACTTGCGCCGCGGCCGGCGGGCCGATGGCGACCGCCTCGTCGGCCATTTCGACGTGCAGCGCGTCCTTGTCGGCCTCGGAGTAGACGGCGACGGTCTTGATCCCCATGCGGCGCGCGGTCTTGATGACGCGACACGCGATCTCGCCGCGGTTGGCGATCAGGATTTTCTTGAACATCGGTCCCTCGTGCGGCGGCCGTAACCTGCGGCCGGCCCTGCTTTCCGAGGGTTCTAGGTGAGCGCGGGCGCGGCGTAAATACGCGCGTCCGCGGCTGCGACTAGTAAAAGGGCTAACCGGCGGCTAAAGCGAGCGCCTCGTCCACGCCCGCCCAGCCGCACGCGGCGCGCGAGCGCACCGCCGCCAGGAACCATCGCGGCGCGCGATGGGCCTCGCCTAGTACATTCACGAGCACCGCCAAGCGCATTGACGGAGGCGCAGCCGTCGCAGCGCTCGATCAGCCATTCCGCCTGCGCGTCGCTGACGACGCCGGTCGGCCGGGACTGCCAGACGACATGCTCGGTGATCATCTCGACGAACAATTCCGTCCACTCCGGCCCTTTGGCGACGCCCGCGCGCTCGACCGCGAACAATTCGTCGGCGGCTTCGCGGGAGACCTCGCCCTCTGCGAACACCTCGCGGCGCAGCCAGGCGACGTCCATCGCGGTGACCTTGCGGCCGAGGATCATCGCGGAGATGATCGATCGGCTTCGGTCGACGGTGAACTTCATGACGCAACCCTGTTCCAAGCCCCGCCGAGATCTCATCGCCTCGGTCTTGTATGAGCGTGAAACTTGCGCCCCAATCCCTGCCAGGGTGATGAATCTGAGGGCGCGCAAATCGGCCGTAGCGTTAAGGGGCGTTAAAATTGCATGGTTGCATGAAGCTAAACAGCAGACCCTAAAGCGGGATATTGTCGTGCTTCTTCCACGGGTTCTCGAGCTTCTTGTTGCGCAGCATGGCGAGCACGCGGGACAACCGCTTGCGGGTCGCGTGCGGCATGATGACCTCGTCGATATAGCCGCGTTCGGCGGCGACGAAGGGCGAGAGGAACCGCGCCTCGTATTCGCGGGTGCGCTCGGCGATCTTCTCGGGATCGTTCAAGTCGGCGCGGAAGATGATCTCGACCGCGCCCTTGGCGCCCATCACGGCGATCTGCGCCGTCGGCCAGGCCAGGTTGATGTCGCCGCGCAGATGCTTGGAGGCCATGACGTCATAGGCCCCGCCGAAGGCCTTGCGCGTGATGACCGTCACCTTGGGCACCGTCGCCTCGGCATAGGCGAACAGCAGCTTGGCGCCGTGCTTGATCAGCCCGCCATATTCCTGCGCCGTCCCTGGCAGGAAGCCTGGCACGTCGACGAAGGTGATGATCGGAATGTTGAAGCAATCGCAGAAGCGCACGAAGCGCGCCCCCTTGCGCGAGGCGTCGGCGTCGAGCACGCCGGCGAGCGCGAGCGGCTGGTTGGCGACGACGCCGACGGTCTGCCCCTCTATGCGCACGAAACCGGTGACGATGTTCTTGGCGTGGGCTTCCTGGATCTCGAAGAAGTCGCCCTCGTCGGCGATCTTCGCGATCAGTTCCTTGATGTCGTAGGGCTTGTTCGGATTGTCGGGAATCAGCGTGTCGAGCGAGGCGTCGGTCCGGTCGGGATCGTCGAAGCTTGGAATGACGGGAGGCGCCTCCAGGTTCGACGCCGGCAGGAAGTCGATGAAGCGCCGCATCTGCAGCAACGCCTCGACGTCGTTGTCATAAGCGCGGTCGGCGATCGACGATCGGGTCGTGTGCACCTGCGCGCCGCCGAGCTCCTCGGCCGTAACGGTCTCGTTGGTCACGGTCTTGACGACGTCCGGGCCGGTGACGAACATGTAGGAGGTGTCGCGCACCATGAAGATGAAGTCCGTCATCGCGGGCGAATAGACGTCGCCGCCGGCGCAGGGACCCATGATCAGCGAAATCTGCGGAATGACGCCCGAAGCCAGCACATTGCGCTGGAACACCTCGCCATAGCCGCCGAGCGCGGCGACCCCCTCCTGGATGCGCGCGCCGCCGGCGTCGAACAGTCCGATGATCGGGGCGCGGTTCTTGATGGCCATGTCCTGGATTTTGGTGATCTTGCGGGCGTGCTCCTCGCTCAGCGAGCCCCCGAACACGGTGAAGTCCTTGGCGAAGACATAGACCGTGCGGCCGTTGACCGTGCCCCAGCCAGTGACGACGCCGTCGCCGGGGATCTTGGTCTTCTCCATGCCGAAATCGGTGCAGCGATGCTCCACGAACATGTCGAATTCCTCGAAACTGTCGTGGTCCATCAAGAGATCGATGCGCTCGCGCGCGGTCAGCTTGCCCTTGGCGTGCTGCGCCGAAATGCGCTGCTCGCCGCCTCCCAAGCGCGCGCGGGCGCGGCGGCGGTCGAGCCGGGCAAGCATGTCTTTCATCTGAGCTCTCCAAGCGTTTTCCAGCCTGAGCGCATAGCACGGCGCAATGCGGGCCGGAACGGGGTCGCCGATGCGACGATGGGATGACGGGGCAGATTTGCCGGGGCGCTCACTCGCCGTAATCGCGCGCCGCCGCCCTCTTGTGCGCGGCGAGCGCCATCAGGCGGCGGTCGCGCCAGGCGTGGCGCCCGGCCAGCCGGTCCGCCGGCAGACGCGCCCGGCGCTCGGCCTCGATCGCGTCCATGACCGGGCCCGACCAATCGACACGCCGCTGCGCCGACGAGAAAATCTGCCGGTAGATGCCCTGATAGCGCTCGGCATAGTCGCGCACGCCGGAGGGCGCGTTGAGATCGATGGTCTCGAACGGCCCCATGAACGACCAGCGCAAGGCGAGGCCGTCCCGCAGGCCGATGTCGACGTCCTCGACGCTGGCGTAACCCTCGGCGACGAGCCGGAACGCCTCTTCGAGCAGGGCGCCCTGCAGCCGGTTCATCACGAAGCCGTCAATTTCGCGCTTCATCACGATCGGCGCGTGGCCGGCCCCGCGCAGCAATGCGGCGGCGCGCTCGACGGTCGCGGCCTCAGTCCAGGGCGCGGGCACGATTTCCACCGCCGGGACAAGATGAGGCGGATTGATCGGATGCACGACGAGGCAGCGCGCGCGCCCGGGCAATCCTTCCGTGAACTGCGACGGCAGGATCGCCGAGGTCGAACTCGCGAGCGTCGCGCCGGGCGGCGCCTCCGCGTCGAGTCGAGCGAAAACCGCGCGTTTGACTTCGACGTCCTCCGGGGTGTTCTCCTGAACATGCTCGGCGCCGGCGAGCGCCTCCGCCAGCGTCGCGGCCGCGCGCATGCGCGCGCGCACGGCGCCGGGCGTCTGGTCCGAGAGCAATCCGCACGCTTCGAGGTCAGGCAAGGTCGCCCCGGCGAAGGCGAGCGCAGATTTCGACCGCCTCGCCTCGCGCGTCCCACAATGCGACCTCATGCCCGGCGCGCGCGAAGCTGATCGCCCAGGCGCGACCGATCAGGCCCATTCCAACAAGGGCAATTTTGCCCATGGCGTTCTCCCGCTTGGTTTCAGACGGCGCCAGGATAAAACGGAAGCGTCACGGCGTCGGCATCGCTCCGCGCTGACCGCTACTTGTCCAGCGCCCTCATCACTTTCGCCGCCGTCTCGAATTCGCGCCAGCGCGCCGCGCGGCGCAGCGTCGCTTCTTCGTCCTCGCCCCATTGGCGGATCTGGAAATCCTCGTCGACATGCGCTGCGCGCCAGGCCGACCTCGGCGTCCGCGGCGCCGTGCGCAACCGCCAGCGCGAGCAGGGCTGAGCCGGAAAGGCTCGTCAGCACGTGCAGCGCGGCGACCGCGAACGGGTCTTCGAACCTCCACACGGCCGATCGCGCGGCCGTCAAGGCGGGCTCGGGCTGGACGACATGCATCACGCCCGCGCCGAGGATGAAGCGCGCCCCTAAATGCTCGTCGGCCCAGTCGAGCACCGGGTCGAAGGCCATCGCCTGCATCTCGACCAAAGCCTCGGGCGCCTCGGCCCGGTAGCAGAGAAGGTCCGTTCCGGCGTAGCGCGCGATTTCGGCGCGGGTCTCGTCGAGGGTCTTTGCCACGCCGTCGATCGCGGAATTGGCTAGCCGGGTCGCCGAGCATGGCGCCGGGGACGAGGATTTCGCCTTGCGCGGCCCATTCGGCGGCGATCATTTCGGCGATCGCGCGCGCCGGCGCGATCAGCCGGTTCTTGGCCGGAGTGCGCGCGGTCCGCCCGTCCAGCGCGAGCGCCCAGCCGCCGTCGGCCTCGATCACGCCGGCTTCCTTGTAGAACCGCCGGATCTCGGGCGCGCGCATGTTCGTCTGCGCGGCGCGCATGGGGTCGATCCGGATCTCCTCACTCATCCGGCGCATCCTCGATCGGATCATGTGCGGGCGGCTCGAAGCCGAACATATCGAAACTCTTCTTCATATGCGGCGGCAGCGGCGCGGTGACGTCGATCGTTCCGCCCTTGGGATGCGGCAGGATCAGACGGCGAGCGAGCAGATGCAGCTTGGGCTCGACCCCCGGCGGCACGGCGCGCAACGGATCGTTGCGGGCCGGATCGTTCTCGGGCCGGCGGTTGTATTTGGGATCGCCGATGATCGGATGGCCGATCGCCTCGCAATGCGCGCGCAATTGGTGGGTGCGCCCGGTGATCGGGCGCAGCGAAAGCCAGGCGAGCCTGCGGCGGCACCTTGTCGACCGTGGCGTACATGGTCAGCGAATGCTGCGCCTCGGGGTCGCCGTGGCGCGCGACGCGCATGCGCTCCAGATCGGCGTGCTCGCGCCTGGCGCCGCGGTCGTCGCCCATGCCCTCGCCCTTGGCGAGGAACATCGAGATGCGGCCCTGCGCGGGCTTCGGCACGCCCTCGACCAGCGCCCAGTAGATTTTTCTGGCGCCGCGCGAGCGGAACACCGCGCCGAGGTCCGCGGCCATCTTGCGGTTTTTCGCGCAAAGCAGAACGCCAGACGTATCGCGGTCGAGCCGATGGACCAGCACCGGCCGCTGGCCGTGCTTGTCGGCGAGCGCGGCGAGCATGCCGTCGATATGGCGCTTGGTGCCCGAGCCGCCCTGCACCGCCAGCCCATAGGGTTTGTTGAGCACGAGCACGTCGCGATCCTCGAACAGGATCATGTCCCGTAAAGCTTGCGCGTCGGCCGGATTGATCGGCGCCGGCTCGTCCTTCGCGCGCGCAGCGGGAAGATTCAGCGGCGGCACGCGCACGCTCTGGCCGGCTTCCAGCCGGGTCGAAATCTCCACCCGTTTGCCGTCGACCCTGACTTCGCCCTTGCGCACGATCTTGTTCAGATGCGTCTGCGGCAGATCGGGATAGCGTCGGCGGAACCAGCGGTCGAGGCGCATGCCCGCCTCGTCCTCGCGGATTCGACCACGGCGACCTTGTCCGCGGCGCTCAAAGTGTAGCCCGCGCGCAGCACGGCGCCAGGCCGGCGACGAAAAACAGGGAAATAGAAGGATGAAGGCTTTCCATCTCGGGCCTATAACAAAGGAAAGGCGCCGGCGGAAGCTTCCGCGATATGACCGAGGTCAAGGACGCCGGGGACGAAACGGGCGAACAATCGCTCCGGAACCCAACCAGGAGCAGATCATGCAAGGCCATTATCACGCCGTCGTCTGGATCGACCATCGGCAGGCGCGCGTCTTCCATTTCAACTCCGAGGACGCCGACAAGATCGTCATCCGATCCCGAGCAGCCCGGTGCGCGATTATCATCGCAAGGAAAAGCGGACCGGTCATCACGACCGCGAAGATCAGGCCTTTCTGGAGAGGTGACGAAGTCGATCGCCGATGCGGGCGCGATCCTGATCGTCGGCCCCGGGAACGAGAAGAACGAGCTGATCAAACATATCGAGAGCGCCCACCCGCGTATGAAGGGCAATATCGAGGGCGTCGAATTCGATTGACCATCCCAGCGACGGCGAACTGGTCGCGCATGCGCGCCGCTTCCTGAAATCCGCCGATCGGATGCGGCCGCTGGTATGAACGCCGCGGACGCGATCGCGATGGCCTATGAACTGTTCTACTGGCCGGGCATTCACGGGCGCGGAGAGTTCGTCCGCCTTGCGCTCGAGGACGCGGGCGCAGACTTACATCGACGTCGCGCGCGAGCCACGGCCAGGGCAAGGGCGTCGCGGCGATGACGTCGGCTGCTACGCTCGAAGAGCCTGCCGCAAATCCCCGTTCGCGCCGCCGATCCTGCGCGACGGCGATCTCATCGATCTCGCACGTCGCCAACATCCTGATGTATCTCGGCCCCAGGCTCGGCCTGGCCCCCGGCGAGGAGGCCCTGCGCCATTTCGCCCATGGCCTGCAACTGACGATCACCGACTTCGTCTGCGAAGTTCACGACACGCATCATCCGATTTCCAACGGCGCTCTATTACGAGGAACAGAAAGAGGCCGCCAAAGCGAACGCTCGGCGGGTTTCCTCGACCAGCGCATGCCGAAATTCCTCGGGTATTTCGAGCGCATATTGGAACGCAACCCGGACGGGCGCGCACAGGCCGTCGGCGATGCGACGAGCTATGTCGACCTCTCGCTCTTCCAGATCGTCGAAGGCCTGCGCTACGCGTTCCCGCGCGCCAGTTCGAACTTCGCAAAGAGCTATCCCTTGCTGACCGCGCTGGCGCGGGGCGTGCGCGCGCGGCCGAACGTCGCCGCCTATCTGAAATCCGACCGGCGCCTGGAGTTCAACGAATCCGGCATTTTCCGGCGTTATCCCGAGTTGGACCAGGACGCGAAGTAGACGGCGTTTCGCGGCCGGGCTCCCCGAGGCCGCTCCTTCCGCAATTGACGCCAATACGGCTGCGCCCGGCGGGCGCGGCTATGGTCGTCCCTTGCCATTAACTCTATCGCAAGCGCGAAACCCGCGTGCCTTGACCGGATCAAAACATGAACATATATTGAACATATCAGCTTCACAGGAGGCGTATATGTCGGAGCGTTTGGTCCACGCCCTGAGAGACATGTGCGAACTGGCCTCGCTCGGCGTTTTCGTGACGATGATTGGGCTCGCCGCGCGCGCTTTCGGCGCCTGAACCGCGGACTTGATCGCGCCGCTTGGCGGATGGATCGCGCTCCTTTATCTCTGATGGCGGCCCGGAGATTTCAGGGGCCGCGATCAGTGTCGCCGGAGCCGGTTATTGTCGCCTCGCGTTTCCCTCATCATCGTGGCCGCGGGGCGAGGCGCGCGGCTCGGCGGCGCGATCCCGAAGCAATATCTGGACTGTGCGGGACGCCCCCTGCTCTGTCACACGCTCGAGGCGCTGACCGGCGCGCATGAATTCTGCGCCGCGACGGTTGTCATTCATCCCGACGATCGCGACCTCTACGAGGCGACGCTCGCCCGCCTCACGCCGAAGGCTGCGAGCGCCCTGACGCCGCCGGCGCTTGGCGGCGCGACGCGCCAGCGGAGCGTGCGCAATGGGCTCGAGGCTCAGAAGGACGCGCGCCCGGACATCGTCCTGATCCATGACGGCGCCCGTCCGTTCCCTTCGCGCGACCTGACCCTGCGCGCGATCGAGGCGGCCATGCAATATGGCGCCGCCGTTCCCGCGACGCCCATGACCGACTCCGTCAAGCAAGTAGATCCAGACGGCCGCATCGTCGCCTCGCCGGAGCGGGCGAGCTTGCGCGCGGTGCAGACGCCGCAGGCCTTCCGATTCGACCTGATCCTGGAGGCGCACCGGCGCGCGGAGCGCGCGGACCTGACCGACGACGCCGCGGTCGCGGACGAGGCCGGACATTCCACCTACGTCTTCGACGGCGATTCCGACAACATGAAAGTGACGACGATGCAGGACCTGCGCGAGGCCGAGGCGCGCTTGCGCGCCCAGGCGAGCGAGGTGCGGGTCGGCCAGGGATTCGATGTCCACGCCTTCGCGCCGGGCGACGGCGTATGGCTGGGCGGGGTATGGATTCCGCACGAGCAGAAACTCGAGGGCCATTCCGACGCGGACGTGGTCTTGCATGCGATCGCCGACGCGATCTATGGCGCGCTCGGAGAGGGAGATATCGGTTCGCATTTTCCGCCCTCGGACCCGCAATGGCGCGGCGCCGCGTCCTCGATCTTCCTGGCCCACGCGGCCGAGCGCGTGCGCGTGCGAGGCGGCTGGATCGCCCAACTCGATGTGACGCTGATCTGCGAGGCGCCCAAGATAGGCCCGCACCGCGAAGCAATGCGGGCCCGGATCGCGGAAATTGCGGGGATATCGACCGCACGCACCGGATTGAAGGCGACGACCTCGGAGGGTCTGGGATTTACGGGCCGCCGCGAAGGCATCGCGTGCCTCGCGCTCGCGACGCTCAACCTGCCTCCGGCCGATTGAACCCGGCTAGCGCGCGGGCCAGGCTATTGCGCTGGCGGCGACGGCGGAACCGCAGCCAAGGGGGCGACCGAACCCGAGAGACGCAACGGCGGCGCGACCGGCGTGAGACCGGGCGCATTGGCTCCGCCGCGCGCGCCCGACAGAGGAACGCCCGGCGCCTGAGCCGTGCGAGGCTCCTTGCCCCGAGCGCTGAAATAAACGGCCGCGACTTCCCGGTCTTCGTCGCTTGCGGCCGCGAAGTCTTTCGCATGCAGTTCGCGTATCCAGGCGTCTTTCGGACCCTTTGCGCCGCTCAGCGCGACCGACAGCCACATCAGCCCGCGGCCGCGCTGACGCGGCACGCCGTCGCCCTGAAAAAGCAGATGGCCAAGCAACGCCTGCGCGCCGTGATGCCCCTTCTCGGCGGCCAGCCCGAACCAGCGCGCCGCGCGCATGTTGTCCCTTACCAAGCCCGCCGACGCCGTCCAGATACATCCGCGCCAGACGATATTGCGCCTCGGGATCGCCGAAATTGGTCGCCGCGAACTGGAACATTTCAAGCGCGCGCTCGGGGTCCGACTTGATCTCGCTGTTCGGAATCCCGTTCAGGCTGTACTCGCCGACCGCGACGAACGCGTTCGAGATCGCGCCGATATCGTGCGTATCCAGGTCGTCCTCATTGTAGCTCTCGACCAGCTGCTCGAAATACTTGTAGGCCAGCACGTCGTCGCGCGGCACCAGTTCGCCATTGGCGTACATGCTGCCGAGCTTCCAGCGCGCGAGCGGCTCGCCGCCCTCCGCGGCATAGGTCAGAGCGCGAACCGAGGACTTCGCATCGCCGTTCTGAATTTCGTCGACGCCGGCGCGCAAAGCCTCCTGCGTGCTCGTGAATGTCTCCGGAGAAACCTTGGAAGGCGCGTTGGATCCGTTGGAGCCGTCGAGCGCGAGGACGGCGGTCGATCCCGAGATGCAGAGGAAGGCGGCGACCGCGACGCACGGCCAGGGTCCGCCAACCCTCGACGCCGGCTGCGCAACGCCGAGCGGTCCTGTCGCAATGAAGCACGCGCGCATCCTGATCCCGACCCTGCTTACCCGCAGCCCACTAGCGCCGCGCTCCCGACGTCAGTGACGCGGAATGAATTTCGCTGCGGCGACGGACCGAAAATAGCTCGGGGTTTATGGCGCAATAGCGGCATATGGGGTTGGAATCCCGGCAAGATCGACTTGTTTGCAAGCTGTTGCGTAATTGCCACTCCCGAACCGCGCGAGCCCGCTTCGAACTCAGATCTGGCTAAGCCGCGCCAGCGCGGAGTCCATCTTGGCGATGCGCGAGAGCGAGGCTTCGCGTCGCTCGTGATTCTCCTCAACGACCTCTTCAGGCGCGCGTGCCATGAAGTCCGCGTTGGCGAGCTTGGCGTCGACTTTCGCCATCTCCTGGCGCTCGCGCGCGATCTCTTTTTCGAGCCGCGCCTTCTCGGCGGCGATGTCGACGATTCCCGCCAGCGGCAGCGCGGCCAGGGCGTCGCGCACCACGATGGGCACCGATCCGCCCGGCTGAGCTTCGACGAAGTCGAACGCGCCGATGCGCGCCAGCCGCTTGATCGTGTCGCCCCAGGCTTCGACAATTCTGCCGGACCGCGGCGCTCGGCTGAACGAGCGTCAGCGGCAATTGCGCCGCGGGCGGCACGCCCATTTCGGAGCGAACCGAGCGGATCTCGGATATCAACTCCACGACCCAGCCGATCTCGGCCTCGGCCGTCTTGTCGATGGGACACTCGCTCGACGGCCAGGGCCCAAGCGCGAGGGCGCCCGCGCGCGGCGCGCCCTGCGCGCCCTTGATCGCCCACAGTTCCTCGGTCACGAACGGCATGAAGGGGTGCAGCAGCCCGTAGACGATGTCGAGCACATGCGCGATCGTCGCCTGAGTTTCCGCCTTCAGCGGTCCTTCCGCCCCGCCTTGCAGCACCGGCTTGGCGAGCTCGAGATGCCAGTCGCAGAACAGGTTCCAGACGAACCGATAGGCGCGATTGGCGGCGTCGTTGAACCGGAAGGCCTCGATCGCCTCGCCGGTCTCCGCGACCGCCCTGGCCGCCTCGGCGAGTATCCAGCGATTGAGCGGCGCCTCGACCTTGGCGGGATCGAAGCCGGCGACCCGGACGCAACCGTTCAGCTCGGCAAATCGCGAGGCGTTCCATAGCTTGGTCGCGAAATTGCGGTAGCCCTCGACGCGGCTTTCGGAGAGCTTGATGTCGCGCCCCTGCGCGGCCATCGCGGCGAGCGTGAAGCGCAAGGCGTCGGCGCCGTAGCGCTCGATCAGCTCGAGCGGATCGATGACGTTGCCCTTCGACTTCGACATCTTCGCGCCCTTCTCGTCGCGAACGAGCGCATGGATGTAGACGTCGCGGAACGGAACTTCATGCTTGAAATGAAGTCCCATCATCATCATCCTGGCGACCCAAAAGAAAATGATGTCGAAACCGGTGACCAGAACGCTGGTCGGATAGAACCGCTTCAGCTCCTTCGTCTCTTCGGGCCAACCCAGGGTCGAGAACGGCCACAGCGCCGAGGAGAACCAGGTGTCGAGC
Organism: uncultured Pseudomonadota bacterium; assembly: GCA_963809055.1. Lineage (GTDB taxonomy): Bacteria > Pseudomonadota > Alphaproteobacteria > Rhizobiales > Beijerinckiaceae > Roseiarcus. The sequence continues at coordinate 71,322 of CAWEID010000030.1, read as the reverse complement.
ACGTCGGGGTCTCTGGGAAAGCGCGCCGCCAGCTTGGAAGGATCGGCGCGCAGCGCCTCCGCCTCGGACGCGGTCAGATGGCCGCCCTTGACGCCGTCCGCGAGCGCCGCCGCATAGGCGGCGGCTTCTGTCTCCTCGACGTAAACGGCGCCCCAGGGCGAGCCCCAGGCCGGAATCTGATGCCCCCACCAGAGTTGGCGGGAAACGCACCACGGCTGAATGTTCTCGAGCCATTCGAAATAGGTCTTCTCCCAGTTCTTCGGAATGAACCGGGTCTTGCCCTCGCGCACGGCGGCGAGCGCGGGCTGCGCGAGCGTCTTGGCGTCGACATACCATTGGTCCGTCAGCCAGGGCTCGATGACCGCCTGCGAGCGGTCGCCGTGCGGCACCATATGCGCGTTCGGCTCGATCTTTTCCAGCCGGCCCTCCAGCGCCATCAGCCCGACGATCCGGTTGCGCGCCTCGAATCGATCCACGCCGTCCACCGCGGCAAGCAGCCGGGCGAGCTCGTGATCGCCCGTCTCCAGCCCCTCGAAAAAGGCGAGATTGCCCTTCAGCGTAACGCGAGCTTCCGCGTCCAAAATATTGATCTGACGAGCGCCTTCCGCCTCGTGACGACGGCCGACCTCGAAGTCGTTGAAGTCATGCGCGGGCGTGATCTTGACCGCGCCGGTCCCCTTTTCCGGGTCCGAATATTCGTCGGCGACGACGCAGATCAGCCGGCCGACCAGGGGCAGCCGGACCTTCTTGCCGATCAAATGCTGGAAGCGCGGGTCTTCGGGATGGACCGCGACGGCGCTGTCGCCGAGCATCGTCTCGGGCCGGGTCGTGGCGACGGTGAGAACCTCGCCGGTCTCCTCGCCCGCGGCGTCCACGACGGGATAGTCGAAGTAGTAGAGATGACCGTTCGGGTTCTTCGACAGGGCCTTGCGCAGCGCCGCCTCGTCGAGGGGCGCGCCATCGGCGCGCGACCACTTGAACGAACCCTTGCATTCGACCTGGACCACTTCGAGGTCGGAAATCGCGGTCTGGAACTTCGGGTCCCAGTTGACGAGCCGCTTGGCCTTGTAGATGAGCCCGTCGCGATGCAACTGGACGAACACCTTGGCCACGGCCTTCGAGAGGCCCTCGTCGAGCGTGAAGCGTTCCCGGCTCCAGTCGCAGGAGGCGCCCAGGCGCTTCAATTGACCGACGATCGCCCCGCCCGACTCGGCCTTCCACGCCCAGACCCGCTCGAGGAACTTTTCGCGCCCCAGCGCGCGCCGGTCCGGGTCCTGGCGCTCCATCAACTGGCGCTCGACGACCATCTGGGTCGCGATGCCGGCATGGTCGGTGCCGGGCTGCCAGAGCACGTCCTTGCCCCTCATTCGCCAATAGCGGCACAGAATGTCCTGCAGCGTGTTGTTGAGCGCATGGCCCATATGCAGGTTGCCGGTGACGTTCGGCGGCGGGATGACGATACAGAACGGTTCGGCGGCCGCGCGATCGGCCCGGCCCGCGCGAAAGGCGCCTTCTTCCTCCCAGCGGGCGGCGATGCGGCTCTCGACCGCGGCGGTTTCGAAGGTCTTTTCCATCATCTCATGACGCCTGACGCCGAAGCCCCGGCCCCGAGCGCAACGCGCCCGCCGCAGCAGGGATTGAAGGAACTGGGTTGCGCCCAAGGGCGCCCCGCCTGAGCGAGGCCCCCGAATTGCCCACGGGCGACAGCCGGGGGCTTAATGCCAGCGCAGTTAGGAAAGTCAACGCTTCGCGGGGATCGAAAGCGACTTCGCCCCGCCCGCCGCCCCGCTTCAGCGCCCGCCGCGGGCGACGCGCTGGATTTCCGCGCGCACCAGACGCTCGACCAGGCTCGGCAGGTTCTCGTCAAGCCACGTCTTGATCATCGGGCGCAGCATTTCGCGCGTCAGGCTCTCCACCAATTCCGCGCTCTGCAACGCCAGGGTGGCGGAGAGCGCGTTGAACGATGCGGAAACCGCGCGATCGGCCTCCTCCGAGAGAAGCGGCGCTTCCCCCGGGGTATCGATGGTCGGCGGCTCGACATTCGTGGCCGCGGACGCCGTTTCATCCGCGGGCGGCTCGGGGACGGGCTGCGGGGCGACGAATTCGACGTTCGGGCGCGCCCACACCACGTTCGGCGCGATCGGCTGAATCGAAGCCGCCGGCGCAGGCGGCTCCACTTCGGCGAGCGCGAGTTGGGCCGGCGGCTCGGCGGCCGACTTGGCGGGCGCGGGCGAGTCGTTGGAATAGACGATCTGCGGCCCAGCTACCGCGACGGGCTTCGTCCCCGGCGCGGGCTTGGCCGTCCCCGACTCGCGATCATCGGCTATGATTGCGCGGATGGAGGCGAGGATTTCCTCCATCGAAGGTTCATGGGCGCGCTGCGCGCGCCTCAACGCCTCGGATTCGCGGTCTGCGCTGTCGGAAACGGATGCGCTCATCTCTCTGGCCTCGACGCCTCGCGGCGTTTCTCTTTGTTTCGGGCGCTCCCAGCTTGCGAGAGACGCGACTCACGCCGACCGCTGTGCCGCTGGCGCGCAGATTGACGCACCGCCGCCCTGCGTGCAACCGCCTGCTTCGAAAGCTTCTGGATTACATAAAACTACTCACGCAACCAAAGCACGCGCGATCAAGCGCCGAGCGCTCATCTCCCGTCCGGAGTGCGCACCCCCCACGCCTTGTGCTTCACCTGGTCGAAATGGACCTTCGGGTCATATTGGGCGACCGCGAGGCCGAGCGAGCCTATCGAAAGACGTCCGACTGCCGACAGCAGCGTGTAGGAGTTGACGACCTGATCGTGCTGCGCGGTCACCAATTGGACCCGCGCGTTGAGCAGCGTGAGCTGCGCATTCAACACGTCCAAGGTCGTGCGCTGGCCGACCTTGGCCTCTTCGCGCACGCCCGCGAGCGCGACTTCGGCCGCATCCACCTGCGCCTTGGCCGCCTTGACGACGCCAGTCGAATTCTGATTGGCGCCCCAGGCCGCGACCACCGCCGCGCGAACCTGGTCGCGCTGGAGGTCCGTCTGCAACTCGGTCTGGCTGAGCTGTTCCTTGGACTGGCGAATGTTGGCGTAGGTCAAGCCGCCGTCCCAGATCGGAATGTTGATCGCGCCGGTCACCGATACCGTCGTCAAGCGGTTGCCGACCGCATAGCCTGGCTGGTCGTAGGCCTGGACGATCTGGCCTTGCAGGTTGACCGTCGGCATCAAGGCGCCTTCGTTGATCTTGATCGTCAGCGCCGCGGCGTCGACGCCGTGCAGGCTGGCCACAATGGCGGGGTGCTCGACCTGCGAGATCGACACCGCCTCGAGCAAGGTCTTCGGCAAGGGCTTCGAGACCGGCGAGACCGGCGAAAGGCTCTTCGGATCGTCGCCGATCGCCTGCCGGTAGCGCGCCATCGAGGCCTGCAGATTGGTCTGCGCGCCCAGTTCCTGAGCGTCGGCGCCCGCGAGGCTCGCCTCGGCCTGGGCGACGTCGGTGCGCGTCACTTCGCCGACGTTGAAGCGGTCGCGGGTCTGGCGCAACTGCTCCTGCAGAACCTGCACGTTGTTCTTGTTCAGATCCAGAATCGCCGTGTCGCGCAACACGTCCATATAGTCGGTCAGCGCGCTGCAGCAGGACATTCTGTTCGGTGTTCCGGAGCGTCTCGCGCGCGGCGAGCACGGCGGACTCCGCTTTCGAAACACTATTTTCCGTCTGATTGCCGTTCCAGACGTTCTGACTGATGGTCGCGCCGATCGAGCCGCGCGGCCTATAATTCAATTCGCTATTGCCTGCGCCAGCGACAGCGCCCGAAACCCCCACGTTTTCGGCGCCCGCGCTCCCCTGCGCGGAAACCTGCGGCAGATACCCCGAATTCGCCTTGGGAACGTTTTCGTCGGCGACCCTCACCGCGGCGCGCTGCTGGTTGATGTCGGGATTGTTGAGATAGGCCTTGGAGAGCGCCCCGCCGATTGTTTCGGCGGAGGCGCCGGAGGCGGCCAAAGCGCAAACGAGCGCGGCAACGCCGACCGTGTGGCCCCAACGTCGAGCCCGCGACGCGAACGCGTCCGAACACAGCCTACGACTTACACCTACCATCGCCGCCTCGCCGCGGGTCCAAGCCGGAGCCCGACCCTTAACAAACCTAAATTATAACGACTTGATCGGGATGCGCCACCTTCCCGTTGCGGCCAATGACACACCGGCGCCCAATTTCCTTTGGAGCGTCGCAAACAAGAGACACATAACGCAGCTTACATTAACCCATTTTCGGCGCGATGCGGTAAAGGCGGCGACCCGCCCTGTTATTAACCTTAAAATGCAAAAGTTTGGATTTTTCGAAATTCCGGCAGGATCTCAGCCGCGCATCGAACAGCGACCGCTCGCTGAAGCCGGCTGGCGCCTTGTCGATGATGACGCCGCGCATCGAATCGGAGCGCGCGTCTACGCCGACCAGCCGTCCTCCCGGCGCGAGTTGATCCAGCAACGCATTGGGCGCGGTTTCGAAAGCGCCATTTATGACGATCACGTCGAATGGCGCCTTGCCGGCCGCCCCGGCGGACAGGCCGCCCTCGACGAACTCGACGTTCGGCGTGCCGGCGAGCGCCGCCTTGGCCGCGGCAAGCGCCCCGGAATCGGATTCGAGCGCGGTCACGGCGGCGCCGAGGCTCGAAACAATCGCGGCGCTGTAGCCCGAGCCGCCGCCGACATCGAGACACTCTAAGGCCCGGCTCGATCACCGCCGCCTGCAACAGCCGCGCGAGGGTCCGCGGCGCCAGGATGCGGCGCGCCGCGGCGCCGCGGGCGGGCTGGTCCTGATCGAGATAGGCGAGGTTCGCCAAAGCGGGGGGAAGAAAGCGTTCGCGGGGAACGTCCAGAAAGGCGGCCAGCAGCGTCGTATCCGTCACGTCGCTGGTGCGCAATTGGCCGTTGACCATGTGCAGGCGGCGCGCGGCCTGGGCCTTCTCGGACGGTGTCGTCGCCATGCGTTCGGTCCCGCTTTCCCCAAGGGTCGCCGGCGACGCGTCGCCGGGCAACGCTAAAATTTGGATTGGAGGCCTCGCCCGGAATCGAACCGGGGTGCAAGGATTTGCAGTCCTCTGCGTAGCCACTCCGCCACGAGGCCAGCCGGGACGAGTCCCGCCCAGGCGGGCCGCCTATAGCAAGTTTAATTGTCGTCGAGCAAGGCGCGATTTACCCCCGCCGCGTCAGGCCGGCTTCAGACTACTCCGCCCAGGGCGAGTGCCGCAAAAGCGGAAGCGACAAGAAATACGCAGCGACAGCGAGAAACCGATCTTGACCCAGAGCGCGGCGATCAGACCCTGCAGCGATCGCCGCCGCGGACAAGAGCGAAGAAGCAAGACGCAGACCGCAATCGTGACATGGCGCAGTTTTTGGACCCGCAAGCGGATGGACGAACACGATCGGCGCGAACATCGCCGCCGATCCCGCAATCAACAGCGCCGCGTTGACGATGCCGGCGGGCGAAGCACGAAGAGATAGAGCGCGACCACGTTCCAAAGCGCGGGAAAGCCGCGAAACCAATAGTCGCCGGTCTTCATCCGCGTGTCCGCGAAATAAAGCGCGGACGCGAAGATGACGAGCAGGCCGAGCCAGAACGAGGCCGACGCGCGACATCAGGTCGGACCGCCAGATCGCGACCATCGGCACGAGCACATAGGTCAGGAAATCGACGACGAGGTCGAGCACCACGCCGTCGATGGCGCTCGCGATTTCCGTCACGCGCGCCGCGCGCGCAAGCGTGCCGTCGATCCCGTCAATGAACAGCGCGAGGCCGAGCCAGGCGAAACACGCCGGGAAAGTCGCGCTCGATTGCAGCATAGAGCGCAAGCAGGGCGACGGCTCCGCCCGAGGCGGTGAAAAGATGGACGGACATCGCAGCCGCACGCCGCGCCGGAACCCCCCTGCCCTCAGTTCCCATCCCGCCTCCGAAGGACCGCGACTTCGACCCACCGAGGGAGGCAAGTCGATTCGCCGGCGCCGCTCGTCAATCGTCCACTCCGGGTTCCGTCGCGCGCGATGCGCGCCGCCGTGGCCTAATGCCGCAATTGCCGCCGTCGTCTGGACGCTAGAAAGCATGCATGCCAGTTTAGAGCAATGGCAGGCGAAACCTCACCCCCGCCCGAGACTTGCGACGTCTTCGTAGTAGGCGCCGGATTGGCCGGCGCCGCGGCGGCGATCGGCTTTGCGCGCGCCGGTTTCGCCACCGTGTCTTGCGGCGCGCTCGACCGGCTGGGCAACGGACGGACTGTGGCGCTGTTCGGACGTTCGATCGAATTGCTCAGGGAATTCGGGGTCTGGGACGAGGTCGAGGCCGCCGCCGCGCCGCTTCGGTCGCTGCGCATCATCGACGACACCGGCTCGCTGTTCGCCGCCCGACCGGTCGAATTCCATGCCCATGAAATCAACCTCGACGCCTTCGGATGGAACATCGAAAACGCCGACCTCGCCGACCGGCTCGCCGAGCCGCTGCAGAACTGCCCGGGCGTGACGCGCCTGAGCGCCGACGTCGAAGGCTTCGCTTTCGCGCCTGACGCCGCCTCGCTCACGACCTCGGACGGCCGCCAATTCCGCGCCAGGTTGGCGGTCGGCGCCGACGGCCGGGCGTCGGCGGCGAGAAAGGCCGCCGCCATCGACGCCACGCTGCACCGCTATGGGCAGAGCGCGCTGACGCTGTTCCTGACCCATTCGCGTCCGCACGACGATTTTTCCACGGAATTTCATACGCGCGAAGGGCCGTTCACGCTGGTCCCTCTGCCGCCGACCGCGGCGGCGTCGAATCGATCGAGCCTGGTGTGGGTGATGTCGGACCGGCAGGGGCGACGGCGCGCGGCGCTGTCCGACGCGAGCCTGGTCGACGAGATCGATGCGCAATCGCAGGGATTGCTTGGCTCGCTCAGAATCGAAAGTGCGCGCGGCCTGTTTCCAATGGTTCGCCAGACCGTCCGGCAATTGACGGCGCAGCGCCTCGCCCTCGTCGGCGACGCCGCGCACGCCTTTCCCCCGATCGGCGCGCAGGGCCTCAATCTCGGGCTGCGCGACGTCGACGGACTGGTGAAGACGGCTTGCGCGCGCGCGTCAGGACGGGATCGACTTCGGCGGCGCAACCGCGCTGCGCCTTTATGCGGCCGCACGCGGCCCTGACATCGCGGCGCGCATGCTGGCGGTCAACGGGTTGAACATCTCTCTGCTCGCCGATTTTGCCCCGGTCGACGCTTTGCGCGGACTCGGTCTGACCGCGTTGCGGCACTTCGGGCCCTTGCGGCGCCTGGTGATGCGCGAAGGCGTTGCGCCTATGTTGGCTCGCTGACCCCGTCTAGACGCCGCATCGGCAAACGCCGACGGAATATCTGAGAAACCTGCCTTACGCTTCCAACGAAGGCGCGATCGTCGCCGCGAGCGCCTCCGCAGATCCTTGCGGGCCGTCGTGCGCCGCCTTTGGGTCCGAGCGTGACAAAGCCGGCGACGGAGCGTGATATTGAGTCTGCGCCGGGTCGAGGCCGGGGATGTCGACAACCTCGCCGCAACCGCCCGTTTCCGGTGGAAATGCTAGGTTTCCGGCGAATGGGCCCGCATCGGTCGTCGCCGTCGGCGCCAGGCTTCAAGCTTCCGGCCATGACATGGCGAAGCCGAAAGCGTGACAAAGGCATATTATCCAGTTTTATTAGGTGTTTATCTGCGACGCCACGGGCGCCGAATGCTCACGCCCCCAGGGCCGGACCCCTCCTCGGCAGTTTCGCAAAAACCAACGCCCGGCGCATCGACAAGCCTGATCCGCTCACGGGCCTTTGGCGAGCTTCTTGACGGCGGCGACTTCGCGGAAGAACTCGCGCAACGGCTGGGCCGGCGCTCCGCCCCAGCGCTCGCCCGCCGGAACGTCGTTCATGACGCCCGCCGCAGCGGCGATCTGCGCTCCGGCGCCGATGCGCAAATGGCCGGCCAAACCCGCCTGCCCGCCGATGGCGACGAAATCCTCGAGCACGCAGGAGCCTGACACTCCGCACTGCGAGACAAGAATGCAGTGGCGGCCGACGACGACATTGTGGCCGATCTGAACGAGATTATCGATCTTGGTGCCTTCCCCCACGATCGTGTCGCGATTGGCGCCGCGGTCTACGGTCGAGCCGGCCCCGATCTCGACGCCGTCCTGTATGATCACGCGCCCGATCTGCGGCACCTTGAGATGGCCGCGTGGTCCCATCGCAAACCCGAAACCGTCCTGCCCGATATGGACGCCGGGATGGATGATCACGCGGTCGCCGAGGAGCGCGCAGGCGAGGGTCGCCCCGGGCCCGATAGAACAGTCGCGGCCGATGCAGACTTGCGGGCCGACGACCGCGTTGGCGCCGATCAGGGTTCCCGCGCCGATCTGGGCGCCGGGCCCGATCACCGCGCCGGGGTCGACGACGACCCCCGGCTCCAACCGCGCCGTCGCATGCACGTGCGCGCGAGGCGAAATGTCGAGTTCCTCGAATGTGGAACCCGGGCGCGCCGCCCCGGGATAGAGCCGCGTCATCGTCTCGGCCATGGCGCGGTAGGGATTTTGCGAGGTCAACGCCGCACAGGAGGGCGGCGCGCGGTCGGCGTAGCGCGCGCGATATGAAGACCGCGCCCGCCCGGGTCTCGGCGAGTTGTGGAAGATACCGTGGATTGTCCAGAAAGGTCAGATCTCCCGGCCCGGCGGCGTCAATCGGCGCGACGTCGCCGATTGTCTTGTCGGGATCGGCCCCGGGCCCCAGAACGGCGCCGGTCCACTCGGCGATCTGCCGCAGGGTCGGAGCCGCCGACATCGGGAAAAAGCGGATCTTCGCCAATGTCTTTTGCTTCTTGACCGCTCTCTAGGCTCGTTCCGCCGCCGCGCCGGAAGGACCGGTCAGAACGAAGTTCCGCCAGTGAAGTTGAAGACCTGGGTCTGATCGTATTTGCCCTTCAAGACCGGGAACGCGAAGTCGAACCGGATCGGTCCCAGCGGCGAGGCCCACAGCAGGCTCACGCCGAGCGAAGCGCGGATCATGTTGTCGTCCCAAACATCCAGGCAGCTAGGCTGGGTGATCGGAATGGTCCCCTGCGGCGGGCAGTAGGTGTAGCCCACCAGACTGGAGAAGTTGGTCTTGTCGGAGAAGCCGTACAAAGTGCCGGCGTCCGCGAACAGGGCGCCCTTCAGGCCCAATTCCTTCGGCAAGCCGAAGATCGGGAACTGAACTTCCGCCGACCCGCCGAAATAGGTCGTGCCGCCCAGTCCGTTGGTCGCAATGTTGTTCGGGTCCGAAATATCGCGCGGACCGATGCCGCCGGGCGCGAAGCCGCGCACCAGCGTCGGACCCAGGTTGAAGTTGTCGACGATCGGCAGAGACTGGCTGCCAAAGCCGGTGATCTGGCCGGCCTGCAAGTGGATCAAGCCGGTGATGTCGTCGGTGATCGGATAATAGTAGCGACCGTCGATACGTCTCGCGGATGAAGTCCGACTGTCCGCCGAGACCGGCGAAGTCCTGATGGAAAGTGACGAAGGTTCCCGTGGTCGGATCCTTGCGGTTGTCGACATTGTCCCAGATCAGGGAGTAGCCGACGAGCGAGGTCACGATGACGCCTTGCGCCGCCTCCTCTTTCATTGCAATCGAGGCTTCGCCGTTGGTCAAGCAGTTCACGTAGGGCGTCGCCAACTGATAGCCGACGCCAGGCTGGTTCCAAATCGTGGTTCCGAGCGGGCCGTTGTTCGGGGGTCCGCAATCGTCATAGGGTTGCGACGGCGTGTTCGGGATGATGATCTGCGATTCGTAGATCGAGTAGTTCGGCTGGAACGTGAACTCGTCGGTGATCGGAACGCCCAGGCGCAGATTCACGCCGGTCGTCCATGTCTGGTATTCGGCGTAGGGATTGACGTTCTGCTCCTTGTGGAAGATATCGAAGCCGGCCGCCAGATGCTGGTCCAGGAAATAGGGCTCGGTGAAGGTCAAGTTCCAGCCGTTGCTGTACTGGCCTGCCGAGGCGCTGATCTTCACATATTGGCCGCGGCCGAGGAAGTTCGTTTCGGTGAACGCGACCTCCGCCAGAATGCCTTCGGTCGTCGAATAGCCGCCGGACACGCTCACAGACCCCGTCGGCTTGTCCTCGACCTGCACGGTCACGATGACGCGATCGGGCGCCGAGCCTGGCCGGGTCGAGATATGAACGGACTTGAAGAAGCCGAGATTGTTCAGCCGCCGCTCGGCCCGCTCGATCATCGCATGGTTGTAGGGGTCGCCTTCGCCGATGTCGAACTCGCGGCGGATCACGTAGTCGCGCGTGCGGGTGTTGCCGACGATGTCGAGCCGCTCGATATAGACCTTGGGCGCGTCGTCGACCGTGAAGGCGAGCGAGATCTCGTGCGTCGTATTGTTGCGCTCGCCGTGCGGGCGCACTTCCGCGAAGGCATAGCCGAGCTGCGCGAGATCGCGCGTGGATCGCATCGACCGTCTTGTCGACGGCGCTCGCATTGTAGACGTCGCCGGCGCGCAGCTTGACGAATTGATCCAGCGAGGCGCTGTCGACCTTGGCCAGATGCGAAGTCACCGTCGACGCCGGAAACGTGATAGAGCGGACCCTCGTCGACGGTGATCGTGATGACGTAGCCGGCTTCCTCCGGCTTGTAGACGACGTCGGTGCTCACGATCCGGAAGTCGGCGTAGCCGTATCGCATGTAATATTTGCGAATCGTCTCCTCGTCCGAGGCCAGCGTGTCGGGATTGTAGACGTCGCTGGTCTTGAACCAGGAAAGGAAGTTCATCGTCGTCGTCTGCATCAGGCTGTGCAGGCGATAGGACGAAATCGCGTTGTTGCCGACGAAGTTGATCGTCACGGACGCCCGTCTTGTCGCCTTCGTCGATCGTGAAGACGAGGTCGACGCGTCCGTTGGGCAGATTGACGAGCCGGTAGGTGATCTTAGTCGCGTCGCGGCCGATCTTCTTGTAGGCTTCCTTCAGCTTCTCGACGTCGCTCTTGGCGGTCGCCTCGTTGAAGGCGGTATGTCCCTTCGACTGGATTTCCACCGCGAGCTGATCGCTCTTCAGCTTGCTGTTGCCCTCGAACGCGACGCGGTTGATCACGAGCCCGCCTTCGACGACGCTGACGACGACCTTGCCGTCAACGATCTTGGCGCTGACTTTCGAGTACATCCCCGTCGCGGACAGATCGGCAATGGCGCGATTCACGCTCGCCTGGTCGATTCCGGAAAAATAGCTCTTGATAGTATCGGCGTCGCCGCGGGTCGCGCCTTCCACGATGATAGACTGAGCCACCGGGCTCGGGGCCGATTGAGCGCTGGCCGGAGACAGCGACGCAAAGACGCTCAGCACAAGGGCGACAGCGAGAACGAGCCCTGTTAGGCAGCCACGGAACAAATTCATCTGGCTCGAAGTCCCCGTATCGCATCATAAACCGTAACCATCCGCACGTCCCTTACTCTCGTTTTCACGAAGGACGTAGCGACTGGGTCGGCGTCTTTGGCTCGCACGCTTCGCTCGATCGAAAAGGCTGCGTCTCCGCCACTGAAGCCGAAACCTTTACGGGCTTTTACCTTTTTTGGGCGACCCTGCAAACCGTAATTGGGGGAAGCTTACACCAATTCTCCCCGGCGTGGCCGAGGCGACACAATTCATGGTCGATATAAGGTTAATTGCCGTGGCTCATGAGGCGGAATAGGTCGTGCGACGTGGTGAAAATCATGAGGCAGGCGACCAGCGCAATGCCGATCCTGAGACCCGCCTGCTGGATCCGATCGCTGAGCGGACGGCCGCGCACCGCCTCTATGGCGAAGAACAGCAGATGGCCGCCATCCAGCAGGGGAATCGGCACCAAATTCATCAATCCGACGGAAACGCTGAACAATCCGGCCAGATTCAGCAGCTCCCAAAGGCTTATCTTGGCCATTTCGCCCGCGATCTGGGAGATCGCGATCGGTCCGGAGAGTTGATCGACCAATTCGCGTCCGGCAAATAGGCCGCTGACATAGGCCGTCGTGGCGTGGGTTATGAACGCGACCTGCTGGCCGGCCCAGACCACACAGGTCGCGAAGCCGCAATTCTCCGATTTCACATCCGCCGGGCCATGCGACGAACCGAGGCCGAGGTGGCCGAGGCGGCGTTTGCCCAGCGGGCCCTGGTCGACCAACGTGACTTCCGGCGCCGCATGCAAGGTCAGCTCGGCCCCGCCGCGAACGACGACGAAGTCCATCGTCAGGCCGGTATTCAACACCGCCGCCTGTTGGACGTCCTGAAAAGACGAAATCGGGCGGCCGTCGATCGACTTGATCACGTCGCCGACCTCGAAGCCGGCGCGCGCCGCGGCGGAATTCGGCTCCACAAAGCCGACCTTCGCCAGGTTTTCGGATCGCCCGAAGGACATGTACAGCGCGGTGAAGATCACGAGCGCGAGCAGGAAATTGGCGATCGGTCCGGCCGCGACGATCGCGGCGCGATTTCGCAAGGGCTGGCCGATCAGGGTTTTCGGCCGATCGGCCGGATCGATTTGCGCCGAGGCGTCCGTGGTGCTGGTGGGCTCCGCGTCGCCCAGAAACTTCACATAGCCGCCGAGCGGAAACAACGCGATCCGCCACCGCGTGCCCGCCCCATCGATCCAGGCGAGCAATTCGGGCCCGAACCCGAGGGAAAAGGCCTCCACTTTCACGCCGCACCAGCGTCCGACCAGATAATGGCCGAGCTCATGAAAGAATACGATGCCGCTCATAACGGCCACGAAAGGCAGCACGTACCAGCCCATCCAGCCGATCAAATCGGTCAACTCATGATACAACGCCATTGCGCGGCCTCCGAGGGACGGCTCAAACCGCCAGCCCCCAAGCAAACTTGGTTACCAATTCGTTACCATGCCGCAGCCGGGGGTTCAGGCCAAGAGGGACTCGGCCCGATCTCTCGCAATATGGTGAATCCTCAAAGCCTGTTCGATATTTGCCGGGGCCGCGAGTTCGCCGGCGCCCTGCATATGCTCGAGCGTGCGCGCAACCAGGCCGGCAATCCCGCCAAAACCGATCCGGCCGTCGAGAAATCCGGCTACGGCGATTTCATTGGCGGCGTTGAGAGCGGTCGGCGCCCCCTCCCCTTGCTCGAGCGCGTCCATGGCGAGTTTCAGCGCCGGGAACCGGCCGAGGTCCGGCGCCTCGAACGTCAGCCGTCCCAGCGCGGCCAGATCCGGAGCGGGAACGCCCGAGGCGATTCGCTCGGGATAGGCGAGGCAGTGGGCGATCGGCGTTCGCATGTCGGGACAGGCCATGCCCGCGATCGTCGAGCCGTCGAGGAAGGAGATCAGCCCATGGACGATCGACTGGGGATGCACGACCACGGCCAGCCGATCGGGCGCAATCGCGAACAGATGATGGGCCTCGATGAGTTCGAGGCCCTTGTTCATCAGGCTCGCCGAATCGATCGAGATTTTCGGGCCCATCGACCATTTGGGATGGGCTAGCGCCTCGGCGCGGGTCGCGCCGGCGATCCTTTCGGCGCTCCACTCCCGAAACGGCCCGCCCGACGCGGTAATGGTCATGCGTGGCGATCTTCGCCGACGTCGCGTCCGCCGAGCGCCTGGAATATCGCGTTGTGTTCGGAATCCAGCGGCAACAGCAGCGCCCCGCGCCTTTGCGCCTCGCGCATGACCGCGGCGCCGGCGCACACCAGCGTCTCCTTGTTGGCGAGCGCGATCGTGCGCCCCTCCTGGATGGCGGCGAAAGTCGGGGCCAATGCCGACGGCGCCGACGATTGCGGAGACGACGAGATCGCTCGGGCAGCGCGCGCATTCGATCATCGCTTCGTCGCCGGCGGCGATTTCGACCGCGCGTCCCGACAGTCCGGCCTTCAGCTCGGCATAACCGGATGGGTCCGCGATCGCGGCGAATTTGGCGCCGAGCGCAATCGCCATGCGCGCCAGCGCCGCGCCGTCGCGCCCGCCCGCCACGGCTTCGACCAACGAAGCGTTCGGGCGAATCGGCGATCACCTGCGCGCAGGAGCGACCGATCGAGCCGGTCGCGCCGAGCATCGCCAGCCGCCGGGGCGGCGCGGGCGAAGGCTTCTGCCGGGACGGTTCTATGCGCGCCACGCGATCACCATTTGAAAAGGCCCGAAGCAATCCAGGTGTCCGACGACCCCCACGCACGGCACGCGGCCAAGACCGCCGCGACCGCCGTCGCGACTATGAAACCGTCGAGCCGATCCATCAATCCGCCATGACCGGGAATTAGGCCGCTGGAATCCTTCACGCCCGCGCGCCGCTTCATCGCGGATTCGAAGAGATCGCCGAGCTGCGCGAGAACGGATAAGCCGAACCCCAACAGGGCCATCGGAACCAGCTTCACCGGTTGCGGCGCCACGAATGCCGCCAGCAACGCGCCCAGGATCGCGCTCGCTATGGCGCCGATCGCCGCTCCGGACCAGGTCTTGCCCGGCGAGACGCTCGGCCACAATTTCGGCCCGCCGACGAGGCGTCCGCCGAAATAGGCCATCACGTCCGTGCCCCACACCACCGCGAACAGCCACAGCACCGCGGGCAGCCCGTAACCCGGGCTTGCGCGCAACAATGTGATCCCCACGACGAGCGCGCCGGCGTAAATCACGCCCGACGCCCGCCCAGATCCGGCGCGCCGGATCGGCGATCGCGCCGGCGGCGACCGCTCCGACGACCAGCACGAGCAGCGCAAGCAGGCCGGCGCCGTGTCCGGCTCCCCGCAGCGCATAGGGCGAGGCCGCGACCAAAGTCACGATCCCGATCAGAATGCGCGCCCATTGGCGTTCGCCGCCGACCAGCCGCTGCCATTCCCAGATGACGAGAGCGGCGGCGGCGAGCCAGAACGCCAGGAACGGAAAGCCTCCGACCCAGGCCAGCCCGAGCGCCAGCGCCATCATGGCGACCCCGGCGGCCGCGCGCAGCGGGAGGTCGGCGCCGAAGCGCGGGCGCGCCCGGACCGGCGCCCCGCTCTCGCCGCCCGATGATGCGCCGCCCGTTCGCCATTTCGTCCCCTAGGAGGCCGACTTCACATGTGCGGGTTCGGCTTCAGGCGTAGCCGCGCCGCCGAAGCGCCGCTCTCTGGCGGCATAAGGTCGAGCGCCGACTGGAACGCCGCCTTGTCGAAATCGGGCCAGTGGATCGGCAGGAATACGAACTCGGCGTAGGCCGCCTGCCAAAGCAGGAAGTTGGAGAGCCGCTGTTCGCCGGAGGTGCGGATGATCAGGTCGGGATCCGGAATGCCCGCCGTTTCGAGCCGCGCCTCGAACGCCTCGGCGTCGATCGCCTCGGGGTCGATGCGCGCCGGCCGCCGCCAGCTGCGCCAGACGCCGCGCGGCTTCGACGATTTCCTGTCGCGCGCCGTAATTGAAGGCGACGACCAGAGTCAGACCCGCGATTGTGCCTTGGTCAGCTCCTCCGCCTCGGTCAACAGCGCTGCGATGTCCGAGGCGCAAGCCCCTCGCGCCGTCCGATCACGCGCACGCGCACGTCGTTGGCGTGCAGATCGGCCAGATCATTGCGGATGAAGCGCTTCAGCAGCCCCATCAGCATCGAGACCTCGTCAGCGGGCCGGCTCCAGTTTTCGGTCGAGAAACTGTAGATCGTCAGATAAGACGACGCCGCACTCGATCGCCGCGCGGACCGCGCGGCGCACCGCCTCGACGCCGCGGCGGTGACCCTCGAAACGCGGCAGGCCGCGCGCCTGCGCCCAGCGTCCATTGCCATCCATGATGATGCCGACATGGACGGCCGGCGAACGCGCGGCCGGCGGTCGGGAGGGGTCCGAATGGAGCGACATCCGCAGGGCCTCGCGCCGCGGCTATACCTGCATGATTTCTTTTTCTTTGGCCGCGAGCAAGGCGTCGATGTCCTTGATAGCCTCGTCGGTGGCCTTCTGCACTTCGCTCTCGTGGCGCTTCTCGTCGTCCTCGCTGATCGCGTGCTCTTTCAGGAGCTTCTTGAGGACGTCGAGGCCGTCGCGGCGGACGTGGCGCACCGCGATGCGCGCGTCCTCTGCGTATTTGTGCGCGACCTTGACCATTTCCTTGCGGCGCTGCTCGTTCAGCTCGGGAATGCGGATGCGCAGCGTCGTGCCCTCGATCGTCGGGCTGAGCCCGAGATTGGCGTCGCGGATCGCCTTGTCGACAGCCGCGACCATCGACTTGTCCCAGACCGAGACCGTCAAGCGCGCGCGGCTCGGGCACGCTGATCGTCGCGACCTGATTGAGCGGCATGCGCTGGCCATAGGCTTCGACGTGCACGGGCTCGAGCAGCCCGGCGCTCGCGCGCCCGGTCCGCAGCCCGCTGAGTTCGTGCTTGAGCGTGGCGTGCGCGCCCTGCATTCGGCGCTTGAGGTCGGCGAGATCGAATTTCGGCAATGGCGCCATTGCTGGGAACCCATTTTCAAGGACGTTCGGCCGCCCGTTCGCGACCGATTCGAGGCGCGCTGACGCGCGCGCGAAGCGCTCCTGATAGCACAGGACGCGGGCTATGACAGCGGGGCGAAACGAAGCGGCCCGGCCCCCGGCGGCCTCACGCGTCCGGCGGGCGTCTCGAGCGCCCGATTCGCTCGGCCGCCGCGCGCCGCCGCGGCCATCGCGGCCGAGCGCCGCCTGGGTCTCGGGCTGGATCAGCCCTGCCGACATCACGAGCTTGGCCGCGTCGTCCGGCGTCATCGCCAGTTCGATGACGTCCTTGGTCGGGACGAAGAAATAGAAACCTGTCGTCGGATTCGGCGTGCAGGGCAGAAAAACCGAGATCATGCCTCCGGAGGCAGGACGCCGCGCCACGATGCGGCGGCGGATCGGACGAGATGAACACGATCGACCACGAGCCCTTGGTCGGAAACTCGACCAGGCCGACCTTGCGGAACTGCGTGCCGCCCTGGCTGAATACGGTCTCGAAGATCTGTTTGAGGCTCTTGTAGATGCCCCGCACCACCGGCGTGCGATCGAGCATCGCCTCGCCGAGGCTCGACCAGCGTCCGCCCGGCGATATTGGCGGCGAGGAAGCCGAGCAGCGTCAGGCCGACCACGCACGATGACGACGCCGAAGCCCGGCACATGGAAGGGCAGATAGGTGTCCGGCCAGAGGCTCGCGGGCGCGAGCGGCCGCACCCAATTGTCGACCGTGTCGACGAACCACCAGGCGATATAGAGCGTGACCGCCAGCGGCCCGAACACGACCAGCCCGGTGAAGAACCAGGAGCGCAGCCGCGCCAGCAGCGAGCGGTGCAGCGGCGCGCGCGGCTTGTCGTCCAGAAAGTCATCTCGAGGCTCTCGCGCCGAGGCGGCGCATGCGATGGGTTGTCCCGCCCAGCGGAGCGGGCGCTCGCGCGCCACGCTACTCCACCGTGACCGATTTGGCCAGATTGCGCGGCTGGTCGGCATCTTTACCCATGATGACGGCGGTGTGATAGGCGAGCATCTGCACGGGCGCGGCATAGACGATCGGCGCAAACGTCGGCGCCATTCGGGCATGGCGAGGAAGCCCTCGAGCGCGACCGCCGCTTCCTCCTGCGCATGCGCCTCGCCGATCAGCACGATGCGCCCGCCGCGCGCCGCGACTTCCTGCATGTTGGAGACCGTCTTTTCGAACACCGCATCGCGCGGCGCAAGCACGATGACCGGCATCGACTTCGTCGATCAGCGCGATCGGCCCGTGCTTCAATTCGCCCGCCGCATAGCCTTCGGCGTGAATGTAGGAGAGCTCCTTCAGCTTCAGCGCGCCTTCGAGCGCGAGCGGATAGGCGGCGCCGCGGCCGAGATAGAGCACGTCGCGCGCGCGCGCGAGCTTATGGGCCATCTGCTCGACCTGCGGCTCCAGCTTCAGCGCCTCGGCGAGGAGGCCCGGGCGTTGCGACCAGTTCGGCGATCAGCTCGCCTGTCTCCGCGCCTCGTCGATCGCGCCGCGCGCCCGCGCCAGGCCGATCGCGAGACAGGCCATCGCCGCAAGCTGGCAGGTGAAGGCCTTGGTCGAGGCGAC
The DNA here is from genome assembly GCA_963809055.1 of uncultured Pseudomonadota bacterium. Taxonomy (GTDB): domain Bacteria; phylum Pseudomonadota; class Alphaproteobacteria; order Rhizobiales; family Beijerinckiaceae; genus Roseiarcus. The sequence goes on along the minus strand of CAWEID010000030.1, from coordinate 53,349 downwards.
GCCGATCTCCGGTCCGGCCAGCGTCGGCGCGCAGGCGTCGGCGAGGCGGGCGATGCTCGAGGTCGCGCACGTTGACGATCGCGACCGCCTTGGCGCCGCTGCTCTCTGGCGTATCGCAGCGAGGCCAGCGTGTCGGCGGTCTCGCCCGACTGCGAAATGAAGATCGTCAGCCCGCCCTTGTCGACGCGGCGGTTCGCGATAGCGGTATTCCGAGGCGACGTCGATCTCGACCGGCAGCGCGGCGAAACGCTCGATCCAGTATTTGCCGATCATGCCGGCCATGTAGGCGGTGCCGCAGCCGACGATCGAAACGCGCGAGAGTTTCGTCGGAGTCGACAGGCCAGGCGAAGGGCTTCAGCCGCTGCGCGCCCATGTCGACGTAATGGGCGATCGTGTGGCCGACGACTTCGGGCTGCTCGTGAATCTCCTTGGCCATGAAGTGGCGATAATTGCCCTTCTCGGCGAGCAGTCCGCCGGCCGCGCTGCGCGTGATCCGGCGCTTGACGGCGTGGCCGGTCGAGGTCGCGGAACTCGGCGCCCTCGCGGGTCACGATCACCCAGTCGCCCTCTTCGAGATAGGCGACGCGGTCGGTGAACGGCGCCAGCGCCAGCGCGTCGCGAGCCGAGGAACATCTCGCCGTCGCCGTAGCCGACCGCGAGCGGCGCGCCCTGGCGCGCGCCGATCAGCAGATTGTCCTCGCCCTTGAACAGGATACACCAGCGCGAAGGCGCCGCGCATGCGCCTGAGCGCGGCAAGCACTGCGTCGGCCGGCGATTTGCCCGAATCCATTTCGTCGGTGACGAGGAAGGCGGCGACCTCGGTGTCGGTCTCGGTCGCGAAGCGATAGCCCTTCGCGCTGAGTTCCTCGCGCAGCGCGCTTGAAATTCTCGATGATGCCGTTGTGCACCACCGCGAGCCGTTCGCTCGCGTGCGGATGGGCGTTGGTCTCGGTCGGCTTGCCGTGCGTCGCCCAGCGGGTGTGGCCGATGCCGATCGCGCCGGCGAGCGGCGCGTTCTCCAGCTTGGCCTCGAGGTTCTTCAGTTTGCCCTCGGCGCGCACGCGCGCGAGATGCGCCGCCTTCCAGCGTCGCGACGCCCGCCGAATCGTAGCCGCGATATTCGAGCCGCTTCAGCGCCGTCAAGATCTGCGGCGCCGCCGGCCCCTGTCCCAATATGCCTACAATTCCGCACATCTCGTCATCCAGTTCGCCCGAGTCCCAAGGCCAGCAAGCGTTAGGCCAGAGATTGCGACGGATTCAAGTCACGTTGAATGTGCGAATGTGAAGCGGGCCAGCCGTCCCGGGCCAGGCGCAACGCCCGCGTGCGCCGCGAACCTTCAGACCGCGCCGCACCGGAACTTCATAATCCCGTCATGTTTTCAATACGTTATTGAGGGGCCAGCCCACAGTCGGCGCCGCCGTCGGGCGCAGCGCCTGTCGACAGTCCGACGCTTAACCCTAACAGAAACTCAAAGCCGAACTGCAGCGCGCGGCGCGCATTTGACGTGCGCGGGCCACTCAAACGCGCCGTTGAGACAATGCCCCGGGTTCAGCGCTTCATCCACAACAGCAGATTCAACAGCCATTTCGAACGGGCCGTGTAAGGCGGTTGGAACATCATCTGGACTGGCGACACCGGGCCCTGTTCGAACACCGGACGCAGCTTCGAGAACGTGTCGAAACCCTCGCGCGATTGATAGTGACCCAGGCCGCTCGGGCCGACGCCGCCGAACGGCAGGTCGGACTGCGCGAATTGCAGCACGGCGTCGTTGACTCCGACGCCGCCGGACATCGTGTGCGCGATGTAATAGTCGCGCAGGCCCGCATCCTTGGTGAAGGGATAGGCCGCCAGCGGACGCTCGTGCGCATTGAGATAGTCGACCACCTCTTGCTTGTCCGCGTAGGTGCGGATCGGCAGAATCGGTCCGAAGATTTCCTCCTGCATCGCCTCCGTGTCCTCGCTCGGGTTGAGGATCACATGCGGCGGAAACTTGCGCAGGCCGGCGTCGGCCCGTTGGCCCTCGGCAAGGTTGATCACGGTCGCGCCCTTCGCGCGCGCATCATCGACGATGCGTTGCAGACGCTGGAAGAATTGTCGCTGACGATCGAGGTGTAATCGGGACCGTTGAGATCGGGATATCGCTCGGCGACCAGCCGCTTGGCGTGAGATACGAACTCGGTTTCGGACCCGCGCGGCAGGAACGCATAATCGATGGTCATGCATATCTGCCCCGCATTCAGCATCTTCGCCCAAATAATGCGTTCGGCGGCGGTCTTGATCGGATAATCCGGCCCGACGATCGCCGGCGACTTGCCGCCGAGTTCAAGGGTGACCGGGGTCAGATTGCGCGCCGCGCTCGCCATCACGATGCGGCCGACATGGGTCGAACCGGTGAACAGCAGATGATCGAACGGGAGGGTTGAGAAAATCGGCCCGAGCGTGGCGTCGTCGTCGAAGAAGCGCAATTTGTCGACCGGGAAATATTTTGGCGACACATGGATCAGCAATTCGGTCAGATGGCGCGAATGCTCCGACATCTTGACCATCGCGCGATTGCCCGCGGCGAAGATCGACACCAGCGGCGCGATGCTCAGAGTGAGCGGAAAATTCCAGGGCACGATGACCCCGACGACCCCGAGCGGTTGCGGGATCACGCGATTGCGCGCGCCTGGAAAAGTCATTTGATCGACATGCCGCCGGCGCGGCTTCATCCAACTGCGCACGCGCGGTTTGGTCGCCTTGATCGCGCTCAGAGCCACGAAAATCTCGGCGAACAACGTCTCGAATTCCGACCGATTGCCGAAATCGGCGTTGATCGCCTTGACGATCGCATCCCTGTTGTCTTCGATCATGCGGCCGAGCGCCGTCAGATCGGCGATCCGGCTCTCGGCGGACGGCGAAGGCGCGGCAAAGTGAGCGCGGCGCTGCTCCTCGAGGCAGGCCGTGACGTCCGCCGGCGCCGCAATCGCGCTGGATGGGAATGGCGCGTTCATGAGAATTCCTCCATGCCGGCTCCGCCCGCGATCTCAGCGATCGTTGTCTTTCAGGGGCGAAGGCTCACGCTTTCATCTTCTTATTGTCGGCTATGATGGCATGAAAACGGCCGCGATGACAGCGCCGCCGACCTGCGACGCTGTGCCGCCGGCAGGGAGGCCGCAGCGCCTGGCGGGCCTCAAGCCTTGGCCTTGCCGGCCCGAAACGCCTTCGCCCAGCCCGGCCTGACCGCCTGGCGGCCGCGCGCGACCGCGAGCGCGTCGGCCTCGACGTCCTCCGTGATGACCGAGCCCGAGCCGACATAGGCGCCGTCGCCGATCCTGACCGGAGCCACCAGAGCGGAGTTGGAGCCGACGAAGGCGCCCGCGCCGATGTCGGTCTTGAACTTGGAAAAGCCGTCGTAGTTGCAGGTGATCGTGCCGGCGCCGATGTTGGCGCCGGCGCCGACGCGCGCGTCGCCGATATAGCTCAAGTGGTTGACCTTGGCGCCGGCCTCGATTTTCGCCGCCTTGATCTCGACGAAATTGCCGACCTTGGCCTTGGCGGCGATGTCGGCGCCGGGCCGCAGGCGCGCATAGGGCCCGATCGAGGCGCCGGAGGCGACATGCGCGCCTTCGAGATGCGAGAACGCGTGGATGACGGCGTCGTCGTCGATCGTCGACCCCCGGGCCGATCACGACATGCGGCTCGATCAGGACGTCGCGGCCGATCCTGGCGTCGCACGAGAGAAACACGGTTTCGGGCGCGATCAGCGTCGCGCCTCCGAGCATGGCGCGTTCGCGAGGCGGCGCTGCATCGCGGCCTCGGCGGCGCGCGAGCTGGACGCGGTCGTTGACGCCCATCACCTCCTCTTCCGTCGGCCACGAGCGACCCGCGCCGCGAGCCCGTTGCGCTGCGGCGATCGCGACGAGGTCGGTCAGATAAAATTCGCGCGCGGCGTTGTCGGCGCCGATCGCCTCCAGCATCTCGAGCGCGCGCGCGCCCGAAAACGCCACCGGGCCGGCGTTGCAGCGGCGGATCGCGCGCTCCGCCGGGCTCGCGTCCTTGTGTTCGCGGATGGCGACGAGCACGCCGTCGCGCTCGATCAGCCGTCCGTAGCCTGTCGGGTCGGCGGCCTCGAAGCCGAGCGCGGCCAGCCCGGCGCCCTCCGGCGAGCGCGGCGCGCAGCGCGCGCAGCGTCTGCGCGCCGGATCAGCGGCGTGTCGGCATAGGCGACGACGACGTCGTCGGCAGCCCTCGCGCGAGCGCCTCGCGGGCGGCCAGAACGGCGTGGGCGGTGCCCCGTCGCTCGTGCTGCACGAAGATTTCGCGCTCGCGGCGCGATGCGGCGCGCCTCGGCGGCGAGCTCGTCGCCGTTCGGGCCCGACCACCACCGCGAAGGCGGTCGGCGCCGGCCTCGACCAGCGCCTCGAGCGCGTGGGCGAGCATGGAGCGGCCGGCGACCGCGTGCAGAGGCTTGGGCAGGCCGAGCGCATGCGCGTCCCCTCCCCGGCGGCGAGCAGAACGCCGAGGCAGGTGCGGCCGGCGGGCGTGGAAGCTTCAGGAACGGCGGCTCATCGCGGGTCTCCTCGGGGCGAACGCGAATCGGGCGCGCGCAGGCATAAGTGCGTAGCTCGGATTGTAAAGCGCTCGAAAATGAGTTCCGGCGCCGTCCTTGCATGCCGGCGGCGCGAAATCGGCTATAAAGAGACGCGCAGATCGCCAACTCCGCGTCGCACCGGCGCATGGATTTGGTCAGGCAACTGATATAAGCCCCTGTTCCAGGAACGGCGCATCGCCGCCCGCCGGCCCCCGGAGCCGTCGGCGAGGCGCTCAGCGATCGACGAACGCATGTACTAAACCGCGCGCCGGGATTTCCTGAAACTCGCCTTCGCCGGAGCGCTCGCCGCGGCGGGCGCTGCCTCGAGACTCGCCGCGCGCCTCGGCCGAGCCGCTGGGCCCGCCCGCGCCCTTCGCGCCCGAAGCGTGCTCGAGGCGGCGCGCGAACTCGCCAAGACGCCGTTCAAGCCGCCGCGACGACCGCGCTGCCCGAACCGTTTCAGCGTCTCAATTTCGACCAATACGCCTCGATCCGGCGCAATCCGGGCACGGCGATCTGGGGCGACGGCCAATCCCCTTCGCGCTCGAGCCGCTGCATCGCGGCTTCGTCTTCACGACGCCGATGCGACTCTACATCGTCGAGAACGGGCAGTCGCAACGGCTCGACTTACGACCGCGGCCGTCTTCGATTTCGGCAAGCTCGACGTTCCGGCCGATCTTCCCGGACCTTGGCTTTTCCGGCGTGCGCATGCTCAAGGGCGGCGGCGGCGAGGGCTGGCGGGACGCCGCGATCTTCCAGGGCGCGACCTTTTTCCGCTCGCTCGCGCGCGGCCAGACCTACGGCGTGACCGCCCGCGGCCTTTCGATCCGCACCGGCGACCCGCAGGGCGAGGAATTCCCGCTCTTTCCGCGCGCTGTGGATCGAGAAGCCGAGCCCGGCCTCCGACACGCCTGGTCATCCACGCGCTGCTCGATTCGGCGAGCCTGACCGGCGCCTTCCGCTTCACGCTGCGCGCGGGCGAAGCGACGATCATCGACACCGAGCTGACGCTGTTTGCGCGCGCCGAAGTCGACCATCTCGGCCTCGGCTCGATGGCGGCGACCTATCTCTTCGGCGCGCTCGACCACCTCCGCACCGACGACGTGCGGCAAAACGTCTATGACGTCAGCGGCCTGCAAATTCTCACCGGTTCGGGCGAATGGATGTGGCGGCCCGTCGCCAATCGAGACGACCCTGCAGATCTCGGCGTTCGGCGACCGCAACCCGCGCGGCTTCGGCATGCTGCAGCGCAATCGCACTTCGACGCCTTCGACGACGACGACGGACGCTGGGAGCTGCAGCCCTCGCTATGGATCGAGCCGATCGGCGACTGGGGCGAAGGCGAGATGCATGCTGCTCGAAATCCCTACCGATTCGGAGAACCAACGACAACATCATCGCCCAGTGGCGGCCCGAAAGCCGGGCTCGCGGCGGGCGCCTCGGTCTCCTATGCCTATCGGCAGTTCTGGTGCTGGACGCCGCCGTGCGCAGCCCCGACCTCGCGATGCGCCGTGAGTTCGCGCATGGGCCGGGTCGGCAAGCGCCGCGCGTTTCGCGGTCGAATTCGTCTCCGACCTGTTCGCCGATCCGCTGCAGGCCGCCGCGGTCGAGCGCGGCGATCGAGGCGACGCCGGGACAGATCGCCTATCCGTCGACTTATCCCTATAACGATCGGCGCTCGATCCGCGTCGTGTTCGATCTCGATCCGGGTTCGGAGTGCCTATTCGGAATTGCGTGTTGGTGTTGAAGGTCGACAACATAGCCCGTGAGCGAGACTTGGCTCTATCGATGGACAGCGTGATGCTCGTTGAAGCCGACGAGCCGCGCCGCGCGCCGGCGCGCAGCGCCGAGGCGCCGCTCGCTCGTCGCCGGCCGATGCCGCGCGAGGCGCCGCTCGCGATGCCCGTGCAATCGCTCTATCGCTTCTCGCGCAGCGCGCGCCGCGCCTGGATCGATCCGCGCGTCAACGCTGCGCCGCTGCTCGCGCGCCTCGTCGCTTTCGGCGGCGCCCTCGCGCTCACCGCCTACGGCGCGCTCGAAATGTACGGCGTCGTCTCGGTCGGCCAGATCACGCCGCTCGAATGGGCGCTGGTCGTCCTGTTCGTGATCAACTTCTCCTGGATCTCGCTCGCCTTCACGGCGAGCCTGCTCGGCTTCTTCTGGCTGCTCGCCGGCGCGCCGCGACGCGGAGCCGCTGCCCACGACGCTCTCGAGGCAAGACCGCCGTCGTGATGCCGATCTACAACGAGGCGCCCGTCGCGCGTGTTCTCGGCGTTGCAGGCGATCGAGGAGGATGTCGCGGCGACCGGCCTCGGCGACGCCTTCGATTTCTTCTTCCTCTCCGACACGACCGATCCCGACATCTGGATCGCCGAGGAGCGCGCGCTGCTCGCGCTGCGCGAGCGGCGGCCGGACGCGCGGATCTACTACCGCCGCCGGCGCAAGAACGTCAGCCGCAAGGCGGGCAACATCGCCGATTTCGTCACGCGCTGGGGCGCGCCTATCCGCAGATGCTGGTGCTCGACGCCGACAGCCTGATGACCGGCGAGGCGATCGTGCGGCTCGCCGCGGCGATGGAGAGCGACCCCGACGCCGGCATCATCCAGAGCCTGCCGCTGATCGTCAACCGCAACACGTTGTTCGCCCGCGCTGCAGCAGTTCGCGGCGCGCATCGCCGGACCGATGCTCGCCGCGGGCCTGACCGCGTGGATGGGCCGCGACGGCAACTACTGGGGCCACAACGCGATCATCCGCACCCGCGCCTTCGCCGACCATTGCGGCATGCCCGACCTGCGCGGGCAAGCCGCCGTTCGGCGGCCACATCCTCAGCCACGATTTCGTCGAGGCCGCGCTGATGCGCCGCGCCGGCTGGGCGGTCTACATGCTGCCGACGCTCGGCGGCAGCTTCGAGGAAAGCCCGCCGTCGCTGATCGATCTGGCCGCCCGCGACCGGCGCTGGTGCCAGGGCAATCTGCAGCACGTCAGCGTGTCTGCCGAGCGCCGGGCTTCACGCTCGCCACGCGCCAGCATTTCGTCACCGGCATCATGGGCTATCTCGCCTCGCCGTTCTGGATGGCGCAGCTTGTCATCGGCATCGTGCTGGTGCTGCAATCGAAATACATCCGGCCGGAATATTTCACCGCCGATTTCTCGCTGTTCCCGACCTGGCCGGTGTTCGACTACGTGCGCGCGCTTGCACCTGTTCGAGCTCACGATCGCGGTGCTGCTCGCGCCAAATTCCTCGGCCTGATCGCCGCGCTCTTCGACAGCCAGACGCGGCGCGGCTGCGGCGGCGCGATTCGCTCGTCGCTGTCGACGCTCCTCGAAATCCTGGTCTCGGCCGCCGTCGCGCCGATCATGATGCTGATCCAGACGGGCTCGGTGGTCCAGATCGTTTCGGGGCGCGACACCGGCTGGAACCCGCAGCGGCGCGACGACGGATCGATCCCGTTCAGGAGCATCGCGCGCCGCCATCGCTCGCACATGGCGATGGGCTTCGTCGCGCTGATCGCGGCCGGCCTGCTTTCGCCCTCGCTGGTGGTCTGGATGTCGCCGACCATCGCCGGCCTGATCCTCGCCGATTCCGATCTCCTGGGCGAGCGGGCAGTTGTGGATCGGCGTCGCGCTGCGCAGGCTCGGGCTGCTGACGACGCCCGAGGAGACCGCGCCCGCCGCCGATCATCGCGCGCGCCAATGCGCTCGCCGCAAGAGCTCGCGAACACCGGCCACGACGACGAGGACGGCCTGCGCGCCATCGCCGTCAACCCCGAAGTTCCGCGAGGCGCACGAATTGTTCCTGCCCGAGCGCCGCGCCATCGGCGCGGCGACATCGACGTCGACGAAGCGGTGGCGACCGCGAAGCTCAACGACGCGCGCACGCTTGACGAGGCTCTGCGCCTGGCTGAAGCCCAAGGAGCGGCTCGCCGTGCTCAACGACCGCGCGCTGATCTCATTGCTGGCGCGCCTTCTGCCCGCGACGATCGCTCGCGGAAGCGGTCCCCCCCGGTCGGAGGCGTTCGCGTCGACGAAGCCTCGGTCAGGCTGACGGCGCTTGCGCGCGGTCCCGCGGTCGAACAGCGCGAAGGCGAAGAGGCCGGCGACGAAGCCGCCGACATGCGCAACCCAGGCGACCGGCGCGTCCGAGGCCCCGAACGCGGTCGCGCCGACGCCGAACAGGAAATTGGTCGCCATCCAGATCGCGATGAAGACCAGCGCGCGCCGTGGCTCAAAACAGCTCGCAGAGCGGCGAGGCTCGCGTCCTCGCTCGCGCGCCGGCGACCGAGGCCGCGCGACCGCCCAGCGCCGCGCCGGGCCGGAAGATGAAGCGCGCCGCCGCCCCCATCAAGCCGGAATTGGCGGCCGAGGCGCCGATCACCGGATATGTCGAATAGGGCGCGAGATCCCAATGGGCGAGCGCGCCCGCAGATCGCAGTGAAAAAGAAAAACAGCGCGAAACCGCAGCGGCCCGAAGCGGCGGGCGACGGGCGGCCCGAATGCGACCAGCCACATGCGTTGACCCCGACGTGAGTCCAGGAGCCGTGCAGCAGCGCGTAAGTGGCAAAGGTCCAGATCCGCACGCCGTGATTCAGAACGCCGGCGTCGCGCAGCCATCTGGCCTGGGCCAGGGCCTCGGAATCATGGCCGACCGGCTGATGAGATCGGCGAGCCGATCCCGGCCAGATCGCCACGCTGAGCCGTCCCGGCACGAAACCCCACGCACGATCGCCTGATCGCGCTGGTCGTCATCGAGCCATTGCAGTCCGGCATGGATCGCCAGCAGCGCCGCGACAACGAAGAGCACCACCCCGGGGATGAAAAACATCGGCTCTGATCGGCGCGTCGCGTCCATCGGGGGCAGAGCGTTATACCAGTGGGTCCTCGATCATCGCCGCCGCGATATCACCTGCGCCGCACCGAGGCGACCGAAAACCGCAAGCGGCCCGGCATGGGGAAGCCGACCGGCGAGCCTGGCTGAGATCCAGAAATGGAAAGGGAGAGTCCGGAGCCCGACTCTCCCTAAGCCGCCAGAGAATTTCCAGGCCAGGAAGCGATCAAAAATGACCGTCTGCGCCTGTGTCGCCCTACGGGGGAGCAACCCGCCGAACGACTTGCCTGAACTCGGAAGGGCTGCGCTAAGGTGGAGCAGACCCCGCGAACTCCCTCCCGCCTCTGTAAGCACAATGTGCCGCTGTCCAGCGCGGAACGCAATCCTATCCTTGCATCATTGTTAATTTCGCAGGGTCCGGCCGGGTCGTCGGATCGGCGTGGCACGCCCTCTGCAAATCCTGTTCGACAACGCCGCAATCAAGGCCGCGGCGGACCATTTTGACACAGGCGCCCAGGCGGCGCGAGGGCACCGAATTGAAACTCGCGGCGACGCAGGAATTGTTCGCATATTGGAACCGGATCCGAGGCGCGCGCAGCGCCCCGGAGCGCAACGACGTCGAGCCCGGCGAGATCCGCGGCATTCTGGCGGACACACTGATCCTGGATTTCGACCCGCAGGCCGGATTTCCGCTGCGAATCGCGGGCAGCCGGACCAACGCGCTGTTTCTGCGCGAACTGCGCGGGCGCCGTTCCTGGATATCTGGCGCAAGGACGATCGCGCGGAGGTCCGCGATATCGTTCAAAGCGTGGCCGACGAAGCGCAGCCATTCCTGATCGGCGCTTCGGGCGCGCCGGCCGGCGCTTCCAGGACAGACATAGAAATTCTGTTATTGCCATTGCGCCATTTAGGGGCGACCCACGCTCGCGTGCTTGGTCTGTGCGCCCCGCGCGGGGCCCCGCAATGGCTTGGATCCTGCCGCTCGGAGCCCTGTCGCTGATGTCGCTTCGCGCGTTGCGCCCGACGGACGCCGAACTCGCTCGTCCCTCGAGCGGTTACGGTTTCGGTCGACGAAGCGAGTTTAGCGCCGTGGGCATCTGATTGTTTACTTCAACCCAGCGTTGACCGCGCTGCGAGATCGCCCCCATAGGGGGGCAAAATAAGCATATGTTAACGATGACGTTGCTAGATTAGGCGCGTCGAGGTCCGCGACCGCTTTTCTACGTGTCACTTACGCCGCGAGCCTCGTCAGGAGCAGAAATAAGTGACGGCGCTAGCACTCATGAGCCTGCCTGAGCCCCGCCAAGCCGAGCGGCGGAGGCATTCGCGGGTCAAAGTCAGCCTTTCCGGCCAATTCATGCGCGAGAATCGGCAGGAATTTCCGTGCTCGACGATCGACATTTCGCCGGGCGGAATTGCTTTCGCGTCGGAACAGAACGTCGCGCTGGGCGAAAAAATCATTGCCTATATCGCCCAGATCGGCCGGGTTCAGGGCATAGTGCGCCGTCAATTCGTCGGCGGATTCGCGATCTCGATGTCGCTGCCGGCGCTGAAACGCGAGAAGCTCGCGGATCAGCTCACTTGGCTGGCGAGCCGGCAAGAACTGGGAATGCCCGAGGATCGTCGCCACGAGCGAATCGTTCCTCGCAATCCGCACACCACGCTGACGCTGCCGAACGGGCGCGAGATCTTGTGCAAGATCATCGACATTTCGCGTTCCGGCGTGGCGCTCTCGATTTCGCAGCGCCCGAGCGTGGGTTCTTCGGTCACCGTGGGCCAGACCCGAGGCCAGATCGTGCGCGAATTCACGGACGGCGTTGCGGTCGAATTCGCGCGCATTATTCCCGAGGACGCTTTCGGTCCCGACTTTAAGCTCTGAGGCCGACGCCCATCCCGGCGTTTTGACAGCATCGACCCGAAGATTGGCGCATGCCGCTTGCGGCATGGCGCTCCACGAGGCGTCGCAACGGCGCCCGCCCGCATCAGCCGCGCCCTCGCGAAGCTCAATCCGCATATCCATAAAATTCGATCGAAATCTTTGCGCGATCCGCAAGACGCCTAGGGTAATCTTGCTCGTGCGTCGATCGAAGCCGGGCACGTCCCCGCGTCCTCCCTGAGCTTCAACCGATCCGCACGACGACGGCGCCGCCGCGCCGTCGCCGGTGAATACGAATGCGCGCCCTCCCCGGCCGCATCGTAGTTGAGCCGCCCCACCGCCACGGGGCGGCTATTTTTTTGTATCGCTCACGCCTGCGCAATTTCGTCGAGTCCGGCCGCGAACCGGCGCCAATTCTTGACATAGCTGGCCGCCGATTTGAGGAGGCCGGCGATGGCGGCCTCGTCGAGGGTCCGGACCGCCTTGGCGGGACTGCCGACGATCAAAGAGCCGTCGGGGAACTGCTTGCCTTCCGTGACGAGGGCGCTGGCGCCGATCAGGCAACCGCGCCGATGCGGGCGCCGTTGAGCACGATCGCGCCCATGCCGACCAGCGACCCGTCCCCGATCGTGCAGCCGTGCAGGATCGCATTGTGTCCGATCGTGCAATCCTCGCCGACCGTGAGGGGGAACCCCATGTCGGTGTGAAGGGTCGAGCCTTCTTGAATATTGAGCGGGCGCCGATGGCGATGCGTTCGTTGTCGCCGCGCAGCGTCGCGCCGAACCAGACGCCGCAATCCTCGCCGAGCACGACGTCGCCGATGACCGAAGCCGTCGGAGCGATCCAGTAGGCCCCATTCGGCGGCAAGATGGGCTTGCGGTCGTGCAACGCATAGATCGGCATTCGCGAGATCTCCCGAGGTCCCGCCCCTTTACCGCAAGGACGAGACGTCGCCTACCCGCCCATCCGGTTTCCGAAGCGCGCCTCGCGCCGATCGGGCATAGTCGCCGCGACGATTCGCAAGCAGGACTTTCTTTTGCGCAAGCGCGTGGCGGCGATCCTCAGCCTTCTCGCCCTGGCCGGTTTGGCCGCGGGGGCGCGGGAGCGCGCTCGGAACCTCGGCCGGCGAAAAACCCGACGGCCTCGTCGCCATGGAGATCGGCGGGGAGCGCCTGTCTGTGAAGCGCGCCTATATCCGCGGGTCCGCGCCCGACGGCGGCGTCGAACTTGCCGCGTTCTATCCCGACTTCAAGCCTGCGGGCCGCTCGAACGACATCGATTCGCATAGCGACATCGCCGAACGGTTCCAGCGGCTGATCTTTCTCACGCTGAAGCCGGCCGATCCCAAGATCGATCCGGTCGAGCGCACCGCTCGACTTTACACTCGGTTTCTGGAGGAAACGACCTGGAGCCATCCCGGCGGCCTGATCGCGCGCGCCTTTGAGCCGGGCAGCCCGTTCGAGGGCGACGAATTGTTCTATGTCGCGCCGGAGGGGCGCCAGTTCGCGGCCCGATGCCGGCGCCCCGACTCCGCGCGCAAGACGCCGAACACCTGCATCGCGACCTTCCGCTCGGGCGCAATGGACGTCGACGTCAGATTTTCCGCGGCGCTGCTGGGCGACTGGGAATCCCTCATGGCCGGAGCGCGCGGGCTCATCGAGACCGCACACGGGCAATAGGGCTCGTCAGACACGGCGCTACAATGCCTCAGAGATCGTCGAGGTCGTAATCGAGGATCGCCATTTCAAGCGTGTAGCTCTTGCCCTTCGGATCGTCCGCGGTAATGACGCCGAGGAAATCCGGGCCGTTGTTGAGTTCGACCGAGTTCGGTCTTCTTGGTGCGCGCTGCGATCGTCAGCTTGTCGTTCTCGAACAGGCGACGCAGATATTCCTGCAACACGGACCGCTCGACCGGTATCTTCATCTCGAAGAAGAACGATCGGTCGCCGTCCTCTTCGTCCGCCGTCAAAGGGCCGAGCTTGCGCTCGCCCAGGTGCACCTCGGCCTCGTCCTTGCCGCGTGAGCTCGGCACGACATTGATGCCGGGCGCGCCCAGCGAACGGCGAAGGTGCTCCCTGAGCTTGACGATTTCCTGCTTGTCCATGCGCCGCCCCCAAACCCTTCGCTCGCGAGGACGGATTTGCCAGAATTGGCGCCGCGCAGCGGCAAGCCGACCGGGCGGCTCGCCCCCCGCTCAATAGTCGAGCGCTTTTTCCGCCAGAATCTGGTTCATGTCGCGCGCGGGCTCCGCGCAGCCGGCTTCGCCGACGATGCGCGCCGGGACGCCCGCGACGGTCTTGTTGTGCGGAACCGGCGCCAGCACGACCGAACCCGCGGCGACGCGCGCGCAATGACCGATCTCGATATTGCCGAGGATCTTCGCGCCCGCGCCGATGAGCACGCCGTGGCGGATCTTGGGATGCCGATCGCCGGTCTCCTTGCCGGTCCCGCCGAGCGTGACGCCCTGCAGGATCGAGACGTCGTCCTCGATCACAGTGGTTTCGCCGACGACGAGGCCGGTGGCGTGATCGAGGAAAATGCCCTTGCCGATGCGCGCGGCCGGATTGATGTCGACCCCGAACACGGCGGACGAGCGGCTCTGCAGATAGAGCGCGAAATCGCGCCGTCCGGCCCGCAGCAGCGCATGCGCCAGACGATGCGTCTGCAACGCATGGAAGCCCTTGAAATAGAGCAGCGGCTCGAGCAGGCGCAGGCAGGCGGGATCGCGATCGACGACGGCCATCAGATCGGCGCGGAACGCCACGCCGATCGACGCGTCGCGCTCGATGACGTTCTCGTACGCCTGGCGTATCAGCGCGCTCGGCACGTCGCGATGATCGAGCCTCTCGGCGACGCGATTGACGATCGCGAGTTCGAGCGTGTCGTGATTGAGGATCGCCGTCATCAGGAATGAAGCGAGCGCGGGATCGCGGCGCGCCGCCTCCTCCGCCTCGATGCGCACCCGCGCGAAAGTCGGGTCGCTGCGGCCGAGGCCGAGCAACTGGGCGGTAGAACCTTGCGCCATCTGACCCTCCGAAACTCTGCGCCGCGTCTCCTAGCACAATTCCCGGGACGCGCGAACCCGGCCGCCGTCCCGCGCGCCCGGCCCGGGCATCATATCAAATCCTGCGGGCGCATGGCCGAACCCGCAGCCGTCTTTAAGCCGATGGTTAAATCCTCGGCATTCATCAAACCGCACCTGCGAAAACTCACCGTCCCGGCCCGCGTCGCCGGGCGTCTCATTGCTCGAAAATCGCGACCGCCCGCGTCCAACCCGCCGAGGCGCGTTCGATCTTGACCGGGAAACACGAGACCGAAAATCCGGTCGAGGGCAGCGCTTCGAGATTGTGCAGCTTCTCGATATGGCAATAGCCGATGTGGCGGCCGGCCTTGTGGCCCTCCCAGATCAGTCGGGCGTCGTGGGTCTGCGGCATAACTTCTTCGCGGTATGGACGAAAGGCGCATCCCAGCTCCAGCCGTCGGTGCCCGGTCAGCCGGACGCCGCGATCGAGCAGGTAAAGCGTCGCCTCGGCGCCCATGCCGCAGCCCGAGGGAACGTAATCCTGCCGGCCGTATTTGGCGCCGGCGCTGGTGTTGACGACGACGATCTCGAGCGGCTTCAATTCGTGGCCGATCCGTTTCAGTTCGGCCTCGACATCGGCGGCGGTGACGACATAGCCGTCGGCGAAATGGCGGAAATCGAGCTTGACGCCCGGCTGAAAGCACCATTCCAGCGGAACTTCGTCGATCGTCCAGGACGCGCTGGCCCTCGTTCATCGTGGGATGGATAGTGCCAGGGCGCGTCGAGATGCGTCCCGTTATGCGTGGAGAGCGTCACCGTCTCGACCGCCCAGCCCTTTCCGTCCGGCAAGTCCTCCTTCTTAAGGCCGGGAAACAGCGGCAGAATGCCGGCCACGCTCTGCTCGTGATCGGTGTAGGCGATCTTCGGGCCCGGCCCGAGATCCGCGGGAACGTCGTTTTGCAGCGGCACGGAAATATCGACCAATCGGCGAACCATCGTTTCCTCCTGATGATAACGGTTTGGCGCGGCTCACGCCGCGTTTGAGCGCACCACTTTGTTGCGCAAGACGCCGATGCGATCGACGACGAGTTCGATCGTGTCGCCGCTTTCGAGAAAACGGCCGATCTCCAGCCCGCAGCAATTGCCGACGGTGCCGGAGCCGAAAAACTCGCCCGCGTGGATCGTCTCGTCCTGCGAGGCATAGGCGAGGATCTCCTCGAACGAGAACAGCATGTCGGCGGTGTCGCCGCGGGCGCGCGTCTCGCCGTTGACGCGCACTTCGACGTGAAGGGTCTGCGGGTCGCCGATTTCGTCGGGCGTGACGATCCAGGGGCCGATCGCATTGCTGCCGTCGAAGCTCTTGCCCTTGGCGGGACCGAGCCGGCCCTGCATTTCGAGTCTCTGCCGGTCGCGCGCCGAGAAATCGTTGAAGATCGTGTAGCCGAAGATGTGGCCGGCCGCCTCGCCGGCCGGAATGTTGGCGCGCGTGCGCTGCGTCACGATCGCCGATTTCCAGTTCGTAGTCCATCACCTGGCTGTAGCGCGGCCAGGTCACCGTCGTATCGGGTCCGCACAACCGTGAAACGGTTGGTGATGTAGTAGATCGGCAGCTTGCGATAGACCGCGCGCCAGCTCCTCCAGCGGCGCCGCCATCGCAGCGCGAAACGCCGCCTCGCCGCCGCGCTCGCGCGCTTCGAGCGCGCGCATGCCGCGCGCCGACTGGCGGATGTGCGTCTCGAACGACATGGCGTCGCGCATCTGCCGGGGCTCGGGCAACGGGCGCGAGCAAGTGCGACTTCGCCAAGCGCGCGCCACAGATCGGCCTCGCCGCCGCGCTTGCGCCAGCACGCCGCGAGCGAGGTCCATGCCCGTGTCGTCGGCGTCGATAAGAGCGAGCATCGATCGCGAATGGCGCCGGCGCGACGCCGTCTCGGCGCGCGGCTGCGGCGAGATCGAAGACCTTGCCGCGCTTCGGCGTCGACGACGCCCGAGCCTAGCGGAGCCTTCCGATACGATAGGTCGCTAATTTCATCGACGCCCTCCCTTGATCTTTCGTTAAAATATATACGATCCTATTTTTTGTCGATAATCAAGAGGCGCATCGATATGTGCGCTAAACAGGAGGAGACGATGGGAATGTTTTCCGGCAAACCCGCCTTGCTGAGCGCGTGCGCGATGTGGCTCGCCGTCGCGGTCCCTGCAGCGGCCGACCCGATCAAGCTGCACATCGCCTGCACGGCGACGTCCGACTGCGCCTCCGCGATGGTCGCGCGCGACGAAGGCATTTTCGCCAAGCACGGCATCGACGCCGACGTCACGCTGATCGCGCATCAACACCAACATTCCGCCCGCCATCGTCTCCAACTCGATCCAGATCGGCGGCCCGACCGCGACGGTCTTCCTGCAGGCGGTCGACGGCGGCCT
Source organism: uncultured Pseudomonadota bacterium (assembly GCA_963809055.1). Lineage (GTDB taxonomy): Bacteria > Pseudomonadota > Alphaproteobacteria > Rhizobiales > Beijerinckiaceae > Roseiarcus. The sequence continues at coordinate 36,628 of CAWEID010000030.1, read as the reverse complement.
CGATCTCGTCGCGGTCGACGGCGCCTCGGTCATGGACCCGACCACCAACGAGCCGATCGCCGCGGTCGCGCGCAACGGCGTCGTCGATCAAGGAGGCCGAAGGATTTCGTCGGCAAGAAAGTCGGCGCGCCCGGCATCGGCGCCTTCCTGCACGTGCTGTTCCGCAAATGGCTGATGGAAAAGGGCGTCGACCCGAAGAGCGTGAATTTCGTCGAAGTGACGTTCCCGACCATGAGCGACGCGCTGAAATCCGGCATCGGTCGACGCGGTGCTGACGGCCGAGCCGTTCATCTCCCGCATCAAGGCGGCGGGCAATGGCGACGTCGCGGCGCGTTACGCCGCCGAACTCGCGCGCACCGACCCGATCATCTCCTATGTCGCCGACGCGCGCCTTCGCCGAGGCGAACCCGGAGGCGATCAAGGCGTTCCGCGACTCGATCGCGGAAGCCGCGGCGATCGTCAACACCGATCGCGACAAGGCGAGCGCCGCGATTTCGAAGTTCACCAAGCTGCCGCTCGAAATCGTAGCCAAGAACCCGCCCAGCGTCTCCAAGCCCGAACTGAAGGGCGACGCGACTTCGCCTGGTGGGTCGAGACCATGAAGCAGCAGGACATGCTGCAGTCCGACGTCGATCTCTCGAAGCTCGTGCTGCCGTGACCGCTCCGCGCTCGCGGTCGCCGACACGCTGAGCGAGCGCGCCTCGGCGCTGGTCGAAGCCGACATCGTTTCCGGCGCGCCTGGCGCCGGGATCGCGCGCTCGGGATCGTGGAAACCGCCGCGCGTTACGGCGTCGGCGCGACGCCGTTGCGCGAGGCGCTGTCGCGCCTCGCCGCGCGCGGCCTCGTCGACGCGATCGGCCAGCGCGGTTTTCGCGTGAAAGGCATTTCGCGCGAGGATCTCGCGGACATCGTGCTGATCCGCAGCCTCGTCGAACGCGAGGCGCTTGCGGCTGAGCATGGAGCGGGGCGGCGGAGACTGGGAGGCGGGCATCGTCGCTTCGCTGCATCGCTGCAAGCATTGCGTGCGCGCCAATCCGCGCCGGCTTCGCCGAGGGCGACCCGGCTTCGACGCGCTGCACAAGGCGTTTCACACCGCGCTGCTCGCGGCCTGCGGCTCGCCGCGGCTGATCGCCGCCCATTCCGACCTCTACGACCAGGCCTATCGCTATCGCCGCCTGATGATGGCGGGGTTCTCCGACCCGGAGGATTTTCTCGCCGATCACGACAGACTCGCCGAGTTCGCGCTGCGGCGGGATCCCGCGAAGGGCGGCGAGGCCCTCGCGGCGCATATCGCCTCGACATTGCGCCTGGTCTATCCCGCGTCGACGGAGCGCCCGGCATGATGGGTCCGGTCCCAGCGCCGCCATTGATCGCCTTTCGCGACGTCGACCTCGCCTTCGGCGATCATCTCGTGCTCGGAAAGCTCTCGCTCGAAGTGCGGCGCGGCGAGATCGTCTGCGTCGTCGGCCCGTCCGGCTGCGGCAAGACGACGGCGCTGCGCGTCGCGGCAGGCCTGATCGCGCCGACGCGCGGCGAGGTCGCCTTTTCCGGCGCGCCGGTCAACGGTCCGCGCCGCGACGTCGCGATCGTGTTCCAGGACTACGCCAAGGCGCTGCTGCCCTGGCGCACCGCCGCCGGCAACGTCTCGCTCGCGCTGGAAGCGATGGGAACCCCGCGCGCCGCGCGCGCCGCAGCGCATCGCGCAATTGCTCGCGCGCGTCGGCCTGCCCGCGCATGGCGACAAATATCCCTCGCAAATGTCGGGCGGCATGCAGCAGCGCCTGCAGATCGCGCGCTGCCTCGCGCAGGAGCCGGCCGCGCTGATGATGGACGAGCCGTTCGGCGCGCTCGACGCGATGACGCGCCAGACTCTGCAGGACGAGATGCTCGAGATCGCCAGCGGCACCGGCGCCACGATCTTCTTCGTCACCCATGATCTCGAAGAGGCGATCTATCTCGGCGACCGCGTGATCGGCCTGCTGCCGCATCCCGGCCGCATCGGCATCGAATTGAAAGTCGACCTGCCGCGCCCGCGCGATCAGGTCGCGACGCGGGAAAATCCGGAATTCCTGCGCCTGCGCCGCACGCTCTACGACTTCATCCACGCCTCCGAAACGGCAGGCCGCAAATGAAGGCCGCGCAGGCGCTCGCGCTGCCGGCAGCGCTGATCGCGCTCGCCGAGATCGGCGCCCGAGCCTCGGGACCCGAGCGACGCCGTCGCGCCGCCCTCCGAGGTCGTCGCTGCCCTGCTCGGCGCGCTCGCCGACGGATCCCTTCTGGCAGCCACTCGCGACACGCTGCCTCAGCGCCTTCGGCGGCCTTGCGATCGGCGCCGGACTCGGCCTCGCGATCGGCGTCGCGCTCGGATCGATCCGCGTGGCTCGACCGACTGCTGGAGCTGACGATCGAATTGCTGCGCCCGATCCCGTCCGTCGCCGTCATTCCGATCGCGCTGGTCGCGCTCGGCTTCGGCTATCGGCCTGGAGATCACGATCGTCGCCTACGCCTGCCTCTGGCCCTTGCTGCTGCTGACGCGCGCGGCGGTGCGCGGCGTCGAGCCGCGTCTGATCGAGGTCGCGCGCGCGCTGCGTCTGACGCCGCTCGACCGCATCCGCAAGATCGTCGCGCCGGCGGCGCTGCCGCGCATTTTCGTCGCGTTCCGGCTCGGCGACCGGCATCTCGCTGATCGTCGCGGTGACTGTCGAAATCGCGGTCAATCCGCAGGGTCTCGGCTTCGGCGTCATGACCGCGGGTCAGGCGCTTCGGCCGGAGTTGATGCTCGCCTATCTCGTCTGGATCGGCATCGTCGGTTTCGCGCTCAATTCCGGAATGGTGTTTGCGCAGAACCGCCTGTTCGGGCGCGCCGCACGGGTGGAGGAATCGCGATGAACGCCCTCGCCTGGCGCGCCGCGGGCCTTGCGGTCGCTTGCCGCCTTCGTCGCGCTTTGGGGCGAAATCGCCGCGCTGAAGCTGATCTCGCCCGTGTTTCTCCCGACGCCGATGCGCGCCTGGAACGCGCTGACGCACGGCTTCGCCAGCGCCGATCTCGGCGCAAAGCTCATGGGCACGGTCGAGCACATGCTGGGCGGCTGGCTGATCGCCTCGGCGCTGGGCGTCGCGCTAGGCGCGCTTGATCGGATCGTCGCGGCTCGCCGCGCGCCTATGTCGGCCCGACGCTCGAATTCCTGCGCCCCCTGCCCGCCTCCGCGATCATTCCGGTCGCCATCGCGATCTTCGGCCTGACGCCGCGCATGGCGCTCGGCGTCATCGGCTTCGGCGCGATCTGGCCGATGTTGCTGGCGACAGTCCACGGCTTCGCCGCGGTCGAGCCGCGCCTGGGCGAAGTCGAGCGCGCGCTAGGCCTGACGCGCTGGCAGGGCGTCGTGAAGATTTCGCTGCCCTCGGCTGGGCCGGACATTCTGGCCGGCCTGCGCCTCGGCCTCACCGTCTCGCTGATCCTCGCCGTCGTCTGCGAAATGATCGCCGGCCTCGACGGCCTCGGGCAATGGGTGCTGCTCGCCGCGCGCGCCTATAAATCCGCCGACATTTTCGCCGGCGTCATCCTGATCGGCGCCATCGGCGTCGTCGCCAACGCGAGTCTTTCGGCGATCGAGGCGCGCGCGCTGCGATGGCGGGATGCGCATGGACGGTAAGCGCGACGCCAGCCGCCGTCGCGGCGAGCCAGGCGAAACCGTCCAGCCCGAGGCGATCCGCAGCCGAAAAGGCGGATTCACGCCCTGGGGCATGCTGCTATCATATTGAAGCGCCGAGGGTTTCCGTTGTCATTCCCGCGAATGCGGGGATCCGCCGTCGCAGGGCCGCGCGGAGGAAAAAGGGATCCCCGCTTTCGCGGGGATGACTCCGCAGGCGATTCCACGGGGTTGCCGCCGGCTCTGGGCGCGGGTCTCAGCGAGGCGCCGTTCACCTCGAGACGGGATGGCTTGGCTGCGCGCGCCAGGACGGGGCGCGCGACTGGCGCCGCTGGGCGCTAGCCCTGCCGGAACAGGCCGACCGTCAGCGCCACGCCGATGACGACGACAGCCACGCGCAGCGCCTTCTCGTTCACCCGCCGCAGCATCAGCGCCCCGCCCCAGCCGCCGAGCGAGGCCGCGATCGCGGTCACGATCGCCTGCGGCCAGTGGACGTCGTGCGAGAACACGAACATCGCCACCGCCGAGGCGTTCATCACGCCGGCGAGCACGTTCTTCATCGCGCCCGCCTTGCGAACGGCCAGGCCAGCCGTCGTAAGCGCGGCGAGCATCAGAAAGCCGATCCCGCCGCCGAAATAGCCGCCATAGACCGAGATCGCGAATTGCATCAGCGCGGCGAGCGGCGTCGGCATCTTCGCCTGCCCCTCGACGGGCGGCTTGGCGAAGAAGCTGCCCCAGGCGAAGACCGCGGTCGCGAACAGCACCAGCCACGGAACCAGCCTGGCGAAGAACGTCGGCGGCGTCGCGAGCAGGATCAATCCGCCGAGCGCGCCGCCGACCAGGCTGATCACGAACAACGCCCGAAACGACAGTCCAGGCGGCGCCTCGGCGTCCGCGCGCCCGGTCACGCCCATGACGATCTGGGCGGGAAACAGCGCCACGGTCGAGGTGATGTTCGCCGCGCGGGCGTCCATGCCGGTCAACATCAGCGCGGGCAGCGTGATGAAGGACCCCCCGCCCGCCAGCGCGTTCTGCGCGCCCGCCCATAGCGCGCCCAGGATCAGGATGATCCAATACGCCATGTCAGGCGAAATCCTTCGCGCGCCGCCTTGTGCGCGGCGATCAGCGCCTTCAGGTCGAAGTCGACGGGTTCGCCGTCGATCACGCGCCACCGCCCGCCGACCATCACCCGGTCGGCGCGATGCGCGCCGCAAAGCACTAGCGCGGCGAGCGGATCGTGCGCGCCGGAAAAGCGCGGCTCGTCGAGCGTGAACATCGCGATGTCGGCCTCACGCCCGACCTCGAGCCTGCCGATGTCGTCGCGGCCGAGACAGCGCGCCGAGCCCTCGGTCGCCCAGCGCAGGACGTCGAGATGGGTGATCGCGGAGGCGCCGTAGCGCAGCCGCCCGATCATCAGCGCGTGGCGCACCGCCTCCATCATGTTGGAGGCGTCGTTCGAGGCCGAGCCGTCGACGCCGAGGCCGACCGGCGAGCCCGCCCGTTCGAGATCGCAGGTCGGGCAGATGCCCGAGGCGAGCACCATGTTGGAGGCGGCGCAATGGCCGACGCCGACGCCGGCGCGTGCCGAGCCGCGCGATCTCCTCGGCGTTGAAATGGATGCCATGCGCGAGCCACGTGCGCCTCGACATCCAGCCCGTCTCCTCGAGCAGATCGACTGGCCGCAGGCCATACATTTCCAGGCAGAAGCGCTCCTCGTCCTCGGTCTCGCAGAGATGCGTGTGCAGCTGGCAATCGTAGCGCTCCGCCAGCGCCGCGCTGTCGCTCATCAGCCGCTTGTTGACCGAGAACGGCGAGCAAGGCGCGAGCGCGATGCGAATCTGCGCCGCCGGGCTTGGGATCATGGAACAGCTTCAACACGCGCTCGCTGTCCGCCAGGATCGCGTCCTCGTCCTGCACCGACGCTGTCGGGCGGCAGGCCGCCGTCCTTCTGGCTCAGATTCATCGAGCCGCGCGTGACCGTCATGCGCATGCCGATCTCGCGCGCCGCCTCGACCTCGATGTCGACGGCGTCCTCGAGCCCGGGCGGGAAAAAGATAATGATGATCGGCCGCCGTCGTGCAGCCCGACAGCATCAGCTCGGCGAGCGCGAGCCGCGTCGCCAGACTGCAGATGGCTCGGCTTCAGCCGCGCCCAGATCGGATAAAGCGCGACGAGCCAGGGAAACAACTCCTTGTTGATCGCCTGCGGATGGGCGCGCGTCAGCGTCTGGTAGAAATGATGGTGGGTATTGACGAGCCCGGGCAGCACGACATGGCGGGAGGCGTCGAACGACGCTGTCGACCGGCGCCGCCGGCTCGGCGCCGGCGCGCACCAGCTCCGCGATGCGCGCGCCCTCGACGACGAGCCCCGCGCCCGGCGTCATGGGCCAGACAGGCCAGCGGGTCCTTGATCCAGATGCGCATGCCCAGCCCCATCGCCGATTGTCCTGGCGGCGTCAAAATACAAGCTTCAAATCGCCCGGACCACCCGATATAGTCGCAAACACTCTATGATGAAAAAGGGAGATGCGCCCGTGAAAGACGATGCGACGAGGGCGACGCGCGCCCGCCAGGTCTGGCTGACGCCGGAGTCCTGCAAGCTCGAAGACCTTATCGCCCTTGTCGACCGCGCCGCAACCGCCGCCGACTACCCGCTCGCCGCGGAGATCGTCTCGAACGTGCCGATCTACGAGGGCTCCGCGATCCGCGCCGCGGCCAGGCGACGCCGGCGAGCGGAGCGAACTGATGGCCGAATGGGCCGAAGTCATGCTGAACGGCCCCGGCATCGTCGTGCTGCGCGGCGCCTTCGAGGATCCGCGCCGGTCGACGCCGTGACAAAAGTCTTCTTCGGGATCATCGACGAGCAGCGTCGCGACAACAGGGCGGCGGGCGATCATTTCGCCAAGCCCGGCGCCAATGACCGGGTCTGGAATGCGCTGGAAAAACTCTGCCTTCGCGCGCCGGAGGCCTTCGCGCGCTACTACGCCAACGAAGCGATCGCGATGGTGCTGTCAGTCCTGGCTCGGCGCCGGCTATCAGATCACCTCGCAGGTCAATTGCGTCAATCCCGGCGGCGAAGCGCAATCGGCGCACCGCGACTATCACATGGGCTTCCAGACGGCGCAGGAGATCGAAGGCTTCCCCGCCCATGCCCATCGGCTTTCGCCGATGCTGACGCTGCAAGGCGCCGTCGCGCATTGCGACATGCCGGTCGAGAGCGGCCCGACGCTCTACCTGCCGTTCTCGCAAACCTTCGCGCCGGGATATCTGGCCTGGCGCAAGCCGCGAGTTCATCGACTATTTCAACGCAAACCACGTGCAATTGCCGCTCAAAAAAGGCGACGCGGCTTTCTTCAATCCCGCGCTGTTCCATGCCGCCGGCCACAATCGCACGCGCGATGTGCGCCGCCTCGCCAACCTCCTGCAGATTTCCTCGGCCTATGGCCGCGCGATGGAATTGGTCGACCGGGTCAAGATGGCCAAGGCGCTCTATCCCTCGCTCGCCGCCGGCAGGAGCCTCGACGCGGCCGCCCGCGCCAATGTGATCGCGGCCTGCGCGGAAGGCTACGCCTTTCCCACCAATCTCGACCGCGATCCGCCGATCGGCGGCCTCGCGCCGCAGACCCAGGCGCAACTGATGGCGAAGTCGCTCGCCGAGGGCTGGCGCGGCGGCGTTCGGACAGGCGCTCGACGCGCATGCGGAGCGGCGGCTGACGTGAGCGCGGATCTCAGCAGCTCCCTGTTCGCTCGCCCGCGCGCGGTGACGACCTCGGCGCGGGAGTCGCGCAAGATCGCCATCTTGGCCTCTCCGGTCATTCCGGAGCCGGCGTCGAGATTGAGGCGGAAGCGCTCGATCTGCTCTGCATGCGACTGCGGCGACGCCGAGATCGTTGGGCGTGTGGCCGTGGACGACGAAATAGCCGGAAAAACCGTCGGGCCCCGGTTTGTGATTGAGGAAAGGCCCGCGCACCCACGCCCAGTGGCGACTCTCGTCGAGCGCGCCCAGAGCGGCGTGATTCCAGGGCCTTGCAAGAAAGTCTTCGAGCTGGCATCGCGGATTGACGCCGGCATGAACGAACAGCAGCCCGCCCGAGCGCGCATGCGAGCGGAGGCCGCTCGAGCCAATTGGCCGCGAACGGCGGCAGCGCCCGCGCGCAACCTGGCCAGACATCGGTCCGGGTCCGCCTCGGCGAGCGCATCGAGGCAGAATTCGGCCACGACGCGTTCGCCGCCGTTCCTCATCCAGGTGGTAAGCGCCTCGAGCGCGGCGTCGCGAGGCGTCGCGGGATCGAACGCCATGCGCATCATCGTCTCGTGATTGCCCATGAGCGCGATCGCGGACTCGGCGCCGATCCGCTCGCGCGCGCCGATCGCCAGGCGATCGCCCCGAGACTGTCCGGGCCCACGGTCGACGATGTCGCCGAGCAAGACGAGTTCGCGCCGCTCGCCAGCCGCGGCTCATCGGCGGCGTCCTCGCAGCAGAGCACTCGAGCAAGATCCGGGCGCCCGTGGATGTCGCCGATCGCGAAAATTTCGACGTCCGGCTCCGCGCGAGCGCGGCAGGCTCAAAATTTCCCGTCTGACGATGGCGGCCACGGCCATGGAGTTTCTCCGAAACTCAAACTCCCGCATTGCGCGGGACGCGCCGACGCACGCTAGCATCGACGCCATGTTTCTCAACTTCTTCGCCGAATTGCGCAAGGCGCACGTGCCGGTCACCCCGCGCGAATATCTCGACCTGTTGCGCGCGCTCGATCAGGACGTGCCCGACCAGACGATCGAGGACTTCTACCGCCTTTCGCGCGCGCGTGCTCGTCAAGGACGAGCGGCACCTCGACGCTTTCGACGTTGTTTTCGCTAACGTTTTCAAAGGCATTTTCAGCTCAGCCAGGCGGTCGAGGCGGCCGAGATCCCTGAGGAATGGTTGCGCAAGCTGATCGAGAAGCTACCTTTCGCCCGGAGGAGCGCGCGGAAATCGAGAAGCTCGGCTTCGACAAACTGATGGAGACGCTGCGCCAGCGTCTGGCCGAGCAGAAGGGCCGCCACCAAGGCGGCTCGAAATGGATCGGGACCGGCGGGACGTCGCCTTTCGGCGCCTACGGCGACCATCCCGAAGGGGTGCGCATCGGCCAGGACAAGGGCCGGCGCGGCAGCGCCGTCAAAGTCTGGGACAAGCGCGAGTTCAAGGATTTCGCCGGCGACGAGGAACTCGGGCCGCGCAACATCCGCATCGCGCTGCGCCGCCTCAGGCGGTTCGCGCGCGAGGGCGCGGAGGATGAACTCGACCTCGACGGCACGATCCGCTCGACCGCCGACAAAGGCTATATCGACGTCAAACTGAGGCCCGAGCGGCGAAATGCGGTCAAGGTGCTGCTGTTTCTCGATGTCGGCGGCTCGATGGACTGGCACGTCGAGGCGGCCGAGGCGCTGTTCTCGGCGGCGCGGCTGCAATTCAAGCGGCTCGAGCATTTCTATTTCCACAATTGCCTCTACGAGAGCGTCTGGCGCAACAATCGCCGCCGTTTCGAGGAGCGCACCCCGACGGCCGATCTCATCAACGCCTATGGCCGCGACCATCGCGCCATTTTCGTCGGCGACGCCTCGATGAGCCCGTATGAAATCCTGCAACCCGGCGGTTCGGTCGAACACATGAACCCGGAAGCCGGCGAGATCTGGCTGAAACGCGTCGCTGACCGCCTGGCCGCGCAGCGTCTGGATCAACCCGACGCCGCAGGCGCAGTGGAACTATTCGCAGTCGACGCGAATCATTTCGACCCTGTTCGGCGAGCGCATGTTCGGCCTGACGCCCGACGGGCTCGAAGCGGCGATGCGCGCGCTATCCCACTGACGGTATCGGCTATTCCCGGACCACGAGCACCGAACATTGCGCGTGGCGGACGATCGTCTTGGCGTTCGAGCCGAGCAGATAATCGGACATGACCGGTCGATGCGATCCCACGACGATAAGATCGGCGCGCCATTCCGTCGCCTCGCGCAACAGCTCATGATAGACGCCGCCGCTTGCGATCGCCGAGGAGATCTTCACTTTCGGCGCCTGGATTTTGCCGGTTATGACGTCCATCGCCTCGCGCGCGCGCTTTTCCTGCTCTTCGTCAAAATCGGCCGGGACATATTCCATGAACGTGGCCGGCAGCAGCGGTTGAACATTGACCAGCCTGAGTTCCCCCTCGCTCGCATTGGCCAGCTCGAGCGCCTGCGCCAACCCTTTCGGGTTCGGCGAGGGATCCGCAAGGTCGACGGCCAGAATGATGCGGTGGAACATGAAAACCCTCCCTGCGTCCGCCGTTCAGGCGAATTTCGATATGATAGTTTCCCTCTTGAGCCGCGTCCTGGCAATGCGCGGAGTCGAAATCGGCGCCGGGACCGCACAGCTAGTCATTGTTCCGAAACCATCGACGTCGCTATAAGGGCGCCAACTTTCACCCAGAGGAAGCAAACTTCATGGGCGTGATCGGCGTTATTTCCGATGGCTACAAACCTTCGGACGACGAACCCTTCATGAACGATCGGCAGAAGGAATATTTCCGGCGAAAGCTGGTCGCTTGGCGCGAATCGATACTCGCCGAAAGCAAGGAGACGCTCGCCGCGCTGCAAAACGAGAGCGAGAATCATCCTGATATTGCCGATCGCGCATCGTCTGAAACGGATCGCGCCATCGAATTGCGGGCGCGCGACCGCCAGCGCAAGCTGATATCCAAGATCGAATCGGCGCTCGCGCGGATCGAGGACGGCAGTTACGGCTATTGCGTCGAGACCGGCGAACCGATCTCGCTTCGGCGGTTGGATGCGCGCCCGATCGCGACGCTCTCGGTCGAGGCGCAGGAGCGCCATGAACGGCGCGAGAAGGTCTATCGCGACGAATAGCAGCGCAAAGGCCGCGCGGCCGAAGCCGTCCGGCGGTCGAGGATTCCCGGCGTCGGCGCCTCGCGCGCTCGATCCAAATCGTGCGGCGACGCCCTCAGAAAAATCTGACCGCATTCATTGCCGCGGCGCCGATGTGGTGATACAATAATGTCTTGTAATTATGGGATGCGCGGCCGCTTGGCGCCGCGATAGGTTCAGGTTGGCGGCGCCGTTTGCGGGCCTCGCAAAAAAGTGCGAAATAAAACGGCCCCTAAGGCGCTGAAATCATTGGAAACCGCGAAATCGCGGATTTCGTGGCCCAATGATATCAATGGGTTGAACGGCGCGAAACGAAATCAAATCGCTTCGCAAACGAAATACTCGTTTCGCTTGCGAAATCGGCCGGCTCGATCCGTCGCCGTGGCTCGCCGCCCGAGACGTGCCCGGCTGTTCGCTCTAGGAATCGCGCCCGAGCAGCCGCGCCATTTCCGCTTCCAGCGCTTCGAGATCCGAGAACGGGTCGTCTTTCTTCGCGGGCGCAGGCGGCGCGGGCGCTGCGGCGATCTTGACCTGCGGGATTTGGGGCGGCGGCGGAGGCGGCGGCGCGACTTCGGCCGGCGGCGCAGGCGCGGCAAAGACCGGAGGCGGAGGCGGCGCGAGGCGGCGCGGCAGGTTTCGGTTCGGGCGCCGGTTCAGGCGGCTTGCTCGGCGTCGACGCAGAAATGGCGTCTTCGGGCGCGGGCGCGGGCGCGGCCGGCGCAATCGGCGGCGCTTTCGTTTCCGGCGGGGTGGGTTCGGAAGCTTGCGGAGGCTGCGCGACGGGAGTTTGTGCGCGGACGCATGACCGTAACGGGAGCGATCGGCGGCGGCAAGTTGGGTCGCGGGCTCGGCCCGGGCGCAGGGCGCGCCAATACCGGCGTCGGCGCCGGTTTCGTCGCGGCGCCGGTCGGGGCCGCAGGCGGCGGCGGCGGCGGCGCCATCGCGGCGGGCGGAGGCGGCGGGGCGGCGGCCTGCGGAGGCGGAGGCGCGACGACCGCAGCGGCGGGGGGCGCTTCTTCCTGAGGCGTTGGGACGGACGGGCGAACGGCCGGCGCCGCGACCGCCTTGATGACAGGCGCCGCCGGCGCGCTCGCAGTTGCGGGGCGGCGGCTTTGACAACCCGGACCGGAGCCGGCGCCGCGGCTTGCGGGGCGGCGGCGGGAGCCGGTATCGCGGCGGGAAGGACCGGGGCCGCTTTAACCGCGGTCGCCTCGCGATCCCGCGGCGCGACGCGCGACCGGCGCGGCGACTCGGACGATCTGCGATTCGACCACGACGTCGTTGGGGCCGCCGATCATGATCAGATGTTCGACATTGTCACGCCGCACGAGCACAAGCTGGCGCTGCCCGTCGACCGAAAAGGCGTCGACCAGGCCGAGTCTGGGCTGGCGCGTGCGCCCGCCGCCGGGAACGCGCAGGCGATGACCGAACACGAAACGATAAAGAATGTATAATATCAACGCACTGACGGCGATAAGGGCAATTGTTAAAGCGACTTGGGCGGCCCGATTATCCCCCGACCAAAGGTTGGTTAACGTTTGCCACATAAGCTCAAATCCCGGCGATCCGCGCCCACTGAAACCTCGGCGCGCTATCGTCCGCGTCCGCGGCGGCGCGGGTTCGAGGACGAACGTGCGAGGGTAACGAAAGCTTTGCGTTGGTATCAAATACCCTCGGCCGTGGAAACACGGATTAACGGCAAAATGAAGATCAAAATGCGCCGCCATACGCGGCGGAGCGCGACATTGCCAAGTTCGAAGCGCCGACGCATTCTCGTTTTGGCTCAGAATTCGGGAGAGCGCGCCGGGGGATGGACGCAGCGCGACGCGTCTGCGGAGCTCACTCGGAAGGAACCGCCTGCAATGAATACAGCGCCCAGGCCCGCCGCCGTCGACCGCGTCGAGCGCACGACCAACCCGGGCATGTTGCTGCTGCTGCTGGTCTGCCTCGTCGGCGCCGTCGCGGCGCTGATCCTGCTGCCGGGCGAGTTCGGCCACAAGCTGGTTTCCTGGACGATCGCCGCGCTCGCGATCGTCGGCGTCTTCGGCCTGCTCACCTATGCCTTCGGCGTTCTGCAATTCGCAGGCCGCGGCGGCCGGTTCGACACCACCAAGGCGATCGCCGACAGCAATGTCGACGGGCTGATCGTGACCGACGCGCATGCGCGCGTGATCTACGCCAATGACGCCTATCGCGCGCTGTCGGGCGGCAAGGGCGCCGCCGATCTGCGGCCGGTCGAGCGCCTGTTCGCGGGCGCGCCCGAGGTGTCCGAGGCGATCTACCGGCTGGCCCAGGCCGCGCGCGCGGGAAATCGCGGCGTCGAGGAATTGCGGCTCGCGCCGCCCCTCGCGGGCGAGGGCGACGCGGCATGGTATCGCTTGCGCGTGCGCCCGCTCGAAGGCGTCGCGAACGGCGCGACGCTGTGGAGCGTTTCGGACATCACCCGCGAACGGGAGCGTCACGAGAGCTTCTTCCAGGATTTGCAGCATGCGATCGATTATCTCGACCATGCGCCGGCAGGCTTCTTCTCCGTCGGAGCCGGACGGGTCGATCGCCTATTTGAACGCGACGCTCGCCGGCTGGCTGGGCTACGACCTCGCGCAATTCGCCGCAGATCAGCTCACCCTCAGCGACATTTTCGCGGGCGAGGGCGCCTCGTTGCTTTCCGTCGTTTCCGGCCGACCCGGCGAGGTCACGACCGAGCATTTCGACGTCGACCTGAAGCCTCGGCAGGGGCGCGTCAAGCCGGTGCGGCTGCTGCACCGGGTCGCCTTTTCCAGCGAGGGCCTGCCCGGCCCCTCCCGCACCCTCGTCCTGGAGGCCGCCAGCGCGGAGACCGGCGACGGCGACGGCGGAGCCGCGGAATTGCGCTTTGCGCGGATATTCAATTCGACGCCGATGGCGATCGTCTCCATCGACGCGAACGGCTTCGTGCTGCGGTCCAACGGCGCCTTCGCCAAGATGGCGCCCGCCGCGCTCAAACCCGCCGCCGGCGAGTCGCGGCCCTCGATCTATCGGGGCGTCGCCGAACGCGACCACCCTGCCCTGCGGGCGGCCATTCTGGCCGCCTGCGAGGGCAAGGGCGACATCGAGCCGGTCGATCTGGCCCTGGACGACGGGAGCCGCTCGGCGCGCTTCTTCATTTCCGCCGCCGACCCCGCGGGCGGCGAGGGCGCCAGCGCGATCATCTTCGCGCTCGACACCACGGAACAGCGGACCCTGGAGGAAAATTTCGCGCAAAGCCAAAAGATGCAGGCGATCGGCCAGCTCGCCGGCGGCATCGCGCATGACTTCAACAACGTGCTGACCGCGATCATCGGCTATTCCGACCTGCTGCTCGCCAATCACCGTCCGACCGATCCGTCCTTCCAGGACATCATGCAGATCAAGCAGAACGCCAATCGCGCCGCCGGTCTCGTCCGGCAGCTGCTGGCGTTCTCGCGCCGCCAGACCCTGCGGCCGCAGACGCTGCAACTCTCCGACGTGCTCTCCGACCTGCAGATGCTGCTGCGCCGGCTGGTCGGCGAGACGATCGAGCTCGAGGTCGTCTACGGGCGCGACCTCTGGCTCGTGAAGGCCGATCTCAACCAATTCGAACAGGTGATCGTCAACCTGGTCGTCAATGCGCGCGACGCGATGAGCGAAGGCGGCCACATCACCCTGCGCACGCGCAACGTGACGTCCGCCGAATGCGCCGCGTTCAACGAGAAGGCCCTGCCTCCCGCCGAATACGTGCTGGTCGAAGTCCAGGACACCGGGCACGGCATTCCCGACGACGTGCGCGACAAGATCTTCGAGCCGTTCTTCACCACCAAGGAGGTCGGCAAGGGCACCGGCCTCGGCCTCTCCATGGTCTACGGCATCGTCAAGCAGACCGGCGGCTTTGTGTTTTGCGAAAGCGCGCCCGGCGCGGGGGCGACCTTCCGCATCCTGCTGCCCCGCTACATCCCCGAGTTGACGGTCGAGCCCGTCAAGAAGGAGGTCCCCAAGCCGACGGCCGATCTGACCGGCCAGGGCGCCATCCTGCTGGTCGAGGACGAGGAGGCGGTGCGCGCTTTCGCCGCGCGGGCGCTCGCTTCGCGCGGTTATACCGTGTTGGAAGCCGAATCCGGAGTGGACGCGCTGCGGGTGGTCGAACAGGCCGGCGGCAAGATCGACCTTATCGTCTCCGACGTGATCATGCCGGAGATGGACGGGCCGACCATGCTGACCGAATTGCGCAAGCGCGGCCTGACTGGCGAAAATCATATTCGTTTCCGGCTACGCCGACGATGCGTTCGCCAAGAATCTGCCCGAAGGCCAGGAATTTCTTTTCCTGCCCAAGCCTTTCACGCTCAAGCAGTTGATCGAGACCGTAAAAGGCGCGATGGTCTGAGCGGGCCGTCCGGCCCGCGAGCGCGCCGGGCGCGCTCTCCCCTACTGATTCGACTTCGCCGAGGGCAGCATGCGTTTTCAGGGCACCGCGACCTATATCGCGAGCGACGAACTCAAGACCGCCGTAAACGCCGCCGTCGCGCTCGAGCGCCCGCTGCTGATCAAGGGCGAACCGGGAACCGGCAAGACGCTGCTCGCGCAGGAGATCGCGGACTCGCTGGGCGTTCCGCTGATTGCCTGGCACATCAAGTCGACCACCCGCGCGCAACAGGGTCTCTACGAATACGACGCCGTCTCGCGACTGCGCGACTCCCAGCTCGGCGACGCCAGCGGTCTCCGACATCCGCAATTACATCCGGCGCGGGAAGCTCTGGGAGGCTTTCACCGCCCCCGAGCGCCCAGTGCTGCTGATCGACGAAATCGACAAGGCGGACATCGAATTCCCGAACGATCTGCTGCTCGAACTCGATCGCATGGAGTTCTTCGTCTACGAGACCGGCGAAACGATCAAGGCCGAGCGTCGCCCGATCGTGGTCATTACCTCGAACAACGAGAAGGAACTGCCGGACGCCTTCCTGCGCCGCTGTTTCTTCCACTACATCAGGTTCCCTGACAGCGAGACGATGCAGCGCATCGTCGAGTCGCATTTTCCCGGCATCAAGCCGACGCCTGATCGAGGACGCGCTGAAGCAGTTCTTCGCGGTCCGCGAGACCCCCGGCCTGAAGAAGAAGCCGACGACGTCCGAGCTGTTCGACTGGCTGAAACTGCTCGTCAGCGACGACGTTTCGCCCGAAACCCTGCGCGAACGCGACCCGCGCAAGTTGATCCCGCCGTTGCATGGCGCGCTGCTCAAGAACGAGCAGGACGTGCACCTGTTCGAGCGGCTCGCTTTCCTCAACCGGCGCGAGCGCGCGACCTGAGCGCCGCCGCGGCGCGCTTGCGAGTCGCGCCCGCCTGCCGCTAGAGTTGAACGATGCGAAAACTGCTCCTCCTGCGTCACGCCAAGGCCATGCCCGGCTCGGCCCGGGAGGACTTCGAGCGCCAGTTGACGATCGGCGGTCAGGACGACGCGCGCCATATCGGGGACCTGATCGCCGAGCGCGGCCTCATCCCCGATCTCGTCATGTTTTCCAGCGCCCATCGCACGCGCGAAACGGCCGAACTTGTGGCGGCCCGCTGGCCCCGGAAAGTCCAATCGATCGCCGAGAACGCCCTTTACGAAGCCACGCGCCACCTGATCCTGATGCTTTTGCGCTCACTGCCCGATAGCGCCCGCTCGGCGCTGATCGTCGGCCACAACCCGGGCATTGCCGAAATCGCGAACCAACTCACGGGCGCGGGCGCCGAGGACGAACGGCTGCGCATGGCCGCGAAATACCCGACTTCCGGCTTGGCGGTGCTCGAATTTTCCGAGCAAAGCTGGACGGAAATCCAGCCGCGCACCGCGCGCCTGCTGCGTTTCGTCGCGCCCGTGGATTTGGGGCTGCGCCGCGCCTGATGCGCCCCCTCCCCTGTCATATCGGCCCTCAAACCCCTAGATAGGCGTGTCGCGCCCGGGGCCAGGTCATCTCACGTGTCAGTGTTTTCAGATATTGCCTTCGAGGCCGGCGTCGCGGCGAGATCCTTGCTGGATTACGTGCAAGGCGGAGGGCTGCGGCTCGGCGTGACCGGTCTCTCCCGCGCCGGCAAGACCGTCTTCATCACCGCCCTGATCCAGAACCTGATCGCCGGCGCCCGCCTGCCCGTGCTCGCCGCTTCGGCGGAGGGGCGCATCGCGCGCGCCCGTCTCGATCCGCAGCCCGACGACGCGGTCCCGCGTTTCGCCTATGAGGAGCATTTGGCCGCGCTGAATGGCCCCGAGCGCCATTGGCCCCAGTCGACCCGGCGCATTTCCCAGTTGCGCCTCTCGATCGAATTCGAGCGCGCGACAGGCTGGGGCGCGGGCCCTTCGACATTCCATCTCGACATCGTCGACTATCCCGGCGAATGGCTGCTCGACCTGCCCCTGCTCGACAAGAGCTTTGCGCAATGGTCGCGCGAAACGATCGCGGCGAGCCGCACGAGCGCCCGCGCGCCGCTCGCGCAAGACTGGCATGCCTGCCTCGCTGCGCTGGACCCTGCCTCCCCCGCGGACGAGAGCGCCGCGCGCGCCTCGGCCAAACTCTTCACCGCCTATCTCCGGCGCTCGCGCGACGATGTCTATGCGCTCTCGACCCTGCCCCCTGGACGCTTTCTGATGCCCGGCGATCTCGAGGGATCGCCTGCGCTCACCTTCTCCCCGCTCGCACTTGAGGACGGCGTGGAGATCGCCGAGGGGTCGCTCGGCGCGATGATGGAGCGGCGTTACGAGGCCTATAAGACCCACGTGGTGCGGCCATTTTTCCGCGACCATTTCTGCCGGCTCGACCGTCAGATCGTGCTGGTCGACACCCTGACCGCGCTCAATTCCGGCCCGGCGGCGCTGCGCGACCTCGAACAGGCGCTGGCCGAGGTGCTCAACGCTTTCCGAGCCGGGCGCGCCTCGCGGTTCGCGACTTTGTTCCGGCCCCGGATCGACCGTATCCTGTTCGCCGCGACCAAGGCCGATCATCTCCACCATTCCAGCCACGATCGGCTGGAGGCGATCCTGCGCCTCCTCACCGCGAAGGCGATTTCGCGCGCGGAAAATCTGGGCGCGAAGATCGACGTCATCGCCCTGGCCGCCATGCGCGCGACGCGCGAGGCGGAAATCCGGCATGAGGGCCAGGCGCTCGATGCAATCATCGGCGTGCCCGAGGCGGGCGAAAGGCTTGGCGGCCAGACTTTCGACGGCGTCGCGGAAGCCGCTGTCTTCCCGGGCCAGTTGCCCGAGGACCCCGCCAGCGTGTTCGAGGGCGAGGCGATCGCCCTGCCCGAGCATCTCAACGATTGGCGCTTTCTTCGCTTTCGCCCGCCCCTAACCGCGCGCGGAGCGCCGGCGCCGCATATAAGGCTGGACCGCGCCTTGCAGTTCCTGATCGGAGACAGACTGGCATGAGCGAGCAACGTCCGCGCCCGCGCGCGTTCCGGCTCGACGACGAACGGATTGCCGTCGACGACGCCCCGGCCCCGATCGCGCCTTCCGCAGTGATCCGAACCCAGCCGGAACCGATCCCTGACAGCGCGCAGGCCGAGGGACTCGACGAGACGGAACGCGAAATCGAGGCGGCGCAGAATGCGGGGCTGCTGCGGCGCTGGCGCCCGAGCCTGGGCGCGCTGATAGGGTCGGGTTTGGCCGGTCTCGCCTCGCTCGCTCTCGGCCTGTGGACCACGCAACTGATCGAGGGCCTGTTCGCAGAAGCCGAAGCGCTCGGCTGGATCGCGACGGCTTTCGCCGCCCTGCTGCTGCTCGGGATCGTCGGTCTGGCCGTGCGCGAGATCCTGGCGCTGATGCGCCAGACCCGCATCGCGGAACTGCATGCGGCGTTGGCGCGAGCGCGTCTGGCCGACGACCGCGACGCCGCGCGCTCGGGCGTGGCCAAACTGATCGCACTCTATTCCAAGCGGCCCGAGACCGCGCGCGGACGCGCCGAGGCCCAACAGGCGATGGGCGCGATCATCGACGGGCGCGATCTCGTCGACGTCGCCGAGCGCGCCCTCCTGCGCTCGCTCGACGCCAAGGCGCAGTCGGAAATCGCCGCCGCCGCCAAGCGCGTATCGCTGGTGACCGCCATCAGCCCGCGCGCGATCCTGGACGTGCTGTTCGTCATTGCGCAGATCGTGCGGCTGGTGCGACGGATCGCGGAGATCTATGGCGGCCGGCCCGGCCTGCTCGGCTTTTTCAGGCTGGCGAAGTCGATCGGCGCCCACCTCGCGATCACCGGCGGCATGGCCGTCGGCGACTCCCTGCTGCAACAGATCGTTGGTCACGGCATCGCCTCGAAGATTTCGGCCCGAATGGGCGAAGGCGTGCTCAACGGGCTCCTCACCGCCCGCGTCGGTCTATCCGCGCTCTCGGTCTGCCGGCCCGCGCCATTCGGCGTGCAGAAAGCGCCGGGCGTATCCGAGGTCGCCCCGTTCCTATTCGGCGGCGGCAAGGACGCGTGAAGCCCAGCGCTCTCTGACGACCTGGAACCCATAGACCAGCAGCGCCAGCGCGCCGGCCGCCGCGATATAGGCGCTCGGGCGCGGGAACATGTCGGGGTCAATGTTCGAGCCCAATACGTCCCAGAAATCGATATGGCGACGGATCGCGTACCAGGTCGCCTCGGCGAGCGCCGCGAGACCGACGCCGAACACGCCCGCCCCCGCAATCGCGGCCCAGAGCGGCGCTGCGCGTTTGATGAGGGCGCGATAGATCATCAGTTCGAGGAAGAACCCGGTCATCATGACAGGCTCGGAGACGTCCGCCTTCGATTGCAGGTAGAAATGCACGATCGCGATCACGGCGAGCGCATAGACGATCTTGTGCAGACGGTTCCAGCGCGCGGCGCCGAGCCGCTTGATCATCGCGTCGGTCGAAGTGGCCGCCAATACTCCCAGGCCGAGCAGCGCGACAAAGCCGATGGTCAGGTAGAACCTGAGCGCGATTTCCGAGGCCACGTGGAGGAGATCGTACTTCTGGTCGACAATGTAGAGCGCAAGGTGCGCCAGGGCATAGGCGAAGGCGGCGACGCCGACCATGCGGCGGATGGCGATCAGCTTCGGCCATTGCGCAATCTTTCGCAGCGGCGTGACGAGCAAAGACAGCAAGAGCAGGCGCAGGGCCCAGTCGCCGCTACGGTGGATCATCTCCGTCACGGGCTTGGGCTCGAGCATGCCGGCGGCGGCCTGAAAGAGGATCCAGGCCGCAGGCGCAAAGAGCGCCGCGAAGACGACAGCCTTCAACGGCGAGAACCGCCCGTTGCGTTCGTTCCAGGGAGCTTTGAGTTTGGGCATCGGGTCTTCAATCTCGCGTGCGGGGTTCCGCCCCCTCTGCGCTTGATACGTAGGCGCTCGCCGTTTCGTTACATGCAGCGCCGAATTTCATTAAGCACCGGTTCAACGGTTGCAAGCGCCAGGACGATCGACTTGGGTGCCAACGATATCGCCAACTTGAATGGGATCGGAGGGAAGCACTAGAAGGACTCCTATCCGTCATAATTGTCATCTCGCCGCTTGCAAGTCTTCTTTCCCCAACCCAATTCGACGCAAACCATTGAAAAGACTGGATGTTCACATTCCATCCGTTGGCGTACGCTTTCGTCCAAACGCACGCGGTTTCGCGTATAACATACTGATATCGCTTTATACCTAATTCACGCTCCGACGCGACGAAAAGCAGCGCCGCGGGCCGCGATAGCGAACAAGCCGTGGGAACCGTCGGAGCAAATTCCGAGCCCCGACAGGCCAGGCAGAATGCCTGCCTGGCGGCACCAATGTCCAAAGCCTCGTCCGATGCTGACGATCCTTTTGCACTCAAGCCTTGTCAGAGCGCCGTTTCGGCGCAACAACTCCCCTGTTATCAGGTGTAACTATTTTGCCGCCTCGCGTGCGCACGACTGACCTCGATTTTGCCCTCCCCGCGGTCTTGGACGGCAAACGCAGGTGCTTTCCATCCTTGGCCTTAGAAGGCAACGCAGGGTCATTTGCGGGCTTTGCTGCGGATGACTTTGGAAGACGCTCGCGCCGTTTCACCGAGTTGGTAGCGCGATTGCCCGAGCTCAGCGAGTTCGCGATGACAGCAACTTTTGACGTAACCTCTTCAATTGGCACTTTCACCAGCGGTCGTTCAAGCGTCGAGGCCATGGAGAGCCTCTGCTCTTGAAAATCGTGCGATGCCTTCGTTAGAACTTCCTGCGCAATCTCTTTGCTGCCCCCTGTCATCGACGCCGCCAACACTTCGCGACCTTCACTACCGGTCCAACTGGTCGAACCAAATACAATCAAGTCGCGATAGAACGCCCATGGGATTTCGATATCCACGTTGTATCTGTCCAACCACTCCGTGCGCCGGCTTCGGACTGTTCTGGCTGACACACCAGCCTGGTCCGCGATTCTATCGGCCCAATTTTGATCTCCGGATGTCCCGTCGTTGCGCCATGCCTCGGCGATCTCATCCCCGGCCTTGAAAATCTCCTCAATATCCTCCAATTTGAATGAACTCAACAAGTCTAGCCGCAAGACATTCTGCAATATTTCGGTGAACATTAGCTTCGCGAGCGATTTATTATTGATTTTATCGTTATCGTCGGCGCGCGATAGATAATATAGCGCGGTCGCAACTTGCCACGCTGTCGGCGCTGCGCTTATCTGCATCTCCTGAGAGAGGTGTCATCTATGGACAACTTACTAAATTTCCGCATTTTTACTGTCGACCGGCGAGCCCTCGAAACCAAATTGGCAAGGCCTTCGCTATATACGGTGATGCCGAGTGTGACGCTTGGGGGATCCGCTTGTCGTAGTGCATCGTTAACTCCGGGATTAACACTGGTTGCTTCAGCATCAGGAATGTAGCTCGAGAATTGACTTTCATATAGAGGTTTTGTCCCATGGCGCTTCCGCAGACACACCCATGCGACCTCTCGCCTTTCAGCATCAGCACTGAACCAAAACTCTAGACCGAGGTGACTGGCAAGTTGAATGAAATTGTCTCCGTCTCTGATGGTGTGTCCATACATTGCCGGCAGCAATCGAAGGAAGCTAGGCGGACTGCTGGTTGACAAAGACAATTGCCAACGAAGTTGCGAGATACGGAAGCGCCCCTCGCTTATGTCACCTTGGGTAGCCGGGTCGAACAAAGGTCCCCTCTCTCCGGCCAACCACATGTGCAGCGCGGCAAGAAATTCAAAGGCCAGCGAGAACATCGCTAGATTTACCCACCTGCAGGATGATGGATAGGACGGCAACTTGCCCAAATTCAGGATCAGCAAGCGTAGGGCACAAATCGGGTCCAACTAGCGCCGCAGCCGGATCCCATGCGATCGACAGCTTGCCGGCCAGGCCGTCGAAATCTTTGGTCAAATTAACGTCCAAAATGACGCGGTCGTCGCCTTCGACACGGTCTAGGACGATCTTGGTTGCCCATCCGCCCTTTGGTTGGTCTGCCACCCTAAAGGCGTTCGACCGCCGCGATCCTTCGACAGGGCGAATGTGATATGTGATATTCCCGATCTGGATGGACTTATCCAAATCGAGTTGTCTCACCCTCCGAAGCAGGTTGAGAATGCGGTGGCCCTCGGATTGCCGAGAGCGTTTGCCGCCGCGAGGTTTTGCCCAACTGATTTGGACGCTGGCCCTTATCGACGTGAGTACAATTTGTTCGTTTTCCATAAGATGCTCCTTCTGGTTGGCAAAGATTTCTGCGGAAGCCGATCTGCCGACAGATTTGTGATCGCGACGTCGCACACGCGAATTCACATCTGTGGTTTACTCACCGACTTTAGACTTACTATTGATGGACTGAGCGGGAAATAATTGACGCCCCCCGGACGACTGTCGACGGAAGCGCCACTAGGTTGAGTCAATTCACTATTCAATATTCAATGTGGAGGCGTTTGCGTCGAGGTCGGAGGCGCCTCATTGATATTTTTATTATTTATATAATATAAATTGACTTATGTTATTTCCTGTGAAAATGCGCGTTCTGAAATTGAACTATGCGATTCAGCAAAATCAAAAGCCTGTTGCGAATGTTTCGCCGCATGCGAAAGACGCCGCCAAACTTACTTCGCAATAATGCGATAGATCCAGCAACAGCGGGTTGCGAGGTGAGAGAATTGGAATTCACGGCGCAACGAGTTGCGATGGGCGAAGTGGATTGCAAAGAGGTTCGTGTGAGAACATGTATTCGGTCAAATCACGGCCAACGCGGAGCGCTGCGAGATAATTGCAACTTCGGCCGACGAGACGTGCTTGCTCGGCAACGGCACGCAATTCGCTAGAGTTGCGGTGGGCCGCCGCCATCGACGCGCATGCTAAATCTGAAATTTGTCTATTGCGCCGGAGTGAAGGTTGATCGAGCCGCGACGCCGTACTCGCGCATAGCATGAAAGCTCTAGCGACCTGTCGCTTTTACCCTTGCGCGATCTCGGAACTTTCGCGCGCAGCGTGGCGCACGAGCGGAGACTTGAGGCAAGAATTTCGCGCGGTCGTCGCGTTTTCCAAAACCGCCGACTTCCCGCCCCTTTTTGGAAAGTCATCAGAATTCAAACCTCGCTTATTTCGCTCGAATTCTAATAAGTGAAGCGTAATGAGGTTCGACTGCATTGACTGTCGAGACCGCGCCCCAGGTCGACCAACGCGATTTTGCGACGACCTTGATCGCCGATTATGTTCGTCGCCGCCTTAAAAGCTAGATATGTTCGGGATTGTAGATGTCGTTTTCCATAATCAGCCAGCAGGCGACGAGTTCGTATCTTGCGGTTGCGGTGGAGTTCGCGGCTTCACAACCTACAACCTCGGCTAGGGCGCCCAATCGCCGACGGCGGCCAAGGACAAACCCCACACGAGGCGCCCTCGCCGGCCAAAATTGGCTTGCTGTTATCCGGCGATCGTCTTGATCCACGTCCAACCGCAAGCTTTCTGAATGAAAGTGCGGATACGCTGTTGCGTCAAATAGCCAAGAATGCGTGTAATGGGAACATCGACCGCCTGCTGGCGCCAACTCGCATCTTCAGAAATCCGGCGTTACCCTCGTTGAACTGAATTCGTTTAAATTTCTGTCGTTTAGAATGTTTTGATGATGTCAAATATTAATCCCACAGTCGGCGCGCAAGCAACTACGTCAGTTGCAGCCTCTCGATCCGTTCCGGGTCACAATTCTCTTGGGTCAAAAAGCGCGTCGACCGTCAAGCCGCTTTGGTTAGCTGTGATATATATTACGTGGAACATGAGTGATTTCGTATTTTGCCCATGGTTGCACGGTAATTATTGGGCTTAGGATCAACAGTCGGCTTTTCGTCTGATCCAGCCACCGAATTGACCGGACACGGCCTCCCTCTTGAATAAGAGTGGGGAGTAAGGTCGTGGTTATGACTAGCAGCAGCATGAAGGGCGAAGTGCTCGGCGGCCGGGAACGGCGTCGTCGGTGGTCGGCGTCCGAGAAGATCGCCATGGCGGCCGAAACGCACGAGGCGGGCGTGACAGTTAGCCTTGTGGCGCGGCGGCATGGGATCGCGCCGAACCAGTTTGTTCACATGGCGGCGGCTGGCGGCGCAGGGGGCGTTGACGGCGGCCGGAGCTGAGGAACCGGTCGTTCCGGCCTCGGATTATCGTGCGCTTCAGGAGCAAGTGCGGGAACTGCAGCGGCGGCTCGGCAAGAAGACCATGGAGGCGGAGATCCTCAAGGAGGCCTTGGAAATCGACACTCAAAAAAAGCCGAGCTTGCGCGCGCTCTCGTCCGGCGGAGACGATGGCCGATGAAAACAGTTTGTGAAACGCTCGGCGTATCGCGATCCAACATCGCGGCCAGGTTCGGGGCAGTCCCCGCCAAGCCCAAAGCCCGCCAGGGGCGGCCGCCGGCGGACGATACGGAACGGGTTGTGGCGATCCGGGACATTCTGGCCGAGCAGCCGACCTACGGCTATTGGCGGGTTTGGGGGCTGCTACGCCGGCGCGCCGAGACCGAAGGGACTGCGCCGGTCAATCGCAAGCGCGTCTATCGGGTCATGAAGGTTCATGGGCTTCTCCTGCGTCAGCATTCGGGCGGCGTCGGGGAACGACGACACGACGGAAGGGTCGCGGTGGAGAGATCAAACCTGCGCTGGCGCTCGGACGGGTTTGAACTCGCCTGCGACAACGGCCAAAAGGTTCGGGTCGCCTTCGCGCTCGACTGCCATGACCGTGAGGCGCTGGCCCATGTCGCGACCACGGAAGGCATAAAAAGCGAAGATGTACGCTTACCTTTGGTCGCGTCCGTTGAAACCCGTTTCGGGCAGGTCGATCGCTTGCCCGACGCCATCGCATGGCTGACCGACAATGGCTCGGGCTACATCGCTCGCGACACCCGATCCTTCGCGCGAGAGATCGGCCTGGAGCCTCGCACAACCCCGATCACGAGCCCTCAGTCCAACGGCATGGCTGAGGCCTTTGTCCGAACCATCAAGCGCGATTACGCTCGCGTGAGCCCGATGCCAGACGCAAAAACTGTGATCGGCCTCATTGCCGAAATGGTTCCGACACTACAACGAGGTTCACCCGCACAGCGCGCTCGGATATCGTGCGCCAAGAGAGTTCATCGCGCGAAAATCAAACTTGGAGGCCGTGTCCGGTCTTTAGGGGGCGACAACATCGTCCGTTTTCGACGCTCTGTGCTTATTCAGTATTTCGTCGGCGTATAATTGACGTTTTCAGAAGCTAATTCCTGCACAGCGACCCCCGAACAGCGCACAGCTGTTTACATCCCGTATTTCGGCAACATTGGAAACAGCGGATCAATAGCATAATCTAGGATCGATCAGCGAGGGATGCCAGATGTTCAACGACGCCACATTCAACAAACTACTTTTGATCATTATCGCCGCCGGCATTTGGGCAAATGTCTGGGTGAATTTCGCCTACAACCGCGATGAATTTGATCTTGACGCGCACACTTGGAAGGCTGTTATGAGCACCAACGACATATTGGATGTCATTGAAAGAGGCCAGTGTCGGAACCCGAAATTATGTTAAACTTCATTTTCAAACATCTCGCCACTTCGCGGACTGTTAATTGCTGCTGCTAAAGCCCTTCACGCTTGCTTTGCATTACAGATCTCGGCGCTGCTTCACCGACAGCCTCTCGAATTGCCTCGTCTCCAATCAAATCAAGACTCTCGTCGGCGTCCGGCAACACGTCCTGTCGGAATGAACATTAACAAATAAGCAAATTTTTCTTGGAGGCCTCGCCCGAACTCGAACCAGGGATAAGAGGATTTGCGGTCCTCCGCGTAACCATTCCGCCACAAGGCCGATGACCTAACGTTGCACAGCGGCGTCGCTGTTGGCAAGGGTGAGTGAACCGCAACTAAGCCCGCAACTCCTTGTTTGCGGCAATTTATACGGGTGTTGGTTAATCGATGACAGCACTTATGTCGGTCATGCCAATTATTATAAAACAATTTCGTGGCTGAGCGCTCTTCCTCTCAACTACCGAGCAACGAACTCCGACTGAGACTATGGTTACGACGCGATTTTGTCAGTCGGCAAATCTTTCTTTACGAAATTTCCAACAGTTCACCTTTGGCTTCACTACTGCCGCCACGGGTTGAGGCGGACAGATCGTTATCAACTCGCGCCTGTCTCACACAATATCTCAAAGCCAACGAAGGGTCCCCAATTTGTTTGCGTTCGCGGCCAATCCAATCGCACGCCGTTGCAGAACGCAACTGTCGCTGTCCCCACGCCTTGTGACGGGTTCGGCGGTTTCGCGCACTGTCGAAGTCGGCCACTCTGAGCGTCTCAGCCTCCAAGGCCCTGAGCCCCACCGCTTAGGTCGCGATCAGAGCTCCCCGACCCTTCAAGCTCGATTCCGGCTCCAGAAACGTTACCGCCTCGTCATCGCTCAAAACAACCGACGGTTTGCTCCGCTCTCGTGCAGGGGACTACGCTCAGAACGATGGGCCCCGGCTAGCCCGACGCCGCAGAACAACCTCAGCGCGAAAACGATCTTGTTAACACCGCGTCAGGAGTTGCCTGCGGAAATGAGGTCAACCGAAAGGGACCGAATGTCTTCTAAATCTCGTCGCTCCGGCGAACTGCCAAAATACCCGCTGAACGTCGAAATTGTGTTAGTATAGCATCGTTATCTCGCTGACGCCATATTCCGGACTGCCATGTCCTCGACTATGCCTTCAGGAAGACGGCTCGTTTGCGTTATCGGCAAATCACATTTCAGCGATGGGATTCACCATCCACATCTTCTTTCGCGAGAGACATTCGAAAAGCGGCACCGATCACAACGCATAGCGGGCTTGCTCAACCGCCACCGTTTCAACCTGGTGATTTTCGTTCGAAAGTCTTGCGGTTCGACGTCTCACCTGCGTTTCAATAACACTAATCCTACGAACTGCCGTTCGGGACCTCCGATTTTGGTTGGGCGCTCCGCGACCAAACCCGCGATCCACTTTTCCGATCGAGGTTTGTACCCAATACACCTAATAAAACCAGCTTTTCGTAGGGCACGTCATGGAAAGCGCCTGTAAGGTGCGCGCTATTGGGATCGCGCAGCCATTCCTGAGGGAAAAGCGCAATTTCATTAGGACGTACGGCTCCACTACCACACTTGCCGCCCTTTCCTTCAAGGGCGCGACGCAAAGCGGAAGGCAAATCGCCTCCCGAACCCCATGGAAAATGATTTATCTGCGTTGCCCTGGGATTGATTTCAATTAGTTTGGCATCGTTCGTTTCGTCGTCTAGAATGAAATCGAAACCGCACACTCCCCGAAATCCCGAAATACCGAACTATCGATTTCGCCGCGACAGATCATCGCTTGCCCATCAACAGGTCGAACAACTATCGCGACACCAAAGGCTGCGTTGGTGCGCACGACTTCAACCGCGACCGAAGCCAGAACGTCCCCTCGCCAACATGCAACCGCGCAATTGGCTAGCGCGCCCATTGACAAACGATTGAGCGCTGATGATTGGCGTTGGGCTGCGAGCATATGAGAAAAGCGGCTCGACATCTCCCTTTGTCAGCGCTGCCTTGAGCGGACGTAGAAGGCTTTGACGAAGTTGCATTTTGTGAAACGTGCTGCCGATGGCCGAATGATCGCGCAGGAGGAAAACGTCCTGCCCGCCCCAGCTTCCATCCAACTTCAGCACTGCCGGCAGGCCATGTAGTTTGACCCAGTCGAGCAACTGGCGCAGGCTCGCAATTCGGTCAGTCCGAGGAACATTCACGCCTGGGAGACCCAGAACTCGGCTCAGCGAAAGGCGGCTCCTGAGCAACCCAAAGGACTCCGGCGAGCCCAGCGATGTCTCGATCAACGCTGACATCGGAGGTTGATACGTGATATCGCGAATTCGCTTGGATTCCTCATGCAAAGCGTGAAGATGACCCAGCGCCCGATCGTCGCACGGTATGATCAATTGCGGTTGCGCTGCTTCAATCGCACGCTGGATGGACTTCCTCGGACTTGTCGGCCGATACACGAAAGTACGACAAGAAGACCGCATGTCATGGAGCGGGTGGCCCGCTGGCGCAACTGATTCGACGACAAAACCGGCCTTCCGAAACGCGATAGCGAGGTGAGCGGCGTTCGGCCATCGATGGCTTTGGAGCAGCAGCACACGGGGCCTCATGGCGCGCGCATCGCAGTCACTTGAGTGTGAGAACTCCGCCTTGTCGGCTCGCGATCTCGAAACGTTTTTCTGTCGCGAGCTGAAGACGCCAGCCAAACGGCCCGCCGCAAATCCTGCGCCAAATACAAATCGCATCAACGGGCCAAAGCTATTGGCCGCCGCCGGCCCGATAAAAAAGAGTCCCCTTGCGGAAAACTCAAAGCGTGTCGAAAGTACAGGGGTCTCGTCAATACATTCGACTTCCGTGCGTAACGTCTGGTCTATGAACTCCAAACGTCGTAGCCCAATGCGGTAACCAGTGGCAGCAATCACGTGATCAAACAACGCGTGGATCTTTCGTCCATCTAATGCTCGCAGCGTAAGCTCCACCTTTTTGTCCGTCATGGCCGCGCCCGCGGGTTCGTAGCCGCCCATCAGCGTAACGCGTCCGTCAACCTTTCCTTTCATACGCCAACTTGCCGCCGGCCCGAGATGGTTCCGAACGATAGACAATCGTAGCGATTGAGGCAACAAATGGAACAGCGATGGCGCTTCGGCATAGAAACGCGACCGCAAACCTGGCCCGAGGCCCGAGCCTGGGTGCCGAACGCGTTGCCATAGCGAACGCTCCTGTTCGCTGGGCACACTTCCGAACTTTAATGTGCCGCCTCGATAAATCAATGTTGCGTCGCAGCCGCGGTCACACAGCAAACCGGCCAAATCGATCGCTGACGCTCCCGCGCCAATCACGGCGACGCGACGACTTGTGAAATCAGCGAGATCGCGATGATCATAGCTGTGAGACACATATTTGTCGGTGAGTCCAGATAGGCATGTAGGCAGGGAACGGAACGGGCCGATGCCCGCGGCCACAACCACGCTTCTTGCATGAACGACATCACCATTCTCGAGTTCTAAGCACGAAGCCACCTGCGTCCCGAGCGAGCGAGGCGACGTATGTGTCCTCCAGATTCGGAACGTACCGTTCCGTGAAAGCCAAGCCATAGTCGACGAACGTTTTGAGATCAACGGCAATGCGTCTGTCGTCGTAAGCAAGCCCGCGTTCCTGACAAAACCGCGCTAGCGGATAGGCGTTCCCGGGAGCGTCAATATTGGAGGCGAATCCATCGGACTTTAGCAACATCCCTTCCGGCATGTGGCTGCGCCACGCCTCCATCGGACGGCCAAATATACGAAACTCGACGTTTGCCGCCCGCAAATGTGCAGCCAATGAAAGACCGTATGGTCCCGCACCGACAATGACGACGTCACTTCGCTCCGGCATTCGAATTGCCTTTTCCTTAGCGAGGAAATTATAGAGGCACCAATTGCGTCATCAGACACTAAATATCGCTGCCATGCAGCGCATCCCCTTCTTTTCGGAAGCGTTAACGTGTCTTGGCCACAACGCTATGGCTGCGCAGTTTCGATCCTACCCACTAAAGGAAATTCAGTGCGTTGCCGTGCGGTTCGGCCCTGGGCAGTCCACGCCTTGCGGTCGGCCTCTGAGGGATTTCAGGGAACTCTCTGTGGGCGGGCCAGTATCTACAGACCCACTTAGTGTTTATGGTTTTGGCAACAGAAAGCGGCGGCATGGGTCGCTGACACCGCCCTGTGAGCCCGAAGCTGGCCCGAGGAAGCTTTGTCAACATCCTGCAAACCGAGCACGGGATTTCCTCAACCGCTTCCTAGTTTGGATCGCGTAGCCTCGGCATTCGAAGTCTGTCAATCAGGTCAGACGCGATAAAGTCGGCCGATCGCCGGCAGAAGCTCGCCATCTTCGTCTCGCCAAACCCAACGCTCTCGGCCAAGTGGGCAGCGACGAGTACACGATCCCTATCTGTCGCACGCACCATCGCGAATTGCGCCATTATGGAGACGACGTCTCTTGGTGCGCCGGGCTCAACATTGAACCGCTTCCGATCGCCCTCGAGTTTTGGCGGCGGGCTCACTCGAACGTTAGCGATGTTTCCGTTGTGTACGTCAATAATGGCGACTCGAGGAGCCATCTCCGCGGGGCAAACACAACAGAGGCGCCGCGTAAGAAATTATGTTTTTTCGTGTACGAATCCCAATATTGGGTGCAGACACTCAGCTGCCCCGAACGGTTGACAGCCCGGAGGGCGATTTTCCCGTCAAAATCGGCAAGATCCGAGCGAACAATAGCGATAGCGGCCGTAGCCGCACTGGACGGACTTTCCGGACCACATTTACCAATTATGATGTGGTCACTCGGAACGCTGTGACCTTCCATTTATTGCCTGTATACCGCTGCGTTGTTGACAGGGCGCGCTGTCGTGTCATTCGTCATCGATCGAAGCTTTACCTACCCCAACTGCCAATAAAAAATTGAGGCCGAGCTTCTTAAGATTAACAACAGATGTTACCGTCGCAATTGTTGAAAATCTTATAGATTGGGTGGCAGGTGTTGAGCTTGTCATCGCCTTGCGGCAGGATGATTTCTGATTTCCCACTGAAGGCGCGTAGGGGCGAGCCCATGCGAAGCGAAACGATTTCCATCCACGGCGGCTTCAAATGCGACCCCGCCACCAAAGCGGTCGCGCCGCCGATCTATCAGAATGTTGCGTACGAGTTCGAAAGCGCCGATCAAGCTGCCGCGATGTTCAACCTAGAAGCGCCAGGCTTTCGCTACAGTCGGATCGCCAATCCGACCACTGACATCCTCGAGCGCCGCGTCGCGGAACTCGAAGGCGGCATCGGCGCGTTTGCGTCGCCTCGGGCCAGGCCGCGCTACATTATGCGATCCTGACGTTAGCGGACCGGGGCGGAAGCATCGTCGCGCCACCACAGCTATATGGCACCTCGCATACCCTGCTCGCCCACACCCTTCGCAGCAATGGCATTAAGGCGCGCTTCGCGCGCAGCGACAGAGCGGAGGACATCGACGCGCTCATCGACGAAACCACACGCGCGGTATTTTGCGAGTCCGTCGGCAATCCCGCGGGCAACATCTGCGACCTCGAGGCGATCGCGCGCGTCGCACACGGTCGAGGCGTTCCACTCATCGTCGACAATACCGTGGCGACGCCGATACTGCTGAGGCCGATCGAGCACGGCGCAGACATCGTCGTGCATTCGCTGACCAAATTCATGGGCGGCCATGGCGTCGCGATGGGCGGCGCCATTATCGATTCCGGCGTCTTCGACTGGAAGCGCACATGCCGGACGTTTCCCGATGTTCTGCGAGCCCGACCCTTCCTATCACGGCCTCGTCTACGTCGACCACTTCGGCCGCGAGGCTTACGTCGCGCGGGCCCGCAGCGTCTATCAGCGCACGACCGGCGCCGTGCTCGCGCCGATGAGCGCGTTCCTGCTTCTTCAAGGCATCGAGACTGTCGCGCTCCGGATGGAGCGACATGTCGAAAACGCGCGCAAGGTCGCGCATCTGCTTCGCGACGATCCTAGGGTGGCCTGGGTCGATTACGTCGGCTTTCCCGATAACCGGTATCACGAACTCGCAGAGAAATATCTTGCCGGGCGCGCGCCTTCGTTGCTGACCTTCGGCGTCGTGGGCGGACTGGACGCCGCCAAAGCGTTCTATGACGCGCTCAAGCTCGTCAAACGGCTGGTCAATATTGGCGACACGCGCACGCTATGTTGCCATCCGGCGTCGACCACACACCGGCAGATGACTCCCGAGGAGCAAATCCGAGCCGGTGTGCGGCAGGAAACGATCCGCCTCAGTGTCGGCGTCGAGCACATCGAAGACATTTGGTCGGATCTTGACCAAGCGCTTAGCGCGGCCGCGAGCTATGTTCGCAGCCAGGCGGCGGAGTAAGCTGTGCCGCTGACAATCGAATATGCGCACGTCCAACCCGACGCCGATTTCGTGCGAACGGCGCATGCGGCGCGAAGCAGGTAGCTATCGCGGAAAACTGATTCGCATTGGCCTCGTCAACAACATGCCTGATTCCGCGCTGCAGGCGACGGAGCGGCAATTCTCGAGCCTACTCGAAGACGCGAGCGGCGAGTTTGATGTTCGGCTTGCGCTGATCAATCTAGAAACCGTGCCACGCGAGGCGGCGATACGCGAAGCATTGGAGCAACGCTATCGCACACCCCGAGACCTGCGCGCTAGTCGGCTGGACGCACTGATCGTCACGGGGGCCGAACCCCGCGCGCCGAGATTATTCGACGAACCTTATTGGAGCGAACTTACCGAGCTAATGGATTGGGCACACAGCCGGATGATCTCTAACCTCTATTCGTGTTTGGCGGCGCATGCCGCTGTGCTCCATCGCGACGGCATAGCGCGACGTCGCCTGCCATCGAAGCTGTCCGGAGTATTCACCTCCGATGTCGTAGCTCCGGGAGAACTGGTTGCTGGGTTGGACGAAGAATTTCGCATGCCGCATTCACGGTACAATGACCTGTCCGAAGCGGACCTGACCGCCAGTGGCTATATTCCTCTGGCCCGCTCTCCCGAGTCCGGCGTCGATATCTTCGTCAAGGATGGAGCCGCCCTCGAGGTCTTCCTGCAGGGCCATCCCGAATACGACGCAGACACGCTGGCGCGCGAATACCGGCGCGATGCGCTGCGCTTTTTGCGGGGAATTTGGCCGAACCCTCCTGCGCCCCCCGCGCATTATTTCGCGCCGGAAGTGTCGTCGCGCATCGCTTCGCTGGTCGAGGGCGCGTCGGCCGGATCGATTGACGACGTGACTGCGCAGCTTCGCCCGGAGACTCTCAGCCCCCAAAAGGCTTCGTGGCGTCCAACCAGTTTGCGCCTTTTCTGCAATTGGCTCAACGCCATCGCGCAACGTAAGGGGTTTGCGACCTCGCCGGCGCTCGAATTGGCGAGGCGCGGCGGACAATGAGGGGGCCGCGGCAATGAACTATGGGGAAAGCCAGCTAGCCGACGCCGACACCCGATCCGTCGGCGGGCGGAAGGACGATGTCGGGGACGATTATTTCCGTCTAGCGATGCGCGAATTCGCCTCGGGCGTGACGATCGTCGCCTGCGGCGAGGGCGACAAGCGGGCGGGTTGCACCGCGACTGCCGTCACGTCCCTTTCCGTGTCGCCACCCTCACTCCTCGTGTGCCTTAACCAATCCGCCTCTACCCTACAAATCCTTAGACGAGAGGGTACCTTTTCGGTCAACGTGCTCGGGGCAAGCCACGAAGCTCTTGCGCTTCGTTTTTCTGGGCGCGGGGGAATTCAAGGGGCCGCTCGCTTCGAGGGTGGCGACTGGGTTTCGCTAGTCGACGGGCGCGCCAATTCTTGCCGACGCCCTCGCCGTTATGGACTGCGTTGTCGAAGAGATCATCGAGCGGCACACGCACGCCATTGTGATCGGCGCCGTCCAGGCCGTGCGAACTGCGGGCGCAAAATCCGCGCTGCTGCACTGGCGCAGCCGCTTCGAGTCGCTGGAATGAGCGAGCCCTCGCGCGCCGCCGCGCCCGTCGCCAGTCCCGCACGCGCATGGCTGCGCGCGCTCGAGACGACCGCGAAGGCGACGAACAACCCGGAGCGCATCCTGCCGCGCGCGGTCGGCGAATGGGCGCGCCGCTATGGCGATGCGCCCGCCCTGATCGGCGATCGCGAAAGCTTCAGCTATCGCGCGCTGGAGGCGCGCATGAACCAATATTCGCGCTGGGCCCTCAGTCTGAGCGTCGCACCCGGCGAGACGGTCGCGCTGATGATGCGCAACCGCCCCGAATATTTCGCGATCTGGCTCGGCCTGACGCAAGTCGGCGCCATCGTCGCGCTGGTGAGCCCCGACCTGCGCGCGCCCGCGCTCGCTCATGCGCTCGAGGTCTCCGGCGCGCGCCGGTTGCTCGTCGCCGAGGATTGCGCCGCAATCGCGGGCGCCGCGGCGAGCGCGCTCGGCGGCGCAATCGCGATACACCGATATGACGATCTCGAACGGACGGTCTGCGCTCTTTCGAGCGATGCGCTCGGACCTGAAGAGCGACGCCAAGTGACGCTTGCCGACCGCGCCTTGCGCATCTTCACCTCGGGCACGACGGGGCTGCCGAAAGCCGCCGAAGTCAGCCACCGCCGCATTATCGGCTGGAGCCATTGGTTCGCGGGGCTCGCCGATCTCAACGCCTCCGACCGGCTCTACGACTGCCTGCCGATGCACCACAGCGTCGGCGGCGTCGTCGCCATCGCCGCGCCGCTCGTCAACGGCGGTTCGGTGGCGATCGCCGAGCGCTTTTCGGCCAGCCGCTTCTGGGACGACGTCGCGCGCTGGGAATGCACCGCCTTCCAGTACATCGGCGAACTCTGCCGCTATCTCGTCGCCGCGCCGCCGCGCGCGGCCGAGCGAACGCACAAGCTTCGCATCGCGATCGGCAATGGCCTGTCCGCCGATGTCTGGCGCGCCTGCCTCGATCGGTTCGGACCGCTGCCGATCCTGGAGTTCTACGCCTCCACGGAAGGCAATGTCTGGCTCTACAACATCGAGGGGCGCATCGGCTCGATCGGCCGCATCCCGCCTTATCTCGCTCCGCGCGACCCGATCGCGCTGGCCCGCTTCGACGCCGACGCGCAGGCGCCTTGGCGCGGCGAGGACGGCCTCGGCCGGCGCTGCGGGCCCGGCGAGATCGGCGAAGCGCTCGGGCGGATCAGCGAGGACCCTTCCCAACGTTTCGAGGGCTACAGCCAGGAAAGCGAAACAAGCAAGAAGATCCTGCGTGACGTCTTCAAGCCCGGCGATGCCTGGATGCGCACCGGCGATCTGATGCGCCGGGACGGCGACGGCTTTTATTTCTTCGTCGACCGCATCGGCGACACCTTCCGCTGGAAGGGCGAGAATGTCGCCACGCTCGAAGTCGCCAGGGCCTGTCTGGCGCACGGCGAAGTCGAGGACGCCATCGTCTACGGCGTCGCGGTCCCCGGCGCGGACGGGCGGGCGGGCATGGCGCTGTTGAAGACCGCGGGTCCGATCGATCTCGGAGCCTTCGCGCGCGCCGTCGAAATCCTGCCGCGTTACGCCCGCCCGCTGTTCCTGCGCCTGACCCGCGAGATTGCAACGACCGAAACGCACAAACCCAAACGCGCAGCCTATCTCGCCGAGGGATTCGACCCCGCGCGCGTGAGCGACCCGCTTTATGTCTACGATTCCGACGCCGAGCGCTATGTTGCGCTCGACGCCAAGCGCTACGCTGCAATCTCTAGCGGCGCGATAAGGCTGTAAGCAGCCAGGTCGCTCTAGCAGGCTGCTGAAAAAGTCGCACGATTTCGTTGGAAGTTGGCGGTCGGGCGTGATTCTCTCTGATTGAGGCGAATCGTAAGGCAAGCGGCATGCGCGGGGCTGATCGGACGAGCGGATCGTTGTTTTCTTATGTCGATCTGGAGGGGCGGGTTCCCAAGGGACATCCGCTTCGGGCGATGCGCGATCTGGTGAACGCTTCGCTTGAGACGATGGATGCAACCTTCTCGGGGCTTTACAAAGCTGGTGGACGCCCGTCGATTGCGCCGGAGCGGCTGCTGCGCGCGACGCTGTTGCAGATGCTCTACACGATTCGCTCGGAACGCCAGCTCGTCGAGCGTCTGGAGTTCGATCTTCTGTTTCGCTGGTTCGTCGGGCTTTCGATCGACGAGACCGTGTTCGACGCCTCGTCGTTTTCCAAGAACCGCGATCGTCTGTTGAACACCGCCGTCGCGCAGGAGTTTCTTTCGGCGCTGCTGGCGCTGCCGCAGGTCAAGAAGCTGCTGAGCGCCGAACATTTTTCCGTCGATGGGACAATGCTGAAGGCCTTCGCCTCGATGAAGAGCTTCCGACCGAAAGACGGGTCGGGTGAGCCTCCCGCGCCGGGACGCAACGGCGAACGCGATTTCAAAAAAGAGAAACGCTCCAACGAAACTCACGCCTCGACGACGGATGAAGATGCGCGGCTGTATCGCAAGTCCAATGGCCAGGAGAGCCGGCTCGCCTATCTCGGCCATGCGCTGATGGAGAACCGCAACGGCCTCGTGGTGGGCGCCAAGGCGACGCGGGCGACGGGAACGGCGGAGCGCGAGGCGGCGACGGTTCTGACCAAGGATTTGCCGGCAGGCGCGACGCTGGGCGCGGACAAGGGTTACGACGTGGAGGATTTCGTCGAGGATTTGAAGTCGCGCAAGATCGAGCCGCACATTGCGGTGAACGGCACGGTGAGCAAGACAGGCAAAGTCCGCAAGACGGCGGTTCCCGAGAAGGTTTCGGCCAGCGCAGCTTATGCGGTGAGCCTGCGTATTCGCAAGCGGATC
Organism: uncultured Pseudomonadota bacterium; assembly: GCA_963809055.1. GTDB lineage: Bacteria > Pseudomonadota > Alphaproteobacteria > Rhizobiales > Beijerinckiaceae > Roseiarcus. The sequence continues at coordinate 282 of CAWEID010000030.1, read as the reverse complement.
GAGGAAGTCTTCGGCTGGAGCAAGATCACCGGCGGCCTGGCCCAATTGAAACTGCGCGGATTGGCGAAGGTCGAGAGCGTCTTCGTCTTCGGCATGGCCGCCTACAACATCATCCGTCTGCCGAAATTGTTCTTGGCCACGGGCGAAGTGTGTCTTGCAGCCTGAAATGGAGAGGAAAACGTCTCTGCATCCGCACGTTATCCGCCAAAAACGGCTCTTCGGACCGCGAAAAATGACGCCCACCGCCCAAATAGCCGCCGGGCTATGACTTTTTCAGCAGCC
>CAWEID010000029.1:0-383477 GCA_963809055.1 uncultured Pseudomonadota bacterium | reverse complement strand
CTAGGCGGGCGTGATCTTCAAGCGCATACGCATAGTCATTCGGCTTCTGCTGCGGCATGGTGACCACGAGTCCTGTAGCGTCCCGCGTGAAGTCGACGTTGCCCGCGCCGAGAAGTTCCACCTTCGCGACTTCCTTCGGGAAATTCGCGGACCCGGCGGCCAGGCTCTTGATGGTGGCCTTGCCGTCGGCGGGCCAGCCCATCACGAAGGCGTACACGATGTCGCCCTTCTTGGTGAAGCGGACATCTTCCGCGGTGTAGGCGCGCACGTCGCTGCCCATGCCGCGGCGACCGCCGCCGCGTGGTGGACGGGCCCTCGCCATAGACGGCCCACGGGCGGGTGCCGTAGATGGCTTCGCCGTTGGGGGCGATCCACGTGGCCAGGGCATCGAGGATCTTCAGTTCGTCATCATCGGGGAGGCCGTTGCCGGGGAGGGGGATGTTGAGCATGAGGTTGCCGTTCTTGCTGACGATGTCGATGAGCATCTGGACGACCTGGATGGGCGGTCTTGTAGCGGTGCTGGTCGAAGAGGCTGCGCTGGTAATGCCAGTCGCCGATGCAGGTGTCGGTCTGCCAGGGGATGGCCTCGCCGCCGCCGGCGACGCCGCGTTCGCGGTCCAGCATGAGGGCCTTGCGCTGCTGGGCGTTGAGGCCCTTGCCGGTCATGACGGCTTCGAGCTTGCCGTGGCGTTCGATGCTCTTGTTGTAGAGATACGCGGCGATGCGCGGGCCGACGTCGGTGCGCGGGATAGAGCGGGAACACGGTGTCGTCGAAATAGAGTATGTCGGGATCGTATTTGTCGATCAGGTCGACGATGCGGTGGAAGTACTTTTCGGTGTAGGCCTTGTCCGGCACTGTGCCGCGCGTTGCGGGGCGTGATACTGGGCGTAAAGGTCCTGCGGATCCAGACCTTCCCACCAGAGGCCCTTGCCGTCGGCCTTGGTCATGGTGCCGTCATATTGCACGCCCGCCATGGGGCCGCTGGGGTCGGAGCCCTGCGCGACGCCGTACCAACTCCAGGTGCGGCCGGCGTGGCTGGAGACGGCAAAGCGCAGGCCCGCGGCGCGGGCGGCCTTGGCCCAGCCGCCGACGATGTCCTTCTTGGGCCCGACCTTGACGCTGTTCCAGGGCTGGTAGGTCGAGTCAAACATGTCCATGTTGTCGTGGTGGTTGGCCATGGCGGCGAAGAACTTGGCGCCGGCCTTTTTGTAGAGGGCGATGAGGGCGACGGGATCCCATTTTTCGGCCTTCCATTCGTTGCTGACATCCTTGAAGCCGAATTTGGACGGGTGGCCGTACTTCTGAACATGGAACCGGTATATCGGCGTTGTTGAACTGGTACATGTGCTGGGCATACCAGTCGCCTTGTTCGGGCTGGCATTGCGGGCCCCAGTGCGCCCAGATGCCGAACTTGGCGTCGCGGTACCATTCCGGGACCGCGTAATTGGAGAGGGACTCCATGGTGGGCTGGAAAGGCCCCTGGGCCACGCCAAAGCCCGCCGGCGGAACGATGGGGGCAGGCGCCGGGGGAGCGGGGCGGGGCGGTGGCGCGGCCTGCGCGGGGGGCGGGGCGGAATTCGACTGGGCGAGTACACGCGGCAGGCAGGCGGCAGCCGCACCGGTCACGGTCAGCAATTGCAGGGCGTGACGCCGAGACATCGCTTTCGTGGATTACTCGGGATTTGGAGTTTTCATATTCGGACCTTTCTACACCCGACAAACGCAGAATCCAAGCTAATCTTGGAACTGCGGGGTGGTGGAGTGATGGAGTGGTGGAGTGGTGGAGTGATGGAGTGGTGGAGTGATGGAGTGGTGGAGTGGTGGAGTGATGGAGTGGACGGAGTGGACGGATGAAGGCTGGTTTGGGGGGAAGATGGCGAGGCGGGAGAGCGGCCGATACGGAGGGTGAACGTTCTGGGGGTGCATTTCACTTTTTTGGGTGACTCCTCCCGGCAAAGAAGCGCTTTAAATCTTAATCCTTTCAATCGCTGAAATCCAGTCTGCGACAGAGAAGCACCCAAAAAGGGGAAATGCGCCCACGTTCTGGGATTGCGGTTGTTTTTAGGTGACAAGGAGGGCTGGCGCGGCGCATGATGGCGGGCATGAATATCCAGCAGGCAACGCGGGAGTATGAAGCATGGCTCGGCGGCCAGATCCGCGTGGTGCAGAGCGACTTGGACGCGAAGCACGAGTTGATGGGGCAGGATGCGTTTTCGTTTCTGCGCGGCACGTTTTATCGCTGGATGCAGCTTTTCCCGGCGCTGTGCCCCGAGGCGGCCGGCGCGCCGGAAGTGCTGGCTGTGGGGGATTTGCATGTGGAGAATTACGGGACGTGGCGTGACGCGGAGGGACGGCTGGTGTGGGGCATCAATGATTTCGACGAGGCGTTTCCGCTGCCTTACACTGTGGATCTGGCGCGGCTGGCGGCCAGCGCCTGGCTGGCCATCGAGGTGCGGCATTTGTCACTTGTCCCGCTCGATGCGTGCGCGGCGATTTTGGAGGGCTACAGCAAGGGCATGGAGGATGGCGGCGAGCCTTTTGTGCTGGCCGAGAAGCATCCCTTGCTGCGCGAGGCTGTCACCAGCCGGGAGCGCGATCCGGTGGTCTTCTGGGAGAAATTCGCGGCGCTGCCGACGGTCAAGCCCGTGCCGGCGAAGGTCATGCGGCTGCTGAAGGAGGCCATGCCGGAACGGGGCCTGGCTTTCCGGGTGGCGCACCGGCGGGCGGGGATGGGGAGCCTGGGCCGGGAACGATTCACTGCCCTGGCGGATTGGCGCGGCGGGAAGATCGCGCGTGAGGCCAAGCCGCTGCTGCCGTCGGCCTGCGTCTGGGCGGGGGGATTGCGGAACCGCGAGATTTACTATATGCCGATCCTGTCCAAGGCCGTGCGCACGCCGGACCCCTTCTCGGGTGCGGGAGGGATGGGTTTTGCGGCGGTTGTCGCCTTATTGCAGCCGGATTGAGTTGTCGCAGTTGCCGCGCGGCCATGATGAGGAGAAGTTGTTGCGGGCGATGGGAAGGCGAACTGGCCAATGTGCATCTGGGCACGGGCCGCGCCGTGGCGGCGGTGCGGCGGGATTTGGCGCGGCGGAAATCGAGATGGCTGGGCCAGGCGGCCCGGGTCATGGCGGAGGCGACGGTGAAGGAATGGAAGGAGTGGAAGAAAATTGAGAATTATGACTCATGGTAAATTCGGCAGGGATAGCGGACAGCGCATGTCCGCGCGTGGCGATGAGAATGGGTTAACGGCGATCGGCAGGTCACTGACAGTTACTATGCGGGGGCTGGGACCGGAGATGAATGCGGAATGAGCATTGGGTTCGATTGCAAGCGAAATCCCAGTCCGAATCGGCCTGCTCGAGCAAATTCGGCGGACGCGGCAGCCGCGCGCCCTACCGGTGACGGAAATGGCTCTGAGCTATTCTTGGGGTCAGGACAGACGAAGTCGTCGCGGCGGTTTTTGCTCCAGGCGGCTTCATTGTGGCCCTCCACAGCCGGTTTGGCCTTGCCATAGGTGACGGTGACAACCTGGCGGGCGTCCACGCCGAGGTTGACCAGGTATTCCCGAACCGCCAGGGCGCGCTTCTCGCCCAGGGAGAGATTGTATTTCTCGGTGCCGCGTTCGTCGCAGTTGCCTTCCACCCTGAGGGCGTCGGCCTGGTGGGCTTTCAGGAAAGCGGCCACGTCCTCCAGCTTCTTGTCCTCGGACTTCTTGATGGTGGCGCTGTCGAGGTCGAAATAAACGGTGTCGGCCTTGAAGATGGCGATGTCTGGATTGTCTTTCGTCGATGACGTCTCTCCAACGGCCTGCATCCGTGCCGAAAGGAGCCTCCGGTAGTTGTTCCGTGACAGCGGTTGGCGGTGGGATGTGCGTTCCGGGCCTGCGGTTGGACCCGGATGTTGTGCTGGACGGCGGCGGGGGCGCGGATGGCTTGCGCGGCTCGGGGATCTGGGTGATCCCGTTGTTGGGTTTATGGACGCAACCGGCAGTGCCGAGGATTAAGGCCGCGCCGACAAAACAGATACTGACCAAGCTTGAAGTTTTCATTGTCTCAAAATGGTTTGGCAAAGCCGCCGCTCACCTTGCCCAAGCAGGCTGCGAACAGCTTCCCGAAATCTGACCCACATCCTTGACGTGTTTTGTGGGCACGTCAAGCAAAGACAGAACCGGATTGTGATTAACTTGCCGGGTGAAGATGACCGTGCGGGAATTGGGCGCCCAGCACGGGTCTTCACCGGCAACCAATTGTTCGGCCTCCCGCCCGCCGGCCGGCACGACCCATAAAGTGAAATTGGCGCTGCCAGAAGTGAAAATGATCCACTTGCCGTCGGGCGACCAGTCCGGCGAGGTGAGATCGCCGAAATGCCGCCGGTGCGGACGCGACGGAATTGCCGCCGGCGGCGCTGATTTTGCGCAGGCCGGCGCGGACGGGAGCGGAGACATAGCAGTTTCGCTTCTGGCGGGGGAACAGGTTGGGAGGAAGGCATCGTCTGGCTGGCTGCGGCCGTTCATCGAGAACTGCCCGTTCTGGCCTGAACTACAAGCTTGGGCTGCCGCCTTGCCGGACCATGTCGACTTTTTGCATCGGGGAAACGGCAGGGCGGACAGGCCGTTCGTCTCCAGGATTATCGCGTTCCGGATTTCCTGATCGATTCCGTAGACATGGAGATTTCGCTCGACCGCGCACGACACGCGCGTGACGACGACGCTCTCGCTGCGCCCGCACGCGGCGGTCGTGCTGGGGCCGTCGCTGAAGCTCGACGGCGATGAACTCAACCTCGTCGGCCTCGCGCATCGACGGCGCGCCGATCGACCCCGCGGACTATGTCGCCACGCCCGGACGAACTCACGCTCGCCAATCCGCCGCGCAGCGCCTTCAGGCTGCGCATCGAGACGCGGCTCGACCCCGCCGCCAACACCAAGCTGATGGGCCTCTATCGCTCGGGCTCGGCCTATTGCACGCAATGCGAGGCCGAAGGTTTCCGCCGCATCACCTATTTCCTCGACCGGCCCGACGTGCTCTCGGTCTATCGCGTGCGCCTCGAGGCGGATAAGGCCGGAGGCGCCGGTGCTGCTCGCCAACGGCAATCTGGAGGCGCAGGGCGATGCCGGGCGCCGGGCCGCCATTTCGCGGTCTGGCGCGATCCCTTCAAGAAGCCCTGCTATCTCTTCGCGCGTCGTCGCCGGCGATCTCGCCCGGATCGGCGACGAATTCGTCACCATGTCGGGCCGGCGCGTCGAGCTCGGCATCTATGTCGAGCCGGGCCGGGAATCCCGCGCGGCCTATGCGATGGATGCGCTGAAGCGCGCGATGGCCTGGGACGAGCGCGCCTACGGGCGCGAATACGACCTCGATGTCTTCAACATCGTCGCCGTCTCCGATTTCAATATGGGCGCGATGGAGAACAAGGGGCTCAACGTCTTCAACGACAAATATGTGCTCGCCTCGGCCGGGCACGGCGACCGACGACGACTACGCCCACATCGAGGGCGTCATCGCGCACGAATATTTCCACAACTGGACCGGCAACCGCATCACCTGCCGCGACTGGTTCCAGCTCTGCCTGAAGGAAGGCCTGACGGTCTTCCGCGATCAGGAATTCTCGGCCGATCAGCGCTCGGCGCCGGTCAAGCGCATCGCCGACGTGCGCGCGCTGAAGGCGGCGCAATTCCCCGAGGACGCCGGCCCGCTCGCGCATAATGTGCGGCCCGAGGTCTATCACGAGATCAACAACTTCTACACCGCGACGGTCTATCAGAAGGGCGCCGAAGTCATCCGCATGCTCAAGACGCTGATCGGCGCCGAGGCGTTCCGCAAGGGCATGGATCTCTATTTCGAGCGCTGTGACGGCACGGCGGCGACGATCGAAGATTTCCTCGCCTGTTTCGCCGAAGTCTCGGGACGCGATCTCTCGCGCTTCAAGCTTTGGTACAGTCAGGCCGGCACGCCGCTGCTGACGGTTCGCACGCACTATGACGCAACGGCGCGGGGCGTTCCACGTCGAGCTCTCGCAGTCGCTGGGGCCGACGCCGGGGCAGACGCGAGAAGACGCCGATGACGATGCCGATCGCGCTCGGGCTCGTCGACGCCGAGGGCGGCGATCTCGCGCTCGTCTCGACAGACGCGACCGCGGACGAGCTGGCGCGCGGGCGTATTCGCGCTGGAAGGCGAACGCCGCACGCTGACGTTCACCGGACGTCAAGCGCCGCCCGACGCTGTCGGCTCTGCGCGGCTTCTCCGCGCCGGTGCGAGTCGATGACGACCTCACCGAGGACGATCTGCTGGCGCTGCTCAAGCGCGACAGCGATAGCTTCAATCGCTGGCAGGCGATGCAGAGGCTCGCGACGCGGTTGCTGACGCGCTCGGTCGCCGCGATCCGCGAGGGCCGCGCGCCGGCGCCTGCGACCGCCTTCGTCGCCGCCTATGGCTCGGTCGTCGACGACGCGATCGTCGGCCGCATCGATCCGGCCTTCGCCGCGCTAGCGCTCGGGCTGCCGGGCGAGGCGGATCTGGCGCGAGAGATCGGCCGCGACGTCGATCCCGACGCGATCCGCGCCGCGCGCGAATCGCTGCGCGGCGCGACTGGGCCGCGCCCATGCCGACAGGTTGGCGGCGCTGCACGACCGCGATGGCGGACACGGAGCCGTTCACGCCCGACGCCGCGGGCGCGGGCCGTCGCGCGCTGCGCAACGGCGCGCTCGCGATGATTGTCGCGGGAAACGCGATCGACGGCGCCGAGCGCGCGCATCGGCAGTTCGCCGAGGCCGACAACATGACCGAAAAGCTCGGCGCGCTTTCGGCGCTCTCGACGTTGCCGGGCCCTTCGCGCGAACACGCGCTCGACGCCTTTGCGCGCAGCTACGCCGCCGAACCGCTGATCCTCGACAAGTGGTTCACGCTGCAGGCGCAGATCGCCGAGACCGGAACGCTCGACCGCGTGCGCGCGCTGATGAACCATCACGCGTTCTCGCTGTCCAATCCCAACCGCGTGCGCGCGCTGATCGGCGGCTTTACGGCCAACCCGACGCAGTTCAACCGCGCGGACGGCGCCGGCTTCGATCTGCTCGCCGAGATCGTGCTTAACGCTCGATCCGACCAATCCGCAGATCGCCGCGCGCCTGCTGACCGCGATGCGCTCGTGGCGCTCGCTCGAGCCGAGCGCGGCGCGACAAGGCCGAGGCCGCGCTGCGGCGCATCGCGGCGATGACCAGACCTTTCGGCGGACGTGCAGCGACATCGTGACGCGCTAGCCTCGGCCTGAGGCAAAGAGCGGCCGAGCGCCGAATTGAAATCGTGACCGGGCCACAGAGCTCGCGCGAGGCGAAATTAGGCGCATAAAAAAGTGGCGTCAACCTTACATTAAGGTCTGGACAAAGATTCCCACAAGGATTCTTATCGAGGTGATTCGGGACGTCGTGGCGCGTCCCCCGATCATGCATTTGTCAGGCTTTGGGGGATTGACGATGACGCGTTCGCGCGCGGCAGACAGCAGGAGCCGCGTCCGCACGAGAGCGGAGACAGCGACGCCTACCGACGGCTGGAAGCCGTGATTCTCGGCCTTCGCCCGCGCGACTTCATTCGTGCGGCGCTGTGATGTTTCGTCCTGCTCTTGCCGGCCCGTCGCCGCGATCCTGGTCTTCTTTCTGCTTGCCGTTCTGGCGAGTCTGCATCTGAGCCGTGAGCGCGCGCGCGCTTCGAGGCGCCGGCCGCGATCTCGATCTGCGCGTCGCGCGAACTTGCGCGGCGCATCGACCGCGCGATCGCAAGCCGCCCCTGCCGCCAGCCCGGCGCAGGCGTTGCGCGCGGTTCTGGGAGCCGACCCGGAACTCGGACGCGGGCAGGCGCTGTTCGCCGACGCGCAACGGCGCCATCGTCGCGGCGAGCGCACCGGCGCGGGCCGCCGAACTCGAGGCTCGCGGTCCTCTCTCTTCGGTGCAGCGGCGCCGCTGACTATCCTAGGCGAGCGAGCCGGCGCGATGCGCTTTGAAACGGGGCGAAGGCGAAGGCGCTTTCGCGGCGGTGCGCAATCTGACCGCGGCGCCCGGCCAGGTCGGCGCTGACGGCGCCCGCTCGCCGAGGCGCTCGCGCCCTGGCGCGACGACGGCCCGATCATGACCGCGCTGCTCGCGGCGACCGGCCTGATCCTCGGGCGGCTCGCTCGGGCTTCTATCGATTGGACGCACGCGTCGCCGTGCGCGCGTGCGCGCGCGAGGCGGTCAAGCGGGCGCATTTCGAACTCGCGCTCGATCGCGGACGCTGCGGCCTCTGGGACTGGGATCTCGACAGCGGCCGGGCGACCTGGTCGCGATCGATGTTCGAAATGCTCGGTCTGGCGTTCTGCACGAGCCTTGCGCTCGCCGAAATCGAAGTGCTGGTCCATCCCGACGACAAGCCGCTGTCGCGGTCTCGATCGAGGAGGCGCTCGCCGCAGGCGAAGGGTCGATCGATCTCGAATTCCGCATGCGCGGCGCGCGACGGGCACTGGGTCTGGCTGCGCCAGCGCGCAGAGACTCGTCGACGACGACGCGATCGGCGGGCGCCGGCTCGTCGGCATCGCGCTGGACGTAACCGACGCCAAGCGCGAGGCCGAAGTGTCCGCAACCGCCGATCAGCGATTGCGCGAGGCGATTGAGGCGATCTCGGAAGCTTTCGTGCTCTGGGATTCCTCCAACCGGCTGGTGCTCTGCAATTCGAAATATCAGCGTCTGCACAATCTGCCGGCCGAAGCGACCCATCCGGGCGCCGCCTATGCCGATCTCGCCGCGCTCGGCGTCGGCGCCGATCGTCTCCAGCCAAGACTCTGGTCGATCCGCATGAACCCGCCCTGGGCGCCGAGCGCGCCAAAACCTATGAGGCCAGGCTCGCGGATGGGCGTTGGCTTCAGGTCAACGAGCGGCGCACGCGCGACGGCGGCTTTGTCTCCGTCGGCACGGACATCACCGCGCTGAAGGAGCATGAGGAGCAACTGGTCAAATCGGAGCGCCTGCTTCTCGCCACGGTCGCGCAATTGCGCCAGTCTCGCCGCTCTCTCGAAGCTCAGGCGCAGCAACTGGCGGATCTGGCCGAGCGCTATCACGAACAGAAAGCGCAGGCGGAAATGGCCAATCGCGCGAAGGCCGAATTCCTCGCCAATATGAGCCACGAACTGCGCACGCCGCTCAACGCGATCATCGGTTTCTCCCAGATGATGGAGGCTCGAGACCTTCGGCCCGATGGGTTCCGAGAAATATCGAGAATATTGCGCTCATATTCATTCAAGCGGCCAATATCTGCTCAATGTATTTTCCGACGTGCTCGACATGTCCCGTCTGGAGTCGGGACGCATCCAGCTCAATTACGCGCAAATCACCATCGAGAAGGCGGTCAACAAGGCCGTGCTCGACGTCGCTGAGACCGCCCGCGAGAAGCAGATCGAGCGTAGGCATCGAAGTCGATTCTTCGGAAACGCTGAGCGCCGACCCCGGCGCGATCGAGCGGATCCTGACCACGCTGCTGCGCAATGCCGTAAAATTCGCGCCCGAGGGCGGCGCAGTCACCGTCGGCGCGCAAGCATTCAAGGACCAGCTCTACATCTATGTCGAGGACGACGGACCCGGCATCGCCAAGGAAGACATCGCGCGCCTCGGCCGGCCGTTCGAACAGGCCGACACAACCATGGCGAACGGCATGAAGGGCTCCGGCCTCGGCCTCGCCATCGCCAATTCGCTAGTCGAACTGCACGGCGGCGCTTTGCGCATCACCTCCAAGCTCGGGGAGGGCACCGTGGTGTTGGTGACGATCCCCAAGCTGGCGCCAGGGCGGCGGATGATGGCGCTGTCGGCGGTGGCCTAGGATTTCATCTCAATAGCCCTGCCCGCAGATTTTTCGTACACCACTTCATAAGGGACGAAGCCCGCGCGTTCGTAGCTTGCGCGCGCCGAGCGGTTCGCCGCGAGTGCGCCGATGCGGATGCGAGATACGCCGTGCTGCGCGAGCCGTCGCTCGATCGAAATCGAGCAGCTTGGCGGCGATGCGGCGCCCGCGGAAGGGCGTGAGCACGCATATATCGCAGATGAGACCGTAGCGGTTCGAATCGGCTGTTTCCGCCAGGCACTCGTCCTCTTCGACCCAGCCGGCGACGAATCCCGCAAAGGCGCCTTCCGCTAGCGCGATGAGCACGGAACCTCGCATCGAGGCCTGTTGCATCATCCACGCAAGATAGGCGTCGGCAATGGCTTCGCCAGGCAATCGCGTCGGATGGAGGCGTCGTTCGTGCTCCTGCAACTCAACCACCGCCGCTCGGAGCCACGCGCGATCCTCCGGCGTCGCGTCGCGGATGACGAGATGCGCGTCGCGGCCTGGCTCTGCTTCCATCACCCGACGCGCCCCCGCACGATCTCCGCCAGCTTGACGTAATCGGTCTTGCCTGAGCCGAGCAGCGGGATTTCGTCGAGCACGACGACGGCGGCCGGCGCCATGATTTCCGACGCGCCTTTGATCTTCAACCAGGCCTGCACCTCCGCACGCGTCGCGCCGGGCTGGGTCGTCGCCATGATCAATGCGCTCGCCCTTCTTCGGGTCGGGCGCCGCGACGACGGCGGGCGGATGTTCGGGCCACAGATCGGCGGTGAGTTGCTCGACCGCGGCGAGCGAAACGATCTCGCCGGCGATCTTGGCGAAGCGCTTGGCGCGGCCCTTGATGGTGACGAAGCCGTCGCGTCGATCGCTGACGATGTCGCCGGTGTCGTGCCAGCCGCCGGGCGGCGGCTCGAGCTCGCCGGGATTGTCGACGCGGTAATAGCCGGCCATCACGTTGGGCCCGCGCACGAAGCAGCCGCCCGCCGTCGTCGATGCCCGGGACCGGCTCGAGGCGGTGCTCGATGCCCGGCAGCAGGCGCCCGACCGTGCCGTTGCGGTTGAACATCGGCGTGTTGACGGCGAGCACCGGCGAGGTCTCCGTCACGCCGTAGCCTTCGAGGATGCGCAGGCCGAATTTTTCCATGTAGATGCGGCGCGTCTCCGGTCTTCACCGGCTCCGCGCCGCAGAAGACGTAGCGCAGGCGTGCGGAAATCGTAGGGGTTGGCCATGCGCGCATAGCCGGCCAGGAACGTGTCGGTGCCGAACAGCGCGGTCGCGTTTACGCCGTAGATGAGTTCGGGGATCTGCCGGTAGTGCAGGGGCGACGGATAGAGATAGATCCTCATGCCCGCCATCAGGCCGAGCAGCACGCCCGCCGGTGAGGCCGAAGGCATGGAACATCGGCAGCGGGTTGAACACGATGTCGGCCGGGGTCAAATCGAAGCGCGCGCTGATCTGCGCGACATTGGCGAGCAGGTTGGCGTGCGACAGCGCCACGCCCTTGGGCGCGCCTTCCGAGCCCGAGGTGAACAGCACGACCGCCGGATCGTCGGGCGAGGGATGGCGTCGAGCGCGCGGCCGCGGTTCGAAAAGGCGCGAGCTTTTCACGAACGTCGCGCCGTCGCGCAGGTCCTCGAGCCAGACGAACTGGACATGCGCCTCCGATCGCCGCGACGAGGCCCTGCCGAGCTGCGCCTTCTCGACGAACTCGCGCGAGCAGAGCACGAAGCGCACGTTGGTCGTCTTGCAGGCGGCGATGACGTTGAAGGCGCCGGCGGTGAAGTTGAGCACCGCCGCGACGCGGCCGGCGGCCTGCAGGGCCATGAAGGCGATCGCCGCGCCGTTGGTGTTCGGCAGCATCAGCCCGACCGTCTCGCCGGGCGCGGTCATGTCCGCGAGTCTTGCGCGCCAGCAGGGCGACGCCGATGCGGAAGCGCGTCGCGCTGATCTCGCCCGACGATCGGGTCCTGCACAATCGTGCGGCCGGCCCGGCAAGCCGCGCGCCTCGAGACCCCGCTCGAAGGCCTCGTGCAGCGTGCAGTTGTAATTCGGTGGTCTGCGAAGATGAGATCGGACATGATGTCGTAGAGCGCGGCGCCGGCGGCGCGGCGGCGCGCGCGGGCGCGCAGCTCCGGGTCGACGCGGATGCGCCGCGGCGGGCAGATCGTCACGACGATCTTGGGAAACCAGCGCCGCCCGATCTGCGCCGGGCTCAGGCGCGAGAACGGCGTGCGCTCCGGCCCGTCGAGGCGCACCGGCGTGACCAGCGCGTCGGCTTTCTCCGCGATCATCGCCGCGCCGTCGTAGATCTTCATCAGCGAGCCGGTGACGGTGATGCGGCCCTCGGGGAAGATCACGAGCCGCCGGCCCTTGCGCACCTCCTGGATCAGCGCGCGCGTCGCCAGCGGGCGCGCCGGATCGAGCGCGCGCGCGTCGGCCAGCTTCAGGAACGGCTTGATCCACCAGCGGTTGGCGATGCCGAGGTCGATCGGCGAAGATCGGCGGTTCGTCGAGCAGCGACAGGATCGATCGGCGCGTCGAGGAACGAGACATGGTTGAGCGCGATCACGCTGCGCTCGCCGTGCTGGCGGCAGGTTTTCGAGCCCGACGACCTCGAGCCGGAACAGCACGCGCCAGAGCGGCGCGCAGCACGAAGGCGAGGAAGTTGGCGGGCAGGCGACGGAAGAAATAGATCGGCTGCGAGAATGTTGGCGACGCCGAGGCCCGCGATGCGCGGTCGATTCGTCGATGCCGGTCAGCTTCAGGATCAGCAGTCGTCGCGATCGAGCCGCCGACCATGTAGATCGAGTTCAGCGTGTTGACGGCGCCGATGACGCGCGCGCGCCGGTCCTCGCCCGACCAGGCCTGCACCGCGGCGAAGATCGGCACCACGAACAAGCCCGCCGCGAAGGAATAGGCGACGATCTCGATCGCGATCCTGCAGCCCGGCCGCGCAGCCGAAAAACTCGACGAGCCCGACCTCGGCGCTCGCATGCGGCAGCGCGCGCGGCGCAGAGGCCGAGATGGATCGCGATCAGGCCCATGATGATCAGCATGAACGGCGTCGGCGCGAACTCGATGCGGCCATGCGCGAGCACCGCGGCGAGCAGCGAGCCGGCGCGATGCCGATGGCGAAGAACAGATTGATCGCGGTCTCGACCTCGACGCCGCCGCCGATGCGCGACTTGACGATGACCGGCACCAGCGACAGCGTGATCGCGCCGACCATCCAGAACCAGCTCACCGCGATCGCGCCGACCCATGAGCGGTCGTCGGCCTTCAGTTCGCGCAGGATCGTCCAGGTCGCCGTGATCGGGTTGTAGTTGACCCTGAGGTTCGGCGCGCCGACGCCGGTCGGCGGGATGTAGCGCGAGGTCGCGTAGCAGGCGACGCGCGACGACGACGAGCTGGGCGACGACGCTGACCGCCGAGCGCCCTTCGGCGGCGGCCCAGCCGCCGAGCACCAGCCCGCAGATGATCGCGGCGAATGTCGCGCCCTCGACGAGCGCGTTGCCGGAGATCAGCTCCTCGGTGCTTCAGATGGTCGGGCAAAATGCCGTATTTGACCGGCCCGAACAAAGCCGAGACGCAGCCGAGCCCGAACAGAGCGAGCATAGAGCAGGTTCAGCGAACCGAAATACGAAGCCCGCGGCGGCGATCATCTGCACGAAGATTTCGGCGAATTTCAGCCGCCGCGCGACCCAGGCCTTGTCATGGGCGTCGGCGATCTCGCCGCCGATCGGCGAGAGCGGGATCGAGGGCAGAACGAAGATGGCGACAGCGAGCGAAACCTTCGCGCCGGCGTCCTGCGCGCCGAAGCGGAACAGGATCAGCATCGCCAGCATCTGGCGAACGAAATTGTCGTTGAACGCCGAAAGAAACTGGCACCAGAACAGCGGCGCGAAGCGCCGCGCCGTCATCAACTGGCCGAACATGCCCGCCCCAAGTCCTCCGCCGATGGGGATGCCCCCACCCGCCGGACGGACTATGCGAGAATAGGATCAGAAATGATAGCCGGTTTCGAGGAAGGCCTGGGTCTGCTGTGTCGTGAATTTCGCTACCTGCGAGGAGCCGTAGCCTCCGCCGGTGTACGAGTAAACGTCCTGGAAATTGATATGTCCGTTGGCGCTGAGCGACCAGTACCGCAAGCCGGCGCCGATATCGAAATTCGGGGTCAAGGCGTAATTGGTCTTGCCCTCCAACTCGTAGCTGGCGTAGCCGGTGCCCGATCCGGGAATGCCGGAGCCGAAGTCGCCGGGCATGCGCAGCCAGTGGTCGTCGGTGTTGGTGACGCTTACGTAGGGCAGCCAAGCGGCGCTGGCGCTGGCGGATAAGCCATGCGCGAGAGTGACAGTGCCGGCGAGGCCGAGGCGCACCGCGCTCCAGGAATAGCTGTCCGTCAGAACGACATTGTTGGGGCTGATGCCGGTGACCGATGGCCCACCATAGCAGATTGCGGTATTGCTCGCCGTCTGGTTGCACCCGGACGCGTTGTAGACGTTGCCGATGTAATTAAATCCGAGAAAGCCGCCGACCTTGTACCAGGAATCCTGCCAAGCGTAGTAGCCGATGTCGACAGTCGCATAGTCGACAGTGCTGTCCGAGACCGAACTGGTGGTCGAGGAATAAGGCGTGACGCCCGGGGGGAAATCCTCGTCTTGCAAAGTCGTCCCTTGCAGGGCGCCGACCCCCGCGTATCCGGTCACGAACAGGCCCCAGTTCGGCACCTCGAATTTGAAGAAAGGTTCGACCGTAAGAGCGTTGGAATCGTGGTAGGTCAGGCGCGAGACCAACGCGCTGCCATCGCCGTTGTAAAGCGACGTTTGCGTCTGGCCGAACGAGGCGCCCGCGCGCATCCCGAACTCGACGGGAACGTCAGTGTTGGGATCGGTGGACATGCCGCCGACCTTCACGGCATCCCCGCCGCCGTCGAACTCATAGACCCCAGTCAGCCGTAATTGAAAACCCGAGAAGTTGGTTTTGGAGACAACTTGCGGCGAAAACGGCCAGCGCAACTCGCCCCCCGATGGGAGCGATGAAAAAGTATAAAAATTCGCGACTGATACATTATCTTGGGAGCCGAGATTGTAATAAAGACCCTCGAGGCCGATCGAATATTGCGAGCTGAGAGCATATTGCGCTCCCGCGCCCACGGTATACCCGACAGCAAGGGCCGAGCGCGAATTTGAAACGACATCTGCGCTGGTCAGGTTCACTGTATTCGAAACGTTGACCTGCCCGAACGCGAGGCCGCCGGTTCCATAGACCATCCAATCGGAATTTGGAGCGTATCCGACGCGCGCCCGGAACGTGCCGAACGAATTCAATTGCTGAGAGAAACTCGATGTATAGGTTCCCGACGGAAATCCGGAGTAATCGGATGCGAAGCTGCCAGAGCCGGAACGCGTCGCTTGGGAACCGACCACGAGCGACGTGTCCGCCACCGCGCCGAGGACCAGCGGGCCCCATTGCGTGTCGAAGCCCAGTTGCAAGCCGACCGAGCCGCCGTAAGAGGAAAGGGTGACCGAGGACGGTTGATCGGTGGAGACATAGGGCGGCCCAACTTGCGGCCACCAGAATTGGGTTCCCGATTGGTTCGGGGAGGCGATCGCGCCGAGTACGACGCCCCCGTATGCGCCTTGCCAACGGGAGGCGCTCGTCGGCGACGTTATGGAGCCCATATCGAGCTGTGTCGGCGGCGCGTCGAGGTCTGCGGCGAGGGCGGAGCTCGAGGAGATACCCAGCGCTAGCAAAGTCGTGAACCCACGACGCGACATATCCGGTCTCCGCTTGGTGTTAAGACACCATTAGCTATGAGATGGTTAATGTTCCGTTGCCGGCGGGCGGAATATTCGATTCGAAACCGTGAATGGGGCGGCGGCGATCCGCGCCGGCTCATGTCTGGTCGATGAACCGCTGCGTCTTGAGAAACTCGACCAGGCGTTCCGCAAACCGCCGACGCGCCGGGGTCTTCTCGGGCTTGCGTCGGCGCGCGAGCGTCGGTTCGCTCGGCGTCGGCCAGTCGGGCCAGGGCGAAGCGGCGAACCATCGCTTGTAGTCGAGGGCGTAGCGCGCCTCGCCGCGCCAGTGGTCGTACTCCCATGGCTTCGGGCTGTTGACGAAATGGAGCACGATCGGTCGCAGTCTTTCCTCGAGGTCGAGCAGCAGGAAGTCGCCCATGAAATTATAGCGCGGCGAGAGCGGCGCGAAGCCGCCCGCGATCAGACTGTTGAGCGCGCTCTGCTCCATGAATTTGTACCGTTCTGGGGTCGTTCGCAATGCGCTCGCGGCGCGGGCGGTCAGATCCTGCGCACGCCATTGCGCGCGGTCGATCGTCATCAGGCCGGCGTTGAAATAAGGCGTATCCAGAGTCAGGCCGAGCGAGCGGCGGTACGCCTGGAATTCGCGCGCGAGCGCGCCGCCCTTGCAGTCCATGAGATAGATCATGTCGAGCGCGGCCCCGATGGGGCGACCCTGAAGATCGACCTCGGCAAGGCGAGACAGCCCGGGGCGCGCGATGCTCATGTCCGCGTCGATCGAGACCAGGCGCGAGTATGCTTCCGGCATCACGCGGTCGAGAAACAGGCGCCGGAACACCGCGCGCGAGAACCGTCCCTTTCCTTGCAGCCCCTCGTCCAGGCGAGCAAAGTCAATTGTCTTGACCTGTATTTTCGAACGCAGCGCGGGATCGAGCCTGTCGAAACCCGGCGCGACGTCGCGCTCCTCGCAGACGATGAAAATGTCGAAAGCGTCGGCGTCGCCCTGCGCGATGACGGACGCGGCCGTAAACACCGCCGGCCGGAAAAATGCGAGGTCGGGCGTGAAGCAGAGCGCAGTCTTCATATTCTGGCTCCGTACGTCCGATTAGCCATGCGCCAACTCCGCCGCCAGTTGCTGGTAGTAAGCAGCCACGCGCTGGCGCCAGTTGTGGCGCGATTGCAGATGCGCCTGGCCGGGCTGCCGCGTCGGCAGCTCGAGCGCGGTGAGCAGGCTTTCGATCTCCCGCCGCGCGGCCAATTGAGACGAGGTTAGGGCGCCGCTGATCGCCCCGTCCTCGATCCGATCGAGCGCGGTCAGCCCGATGGGGAACAATTCGCGGAAGATGACGCGGTCATGGAGGCCCTCGGCGATGCGAAATCGCAATTCTTGCGCTAGTCGGCCGACGCTGACCGCGATCTGGCGCGCATTGTGGCTCGCGATCGAAGCCATGCGGTTGCGCACGATCACCCAATCGATAAGGCCGTTGTCGACGAGGCGCCGCTTGCGACGCGCTTCGGCGACGAGTTCGGCATATTGCGACATTGCGCCGCGCTGGCTGCGGTCGTGCTGCACGCGCGAAAACACGTCGATGTCGACGTAGCTGTCGTTAAGCGGCGAGACCAGCGTATCGGCGAGCGAGTGGGCGAGCCGCATGAGATAGGAGTCGCTCGCGGGCGTATCGATGACCACGAATTCGAAATCATGCTCCACCGCTCCGATCGCATCGGCGAACATTGCGAATTCATGCGCCTCGTTCGCGCGCACGTCCTGGAAGTCGCCGCGCGTCATCGCGCAATGCTCCGGCATCTCGAGCCGCCAGAGCGCCTGCGCCGACCATGACCTGCGGTTCTCGAAAAACCGGGTCATCGTCTGTTGGCGCGTGTCGAGATCGATGCAGGCCACCTTGTGGCCCGCCTTCAGCAGAGCGACCGTCAGATGAATCGAAATCGTGGATTTGCCGGCCCCGCCTTTTTCGTTGCCGACGACGATCACGTGCGCGCTGCGCAATTCAGGCGCGTCGTTTTCGAATTCCATGGTCTGTCCGAATCGGCGAAGGAACGCTGGGCGTCAGACATAGCGAGTTTGCGCTGTTTCGCCAATGCGCCGAACAATCAACGCATCGGTTCGGCGTGCCCGACGACGCGAAGAATTTCCGGAAATTCTTTTCGCACCGCGCGTTCTAGCGCGTCGACCTCGGCATGCGTGGTCTCGACGCTGGTTTGCGGCGCAACTCGGCAGTGGAAAATGCCGAAATATCCGCGCTCGGCTACACGCAGACGAACGTCGTGAATATCTTTCAATTGTCCTTCGCCTGCGGCCCGCCGCAAAGTTTCGATGAACCTGCTCGTGAGTTCGGCATCTGCGTCGCGCCCGCTGAGTTCGCGACTTTCCATCGGTTCAATATGCGTTTCCACCTCGATTTGGGGGCCGAGCTCGTTCTCGATCGCGTCCTCCAGCCGGGTCGCGATCTCATGCGCCTCGCCAAGGCTCATGCGACCATCGACCTCAAGGTCGAGCGTGACCGACGTGCGGTCGCCCAGACGCTGGACCGCGACGTGATGAACGAACAGCCGCCGCCGGCTGGCAATCAGTTGAACGCGTTCGAGAATGGTCTCGTCGTCGAGCGCGCGCGGATTGGCCGTCATTGTCAGTCGCATTTTCGGCCAGCGCGCCGCGAGCGCATGCGCGAGGTCGAACTTGATCGCGGCGACGCGCTCCAGCGGCAGCGTGCGCGACACGAACATGCCGAGATCGCCGACGATCAGCGGGCCGCTGCGCCGCAGGCGCAGGAAATCGACGCCGGAAATTCCCGGCGCCGCCTCGACCGCGTCGCGCACCTCCGCCGCCAGTCCTTTGGGCGCGGCGTCGAGCAGCGCGTCGATCGTGCTGCGGCCGAGCCGAAAGCCCGCGACCGCGATGAAGGCGGCGACGCCGACCGCCGCCAGCAAATCTGCATGCGCGAAGCCCAGCCGGCTCGCGCCCAGGCCCGCCAGCACCAACACCGACGAGACGAGATCGCTGGAAAAATGCAGCGCGTCCGCGGCAAGCGCGTCGCGAGCCGGTCTCGCGCGCGATCCGCCGCAGCGCCCGCCAGCGCGTCAGATCGACCGCGATCGAGACGGCTATCGCCGCAAACGCGAAGGCGTTGGCGTCGACCTGCAATTCAGGTTCGCTGAGGCGCCGCAACGCTTCGAAGGCGACCCCGACCGCGAGCGCGAGCAGGAAGCCGGTCTGCGCGAGCGCCGCCACCGCCTCGATCTTGGCGTGGCCGAAAGGATGGTCCTCGTCGGCGGGCTTGTCGGCCTCGCGCACCGCGAAATAGGTGAGCGCGCTGACGCCGATGTCGAGCGCGTTATGTGCGCCCTCGGAAATCAGCGCGAGCGAGCCGGCGAGCGCGCCCGCGGCGAGCTTGGCGAGCGCGAGCGCAGCGCTCGCCGCCGTCGAGGCGAGCGCCGCGCGGCGTTTGCGCGCCGACATTGCGTCGATTTTGCCGTCTTCCGTCACTGGGGGAATGGTTTAAAAGGAACGTGCGAGTTTATGCGCCCACTGGCGTTCCGAGGCAAACCCTGAGGGGAGGATTTCCATGCGTTATCTCCACACGATGATTCGAGTCACCGATCTCGAGGCGTCGCTAGATTTCTTCGTGCGCAAGCTCGGAATGGTGGAAACGCGCCGCACAAACAGCGAGGCCGGCCGTTACACCCTGGTCTTCCTCGCGGCTCCGGCCGACGTCGAGGCCGGCAAGACCCGCCAGGCGCCGCTTGTCGAGTTGACCTACAACTGGGACCCGGAGGTCTATACGGGCGGGCGCAATTTCGGCCATCTCGCCTATTCCGTCGACAATATTTACGAATATTGCGCAAAGCTCCAGGCTGCGGGGATCACGATCAACCGCCCGCCCCGCGACGGCCGCATGGCCTTCATCCGCACGCCCGACAACATCTCGATCGAACTGCTGCAGTCCGGCGAGGCGCTGCCGCCCGCCGAGCCGTGGAAGTCGATGGCCAACACCGGGGTTTGGTGAGCCTCAGACGAGCGCGGCGTACACGAGGTTGCGGAACATCTGCCGGATCTCGAGGCTGGCCTCGGCCGCATGCATCATAATGATCGCGAACAGCGAGTCCCGGGGGGAGACCCAGAACAGGGTGCCGGCAATGCCGCCCCAGCCAAATTCGCCGGGGCTCCCCGAATGTCAAGCCCACGCCTGTTTCCATGCGCACCGAGAACCCCAGCCCGAAGCCGCTCCCCGGCGCAAGAACCCAGTGCTTTTTGAAGATGTCCTGACTGAGGTGATCGCTTGCCATGTAGTCGATCGTGCGCCGACCGAGGAGCCGCACGCCGTCCAACTCGCCGCCGCCCTCGAGCATGGCGCTGAATCGAGCATAATCTCCGATCGTCGAGATGAGACCTGTGCCGCCCATTTCGAATTTGGGCGGAGCGGTGATGTCCAGGATGGGACTGCCGGAGGCGATGATGCCGTCGAATGTGAAGGGCTCGGCCCGACGGTCGACTTTCGCCGGCGGCGTGAAGAACGCGGTGTCGTGCATCGCAAGCGGGACGAAGATTCGCTCGTGGAGAAATTCGCTCAAGCGAGCGCCGGCGACGACCTCCACGACACGGCCCAGCACATCGGTGGAATGGCCGTATTCCCAGACCTCGCCGGGTTGATGCTGCAAGGGATGCGCCGCGAGCGCGTCGGCCTGTTCGGCGGTCGTTTTATCGAAACTCATGACGGTCGTCTGCTTGAGCAGTCGCTGAACCAGCGACGGCCCGGTGAAGCCGTAAGTCAGGCCAGAGGTGTGGCGCATCAGGTCCTGCACCGTGATCGGCCGCTTCAAAGCAACGAGTTCAAGTTCCTCGCCGCGCGCTATCCCAACCTTCGCGTCGGCGAAGGCGGGCGCGAATTTCGACACGGGATCGGCCAGCAGAAGCCGTCCTTCCTCGACCAGCATCATCGCGGCAACCGACACGACAGGCTTGGTCATGGAGTAAATACGAAAGATCGCATCCAGCGGCATATCGGGGCCGCCCGGCTTCAGGGCTCCGACCGTCTGCAGGTAACCGATTTTGCCTTTGCGGGCGATCAGCATCGAAAGACCGGGCGCACGCCCAGTCTCAATCTGGCGCTCTGCGGCCCTTGTAAGGCGCTCCAGCGCCGGCGGCGAAAGCCCGATCGCTTCAGGGCTGGCGGTTGGCAGGCCCGCAAATTGCGGGCGTGGAGAATTTAGCATCGGCGTCTCCCTTGGGCGCACGCAAGGAATACGAAAGCTCGCTCAGCCGCAAGGGCTTGGCCGCCGCTGGACTTCGTCCGCCGCGCGCGACAAAGTCGACCCATGACCGCTCTGTTCGACGCCGCCAGTCCGCCGCCCGCCCCGCTGGCGGACCGCCTGCGCCCGCGCGACCTCGGCGAGGTTGCCGGGCAGGAGCACCTGACCGGCCCCGCGGCGCTTTGACGCGGCTCCTGGCGGCGTCCAGCCTAGGCTCGATGATCTTCTGGGGCCCGCCGGGGACCGGCAAGACGACCGTCGCACGGCTCATCGGCCATCAGGCCAAGGCCGAGTTCGTGCAGGTCTCGGCGATCCATTCCGGCGTCGCGGAGTTGAAGAAGATTTTCGACGCGGCTCGGGCGCGCCGCGCGCAGGGGCGCTCGACTCTTCTGTTCGTCGACGAAATCCACCGCTTCAACCGCGCTCAGCAGGATTCGTTCCTTCCCGTGATGGAAGACGGCTCGATCTCGCTGATCGGCGCCACCACGGAGAACCCTTCCTTCGAACTCAACGCCGCGCTGCTCTCGCGTGCGAGGGTGCTGGTGTTCAAATGGCTCGACGAAGCCGCGATCGAGAAACTCATCGCGCGCGCGGAGGCGATGGAGGGCCACGCGCTGCCGCTCGACGCCGACGCGCGGGCGGCGCTGATGCCATGGCCGACGGCGACGGCCGCGCCGCGCTGACGCTCGCCGAAGAGGTCTTGCGCGCCGCGCGCGGGGCGAAGTTTTCGATCCGGCTGGCCTTGTCAAAGTCGTGCAGCGACGCGCGCCGATCTACGATAAGGCGCAGGAAGGCCACTACAATCTGATCTCGGCGCTGCACAAATGCGTGCGCGGCTCCGATCCCGACGCCGCGCTCTATTATTTCGCGCGCATGCTGGATGCAGGCGAGGATCCCGCTGTTCCTCGCGCGCCGCGTCGTGCGCATGGCGGTCGAGGACATCGGCCTCGCCGATCCGCAGGCGCTGGTCATCGCGAACGCCGCCAAGGACGCCTATGATTTCCTCGGAAGTCCCGAGGGCGAACTCGCGATCGCCGAGGCGATCGTCTATGTCGCGACCGCGCCGAAGTCGAACGCGCTCTACAAGGCCTTCAGCGCCGCGCAGGCACTCGCCAAGACCGCGGGCTCGCTGACGCCGCCCAAGACCATCCTGAACGCGCCGACCAAATTGATGCGTTCCGAGGGCTACGGCGCCGATTACGAATATGATCACGACGCCCCTGACGCTTTCAGCGGCCAGAACTATTGGCCCGAGGCGCTCGGCCGCCGCAACCTCTATGAACCGGTCGAACGCGGCTTCGAGCGGGAGGTCAGGAAGCGGCTCGAATATTGGGCGCGCCTGCGCAAGGAGCGGGGGCGCGCGTAGGAGAAACAGGAAATTCCACTCTGGCAGGGGCGACGAAGCGCCGTCACGCCAGTCCGAGCAATCGAAACTCCTCGCGGCATAGCGTCGCGAAATCGCCGATGGCGTCGGCGCTCTGCTGGTCCATCATTTCGCGCATCTGCTGCGGCGTGCGCGCCGGACCCAGGTAGAGGTCAACGACGAATTTCATCGCGCGCTCGGCGCCCGCGATGACAGGCGTCGAGGCGATCAGCTTTATGCGGCCGCTGAGCGCGAACAGTTTGACGAGATCGCCGTAGTCCATCTCCTGCGCGCGCAGCGCGCGGGCGTAGATCATCGCGAGTTCGTCCATGAACTGGCTGTAGAGGTCCTGCCGCCGGGCGGTCTCGCCGGCGATGCGCTGATTGCGCGTCTGCACGCTCTGGGTGACCCACGCGGTTAGAAAGGACGTCAGCCCGCCGATGACCGTGCCGGCGAGCGCGGCGAAAGTTGAGATATAGGCTTGATCCATTTCGCCCCCCGACGTCACGGACTTGAAACGAGCGCCGCCCCGCGAGTGTGTCTCACGGGGCGGCGCGGGTCTACAAGGGGCCTGATTGACGCGACGGACTTATTTAATGAACGTGCTGTTGCGCAGATCGCTCATCGCCTGCCGGATTTCGGCCTGCGTGTTCATGACGATCGGCCCGTGCCAGGCGACCGGCTCGCGGATCGGGCGTCCGGAGACCAGCAGGAAGCGGACGCCCTGATCGCCCGCCTGGACGACGACCTCGTCGCCGGAGTCGAACACGACCAGGGAGCGGTTGCCGACCGCCTCGCGCACGAGCACTTCCTCGCCGTCGACCATCTCCTCGCGCAGCACGCCGAACGGCTGCGAGGCGCCGGCGAAGACGGCCCGAGCCCTCGAAAATATAGGCGAACGCCTGCCGATAGGTCTCCACCGGAAGGGTCTTGCGCTTGCCGGCGGGCACGAAGACGTCGAGATAGCGCGGCTCGGCGGCGACGCCGTCGACCGGGCCTTTCCGGCCCCAGAAATCGCCGCAGATCACGCGCACCCTCACGCCGTCGTCGTCGATCGATTTCGGGAATGTCGCTTGCCGGCGATGTCCTGATAGCGCGGCGCGGTCATTTTCAGGCTCGAGGGCAGATTGGCCCAGAGCTGGAAGCCGTGCATGCGTCCGAACGCGTCGCCCTTGGGCATTTCCTGATGGAGTATGCCGCGCCCGCGGTCATCCATTGCACGCTGCCGGGCCCGAGCACGCCCTGGTTGCCGAGGCTGTCGCCATGCGCGACCGTCCCGGCGAGCACATAGGTGATCGTCTCGATGCCGCGGTGCGGATGCCAGGGGAAGCCGGCCATGTAGTCGCTGGGATGGTCTCCGCGAAAATCGTCCATCATCAGGAACGGGTCGAATTCACTGGTGTCGCCGAAGCCGAAGGCGCGCCGCAGCCTGCACGCCGGCGCCCTCCATGGTCGGGCGGGACTGGGAAATGCTCTTGACGGCGCGGATCGACATCGGGGCCTCGGATTGAAGGGCAATGCAAGGCTATGTGGGCGTTGATGCGCGAGTTCGTCCAGAGGGCAGGCTTGCGTCCATGCAAGCGGCGCCCGGCGGGCGCGCCCGGCCAGCTTGCCTCCGGCGCCGGAAACAGACCAAATCCGCGCGAGGCCGACCAGGACTGAGACGAGCCGATCGAAACGGGGCGCTGCACATGAACCGTCAGTTGGCCGTCGACCGCGCGGCCGAGATCTTCGATTGCGGGCAATTCGCGCGGGATCTCGAGCGCCGTATCGCGATCCCCACTGTCAGCCAGGATCCCGGCTGCGCCGGGCATTTGCGGGCCTATCTCGAGCGCGAGATCGGCTCCGCGCTTGGCGGTCTCGGGTTTTCCTGCCGAGGCGTCGAGAACGACATTGCGCCCGGCCTGCCAATGCTTGTCGCCGAGCGGATCGAAGCCCAGGGTCTGCCGACGGCGCTGATTTACGGCCACGGCGATGTCGTCGCGGGCATGGATGCGCGCTGGAGGACTGGGCTCAGCCCCTGGCGTCTCGTCGTCGAAGGCGAGCGGCTTTACGGGCGCGGCGCGGCGGACAACAAGGGGCAGCACTCGATCCTGATCGCCGCGCTTGCGGCCGTTCTCGCCGCGCGGGGCGGACGGCTCGGCTTCAACGTCAAATTCCTGATCGAGACCGGGGAAGAGATGGGGTCCCCCGGTCTACGCGAGACCTGCGCCCGCGAGCGCGCGGCGCTCGTCGCCGATCTGCTGATCGCGTCCGACGGGCCGCGGGTGTCGAGCGAGCGTCCGACGATCTTTCTGGGCTCGCGCGGGGCCTTCAATTTCGAGTTGAGGTTTCGCGCTCGCGAGGGCGCGCATCATTCGGGCAATTGGGGCGGGCTGCTGGTCAATCCCGCGACAGTCATCGCCAACGCGGTCGCCTCGCTGGTCGACGCGCGCGGGAAGATCAAGATCGCCGATCTCAGGCCGCCGACGATCCCGCCCTTGGTTCGGACGGCGCTCGCCGATATCGAAGTCGGCGGCGGGCCCCACGATCCCGAGATCGATGCCGATTGGGGCGAGCCGGGACTTTCGCCCGCCGAGCGCGTCTTCGGCTGGAACAGCCTGGAGACGCTGGCGCTCGGCGCGGGCGACGTCGACATGCCGGCAAATGCGATTCCCTCGCAGGCGCGCGCGCATTGCCAGTTGCGATTCGTCGTCGGATGCGACCCGCGCAGCTTCTTGCCGGCGCTACGCGCGCATTTCGACCGGGCGGGTTTCGAGCGCGTCGAAGTCCTGGCGAGCCAGAAGACCGTCATGAATGCGACGCGTCTCGATCCCGGCGATCCCTGGGTCTCATGGGCATTGGATTCGCTTGCGCGAACCACTGGCAAAACGCCGGCGCTGCTGCCCAATCTCGGCGGCTCGCTGCCGAACGACGTCTTCGCGGATTTGCTCGGACTGCCGACGATCTGGGTCCCGCATGCGCATCCCTCGTGCGCGCAGCACGCGCCGGACGAGCACTTGCTGGCCCCGGTCGCGCGCGAGGGGCTACGCATCATGGCAGGCCTGCTGTGGGATCTTGGCGAGCAGGGCGCGGCGATACGCGCGCAGAGAGACAAGGGGGGCGATGGTAGCCCGCCAGCGGTCGCGGACTAGGCCAAATCCGGCGGACGCCCGCCGATGAACTCGGTCGCCGCCGAGCCCGCCGCGACGGCGCGGCCGAGGCTCTGCTGCAGGGGAGCGCCGCCGAGATGCGCCGCCAGGAACGCCGCGACGAAGGCGTCGCCCGCTCCGGTGGTGTCGAGAACCTTTGCGGCGGGCGCGGCCACGCGAAAGACCTTGTCGCCGCGCCAGGCCTCGCAGCCCTCTGCGCCGCGCTTGATGACGACGAGGGGGTAATGGGCGGCAAGCCTCGCCCCCTGCGCTCGGGGATCGGAAGTCCCGGCGAGCACGGCGGCTTCGTCCGCATTGGGAAAAAGCATCGCGGCGCCGTCAGTCCATCGGAAGAACGCATCGGCGCCCGCCTCGCGCAGGAATTCCGCAGAGGCGGCGTCGACGCTTATCGGGCGCCCGCTCGCGCGGTCCATCGCGGAGCGCACGGCCGCCCGCGGGGAAGGGGCGAACAGCGAATAGCCGGAGATGTGGATGTGGTCGGCGCGCTGCGATCACCGCGTCAGGGATATCCGAGGGCTCGAGCGCGTCGTTGGCGCCGCGATCGGTCAGGAAGCTGCGCTCGCCCGAGGGATCGATGATCGCGATAAGCCGCCCCGATTTCGTGGCGTTCGTCGGCCGCGAGCCAGGGATCGACCCCCGCACGGCGCAGGCGCAGGCTCTCTCCCGCGTGGTCGCCGGCGCCGACCCGGGCGACGAAATCGACCTTCATGCCGAACCGGGCCAGCCAGACCGCCTGGGTCGCGGCCGAACCGCCCGCGCGGGCGTAAATCCGGGCTCGCCGGTCGGAGCCGATCGCGATCGGCCCTTCTGTCAGCACCGAATAATCCGTCATGACGTCGCCGACGATGAGGACCCGTCGAGAGGGAGCGTTCAAAGCCGAGCCAACTCCACCGCGACATGCGCCGCGAGGTGGGCGTTGTTCTTGACCAGCGCCATGTTGGCCGCAAGGCTGCGACCCTCGGTGAGTTCGACGATGCGCCCGAGCAAATAGGGCGTGACCTCCTTCTTGGCGATGCCCCTGGCCTTGGCCTCCTCGACCGCCTCGGCGATGCGCTTCTCGATCGCCTGGGCGTCGAGCGCGTTATCCTCGGGGATGGGGTTGGCGATCAGCAATCCGCCGGGTCCGATCTGCCGTTGCAGACGGATCATGCGCGCGAGATCGTGCGGGCCGTCGCAGCGATGGTCGAGCTTGACGCCGCTGGAGCGCGCATAAAAGGCAGGAAACTCGTCGCACTGATAGCCGCAGACCGCGACGCCCTGCGATTCCAGGTATTCCAGAGTCTTGTCGATATCGAGAATTGATTTCGCGCCCGCGCAGACGACGGCGACCTTGGAGCGCGCAAGTTCGACGAGGTCGGCGGAGATGTCGAAGGTCTCCTCGGCGCCGCGATGCACGCCGCCGATGCCGCCGGTCGCGAATATCTCGATGCCCGCGAGTTCAGCGATATACATCGTCGCGGCGACCGTCGTCCCCGCCGAGCCGTGACGCGCTGCGACCGCGGCGAGGTCCCGCCGCGAGGCCTTAACGACGCCGCCGGAGAGGCGCGCGAGTTGCTCGAGCGCCTTGCGATCGAGGCCGACCTTGAAACGCCCCTCGATGACGGCGATCGTGGCTGGCGTCGCGCCGGCCGAGCGCACGGTCTCTTCGAGCATCAAGGCCGTATCGAGATTCTGGGGATAGGGCATGCCGTGCGTGATGATGGTCGATTCCAGCGCGACGATCGCGCGCTTCTGCGAAAGCGCGTTCGCCGCGTCCGACGAGAGATCCAGCAGGGCTTTCGCCGACATCCGCGTGTTCCCGAGGTAAAACGCCCGATATTGGGCCGGCTTCAGGAATAGCAGGTCTCAGGCGCCGCGATCAAACGACCCTTGCCTTCGCCGTCTGTTGAAGGACCAGGCCGGGGTCGATGAAACCCTTTACCCCCTCGCCGGTTAGGATAAGCTAACCCCTCATTAATCCTGGGAAGCGAAATGGAAGAACGTCGAGGCGACGAACGCAAGCCCGATCACATAAAACTGGCGCCGCCGAGCCTGAAGGCGGCGGTCAGGCGCGCGCGCGTGGAAAGCGCAGAGCAGAGCGAGGCGGTGGACGATTTGCGGCAGGCCGAGATTGTCCGCCTCGAAATGCTGGAAGAGGCTTTGCGCCCGGTCATCGACCAGGCGCCGGCGGATGTCGAATTGTTCGACATGGGCATTGCCCACGGCGAACGTCCGCGACTTTTCCTCGACATGATCAGCTTTGTCGATCTTGGCCACGACCGGCGCACCTACCGTTTCTTCCAGGACACGCGCCACGGGCGGGTGCTGATCGCGGAGAGCGCGACTTTCGAGCGGATTGTCTCGGCGGCGACGAATTACATCGCGCGCCGCCTCGTCGAGCGGGAGCAGGCGCTGGCGTCCGAAGGCCGCAATCGCTATGCCGCCGAAATCCAGCTGAAAGCCGCGACGAAAGCCAAACAACTGGCGGATCGCGCGCGCGCCTCCGGCGAAGCCAAGGGCGGCGGCGCGCCGGCCGCGCCCGAGCCCGCGCCGCGCACATTGTGGGGCGCCTTCGTCGAGCTCGGCAGCTTTTTCTTGATGACGCTCGGCGCCTTCACGTTCATCGGCTTGATCTGCCTCGCCGCAATGGCGGCCTGGAATTCCTGGGGCCGGGCGCTGTGGAGCGCACGATTTGGCGTCCCGCCGTTCTGAGGCGGCCGCTAAATCGCCAGCGGATCGCGTTCGCCGATCTCGGAGTCGCCCGGCATCATGCCCCGCGCGCGCGCGCTGATCTTCCAGAATTCGCCGGCGCGCTCCACCCGGATCAGATAATAGCTGGCGCGCTGCCTTGGATCGCGCGAAGCCGCCGACGCCGAGGGGACCCCGATCACGGGCACCTTGCCGCCTTCGCGGCGCGTCGCGCGCGAGGGCAGATAATTCACCATCCGCTTGTGCGTGTGTCCGTGCAGGATCGCCTCGGCGCCGCAGCGCGCGATGATCTCCTCGAAGGCGGCCGCGTCGGTCAGGCCGCGCAGCGGCGGGGCCGGACCTGTGGTCAGGGGCGGGTGATGGATCATGACGACCCTCGCGAGGCCGCGCGCGCCGCTCTCCTCGAGAATGGGGCCGAGTGCGGCCAACTGCGCGGCGCCGAGCCGCCCCGAGGCCATCAGCGGCGCGGTGGGGACGCCGGAATTCAGCCCGATCAGCGCGACCTCGCCGCGAACCCTGAGATAGGGAAACATCGGGCGGCCGGGGGCATGGGAATCGCCTTGCGTCCAGGGCGCGAACGAGCGCGCGAGCCCCTCCATCGCGTCGCGGACATAGGCGTCGTGATTGCCGGGCGTGAAACTGACGTTCTCGGGCTCGCCGAGCGTGCGCATCCAGGCGACCGCGCGCTTGAATTCGATCGCGAGCGCGATGTTGACGACGTCGCCGGTCATGGCGACGTGATCGGGATGGTGTGCGCGCAGATCTGCGACCAGGCGCGCGAGCATGCCCATATCGTTCAGACGCTCGCGCCCGCGTTTCCAGTTGACGTAGCCCATGAATCGCTTCAGCCGCATCTCCTGCAGGCTGGGAAACGGCGCGGGGCTGAGATGGGCGTCGGAGAGATGCGCGATCGTGAAGCTCATGGCGCCCTCTCATGCCGGTCGAGACGTTTCCGCGGCCTTTACAGCACGCCTGGTTCGCGCCGCGGAAATACGCGGCCGCAACGGCGAAACATCACGGAGCACGGTTTATGGCGAGCGATCCGACGAAGCAAGAGCGCTTGCGCCGCAGCCTCGGCGAGCGGGTCCGCACGCGCATCGCGCATTTCGTCTTCCTCCTCGCGCGGCCGCTCACGCTTGGCGTGCGCGCCGTGGTGATCGATGAGAGCGGTCGGGTTCTGCTGGTGAAACATTCCTACGTCGCCGGTTGGCACTTTCCCGGCGGCGGGGTGGAGATCGGCGAGAGTTGCGAAAGCGCGCTCGCGCGCGAACTCGCCGAGGAGGCCAATATCGTGCTCGAAGGCCCGCCCAGGCTGCACGGCCTTTTCTTCAACGCGCATGTCTCGCGCCGCGACCATGTCGCGGTCTATCTCGCGCCCGCCTTCCGCAGCCTCGGCGAGCGCGCGCCGGACCGCGAGATCCTCGAGGCGAAGTTCTTCGCGCGCGACGCCCTGCCGCCCGACGTCACGCGCGCGACCCGGGCGCGCCTGGCCGAGATCTTCGAGGCCGCGCCGATCTCGCCGCACTGGTGAGCCCCGGCTTTCGGCCGGAGGCGCTCCCGTGTTAGAGCCGCTGCGCCTTTGCAAGAACCCAGGCGACCCATGCCCGATCTGCCCTTCGTTCTCGAACCGGAAACGCCCGACGACGCCGAGGCGATCCTGCGCCTCAACGAGCGCGTGTTCGGTCCCGGACGCTTCGCGCGCACCGCCTATCGCCTGCGCGAGGCGACTCCGGCCGACCTCTCGCTGAGTTTCGTGGCTTGGGTCGGATCGCTGCTGGTCGGCGCCAATGCGATGACGCCGATTTTCATCGGCGAGACGCCGGCCTATCTGCTCGGCCCGCTGATCGTCGAGCCGGTGTTCCGCAGCCAGGGCATCGGCGAGGCGCTGGTGATGCGCTCGCTCGAAGCCGCGAAGGCGGCAGGCGCGCGGCTGGTGATCCTGGTCGGCGACGAGCCTTATTACGCCCGCATGGGCTTCGCAAAGACCCCGCCCGGCCGCATCCAATTCCCCGGCCCGGTGGATCCCGCCCGGGTGCTGCATTGCGAGTTGCAGCCGGGGGCGCTGGAGGGGGTCTCGGGGGTTGTACGGGGGGCGTGAGGTGCGCCTGACCGACCTTTCCGAGGCTTGCGCCGGCTTCCGCGCAGCCGGGCGCGACCCCGAAATTCCGGCCCAAGCCGCCTGACGCGATCGCCGGCAGAGGCATGGCCCGCGCCGAGGCCAAAAGCCCTCGGTTGCCGTCCCTGCCCAGCTCCGGTTCAACACTTTCTTCAAGCGAAAGGTCTGGGCGCACGCGGCGGGGTCGCGATGGACGCGCCGCCGCGGCCGCTCCGAACCGGCCAGCGAGGCCCGATGCCCCGGCGAAGGCCGATTTCGACGCGCCGAAACCTCGGGAGCGGTCGACCGTCTCTGTCCATTTCAAGAAATGGCGAACGCCGTGCCCGGACGCCGCCGGATTCGGCGGCGTGAGGAAACGACCCACGATCCATTCCGATTCCAGCGCGGGTCCACAACGAGATCATACAAAATAAATTCGCTAAAAATATTGACGGGAGCGGAAAAGCCACATATTGTTCTTGTTATGTTCTCATCGGGTCAAATCGCGAAATCCTCCGAAGCGAGCATGGCCGCCGCGTTGGTCGCGATGCTGCGCGCCACTGGGGCCCTGGCGGCGCTGGCTTGCGAATTGGAAAAAGCCAGGACCGACGACCCCGTACATCCGGGATGGCCGGCCGGCGTTCCGGATTCGCTGGGGGGAAAGTACAGGCCGAAGGACAAGGACGAGGACGACGTCGAGGTCGCCGGGGATATCTGGGTCAGGCCGCGGCGGCGCCGGCGAAATTCGGGAGGCCTACGCGATCGCCTCCTCGCGGAAACGGCGAAGCGCGGCGTCCGCCTGTTGATCGAAGCCGCCTTGCAGGCCGCCAACATCGACGCGCCTGGACTGGGCATTCTGCTGCAGACCGGCCTCGACCTGGCGGAGCGCGCCTATCCCTATGTCCAAGCCTATTTCGATCCGCCGCAAACGCTCGAAGAGCTGCAAGAAGCGGCGCTCGATCCGCAACCGGGCTATGACGTCCATCACGTGGTCGAGGGCGCGACGGCCATGGATCCGAGCGAGGCGGCGCGAGTCAATTCGCCGGACAACCAGGTGCTCATTCCGACGCTCAAGCACTGGGAGTTGAATGCGTGGTATGGGACAAAGAGCGATAGGTTCGGCGGTATGTCTCCGAGAGATTATGTCAGGGGCAAGTCATGGGACGAAAGCCAACGGGTTGAACTCATAGGGCTTCGTGATATCGGAGTGCTGAAATGAAAGACCTCACGAAATATACAGTTCCAGAACTGCTGGCTCAATTCCGTGACGCGTGCTTGGCACAGTATGATACCTATATAACCGGAGACATCCGCAAATATAACAAGCTTTACGATTTTTTGCTCGCCGTTACACGCGAATTGAAGCGGCGCGGCGTCGAGGAGCGACGGTCGCTGCTGACGTTGCTCGCCGACAAGAACCCGCAGGTGCGATTGCAAGCGGCAACAAAGGTTTATTCCGTGGCGCCTGTGGAGGCGAAAGCTTGCATCGAGGCTATCGCCGCCGCCGGTCTGCCGGACCAGTCCTTGTCTGCACGGATGACGTTACACGGGCTGGAAGAAGAGCCGAACTGCTTGGACTGGATATAGCGGGGGGCTTCGATCTGACGAAGCGCGCCTATCCCTATGTCCAAGCCTATTTCGATCCGCCGCAAACGCTCGAAGAGCTGCAAGAAGCGGCGCTCGATCCGCAACCGGGCTATGATGTCCATCACGTGGTCGAGGGCGCGACGGCCATGGATCCGAGCGAGGCGGCGCGAGTCAATTCGCCGGACAACCAAGTGCTCATTCCGACGCTCAAACACTGGGAGTTGAATGCGTGGTATGGGATAAAGAGCCATGATTTCGACGGGATGTCTCCGAGAGACTATGTCAGGGGCAAGTCGTGGCAAGAACGCCATCGGGTGGGACTCATAGGGCTTCGCGATATCGGAGTGCTGAAATGAAAGACCTCACGAAATATTCGGTTCCAGAACTGCTCGCACAATTCCGTGACGCGTGTTTGGCGCAGTATGATACCTATTTAACGGGCAACATCGGCAAGTGTAACAAGTTGTTCGATGTCTTGCTCGCCATTACGCGCGAACTCAAGCGCCGCGGCGTCGAGGAGCGAAGGTCGCTGCTGACGTTGCTCGCCGACAAGAACCCGCAGGTTCGATTGCAAGCCGCAAAAAGCGTCTATTCCATAGCGCCGATCGAGGCCAAGGCCTGTATCGAGGCGATCGCCGCCTCCGGCGTGCCGGATCAATCCTTGTCCGCAGGGATGACGTTGAGCCGATTGGAAGAAGTCCCGAACTGCCTGGATTGGATTTAGTGGGCGGGCGTCAAATCGGCCGAACGCGCCTATCCTTATGTCCAAGCCGATTTCGATCCGCCGCAAACGCTAGACGACCTGCAAGAGGCGGCGCGTGCCAATTCGCCCGACAACCAAGAGCTCAGTCCGACTCTCAAACACTGGGAGTTGAATGCGTGGTATGGGAAAAAGGACGCTTGGTTCGGGAGTCTTTCTCCTAGAGATCATCTTGTGGGCAAGTCCTGGGAAGAAAGGCAACGCGTAGGATTGATGGGGCTTCGTAGGATTGGAATTCTGAAATGAAAAACCTCACGAAATATACAGTTCCAGAACTGCTGGCTCAATTTCGTGACGCCTGTTTGGCGCAGTATGACACCTATATTACTGATAATACACGCAAATACAACAAACTGCAAGATTTTCTGCTCGCCGTGACGCGCGAATTGAAGCGCCGCGGCGTCGAGGAGCGACGGTCGCTGCTGACGTTGTTCGCGGACAAGAACCCGCAGGTGCGATTGCAAGCGGCAACAAAGGTTTATTCCGTCGCGCCTGTGGAGGCAAAAGCATGCATCGAGGCCGTCGCCGCCTCTGGTGTGCCGGATCAATCCTTCGCCGCGCGGATGATGTTGCGTGGGTTGGAAGAAGAGCCGAACTGCTTGGACTGGATATAGCGGGGGGCTTCGATCTGACGGAGCGCGCCTATCCTTATGTCCAAGCCGATTTCGATCCGCCGCAAACGCTAGACGACCTGCAAGAGGCGGCGCTGGTCAATTCGCCGGACAAACAAGTGCTCATTCCGACGCTCAAGCAGCGACATCATTCGTTAACACCTGTGCCCATCTGTGTAGCCGCTCAAATAAATTTTGATTATAAAACAGAATGTTAGCTACATGCCTGTACACAAATGGGTTGCGCACAGCGTCCATTTTGCTGTATGTATCACCGTAATCGGCAATTCTGCCGCCCCACCCAAGGACGCCAAAACTTACATGCCAACCTTCACTCATAAAAACGTGCTCGCCGCGCCGGTAGGCCGTCACCAAGTCACCGGCACCAAGGGCCTCTATTTGTTGGTTGCCCAAGCCAAGGACGGCACAACCAGCCGCCGCTTCGTATTCCGGTACACTAGCCCCGCACGCCCCGGAAAAGTTACGGAAACCAAAGTCGGCACCTTCCCGGCTATGGGGCTTGCTGACGCCACTGCAAAGGCTGCCGAACTACGCGCCCTTGTCAGCAAAGGCACAGACCCCAACCTTCAACGCCGCGAGGAGATACCCGCCAAAGCAATCAACGAAGCTACCTTTGCGCAAGTCGCGGAAAGGTACATCACGGCCATGGCCCCTACGTGGCGCACCGCCACTTACCCCCAAGGCTTGCGCTACCTGTTGCATAGCCACGCCAAGGGCCTAGCCGCCTTGCCCGTGGCAACCATTTCCGCCGCCGATATGGTTTCAGTGCTCGACCCTGTTTTCAAACAGAGCAACAAGCTGGGGCGCAGGACGCTGAAGGCCATCGAGGCTGTACTCAACTTCGCCTTCGCGCAGGAGCTACGGAAGGACCTCAGCCCACCTGGAAGCGCCAGCTAGAGTTCCGTTTTCCCAAGGCAAAAGAGACGGCAAGCGTGCATTATAAGGCCATGGGCTATGCGGCGTTGCCGCAACTGGTTGCAAATTTGCTCAGCCGGGGGAACGCCGCAGTGTCGTCCACGGCATTGTTGTTCCTGATCCTGACGGCGACGCGCACATCCGAGACAGCGAAACTGCAATGGGATTGGGTCAACTGGCAGAACAGCACCGTCACCATCCCCCCGGACAGCATTAAAGCGGGCCGGGAACACATCATCCCGCTCAGTACTCAGGCGTTAGCAATCCTGACCGCGTTGAAGCCATTTGCCGGGAACAGCCCCTACGTGTTTCAGGGTCGGGCCAATGGAAGCAGGCAGCACCGCCCGCTTAGCCGCCGCTCAATGTACGCCTACCTAAGCGCCACGCTGCACTTGCACGAAACAACTGTTCACGGATTTCGGTCGGATTTTCGCAATTGGGCATCCGAGAATGACGTACCGTTTGAACTGGCCGAGGCGGCGCTGGCTCACTCGCCAGGAAACCAAACGGTTGTCGCTTATTTGAGAACAACGTTGGTCGAAAAACGCCGGGCCGTGATGCAGAATTGGGCCAACTACCTTTTCAGCTTCCATGACAAGATGGTTGTGGGCGGCGGGGGGCTGGGGCCCAACGGCAAGCCGAATTTCGTCGCTGACGACAGCCCCTACGCCGAACCGGGCAGCAAAATCGTGCCCCTGCGGAAACCGGTGTAACCCGCAGCCAATTTGAGGCTTATGGTTTTAACTTGCCCAACTTATTAAATAATATGTTCCTGAAAGCTTCGTGCTTTGTGCTTGGCGAAGAACGACGAGTGCGTCCAACAGCTTGGTGTACCACCGGAACAGTCACCGCAGGGTATGAACAGGTCTAAGTTGCACCCGATCTAGCTGGCAAAGCGGCAATTTCACGACCATCGCTCACTTCACACCTTCTAATCCTCGACTAAGCTTTCGTCCCACCCTTCCATTTCGAGTCAGCTATAAGGTTTATCATATGTTTTATGCTCGAAAAATCAGGGTCTCTTTTAATACCGGCAAAAATTTCTTCAGATATTTTATCGCCCGCGCCGTATACATCCGAATAGGTTTGCACTTTCTCACGTATTAGCCGGTCCACAATTTGATTTTCGGTCGGAACCCGGATTTTATATTCGGGAATTATCCTCCGCTGCTCATTCTTCTTTACTATTAGAAATTTCCTCTCAGCGTTTGAATCTTTACTGTGCCTGTTTAAGCTGGCAATCGCTTCGGCATATTCGAGCCGCTGCCTTTCAATTGATGCAACAATGTTACGCGCTAGACTAGGCAACAATCTGTCAGTTAATAATTCAAAACACCGTCGAACCGGTGCAAACAATTCAAGTGACAAGCGGTTCTTAAGAGCAATCAATTCTTCTCTAGTCCAAACGGAATTTATGTTTAACTGCGTTATAATCTGATCTACGGAAGGCAATTCAACCATCGGTAATTCCGGTACTAACGGTTGATATGGAATTTGGTTTTTAGAGGCTCTAGCAAAAAGACCGCGAGGTCGGTTGTTCTCTTCTATTTGCGCATTTTGCTGCGGAATTACGTTTTGGTTTAACTCGGTTCGATGTTTTACATAACTCTACTCATCGTTTATCAATAAATCCAAAACGTTATTAGCGTGATCCTGACGTGTCCCAGATAATGGGATCTCTTGTTTCGGCTGCTGCGGCGGAATACTTGAGGGTGACCGAAGTCTCGACAAGCTTTGTTCGAGAGCGGCGCTCGTACACGCGG
The DNA here is from genome assembly GCA_963809055.1 of uncultured Pseudomonadota bacterium. GTDB lineage: Bacteria > Pseudomonadota > Alphaproteobacteria > Rhizobiales > Beijerinckiaceae > Roseiarcus. The sequence continues at coordinate 347,654 of CAWEID010000029.1, read as the reverse complement.
CCCCGATGAACCCGCCAGCCACAAGCGCCACGGTTTCACCTCGTGTGAGTTTATGATGTGTCATTCTGCGGGTGCCCTTTTTTAAAGAATTCCCTCGAGCTTTAGATCACACAACTTTAGCCACGTCCGGGCCTTCGGCTAGCGCGGCGCGACGGAATAACTAACGCCCAAGCATTGCTGGCCGGGAATGAGGCCGCTCCACGGCTGGGGGGTTCCGTTTGCCGCGAAAATCACGTTACCATGACCTATAAACAAAACGACGCCGGGGGGTTCGCATGCAATCGCGGTTGGGGTCTGTGGCGGCAAGTCTTGCCGTCGCGTTATTCAGCTTGGTTCTGGCAAGCGTTTCGTGCCTCGCTCAAACAGAAGGCAAAATGTTGCGTGGCATAGATGGTGTTACGGTCTTTGTCGGTTTTGGCAACGACCGCGATGCGGCCGAATGTGGCCTATCTAAAGATGCCATCAGTAACGCGGTTAAGTATGTATTCAGTTCAGCTCGATTTAAAGTGGGTAATCCCCCCTTGGCTTACGGAGTCGACATCAGTATATTGAAATTAAATCGCCAAGAAGAGTGCGTTTATAATATCAGATCGTCTGCATTTACTTTCGAAAAGTTAGTACTATCTGTTAGTGGAACTGAAGTGACCAGCAGAGTGATGCTTTGGGAAGATCCTGGGACGATCGGTATTTGGCCTAAAAGCACATTTACGCACGAGATTATAGAAACGACGGAACAGCAGGCAAAGAATTTCGTCAAAGATTGGAACCTCGATAACAAATAATGCGGCAACTGCCTTAGCCGGGGGAATGCAATTGCCCCCGGCTGCGCTCCCGTTTGGATACTAACGCCACGGCGTCGAGGAGCGAAGGTCGCTGCTGACGTTGCTCGCGGACAAGAACCCGCAGGTGCGGCTGAAAGCCGCAAAGCATGTTTATTCAGTGGCGCCTATGGAGGCGAAGGCTTGCATCGAGGCCGTCGCCGCCTCCGGTTTGCCGGATCAATCCTTAGACGCGCGGATGACTTTGCACAGATTGGAAGAGGTCCCGAACTGCCTGGACTGGATTTAGTTGCCGATGGCAGGGGATGGCCGCACCGCTTCACCCCACGACGCCTCGTTCCCGAAATCCTGCTATCTCCTGCGCGCCGAAACCAAATTCCCTGAGCGCCTCATCCGAATGTTCTCCCAGTCGCGGCGCCGCCGTCTCAGCCACGGCGGGTTGGCCGTCGATCAGGATCGGCGAGCGCACCGAGGGCGCCGCGCCGCCGCGCGCGCCTGTGGCGGGCAGATCGAGGCGCATCTTGCGCGCGATCACCTGCGGATCGGCGAAGCTTTCGGCGACCGTGTTGATCGGTCCGGCGGGCACATGCGCGGCCTCCAAGGCCTCGAGCAGCGCGGCGCGGCGTTGCTTGCCGACCGCCGCCGAAAGCGCGGCGATGAACGGTTCGCGGTTGCGCACGCGGTCTGCGTTGGCGCTGTAGCGGGGATCGTCGGCGAGTTCCCCGAGGCCGACGATCCGGCAGAAGTCCCAGCACTGGCGATCATTGCCGGTCGCGACGATCAGCGGCCCATCGGAGGCCTCGAACACCTGGTAGGGCACCAGATTGGGGTGCGAATTGCCCATACGCCGGGGCGCGCGGCCCGAGACGAGGAAATTCAGCGCCTGGTTGGCGAGCACGCCGACCTGCGTGTCGAGCAGCGCCATGTCGATTTCGGCGCCTTCGCCGGTGATTGCGCGACGGGCGAGCGCGGCCTGGATCGCGATGACGGCGTAAATCCCGGTGAAAATGTCGGCGACCGCCCAGCCGACCTTCTGCGGCTCGCCGCTCGGCTCGCCCGTGAGGTCCATGGCGCCGCCCATGCCCTGGACGATGAAGTCGTAGCCCGCGCGAGCGGCGTAGGGCCCGTCGTGGCCGAAGCCGGTGATCGAGCAATAGATCAGCCGCGGATTGATCGCCTTCAGGCTCGCATAGTCGAGGCCGTATTTCGCGAGGCCGCCGGTCTTGAAATTCTCGATCACGACGTCGGACCCGGCGGCGATGCGGCGCACGATCTCGCGCCCCTCGGGACGCTCGAAATCGAGGGCCAGCGAGCGCTTGCCGCGATTGCAGGCATGGAAATAGGCGGCGTCGAGCCGCTCGCCGTTCTCGCCTTCGAGAAAGGGCGGGCCCCAGCCGCGCGTGTCGTCGCCCGCGCCCGGGCGCTCGATCTTGACGACGTCAGCGCCGAGATCGGCGAGCGTCTGGCCGGCCCAGGGCCCGGCCAGGATGCGGGCCAATTCCAACACTTTCAGTCCGGCGAGCGGTTTCAGGCGAGCCTCCCAGAGATCGCGAAAGCGAGGCGGCCTCGCCCCGCAGCCTGGGAGCGCTAGCGCACTATCGGCCGCGCCGGCAAGCTTGGCGCGCGCCCCGCCGCCGGGATCGGCTATCCCTGCGGCTTCGCGGCCTTCCCGCCTTGCCATGTCGGCGGCCCGCCGGCAGAACAAGAGCTTCTCTCCCGGGGAAGGATGAGTATCCTCGGCCGCGCGCGGCGCTGCGAACGGCCCGCGCCGCGGCGGTTCCGGCCGGCGCAGGCTCACGTTCGAAAGTGGCGCTCAAATCATGGCCAATGCACTGCCAATCGTTCTCATTCCCGGCCTCAACGGATCCGCGCGGCTCTTTTCGGCGCAGATCCCCGCCTTGTGGCGATTCGGGCACGTGACGGTCGTCGACCACAGGCACGGCGAATTGGTCGCGGAGATCGCCGCCGGCCTGTTGGCCACGCTGCCGCCGTCCTTCGCGCTCGTCGGCTTTTCGTTCGGCGGCTATGTCGCGTTCGAGATGATCCGTCAGGCCGGCGAGCGCGTGAAGCGTCTGGCGTTGGTCGATACGTCCTCGCGGCCCGATACCCACGAGCAGGCGGAAGGTCGGCGGGAACGCATCCGGATGGCGCAGGCGGGGCGCTTCCTCGAAAGCCTCGAGCTTCAATTCCGGCGGGCGGTCCATCCGAGCCGCCATGACGACGAGGCGTTGCGAAAGGCGTACTGCGAGATCGCGCTGGAATGCGGGCCAGAAGCGCTCGTGCGGCACTGCCTGGCGGCGATCGCGCGCCCGGACTCTCGCGCCGACCTCGCGCAGATTCGCTGCCCGACCGCGGTGATCGTCGGGGACAGCGACCCGATCACGCCGCCGGCGCAGGCCTGCGAAATGGCGGACGGCGTAGCCGGCGCAAGGCTCACAATTCTACCGCAGTCGGGTCATCTGACGCCGCTGGAGCGGCCGGATTTGCTGACCGCGGCGCTGGTCGATTGGCTCGACGGTTAAGTCTGCGCGCAGATTGGCGAATTTGGCTCTTGCGCAGCCGGCGCGTTGGTGATTCCTTTGCGAGCGTGGGGAAGGGACCTCGATTCCATGGAATTGATCGATTTCCCGCCTGAGGCGAGGGCGGTGGAATGGCCGACGGCCGCGTTGGCGGCGCTGATCTATGGCCTGTGGTTGGCCGCGACCTATTGGCATCGGGATTTGCCGTTCTGGGCGTTGCCGATCGTCGGCGGCTGGACGGTCGCCTGGCATATGAGCCTGCAGCACGAGGTCATCCACGGCCATCCCACCAAGCTGCGCTGGCTCAACAATTTTATCGGCGTCTGGCCACTCGCGCTCTGGCTGCCCTACGAAGTCTATCGTCGCACCCATCTCCAACACCACAACGACGCGCGGCTGACCGATCCGCTGGAGGACCCGGAATCCAATTACTGGACGCCGGCGCAATGGGACGAACTAGGCGGACTTGGACGCGCGTTCGTGCGAGCGCAATCCACATTGCTCGGCCGCGTCGCCATCGGCCCGGCCTGGGCGATGATTCGGTTCTGGTGGAACGAGGCGAACTGGCTCGCAGCGGGCGATCGCAAGCGGCTGGGCATGATCGGCCGCCACGTTCTCGCAGTCGCAGTCGTGCTCGTCTGGGTCCTGGGCGTTTGCGGCATGGATTTCTGGACCTATTTCTTCTGTTTCGCCTATGTCGGAACGGGCCTCGCGCTGGTGCGCTCCTTCGCCGAGCATCGCGCGGAAAGCGCGGTCGAGCGGCGCACGGCGATCGTCGAATCCTCGTGGATCCTCGGGCCTTTGTTCCTGTTCAACAATCTTCACGTCGCACATCACATGCGCGCTTCGCTGCCGTGGTACCGGCTGCCCCGATGGTATCGGCTTAATCGCGAGGCGCTGATCGCGCGCAACGGCGGCCTTGTCTACGACAGCTATTTCGACGTCGCGCGCCGGTATCTGTTGCGCCCGCACGATCAACCGCTGCATCCGAGCCGGTCGGGCAAGCGCGCCTGATCGCGAGCGTCGGTCGGGAGAGAGCGATGATCGCGGCCCTGCCGATGTACGATTTTCCCTGGACGGCGGACGCGCTCGACGCGATTTGGGCAGCGCTGTCGCGCCGTCTCGTGCGCGCGGGCATTCCGGCGCCGGCGTCGCTGACGCGCGACAGGCCGATCGAGGCGGTGTGGCGCGATCCGGGACTGATCCTGGGTCAGACCTGCGGCTATCCCTATCGCAAGCATTTGCGCGGCGTCGTCGACCTCATTGCGACGCCGGCGTTCGTCTTCGAGGGCTGCGAGGGGGCCGATCACTGCAGCTTCCTGATTGCCCGTGACGGCGACGCGCGCCGGACCTTGGCCGAATTTCGCGGCGCGCGCGCCGCGATCAACGCGCGCGACAGCAACACCGGCGCGAACCTGTTCCGGGCCGCGATCGCGCCGCTTGCCGGCGGACGGTCCTTCTTTGCGGATGTCGTCGTGACGGGGGCGCATGCGGCGAGCCTGGCCGCGGTCGCGCGGGGCGACGCGGATATCGCGGCGATTGATTGCATCAGCTACGCACTGCTCTCAAAGGGCAAGCCCGAACTGGTTGCGCAAGTCGAGACGATCGGGCGCACCCCGTCCACACCCGGCCTGCCGTTCATCGCGAGCGCCGCGCTCGAATTGGCGGCGAGGAACGCGGTGCGCGAATGCCTGTTCGAGGCGCTCGCCGATCCCGCGCTCGTCGCAGACTGGGCGAAGCTCGGCGTCATCGGCGCGCAGGTTGTGCTGTCGCAGGCCTATGATCGCGTCGAGGACCTCGAGGCCAGCGCGATCGCGCTCGGCTACGCCGAACTCACGTGAGGGGCCGGGTTGACCGGCGCGCGACTTTGTCGGAAAGATCGTTCCGCTATGAACGAATCCTGAAATCGGGGAGGCGACGATGGATCTGGGTTTCAGCGCGGAGGAACTCGCGTTCCGCAACGAAGTCAGAGACTTCGTCGCCAAGAACCTACCCGCTAACATCCGCGACAAGCTCGCATCGGGGCGTCATCCCGGCAAGGACGACATCGTCACCTGGACGCGCATTCTGGCCAAGCGCGGCTGGTCCGTGCCTCACTGGCCCAAGGAATGGGGCGGCACCGGCTGGGACCCGATCCGACTCGTGATCTTCAACGACGAGATCCAGCGCGGCCACGCGCCGGAATTGCTTGCCTTCGGGTCCAGCATGGTGGGGCCGGTCATCTACACCTTCGGCTCGCAGGCGCAGAAGGAGCGCTTCCTGCCGCGCATTGCGGATCTGCGCGACTGGTGGTGCCAGGGCTTCTCGGAGCCGGGCGCGGGATCGGATCTCGCCGGTCTGCGCACCAGCGCCAAGCGCGAGGGCGAGTCTCTGGGTCATCAACGGACAGAAGACCTGGACGACGCTCGCCCAACACGCCGACTGGATCTTCGTGCTCGCGCGCACCGACGCTTCGGTGAAGAAGCAGGAGGGCATTTCGTTCTTCCTCGTCGACATGAAGACGCCGGGCGTCACAGTTAGGCCGATCCAGACCATCGACGGCGGCCATGAGGTCAACGAAGTCTTCTTCGACAATGTGACGATCCCCGCGGAGAACATCGTGGGGGAGGTCAACAAGGGTTGGGATTACGCGAAATTCCTGCTCAGCAACGAGCGCAACGGCATCGCGCGCGTCGGCGTCTCGAAGGCGCGGCTCGCCAAGGTGCGCCGGCTCGCCGAACTGGCGACCTACGGTGGGAAGCCGAAGCTCGACGATCCGATATTCCGCATGAAACTCGCCGCGGTCGAGGTCGAGTTGAAGGCGCTGGAGATGACTCAGATGCGGGTGATCTCGGCGCAGCGCTCGAGCGAGAAGGGTAAGCCCAATCCGATGTCCTCTGTGCTCAAGATCAAGGGCTCCGAGTTGCAGCAGGCGACGACGGAACTGCTGATGGACGTCGTCGGTCCCTACGCGCTGCCGTTCGAACCTGAACGTGAGGACGGCGATCGCTGGAACGAGCCGGCGATCGGTCCGGATTGGGCGGCGACGATCGCGCCGACCTATTTCAACACCCGCAAGGTTTCGATCTACGGCGGCTCGAACGAGATCCAGCGATCGATCATCGCCAAGGCTATTCTGGGGCTCTGAAAGATGGATTTCGATCTCAGCGACGAACAAAGGCAGGTCAGCGACAATCTCGCGCGCCTTATGAAGGACCGCTACAGCTTCGAAAGCCGCAAGGCCTATCGCGCCGGCGCGTTGGGCTTCAGCGAGGATCTGTGGCGGCAATATGCCGAACTCGGCCTGCTCGGCGCGTCCTTCTCGGAGGCCGACGGCGGCTTCGGCGGCGGCGCGGTCGAGACAATGCTGGTTGAAGAGGCATTCGGCCGCGCGCTCGCGCTGGAGCCGTATTTCGCGACGGTTGTGCTCGGGGGCGGCATCCTTCGCAACGGCGGGAGCGCGGCGCAGCGCGCGGCGATGATCCCGGCGATAGCGGCCGGCGAACTCCGGTTGGCGCTCGCCCATGCCGAGCCAGCTTCGGGCTGGGACCGGTTCGATGTTTCCGCCACCGCGCGCAAGGACGGCGCCGGTTACGTGCTCAAGGGCGAAAAGGGGCTGGTGCTGAACGGCGACAGCGCGCAGAAGTTGATCGTGCTGGCGCGCACCGCGGGCGGGCGTCGCGAGCGCCGCGGCCTCGGCCTGTTCTTGGTCGATGCGGCGGCGACGGGCCTAGTCCGGCGCGGCTATCCCACGCAGGACGGCTTGCGCGCGGCCGAAATCACCCTCAGCGACGTGCGGGTCGGTTCCGAGGATGTGATCGGCGATCCCGAGGGGGCGGGGGAGGTCGTCGAGCGCACCCTCGACGAGGCGATCGCGGCGCTCTGCGCCGAAGCGGTCGGGGCGATGTCCGAGGCGATGGAAATCACCACCGACTATCTGAAGACGCGCAAGCAGTTCGGCGTCGTCATCGGCTCGTTCCAGGCGCTGCAGCATCGCGCCTCCGACATGGTGGTCGCGCTCGAACAGGCGCGCAGCATGATGTATTTTGCGACCGCGATGGCGGGCGAGACGAATGCGGGCGAGCGCGCCAAGGCGATATCGGCGGCCAAGGCGCAGATCGGGCGCTCGGCCAGGTTCATCGGCCAGCAGGCGACGCAACTGCACGGCGGCATTGCCATGACCTACGAATACAAGCTCGGCCATCTCTTCAAACGCTTGACGATGATCGACATGACCTATGGCGACGCCGACTTCCATTTGAAGCGTTTGGGCGACCAGTCGAGCCTGTTCGACTGAGGCTGGTTCCAGCGCCGCGCAAGCTAGCCGTGGCGCCTGGGCAGCCATCAAGGCGTCGCATTGCTTCGCCTATACAGTCGGGGCCCCGTTCCGGGGCGAGGAGGTCGACTTGCAGGCATTGGCTCTGGCGTTCTCGCCCCGTTTCATAGCGCTTACGCTCTGTTTTGTGCTCACTGTCGTCCTGATCGCCGTCATCGGCGCGTCGATCGCGCCGCGCTGGGAGTGGTTCCAGCTCGTCGGCGTCGCGCTGTTCGGCGGGCTCACGTTGCTCGGCGTCCACGATGTCCTGCAGTCCCGCCACGCCGTGCTGCGCAACTACCCCATCTCGGCGCATCTCAGGTTTCTGCTCGAGGAACTCAGGCCGGAGATGCGGCAATATTTCTTCGAGAGCGAGACCGACGGCCTGCCATTCTCGCGCACCCAGCGCGCAATCGTCTATCAGCGCGCCAAAATGGCGCTCGACAAGCGCCCGTTCGGCACCCAGCTCGACGTCTACGCGCAGGGCTATGAGTGGCTGCGCCATTCGATCGCGCCCAAACCGGTGACGACCGAGCAGTTCCGCGTGACGGTCGGGGGGCCGGCTTGCCGCCAGCCTTATTCGGCCTCGGTGTTCAATATATCGGCGATGAGCTTTGGAGCGCTCAGCGCCAACGCGATCCGTTCGCTCAACAGGGGCGCGGCGCTCGGCGGCTTTGCGCATGACACCGGCGAGGGCGGATACAGCCCCTATCACCGGGAGGGCGGCGGGGACATCATCTGGGAGATCGGCTCGGGCTATTTCGGCTGCCGCCGTCCCGACGGCGGGTTCGATCCCGACAAATTCGCCGCCGCCGCCGCCAATCCGCAGATCAAAATGATCGAGATCAAGCTGAGCCAGGGCGCCAAACCCGGCCACGGCGGGGTGTTGCCGGCGGCCAAGGTCAGCGCCGAGATCGCTGAAATTCGCGGCGTTGAGATCGGCAAGGACTGCATCTCGCCCTCGAGCCACAGCGCGTTCTCGACGCCGCTCGAAATGATGGCCTTTATCGCGCAGCTGCGCGAACTCAGCGGGGGCAAGCCGATCGGCTTCAAGCTATGCATCGGCCACCCCTGGGAATTCGTCGGCCTTTGCAAGGCGATGGTCGAGAGCGGGATTTGCCCGGACTTCATCGTGGTCGACGGCAAGGAGGGCGGCACCGGCGCGGCGCCGCTGGAATTCACCGACCACCTTGGCATGCCGCTGCGCGAAGGCCTCGTGTTCGTGCACAACGCGCTCACGGGCGCGGGCCTGCGCGACCGGATCCGGATAGGCTGCTCCGGCAAGATCGTCACCGCCTTCGACATGGCCGCGGTATTCGCGCTCGGCGCGAACTGGTGCAATTCGGCCCGCGGCTTCATGTTCTCGCTCGGCTGCATCCAGTCTCTGAGCTGCCACACCGACCGCTGTCCGACCGGCGTGGCGACGCAGGACAAGACGCGCGGGCGCGCGCTGGTGGTCGAAGACAAGACCGAACGGGTGCGCAATTTCCATCGCTCGATGCTGCACGCGCTCGCCGAACTCACGGCCGCCGCGGGCCTGGACCATCCCGCCGACTTCCGTCCGGTCCATTTTTCGCGCCGTACGAGCGAGCGCGAGGTATTGAGTTTCGCCGACCTCTATCCGGGAATGGAGTCCGGCGAGCTTCTCACCGGCGCTCGCGATCCGGCCTGGCGCAAGCTATGGGATATGGCGCGCGCGGACAGTTTCGCCATTGCAGTTTGAGCCGCGGCGTCGCCTAGACGGTCATGGACACGGCTCGAGGGTTCGGGCAGTTTCGGCGCCGTTAATGAAAGGATCGGCGCGCGATGCGGCCCCACATTCTCGTCCTCAACGGCCCCAACCTCAACCTGCTCGGACTCCGCCAGCCCGAGATCTACGGCCGCGACACCTTGGCCGACGTCGAGGCCAAGTGCCGCGAGATCGCGAACGAACTCGGGCTCGCGCTCGAGTTTCGCCAAAGCAACGCAGAACATCAGCTGATCGACTGGATTTACGCCGCGCGCACGAGTGCGGCGGGGCTGATCATCAATCCCGGCGCCTATAGCCACACTTCGATCGCGATTTTGGATGCGCTCAAGACGTGCGAATTCCCGATTCTCGAGGTCCATATCTCCAATATCCATCGGCGCGAGGAGTTCCGGCATCATTCCTATGTTTCGCTCGCCGCGACAGGCGTGATGGCCGGCTTCGGCGTTCACGGTTATGCGCTCGCGGTGCGACACATGGCGCTGCTGGTCGGCGCGCCCAAGGCCTGAGCGGCGACGCACGGCATTGTCGCAGCGTCACTTTCACGCCATGTTCTGAGCCTAGGGGCAGGCCGCGAAGGCCTCGCTCGAGGCTTCGGGTCATCTCCACATCGTGCGCATCGCATTAACGCTAACCGCGCTCTTCCTGATCGCCCTGCTGACCGCGGCGCTGGTGGGGCCGTGGTTTGTCGACTGGTCGGCCCATCGCGCCTATATCGAGGCTGAACTCAGCCGGCGCATCGGGGCCCGGGTGATCGTCGCGGGGCCGATCGACGCGCGTCTGCTGCCGACGCCCTATCTCACGCTCGGCGGCGTCACGGTCGGCGACGCCGCCAAGGGCGGCGCGCCCTGGCTCAGCAGCCAAAGCGCCCGGTTCGAACTGGCGCTCGGCGGCCTCGCAGGAGGCCAGATCCGCTTCACCGAGGTGGATCTCGATCGCCCTGACATCGCGATTGGGCTCGGACCCGACGGCTCGATCCCGAGGCTGCGCCCGGAATTGTCGGGGCTGGCCCAGCGTCTGTCGCTCGACCGCTTGGCGATCCGGCAGGGGCGGCTCGTGTTGGCCCGGGCGGGCGGCGGCTCGCTGGATTTCGAAGGCGTCGATCTCGACGCCTCGGCCAAGTCGTTTCTCGGCCCCTTCCGGGGCTCCGGCGGCGTGACCCTGCCGGGCGGCGCGCGGACCGACTTCCAGTTCGCTTCGGCTGCGGTCGCCGACGCCGCGCTGCCCATCAAGCTCGAGATCGACAGTGGCGTGGGCGGCGCGCGCGCCGCGCTCGACGGAGCCTTCCGGATCTCGCCGACAGGTTCAGGGCTCGAGCCGTCTTTTGCGGGCGCGGCTACGCTTTCAGGCGCCCTTGCCGCATGGGACGACGGCGGATCGGCGCCCTGGAAGGTCCAGGGCTCGCTAAGCGCGGACAGCCATGGCGCGAAGCTGGAAAATCTGACAGCGAGCTTTGGTCCCGACCAGCGTGCGCTGGAAGCGACGGGCGCCGCCGAGGCGGCGTTCGGCGCAGCGCCTTCGCTGACGCTCGATCTCAAGGCCAAGCAGCTCAATGTCGACGCCCTCCTGCGGCGCGAGGGCGAGGTCTCGGCCCCGCCGGCGCGCGCGCTCGACGCGCTGCGAGCGGTTGCCGGCGCGTTTTCGCGCCCGGGCGCGGCGCCCATGCGAATCAAGCTCGCGTTTCAGTCTCCCGCCGCTTTCCTGGGCGCGCAGACGATCGAGGATATCGATATCAAGGCCGTCGCCGATCCCGGCCAGCCGATCCAGGGCCAGTTCGAAGCGGCGCTGCCGGGCCGCGGGCAGGTCAAGCTCAGCGGGGCGCTCGAACTCGGAGCGGCGGCGCAGTTTCGCGGCGCCATCGACGCCCACGTCGGCGATCCCGGCGCGCTCGCCGAATGGCTCTCCGAGGGCGAGCCCGACTTCGCGGGTCGCGCGAAAGCGTTCATGGGCGCGCTGCCCTACGCCGAGGCGTCGGCGACCGGGGATGTCGAGGCCTCGTCGGTCGGCTTTTCCCTGCGCAACCTCAAGCTCGCCCTGGACCGCACTAATTTTGCCGGCGCGCTGGCCTTCACTCAGCCGGTTGACGGGGCCCGCGGACGGCTGTTCCTCGATCTCAAAACCGATGCGCTCGACATCGACGAGGCGCCGGACCTTTCGGGAGGGGGGGCGTGGCTCGGCGATTTCGACGTTTCGCTCGCCCTCGAAGCTTCCAAGCTACGCATCGCGCGCGTCGGGCAGGCCGTCGTCGAGGGCGGTTCGCTCGCGCTCAAGGCAGGAAAGAACGGAGACAAGCTTTCGCTCGACAGGCTTGCGATCGCCAACCTTGGCGGCGCCAGCGTCGAGGCGGAGGGCGAAGCGACGCAGACCGGTCGGTGGGCGAAGGTGAAGCTCGACGCCGCCCATCTCGCCGATTTCGCGCAACTCGTCGCGCGCGTCGCGCCAGGGCGCTACAGCCGATGGCTGGCGGCGCGCGCCGACCAGCTCTCGCCGGCCAGGGCGGTCCTGGAGGCGCGCCGCGAGGGCGCCGCTCTCGACGCCGACTTCCCGCTCGACTTCCTGAAGGCCGAGGGCGAGGCGGGCGCCAGCCGCTTCGCGCTGAAGGTTTCGAATGCGCCGGCGCCGGTCGATGCGATCTCCGGCGATCTCACGGTCGACTCGCCGGACGGCGCCGTCCTGCTCCGCCAACTGGGCATGAAGGCGCCCACGACGCCGGCCGGACGCGCCCATCTCGCGGCCTCGGCGAGCGGCAAATGGCGGAGCGGCTTTGACGCCAAGATTTCCGTGTCCTTCGCCGGCGCCGACGCCGCCTGGCGCGGAAAATTCACGCCCGATCCCGCAGCGCCAGCCGACGCGACGCTGTTCGGCGCGGCGACGCTCAAAGCCGACAATCTCTTTCCGTTGCTCGCGGCGCTCGGCTTTGCCGCGACCGATCCCGGGATCGCGGCGCCGGCGGATTTGACTGGGGACATCGTGCTGCGGGGCGGCGAGGCGAGCCTGCCTCGGCTTTCCGGAAATCTCGGCGGCGCCAAAATGACCGCCAATCTGACCCTGCGCGCGCCTCCGGGGCCGGCGGACGCGGCCAACCTCGACCCCGATGTCGCCATCGCCCAGGCGATCGCGGGCGAGGCGCCCGCCGCCGCGGCCCCGCAAGTGTCGGGCGAGATATTTGTCGACCGCGCGAGCGTCGGCGCTCTGCTCGCCCTGCCGCTCGGCGCACCGCCGCAGCCCAAGTCGGGCGTGCGATGGAGCGACGCCCATTTCGCAGGGCCCGCGCTCCTCCCGCCGTCGAGCGACCTCGAACTGAAGATCGGGGCGCTCGATCTCGGCGACCGGTCTCAGGCGCACAACGTTCAGGCCAGGGTGCGCATGGGAGAGGGCAAATTCGAGGTCAGCGACCTCGCGATGGATATCGGCGGGGGGCGCATCGGCGGGCGCGCAACGCTGCGCCGAGACGGCGCCGTCGCGGCGATGACGGGGCAGGTCGAAATAGAGGCGATCGCGCTCGATCGTCCGGCCTTGCGCGGCAGGTTCGGCGCGACGCTCGAATTCGCCGCGGCGGGCAACAGCCCGAGCGCGATCGTGTCGGGGCTGGTCGGGCAGGGGCAGGTCAATCTCGTCGGCGCCAGCGCGCCGCATCTCGACTTCGCCGCGCTGGACCGGGTCATGACGAAAGCCCAGGCGCCCGAGGCTTTGATCGACGAGACCAATATCACCCATTCGCTGACGCTCGAACTGGACAAACAGCCGCTCATTTTGCCCGACGGGGTCGCGCCCGTTGTGCTGAATTCCGGATTGGCGCGAATCGGTCCCGTCGTGATCGCGAACGCCCAGACGCGCGCGACCGTCTCGGCCGAATTCGATCTTCGCTCACTGCAACTCAATCTTCGCGCGCTGTTCGAGCAGGCGCATGTGGGCAAGTACTGGAGCGGCGCCGCGCCGACCGCGGTCGTGTCGATTTCCGGTCCGCTCGAGGCGCCGGTGCGCCAGATCGACGACGCCATGCTGGTCGCAGGTCTGGCGGCGCAGGCGATCGCCCGCGAGAGCGATCGCATCGCCACTTTGGAGGCGGATCTGCGCGAACGCGCCTATTTCAACCGCGTCTTGAAAGCGGAGCAATTCATGGCGCGGCGGGAGGCGGAAATCGCCGAATTCGAATCCGCGCAGGCGCGGCTGAAGTTCGAAGCCGATCGCGACCGCGTCGAGGGCGCCTTGGAGAAAGCCTATGAAGAGCAGTTGAAGGCGGCTCTGCCGCCGGAGACCGGGCCTCCGCCCAGTCCGCCGGTTCCTCCCGAGCCGCGGCCGGCTTCGCCGGACGCGGGCAGGTCGAAGGCGGACACGGACCCGACCGCGACCGGCCTCTACTGAAGCGCGCTTTCCAGGACGAAGACGCGGATCGCGGAAGAGAGATTGGCTCGGCCCCGTCCGGCGTCGATTTCGGCGATCAGCGCGCTCACGGACATCGTGCGTCCTTGCGCGATGTGCTTGAGTTGGCTCCAGAACGCGTCTTCGAGCGAGACGCTGGTGCGATGCCCTCTGATCGCGATTGAGCGCTTGACGAGCGCGGAACTGACGCCGCCGGGGCCGTTGCGAACGCGCGCGCCTTCAGGCGTCATCGCCCGGACGCGGCGGCTTGCCGTCGAGCTTGTGCGCGTCGAGCGAGCGCTCGGCGTGATCCAAGCGGGCCTTCGCCGCCTGTATCTCGTTTTTCGAGACGCCGAAGGCGACGCGGCGTTCGGCGGCGGCTTTGGCCTCGTCGTTGCGCATCTTGCGCTTGCGCTCGCGCCGGAGATTTACGAGGTCGCCCATGGCCGACTCCGCTTCACTTCTTGCGGAAGGCGTCGATCGAAACGACCTTGGCGGCGTCGCCTTCGGAGCCCTTCTCCGGCGCCTTCTCCTTGGGCTTGGCCGGCTCCGCGGCGCGTGGCGTCGCCGGGACCGAGGCGGGCTTGGCGGTCGGAGCCGCCAACGGGCGCGGCGCTTTCGCGGCCGGCGGCTCGGGAACCGCCTTTGGCGCGGGCGTCTCCGGCTTGCCTTCAGCGGAGATACGCGGCTCAAGCTTGAAACCGAACGGCACCGAGGGGTCGCTGAACCCCGTAATCGAATCGAACGGGATCGTCAGCCTCTCGGGCTTGCGCGAGAAATTGAGGCTGACCTCGAAGGCGTCGGCGCCTACGCTCAAATCCCAAAATTCGTGTTGCAGGATGATTGCCATCTCGTCGGGATAGCGCTGGCGCATTTGGGCGGGAATCACGACGCCGGGCGCCTGGGTCTTGAACGAGATGTTGAAATGGTGTTCGCCCGGCAGGCCGGTCCGAGCGGCGTCGGTCAGCACTTTGCGCACGACGGCGCGGAGCGCGTCCTGCACGAGCAGATCGTATCGTATGAGATCGGTGGCCATCGAGTCTCTGCCGGAAGCCTCTGTCCGGACGCTAGCTGAGCCGCACCCTCATTGCAATTGCAAGGGAATGAAGAAGTGGAGGCTTCTGTTGCCAGGCGCCTCCGGACCCCGCCTAGAAGTGCAAACCCCTAGGACTTGATTCCCAGTACCAGCGCTGCATTACGCAGCGAGGGCCACCGGAGCATAGTTGTCATTAGCAACTATAGGTTTGACCCGATAACGGTGGTATCATGCCGGGCAAAAGATCACTCTTTCCGTCCCCCGTCGAACCTATTTCGCCCCCGCCGAAACCCGCTTTTCCGCGGGCTTGGGTGGAGGCGCCGGGTACCGCCCCCGGGTCCGAAAGACGTATTACAATGTCCATTTATCGCCATATTCGCCTTGCGGCGACGCAACCTATATAGGGCGCGGCGCGCGAGAAGGGAAGGCGCGCGGGACTTCATTTCCCCTCATGGTTTGCCGGGCGTAGCCGAACCGCCCGCAGCGCGCTGGGCGCGCCGGAAAGCTTCCGCGAACGCCGCCAGATCCGCCGCGTCGACGTCGGAAACCGCGACATAAGCGCGTTCCGCGTCGCTCCAGCGTTCAATGTGGTACCCGTCGAGCGCCGCCTGCGCCTGCGCCGCCTGCGCCTGCGCCGCCTGCGCCGGCGCCGCCTGCGCCGATCCGTCGCCGAGCGGCAATTCGCTGACGCTGATGAAATGCTCGCGCCGCCGATAGACCAGCGTCGGAACCGGGGCCCGTCCGACGATGTCGATTCGCCCGCCTGCCAGAGGATATCCCTGTTCGGCGAGATCGACGACGGCGGCGCCCAGCGTGACCCGAGCGGAGAGCCACGGCTTTACGGTGTGCCGGTCCGACGAGGCGACGTCGAACGGCTGGCCGGAAACCTGTCCGCGCGCGAACCCCGCGACGAGCGCCTGCAATTCGGGATCGCTGCTCGACGAGCGCAGATGAAGGGCGCCGGCATAGCCGCCGACGAAGGCGACGATCGCCAGCGAAGCGGCCAGCGCGTAGCCCTGCCAGCGCCCGCGCGCGGCCCGCCGAGGCTCGCGGACGACTTCGTCCGCCAGCGCGAGGACGCGGGCGCGCAGGGCGTCGGGGGCGCGATCCTCCGGCGCCAGCGCGCGGAGCGCGTCGCGCGCGGATTTCAACTGGCCGAAGGCGGCGCGCAGCGCGGGATCGCTTTCGAGATCTTGCTCGAATTTGAACGCATGCGCCGCATCGAGCTCGCCGTCGAGCGCGGCGTTGGCGCGCAGGCTCCAGTCCCGGTCCGTTTCGGTTCGTTCGCTCATCGCAACGGTTCCATCGCTTTGACGATCGCGGCGCGCGCACGCGACAGGCGGGACATGACGGTGCCGATCGGCGCGTCGGTCGCCTCGGCGATCTCGCGATAATTGAGGCCGTTGATGTCGCGCATGACCAGGGTCTCCCTGAGCGGGGAGGGCAGTCGATCGACCGCGCGCCGAACGCTCTGGCTGTGCTGCGCCGCGATCATAGCCTGTTCCGCGTTCGGCGGAGCGTCCACATTTGCAGGCGTCTCCACCAATTCGAGGTCATGGGAATCGCCCACGAAGGAGAGCGCGCCCGGCCGGTTGCGCGCCATCCAGGTCAGGGCCGTATTGCGCACGACGCTCAGAAACCAGGCGCGCGGGCTGACGACATTGGCGCGCTCGAGCGCGCCAAGCGCGCGCATGGCGGCGTCCTGCACGATATCCTCCGCGTCCGGGCCGTCGCCGGCGAGCCATTTGGCGAGCGCATAGGCGTCATCGAGGTGGGGCGCGACGATCTCCCGAAATCGCCGCTTCGCGCTCTCGCTCGTCATGGCCTGGCCAGCCCCCCGTCCCAACCGTCACCGCGCCCGTTCTTTCAGAAATGCGATCACGTCGGCGCGATCGGCGGGATTGTCGAGATGATAGAACATCTTCGCGCCGGGTACGAACGTCTGCGGATCGGTCAGCCATTTGTCGAGATTGGCTTCGGTCCAGACGACGTCGGAATGCCTGAGCGCGTCGGAGTAATTGTAGTCCGCGATCGCGCCGGCCTTGCGTCCGAAGACGCCGCGATGGCGCGGGCCGACGTCGTTCTTGTCGAGCGAATGGCAGTCCTGACAGCCCTGATAGAGTTGCTCGCCATGATCGGCGTCGGCGGCCGATCCCGCCGTTGCGGCGAGACAGGCGTAGGCGAGGGCGAGGCAGGCGATGGCGCAACGGCGCATGGCGGCGTCCTCACGAAGCCAGCGCGCTGTCGACGATCGCCAGCGGGGCCGCCGTCGCGAAATAGGAAACCTCAGCGACGCCGAGATATTTCCCCAATTCGCCCGCCGGCACGAGCTTCGGTCCGGGCGCTGGGGCGGTTCCCGGCTCAGGCTGCGGGAAGGCGGTCGAGCGCGCGGTATGGAAGGTCACCGCGCCTTCGACTTTCTGCATCAACTGATGGATGTGTCCGTTGAGAACGGTGACGGAGCCGAACCGCGCGAGCAACTGCAGCGCTTGCGCCGAATCCTCGGTGCCCCAGCCCCATTCGGGCGCGATCATCCAGAGCGGGATATGGGCGAAAACGACGATCGGCGTCGAGTTCGATTTGCCGCGCAGGTCCGCGTCGAGCCAGGCGATCTGCTCGGGCCCCAGAGAGCCCAGACCGTTCTTCTTGAGATCGACGACGTTGACCAGGCAGATGAAATGCACGCCGCCCTGATCGAAGGAATAAAAACCCCCGCCCGTCGCGCCCTTGCCGAAGCGTTCGAGATAGGCCGCATTGCTATTGGGATCGAGGATGTCGTGCTCGCCCGGCGCATAGTGAACGTCAAGCCTGGCCTCGCCGATCAACTGCGCCGCGTCGTCGAATTGCTGCGACGTCGCCAGATGGGTGATGTCGCCGGTGTGGATTATGAAGGCGGGCTTCCCAGGCAGGGTGAGCACCTTGCCGATCGCTGCCTTCAGAGTGACGCGGGCGTCGGGGTTGGCGGGCTTTTCGAAGCCGATGTGGCTGTCGGAGATCTGGACGAAGGAAAAGCCCGTTTCGTCGGCCTTCGCGCTGCCGATCAGCTTCGACGACGGAACGCCGCCGGCGACGGTCCAGACGACGCCGGTCCCCGCCCAGACCATGCATTCCAGGATCTGGCGGCGGCTGAGATTGGTATCTTCCCTCATGGCGGTCTCTCCACGCGGCGATGCGCCGCTCAGGGAGGAGACTCAGGGGAGGCGAGGTTTATTCCGTGGTTTTCGAAAAATTCGTCATCGCGAGCGCAGCGGCGCGATCCAGCAACCGCCCGGGCGTCGCTGCGCTCGCGATGCCGGACTTTAAGCGCACAACGAACGTGGGATCGGCGGGCCGTCCGGCAAGTTCACTTTCACCGGGACCGTTTCCAGGCACGCGGCGTGTCGCCTCCCTTCGCTGAGGGGCCGGCGACGGTGACTCGTCGAGCGCCCAATCTGTCCGCGGGTTATCGGTGCCATCACTCCCGCACCGCCGACGCCCCCGCCTTGACCAGCTTGAAGTTGATCGCGTCGACCAGCGCCTGGAACGAAGCGTCGATGATGTTGCCGGACACGCCGACGGTGGACCAGCGCTTGCCGTCGGCGTCGCCGAATTCGATCAGCACGCGCGTCACGGCGTCGGTGCCCCCCTGGAATACGCGCACGCGATAATCGAGCAGCTCCAGGTCCTGGATATGCCTCTGATAGACGCCGAGGTCCTTGCGCAAGGCGAGGTCGAGCGCGTTGACCGGGCCGTTGCCCTCGGCGGCGGAGATTAGCGTCTCCTCGCCGATGCGGATCTTCACCACCGCCTGCGAGGCGGAATAGAGCGCGCCGGCCGAATTGAACTTGCGCTCGACGCTGACATTGAAACTCTCGACGTCGAAGAAATCGGGCACGCCGCCGAGGATGCGTCGCGCGAGCAGTTCGAACGAGGCCTCGGCCGCCTCATAGGCATGGCCCTGCGCCTCGCGCGACTTGACCTCTTCGAGCACGCGCGACAGGCGCGGATCGTCGGCGGCGACGTCGAGCTGCATGCGCGCGAGCTGCGCGATCAGGTTCGAGCGGCCCGCCTGATCGGAGACGAGAATCGCGCGCGCATTGCCGACGCTCTCGGGCGTGACGTGCTCGTAGGTCCTCGGGTCCTTTGCGAGCGCCGAGGCGTGGATGCCCGCCTTGGTGGCGAAGGCCGAGGCGCCGACATAGGGCGCGTGCCGGTCCGGCGCGCGGTTGAGCAATTCATCGAGGGTGTGCGAAACCTTGGCGATCGTGCGCAAGGAGTCCGCGGAGACGCCGATTTCGAAGCGGTCGGCGAGCTCGCTCTTCAGCGCGAGCGTGGGGATCAGCGAGACGAGATTGGCGTTGCCGCAGCGCTCGCCCAGGCCATTGAGCGTGCCCTGCACCTGGCGCGCGCCGGCGCGGATGGCGGCGAGCGAATTGGCGACCGCGTTGTCGGTGTCGTTATGGGCGTGGATGCCGAGCCGCTCGCCCGGCACGATCCGCGCGACTTCGCCGACGATGCGCTCGACCTCGTCCGGCAGCGTGCCGCCGTTGGTGTCGCACAGGACGACCCAGCGCGCGCCCGCCTCGAGCGCGGTGCGTGCGCAATCGAGCGCGTAGGACGGATTGGCCTTGAAGCCGTCGAAGAAATGCTCGCAATCGACCATCGCCTCGCGTCCGGAGGCGATGGCGGCCTTCACGCTGTCGGCGATGCAGACGAGGTTTTCCTCCAGCGTACAGCCGAGCGCGACATGGACGTGATAGTCCCAGGTCTTGGCGACGAACACGATCGCGTCGGCGTCGGCCGCGAGCAAAGACGCCACGCCGGGATCGTTGGCGGCCGAGCGCCCCGGCCGTTTGGTCATGCCGAACGCACAGAAGCGCGCGCGCTGAGTCGGTTTGCGCTGGAAGAAGGTCGTGTCGATCGGATTGGCGCCGGGATAGCCGCCCTCGATATAGTCTATGCCGAGCTCGTCGAGCAGCACTGCGATTTGCCGCTTGTCCTCGATCGAGAAATCGACGCCCGTCGTCAGCGCGCCGTCGCGCAGCGTCGTGTCGAAGAGGTAGAGGCGTTCCCGGGTCATCTTCTGTCCTTCAATGGCGCGTCGTCGGGCTGGCGGGCGGCGCGGTCTTGGCGAGCGTCTTGGACATGGTGGTGTTGGCCAGCCATTGGTCGCCGACGGTCACGAGATTGCGGCGCTGGGCGGAAAAGCCCAGCCGCTCGAACAAGGGCTTGCCGGTGTCGCTGACGTCGCTGGTCAGGCGCTCGGCGGCGCGCGCCTGCGCGAGCCGCGTCAGGGCTTCGATCAGCGTAGAGGCGACGCCGCGGCGCGCGCTTGCGGGATCGACATAAAGCATGTCGATGACGTCGGCGCCCTTCAGGCTCGCAAAGCCGACGTTTTCGCCATTTAGGGTCGCCACAAGAGTGAGTGAAGCGGCCAAGCGCTTGGCGAACGCAGCCGCGTCGTCCGCGCTTGCCTTCCAGGCTTCGCGTTGGTCCTCGTCGTAGTCGTCGCCGGCCAGTTCGTCGATGGCGGCGACGAAGATGGCAAGGCACCGCGGGGCGTCGGCCGGCAGGAATGGTCGAAGGCCGATCGCGCTCATCGCCTCGCCTCCCAGGTCGTGCCGTCCTTCGAATCCTTCAACGCTACGCCGAGCGCCTCGAGTTCCGCGCGCAGTCGATCCGACGCGGCCCAGTCTTTGGCGCGCCGCGCCGCGAGACGCTCCTCGACCAAGGCCTCGATGCGGGCGCGCAGCGCCTCGCCGATCGCCGGCGCCGCGGCCTCGCGTTGGATGGCGGCGAGGTCGAGGCCCAGGAATGCGGAATCGACGCCGAGCTGGGCCGCCGCATGCGCGTCATCGCGCGATTGTTGTGCGAGCTTGTGTAAATGCGCGATGGCCGCGGGCGTGTTGAGGTCGTCGGCGAGCGCGGCGAGCAAGTCCTGTGACGGGGCGAGCGCAGGCGATTTCGCTGCATCGGCGATCTCGGCGAAGCGCTGCAACGCCTTTTCGCTCTCCTCCAGCGCGCGCGCGGTCCAGTCGATCGGTTGTCGATAATGCGTGCGCAGCATCGCAAAGCGCAGCGCCGGGCCGGGCCAAGCGCGCCCGTCGAATTTGTCCGTGCGCAGCAACTCGTTGATGGTGATGAAATTGCCGAGGCTCTTCGACATTTTCTCGCCTTCGACCTGCAGGAAGCCGTTGTGCATCCAGACATTCGCCATGCGCGAACTGCCGAAGGCGCAGCAGGACTGCGCGATCTCGTTCTCGTGGTGCGGGAACACGAGATCGATGCCGCCGCCGTGAATATCGAAAGTGTTCTTCGAAGGATCCTCGCAGGTCAGGCCGCCGCCATAGGGGCGCAGCAGCGTCGCCATCGACATCGCCGAGCATTCGATATGCCAGCCCGGCCGTCCTTGCGCCTTTATCCCGCAAGGGCTCCGCCACCCCGGCTCCTCGGATTTGGAAGGCTTCCAGAGCACGAAATCCATCGGGTCGCGCTTGTAGGGGGCGACATCCACGCGGGCGCCGGCGAGCATTTCGTCGAGCGAACGGCGCGCCAGCGATCCGTAACGCGGCGCGCCGGGCAGGGCGTCCATGGCCGAGGGCGAGAACAGCACATGATCCTCGGCGACATAGGCGACGCCGCGTGCGACCAGGCGCTCGATCAACGCGCGCATTTCGTCGATATGGGCGGTCGCGCGCGGCTCATGTGTCGGCGCGAGGCAGCCGAGCGCGGCGACATCCTCATGATATTGCGTCTCCGTGCCCGCCGTGACCCGCGCGATCGCCTCATTGAAGGCGAGGTCCGGAAAATCCCGCCGTGCGCGCGCGTTGATCTTGTCGTCGACGTCGGTGATGTTGCGGGTGTAAACCACCGCGTCTTCGCCGTAGACATGTCTCAACAGGCGAAACAGCACGTCGAAAACGATGGCCGGCCGCGCGTTGCCGATATGGGCGTAGTCGTAGACCGTCGGCCCGCACACGTACATCCGCACAGCCCGGGCGTCGAGCGGGCGGAACGCCTCCTTCTTTCGCGTCGAAGTGCTGTGCAATTTCAGGGTCAAGGACATCGGATTTTCCACAATCGGACATGCGCCGGCGCCGACCGGCCGCCCGCTTCTCTGATATGTGGAAAAGAAGACGCGAACCAGCCAGCGCGAGAACTAGCGGCTAATAATTCGAGCTCGGCAAATGAGGAGCATGCGCGTCATAACGTCTTCCTCTCGCACGGCGGCGCGCATGTCAAGCGTCGGGCCGAACTAAAGTTGCTTGTGCGGAATCTCCTGGCGCGTTAACTCGCGCTTCATTCAATTGCCGCAGATTTCATTCACCCGTCCGCAACCAACGGGACCCGGCGCCCGAAGAGCTTCTCCATGATTTTAAAGCGTTCGTCGCTCTCTGTGTTTTCGTTTGCGCTCGCCATTGCCGCGGGGGCCCCTGGCGGCGCCCTCGCGGGCGAGACCCATGAATTCGTGATCGCCGCAAACGATGGCTATGGCCTTCAGGACTGCCTTGCTGGAGGGGCCGAATGCGGCCAGGTCGTCGCCGACGCCTGGTGCGAAGCTCACGGCCACGGCGCCGCGGTCAGCTTTGGGCCGCAAAGCCAGTTCACCGAATCGGCGACCAAGATCTCCACGGCGCCCGAACCCTATGTGATCAACTGCAGGGATTGAACTCCCGGCGGCCGGTCAACGCACAAAATCCGAACACCTGGGCGTGTCCGTTTGGCCGCCCCACGGCTCGATCGGCACGGTCGAGGTCGAGTTCTTCGGCGATCCGTCGATCAGCTTGTCCGTATAGGTCATATAGATCAAGATGTTGCGCTTGGTGTCGCAGCCGCGCACGATCTGCATTTTCTTGAAGAATATCGAGCGCCGCTCGGTGAACACGACCTCGCCCTGCTCGAATTTGCCCTTGAATTTGATCGGCGCGTATTGTCGGCAGGCGAGCGAAATGTCCGAGGTCTGCTCGGCAAGGCCGAAAGCGCCGGCAAGACCGCCCTTTTCCGGCGCCGTGTAGTGGCAGGCGACGCCCTCGACGACCGGATCGTCGATGCCATAGACCGCCAGTTTGTCATTCGGCGTCAATAGCTTGAACGTCGTCGACTTGCGGAAGATCAGGTCGGGATCGGCCGAATCGGCGAGTGCGGGTATGCTGAGCGCCAACGCCGCGGCGACGCCGCACAGAGCTAAAACGCGATTCATCGGCATGATGTAAATTCCCTTTTGGACGCCGCATGGGCAAATCCGTTCCCGCGCCGCCTGAACATAGGCGCGGACCGCCGCGGAGCAAGGGAGGGGGCACCAGGCCGCGGCTTTCGAACCGGGAGAGGTCTTGGCAAAGTATGAATTCAAATATTAGAATTCTAACAATATTGGCAAATTAAAAATGCCGCGAGGGTCGCTGCGACCTCGCGGCGTCATGTCCGGGGCTGACGATGGATTTGGACGATCTTGTGCGCCGCGCGGCGGCGGCGCTTCGAACCGCAGCTGAGCGCGCTCTGGCGCCGCTGGATCTCACGCCGGCGCAATTTGCTGTGTTGCGCATCGTCGTGGATAGGCCGGGGATCAGCAGCGCGGAGGCGGCGCGCGTCGAGCGACTGACTCCGCCTACGCTGAGCGTGATCGTCGCGAATTTGGAACGCAAAGGCGCCTTGAGCCGGCGCCCGCATCCGGACAACGGCCGCATTCAATGTCTGGAGCCGACGGATATGGGACGGGAGCTCGCCGCGCGAGGCTTGGGGCAGGTCCGTTCCCTGCAAGGGCGGATGAGCGAAATGACGCGCAAGGACGCCGAGCCCGCGATCCGCGCATGGCTTCTGAGCGTAGCTGAAATCGGCGTTTGACGCCGAGGGCCGGACTTGCTCAAACGCCGCGGGGGCGCGCGGGTCTTTCGAGAAGGCAGGCGGATGAAGGTTTTAATTCTCGGCTCTGGAGCCCGCGAACACGCCCTGGCGCTCGCCGCGGCGAAATCGCCGCGGCTTGAGCGCCTCTATGTCGCGCCGGGCAATCCCGGCTGCGCCGAAGCCGCAACGCTGGTCAGACTCGACCTCTCCGATTCCCCGGCGATCGTGAGCTTCTGCAAGGCGAATGCAATCGACCTCGTCATCGTCGGTCCGGAGGCGCCGCTGGTGGCGGGGATCGCCGACAATCTCGCCGCCGCCGGCGTCGCCTGCTTCGGGCCGAGCCGCGCAGCCGCGCAGCTCGAAGGGTCGAAGGGCTTCACCAAGGATTTTTGCCGCGAATTCGGCGTGCCGACGGGCGCCTATCGTCAGATTCGTCGAGCGCGCCGCCGCGCTCGATTATGTTCGCGCGCAAGGGGCGCCGATCGTCGTAAAGGCGGACGGACTGGCGGCCGGCAAGGGCGTCGTCGTGGCTATGTCGCTCGCAGAGGCCGAGGCGGCGGTGAATTCCATGTTCGACGGCGCCTTCGGCGGGGCCGGTTCGGAGGTCGTCGTTGAAGAATTCCTGGCGGGCGAGGAGGCTTCATTCTTCGCGATCTGCGACGGCGCCCGCGCGATGGCCTTCGGCAGCGCGCAGGATCACAAGCGCGTCGGCGACGGCGATGTTGGACCCAATACCGGCGGCATGGGCGCCTATTCCCCACCGCCGGTGATGACGCCTGAACTCGGCGCGCGCGTGATGCGTGAGATCGTCGAGCCGACGGTGGCGGGGATGGCGGCGCGAGGAACCCCATTCCGCGGCATTCTGTTCGTGGGCCTGATGATCGGTCGTGATGGTCCGAAATTGATAGAATTCAACGTGCGGTTCGGCGACCCCGAGGCTGAGGTGATACTTGCGCGCCTCGACGACGATCTTCTGGAGTTCCTTCAGGGCGCCGCGGTTGGCAAGCTGCCGGATCGACCGCCGAGGTTTTCGCGACAATCCGCGCTCGCCGTGATCATGGCCGCGCGGGGCTATCCCGGCGCCGTAGAGAAGGGCGCTCCGATCGGCGGGCTCGATCGCGCTGCGGCGATTCCCGGCGTGCGTGTGCTGCATGCGGGCACGCGCCGCTCGGGCGGCTCGATTGTCGCCGATGGCGGTCGCGTGCTCGCGGTGACCGCGCTCGGCGCGGATGTCCGCGAAGCCCACGATCGGGCTTATTCCGCGGTCGATCGCCTCGATTTTCCCGGAGGTTTCTGCCGCCGGGACATCGGCGCGCGGGCGCTTGCAAAGTCGACGGCTCAATGACCGGGCACAAGCGCCGCACTCCGGTTCGCGACGAGGCCTCGCCGTCTGTCGCCATTGCGCTCGGAGGCGGCGGCGCGCGCGGGCTCGCGCATGTCGTCGCTCTGGAAGTTCTCGATGAACTCGGCGTTCGCCCAGTCGCGATATCGGGCACCTCGATCGGCGCCATCGTGGGCGCGGCTTACGCCGCCGGGATGGAGGCCAGAGAGATCCGCGATCATGTCGGCACTGCGCTGCGCAATCGATCGCAAGTGATGGCCAATTTGCTGCGCGCGCGCGTCGGTCGCTTCTCGGATCTTCTGTTAAGGGGCGGCGGCAATCCGATTCAACTCGACGCGCAAACCTGCCTCGACCTCTTCTGGCCGGACCAGGTGCCCGATCATTTCAATCGACTGGCGATTCCCTTCTTCGCCGTCGCGACCGACTTTCATGCCTGCACAGCCGTCGTGTTTTCTTCCGGAGCGCTGGCGCCGGCGGTCGCCGGTTCGATGGCGATTCCTGGAATGTTTCGCCCTGTCGACTTTGCCGGCAAGGTGCTGGTCGACGGCGGGGCGGTAAATCCGCTCCCCTATGATCTCCTGTTCGATCAGGCAGACATCGTCATCGCCGTGGATGTGACCTTCGGCGGCCGGATGCGCGAGCGCAGATTGCCGACGCCTTTCGGCGCCATGTTTGGCAGCGCACAGATCATGCAAGGATCGATCACGGCCGAAAAGATCAAGCGGAGACCGCCCGACATTCTGTTGCGCCCGCCAGTGAGCCGGTTCTCCGTGCTGGATTTCTTAAGGGCGACGCAAATCCTTCGCGCTGCCGAGGGCGGCAAGGACGAACTGAAACGCGCGCTCAGCGCCCGGCTCGAGGCCCTGGAGCGGGCGTGAAGACGTCGCCGACCCGCGGTTTGCCGCCGCGCATCAATTGCGCGCCCGACATTGGCGCCTTCCCGGCGCGCTGGGCTTCGTGGGCCCGAATGGCGCCGGAGCCGCAGGCGACGGTGAACTGATCATCCAGGATTGTTCCCGGCGGTCCGCCGGCGCTGACGGCCTCGACCCTCAGAAATTTGATGCGCTCGAGCGCATCGCCGATCAGCATCTCGGAATAGGCGCCTGGAGCCGGCGACAATCCGTGAATGTGGTTGCGTATGCTAGTGGCGTCGGCGTTCCAGTCGATCGGCGTCTCGCTCTTATCGATCTTGCGCGCATAGGTGACGCCCTCGGCGGATTGTTCGCGGAAGATCAGGCGCCCGGTTTCGAATTCGCTCCAGCTGTTTCTGAGCATTTCAGCGCCGAGTTGCGCCAGGACCTTGGTCATGTCGCCAGCCGTGTCGGTCGGGCGGATCGGAACGCGCGCCTCGCGGGCCACAGGGCCGGTGTCCAGCCCTTCCTCCATCCGCATCAGATCGACGCCGGTCTCGCGATCGCCAGCCATTATGGCGCGCTGGATCGGCGCCGCTCCGCGCCAGCGCGGCAGGATGGACCCGTGGAGATTGAAGCATCCCAGCCTCGGCGCCGCAAGCACGGGAGCCGGCAGAATGAGTTCGTAAGCCGCGACGATGGCGGCGTCGGCGCCAAACGCCCGAAATTGCGCTTGCGCCTCTTCATTGCGCAACGAGGCCGGGGTCAACACCGGCAGGCCGAATTGCTCGGCGCGCGCGTGCACCGGCGTCTTCGTCAATTCCAGTCCGCGGCGCCCGGCAGGCCGCGGCGCCTTGCTGTAGATTGCAGCGATGTCGACGCCGAGTTCCACAAGAACGTCGAGCGCCGGCACGGCGAATTCCGGAGCGCCCATGAATATGATCCGCATGGCGCGGCGCATAACATCGCGCGCCGGAGGCGTCAAAGGCGCGCCGATCCGAGGCCACGCACTAGGCGCGATCCGTTGACGCGGTTAGTCTGACGCCGCCGGTTCGGCCGGCGGATATGGCGCAAGGGACGCCTTTGGCATGAAGCACGATCTCGACTTGCGCGTCTATTACGAAGACACCGACTTTTCCGGCCGCGTCTATCACGCATCGTATTTGCGGTTCCTGGAACGCGGCCGAACCGAGTGGCTGCGGGCGCGTGGATTCGAGCATCGCGCGTTGTCGGGCGCCTCGGGCCTGATTTTCGCAGTTCGCGGTCTGCAGATCGAATATCTCGCCCCCGCGCTGATGGACGACGCGTTGACGGTAACCACGCTCATGGCGGGCGCCCGCGGCGCGATCATCGAATTCGAACAGCGGATCTTTCGTGAACGGCAAATCCTGGTCGAAGCGGAAGTTCGCGTGGTCACGCTGAGAAACGAGCGCCCAGTTCGCCCGCCTCGCGAATTGATGATGAGAGAGTTGAAGTCGCAGCGCGAGTGATCCGATCAGACGTCGATCGCCCGATCCAGCCGCGTCACGAGCGCGGCGTGTTGTTCGTTCAGGCGATCTTCCAGGTCGCGCAGGTCCGCTCGCGTCGGCAGTGCGCCGACCGCCTCTCGCAGGCGCGATTGATCGTCCTGAATTCGCTCCAGTCGTTCGGCGAGGCGCAGCATCGCGTTGTCAGCGACCGATCGGATGGCCTCGAAATGAGCCCGTTGCAGTGTCTGCGCGGCTTCCAGCTTCTCCAGCCTGAGCATCAGGCGCCAAATGAAGGCCAGAGCGCTGGCGAACAGGGTCGCTGTTCCCGTGATAACCCACTGCGCTATGCCCCAGGACGCATTTTCTGTCGGTGCGATCGTCATGCGAAGTCTTCCTTGTCTCGTCGGTTACGGCGTCCGCTTGCCGGCGCCGCCGCAAGGGTTGCGCGGCGGCGGCGCCTGGCGGCCGCTATTGTTTCATCAGCGGCTGCAGGATCGTATAAGCGCTCACGATGTCGCTCGCCGCCACGATCGCACTGGTGGGCGGAGGGTTGGGCGGACAGGCGAGAGCGAGCGTCGTCAAGGCCGATTTCTGGTATGCATTGAGCGCGATGTTGGAGGACTGCACGACATTGAGGACCGGGCAGGCGACAGCCAGGGCGCTTTGAAGATCCGACGAAGCGGTCGGGTTTAGCATTCCGGTCGACGTACAAGCAGCCAGTGAAAGGCAGCCGAGCGCGACGGCGCTCGTCATCAGAACGAGTCTCTTCATTTTGGACATCTCAGTTGAGGGCTGCGCCGGGGACCGCCGGCGCACGGATTTCATGAAGATTTGAACATCGCCGTCGAGGTCGCGGCGCGAAGGCCGATCATCACCAGTCCGATCAGCGTCGCCGCGTTCGGGGAAAGCCCGAATGCCTTCACAAAGTCGAAGTTGGTGATGAATGTGATGGCCTGGGGGAGAACGGCCAGAGCGAGGCCGACGACGAATGTTTTGAAACCAGTCATAGGAAAGTCACCGCTGAGGCGGCCGCAGGGAAAAGGCGCGCGAGATCGGCGGCGGCCCTGCGACCCCGCGCGCAATGATTTCGTGACGGGAAAGGCGATGGGATCAGCCGCGGGCGGCGCCCAACGCCGCCAGCGCGGTTTCGATGGCCGCACAGGTTTGCTCTCCGGCTATCCCGTCGATCGAACACCCGTGCGAGGCCTGGAAGGCCGCAATCGCCGCGGACGTCGACGGGCCATATTGGCCGTCGATCTGCAATTGTGGTTCTGCGCCGAGGCTGTTCAACGAGGCTTGAACCTCGGCGACGCTCGATACAGTTGAAACCGCGGCGGCAATTTCGGGCCCCGACGGTCGGGCGCTGACAAACGGCCCAATCGCAGGCTGTTGTCGGAAAGACGCGATCCGCGCGAGCATATCCGTTTTGGTCACTCTTGATCCCGGGCACGCGTCCCGCCGCTCGCCGCTTCCGCATCCGCCGACCAGGCCTCGAAATAGGGCTTGGTTGACGCATAGTCGCAGATCTCGCCAGCGCGGTCGGGGCGCTCGGCGGTCGCGACGCCCTCGACCGTTCTGCGGTCGGCGTCGACTTTGGCGAGAGGCAGGAAGAGATCGAGATCCATGAGGGGGCGGCTCCGGGCAATGCGCTGCGGCGAGGGACATCGAAATGGCTGGGGGAGGGCGATCGCGCGGCGGCCTCCCGGCTCTTGCTCACACGAGTTCCACTATAAAAGAACATAACGGGAACGGCGTAAGTCGTCAAGCTTTTTGCGCATTTATTTTCGACCCCCGGCTCCGCTTGCGCGCCGCCTCGCCGGCCCTTATGGCAAGCTCTTGTCGCAACAATCATTTTGATTTGGCGTTCCGAAGCCTCAGCCAACTGGAGCCGCCCCATGCGCGCCCTCGCCGGGCGAGTCCTGATCGCAACGCTGATCCTGCTGGCGGCCGCGCCGGCTGAGGCGGGCTGGACGTTCTGCGTCGCGGAGGGCGCCGGCGGAAAGGATATCTGGATCACCCCGGTATTTTCCGCGCCGAAGGACCGCGAGCGTCTGGAGGCGGATTTCAAGGCTTATTTGAAAGGCCACGGAATCGCCGGCGCCGATGCGCAATGTCCGCAGCCCCAGGAAGACAAGACCGACATGGTCAATGCGCAATTCACCGCGGCCGAATTTCACCGCAAGCTCGGCGATACGCTGCACGAAGTCGTGACGCCGGAATTCGATCCCCGGCGTTGATCGATCACTTTGCGCCGGACGCCCGCGCGTAGAAGTCGATCATGGCGTCCGTCGCCGGCGCTTCCGGCCCGATCAGGTCGGCGATAGCCCAGACCAGGGCGTCCGCGCGGTCGGGCGAGAAGCCCGCCACGCGCGCGTCGAAATCCGGCGTCAGCGTGCAGAGCTGGTCCTCGAGCTGACGAAATTCGCCCAGATGATGCACGACGCCGCGCTCGTAGGCGGCGGCGACCGGCTCCGCGCGCAGGAATTTGCCGCGCGTCGCCGTCACTCTGCGCACCGGCAGGTTCGCTTCGCTCTGACGCAGCACATCAACCACCATGTCGCCGCCATTGTTGATTTCCGCGACGACGCGATTGGCCTTGAAACGGCGAAAGCCGGCGACGACGCGCGCCGCCCATTGGCCCGGAGTCTCGCCCTGGCTTGAGAGGTCCGCCAGCACATGGATGCGCCCCGTCGGAGTCTTGCCGACGACGAGAATGCCGCATTCGTCCGCTTTGGCGCCGGATCGGGCGGGCGGGTCGACGCCCACGACGATCTCGGAATATGGCTCCGCCGCGTCGGGCGCGAGC
Source organism: uncultured Pseudomonadota bacterium (assembly GCA_963809055.1). Taxonomy (GTDB): domain Bacteria; phylum Pseudomonadota; class Alphaproteobacteria; order Rhizobiales; family Beijerinckiaceae; genus Roseiarcus. Next base: position 317,629 of record CAWEID010000029.1, on the reverse strand, counting down.
CTCTGGCGCTCGATCAGCGCGCGCGTCCAGAGCGCGCCGGGCGCCTCCTCCACGATCTCCGCGAATAACTCCTGCCGGCCGATCGTGCGGCCCTCGTAGCGCGCCGCGATGCGCTTCAAGAACGCTTCGGCCAAGTGGTGCTGATTGTCGAAGGTCGAGCCGCGCGTGACGATCGCATTCGTGTCCGCGGCGAGTAGTTTGATCAGCTTTGTCGGGCGCGGCGTCGTGGTGATGACCGCCTGCGGTCTGTCCCCGAGCCGAAGTCCGAGCATCGCCTGATCGAAGGCGTCGGCATGGCGCCACGCGGCGAGTTCGTCGAGCCAGAGTTTCATGTGCTGCTTGCCGCGCAGGCGGTCGGGCTCCTCGGCGGAAAACAGGAGCGACACCGCCCCGTTCGGCCAGGTGAGCCGCTGAGACGCGCGGGCGTAGCGCGGCCTCTCGTCCCCGGGACAGATCGCCATCACGCCGGATTCGCCCAGCACCATGATGTCGCGCACGTCGTCGTGGGTCGCGCCAATCAGGTTGACGATGGAGAAGGTCCGCGCCCATTCGCGAACCGCCTCCGCGCCCGAGCGGGTCTTGCCGGCGCCCCGCCCGGCGAGGATCAGCCAATAGATCCAGTCGCCTTCCGGCGGCTTTTGCTCCGAGCGGCTCCAGAAGGCCCAGTCGTAATAGAGCTGCGCGCATTCCTTCGAGGTCAGGCTGGCGAGCGCGCGGGCCCGTTCGGCCGGGTTCAGCTTGATGAGATCGCTGAACTTCGCGACGGCTTGTCGCACCGAGCCCGTTCTGGCGGCCGCGGCGCGGCGCGGCGCTCTGTTCGCGCGTCTGCTCGACGCCGGCCTTCTCATGAGTCGTCCCGGGACGGAGCCGGCAACCGACCCACGGCGTTGTTGATTTTCGCCATCAACTTCTGATGGATGATTTCATAATCCTCCGTCGCTGCCACCGTAGGCTTGCTGAAGCCGTGATAGCGGTCGAGCCGATCCATGATCCGCAGCAGACGGTCGATCGAGGCCAGGTCGCCGGCGCTCGCTTGCACCGTCAGCTTCGTGATCATGCCCTCGAGGCGCGCGATCTGCAGTCGCGCGTAATCATAGGCGGGGGCAACCCAACGGCGCTGCAACTCGGCGCCTAGCAATCTCTCGACCCGCTTGGGTGAGAGCCGTTCCGCCGTCGCGATGTCGTCGACGCTCGCGCCCGCGGCCATCGCCGCGAGGATCCGGGGGCCAAGTTTGGCGCGCGCGGGTAGGCGCGCGCGAGTTTTCGCGACGGCAGGCGGCATGTCGATTGTCCGTGATGTCGGGGAAGGTGAGCACGGCCGTCGCTCGCGACGCCATGATCCAGCATTAACCAATATGCCCCGAGCCGCGTCCGAGGGCAAGAAAATATCGCTCAACGCAAACAAAAAGCGATAAAAATATATTTTATATCAATTACTTATCGTCAGTTTTCCAGCCTCATCGCTTCCGGCTTTCGCCAAATCCGAGTTCGACCACGCTCCAGACGACGATGGCGATGGCGGCGAAGTCGAAAACATAGGTCAACCAGGGCGGCATGGCGCCTTCCGAGCGGGGCTGGAACCAGTTGGCGGCGCCGGCTACGAGCAACGCGAACGGCGCGAGGCCGGCGAGGGCGCCCGGCTTGCCTCGGTCCGCGAAGCGTTTGGCGCTGACGAAATATTCGGCGACCGCGCAGAGGAGGAGGGCGAAGGCGTAGAGCAGAAAGTAAGCATGCACGAGAATCACGCCAGGATCGAACAGCGCCTCGGCGGAGAGATCCCGGGGCTTGCTCGGCGCGATCCAGATCGCGATGAGCGTCAGCACGAGAAGGATCGCGGCCAGCGGAAGGCTGGCGCGAATCCAGGTCGTGCGATCGATGACGCCTTCGCTGACGCGATACAGGGATCGGAAGTCGGAGCTTCTCGCGGCCTCGGCCATCAGTCTCTCAGCAGGTCGTTGATGCCGGTCTTTGAGCGCGTCTGGGCGTCGACCGTCTTGACGATGACGGCGCAATAGAGCGAGGGGCCGGGGGAACCGTCGGCAAACGGCTTGCCAGGCAGCGAGCCTGAAACGACGACGGAATAGGGCGGGACGTAGCCGACATGAACCTTACCCGTCGCGCGGTCGACGATCTTGGTCGAGGCCGAGATGAAGACGCCCATCGAGAGGACCGAGCCCTGGCCGACGATCACGCCCTCGACCACTTCCGAGCGGGCGCCGATGAAGCAATCGTCCTCGATGATGGTTGGATTGGCTTGCAGCGGTTCCAGCACGCCGCCAATGCCGACGCCGCCGGAAAGATGCACGTTCTTGCCGATTTGTGCGCAAGAGCCGACCGTCACCCAGGTGTCGACCATGGTCTTGGAGTTGACGTAGGCGCCCAGGTTCACGAAACTCGGCATCAGCACCGCGTCGCGCGCGATGAAGGCGGAATGGCGCACGATGCAGCCGGGCACGGCGCGAAATCCGGCATTGTTGAACGCATCGGCGCCCCAACCCGCGAACTTCGACGGGATCTTATCCCACCAGGTTGCGCCGCCCGGGCCGCCTTCGATGACCTGATTGTCGTTCAAGCGGAAAGAAAGCAGCACCGCCTTCTTCAGCCATTGGTTGACCTTCCAGGAATTCGGCCCAACCGCGCCCTCGATTTTTTCCGCGACCCTCGCCTCGCCGCGGTCGAGCAGAGCCAACGCGCGGTCGACGGCGTCGCGAACGTCGCCGTGGGTCTGAGGGTTGATCGAGGCGCGATCCTCGAAGGCGTTTTCGATCAGGCTCTGCAGAGCGGCGTGCGACATGGCGAACTCGGGGGATGGATTAGGGAGCGGTGGTTTCCCCGCTCGCGCGGGGATTGTCAATGGCGGGCGGCGAGGGTGGCGCGCTCAAGTTTTGGGGGGAACATAGGGGGCGACCGGCTTCGGCTTCTTGCGTGTCGTCTCCAGAGTCGGCGACTGGCCGTGGGGCGCGCACCAGCCGGGCAGGTAGCTCGCCTCGTCCGACTTGGCCAATTGCCAGGCCCGCTGCAACGCCTCCGGGAAATCGCGCGCCAGCGCCTTCGGCTTGATGCGCAAGCGCAGGAAATCCGCCCAGACGAACTCGGAATACGGCGTCGAATCCTTGGCGAAACCGCCGATATTGCGCAATTCGCCCGCCAGCGCGCGATACGGGTCATCCTGCAACCCCTTGATGGACTTGGGCAGGTCCTTGTAGTCGCGCCGCCGTCCCTTGCCGTCGAACGGATGGGTCCATCCGTGGAAATCCATCATGTTCCAGAAGCTGTGGACGTCGAGCTTGTGCAGGTCGGCGACGATCGTGACGAAAACGTCGTCGATGCCCTCCTCGTGCAGGGCGCGCGCGAGATGGTGATGGTCGATGATGTAGCGCTGCCGGTCGGGGCCGAGAACCACCGGAATCATGTGCGAGCCCAGCAGCTTCTCGAGGTCGGCACGATCGCGCTCGCGCCAGGCCTTGCGCTTCATGGCGACCTCGCGCAGGCCGACGGTCATCTGCGTGGGGCGCAGTTCCAGCACGGGAGTTGAGTGCAACACCGGTTCGCGCAGGGGATAGCTCATGAGAAATCGCCGGGTTGGCGGCCGGTGGAGGCCGCGGTCGCAATTGATCTTTCGTAAACGAGAGCGGCCTAGAACGAAAGGCGGAGCGGGCCCGGCGGCCGAATATGGAGATTTGACCCCTCCCGCCAAATCATGTTTTGTCCCGGCCGATTTCCGAATTCAGCTTGAAAAAGAGACCCGTCCCCCATGCGGCCCGAGCGTTACAATGTCCGCGAATCCGAGCGGAAGTGGCAGAAGATCTGGTCCGACCAGGAGGTCTTCGCCACCAAGGGCCTGGATTCCCGGCCGAAATACTACGTTCTCGAGATGTTCCCGTACCCGTCGGGGCGTATCCACATGGGTCATGTGCGCAATTACGCGATGGGCGACGTCGTGGCGCGATTCCGGCGCGCCCGCGGCTTCAACGTGCTGCATCCCATGGGGTGGGACGCCTTTGGCATGCCCGCCGAAAATGCCGCGATGCAGAACAAGACCCATCCGGCCAAATGGACCTACGCCAACATTGACACGATGCGCGGACAGCTCAAGTCGATGGGGCTTTCGCTCGACTGGTCGCGAGAGATCGCCACTTGCGACCCCAGCTACTACAAGCACCAGCAAAAACTGTTTCTGGATTTCCTCGCCGCGGGTTTGGTCGCTCGCAAAAAGTCGAAGGTCAATTGGGACCCTGTCGACCATACGGTGCTCGCGAACGAGCAGGTGGTGGACGGGCGCGGCTGGCGTTCGGGCGCTGTCGTCGAGCAGCGCGAACTCACGCAATGGTTCCTGAAGATTTCGGATTATTCCGAGGATCTGCTGAACAGCCTCGACGGTCTCGATCGCTGGCCGGAGAAGGTCCGGCTGATGCAGCGCAACTGGATTGGCCGCTCGGAAGGTCTGCTGGTGCGCTTCGCGATCGATCCGGCCACGCTCGGCAAGGTCGAGGACCACAGCGAACTCGAGATATATACGACGCGCCCGGATACGCTGTTCGGCGCCAAGTTCATGGCGGTCGCGCCCGATCATCCGCTCGCGGCCGCCGCGGCGCGCCACGATCCCAAGCTTGGCGAGTTCATCGAGGAATGCCGTCGCATCGGAACCTCGGTCGCAGCGATCGAGACGGCGGAGAAGAAAGGCTACGACACCGGCATTCGCGTCGTGCACCCGTTCGATCCCGACTGGCGTCTGCCGGTTTATGTCGCCAATTTCGTCCTGATGGACTACGGCGCCGGCGCGATCTTCGGTTGTCCCGCCCACGATCAGCGCGACCTCGACTTCGTCAATGTCTACGGTCTCGGCGCCACGCCGGTCGTCTGTCCTCCCGACGTCGACCCGGCTGCGTTCACGATCGACAAGGTCGCCTACGACGGCGACGGCCTCATGATCAATTCTCGCTTCCTCGACGGCATGACGATCGCCGCGGCCAAGGAGGAGGTCGCCCGCCGCCTCGAGGCCGCCACCCTCGGCAACCGCCCGCAAGGCCGCCGGCAGGTCAATTACAAGCTGCGCGACTGGGGCATCTCGCGCCAGCGCTACTGGGGTTGCCCAATCCCGATCATCCATTGCGAGGCTTGCGGAACCGTGCCGGTCCCCGCCGCCGATCTGCCGGTGCGCTTGCCGGACGACGTCGCCTTCGATGCGCCCGGCAACCCGCTCGACCGCCATGCCGCCTGGAAGCATGTCGCCTGTCCGCAATGCGGCGCGCCGGCGCGGCGCGAGACCGACACGATGGACACCTTCGTCGACTCGTCCTGGTACTTCGCGCGCTTCACCGATCCCTGGAACGAAAAGACGCCGACGACGCCGGATGTCGCCAACGCGTGGCTGCCGGTCGACCAGTATATCGGCGGCGTCGAGCATGCGATCCTGCATCTGCTCTATTCCCGCTTCTTCTCCCGCGCGATGCGCAAATGCGGGCACCTCGGTCTCGATGAGCCGTTCGCAGGGCTGTTCACGCAGGGCATGGTCGTGCACGAGACCTACCGCGATCAGCAGGGACAGTGGGTGCCGCCGTCCGAAATCCGCATCGAGACCGACGGCGGCGGGCGGAGGGCTTTCTCGCTAAAAGGCGATGCGCCGATCGAGATCGGCCCGATCGAGAAAATGTCGAAGTCGAAGCGCAACACCGTCGACCCCGACGAAATCATCGCGACCTATGGAGCGGATACGGCGCGCTGGTTCATGCTATCGGATTCGCCGCCCGACCGTGACGTGATCTGGACCGAGGCCGGCGTGCAGGGGGCCTACAAGCAGACCCAGCGTTTGTGGCGGCTCATCTGCGAGATCGAGCGCGTGGTGGGCGAGGCAAGGCCCGCCAAGCCCGCCGCCTTCTCGCCCGAGGCGACGAGGATCCGCCAGGCCGCGCACGCCGCGCTAGCCAAGATCGAGGACGACATCGAGCGCCTGCGCTTCAATGTCGCGATCGCCTCGATCTACGAGCTCGCCAACACGCTCTCTTCGGCGGTTGGCGCGATCGACAAGGCCGAAATTCCGGCGGATCTGCGCTTCGCCTTCGCCGAGGCCGGCGACATGCTCGTGCACGCCTTCGCGCCGATGATGCCGCATCTGGCCGAGGAATGCTGGACTGTGCTCGGCCACGAGCGCCTCGTCTCGCAAAGTCCGTGGCCTGAGATCGACCGTTCGCTTATCGTCGCGACGCACATCACGTTGCCGGTGCAGATCAATGGCCGCAAACGCGCCGACCTGACCATCGAACGGGACGCCGATGAAAAATCGGTCATCGCGGCGGCTCTGGCGCTCGACGCCGTGGTCCGGGCGATAGATAATAAGCCGGTCAAGAAAGTGATCGTCGTTCCTCAAAGGATCGTCAATGTCGTCGTTTGATCGCCTGCGCGTCCTCGGCGTCCTCGGCGCCCTGCTGGGGCTGACCGGCTGCTTTCAGCCGCTCTACGGCGAGGCGGCCAATCCCGGCCTGAGCGAGAAGCTGCGCGAAGTGAAGGTCGAACCCATCAAGGAGCGCATCGGCGCTTACCTCGCGGACGATCTTGTCACCCGCATGAACGGAACCGGCGAAACCCCGACGCCAAAGTACAAATTGGTGATCACGGTGAACCAGTCCGTTCAGACGCCGACCGTGGAATCTCAGATCGGGATCGCGACCTCGGCGACCGTCATGGGCACCGCCTCGTTCCTTCTGACCAAGATCGAAGGCGGCAAGCTGATCTATCGAGGCACCGCCGTCGCGTTTGCGCCTTATGACCGAACCCTGCAGAATTACTCCAATCTTCGCGCGGCGCGCGATTCGGAACTTCGGATTGCGCGCTCGCTTTCGGAGGAAATCGAATTGCGGGTCGCCGCTGCGCTCGGCGCCGAAGCCAACGCCGACGCTCCGGCCGCGAAGCCGACGCCGGCTCCCGGGCCGACCTGAGAACGACGCCCAAGGCCGAAAGAACGCGTGAAGGCGAACGGAAATGCGTAGTCTTGCAACACCTCTCCTTTCTGCGATTCTCGGCTTGGCGCCGATTTCGGCGCTCGCCGCGGATTTGCCGCCGGCCCAATCCCCGCCGCCGCCCGCGCCGGCATCCGCAGGCGTCGCTTCGGGGTTTTATGCGGGCGCTTTCATCGGCGGCGCCTTCGGAGGGCTGACGACCCGTCCGAGCGGAAGCGGCGAGAGCAGCATGTCGCCGGGCTACAACACCGGCGTGCTGATCGGCTACAAGTGGCTCTTCAGCCCCTGGGTGCTCGGGGTTGAGGGCGACATCGATTCGAATTCGCTGACGCAGAAGTTCTCCGGTCCCGCGGGTTCGCTCGGTACGCAGGTTGACAGCGTCTACGCGCTGCATGCGCGCGGTCTGGCGGGCTATCAGATCGGCGACTTTACGCCATTCGTGGCGGGTGGGCTGGCTTACAACTACCTCGTGCAATCCTATCAGCCGCCGTACGAAAATGTCAGCGCCGCGAACCTGCGCCCCGGCTGGACGCTCGGAGCCGGCGTCGACTTCAAGATATATCTGCCGATCCTCGGCAACTCCAATTTGCGCCTCGAATATCTCTACGAGGGGTTGTCCAACGGCAACTATGAGCTCGGCGGCGTCGCCTACCGGACCGGCGGCGGCGTGCAATATGTCAGGATCGGTTTGATCTCCACGGTCGACGGGCAGAAGCGCCCGCCGGCGCCCATGGGCGCAGTGGACTGGTCGGGCAGCTACTTCGGCGTCGAGGCCGGCTACGCGAATTCTTCAGTGTCGACCTCGGGCCCTGTAGAGTCGACTTCGTTCTCCGCAAGCGGCGGCCTGTTTGGCATTTACTCCGGCCGAAACTGGATGTTCGGCGACGCGATGGTCGGCATCGACGGGTCGACCGACTTCGCCTCCGTGCGCGGCTCGGGGCCGCAACCGGGCGCGGCGCTTACACAATACGAAGAGTATTTCATCGGCGACATCCGGGGGCGGGCGGGCTACGCCTTCGGGCGCTTCCTGCCGTATGTCGCTTTGGGCCTTGGGCTGAGCAACAGCCAGCAGACCAATACGGCAAACGGCAATATGCGCGGCGACATTTTCGACACCTCTTGGACCTTGGGGGCGGGCCTCGAATACATGATGACCGACCGGGTCGCGTTGCGGGCCGAATACGACTACGCGCGTTCGTTGGGCGCGACATCGACCAAGCTCGACGCGGACGGCTGTTGCGCCCAATCGCGCGACGGGCAGGCGGTTCGCGTCGGACTCAGCTACTTCTTTCACTAAGGCCATCCGTCCGATGGCTTGAAATGCGCGTGACGCGCGCAGTCGGACGGAAAAGAAACGCTTCGCGGAGCTGGCGATGCCCCGGTTGTTCACCGGAATTGAATTGCCCGCGGACGCCGCCGAATGGCTCGCGTCGATGCGGGGCGGCGTTTTCGGAGCGCGCTGGATCGATCCTGAAGATTATCATGTCACGTTGCGTTTCATCGGCGACGTAGATATCCGCACAGCGAGCGAGATCGCCGAGCATCTGGACGAAGTGCGCCGCCCGCCAGTGTCGATCGAGTTCGAGGGTCTGGACTGGTTTGGCGGCGACAAGCCGCGGGCGATCATTGCCCGCATCAAGCCCAACCCCGCGCTGATGGAATTGCAGGCGACCCAGGAGCGCCGGCTCCGCCGGCTCGGCCTGCCGCCGGAGACGCGGAACTTTCTTCCTCACGTCACGCTGGCGAGGCTGCGCTCGACCTCGCCGCTGGCGATAGCGGATTATTTGAGCGTGCGCGGAGGCGGGCCGGCGCCGGCATTCGAGGCGACGCGGTTTGTGCTCTATTCGGCGCGAGATTCGGTCGGCGGCGGGCCTTATTTCGTGGAAGCCGTCTATCCCCTGCGTTGAAGGTTCGGTCATGTCGCTGCATATCGACGCCGCCCGCCGCTGTGTTCGCCTCGATCCCCGAAATCCCGAATTCTTTCAGAACCCCTATCCGGCCTATCGCGAGATCGGCGCCGCGGCGCCCGCGTTCTTCTGGGAGAACTACGGCTTCTGGTGTTTCAGCCGCCATAGCGCGGTTTCGGCGCTGTTGCGCGATCGGCGGTTCGGGCGCCAGATTCTGCATGTGGCGAGCCGAGAAAGCCTCGGGTGGCCCGAGCCGGCCGAGCATCTCGAGCCGTTCTGGGCGATCGAACGCCATTCGCTTCTCGAACTTGAACCGCCCGAGCACACGCGCTTGCGGGCGCTGGTCAACCGCGCCTTCGTCTCGCGCCAGGTCGAGCGGCTTGCGCCGCGCATCGCGGCGCTTGCGCATGAATTGATCGATGGATTCGAAGAGGACGGCGAGGCGGACCTTATCGGCGCCTTCGCGACGCCGATTCCCGTCGCCGTGATCGCGCAACTGATCGGCGCGCCTCAGGAGATGGCGGCGCAATTGCTCGATTGGTCGCATCGCATGGTCGCGATGTATCAATTCGGCGTCACGCGCGCCGTCGAGGATTCGGCCGCCGAAGCCGCGCGCGACTTCGCGCGCTTCGTACGCGAATGCATTGTCGCGCGGCGCCGGGAACCCCGGGATGACCTGATCAGTCGCCTCATCGAGGCCGAAGCGGACGGCGGCCGCCTCAGCGAGGATGAGCTTGCGACGACTTGCATTCTGTTGCTGAATGCGGGGCACGAGGCGACGGTGCACGGCATCGGCAACGGATTGAAGGCGCTGCTGGAGACCGGCCAGTCGCCTAAAGCCGACGATGCGACAGTCGACGAGCTGCTGCGTTTCGACTCACCCCTGCATCTCTTTACGCGTTATGCCTTGCAGGATGTCGACCTCGAAGGAATCGCGTTGCGCAAAGGCGATCGCATCGGCCTGCTGCTCGGCGCCGCCAATCGCGACCCCGAGGTCTTCGCGGAACCAGAACGCCTGAAACTGTCACGTTCGCCCAACCCGCACGTCGCGTTCGGCGCCGGGATTCACTTCTGTGTCGGGGCGCCGTTGGCGCGGCTCGAGATGCGGGTGGCCTTGCCGATCTTGTTTTCTCGCTTGCGGGGGCTGCGGCTCGCGCGGCCGCCGCGTTATCGCGACGCCTTTCACTTTCATGGGCTGGAGGCGCTTTGGGCGGCGTGGGAAGATCGGATTTGACCACTCCGGAGCAATTGGTCTAAAATTTTCATAAACTAATATTCTTGTATTTCGACGAAATCTTGGTCAACAAAGCAAAGCAATAAGAACTGGGATCGCTTGGACATCTCTAAGCTGGAACGCAGATGAATTTACCCTTCTTTTGTCTGGATTGCTTCGGCCTGCTCCCATTGACGAGGTCCGACGTCGGGCTAGGGGATGTCCGCTCCGATTAGCTAAAACATATACACTCCATCTAGTTTCCGTCGTAAAACCAGTTCTGCTCAGGAGAATGGCCATGGACCAAGCAACGGCTGTCAAGACAGGCGGCAGCGTGACGGCAATTGCGGAATCCGCGCCGTTGACCTTGACCGCAACCCACGACGAGGCGGATCGAAATCCGATTTTCGATGCGCTTGTCACCGGCGAGGGCGAAGTGTCGGGTCTGGTCGCCTATTCCATCTACAAGCAGAACAAGCGCGCCTGGCTCGACGATTTCACCAAACTGACCGGTCGCACCCCGACGGACGCCGAGACCCGCGCCTATATCATCGGCGAGAGCACCGAACGCCGGCTCAATATCTATCGCCAGCTCGCGTCGGCCACGCTCGCCCATCAGCCGGGTCGTCCGGCGGGAAGCGGCGCGACAGCCAGCGTCGGCGGCATGGTCGGCGTGCTCTGGGCGCTGGTCGCGATCCTCGCGCTTGCGCTGCTCGGTTTCGGGCTGCATGCGGCCAATCTGCTCGGGGCCAAATAGTCAGCGAACGATCGTCAGTCGCCGGGCCGCGCGGGTGATGCCGGTGTAAAGCCACCGCGCCCGATGTTCGCGAAAGGCGCGGCTCTCGTCGAACAGGATGACGTCATCCCACTGCGAACCCTGCGCCTTGTGCACGGTCAGGGCGTAACCATAGTCGAATTCGTCGGATTCGCGTCGCACGGGGTAGGGCAGGTCGCCTTCGGTCCCCTCGAAGAAGGCCTTCAGCACCGCGACCTTGGCGGGGAGCGTCCCGGCTCGTCCTCCGAGCGCACAGTCATCCGAAGGAAGTCCTTGCGCATGCCGCCGAGTTCCTCGACCCTCCAAAGCCCGCCGTTGATTAGGCCCTTGGCGCGGTCGTTGCGCAGGCAGACCAGCTTGTCGCCCGAGACCGGCAACGCCTCGGCGATTCCGCGTAGCGTGCGGATCCGTTGGTTGTAGAGCCGGCGCGTCCGGTTGAGCCCGACCAGAACCTGATCTGCGGCGAGCACCATCGGCGCTTCGATTTCGTCGCGGCGAATGACCTTGGATTCGCCGTAGATTCCGTAGCCGATGTCGCCGCCGCCGCGCACAATCTGGGACAGTCGGATGATCGGGTTGTCCTCGGCCTGACGATGGATCTGCGTCAGCATGACATCCGGATCGGTCTCGGTGAAGAAGCCGCCGCCCTTGACGGGCGGGAGTTGGGCGGGATCGCCGAGCACCAGGATCGGCTTGCCGAACGAGAGCAGGTCGCGCCCGAGTTCGGCATCGACCATCGAGCACTCGTCGATCACGATCAGCCCCGCCCGCGAGGCGGGGCCGTCCTGGTTCAGGGTGAAGGTGGGCGCGCCGTCCTCGTTTTCGCTCGCGCGATAGATCAGCGCATGGATCGTCGTGGCGCCGACACAGCCTTTCGAGCGCAATACCAGGGCCGCCTTGCCGGTGAAGGCGGCGAACGCCGTCTCCCCCGGCGCCGCCTCCGCGATGTGGCGCGCCAGCGTCGTCTTGCCGACGCCGGCATAACCGAACAGTCGGAACACCTGCGGCTCGCCCTCGCGCAGCCACGTCCGCACCTTATCGAGCGCCGCCGCCTGTTCCGGCGACCAGTTTGGCGTGGCCAGAGGCGCGCGAATCGACTTGGTGGGGGCCGGCGATTCCGGGGCGGGGGAGGTCGCGTCGGGCTGGCTGTTTTCAGCCGGGGCGCCCTTGCCGGCCTTCTTCTTGCGCAGCCGCGCGAGGTCGACCTCGGCGCCGCAACGCGCGCAGATGACCGGCCGCTTGCCCAGATCGTAGAATTTAGCGCCGCAAGCCTGGCACTGGCGTTTGGTTCCCAGCTTCACGTCAAATCGCCCCAGGCGCCGGCCCAGCGCGGGACAGGCCGGCCGAGGCCGGCGATCCGGCCCCATCTCGCATCAATTCTCTTAGTCCGATTCGAGGCGCGGCGCCGCGTCTGTTCTGCGTCCTGGGGTCATTCAGAATTGATTCAATGTTTGGGGCCAGCATCGAGGCGACCCCGATCGGTCTGGTCCGATCGCCGGCCCGGGTCTTGAACCGATCGCCAATCGCGCCATATTCCCTCAGTCGGCGCGTCGCCTGAAGGGGCGCGGCGACGAAGAGTTCGGGAAAGCCGGGCGGGCCGTTCCATTCAAGAAGGCCAGACCGGCGGAGCGCCTGGGAAGAGGGCTTCGATCATGGTTCGCGTCACGGCGCTCAGTTCTCCGTTTCTGCTCGGCTTCGACCAGATCGAGCGTGCGCTCGACAAGGCCGCAAGGTCGGCTTCGGACGGCTATCCCCCATATAATATCGAGCGAATTGCGGCGACCGAGGAGTTGCCTGAGCGCCTGAGGATTACCTTGGCGGTTGCGGGGTTCGCCCGCAGCGAGGTCGAGGTGACCCAGGAGGAGAGCCAATTGTGGATCCGGGGGCGCCAGCAGGACGACAAGACGCGGGATTACATTCACCGAGGCATTGCGGCGCGCCAATTCCAGCGCAGCTTCCTGCTCGCCGAGGGCATGCAGGTGCTTGGCGCGGAACTTGCGAACGGGCTGTTATCGATAGACGTGGCGCGGCCACAGCCCGAGCGTGTGGTAAAAAAGATAACGATTTCGTCGCGCGACTGAAGGTGCGCGGCGGGGCAGGGTCTGCGGACGGCCCAGAAAGGAGAGCAAGGTGACCAACAGCGAAGAAAGAACGAATACGCTAAGCCCACAGGAGTTCGCCCATCTCGGCGATGGCGCGATTGCGTATGTGAAAACCATCATGTCCGAGGAAGCTCAGCGGCTCTTCCCGCAGGCGCCCGCGATCCGCCCCGGCCTGCGCCTGTTCGCTTTGCTCGGCGCCGACGGCACCCCGATCATGCTGACGGACTCCAAGGACGCGGCCTTGGCCAACGCCTGGGAGCACCAGCTCCAAACGGTCAGCGTGCATTAAATTAAATCGGCCGGTTTCGGCGTCCCGCACCGGCGGGGCGCCGTGCCCTCCGGTTCCGAATTGTCTATGACGGGCGCCGACCTTCTGCGAAGGAAGTCATGCGCGCCTATCTCGATATATTACGCGAAGCGCTCGAAACCGGCGTCGTGAAGGGCGACCGGACCGGCACAGGCGTGCGTTCCCTGTTCGGCCGCCAGATCCGCTTCGACCTGCAGCAGGGCTTCCCGCTGGTCACGACAAAGCGGCTGCATCTGAAGTCGATCGTTCACGAGCTGATCTGGTTCCTGAACGGCGACAGCAACATCGCCTATCTCAAGGCCAATGGCGTTTCGATCTGGGACGAATGGGCCGACGAGCGCGGCGACCTCGGCCCGGTCTACGGCAAGCAATGGCGCTCCTGGGCGGGCGCGGACGGCAGAACCTACGATCAGATCGCGTGGGTGGTCGGCGAGATCCGGCGCAACCCGAATTCGCGCCGCCTGATCGTATCGGCCTGGAACGTGCCTGACATCGAGAAGATGAGGCTGCCGCCCTGCCATTGCCTGTTTCAGTTCTTCGTCGCGAACAACAGGCTTTCGTGCCAGCTCTATCAACGCTCGGCCGATCTCTTTCTCGGCGTGCCGTTCAATATCGCGAGCTACGCGCTGCTGACGCATCTGGTCGCGCGCGAATGCGGCCTCGACGTCGGCGAATTCGTACACACGATGGGCGACGCCCATCTCTATTCCAATCACGAGGCGCAGGCGCGCGAGCAGCTTTCGCGGACCCCGCGTGCGCTGCCGCGCTTGAAGCTCGCCCCGATCGCGCCCTCGCCGCGCGGCGCCCTGTTTGATCTGAAGGCCGAGGACATTGCGTTCGAGGGCTACGATCCCTGGCCGGCGATCAAGGCGCCGGTGGCGGTTTGAGCGGGCCCGTCGTTAGCCTGATCGCGGCCGTTGCGCGCAACGGCGCCATCGGCGCGAACAATAAGCTGCCCTGGCGGCTCAGCAGCGACCTTAAACGCTTCAAGGCGCTGACGATGGGCAAGCCGCTGATCATAGGGCGCAAGACATTCGAGTTGATCGGCGCGCCGCTGCCTGGCCGCCAGACTATCGTCGTCACGCGCGACCGCGGCTGGACGCATCCCGGCGTCGGCATCGCCCGTGACATCCCCGCCGCGCTGGTGCTGGCGCGCGCAAGCGGCGCCAAGGAAATCTTTATCGGCGGCGGCGCGGACGTATATGCCCAGACGATCGGCGTCGCGGACCGGCTCTACATCACCGAGGTCGAACTCGAGCCCGAGAGCGATGCGCATTTCCCCGCAATCGACAAGACGCTATGGCGCGAGACGAAGCGCGAGACCGGCGTGCGCGGGCCGCGCGACGAAGCTGAATTCGCGTTCGTCGATTATGAGCGCAGGCTGTAAGCGGACGCGACGCGAATCGACATCTGAAGCGGACAACCGCCCTTTTCGTCATGGCGGGCGAAGCCTAGCCATCCAGCCGTGACGTCACGCTTGTTTTGACAGCGCCCGCGCGTTCCGAGCAGGTCTGTTCGCGACGTGAGGCTCACATCGGGGCGGATGGCTTCGCTTCGCTCGCCATGACGGCGCCCGGCGCTCCCAAGGTGGACCCGCTACTCCCGAAAAATCTTCCCCGGGTTGAACAAATTCGCCGGGTCGAACGACGCCTTGATCCTGCGCATCAAGTCGAGCGTCGCCTCGCCATGTTCGATCTCCAAGAACGGCATCTTCTTCTGGCCGACGCCGTGTTCGCCAGTGCAGGTGCCTTCCATTTCGATCGCGCGGCGCACGAGGCGCTCGTTGAACGCCTCGGCGCGTTCGACTTCGCTCGCGTCGGCCATGTCGATCAGCGGGCTGACGTGAAAGTTGCCGTCGCCGACATGGCCGACGATCGGAGCAATCAATCCGTTTTCGGCGATGTCGCGCTGGGTCGCCTCGACGCAATCGGCCAGGCGCGAAATGGGCACGCAGACGTCGGTCGCGAAGAGCCGCGCGCCGGGGCGCAGGGCGACGGCCGCCCAATAGACGTCGTGACGCGCCTGCCACATGCGTGTGCGCTCCTCGGCGTTGGTGGTCCAGACGAACGGCCCGCCGCCATATTCGCTCGCGATTTCGTTGAAGCGCCGGGATTGCTCGTCGACTCCCTCGGCCGAGCCGTGGAACTCGACAAACAGCATCGGCGTTTCCGGCAGCGTCAGCTTGGAATAGGCGTTGCACGCCTGCACCTGCAACTTGTCCAGGAGTTCGATGCGCGCGACCGGAATTCCCGACTGGATCGTCGCGATGGTCGTCAAACAGGCCGAGCGCACGTCCGGAAACGGGCAATGTCCGCCCGCGATCGATTTCGGGGATGCCGGATAGGCGCAGCGTGATCTCGGTGATGACGCCGAGCGTGCCCTCCGAGCCGACGAACAGCCGTGTGAGGTCATAGCCTGCCGAGGATTTGCGCGCGCGCGCCGCAGTGCGCACGTAGGCGCCGTCGGCGGTGACGACGCCGAGCGAGAGCACGTTGTCCTTCATCGTGCCGTAGCGCACCGCGTTGGTGCCGGAGGCGCGAGTTGACGCCATGCCGCCGATCGACGCGTCCGCGCCCGGGTCGATCGGGAAGAACAGGCCGGTGTCGCGCAAGTGCGCGTTCAGCGCCTTGCGCGTGACGCCGGGCTCCACGACGCAGTCGAGGTCCTCGGCATGCACGGCCAGAACGCGATTCATGTGGGTCAGGTCGATCGACAAGCCGCCGTGCAGAGCGTTGAGATGGCCCTCTAACGAAGAGCCGGCGCCATAGGGCACGATCGGGGCATCGTGTCGCGCGCAGATCCGAACGGCCTCTATCACGTCCGCGCGGCTCTCGGCGAAGAGCACCGCGTCGGGCGGAGCATTGGGCAGCCAGGTCAGCGTATGGCCATGCTGGAGGCGCACGGCCTCGGAGGTCACGATCTTGTTGCCGAATTGGGCGTTGAGGTCGGCGGTGAGCGCAGCCACCGTCCTCGCGGAAAGCTTGCCCTCGCGGCGGCGGACGATGGATTGGGTTTGGCCGTTCATGAGGCGTCGATTTCCCCCCGACATGCTGACGAGCGTTTCGATTGCGTCCATAATGCCCCGAACGGCGCCTGCGCCGCAATCGCGATATCGGGTCCTCCCGGGAATGGCGAGGAGAACGCAATGGACTGGCTTGCGAGCATGCGCGTGTTCGTGCGGGTCGTCGAGGCCGGCGGCTTCTCGCGCGCCGCGGACGATTTGGCGATGTCGCAGCCGAGCGTGACCAAGCATGTCGCCGCGATCGAGAAATCGTTGAATTGCCGCTTGCTCAACCGCAACACGCGCGGCGTCGCGGCGACCGAGGCCGGCGCGCTCTATTACGAGCGCTGCAAAGCGACGCTGCGCGAATTCGAACTCGCAATGGACGTCGGCCGCGACGACCATGCCGAGGCGCAGGGCCAACTTCGCGTCACCACCTCGCTGGCCTTCGGGCGGCGCGTGCTGACGCCGGCGCTGATCGAATTCATGGCGCAGCATCCGCGCCTGCGCGTCGACCTCGACTGCGACGACCGTTATGTCGACCTCGTTGCGAGCGGGCGCGATCTCGCCCTGCGCATGGGCGCGCTCGCAGATTCCAGCTACGGCGTGGTGGCCCTAGGGGTGAACCCCTGGGTGATGGTCGCCTCGCCGGATTATTTGGCAAAGCGAGGCGCTCCGCACGAAGTCGCGGATCTCGCGAAGTCACGCGTGCATTGTTTATTCCAGCGTGCAGGGCAACGATGTCTGGCGGTTTCTCGGGCCCGAGGGCCCCTATGAAAGCGCACAGCTCAATGCGCCCTTGCGCAGCAACAATCTCTCCGTCGTGCTCGCCGCGGCGCGCGCCGGGATCGGCCTGGCGATCCTGCCGCATTATGTGGCGGCGCCTGCGTTGGCGGCGGGCGCGCTGCAGACCGTGATGGACGCCCACGAATTGCCGAGCCAGCGCATCCAGGCGGTGACGCCCTCGCCGCGGCTGGCGCCGCGCAAGGTCACCCTGTTCATCGCCTTCCTGCGCAAGCGGTTCGCGGGCGCCTGGTGGCTCAATGCGGTCGAACCCTTCGGCGCGTGAAGAAGGCGCCTATTCCAAATAGGAATAAGCGTTATCGCCGGCCGCCTCTAGCGCAACTCGGGGGAAAGGCGTTCCGTCTCTGAAGCTCAGGGAGGAAACCAGCATGGCTCGGATGACGGCGGCTCAGGCGGCGGTGCTCGTGCTCGAGAAAGAGGGCGTTCGGGATGTCTTCGGCGTCCCCGGCGCGGCGATCAATCCGTTCTATGCGGCGATGCGCGGCCGCAATTCCATGCGGCACGTTCTCGCGCGCCACGTCGAGGGCGCGAGCCACATGGCGGAGGGCTACACCCGCGCCAAGGCCGGCAATATCGGCGTCTGCATCGGCACCTCGGGGCCGGCCGGCACCGATATGATCACCGGCCTCTATTCCGCGATCGCCAACTCGATCCCGATCCTGTGCATCACCGGCCAGGCGCCGCGTGCGCGCCTTTACAAAGAGGACTTCCAGGCGGTCGATATCGAGTCGATCGCCAAGCCGGTCGTCAAATGGTCGGTCACGGTGCGCGAACCCGCGCAGGTTCCCTATGTCTTCCAGAAGGCGTTCATGATCATGCGCTCGGACCGGCCCGGGCCGGTGCTGATCGACCTGCCATTCGACGTGCAAAACGCGGAAATCGAATTCGACGCCGAATCCTACGCCCCGCTGGCGCCCTCGAAGCCGAGGGCGACGCGCGGGCAGATCGACAAGGCGCTCGCGATGCTGGACGCCGCCGAGCGTCCGCTGATCGTCGCGGGCGGCGGCGTGATCAACGCCGACGCGGCCGACCTGCTCACGCAATTCGCCGAGATCACCGGCGTTCCCGTCATTCCGACGCTGATGGGCTGGGGCGTCATTCCCGACGACCATCCGCTGATGGCGGGCATGGCGGGGCTGCAGACCAGCCATCGCTATGGCAATGCGACGCTGCTGGCGAGCGACTTCGTCTTCGGCATCGGCAATCGCTGGGCGAACCGCCACACCGGCGGAATCGACACCTACACCAAGGGGCGCAAGTTCGTCCACATCGACATCGAGCCGACCCAGATCGGACGTGTGTTCATGCCCGATTTCGGCATCGTCTCCGACGCCAAGGCGGCGTTGCAGCTGCTGGTCGAAGCCGCGCGCGAGGCGAAGGCCGCGGGCCGCTTGCGCGACCGTTCGGCCTGGGTCGAGGAATGCCGCGAGCGCAAGCGCACGATGCTGCGCCGGACCCACTTCGAGGAGAAGCCGATCAAGCCGCAGCGCGTCTATGAGGAGATGAACCGCGCCTTCGGCAAGGACACGCGTTACGTCTCGACGATTGGTCTTTCGCAGATCGCCGCCGCGCAGTTCCTGCATGTCTTCAAGCCGCGCAACTGGATCAATGCGGGCCAGGCCGGACCGCTCGGCTGGACGATCCCGGCCGCGCTCGGCGCGCGCGTCGCCGATCCCGACGGCGACATCGTCGCGATCTCGGGCGACTACGACTTCCAGTTCCTGATCGAGGAGCTCGCCGTCGGCGCGCAGTTCAATCTGCCCTATGTTCATATCGTCGTGAACAACAGCTATCTCGGGCTGATCCGGCAGTCGCAGCGCGGCTTCCAGATGGATTATTGCGTGCAGCTCGCCTTCGAGAACGTCAATTCGCCGGAGCTGAAAGGCTACGGCGTCGACCATGTGAAGGTCGTCGAGGGCCTCGGCTGCAAGGCGATCCGCGTCAGCGACCCCGAATTGATCGAGGACGCCCTGGTCTCGGCCAAGGCGATGGCAAGCCAATGGCGCGTGCCGGTTGTTGTCGAGGTCATCCTCGAACGCGTCACCAATATCGCGATGGGAACCGAACTCGACAACATCGTCGAATTCGAGGACCTCGCCGCCAGCCACAAGGACGCGCCGACCGCGGTCGCCGCGCTGCTCGACTAGGGAGAATGCGCCATGACCAAATTTTCCGCCAATCTCTCGATGCTGTTCACCGAACACGCGTTTCTGGATCGCTTCGAGGCCGCGGCCAAGGCCGGCTTCACCGCGGTCGAGTATCTCGGCCCCTATGATTTTCCCAAGGGCGAGGTCGCGGCGCGCTTGAAGGGCGCGGGGCTCAAGCAGATCCTATTCAACGTGCCCTCCGGCGACTGGGCCAAGGGCGAGCGCGGCATCGCCTGCCTACCCGATCGCATCGCCGAATTCCGCGAGGGCGTCGCCCGGGCGATCGACTATGCGCATGCGCTCGATTGTCCCCGGATCAACTGCCTTGCCGGCATTCGCAATCCGAAGTCGACGGTGACGGAGGCGCATCGCACCCTGATCGACAATCTGCGCTACGCCGCCGACCAACTGAAGCGCGAGGGAATTCATCTGATCGTCGAGCCGATCAACCGATTCGACATTCCCGGCTTCTTCCTGACCCATAGCGCTCAGGCGATCGACCTCATCGAGGAAGTCAATTCCGACAATCTCGGGCTGCAATACGACATCTATCACATGCAGCGCATGGAGGGCGAACTCGCCGCGACGATCGAAAGGCATCTGGCGAAGATCGGCCACGTCCAGATTGCCGGCAATCCGGGCCGCAACGAGCCTGACATCGGCGAGATCAACTATCCCTTCCTGCTGCAGCGGTTGGAGACGCTCGGCTATTCCGGTTGGGTCGGCGCCGAATACAAGCCGAAGGGGCGGACCGAAGACGGGCTCGGCTGGCTGAAAGCCTGGAGCCGATAGCGGCGGGCGGCGCGGCACTCCTGGACGCCCGGTTTCATGGGCATGATATTTCCAATCATTGAGGACATCATTATGGACATCGGTTTCATCGGCCTCGGCGTCATGGGTTCGCCGATGGCGGGCCATCTGATCAAGGGCGGCCACAGTGTTCATCTCTTTTCGCGCAGCGGCGCGCCCTCTGCGCTCGTCGAGGCGGGCGGCAAAGCCGCCGCGAGCCTCGCCGAGGTCGCACGCAGTTCGGAAATCGTGATTCTGATGCTGCCCGACACGCCCGACGTCGAGCGCGTTCTGTTCGGCGAGAACGGGGTCGCGTCGGGGCTGGCGAAGGGCAAGGTCGTCGTCGACATGAGCTCGATCTCGCCGATCGCAACCAAGCAATTCGCCGAACGCATCGCCAAGCTCGGCTGCGACTATGTCGATGCGCCGGTGTCGGGCGGCGAGGTCGGCGCCAAGGCCGCGACCCTGTCGATCATGTCGGGCGCGAGCGAGGCGGCGTTCGCGCGGGTCAAGCCGATTTTCGAGCTGATGGGCAAGAACATCACCCACGTCGGCGGCGTCGGCGACGGACAGACCGCCAAAGTGGCGAACCAGATCATTGTCGCGCTGACCATCGAAGCCGTCGGCGAGGCGCTGCTGTTCGCCGCCAAGGCGGGCGCGGACCCAGGCAAGGTGCGCAGCGCCCTGATGGGCGGCTTCGCCTCCTCGCGCATTCTCGAAGTGCATGGCGAGCGCATGATCAAGCGCACCTTCAATCCTGGCTTCCGGATCGAATTGCACCAGAAAGACCTGAACCTCGCGCTTTCCAGCGCTCGCTCGCTCGGCGTTTCCTTGCCCAATACCGCGACCGCGCAGGAACTGTTCAATTCTTGCGTCGCGCACGGCGGGGCGGCCTGGGATCATTCTGCAATGGCGCGCGCACTGGAAATGATGGCCAATTTCGAGATATCGAAGGGGTGAGGGCGGCCGGGGTCGGCGAACCCGGCGACACGCATTGGAGACAGGCCTTGAACGATCCGCGCGCGCTTCTGACGAGCCTGTTCCAGGCCGCGATCGACGCGGCCTCGCCGGGCAAGCGCGTTGCGCAGTTCCTGCCGGCGCGGCCGAGGGGGCGAATCATCGTGGTGGGCGCCGGGAAGGCCGCCGCGTCGATGGCGGCGGCGGTCGAGGCGGCTTGGGCCGGGCCGCTGGAGGGCCTCGTCGTGACCCGCTACGGCCACGGTGCGACGACGAAATACATTGAGGTCGTCGAAGCCTCGCACCCCGTTCCCGATGCGGCCGGCGAAGCCGCGGCGCTGCGCATTCTCGACAAGGTTCGCGGGCTGACCGCCGACGATCTCGTGCTCTGCCTGATTTCAGGCGGCGGCTCCGCGCTTCTCGCCGCCCCCGCGTCGGGAGTGACGCTCGAGGACAAGCGAACGATCAACCGCGCGCTGCTGACGAGCGGCGCGGACATCGCCGAGATGAATTGCGTGCGCAAGCATCTGTCTGCGATCAAGGGCGGGCGCCTCGCGCTCGCCGCCGCGCCCGCGCGCGTCGTCAGTCTCGTCATATCGGACGTGCCCGGCGACGATCTCTCGATCATCGCCTCCGGCCCGACCGTCGCGGATGCGACGACTTCATCCGATGCGCTCGCGATCCTGCGCCGTTATGCCATCGAGGCGCCGGCGCGCGTCATCTCGCACCTGGAAAGCCCGGATTCGGAGACGCCGAAGCCCGGCGATCCGCGTCTCGCCGGCGTGACCAACCTCTTGATAGCAGCGCCGCAAATGTCGCTCGAGGCGGCGGCGGAACGCGCGCGCGCAGCGGGCGTCGCGCCCGTTCTGCTGGGCGACGCGTTGGAAGGCGAGGCGCGCGAGGTCGGCAAGGTCATGGCGGGCATGGCGCGCTCGGTCGCGCAGCATGGCGAACCCGCGCGCGCGCCCTGTGTCCTGCTGTCGGGCGGCGAGACGACGGTGACGGTGCGCGGCCGGGGGAGGGGAGGGCGCAACGCCGAATTCCTGCTCGGCCTCGCGGTCGCGCTCGACGGCGCCGAGCGGATTTCCGCGATCGCGGGCGACACCGACGGCATCGACGGCAGCGAGGACAACGCCGGCGCGATTGTCACGCCCGACACGCTCGCCCGGGCCCGCGCGCTCGGGCTCAACCCGCGCGAGCGCCTCGCCGACAATGACGCCTATTCGCTGTTCCAAGCGCTCGGCGATCTCGTCACGACCGGACCGACCCTGACCAACGTCAACGATTTTCGCGCGGTCCTGATAGAGCGCCCGGCGGGTTGACGCGCGCGCCGCGAAGTGCTCCCCATCGGGCCCGCTTTCGACGCATCTGCGAGGTCAAGCTTGAGCCCGTCCGACAATCCTCTGCTCGCTCCCTGGACCGGCCCGTTCGGCTCTCCGCATTTCTCCGCCTTCCGCCCGGAGCACTTCCGGCCGGCGTTCGAAGCCGCGATTTGGGAGCGGCGCGAGGAAATCGCTGCGATCAAGGCGAATCCCCGGCCTGCCGACTTCGCCAACACGATCCTTGCGCTGGAGCGGTCCGGCGCCGCGCTCGATCGCGTCTCGCGCGTGTTCTTCCATCTCGCGGGCGCCGATTCCAACGACGAACTCGAGGCGATCGAGCGCGAGATCGCGCCCGTGCTTGCACGCGAACACAGCGCGATCTATCTCGACGAAGCGCTGTTCGCCCGCGTCGACCAGGCTCACGGAGGCGCCGCCGCAAGCGGATTGGACGCCGAGGCGCGCCGTCTCGCCGAGCGCTATCGCCTCGCTTTCGTGCGCTCGGGCGCGGCGCTCGACGCGGCCAGGAAGAAGCGGCTCGCCGAGATCGGCGAGGAACTCGCGACGCTCGGCGCTGCAATTCGGCCAGAACGTGCTCGCCGACGAACGCGCATTCGTGTTGGCGCTGGAAGGTCCCGAAGACCTCGCAGGCCTGCCCGAGGAATTCCTCGCCGCCGCCGCGAGCGGCGCGGCCGAGCGCGGCCATCCCGGCAAACACATCGTTACGCTCTCGCGCTCCTCGGTCGAGCCGTTCCTGCAATTCTCGGCTCGTCGCGATCTGCGCGAAAAGGTCATGGCGCGCGTTCGCCGCGCGCGGCGCCAATGGCGGCGCGCACGACAATGGCGCGATCATGGCCCGAACGCTGCGGCTGCGCGCCGAAAAAGCGGGCCTTCTCGGCTATGCCAGCTACGCCGATTTCCGCCTCGACGACACGATGGCGAAGACGCCGCGGGCGGCGCTCGATCTCATGCGGCAGGTCTGGGCGCCCGCGCGCGCGCAGGCCCTGCGCGAGGCCGCGTCCTTGCAGGAGATGATCGCCGCCGAGGGCGGCAATTTCGAACTGAAGCCATGGGACTGGCGCTATTACGCGGAAAAGCGGCGCAAGGCGCTGTATGATTTCGACGAGGGCGCGCTGAAGGCGCATCTGCCGCTCGACAATATCATCGCCGCGGCCTTCGAGGTCGCGCGCCGTCTGTTCGGACTGAATTTCGACGAGCGCCGAGACATCGACCTGCCGCACAAGGATGCGCGCGCCTGGCGCGTGAGAGATGCGAGCGGCAAGCCGGTCGCGCTGTTCATCGGCGATTATTTCAACCGGCCCTCCAAACACAGCGGCGCCTGGATGTCGGCGCTGCGCGACCAGAGCCGGCTCGACGGCGAGACCGCGCCGATCGTCATGAACGTGATGAATTTCGCGCGCCCCGGCGAGGGCGAGTCGTGCCTGTTGAGCTACGACGAGGCGCACACGCTGTTCCATGAATTCGGCCACGCGCTGCACGGCATGCTCTCCGACGTCGCCTACCCCTGGCTCTCAGGCACCCACGTGTCCCGCGATTTCGTCGAACTGCCCTCGCAGCTCTATGAACACTGGCTCGACGAGCCCGAGGTTTTGCGGCGCGTTTGCGCGCCATCACGCCACCGGCGCGCCAATGCCGAAGGCTCTGTTCGACGCCGTGCTCGCCGCCCGGCGCTACGGTCAGGGGTTTGCGACCGTCGAATTCCTCGCGTCCGCATTCTTCGATATGGCGGCGCATGCTCTGACCGACGCCAGCGAGGTCGACGCCAAGGCGATCGAGGCGCGCGAGTTGCAGGCGATCGGCATGCTCGAGGCGATCGCTCCGCGACATGCGGCGCCGCATTTCCAGCATGTCTTTTCCGGCGACGGCTATTCCGCGGGCTATTACAGCTATCTCTGGTCCGAAGTGCTCGACGCCGATGCGTTCGAGGCATTCAAGGAGGCCGGCGACGCTTTCGATCCGGCGCTGGCCGCGCGGTTGAAAGAATTCGTCTATTCCGCCGGAAACAAGCGCGCGCCCGACGAGGCTTATGCGGCGTTTCGCGGACGCGCGCCCAGGACCGAGGCCTTGCTGCGCAAGCGGGGTTTCGCTCCGGCGTGAAGGCGTTTCACGAGTTTTTGTCTCCGCCGAACAGGCTGCCGAGGAGTCCGCCGGCGGCTCCGATCGCTGCGGTCGCCGCGATGCCGCCCGCGGTCGAATTGGCGCCGGTGTCGTTGCCGGCCCTCGGGAGATAGCGGCCGATCTCCTCGGCCAGGTTGAGGATCGGCATGCTCTGCAGCCAGACATGGCCGGGGCCGGTGAGGGTCGCCAGAAACAGGCCCTCGCCGCCGAACAGCACATTCTTGAAGCCGCTGACCATCTGGATGTCGAAAGCGACGCTCGGTTCGAACACGCCGACATGGCCGGCATGCACGAGCAGCCGCTCGCCCGGCGCAAGATCGCGTTCGATCAGTTCGCCGGAGAGGTCGAGCCAGACGACGCCGGGACCGCTGACCTTCTGCAGGACGAAGCCCTCGCCGCCGAAGAAACCGGCGCCGATACGCTTCTGCCAGACGATTTCCAGCGAGATTGATTTCTCGGCGACCAGGAACGTTTCCTTGCGGCAGATCAGCGACTGGCCGGCCTGCAACTGCGCCGGCACGATCGTTCCGGGAAAGCGCGGCGCGAAGGCGACATGGCCGGCGCCGGTCGAGGTGAAGTCCGTGACGAACAGCGAACCGCCGCCGAACGTGCGCGCGATTCCCGCGAAGAAGCCGCCGCCGGTGTGCGTGTCCATAGTGATAGAGTCGTTCATCCAGGCCATCGTGTTGGTCTGGCTGTAGACAGTCTCGCCCGGGGCGAGATCAATCGCCACGGTCTGCATGATGTTGCCGGAAATCTCGTAGCGCATCGTCACGCTCCCTGCCGCGCCCGAACGGCGCCGGGCGGATTATGCCGGAAGTCGGGGGCATTGAAAATCGACGGTCGCGCCTGTTTTCCAATGTCGTGCCCGCCTGCGGCCGGGATGACAGACTCTCGTCACATCGTCGTCGACTTGAATTTGCTCATCAAATACGGCCCGGAACGCACAGGAGAATATTTGGCTTTCTCACCAGGCGCGAGGCACGCGTCCAGGACGTGGATTTCGGCGTCCCAATTGGGTTGATGGAAGAACGCCATCGACTGCCGGCGCACGCCGCCGCCCTGCTCGGGCGACGGGTTGACGACGCGGTGCAGGGTCGAGACCCAGCGGTCGTTGGTCCAGCGCGCCATCAGATCGCCGATGTTGATGACGAAAGCGCCGGGCTGCGGGGGAATAGGCGTCCAGAGGCCCTGCGGCGACAGAATTTCGAGTCCTCGCGAGCCGGGCTCGGGCAACAGGATCGTCAGGCTGCCGTAATCGGTGTGGGCGCCGGCGCGAATCTGGCCGGGCTTCGGGGCGCGCTGCTGCCGGGGATAGTTCAGGGCGCGCAAGGCGCTGATCGGCGCATCGATGTAGGGTTCGAAATAATCCTCGTCGAGCTGCAGCGCGAGCGCGAACACGCGCATGATCCGCGCGGCGAGATCTTCCATCGCGTGATAATAGGCCTGCCACGCCTCGCGGAAGCCCTCGGGCGCCTCGGGCCAGATGGTCGCCGCGTAGCAGAAGGCGAGCGCCTCGGGATCGCTGACCCCTTCAGGCGCCCGCGCCGGGCCGCCGTTGAAGCTCTCTTTCAAATCCGGCGGCGCGTCGACATCGCGCGATCTGGCGAGCGCCTCCAACTCGGGGCCGAGATAGCCATAGGGATAGCCGGGGTAAGGCGCCCGGGCGCGTTGCTTCTGCTCCGGCGGGAGTTCGAAGAACGCGCGCGCCTTCGACCACGCCGCGTCGACGACGTCTTGTGCGACGCCGTGGCCGGAGACGGCGAGAAAGCCGGTCGCGCGGCAGACGGAATCGACCTCGCCGGCGAGGGCGCGGCGCCGGCTGGCGTTCGCGCTTTCGAAGTCGGATAGGTCGAAGACGGGAAACATCTTGTCAGACATGCCACTCATCCCTCGCGCGCATGGGTCACGCGGCGCTCGCCGCGATCTCCGTCCCTTCCAAACAGGCGGTCACGATGAGCCGCTCTGCTTTTGCGAGCGTCGCCCAATCGCTCCCGTCAACCAACGCGACCGGACAATCGCGCCCATAAAGCTCCGCCGCGGCCAGCGCGCCGACAATCACGATCGCGTCGCGCTTCTTGAGCAGGATCGCCGCGGGACCGACGCCGAGGCGGATCGCCTCGGCGAGCGAGGCGCTCCCCGAACTCGAGCCGCGTCCGGCGGGCATCAGCAGCACGCGTCCGGCGATATTCAGACCGGCCTGCGGATGCCAGCGGTCGATGACGAGGCCGGTTTTCGGGTCGAGGCCGCCCCAGAAGCTCAGCGGTTCCTGCAGCAAGAGCGGCGCGCCTTCCGCGGCGCCCGGAGCGAGCGTCGTGGCTCTTATCACAGCCGCACCACATGGCCCGCGCGCGCCGAGGCGATGCATTCGGCGAGCGAGCCGAAGGCGACGGCGACGCCGAGATTGCCGGGTGCGTAATAGGCGCATTTGCCCGAATTGGTCATTACGGCGCCTTCGCCCCTGGGCATAAGCTGCGTGGCGTAGGTGCAGGTGTCGACCACAAGTATCACCCCGGCCGCCCGCAAGTTCTGCTCCCAGCCCCGAGCGCGCAAGGCGTCGAGCGTCGCGCGCGAAGTGTTGATCCAGATGTCGGCTTTCGCGCGCGGGCCCGCGAGCAGCGGCATAAGGCGTTCGAACTCGGCATAGGAAAAATGCGGCGTGCCCAGAGTTACCGCGTCGATCGGCGCGCCTTCTGCGACGGTCGAGAGCGAACGTGCGGCCTCGCGCAGATCGTCGGCGTCGAGGCGCACGACGCGTTCGGGCGAATGGCCCTGGAACGCGGCGTGAAAGGTCGGCGCCTCCGGAGTGAAGCCGATCGCATGAAATAAAGC
This sequence comes from uncultured Pseudomonadota bacterium, assembly GCA_963809055.1. Lineage (GTDB taxonomy): Bacteria > Pseudomonadota > Alphaproteobacteria > Rhizobiales > Beijerinckiaceae > Roseiarcus. The sequence goes on along the minus strand of CAWEID010000029.1, from coordinate 290,381 downwards.
CACAGCGCCCGAGGACGCGGCGGCGGCGCCGAGCGCCTTCAGGTCGTCCTCGCTCGTCGCGGCCGGAAGGCCCGAGATCGCGGGCGCGCCATCGCCCAAACGCCCGACGAGATGGCCGACCGCGACGCAGGCGAGTTCCGCGCCATTCCATTCCGGCGGGACCGACGTGATCTCCACCCATGTGCGCGCGCGCCGGTTCGCCTCGATATGCAGACCGAATTCGGGCGCGCGGCCCGTCATTGCGCAACAGATGTCGGTGAAGTCGCCGTAGCGCTCGGTGCGCGCCCCGATCACGGAATTGGCGAACACGATCGCATTCGATTCGCCCCAGGCGACCTGGGCGCCGAAACGCGGGCGGTATTTCGTCTGATAGGGCGCGCAGGTGAAAGTCGGCAGGCAGCCGAGCGCAAGGTGGGCCTCCATCAGGCGCTTGCCGCTTGCGCCGACCTCGGCCTCGCCGCGGAACAATTCGGGATGGATCAGATCGACCGAGCCGACATTGAGCGTCGTGGGAACGCGCACCCGGCCTTCCAGGGCCGTCAGCCGCTCGACGAAATCGAGGCTTGCGCGCCCGAGATAGAGGCAGCCGTCGACATGCGCGGCCTCGATGTCGAGAAACCTCGGCGCGTCCACCGCTTCGGCGAATTTGACGAGGAGCCGCATCGCGAATGCCGCGGCCTCGCCATGCGCGCCCTCGAGAAGAGCCTGGTCGTATGGGGAGAGTTCGAGCGCCATTTCGCAAGGCTAGCCGGGCCCGGGCCCATCGGCAAACCCTTATGTCTCAAGCAGGAACGGGATTGTCCTTGACATGTTGCACCGCATCAAGGATAAGCCAGACGCCGCGACACGTTTGCGGTCGATGCGCGCCAGCCGCGTGAAGGACCTCCGGTCCTCCTGCTGTGCGCCTCTTCGCGTTGCCCACCGACGCCCGGACACGCGGGGCGTTCTCACCTAAAAACCCTGGCCGCCTCGTCGCGCATCCGCGCGTTCGCGGTCGTTTGAAAGACACAACTCTTGGAAAATTTTCATGGCTTCGGCCTTGCCGAGCCTCTCGTTACCGCGATCGCCAAACTCGGCTATACAAAACCCACCCCCATCCAGGCGCAGGCGATCCCCGCACTGATGTCGGGCCGCGATCTCGTAGGCATCGCCCAGACCGGCACCGGCAAGACCGCCGCCTTCGCGCTTCCGATCCTTCATGGCCTGATCAGCAATCCGCGGCCCGCGCCGCGCAACGGCGCGCGGGCGCTGGTGCTGAGCCCGACGCGTGAGCTCGCCAGCCAGATCGCGCAGAGCTTTCGCGATCTCTCCGGCGGCCTCTCGCTCAAGATTGCGGTCATCTTCGGCGGCGTGCCGCACGGCGCGCAGATCCGCGCGCTCAACGGCGGCCTTGATATTCTCGTCGCGACGCCCGGTCGCCTAATCGACCATATGGACGAACGCGTCGCGAATCTGAGCGGGGTGGAATATCTCGTTCTGGATGAAGTCGACCAGATGCTGGATCTCGGCTTTGTCCGTCCGATCCGCCGCATCGTCAGCACGATTCCGAAGAAGCGTCAGAACCTGTTCTTTTCGGCCACCATGCCGTCGGACATTCGCGCGCTCGCCGGCGAATTGCTGCGCGATCCCGTCGAGGTCGCGGTGACGCCGATCGCCAAGACGGCCGATCGAGTCGACCAGAGCGTCATCCTCGTCGACGCCGCCAAGAAACGCGACATGCTGGTCGAATTGTTCGCGGATCCCGAGTTGACGCGCACGATCGTGTTCACGCGCACCAAGCGCGGCGCCGATCGCGTCGCGCAGACCCTCGAGGCCGCCGGCATCGCCGCCGCTGCGATCCACGGCAACAAGAGCCAGGGGCAGCGGGAGCGCGCGCTCGAGGCGTTCCGCGCCGGCAAGGCGCGCGCGCTGGTCGCCACCGACATCGCCGCGCGCGGCATCGATATCGACGGCGTCAGTCATGTCGTCAATTTCGAACTGCCTGAGGTCGCCGAAGCCTATGTCCACCGCATCGGCCGGACCGCCCGCGCGGGCAAGGCCGGTCAGGCGATCTCGCTCTGCGACGGCTCCGAGCGCGATTCTCTGCGCGCGATCGAGCGGCTGACGCGGCTGCGCCTGCCGGCCACCGATCGTCGCGGCGCCGCAGCCCCGCCGCCGGCGCCCGTTCTCGAGACCCCGGCCTCCGCGCTGGCGCCCAGGCCCGAGCGTCCGCATCACGCGCCGCACCGCGACGCGCGCTCGCTCGGCCGCAACGGCCAGCGCGGGCGTCCCGCCCGGGCCGCGCGGCCCGCCTATTCTGGGCAGCGCGCCCCGGGACGATGACTTAGCCCCGGGAGACTTGAGCCAGGTCATCGCCGCCGCGGCGCGCTTGCCGCAAAGTTCGAGGTCTCGAACAGGAGCGCGCGATGACCTCTTCAGTCCATGAATCCGCTTCGATCCGGCGCCTTCCGCCTCCCGCGGGGGGCGCCTCCGTGTGCGTGCTCGAGGCGCTGCAGCGTCGCAAGACCACGCGGGAGATTTCCGCGCGGCCGCTGAGCGATCGGCTTCTCTCCAATCTTCTCTGGGCCGCTGCGGGCGTGAACCGGGTCGACGGCCCGTTCGACGCCGTTGGCCGGACAGCGGCGTCAGCCAGCAATTCGCAGGAGATCGACGTCTATGTGCTGCTGTCGCAGGGCGCGTTTCGCTATGACGCCAGCCAGCACAGTCTGGAACTGGCCGCGGCGCAGGACCTTCGCGCGGACGCGTTGACGCCGGGCCAGCGGGGCGTCAAATCCGAGGCTCCCGTGCAACTCGTATTCGTCGCCGATATCGACAAGCTTGTGCACACAGCCGGGTTCCAGGAGCCGGGACTGCACGACGCAGACGTGCAGAAATCCTATTATTTCGTCGATGCAGGGCTGATCGCCGGCAACGTCTATCTGTTCGCTGCGGCCGAAGGACTCGCGGCCTGGTTCCACAATTGCGACCGGACGGCGCTCGCGCGGCGGCTTGGACTGCGCGCAGATCAGCATGTATTGTTCGCCCAATCGGTCGGCTATCCCGCCGCGAATTGAGGAAGACCGCCGTGCGACTGGACGGCAATCACGTGCTCATAACCGGCGGCGGCAGCGGCATCGGTCTCGCGCTCGCCGAGGCTTTTCTCGAGGCAGGCAGCAAGGTCGCGATTTGCGGGAGGAGGGAAGACCGTCTTGCCGCCGCGCGGGCCAAGCATCCCAAATTCCTCACCCGCGTCTGCGACGTCGCGGACAACTCGAGCCGGGTGGCTTTGCGCGACTGGGTGGGCGAGGCCTTCCCTTCGATCAATGTGCTCGTCAACAATGCGGGCGTCCAACGCGACATCGATTTCACCAGGGGGGCCGACGAATATTTCGCGGGCGAAAACGAGATCAGCGTAAACCTCGAATCCGCGATCGTTCTGACCGGGCTGTTCGCGCCTCTGCTCGCGCACAAGGACGGCGCGGCGATTCTCAACGTGACCTCAGGGCTCGGCTTCGTTCCCGCCGCGAAAATGCCGGTCTACAGCGCGACCAAGGCCGGCCTGCATGCGTTTTCGCTCGCTTCGCGCTGGCAATTGTCGAAGGTCGGAATCAAGGTGATCGAGATCGTGCCGCCGGCGGTCGACACCGACCTTAACCCTGAAGGCCGCGCCAAGCGGGGCGGCTTCAAGCCGGACCTGGGCCCGGGGGAATTCGTCGCCGCGGTCATGAAAGGCCTGCAGAGCGACGTCAACGAGATCGGCTATGGAACCAGCGCCGGGTTCGCAAGCGCCTCTCGCGCCGATCTCGACCGAAGTCTCCAGACGATGAACAGCCGCATGTGACGCTGCGGGCCGTCTATTTCAGCGCCGAGCTCACTTCGGAGAATTCGCTGCTCAGACGCGTGCCCAGAGCGGTCAAGATCGAGATCAGCGCGAGCGCGATCAACGACGACATCAGGGCGTATTCAATAGCCGTGGCGCCGGAGTCTTCTTTTAAGAATTTGTTGATCATGTTCATCATGGACCTACGAACTCCTCTGTATAAATTTCGCAAGTAAAGAAGCAGAACCTGTATAATACACCGTATGAACGGTAATTGCCTCTATAATTGCTTGATATTTGTTTTGCCAAAAATCGAATAGATTGGAAATTGTGGTTATTACCTATGGTTATCGGGCTAGGCTTTTAACGAATACTTGACATTTAATGCCATTTTCAGCAAGTGAGATATCGATCGCGCTTCGAGTTTGCGCATGACGGCGGCCCGATGGTGTTCGGCGGTGCGCGCCGTTATGTCGAGGCGCCCGGCGATGGACTTGGTGGGAAGGCCTTCGATCAGGAGATCGAAGACTTCCGCCTCGCGTTGCGTAAGAGTCTCTCGGCGAAGCCGAAAGGCCTGCGCCTCGGCGAGTTGATCCAAGGTTTTTTCCGTACGCGACAGCGCCTCATCGACGACGCTGAGCAAACTCTCGCCGTCGACCGGCTTTTCCACGAAATGAAATGCGCCGAGTTTCATTGCGGCCACGGCGGTCGGGATGTCGCCATGGGCTGTGACCATGATGACGGCCGTTTCGGACCCTTGCTCGGAGAGTCGCTGCAGCAGATCAAGTCCGCTGAGACCTGGCAGCCGGTTATCGAGGATCAGGCAGACGGGCGCCCCGCAGGCCGGCGATTGCAGGAAGGCCTCCGCGCAATCGTAGGCTTGCGAATCTATGCCAGCGGTGGACAGCAGCAGCCCGAGCGCGTCGCGCACCGCCGGTTCGTCGTCGACTATATGCGCCCTAGGCTTGATCGGCACTGTTTTCATGTTCATGGATCGGCAACTCGATTGTGAAACTTGCGCCTCGGGGCTGCCGGGGCCGCCATGTCAGTTGTCCGCCGTGCTTTTCGGCGATCTGGCGGGCAAGCGCCAAGCCGAGCCCCATGCCATCCGGCTTCGTGGTCTCAAACACGTCGAAAAGCTTGGCGGCGATGTCCGATGCAACCCCGGGGCCGTCGTCGTCGACTTGCAGCGTCGCGCGGGCGTCGTAATTCGCCAGCCGGATCACCACCTTGCCTTTCGCGCCCGCGGCCTCGACAGCGTTGACGACAAGGTTGTTGAGCGCCTGTTCGATCGCGATCTGGTCGACGTTTGCGAGGACCGCGCGTTCCGGGCAATCGCACGCCAACTCGACCCCGCGAGCTTGCGCTTCGTCACGATTCAAGGCGGCGATCTTGAGGACAAGCGGGCGCAGGTCGGCGAGTTCCGTCTTCAGCGAACCGCTCGAGACGAAATCGCGGATGCGCACGATGATGTCGCGCGTCCGGCGCGCTTCGGCTTCGGCCTTGGTCAGGATCCCGACCACCAGGTCGGGCGGCTGCTGGTTTTCCAGCATGCGGCGCGCGCCATGGACGTAACTGGCCAATGACGAGAGCGGCTGGCTGATTTCATGCGCAAGCGTCGCCGCCAGCGCGCCGCTGGTTGCGTGGGCTGAGAAGCGCGCGAGATCGGATTGCTGTTTGCGCAGGAGCCGAATTGTCGTCTCGCGTTCGCTGACAACCGCGCCGAGCAATTGTCCGGTCGCCGCCAGGATGAACATCAAGGTCTGAAAGACGGCGAAGTCTTGATTGGCGACCTGGAAAAAGGATAGGGAGCCGACGAGCATCAATTGCGTCGTCAGCAAGAGAATGGCCACCGCGCTGTACCCGTACCCGATGCCGACCCAGATGGTGGGCAGAAACAGGAGGTCGAAGAGATATCTGTCGCGCGGATTGCCGACGCTCGCGAGCACGAGGAGCGCGAGGCATGAGCCGACCGCCAATATCGCGGCGATAGGTTTTCCCGCCAGGAGCCGGCGCCAGAGTCGGCGTCTTGTGATGTCGTAAATCGCCGTCGCCGCAGGCAGGGTCACGATCATTCCGACCGTGTCTCCAATCCAAAAATATCGCACCGCGGTAAAGATCTCGCTCCGGGCAAGCGAGCCGGTCAGGTAAAGAGTTCCGCAGTAGATCGCGCTCGTAACCACGGCGCTGGCCGGCACCACCGCCAGCAACGCGAGCACATTGGGATAGGTGGCGGCCCGGAAATCATATTGAAACAGATCTCTGAGAAGAATTGCGATCAGCAGATAACCTAACGTAAGGACGAGCTCGCTCGCCAGAATCGACGCCCAGCCGTAACTGGCGTGATTGATGAGAACGTCGACGCAAATCGATGCGAGCAGCACCACCGGCGTGTAGGCGATCAACTCGGTCAGAAGCAGCAGGCTGATCGCATTGTCCGGGCTCCACAGCGTAATCGAGGAATGGCCGAACTGGCGAAGCGCGGTGGCGTAATTTATCGCGACGTAGGCTGTGAAATAGAGCGCTGCGGTTATCAGGTAGATCGTTCGCCCGGGACGAGGCCCGGAAAACCGGCGCAGTCCCGCGTGCGTCCATGCGACCGCGACCAATTCCCGCGCCTCCAATGAACCCGGGTGGGCGATTCGCGAGAGCGAATCGCCCCGATCATTACACCCGATAGGGTAAATCGACCGTTGCCGGCGCTGCTCACCGCGCCTCCGCCGCCGCGATCGCGGTCATGTTGACGATGCCGCGCGCGGTGACGGAGGGCGTCAGCACATGGGCGGGCTTGGCCGGCCCCATCAGGATCGGGCCGACGGGCAGCGCGTCGGCGATGACGCGGGTCATCTGCAGCGCGGTATTGCCGGCATCGAGATTGGGGAATATCAGCACGTTGGCCTCGCCCTCGATCCGGCAATCGGAAATGACCCGCTGGCGCGCGACCATCGAAAGCGCGGTGTCGGCCTGCATTTCGCCGTCGGCCTCGAGGTCGGGCGCGCGTTCGCGCAACAGGGCGAGCGCCGCGCGCATCTTCAGCGCCGATGGCGTATCGGCGGAGCCGAAATCGGAATGCGAGATCAGCGCGATCTTCGGCGTCACGCCGAAACGGCGCACATGATGCGCGCAGGCGACCGCCATGTCGGCGATCTCCTCGGCGCTGGGATCGTAGCGCACATGGGTGTCGGCGAGGAAATAGGCTGCCGCTGGAGGCGATCACCAGCGACAGCGCGGCGAATTCCTTCACGCCCGGCGCCATGCCGACGATGTCCTTGATGTGCTTCAGCCGCGATTCGAAGCGGCCCTCCAGTCCGCAGATCAGCGCGTCGACGTCGCCGCGATGCAGCGCCAGCGCGCCGATGACCGTCGGCGAGCCTGCGCACGACGGTGCGCGCGACGTCGGGCGTGACGCCCTTGCGCCCGGCGACCTTGAGATAATCGGCGACGTAATCGCGATAGCGCGGGTCGCTGCGCGGATCGACGACTTCGAAATCCGCGCCCGGGCTCATCGCGAGGCCGTAGCGCTTGAGCCGCTCCTGGATGACTTCGGGCCGGCCGATCAGCACCGGCTTGGCGAGCCGCTCTTCCAGGATGACCTGCGTCGCGCGCAGCACGCGCTCGTCCTCGCCTTCGGAATAGATCACGCGCTTCTGCGCCTCGCGCGCCTTGGCGAACAGCGGCTTCATCATGAAGCCGGAGCGGAAGACGAAGCGGCCGAGCTGGTCGGCGTAGGCGTCGAAATCGGCGATCGGCCGGCGCGCGACGCCGCTCTCCATCGCGGCGCGCGCGACGGCGGGCGCGATGCGGATGATCAGGCGCGGATCGAACGGGCTCGGGATCAGCGACGACGCGCCCGAACGGCGAAGCCTCGCCGCCATAGGCGCGCGCGACGACTTCGGATGGCGCCTCGCGCGCCAGCGCGGCGATCGCGCGCACCGCCGCCTTCTTCATCTCTTCGTTGATCGTCGAGGCGCCGACGTCGAGCGCGCCGCGGAAGATATAGGGAAAGCACAGGACGTTGTTGACCTGATTGGGATAGTCGGAGCGCCCGGTGCAGATCATCGCGTCGGGCCGCGCCGCGACGGCGAGTTCCGGCATGATCTCCGGCGTCGGATTGGCGAGCGCCATGATCAGCGGATCGCGCGCCATTTTCGCGAGCAGTTCCGGCTTCAGCACGCCCGCCGCGGAGAGGCCGAGGAAAATGTCGGCGCCGTCGATCACGTCGGCGAGCGCGCGCGCCTCGGTTTCCTGCGCATAGACCGATTTCCAGCGGTCCATCAGCTTCTCGCGGCCCTTGTAGACGACGCCCTCGATGTCGCAGACGAAGATGTTCTCGCGTTTGGCGCCGAGCGAGACCAGCAGATTGAGCGAGGCGAGCGCCGCAGCGCCGGCGCCGGAGCAGACGATCTTGACGCTATCGATCGTCTTGCCGGTCAGTTCCAGCGCATTGGTGACCGCCGCCGAGACGATGATCGCGGTGCCGTGCTGATCGTCGTGGAAGACGGGAATGCTCATGCGAGCCTTCGCCTTCTCCTCGACCTCGAAACACTCCGGCCCCTTGATGTCCTCGAGATTGATGCCGCCGAAGGTGGGCTCGAGCGCGCACGATGATGTCGACGAGCTTGTCGACGTTGTTTTCGTTGACCTCGATGTCGAAAACGTCGATGCCGGCGAATTTCTTGAACAGGACCGCCTTGCCCTCCATGACCGGCTTGGCCGCGAGCGGGCCGATGGCGCCGAGGCCCAGCACGGCGGTGCCGTTGGTGAGCACGGCGACGAGATTCTGGCGCGTCGTCAGATTGGCCGCCTCGTCAGGGTCCGCCTCGATCGCCTCGCAGGCGAAGGCGACGCCGGGAGAATAGGCGAGCGCGAGGTCGCGCTGATTGGCGAGCGGCTTGGTCGCGGTGATCTCCAGCTTGCCCGGGCGCGGCTCGCGATGGAAATGCAGGGCGTCGGATTTGAGATCGGCCGCGCTGTCGTTCGACATGCCTGGGTTTCCTCTCCTTTGAGACCGCGGCGACTGTTGCCGCACGCGCTTGGCGCCGGCAAGCGCGAAATTGTCGGGGCGGCTCTGCATTTCGATCCTGACGATGAAGTGAACGCGGGGTTCAATCTGCGTTCATCGGGCGCGGCGCAGGGTATTGCCAGCGTCGGAGGTCGACGCTCGAGATCATCGTGCAATTCAAGGACAATCCTTCATGAAATCCCTTTTCATCGCCGCATTCGCCCTCGGACTCGGTCTTTGCGCGGCTGAGGCCCAGACCGCCGCGCCCGACGCGACGCCCGCTCCCATGGCGACGCCCGCGCCCGCGCCCAGCGGCGGCGCTGTTCCCGCGCCGGCGGCGAGCCGCAGAGACGCCGCCAAGGCGGCGCTCGAACAATGCAGAGAGGATGCAAAGTCCCAGGGCCTCAAAGGCGACGCGCGCAAGGCCGCGGTCGACGAGTGCTTCGCAAAGGCCGAGCCCAAGCAGGCCGCGGCGCGCAAGTGCCGTCAGGAGGGCAGGGCCAAGGGCCTCGCCGACGCCGAACTCAAGGACTTCGTGAAATCCTGCAAATCCGAAGCGCAATAACGCAGGCGGAGCCGGGCGGCCGTGAAAGCGGCCTTGCGGCGGCCGTTTGCCGCCGCGCCGGTCCGGGCGTGTCGCGCCCTTCCGGAAATCATAGGTTTACGTCGCGCTCGGCTTCGCTATGATGTTCGCAAACAAGAACATCTGGGTGGAGGAAGCGATGAGTTCCATTACAGTGATCGGCGGCTCCGGCTTCATCGGCCGGCATGTCGCGGCTTCGCTGCTCGTCGCCGGTCAGGACGTCGCGACTCCCGCGCATGACGATTTCGACATTTCGCGCGAGGATCCGACCCAGCAGGCGAGCAAGCTCGCGGGCGTAGACGTCGTGATCAATTGCGCCGGCCTGGCCCGCGACGCGCGGGTCGACAATATCAACGCGGTCAATTCCGAGGGGCCGCGGCGGCTCGCCGAGGCGTGTCGACTGGCCGGCGTGCGCCGCCTCGTCCATATTTCTGCGCTCGGCGCCGGAAGTAGCGACGCATCGCGCTTCCAGCGCGCGAAGGGCGAGGCTGAGGAAGCGCTTCGCGGGATTGAGGGCGTCGAGGTCGTGATCGTCCGGCCATCGCTCGTGCTGGGCGCCGGCGGGGCGAGCGGCGATTTCTTCGCGGCGCTCGCCGCGCTTCCCATTCCGCCGCGCCTGGGTTCAGGCCGCTGGCGCGTGCAGCCGCTGCATGTGACGGAGCTCGCCGAACTCGTCGTCAAGCTCGCGCTCGACCCGCAACCGCCGGCCGCAGTGGATGCGGTCGGCCCGGCGCCGATCACGACCGACGAGTTGACGACGGGCCTTCGCAACTGGCTCGGCCTCCGGCCGATGCCGGCGCTCGCGCTTTCGCGCGGCATTCTCAACCTGTTCGCCTGGGCCAACGAGATCGTCGAGATGGGGCCGGGCGATCGCGAATTCCTCGACCTGCTCGAACGCGGCAACGTCGGCGATCCCACCTCGGTCACGGCCGCGCTCGGGCGCGCGCCGCTCACGCTCGCGCAAAGCCTGGCCCGCCAGCCCTCGACGATCGCGGACCTCTGGCGCGCGCGGCTCTATTTCCTGCATCCGCTGCTGCGCCTGACGCTCGCGGCTTTGTGGATCGGCACCGGCCTTGTTTCGTTCGGCCTGTTCCCGCCGACCGAGTTCTTCGTCATGCTCGGCGAACTCGGGCTGTACGGACCGCTCGCCGAGGTTGCGCTGTTTGGCGCGGCGGGCCTCAATCTCGCGCTCGGCCTGATGCTGCTCGTCAACTGGCAACCCGCGCGGGTCGCGAGCGCGATGCTCGTGCTGCTCGGCCTATTCTCGATCGCCGCGCTGATGCTGCCGCACGAATATTGGCTGACGCCGTTCGCGCCGATCCTGAAGAATGCGCCGATCGCCGTCGCGCTGCTCACGCTGATCGGCATGGAGCGCCCCGCGCGCCGCCGCGCCGCCACGAGCCAGACCCCGGTCGTTTCGCCGGCCCCTGCGCGGCAGGCGCCGGCGCATAGCGCCTCCTGAGGAATTGGCGGCGCGAGCGCACCGTGTAAGACAGCCTCATGCGCGCCGCCGAACTCGATCTCATCTTCGCGCCCGAAAGCGGGCCGCTCTCGCACGAGCACTGGCAGGCGCGCTGGCGCGCCAAGCTTTCCAGCGCGCGTCTGATCGAGACCGGCGAGGGAATCGTGAACGCGCGGCGCGGTGGTCGAGGCCGCCTCGCGCGCGCGCCTGCCGATCTTCTTCATCGCCCATTCGACCGGCGCCATCGCGGTCGCGCAGGCGGCGGCGGACCTTCGCCCCTTCGATGTGCGCGGCGCCTTTCTGGTCGCTCCGCCCGCGCAGGATGCGCTCGCGACCCTCGACGGCGGGCGCTGGGGCGAAATTCCGCGCGTCGCGTTGCCTTGGCCGAGCGTGCTGGTCGCCAGCCGCACCGACCCCTGGGCGTCGCTGCAACAGTCGCGCGCGCTCGCCGCCGACTGGGGCGCCGAGTTTGTCGATGCGGGCGAAGCCGGCCGCCTCGACGCGCAAAGCGGCCACGGCCCCTGGCCGGACGGGCTGCTCCGGCTGGCGGGCCTTTTCAAGCGGCTGTGAAGGCGGGCGCGCGTCGCACGGTCGGCTTCGATCGGACGGCGACAGATCAGACCGCGGATGCGCGCAGATCAGGAAATCATAGTACGAAATAGGCAAAAACCCCGACATTGCGTTCGTGTTATGTTCTTTTCATGCATCGCAAATACGGGGTATGTTGATGGGCTACGATCCGCTTGCCAGAGCCTTTCGTCTCTCTCAGGGAGAAGTACTTCCTCCATTCGATATTGATTTGGCATATACGCCTGGCCGGGATTGCGGCATCGCTATTAGTCGATCAGACGATTGATGTTGCTTGGAAAAATCGTTCAAACGCGCCACGGATCCGAAATTGCGTTGCTGCGGGAAGGAGGACCGCTTGGACAAGTCGAAACCTGCTGACTGCGGTCTATCCATGCAGATTCACGCGTCTTTGGGCGTGAAACGGGTCTCAGCGGACACGGCGATCGAAATTGCTCGTTTAGTGACATGCGACAGATTTGGGCAACCCGAAGTTGAAAGAAACCTGCCTTGCACTGTCAGCTCAGATGGAGATAACTGGGTTGTCCGGGGCGCTTATTCCAAATAATTCAATGAGAAATATCCGCCTGACCCTTCCTGGTCGGGGCCGTTGCATATGGCTATTTCAAGTCTGGACGGTCAAATATTGTCGTATACGTTTATTCCGAACCTGCCATGGCTAAAAAGTCTGGAAACGAAGGGGTCAGGTTGAAGCCGACGGCGCCGCAGGCGTCGAAGACCCGATGTCGGCGTGTCCCGCCTATTTCGAATCCAGGAACGCGTACCATTGCGCGGGCGTGCCGTAGAACACGTTGCGGTCGACGTGGCCTTCGATGCCGGGAATCGAGCCGTCGGCCTGATATTGCCAGAACTTCCATTCGCGCGAGCCGTATCGCACGGAGGGGTGGTGCTTGGTCGAGCGCACCCACATCGGATAATCCGAGAACGCGCCGTCGGAGAGGATCGCCTCATAGAAGTCGACAGAGGTGTAGATGATCGGCCGCTTGCCGAAATGGCGCTCCATCTCCTCGAGCATCAGCTTTCATGTCGGCGATTGCCGCTCGCTGCTCGAGATGGCGATGGCAGGTCTTCGATTCCGGCGTCGGCTCGACGTCCAGAACCGGCGGCAACGCGTCCTGCTCGACCGGCACGTTCTGCTCGAACCAGGCGACCTCCTCGATCGGCGGCCGGCACCAATAGACGAAGTGATAGGCGCCGTGGGGAATGCCGACCTGCTTGGCCGCCTGCCAATTGGCCTGGAAACGCTCGTCGAGATGATCGCCGCCCTCGGTCGCCTTGATCCAGACGAATTTCACGCCGCTCGCAGGCGACCGCGTTCCAGTCGATCGTCGCCCTGGTATTTGGAGACGTCGATGCCGTGGATCGGATAATCATGCGGCTTGGGCAGATCGGGGTCGAATTCCAGCGTCGCGACATTCGTCACCCCGCCGCCGCCGCAGGCGCCGAGCCAGGCGGCGAGCGCCGCGACCGGGGCGAGACGAGAGGCGAGGCGGCTGAAATGCGACATGACGGATGACCCAACCCAATTCCCTCCGGCGCCGGCGCCGGACAATGGCTTTGCGTCCCCCAGGCCGTTGCATAAACAGCATCGGCCTGGAACGGAAGCGGCAAATTAGGCGGGTCTGGGTAACGAGGCGTTAACGCCCCGGCTTGACCGCGCCGCCCGGCTTGCGCGAGGAGGGGCGGATCGCCCGTTCGCCCAGGCTCCCCAATGCGAAGTCTCGCCTCCGCCCTCGTCCTCGCCTTCGCGCCCTTCGCCGCGCTGGCCCAGGATTGCGGGCCGGACAAGCTCGGAACCGCCCGCATCGTCAGCGTCGGCACGGAAGGCGGATTGCAGGTCGGGCTGAAGACCTATCCGCAGACAATCCCGCTCGCCGACCACGAAGTGATCCTGACTTTCGACGACGGCCCGGACGCCGATCATACGCCTGAAGTGCTCGCGGCGCTCGCCGAACAATGCGTGCGCGCGACTTTCTTCGTGATCGGCCGCAAGGTCGAGGCGTTGCCGGAGATCGCGCGGCGCGAACTCGCCGAGGGGCACACGATCGCGCATCACACCTTCACCCATCCGCAGCCGACGCTGCGCTACATGAGCCCGGCCGAGGCGCGCGCCGACATCCTGCGCGGCATGGCGAGCGTCGAGCGCGAGGTCTATGGCGCGAAATTCCCCGACGGCGAACCGAACGACCTCGCGCAATTGCATGTCCACACGCCGTTTTTCCGCTTTCCCGGCTTTGCCGACACCGCGGATCTGACGTCATGGTTCGCCGCCAACAATGTCGCGACCTTCGGGGTCGATCTCTGGGCCTCCGACTGGGTTGCGATGACGCCGGAGGCTGAGTTGAAACTCATCCTCGGCCGGCTGGAAAAGCCCAGGCGCGGCATGCTGCTGCTGCATGACGACAAGCCCTGGACCGCGGCGATGCTGCCGGCGTTTCTCATCGAGCTGAAAAAGCGCGGCTACAAGGTGGTTCATATCGTCGCAGGGCCCGGCCAGGGCCCGACCGTCCCCGCGCCGGCGGGCTGGGTCTCGGAGACCGGGCGCACGATCGGCGCGCTGAAGCCGCGCCTCGACAAACCGGCTGCGCCGGCCCGATCGGCCCGATCCCGGTAACGCCGGCGCCGGGCGAGGATCCGCCGGTTGCACAGTGACGCGCCGGAAATGAAAACGGCGACCCCCGGGGGGCCGCCGCGAAATCTTTTGGTGCGGTCAAGAGGACTCGAACCTCCACTCCGGTTAAAGAACTAGCACCTCAAGCTAGCGCGTCTACCAATTCCGCCATGACCGCATCGCCCCGGCGCAAGCCGATTTGCGAAGGCGCGTCGTCTAACAAATCGTCTAGGCGATGACAAGCGCCGCGAAGGCGCCAATACGGCCGAAGGGGATGGGGCGCCATCCGTTTTCCACGCCCTGCGCTGAACCCGCGACCTTTTTAGCGAAATTGCTGTCTTGGCGGTCGTTTGGCTCAACGATCGCCTTCAGCGCATTTTTCGATGAATAGCGAGTTCATTGTGTGTATAAGGCGAGAGTCTGCGAGACAGGGGCGGATTTAAGGGGGCGGCGCATATGCCCAAATGGACGCCGTTGGCAGGGACCAGATTCGGCCTCGCTATTGCGTTGGCCGCGCTCGCATTTGCGATCTGCTTCACGATCTTCGGGTCGATGGCGACCGATCTCGTGATGTTCCTCTACGACAATCAGGCGGGAAACGACCCCGGCGCCGGAGATTCCATCGGCTGGGCGGTCGTCTTCGCCGCGCCGGTATTGCTGGCGGTCGACATCGTGGTCAGCCTCGTGGCGGCGATGTTCGTCTATCGCCTCAGCCGCAAAGCGCCCAAGGCGTCGCCGGGATCGAGGGAGAGGGTCGCGATTCGCCTCGAGAGTTGAGCCTGTCCGCCGGCGAGCTTGCTCAGCCCGCCCATCCCTGCTAAAGGCCGCCTCCTTCACCCGTGGAAGAACGCCCGGTCGCCAGCCGGGGTCGACGTTCGCACCACGAAACTGCAACCTGGCGCAACCGGCGGGGATCTATCCTGGCGGTCGCGCTCGTTTTGGAGCAGCCTCATGGCAAAGAAAATTGCCGGCTACATCAAACTGCAAGTGCCGGCGGGCGCGGCCAATCCGTCGCCTCCGATCGGTCCCGCGCTCGGCCAGCGCGGCCTCAACATCATGGAATTCTGCAAGGCCTTCAATGCGCGCACCGCGCAGATGGAAAAGGGCTCGCCGATTCCGGTCGTCATCACCGCCTATCAGGACCGCTCGTTCACCTTCGAGATGCGTCAGCCGCCGGTGACCTTCTGGCTGAAGAAGGCGGCGGGCCTCAAGCTCGGCAAGAAGCCGGCTTCGGGCCACAAGACGCCCGGCCGCGGCTTCGTCGGCAAGGTCACGCGCGATCAGGTCAAGGAAATCGCCGAGAAGAAGATCGTCGATCTCAATTGCGAGTCGATCGAATCGGCGATGAAGATGATCGAAGGCTCCGCCCGTTCGATGGGCCTCGAGGTGGTGGGGTAAGCCATGACAAGCACGGCAAGAGAATCCGCAAGGCCCGCGAGGCCGTCGTCCGCACCAAGCTCTACAAGCTCGATGAGGCGGTCAAGCTCGTCAAAGCCAACGCCGTCGCCAAATTCGACGAGACCGTCGAACTCGCGATCAACCTCGGCGTCGATCCCAAGCATGCCGACCAGATGGTGCGCGGCGTCGTCAACCTGCCCAACGGCACGGGCCGCACGCTCAAGGTCGCGGTGTTCGCCCGCGGCGCCAAGGCTGACGAAGCGCGCGCGGCCGGCGCGGACGTCGTCGGCGCCGAAGACCTCGTCGCCACGGTCCAGGGCGGCACGATCGAATTCGATCGCTGCATCGCCACGCCCGACATGATGCCGCTGGTCGGACGTCTCGGCAAGGTGCTCGGCCCGCGCGGCCTGATGCCGAACCCGAAGGTCGGCACCGTGACGATGGACATCGCCAATGCGGTCGTCGCCTCCAAGGGCGGCTCGGTCGAATTCCGCGTCGAGAAGGCCGGCATCGTGCAGGGCTCGGTCGGCAAGGCCTCGTTCGGCGACGAACAGCTCGCGCAGAACATCCGGGCGTTCTTCGACGCGGTCTCCAAGGCCAAGCCGACGGGATCGAAGGGCACCTATCTCGCAGCGCGCCGCGATCTCCTCGACCATGGGTCCGGGCGTCAGGCTCGATCTCTCGACGCTGACGACGGCCGCGCAGGTCGGGACGTAAGTCGGATCGGAGCAGGCCGGCGTCTTCGGCCTCGAACCCTACAGAGCCCTCGTTCGCACTGCGGACGGGGGCTATTTTTTGGATGGCGCAGGTGAAGGCTTGAGCCGTCTTGTCCAGTCGCTCTTGAACTACGGGCAATTTTTTCGGTTTTGAAGAGATTCGCAGACAGATTATATCCCGAAGCACGCCCGCCAGCGGCGCTGGCGCAATGTTTTTGAATTTTCAGTCAGAAACGTGCTCGACTGTCCAATATATTAAGATACCGCCGCCACGTTTTCGTCTTCAGCGCGAAGTGTTCTCAAGTTCCGCTTATAGATCAAAGTTTCATTTGTCAGTCGGGCGCAACTCTTTCGGTGTAATATCGGGATAAATTGTATGCAAACCGATAGAAATATCGGTCAATCCTCCCATTGACTGCCCAATCAAGTAAATATATTTCTTATAATCTTCGTCAGAGAGATTATTTTTCATATAATAAGCGATGCCGTCGATGGCGCCAATCGCGTTCATCAACATTCCATCGAGCCGTATCGCTAAATCTCTTTCCATTTGCTCCTCACGGCCCTTAGTGTTGCTTGAAGAGAATATCCCATTCCGGGAAACCTGAATTCCCGCCGCTGGTAAACGCCAGTACGCATCGTTGAAAGCTTATTCCAAAGTCTCGCGCAGGCTACGCCAATTGGCTGCAGATGCGAAAACGGTCGCTCCTGTCGCCGGCAAAACTTTCCTGTAGGTCCGAATTGTTGAGGCTTGGAACTGCATCTGGCGATGCGCCATTGGGAGCTTCCCCGCCCGTCGGTTGCCTAGATTCCCGTCAGCCTCGTCCTTCGGCGCGAACCACCCGGGATTTGGCCCCCGGCCGGTGCGAGGATGGTCGTCCGCGTTCGATTTCCGCGACGGCCGCGGGTGTCCGATCGCCGTTTACCGTCTCTGCCCGCATCAGAAGCGGCGCGCCGCCAAGCCGCGGACCGTTGGCAGTCGCATTCGAGTCTCGCCGGCGCGAAATCGATAGGCGGGCGCAAATGCATAGGGTTTCATGCTCGCCCCAAATGGGATTATGCACTTGACATAATAAGGTCGTTCTGGCATTGTTCGGCGCATAGGAGCTTCCGATGTCGTTCGATCTTACAAACCCGATTTTCAATAACGAAGATGCGGCGCGCACTTATTTTGAAGGCGATTCGCTGGCCTCACGGTAACCGTTTGCCCTCATTGCGGCATCGATCAGATGAAGCTACCCTCGTTAAGGGCAAGTCTCATCGTCCCGGCATGTATCAGTGTAACGCTTGCCGTTAAGCCCTTCACGGTCACCATTGGCTCAGTTATGGAATGCAGCCACGTCCCGCTGCACAAATGGGCGCTCGCCTTCCGTTTGATGGCGTCGAGCAAAAAAGGCGTCTCGGCTCACCATCTTATGCGCAGCTTGGCCTTGGCTCCTACCGCACGGCCTGGTTCATGGCGCATCGCATCCGCGAGGCCATGGCCGATCGCGATCCTGAGCCGCTGGGCGGCAAGGGCAAGACGGTCGAGATTGACGAGACTTTCATCGGCAAGCCCGATCAGCACTTTCGTGAACGGCAAGGGCTGGCAGGGCAAGCGCGGCACGGCGACCAAGCGCAAGGTGCTTACGATGGTCGAGCGCGGCGGTCGCGCCGTTTCCGATCAAGGTGGACGATTTGACGGTTCAGACGCCTCAAGGCCGTCATCGGCAAGCATGTCGTGTTGGATAGCGACGCTGAACACAGACGAAGCGCAGTTCTACAAGCCTATCGGCAAGAGCTTTAGCCGAACACGAGGCCGTCAACCACGGCTCAGGCGAATACGCACGCGGCGAGACGACGACGAACACCGTCGAAGGGTTCTTCGGCATCTTCAAGCGCGGCATGATCGGCGTGTACCAGCATTGCGGCGAGAACCATTTACAGGCGTATCTAAACGAGTTTGATTTCCGGTATTCGAACCGCGTTGAGCTCGGCGTTGACGACACTGAACGCGACGCGCCGCGCCATCAAAGGCGCTGAAGGCAAGCGTCTCACTTATCGACCAGCCTCGTTCTGCGCGTAATCGGCTCGCGCGGTTTAAGCGAAAACGGCGCCAAGATCAGGGCGATTTTGGCTTTGATTGACGAATTTTTGTAAGCTTCTTTATTGAAGTCTTTAGCTTTCCCCTTCCGACTCTCCTCTTTAAGAGGGGTCGGCGGGGTATTTAGGGCCTTCTTGACCGCTGCGTTCATCCGAAGCGCTATCTCTTCGTCAGTGAATGCGGGATCGCCCTCTAGATGTCCCATGCTCATTATTGCAGACCGTAGAGAGTTTTTGACCCATTGAGAGAAGTGGGGAGCCGCCCCCAATTTTGCATCAAGAATTTTCTTTTTAATTGCGGTTCCCATTCGTTCCCCGGGCGGGTCTCTGCCATGCAAGCCAAGTATGGATTTGCGACTTAAATTCATGGGCGTTGATAAAAGGTGCGCCAAGTTGTTTTGCGGCAATTGCACATGATTTCGCGTAATCCCAAGTTGTTTTGTCCTTTGCGGGAACTAAATCATGACAAAAATTTTCCAACATTCCGTTATCTGTATTATTTGGCATTATCCATGCGCCAAATCGTCTCTTTTTGATTCCATCAATAACTAATCCGTGTTGTGGACACTGCGCAGGAAGATTTATTCCTCCGTTCGCGCTACAAAAATCGCGTATCCACTGCCATCGTCCGTTCGCATTACTATCAGCATCTACAACAAGACCGAATGTTGATAGATTACTAGCTTGCAATCTCGTAATCAATTCATTTGAATTAAGAAGATTTTTTACGCCGTTACTCACATGAATATGGATCGGCCAGCTATCAGAATCAGATGGCCAGCCGCCCAGATAGTGCCGCATCACGCCAATAACAACGCCCTTCAAATCCTCGTCTTCAACCAGCATTTGGTTAGAAATTGGCATTGGGTTTTCTTATCGTATCTCGATGTGTCGTTCGGCTGCTATTTTGATTTGAGATTCAGTAAATCTCACCGACTCGCGCTCTCCGGTTTCTATCCGGTGAATGGTTATATTGTTTGCTGAGCCAACATCGTGACGGCAAATTCTCGCGAGGCTGTGAACACAATCATAACTATGTGTGGTCGCAAAAACTTGAACGTTAAACAATTCAGCAGCCTCGCTTATAAGCCTCCACATATCAGCTATTACCGTATAATGGAGGCCGGTATCTATCTCGTCCACAAGAAGAATGCTGTCTTTTGCCCGAACAAGAGCGACTGAAAGCGCGAGCATTCGCCATATGCCATCTCCGAAACTCCCTATCGCAATTCTCTTATCAATGCCCTTAAGTCGAACAAATAATCCGCCCCTGTTGGGGAAAGCATAAGGCAATCCAGGTACGGCATGGGAGCGATTTGAGCCTGCGCAATTCGTTCAATGTTGGCTCAAGGATTTGAAGCGCTCGCGTAACACGCTCTTCATCCTGGGTCAGAACGATCGCATTCCAATGTTGGATAATTTGTCCGATGGAAAGCCACTCGCTGGTTACGAATTGTGCCGTTCCGCCTTCTCTTGCGGGGCGCATGACCGCATATTGTTGCATCACGTCGGCGCGAAGGGAGCCCATCTTCGAAATAGGAAGGGGAGGCATCGTATAATCGGTTCCGCTTATCCTAAATGCTAGACGCGGTCCAACAACTCCCTCGTCGCTCAATTGAGCGAATAGTTGAGGATTTTCTTCGGGCTTGGCAACATCAATCTTGTAGGTAACAGACCTATCCGGCGTGCCATTCACGGTCGATATCGTCAGTTCCGTGCCATCTTTGATCTCGTGACCATGGAACAGATGGCATATGTCGACTTCAGCTTGCACCCCCCGGTTCGGCGTGGGCTCGGGCATAACCTGCTCACCGCGCCGGTTTATGATTTGCCATAACGCTGTTGGATTGCTTCCCGAAGCCAATATAAAAAGGCCTTCCAAGATGGAAGTCTTGCCAGTGTTGTTTTTGCCAACGAGCAAGTTCACGCGCCCGAGATTTGTCATCTCGAAATCCGCGAATGCGCGATAGTTCAGAATTTTTAAAGAGCTGATCATAACGCGGAGGCCTTCCCGCGCTGGGCGAGCCTCCAAACTGTATCGCGGAAAAACTAACGAGTCATTAGTGATTCGGGAGGCGTCTGCTCTACTTCTTGTCATGGGGCGAGTTCCTAGTTTTCCCCAACTATGTCCTTGCTAAATTTCGGATTTTGATTGCCGGCCTGTCTTGATTTTGCTAGCGTTTCGTCCTCGTTATGCCAAGTGAATAATTGGCCCCCAAATTCACAGAGCGAATATGAACAAATCAGGAACGTTTGTCAAGGTTATACGGTTTAAAATTCAACCCGCGCGTGCTTCGCGCGTCCGCGCAGCGCCGCGTTATTTCGCTATCTCCGCGATCTCGTCGATCACCCGCGGCCAGACGCCCATCGGGATCGCGTGACCCATTTGCGGGATCACGACGAGCTTTGCCCCGGGGATAGAGCGCGCGGTATCCTCGCCCGCCGCCAGCGGCACGAGCGGATCGTCGGCCCCGTGAATGACGAGCGTCGGCGCCTTGATTTCCCCCAATCTCGGTTTGCGGCTGCCCGAAGCGAGCACGGCCATGAACTGGCGCGCCCCGCCGACGGGATCGAAGCCGCGCGAAGCGGCGCGGATGGCGCGGGCGCGCTCGCGGGGGGCCTCTTCGGGAAAGCGGCCGACGCGGAAAATGTTCCAGGCCTTCACATTCGCCTCGATATATTCCTCGGCCGTCTTGGGCGGCGGGGCGAGAAATACGGCGGCGATTTCGGGCGCCGGCGGCGGCAGGCCCGGATCGCCCGTCGTCGACATGATCGAGGTGAGGCTGAGCACGCGCTGCGGCCAGCCGATCGCGACCTCCTGCGCGATCATGCCGCCCATCGAGGCCCCCACGATATGCGCGCGCGCGATGCCGAGGGCGTCGAGCAGTCCGATCGCGTCGCTGGCCATGTCCTTGAGCAGATAGGGCGCGGCGGGGGTTTCGCCCGACATGGCGGCGGCGAAGGCCTTGAGGACGTCGCCCGGGGGGATGTCTATCCGGCTCGACCGGCCGACGTCTCTGTTGTCGAAGCGGATCACGAAATAGCCGCGCGCGGCGAGTTGCTGGCAGAATTCGTCGGACCAGACGATCATCTGCGCGCCCAGGCCCATGATCAGCAGCAGCGCCGCGTCGCTGTCGCGTCCGAAGGTCTGGTAGCAGATCTCGAGGCCATTGACCTTGGCGAGCTTTTCCCCGGGATCGAGCGTTCGGTTGGACACTTGCCGTCTCCTGTTTCATATTCGGGGTAAGGCACGAAGCCTTTGCAATCAAGCGGGGCGGAGCCATGGAGACGCCGATGCGTGGCGCGAACGCCAATACCCCGCCCGCCATCGCGCGCTGGCATGAACTCGCGGCCGCCCGCGACGCCGCCGGTCTCGACGCGCTGCTCGCCGACGACGTCGTGTTCCATTCGCCGGTCGTGCACACCCCGCAGCGCGGCAAGCCGATCACGAAAATGTATCTGAGTTCCGCGCTGAACGTGCTCGGCGGCGAGCAATTCCGCTATGTCGGCGAATGGATCGGCGAACATTCCGCCGTACTGGAATTCAAGACCGCGATCGAAGGCATCGAGATCGACGGCGTCGACATCATCGGCTGGAACGGCGCAGGCGAGATCGACAGCTTCAAGGTCATGGTCCGCCCGCTCAAGGCGATCCAGATCCTGCATCAGAAGATGGGCGCGATGCTGGCCGCGATGCAGCAGCAGCAGTAGGGGCCCCGGGGTACAAGAGCCGCCGATGTAGCCGGCTTCGCTGAAGCCGGACTGTCCGTCAGTCCCGGCGGGGCGTCTCTCAGAGGCCGGGGTCGCCGACCCCGGCCAAAAACGGGCCTCGCTACGCCGTCGAATGCGCCTTGCGGCCCAGCGCCGCCTGCGCCGCGGCGAGCCGCGCGATCGGGATGCGGAAGGGCGAGCACGAGACATAGTCGAGATGCACGCTCTCGCAGAAGGCGATGCTGGCGGGGTCGCCGCCGTGCTCGCCGCAGACGCCGAGCTTGATGTCCGGGCCGCGTCTCGCGGCCGCGCTCGGCGGCGATCTTGACGAGTTCGCCGACGCCCTCCGCGTCGAGCGTGACGAACGGATCGGCCGGCAGCAGGCCCTTGCGAGGTGTAGACGCCCAGGAACGAGGCCGCGTCGTCGCGCGAGAGGCCCAGCGTCGTCTGCGTGAGATCGTTGGTGCCGAACGAGAAGAACTCGGCGCTTTCGGCGATCTCGCCGGCGCGCAGCGCCGCGCGCGGCAGCTCGATCATCGTGCCGACGTGATAGGGCACGGTGACGCCGGTCTCCTTGGCGACCGTTTCCGCCATCGCGACGATGATCTTCTTGACCGATGTCGAGTTCCGGCGCGGCCCATCACGAGCGGCACCATGATTTCGGCCGTGATCGGCGCTGCCGGTCTTGCGGCCGGCCTCGACCGCGCCCTCGAAGATCGCGCGCGCCTGCATCTCCGCGATTTCGGGATAGCGCACCGCGAGCCGCACGCCGCGGAAGCCGAGCATCGGATTGACCTCATGCAATTCGGCCGCGCGGGTGCGCAGCTTCTCCGCGCTGACGCCCATCGCCTTGGCGACCTCCGCGATCTCCGCTTCGGTCTGCGGCAGGAATTCGTGCAGCGGCGGATCGAGCAGGCGGATCGTGACCGGCAGGCCCGTCATGATCTCGAACAATTCGGCGAAGTCCTTGCGCTGCATCGGCAGCAGCTTGGCGAGCGCCGCGCGGCGGCCTTCCTCGGTGTCGGCGAGGATCATCTCGCGCACCGCGACGATGCGCTCGCCCTCGAAGAACATGTGTTCGGTCCGGCAAAGCCCGATGCCTTCGGCGCCGAAGCCGCGCGCGGTGCGCGCGTCCAGCGGCGTCTCGGCGTTGGCGCGCACCTTCATGCGCCTGACGCCGTCGGCCCATACCATCAGCGTCGCGAAATCGCCGGTGAGTTCGGGCTTGACCATCGGGATCGCGCCGGCGAGCACCTGGCCGGTGGCGCCGTCGATCGTCAGCATGTCGCCCTTCTTCAGCGTGACGCCGCCGGCGGTCATGGTCTGCTTGGCGTAGTCGATGCGGATCGCGCCCGCGCCGGAGACGCAGGGCTTGCCCATGCCGCGCGCGACCACGGCCGCATGCGAGGTCATGCCGCCGCGCGTCGTCACGATGCCCTCGGCCGCGTGCATGCCGTGGATGTCCTCGGGGCTCGTCTCGACGCGCACCAGGATCGTCTTGCGCCCCGCCTGCTTGCAGCGCTTCGGCCTCGTCGGCGGAGAATACGATCTCGCCGCTCGCCGCGCCCGGCGAAGCGGGCAGGCCGGTCGCGATCGGCTCGCGCTTGGCCTTGGGGTCGATCGTCGGATGCAGCAACTGGTCGAGCGCGGCGGGCTCGACGCGGGTGATCGCGTCCTCGCGCGATGATCAGCCCTTCGTTGGCCATCTCGACCGCGACGCGCAGCGCCGCGCGCGCGGTGCGCTTGCCGTTGCGGGTCTGCAGCATCCAGAGCTTGCCGCGCTCGACGGTGAACTCGAGGTCCTGCATGTCCTTGTAGTGCTTCTCGAGCAGTTGCGTGTTCGCGACGAACTGCGCGAACACCTCCGGCATGATCGCTTCGAGCGAGGGCCGATCCGAGCCGGCCGCCTTGCGCGCGGCTTCGGTGATGTTCTGCGGCGTGCGGATGCCCGCGACGACGTCCTCGCCCTGCGCGTTGACGAGGAACTCGCCGTAAAGCTCCTTGGCGCCGGTCGAGGGATTGCGGGTGAAGGCGACGCCGGTCGCGCGAGGTCTCGCCCATGTTGCCGAACACCATCGCCTGCACGTTGACGGCGGTGCCCCATTCGGCGGGAATGTTGTTGAGCCGGCGATAGGTGATCGCGCGCGCGTTCATCCAGGAGGAGAACACCGCGCCGATCGCGCCCCAGAGCTGATCCTTCGGCGTCCTGCGGGAACGGCTTGCCGGTCGTCTCCGAGCACCTTGTCCTTGTAGTCGACGATGACCTCGCGCCAGTCGGCGGCGCTGAGGTCGGTGTCGAGCGTATAGGCCCTTGCGGTCCTTGTACTCCTCGATGATCTCCTCGAAATTGTGGCTGTCGACCTCGAGCACGACGTTCGAGTACATCTGGATGAAGCGGCGGTAGCTGTCGTAGGCGAAGCGCTCGTCGCCGGAGGTCTTGGCCAGCGTGATCACCGATTGGTCGTTGAGGCCGAGATTGAGCACGGTGTCCATCATGCCCGGCATCGAGGCGCGCGCGCCCGAGCGCACGGAAACCAGCAACGGATTGGCGGCGTCGCCGAACCTGCGCCCGGTCTGCCGCTCGACGCTCGCAATCGCCTCGTCGACCTCGGCCTCGAGTTCGGCGGGATAGGTCTTGCCGTTGGCGTAGAAGTAGGTGCAGACTTCGGTCGTGATGGTGAACCCGGGCGGAACCGGCAGGCCGAGCGAGGCCATTTCGGCGAGATTCGCCCCTTTGCCGCCGAGCAGATTCTTCATCTCTCCCCGCCCTTCGGTCTTCTCGGCGCCGAAGGAATAAACCCATTTCGTCATGCAAAGCTCCAAGAACTTCCCGGACCCGGCCGCGATCATTTATGCGCGCGCAGCCCCATGCCGAAAGACACCCAGCCGGCGCCGTGGAACAACAGATCGACGCCCAAAAGCGTTCCCAGGACGTAAGTGCTGCTGAGCGGCCAGTGAATGACAATTATCAATCCGAGCAAGAAAGTCACCGCGGCGGCCAGGAAAACCATCGCCGCGCTGCGGGCCGGAAGGCAGCTGGAAGGCCGAGGTAGGCCCGCACCACGCCGGCGGCGATCAGGCCCGCGCCGAGCAGCGAGCGTCAGAACCGCGGAAGCGAAGACCGGGTTCAGGATGCAGATCACGCCGCTGGCGATGTAGAGCAGGCCGCCGATCACCCAGAAGAAGAACCGGCCCCAGTCCTTGCGCGTGCATGCCGACGCCGATTTCCGCGGCGCCGGCGACGAGAAAGAAAACCCCATTCAGCGTCACGATCGCGATCGTCGAGGCGAAGGCGAAGGCGAGCGAAGCGACCCCCAGCACGATCAGCAGGACGCCGAAGGCGACGATCGCGCCCCATTTGCCCCGCAACCGCTCGATCGCAGCGCCGAGACTGTGCGCGCCAGCGCTGGGGTTCGACGGCGTTGGACATCGCATCTCTCCGGCTTCTGCCGACTGCGGGTAGGGGTTTAGCGCGCGCGTTTCAGGTCGCCGAGCACTTGCGCGGCATATTCGACCATCGGCACGATCCGCCCGTAGTTGAGCCGCGTCGGGCCGATCACCCCGAGCACGCCGGCGATGCGCTGATCGCCGCCGCGCAGCGGCGCGGCGATCATCGAGGAGCCGGAAAGCGAAAACAGCTTGTTCTCCGAGCCGATGAAAATCTTGACCCCCTCGCCGTTCTCGGCGCGGTGCAGCAGGTCGATCACGTCGGTCTGGGTCTCGAGATCGGCGAACAGCAGGCGGATGCGCTCGAGGTCCTCCTCCGCGCGCAATTCGCCGATCAGGTTGGCCTGGCCGCGCACGATCAGTTGCTCGCGGTGTTCGCCCGCGCCCGCCCAGGAGGCGAGCCCGGCGTCGACGAGGCGAGCGGCCAGCGCATCGAGTTCGCCGCGCGCGGCCTCGCGCGCGCGCTCGATCTTCGTCGCGCGCCTCGGCGAGCGTGCGGCCGCGCGCATGGGCGTTGAGATAATTGCTCGCCTCCGCGAGCGTCGAGGCGGACATGTCCGGCGCGGTGGCGACGACGCGGTTTTCGACCGAACCGTCCTCGCCCACCAGCACGGCGAGCGCCTTTTCCGGCTCGAGTCGCACGAACTCGATATGCTTCAGCCGGACGTCGTCCTTGCTCGTCAGCACGACGCCCGCGCCGCGCGTGAGATCGGACAGCAGGCTCGTCGTCTGGGTCAGCGCGCTCTCGAAGCCGCCCTCGTCCGCAGCGGCCCGGACCTGAGTTTCGATGCGCGCGCGCTCCTCGCGCGCGAGACCGCCGAATTCGAGCAGCGCGTCGACGTAGAAGCGCAGGCCGTGTTGCGTCGGCAGCCGGCCGGCGCTGGTATGCGGGGCGTAGATGAGGCCGAGTTCCTCGAGATCCTGCATCACGTTGCGAACCGAGGCGGGCGAGAGCGACATCGGCAGCAGGCGCGAGAGCATGCGCGAGCCCACGGGTTCGCCGCTGGCGAGGTAGGAATCGACGATGCGGCGGAAAATTTCCCGAGCCCGCGCGTCGAGCGCCGCCAGCGCGCGCGGTTCGACGGGTCTGTCGATGGAGGCTGTCATGCCGGTAGTTTGGCGGGAAGGAGCGCAGCGCGCAAGACGGGGCGGCGACGACGGGGCGGCGGCGAGAAATAACCGGCAAATCGGAATATCCGGGTAATCAGGCGTTAAATCGACCCCGATAAGCACAAGGCAAGCCGACGGAACCGCCAAGTCGCAGCCCGTTTGAGCCGGCGGCCCTCGCCACGGCGAGGAGCACGAGACCTTCGAAATGGTCGATCTGTTCACCGGCCGCAATGCGGTCTTCCTTATTTTAGCGCAGCTCGCGCTTTTCGCCTGGCTGTTTTCGGGCCTATTGCTGGAATTGCGCCGCGGCGGTCGCCGCTCCCGCGCCGGGTTTCGGCAATTTCATCGGGGAGCGCAGGCGCGTTCCCCTGCAGGTTCGTCGGCCAGCCACGGCGATTTCGCGGAACCCGACGCGCCGCCGCCCGGCGCGCGCAGTTCCAACCGCGGCTCTACCACGTTCGAAATATGGCTCGACCGGGCGGCCGGCGAAGAATGCGCGCGAATTCTCGACGGGCCGTTCCGCGGACGAAAGCTCGAAGGGCTCTCCCGCACCGACTGTTTTCGATTGCATGAATATTGCCGCTTCAACGATCCCGCCGGCGCCCAATGGCTGGAGGGCTATATTCATCGCCGGTTTACCGGCGGGGGCAGGGCGAAGAGCCAGGAGCGCGACGCCCATCAGAGCCAGACCCGTCGCCCTATGCCCGCCGACGGGCCGATGACCCGACAGGAGGCCTTTCGGGTGCTGGGCCTGTCTGAGGAAGCCGGGGCGAAGGACATTGCGCGCGCGCACCGGGCTTTGATCAAGAAGCACCACCCCGATCGCGGCGGGTCCCATGCTCAGGCGGCGCTGATAAATCAGGCCAAGGACATGCTGACCGATCGGCCCCGCTGACTTGCGGGCAAAGGCGGCGCGGCTTATCCGTGGCGCCGTCGCCGGGGGAAGGACTTGAGTCCGCATCTCGCCGCGCGGGGGAATATTCCACTGTCATTTTCCGAGGGATCCGCCATGTCCGAACCGACTGCCCGCACTGGCGGACAAATACTGGTCGACCAGTTGATCGCGCAGGGCGTCGAGCGCGTCTATTGCGTGCCCGGCGAATCCTATCTGGCGGCGCTCGACGCGCTATACGATTCCGGCGTCGAGATCACGGTCTGCCGTCAGGAGGCCGGCGCGGCGATGATGGCGCTCACGGCGGGCCGCCTGACCGGTCGCCCGGGAATCTGCTTCGTGACGCGCGGCCCTGGGGCGACCAATGCGGCCCACGGCGTCCATATCGCCGAGCATGACAGCGCGCCGCTGATCCTGTTCATCGGCCAGGTCGAGCGCGCGATGGTCGGGCGCGGCGCGTTTCAGGAGATGGATTACCGCGCCTTCTTCGGCTCGACCGCGAAATGGGCGACGGAGATTCAGGCGGCCGCGCAGATCCCCGAGGTCGTGCAGCGCGCCTATCACATCGCGATGCAGGGCCGGCCGGGCCCGGTCGTGATCGCTCTGCCCGAGGACATGCTGACCGACCTCGCAGTCGCGGCGGACGCCCCGCGCGTCGAGCCCGCTCCGATCTGGCCGGGCCAGACGCAGATGGCGGAGTTGCAGAAGATGCTGTGGGCTGCCGAGCGGCCCGTTGCGATCGTCGGCGGCTCGGGCTGGACGCCGGCCGCGAGCGCTTCGGCGCTTCGATTCGCCGAACGCTTCGACCTGCCGGTCGTCGCCTCGTTCCGGCGCGCGAGCGCGCTCGACGGCGAGCACGCCAATTACGCCGGGGAGATCGGCATCGCGGCCAATCCGAAGTTGAAGGCGCGCATCGAGAAGGCCGACCTCGTATTGCTGATCGGCGGGCGCATGTCGGAGGCCGCTTCGCAGGGCTACACTCTGTTCGGCATTCCGACCCCGACCCAGAAGCTCGTGCACGTCCATCCCGACCCGCTCGAGATCGGCCGCAACTATCATCCCGCGCTCGGGGTCGTGGCTACGCCCGCCGCCTTCGCCGCCGCGCTCGAGGCGGTGCAGCCGCCTTCCGTCATCACATGGTCCGACGCCACGCGCGAGGCGCGCGCGGATTACCTCGCCTGGAGCGAGCAGGCGCCCAAGACGCCGGGGCCGGTTCAGGTGAGCGAGATCATGTTCACGCTGCGCCGGCGCGTCCCCGACGCGATCTTCACGACCGGGGCCGGCAATTTCGCGATCTGGGTCGGGCGCTTCCTGCGATTCCGCACGATCGAACAGCAGCTCGGGCCGACCTCCGGCTCGATGGGCTTCGGCCTGCCCGCCGCCATTTCGGCCAAGCAATTGTTCCCGCAGCGCACCGTGGTCTGTTTCGCCGGCGACGGCGATTTCCTGATGAACGGCCAGGAATTCGCGACCGCCGTGCAATACGGAGTGAACGTCATCGTTATCGTTATCGACAACGGCCTCTATGGCACGATCCGGATGCATCAGGAGCGCGAATATCCCGGCCGCGTCGTCGCCTCGCAACTGCGCAATCCCGATTTCGCCGCCTATGCCCGCGCCTTCGGCGGGCATGGCGAGACGGTCGAGACGACGGAAGCGTTCGAGCCCGCCTTCGAGCGCGCGCTGGCCGCCAGAATGCCCGCGATCTTGCATGTCAAGGTCGATCCCGAAGCCATCACGCCTTCGACGACGCTGAGCGCGATCCGCGAAGCCGCGTTGAAGCGCAACGCCGGTTCGTGAGCGCCGCCCCGCTGGACGGAGGCGGCCGGAATGCCTGAGACCTGGTCGATGCTGACCATCGTCGTCGCAGGCGCGGCGCTGGCGGGATTCATACAGGGGCTCTCCGGCTTCGCCTTCAGCATGGTCGCGCTCAGCATTTGGGCCTGGGCGCTGGCGCCGCAGATCGCCGCGCCGCTGGCCGTGTTCGGCGCCTTGCTGGGCCAGATCGCGAGCCTCTTCCAAGTGCGCGCGGGCTATGATCTCAGGCGGATCGCGCCGCTGGTGTTCGGCGGCCTGCTCGGCGTGCCGCTCGGCGTCTTCGTGCTGCACAACGTCGATCCGCTGCGGTTCAAGATCGCGATCGGGACATTTCTGACCCTCTATGGCCTCTACGGCCTGCTGACGCCTGGAGAGCCCCGGATCAAGGCGGGCGGCAAGGGCCTCGACGCGGCGGTCGGACTCATCGGCGGCGTGCTCGGGGGTCTGGGCGGCATGTCTGGCAGCGTGCCGGCGATATGGACGCAATTGCGCGGCTGGAAGCGCGATCTCCGGCGCGCGACGATGCAGGTCTACAACATCGCGATGCATGTATTCACGTTGACGATCTATGCGCGCACAGGCACGCTCGACGCGACCGCGCTGCGCCTGTTCGGCCTGGTGGCGCCGGCGATGCTGATCCCCGCCTATTTCGGCGCGCGGCTCTATGGCGGTTTCAGCGAGAAGACGTTCACGCGGATGATCCTGTCGCTGCTGCTGCTCTCCGGCGTCGCCATGCTTTACGGCTCGCTGCGCACGCTGTGGGGAATGAAGTGAGCACGGAGGCTTTCGATGAATGTTGACGAAGCCTGGCGCGCGATGAGCGAGGCGGATGAGCTTCCGCGCGAGGCGCTGCAATGGTCGCTCGATCATTGGAGCGAGGCCTCGCCGCGCTATCTCGCCAAGCTGCGCGCGGCGGCGAAAGGCGCGTCGCTATCGGAGGCGGACCTCGAGGCGCTCTTTTACGTCGTGCATCTCTTCGGCGAAAAGCGCGACACGCGCGCCTATGTCCCTCTGTGCAATGTGATCGCCGAAGACGAATCGCTCGCGATCTGGCTGGGCGACGCGGTTACCGAAACGCTCGGCGGCGTGCTGATCAATGTCTTCGATGGCGACGTCGAGCCGCTGAAGCGCGCGATCGAGTCGCCCGACGCCGACGAATTCGCGCGGTCCGCGGCGCTGAACGCGCTCGCCTATCTCGTGCGCGCCGAGACTGTCATCAGCGACGACGAAATGCGCGCCTATCTTCGCAGGCTCGTCCAGGAGATGCAGCCGCGAGAGCCGAGCGAGATTTGGACCGCATGGGCGTTCACGATCGCTAGGCTCGGCTATGAGCCGATGCGCGCCGAAGTGGCCCGCGTCTTCTCGAAACGTTGGATCGAGGAGACGTCCGCCGAGCTTCTCGATTTCTACGCCGAGCTGCAAGCGTCCCGTCGCGATCCCGACGGCCTGGCCGGCTTCAGGCGGCCCGGACTTGGGCCTTTCGGATCGACGATCGAGACGCTGGAAACCTGGGAGACTAGCGACGACGATTTCGACGTCGAGGCGGCGAACCCGGAACTCGACGCCGAGCCCGACAGTTTCGATCCGGGGATTGCCGACGAGGCGCCCTACCACAATCCCCTGCGCGGCGTCGGGCGCAACGATCCATGCCCATGCGGCAGCGGGAAGAAATACAAGAAGTGCTGTCTCGCGGCGTAAGCGCCGCGCGGTTCAGAACTCCCTCCAATCCGCGTCGGCGCGCGCGCGGCCGCATTTGGCGATTTTCAGCGCCGCCGCCGCGCGGGCCGGCGCCCGCGCAAGTCTGGCCGGGCGACCTTTCTCAGCTCGGCTCGCAATCTCTCCGCGACGCTTGCCCGGCCCAACCGGAACTGACCGACAAGCGCGGCGAGGCGACGTTTCCAAAAGCGCCTCGCGGGCGCGCGGTCAAAATGGATTTGCGTAAATGTCGGATCGAAACCGACGCGCACCGGCGCATTCACGCCTTCGAAGTCGGTGACGAGCCAACGCAATCGGGGCCTGGTCAGTTTTCTAGCTAACCATACTTCCGAAGCGCGAAATTTGTTTAAAACAATAAATGTTTGTTGATCATGGAAGCTGCCGCGAAAACGCGCGCGGCTATGCTATAGCCGGAAACAGGGCGCGACGGGACGGCGCCGGCAAGAGGGGGGCGCGAGCGATGGGGCCGTTGTCGGGACTTCGGGTGGTCGAGATGGCGGGCATCGGGCCCGGGCCGTTCGTCGGCATGCTGCTTTCGGACCTCGGCGCCGATGTCGTTCGCATCGACCGTCAGGCGGCGCGCAAGGGCGACGATTTCGACCGCGTCAAGGACGCAAATTTTGTCGATCGCGGGCGCCGCTCGGTGGCGCTCAATCTTAAAACGCGCGAGGGCGTCGCCGCCGCGCTGGATCTCATCGCGGGTTCCGACGCCGTCATCGAGGGCTTCCGGCCGGGCGTGATGGAGCGTCTCGGACTCGGTCCGGACGCTTGCATGGCTCGCAATCCCAAGCTGGTGTTCGGTCGCATAACCGGATGGGGCCAGACGGGTCCGCTGGCGATGACCGCCGGCCACGACATCAACTATATCGCGCTCACCGGCGCGCTTCATGCGATCGGGACGTCGCAGACGCCGATCCCGCCCCTCAACATGATCGGAGATTTCGGCGGCGGCGCGATGCTGCTCGCCTTCGGCCTGATGTGCGCGCTTTGGGAGGCTGCGCGCTCGGGCCGGGGGCAGGTGGTCGACGCCGCGATGACCGACGGCGCTTCGCTGCTGATGGCGATGATATACGGCTTCAAAGCTGGCGGGCGCTGGCGCGACGTGCGCGCGTCCAACCTGCTCGACGGCGGCGCGCCCTTCTACGGCGCCTATCGTTGCGCCGACGGCAAGTTCGTCGCCGTCGGTTCGCTCGAGCCGCAATTCTTCGACGCGTTGCTGGCCGGCCTGGCGATCGATCCGGCTTCGCTGCCCGACCGCTGGAACCCGCGCAACTGGCCGCAATGGCATGCGCGCCTGCAGGCGGCCTTCGCGGCGCGCCCGCGCGACGAATGGGCGCAAATTTTCGCGCCGACCGATGGTTGCGTGACGCCAATTCTCAGTCTGGAGGAGGCGCCGCAACACCCGCACAATATTGCGCGCGGCACGTTTGAGCCCGGGCAAGGCGGCCCGCAGCCTGCGCCTGCGCCCCGCTTCTCGCGCACCCCCGGCGCCATCGCGGGGCCGCCCGCAACTGCGGGCGCCCGAAAGCGAAGAGATCTTGCGGGAGCGCGGGTTCTCTCACGAGCGGATCGCGATGATGCGAAGCGCGGGCGCGCTGTGAGGCCGTCCGCTTGCCTTGCAGATCGACCGGCCGTCCTTGATCGTCTCGACGACTTTCATTTCGAGCAGTTTTTCGGGATCCATGCGAGCGGGTTTCTGTCGAGGATGACGAAATCCGCGGTCTTTCCGACCTCGAATGAACCCGTCGTCGTCTCTTCGAAATGCTGAAATGCGGGCCAAATGGTCATGGCCTTCAGGGCGGTCTGAACGTCCACGGGTTCGTTGGGGCCGAGAATGTCGCCGCTGCGGCTGCGGCGCGTCACGGTCGCGGAAAGCGTGCGTATCGCTGGGGATTGGCGACTGGCGCATCGTGATGCGAAGTGAAGATCATGCCCAGCCTCCGCACGGAATCGCAGGGAGAGATCGGCCCGAACCGGCCCCAGGACGGAGTAGCGGCGCCAGTCGCCCCAGTCGAACGTGTGCATCGGGAAAAATGAGGGAATGACGCCCAATGGCTTTGGCTTTCGCAATCGGTCGCGCCGCGTCGACTGGCAGAAGGCCCCGAACTCGCGGCCTTTTGCGCCATCGCCGCGGTTGTGGTCATCGCGCGCGCTTCCTGCGCCGTCGTGTAACCAAATTTCGCGCAGAAATTCGCGCCCGCCTTGATCATCGTGAGATAGGCGTCCTCGTCGAAGCGCGCGAGCCGCTTGGCGAGACCCTGGCAGAACGCCTATTCCTCGCACACGCCCTTTAATTCCAAGCCGCCGGCCGAGCGTCGGAATACCCCGCCGGTCGGGTCTTTGGCGTCTGAGGCCGCGCCGGCAAGTTCGAGCGCCTTGCCGTCGACGACGCCGATCTGCCCGGACTGATGAACGATGACGACGGGCGCGTCTTTGAACGCGGCGTCGAGTTCGTCGCGATTGGGGTGGCGACCCTCCTTCCATTGCGAATCGTCGTAACCGAAGCCGCGGAGCGATCCGCCTAGTCCTGAGGCGACGGCGCAGGCGCCAAAACCCTTGCAAAAATAACCGGCGCTACGAACCGACGACGGCGCCATTGATCGCGTCCATGAGTTTACTGCAAGCCATGCCCATGAAAGCGCCTCGGGTCAGAGCCAAGCATTGCGGGAGTTCACAGTTTTCCGATCGCTTCGGCAACCGGCTATATTCGGCCGAACCGGCTGGCCGAATGCTCCGCGAAGGGTCGGGAAATGCATGCGCCGAAAGGCGCTTCACGCGTCTTCGGCCGCCTCGCTCCTCACCGCCGAGGGATAGTTGTACGAGGCATAGCGGATCACGAGCACGGCGAGCGCCAGGATCAACGTCCCGCCCGCAAGGATCAGGATCCCGACATTGGCGGAATCCGCGCCCTGCACGAAAACGATCATGTGGCGCGTCAGCGCGGTGATGCCGACATAGATCAGGAATCTGACCGGTAGATGATTTGTGCGGAAATAAATTCCGACCATCGAGCCGATCTCGAGATAGATGAACAGCAGCAGCAGATCCTCGAGCCGCGGCTCGCCCTTGGCGATCATGCCGAGGAAGGCGTGAAACGCCGCCCAGACCGTCGAGGCGCCGATCGCGAACAGGCCGACGAGGTGAAAGCCCTCGGCGAGCAGGTTGCCGAGGGGATCAATCGCCGAACGCAACCGCCGCGTCGTTTTCGCGCTCGAAAAGCCGCCGACTTCCATGCCTCACGTCCTCCGTGGCCGTCCCGAGTCGGGCGGGGCCGCCGGATATTTGCAGAAACCTTCGGGGGCGACAATCCGGCCGCCGCCGCGTCACGCCGCCTCGGGATCGAGGAAGCCGCCGGACTGGCGCCGCCACAGACCCGCGTAAATGCCCTCGCGCGCCAGCAGTTCGTGATGCGAACCCATTTCGGCGATCGCGCCGTTTTCCAGTACGATCAAACGGTCCATCGCCGCGATGGTGGATAGCCGATGCGCGATTGCGATGACCGTCTTGCCCAGCATGAGCTGGGCAGAGACTCTCCTGGATCGCGGCCTCGACCTCGGAATCGAGCGCCGACGTCGCCTCGTCGAGCACGAGGATCGGCGCGTTCTTCAGAAGCACGCGCGCGATTGCGATGCGCTGGCGCTGTCCGCCCGAGAGTTTGACGCCGCGCTCGCCGACCAGGGTGTCGTAACCCCTGCGCCCGTCGAGATCGGTCAGACCTGTCACGAAATCATGCGCATGCGCCCGGCGCGCGGCCTCGATCATCTCGGCCTCGTCGGCGTCGGGCCGACCGTAGCGGATGTTCTCCGCGATCGATCGATGCAACAGCGAAGTGTCCTGCGTGACCATGCCGATCTGCTGGCGCAGGCTGTCCTGCGTCACCTCGGCGATGTTCTGGCCGTCGATCAGGATTCGGCCGCCTTCGACGTCGTAGAAGCGCAGCAGAAGGTTGACGAGCGTCGACTTGCCGGCCCCCGAGCGTCCGACCAGTCCGACCTTCTCGCCGGGCGCGATGCGGATGGAGAGGTCGTCGATGACGCCGCCCTGCTTGCCGTAGTGGAACCGAACGCGCTCGAAGGCGATCTCGCCGCGCGTGGCTTTGAGCGCGCGCGCGCCGGGTCGATCGACGAGCGCGCGCGGCCGCGCGATGGTGCGCATGCCTTCCTGCACCTGTCCGATATTGTCGAAGATGCCGATCGCGGTCCACATCACCCAGCCCGACATGGTCACGACGCGCAGCGCCAAGCCCGTCGCCACGGCGACATCGCCGAGCGTGATGGAGCCCGCGCGCCATAGCAGGACGCAGAGCGCCGCGATGATCGTCAGCAGCACGCTGTTGCTCGACGAGACCGTCAGGTTGAGCAGAGTGATCGTGCGGGTCTGGCGGTGGAATGCGGCGGTGTGCTCGACGATGGCGTCGCGCGCCTGTTCGTCCTCGCGCTCGAGGTGCGCGAACAGCTTGACCGTCTGGATGTTGGTATAGCTGTCGACGATGCGCCCGGTCAGGTTCGCGCGCTTGTGCGCGAGCTCCTCGGATCGCATGCGAATGCGCGGGACGAAATAGCCGAGCGTCGCGACATAGCCGCATATCCAGAGCGCGAGCGGAACGCCAAGCCGCCAATCGGTCGCCGCCAGGATGAACAGCGCGCTGAACGCGAACACCGTCACGAACCAGAGCGCGTCGATCACCTGCACGACGGAGTCGCGCAGCGACGCGGCGGCCTGGACGATGTTCGAGGCGATGCGGCCCGCGAAGTCGTTGGCGAAATACGAGACCGACTGGCGCAGGACGTAGCGATGCGTCTGCCATCGGATCATATTGGTCATGCCG
This sequence comes from uncultured Pseudomonadota bacterium, assembly GCA_963809055.1. Taxonomy (GTDB): domain Bacteria; phylum Pseudomonadota; class Alphaproteobacteria; order Rhizobiales; family Beijerinckiaceae; genus Roseiarcus. The sequence goes on along the minus strand of CAWEID010000029.1, from coordinate 254,618 downwards.
GGCGCGACCGCCTGCTGGGTGATCAGGTCGTGCGTGAAGCTCGCGAGCGGGCGCCCGACAAGGACCAGCAGCGCCATGCCAAGGAACTCGCCGCCGTGACGTTGGAAGAGTTCATCTCGCGGCGTGTCTCTGAGCATGTCCACGAGTGCGCCGACAAAACGCAACACCGTGACCTCGATCAGCGACACCGCAAGCCCTACGACCATCAGCGCGACGAGAAACGGCCAGACCTGCCGGCAAAAGCGCGCGTAATAGCGGATCAACGACGCCGGCGGCGTCGTCTCGTCATGCGCGCGAAACGGATCGATGCGGGTCTCGAAGAACCGAAACATGGGTCAGTCCAGTCGTGAAACGCGGCCGCGTCGCGAGTTCAAGCGCGAGGACGCGAAATGAAGAAGACGCGGGAGACGTCGGGACGCCGGGATCGGGATTTCAGGCGTCGGCGCGAGCGGTCATGCCGGAAGGCGAGAGCGCCATACAATGCGCGGCGGCATGAGGGGCCATTGGCTCGGCGCGATCGTGCAGAGCCGGAGGCCGCGACGGAATGCAATCATGTCCAGCCCCTCCGCTTGAGAAATCCATGCTCTTGATAGCGGAGCCGAGCAGGAAAATCAGCCGGCGCGCCGGCATTTCCCGTTTTTGTGATCCGGTGTTGCGCCCGGGCGACAGTTCACGGCGGGACGCAGTTGGGTGGTCAGCGCCGGCCCGCCGCCCAGTCGATCGCCTGTTCCAGTCGGTCGTTGCCCCAGAAGATCTCGCCGTCCTCGGTGACCAGACCGGGCGCGCCGGGCAGGCCTAGCGTCTTGGCGCGCTCGCATTGGGCCTTGAGTTCGGCCTTGTTGGCCGGTTCCTCGGCGCGCGCCAGCGCGGCTTCCGGGTCCAGGCCAAGGCCCGAGAGCAGGGCGCAGAGAACCGCGCGATCCGAGATCGTTCGGCCCTCGCCGAATTCGGCGCGATAGACCGCGCGGGAGAAATCCGCCCGCGCCGGGCCTTGCAGGGACAAGGCGATGCGAGCCGCGGCGAGGCTGCTCTGCGGGAACGGCTCGGGGCGCCGGAGCGGCAAATTGAGCGAAGCGCAGATGCGCTCCATGTCGCGCCACATGTAGCGGCCCTTGATCGGATAGATGTTGAAAGGCGAATCGCGCCAGCCAACCTCGGCGAACAGCGGGCCGAGCAGGAAGGGGCGCCAGACGACGCCGACGCCGCGCGCCGCAGCGACCGCCTCGATCCGCATCGCGGCGGGATAGGAATAGGTGCTTGCGAATTCGTACCAGAAGTCGATCGTCGCCATTTCGCGCTCTCAACCCTTGAAAATCACGCCGAAAATGAGCTGCGGGCAAAAAAAAAGCCGCTCCAGGCTTTGCCCGAAGCGGCCTTGTCGTAGTCCCGCCGGCCCGCTCGGGAAACGGCTCCGTTGCCGGAGCCGTTTGCCACGCACTCGACGAAAACCAAGCTTGAGAAAGCTTAGCTCTTGGGAGCGTCGGCCTTCGGGGCCGCCATCTTCTTGGAGGACTTCTTGGAGGTGCTCTTCTTCTTGGTGGTGTTGTGATGGTGATGGGTCTTCGCTTTCGCGGGCTTCATCGTGTCGGCCTTGGCGGGCGCATCGGCCGCGGCCTGCGCGAAGGACGCGACGGGCGCGAGGGCGAGGGCGGCGGTGAGGCCGAAGGCGGCAAGTTTCTTGATCATTCTGTAATTCTCCAGCTTGAGTCCACGGACTTTTCGCGTCCGGCTCGGGTGTAACCATCTCCGACTCAACATGAACCGAACATGAACTGGAGGCGGGGCGGTTCGACGCAGCAAGAAATTGTAAATATCCGACCCGGCCTCGTTTGACGGCGCCGCCTGGCCTACGTATGAGACGGCGGAGACCGCCGCATGTCGCACAACAGTTTCGGACATCTCTTCCGCGTCACGACCTTCGGCGAAAGCCACGGCCCGGCGTTGGGTTGCGTCGTCGACGGCTGCCCGCCGATGATTCCGCTCGAGGCGGCCGACATTCAGGCCGATCTCGACCGACGCCGGCCAGGGTCCTCGCGCTTCACGACCCAACGGCGCGAGCCCGACGAGGCGCGCATCCTCTCCGGCGTCATGATGGACGAAAAGTCGGGACGGCAGGTGACGACGGGAACGCCGATCGCGGTTCTGATCGAGAACGTCGACCAGCGCTCGAAGGACTACGGCGAGATCAAGGATGCCTATCGGCCCGGCCACGCCGACTATGTCTACGACGTCAAATACGGCATCAGGGATTATCGCGGCGGCGGGCGATCTTCGGCCCGCGAGACCGCCGCGCGCGTCGCTGCGGGCGCCATCGCGCGCAAAGTCATTCCGCAAGTGACGATACGCGGCGCGCTGGTGAAGATGGGCAAGCTCGCCATCGCGCGCGAACGCTGGGACTGGGACGAAGTCGCGCGCAACCCCTTCTTCACGCCGGACGCGGAAGCCGCGGGGCGTTTCGCCCATTATCTCGACGCCATACGCAAGGCGGGCTCCTCCGTCGGCGCTGTGATCGAGATCGTGGCCGAGGGCGCGCCGGCCGGCTGGGGCGCGCCGATTTACGGCAAACTCGACAGCGAACTCGCGAGCGCGATGATGAGCATCAACGCGGTCAAGGGCGTCGAGATCGGCGACGGCTTCTCCGTGGCCGAATGGACGGGGGAAGAGAACGCCGACGAAATGCGCATGGGCAACGACGGGCGCCCGATGTTCCTCTCCAACCATGCCGGCGGCATTCTAGGGGGCATCGCGACCGGCCAGCCCATCGTCGCGCGCTTTGCGGTCAAGCCCACCTCTTCGATTCTGGCGCCCCGGCGCACGGTGACGAGCTCGGGGCAGGAAACCGAGATCGTCACAAAGGGTCGCCACGACCCCTGCGTCGGAATCCGCGCGGTTCCTGTCGGCGAGGCGATGATGGCCTGCGTGTTGGCCGACGCCTTCTTGCGGCACAGGGCCCAGGTCGGCTGAGGGCAGGGCGCTTCTGCACGGACTGCCCGCTTCGCAGGGCGTGTCCGGCCGAACAGGTCAATAAGGCGTCGCGCAGCGCGTTAGCGCCCCAGCATGGCTCTGAGCGCATCGGGCTCCAGGATCGCGACGCGGCGGTAGGACACACGGATGCGCCCGGCGGCTTCGAGGGCCCGCAAGACCGCGCCCGCTGTCGTGCGGGCCATGTTGGTCATCGCGGCAAAGTCCTGCTGGCTGACGTCCACCTCGATCGGGGCCATGTCGGGCGGCGCGCCATATCTGCAGCCGCCGAGCCGCAGCAGCACGGCGACGCCGCGCTTGACGTGATCGCGGATCAGGAGGTCGTCGGCGCCGCCAATGGCGACGTCGTAATGTGCGATCGCGGCGAAGCCGAAGAACCGCCAGGCGCCGGGGTCGGCGGCGACGATCTCTCGGATGGCGTGCAGCGGCAGATGCAGCAGCTTCGTCGGACGTGTGGCCGCCAGGCCGACCCGGCGCGGCTGCTCCGTGAACGCCGCGGCCTCGCCCATCCAAGCGCCCGGCGTTGCGAAATGCGCGACGTAAGGCCCGCGTTCGCCGGGCGCGATCGAAATGGCGAGATTGCCGCGCACCAGGCCGAACATGCCCCCGGGGGGATCGCCGACCGAATAGATCGCGGCGCCCGCCTCATACGACTCCAGCCGGCACCGATCGAGCACGGTGCGGCGAAACGCGGCCGGCGTGAAACTCAGCCAACCCTGGCGTGAAGCGACTTCGTAGGCTTGCGCGAGCGTCGGCATCGGTCCCCGGATCCATGATGTGCGAGCGATGTCCGGACTTAGGCCCCGCTAGAAGCCCTGTGAAATTTGCGCGCCAGGGCAATATCAGGCGTCGGAAAGATGTTTAAAAAAATCGCAGAATGACCGTGGACGGTCAATCCCCCGCCGGAATCCAGGATATGCGGACAAATTGGGCGGCGCTCCGCGAGACCATCGGTCCGCCGACAAGACCGGATGCAAGCCTGAGCGCCGCTTCCGAATAGGGTTGTTTTGAAATGCGATCGAACGCCGCTGAAATTGTTGGAGTGGAATAAGGGAGTTGGGGGCAGTCCGCTGATGCTCATTCTTACGGTTCTTGAAGGCAAATGACGGCGAGCGACGCATGCGCGATCTGCCCGGCGTCCCCCGTGCGCGGCTCGGCTATTTGCAAAATGCCAGTTCAACATTCGCAGGCTTCCAATCCGAAATCGCGGAGGCGGAACCCGACGACGCCGCGCAACTTACAGGTTTGACGGATCGAAGGAGTTCGCAAAATGATCGAGCCTAAGTCGGATCGCGTCGCAGCGGCGAAGGATTACCCCGACGCCTTGCTCACGACGCCGGTGTCGCCCGAAATCATTGCGAAGGGCGTCGAGACCGACGCTTACGTTCAAGGAATTCAAGCCTATGTCTGGGGCTATCCCTTGGTCAGGATGGAACGGGTGGCGCGGCAGTACACCGACATTCCCGCCGACAATCCGCCGACCAGCTATCGCGCCCCGTTGAACGAGATCGGCTGGGCGCGCGAACTTGCCACGGGGGCCTCGAAAGACATGCCGACGTCGAACAACGACACATTCTATATGAGTTCGATCGTTCAGCTCTTCGAACCCTTCATTCTCTCGGTTCCCGAAACGCACGATCGCTATTACGTCGTCGACGTCTTCAATATGTGGCAGGAGCTCGAGCATTATATTGGCCGCCGCTCCACGGGCACGGCGGCGGGGCATTTCGCGCTCGTTCCTCCCGACTGGAAGGGCGACCTTCCCGCGGGTGTGACGCGCCTCGACGTCAGCACCGACAAGGTCTGGCTGTGGGGACGGCTGAGACTGGCTCAGGGCGAGGACAAGGCTCCGGTTCACGCGCTGCAAAAGCAGTTCCGCCTTGTCCCGCGCAGCCAGTTCGGCAAGCCCGACGCGCGGCCGAAAACGGGCAAACTATCATCGCTGCCGGAAATAGCCGATGACGAGCTCGGTTTCCTCAGCCAACTTGGCGCAGCCGTGAGGGCCAATGGCGTGAAGCCTGCGGATCAAGCCCTGTTCGCTCAATTCGCCCGCATTGGGTTGACGGCGGACGGGTTCGACGCCTCGAAACTCAGCCCTCCAGCGCGCAAGGGTGTTTTGCGGGCGCTCGCGGACGGACCCAGCGTCGCGATTTCCGCCTTCGTCAGCGCGGCGGTTCAGCGCAATGGTTGGTCCTGGGCGACCGGGCTCGACAATTTCGGTTTCAACTATCCGCTGCGCGCCCTGGTCGCCGGTCCTTATCTCGGCGGGCAAGGCGAGAAAGAGGCGATGTATCCGCTGCGCTACACCGACGCCGCGGGTAAAGTCCTGAGCGGGGAGAACAGCTATACAATCAGATTTGCATCGCCCCCGCCGGTCGACGCCTTCTGGTCGCTGACGATCTACAACGCCGGCGACAAGCTGCTCGTGGAAAATCCGATCGGCCGCTACAAGATCGGAACCGACACGCAAGGTCTCGCGATTGCGGCGGACGGTTCGATCACGATCAACCTGCGCCATGTCGCGCCCAACGGCGAGGCGGCGAGGAACTGGCTCCCGACGCCTGCGGGTCCGTTCTACCTTGTGTTGCGGCTTTATCAGCCTCGGCAAGAGATTCTCGACGGACGCTACCAATTGCCGGAAGTCGTGCAGGACCCCTAGGCGGCCTGATCGCCGCGACAAGAGCCGGCGCACAACTCGCATCGAGATCGGAGGAACGCCATGAGTCATTCGATAGTCGCCCGCGTCGCGGCGGCGATTGTTTCTGCTGTCCGGGCCGTGATTGCCGGCTCTTCGAGAATTGCGACCGACCCCGACGCGAGCGCTCCGGTGGCCCCACCCGGCGGCGGCCAAGCGGTGAATCGCCGGCAAGTGTTTCTATCGACGGCCAAAGCGGGCCTCGCCAGCGCGATCGGCGGATCATGGCTGGGACTGAGGGCCACCGCCGCCAAGGCGCAGGTCGCCAAAGCCCCGCAGATCAACGCCGGCCCTCCGAAGGTCTCCGCGCTCCCCTATCCAGATCCGGCGTTCAAAGGCGTCATTGGGCGAACGACCGAGGATTCCAAGCCGGACTTTCCGCAGCCGGTTTCAGCGCCGGCGGGAGCGCCCAATGTGCTGCTCATCCTGACCGACGATGTCGGTTTTGGCGCTTCCAGCGCATTCGGGGGCCCGGTGCCAACGCCGACCCTCGAAGCGCTTGCGGCAAGCGGTCTCAAATACAATGAGTTCAATACGACGGCGTTGTGCTCTCCGACGCGCGCGGCCCTCATTACAGGGCGCGATCAACACACTGTCCATACCGGCATCATCATGGAGCGCAGTCTGGGTTACCCCGGCTACGACTCGCTGATGCCCAAGAGCGCCGGCACCATCGCCGAAATATTGCGGGGCAACGGCTACAGCACCGCCTGGTTCGGCAAGAACCATAACGTGCCCGCCTGGCAGAGCAGCGCCGCCGGGCCGTTCGATCTCTGGCCGACCGGGCTCGGCTTCGATTATTTCTACGGATTCCTCGGCGGGGACGTGAACCAATGGGATCCGACCCTTTTCGAGAACACGACGCCGATCGAGCCCAAGGAGAAATTGAGCGGAGAGGCCAAGGCGAACTACCATCTGGACGCTGATCTCGCGGATCAGGCGATCCATTGGATTCAGCAGCAGCACGCGCTCGCGCCCAACAAACCCTTCTTCGCTTATTACGCGCCCGGGGCGACGCACGCCCCGCATCATGCGCCGAAAGAATGGATCGCGAAGTTCAAGGGCAAGTTCGACCAGGGCTGGGACAAGTTGCGGGAGGAAACATTCGAGCGTCAGAAGAAGCTCGGCGTGATTCCGAAAGACACCATACTGACGCCGCGGCCCGCCAACATGCCCGCCTGGGATTCTCTCGACGCCAAGCAGAAGGAATTATATGCGCATATGGCGGAGATTTACGCCGCCTTTCTCGCCTATGACGACTATAACATCGGTCGCGTGATCGAGGCGGTCAAGCAAGAGGAACTCGCGGAGAACACGCTCATCATCTTCATCGAGGGCGACAACGGCGGCAGCGCCGAGGGCACTTTGCAAGGCACCGCCAACGAAATCGCCGTCATCGGCAATGGCGCCGCCGAGACGTTCGATTACCTCTATTCGATCAAAGCGGAACTGGGCGGGCCGCTTCACTATAACCACATGCCGGTGCCGTGGTCATGGGCCTTCGATACGCCGTTCCAGTGGACCAAACGCTATGCGAGCCACTTCGGCGGCACCCGCAACGGCATGGTCATGAGCTGGCCCAAGCGCATCAAGGACGTCGGCGGGCTGCGGGAGCAGTTTCACTATGTCTCCGACATCATGCCGACGATTCTCGAAGCGGCCGGCGTGGAGGCGCCGGACACGATCAACGGCGTGAAACAATTGCCGATCGACGGCATTTCGATGGCCTACACATGGGATGATGCGAAGGCGCCGACGCGTCGCGCCACCCAGTTGTTCGAAATGTTTGGCAATCGTGGCATCTATCACAACGGGTGGATGGCCTCGACCACGCCGCTCGTGTTCGCCTGGGAGCCGGAGCCGAAAGGGATCACGCCCGAGAGCTTCAATTGGGAGTTGTATGATCTGACCAAGGACTTCTCTCAGGGCAATGACCTGGCCAAGGTCATGCCCGAGAAGCTCAAGCAGATGGAGGAACTCTGGTGGGCGGAAGCCGGTCGCAACAATGCTTTGCCGTTGAACTTCAGTCCGATGGCGACCGTCCAGGCGGTATTCCAGAGGCCGAGCCTGACCCGGGGGCGCTCGCACTTTATTTATCGTCAGGGGACCGTTCGCATCCCCGAGGGAACCGCGCCGACCGTAAAGAATACATCGTACACGATAACCGCCAAGCTCAATGTCCCCGAGCCTGGCGCCGAGGGCGTGGTCATCACGCAGGGCGGACGCTTCGCAGGATGGGGCCTGCTGTTTCTCGAGGGCAAACCGGTTTGGGCCTATAAGAACACGCAACAGCCCAACGACGGCATTCGCATCAGCGGGCCCAGCAAGCTGACGCCCGGAGATCACGTTGTGACGCTTGATTTCACGTATGACGGCAAGAAGGGCGAATACGGCAAGGGCGGCGCTTTCGTGCTCAAGGTGGACGGCGCCGAAGTCGCAAAGACCACGATCAGCCACACGGTTCCGTTCATCTACTCCGTCGACGAGACGCTTGACGTCGGCGAGGACCGCGGCACGCCCATTCTCGAAGACTATGCCGACCGGATGCCCTTCAAGTACAACGGCGCCATCGCGGAGGTCCGCATCGACCTCCCCGGCGGAAACGCCGCCCTCGACGTTCCCGATATAGACGGCCAGTGAGGGGGCGCTTAAGACAAGGATATTGGAGAAGCCTCCGTTGCCGCGAAATCTAGTCTCGGGGCGCGCATACGGAGTTTCCAGGGCATCCCCGTGATAGTCGGTCCCGCCGCGCGCGGCGGGCCTAGCCTGCCGATAGCGAAGCTCCGGTGAGGGAGCCCGTGCAACAACGCCAACCGAAGGGGCGCTCAGGTATGAAGTCATCGATTTTTGGATTTGGATCGCTAATCGCCGTCGTCGCGTCGCTTGGCGTCGTGCAATCCGGCAATGCAATGGAAATGTCCGGTGCGCCCGCCGAGGCGATGAAAGACGGCGGGAGCCTTGTCATCGACGTCAACGCCCAGAGACCGGCTGCGCATGGCAACGTCCATCGCAACGCCAACGTCAATCACAATGTGAACCGCAATGTGAACCACAATGTGAACCGCAACGCCAACGTGAACCGCAATGTGAACGTGAACCGCAACGTGAACGTCAACCGCAATGTGAACGTCAATCGCAATGTGGGCGTGAACGGCTATCACGGCGGGGTCTACCACGGCGGCGTCTATCGCGGCGCCTGGGCGGGCCGGCCCTATCGCTGGGCGCCCGGCGGCGCCATCGCGGCGGGGGCCGCCATCGGCTTCATCGCCTATGGCACGGCTGTGGCGTGGGCGCCGCCGCCGCCCTATCCGGGCCTGTGCTGGTATTACACCGATCCCTCGCAGCGCGCCGGCTTCTGGGACACGTGCCCGTAAGCCGGATTTGAACGGGCCGCCGGGCAATCTGGCTCGTGAGCGATATTGTCCGGCGGGCGTTTGTGATTTTTGAATCGGTCCGGCTGCGCTCCTGTCAGTCGGCGCAAGTGAAGCGAAGCGGAAGCGGGCGCTCAGCGTCTGGGGCGGCCCGAGCGTTGGGTTGCGTTGCCGAGCTCGGCGGCTGGGGGGCCGCGCATCATGAAGTTCATGCCTCAATTCGTGCGCACGACGCTGCTTGGCGGCGTGCTTTTCCTGATGCCAATCGCCATGCTGGCGATTCTGATCGACAAGGCGATGAGCGTCGCGCTGAAATTTGTGACGCCGGTCGCCGAGAAGCTGCCCGACGAATTCCATATCGGCGTCGCGAGGGTGAGCTTGCTGGCGATTGGCCTGCTGGTGTTGATCTGCTTCGCGTCCGGGCTGTTCGCTCGCACGAAAATCGCTCAACGTCTCGTCCGAGGGTTGGAGTCGTCAGTGCTTTCGAAGATTCCGGCCTACGAGTATTTCAGGCAAGTCACCGGCGGTCTGCTCGGCGTCGAGGGCCAATCCAATCATCCGGTAGTGCTCGCGCAGCTCGATGGCGGGTGGCAAATCGGCATTCAGGTCGAGAGCGAGATCAACGGCTTCGTGACGGTCTTCATACCCGACGCGCCAAATCCGCGCTCCGGAGGGGTCTATCTGATGGCGGTCGAGCGCGTCAGGCCCGCGGGCCTTGCGCTCCCCGCGGCGCTCAATTGCCTCAAACGCTACGGCGCCGGAACAAACGCTCTTTTGCAAGCGCATGCCTCGGAGGGCGCATCGCGATCGCCAGCCTGAGCCCGCCTTGTCCTTCGAGGCCGCTTCGCGGCGCCTCGGCGCGAGGTCCGTGTCAGTCGGAAAGCGACCTGCGGGAATTGTCGTGCTCGGCCGCAATCGCTGCGCGGGCCGACCCAAGCCGCCTGACGACGCGAGCCTCGAAGCCTCCCGATGCGGACTCGCTACGGACGGATGTCGATTTCCCCGATCGCGGTCGCATTGGTCTCGGCGTTGTCGCCGTGAGGCGGAAGACGCCTTTCAAGTCGTCCGTCGGCTTCCGGATCAGCCTCAGCTTGCGGCGGCGATCCCAGGCGAAGATCGCGAGGTTGCGCACATAGCTCCAATGAGGGTCAGGCGGGCCTCGAGCATGAAATCGCGCGGCCACGCCGCGACGCCGCCTCGCCGGTCCGCCGCGGCGCCGACGCCAACGCGCTTTCGTCAGGCGCCGTCGTCGGAATGTGCGTGTGCGACGCGACGCTCACCGCGTCGGTTTCCATTCGCTGGCAAGCTTCTTCGCCTCGGCGACTTGTTCGGGGCTCATGACAGGCACAAGCGCGTCACGCAAACGGACCGATAAGTCGTCGTCCACTCCGTTGGGGTGCTGGGTCCAGAGGTGAAACCATTTGTAGGCCTGGACATAGTCGCGCGGCGCCCCTATGCCGCTGGCGTACAAGTTGCCGAGCAACCCAAAGGCAAGAGTGCTGCCTTGTTCGGCCGCTCTCTGGTACCAGCGCAGGGCCTCGGCGTAGTCTTGTGGCGTCCCGCTGCCGCGCTCATAGAGCAGTCCCAAGGCCGTCTGGGCCCCGGCGTGGCCCTGACCTGCGGCCTTGCGGTACCAAAAGACCGCCTGCCCAAAGTTCTGGCGCACGAGCTCTCCGCTGTAATACATCGCAGCGACGGTATTTTGCGCTTCGGCGTCGCCGCGCACGGCCAACGCGCGCAATCGGTTGATTGGCGGCGGACTGACGCCTTGCAGATCGGCGAAGCCGCCGTCCGCGAACGACCGCTTTCTCGCGAAGCGCGCCTGCGCCGGGACAATGCTCGAACGAGGGACCTCGGCTTCGCGTTGGCGGCTTCGGCGGCACATCGCCCGAAACGTCAGGCCGGCCCCGATCAACCCGATCGGGGCGAGCAGATAGGCCAGCAGAATATTTGTGAACATGTCCTTCTTTCGCGGATGGATGCCTCGGCTCGTCGCCGCATCTCTTCGGATTCGGTCGGTTCCGAGCGCGAGGCTTCGCGGCTCATAAAGCCGAGACGCATTCCTGGCGCCGTTCGCCATTTTTCGTCTTGCTTCCGACCGCCAATTGTTTGTTAGCTGCGACCATCCGCGAATTCCGGGGCAAAGAATTGGGAATGGTTTCAGAACAACAAGTTCTGCCGACAGTGAACGGATTCGCCACCCGGTTGGCCATTTCCACATTGATGGAACGAAAATTAGATCCCGCGCCCTTGCTGCGGAAGGCAGGCCTGCCGACGGTCGAACAGATCACTCAGCAACGTCGTCTGCCCGCCGCAGGGCAGGGCAGGTTTCTCGAATATGCGGCTGAAGCCCTCGACGATACGGCTCTTGGCCTGCACCTGGCCAAACACGCAAATCCCAGAGAAGTGGGGCTGCTGTTCTACGCTGTCTCCGCGGCGCGGAACGTGTCGGAGGCGCTGGCGCTGCTCGCGCGCTATTCCCGCATCATGAGCGAAAGCATTCGCTTGAGGCTGGAGCGCACGCCCGACGGGCTTTTGGTTGAAATCATATTTTCCGGCATGTCGCGGCATCGGTCGCGGCAAGTGATCGAGTTTGGCCTCGCGATCATGGTCAGGGCGCTCCGGGAAATCACCGGGCGCGAATTCAAGCTCAGTCGGTTCGCCTGCGTCAACGCTCGCAATTCGGACGTGCGCGAATTTGAAAGGTTTTTCGGCTGCAAGGTCGAATTTGGAGCGCCCTCCGACGTGGTCATGTATTCAAATGAAGTGGCCGGCCTTCCGCTCGTCACGCACGATCCCCATCTGCTGGAGACGTTGCGACCCTTCTGCGACGAAGCGGCGAGAGCGCGCCATACGCTGGTTGGAACGCTCCGCGCTTCCGTCGAGAATGAAATCCAGCGGCTCCTGCCGCACCGCAAGGCGCAAGCCGAGATCGTCGCCAAGACCCTCGGTCTCAGCGTGCGCACGCTGTCGCGGCGCCTCGCTGGCGAACAGACAAATTTCGCCGAGGTCGTCGATCAACTGCGCCGCAGCCTCGCGTTGCAATATCTCAAAGAGCCCGGTTTCACATTAGCGCAGATCGCCTGGTTGCTGGGCTACGAAGGCAGCGCATCGTTCAATCATGCGTTCAAGCGTTGGACCGGAAAAGCGCCGACGAGCATGCGAAATGAAGGAGCGGCGGCTCAGGTCGCATGACGCCGCGGCGCGCTTCAGGGTTCCCTTGTCCTCATTTGTCGCTGGATCCTGTCGTTCCGCGCGCCATTTGCTCGGGCGAGGCATTGCGTTCTCATCTCCAGTGCGGCCGCGGCAGGACCGCATGCGTCCGAGCGCCGGCGCGTCCCGGCCCGCGTTGCGCAGTTCGAATCCATATTGACGACTGCGGGATAATTCTGTGAAAGTGGGGAAGTCGCTCTAGCCACGATAGGAGCGACTTCTAATTTGCGTGTGGGGGGCCGCGAAGCGGCGGCCAACGAGGGTCGGTTTGGCGCGATAGATTATCTGTCCCCGCCCATATGCGGTGACGGGAGCTGGCTTTATCATTTTTAATTGGTGGATTGGGGCCGGGGAGGAGCGAAGCGTGCAAACGACGCGTCGCCCTAGGGGCCACCAGATCGCGTCAAGTGCGCCGCGAAAATAAAGTTTGGATCTCTCGCCGACGAGCCAGCGTCAGCGAAGAGAGAAATTTGAATCGAAACCATCCAATTCACGGGGGAACAAAATGAGTGAGAAGCACAAGCCGCAAGAAGATATCGTCCATAAGGCGGCGACGTTCATGACGCATCCGGAAAAGGCCACGTTGGAGGATATCAAGCGGATGGCCGCCCGCCTCCTCGACGATCAGCGCAATGACCCGTTGCGCCATTCGCAGAAGGCCGAAAAGAAGTAGAAGTAGACGTCGCCTCTGGGTTTTTTGGCGCGAACGCTGAGAAGCTTTGTATCGCTCACTCGGCGACTTGTCGCTGAAACCAGGAGAGTCGCAATGTCGGCCACCATCATCAATCTCATCATACAACTCATCGCTGGCGCCATCGGCGGAAACGCCGTCGGCGCCGCCGCCAAGAATGTGACGCTTGGCAGCGGCGGCAACACCATCGCCGGCGCAGTCGGCGGCATTGCGGGGGGATCTTTGCTGACCTCGCTCATCCCGATGCTCACAGGCGGGGCGGGGGGCGTGGATATCGGCGTCATCGCGGGCCAACTCGTCGGCGGCGGCGCTTCCGGGGCGATCGTCACCGCGATCGTCGGGATGATCGTCAACAACATGAAGAAGAGCTGAGGGTCGCAAGGCGCCAATCCTCGCTCCTCGGGACCCGTGTCGGCGTTGGAGTGACGCGAACAACGACTTGAGCGAGGGACGTCAGGCGCGCGGCGCCGGTTTGAAAGGCCATATGTTGCGTGGCGTCGCTTCAGACCGGCCCGCCAGGTTGCTGCGATGGGATAGATTCGACGAAGGGAAGAGCGATGGCGTATGAGCCGCGAAGATGGGCGCTTGGACTCGTTCCGCTGGTCGTCCTGTGGGGCGTCGGCACTGCGATCGAGACCGGGACTGTGGAGACCGATTTGGCGAACCGCAGCGCCGACGCGCTTGGCGCCAATTGGCTCGCCGCGCCGGAACTTCACGCGGCCGGACGCGACGTGGGGGTCGTCGGGGCCGCCTTCGCGCCGTCCGGTGCGCAGAGCGCCGTCGAGGCGGTTCTTGGCGTCACGGGCGTGCGTCTCGTCGACGTCACGGGTCTGAGCCTCGTTCCCGAAGCCAAGCCATATGTATGGTCGGCGACCCGTGACGGGGCGAATATTGCATTGGCCGGCGGGGCGTCGGATCCGGGCGAACGCGCCGCGGTCACGCAAGCGGCCAAGGCGATCGCCGGGGCCAAAGTGGCGGACGGCATGAGCTTCAGGCGGGGCGACACGGGCCCGCTTGGCGCAGGCGCGGTCTATGCGCTGGGCGAACTCGCGTATCTCTCCAAGGGCGCGGCCAATCTTAGCGACAACGTCCTGACCTTGAGCGGCGAAGCCATCGACGCGGCGGGATACGAGAAAGCGATCGCCGGATTGCATGAATTGCCGAGCGGGGTGACGCTGGCGAAGGCCGAGATAGCGCCGCCGCTGGTCGCGCCCTATGTATTTTCCGCCTCCAGCGCGGGCGGAGTCGTCAAATTGACCGGCGAGGCGCCGTCGATCGCGGAGCGCGACGCCCTGGTCGCGGCCGCGGCTGCGTTGTTTCCGGGCGCGAAAATCGAGAATGCGTTGACGATCGCTCGCGGGGCGCCCGCGGGCGATTTTGACGCCGCCGCCAAGTTTGCGCTGGCCGCGCTCGCCAATCTCAGCGACGGGAAGGCCACGCTCACGGATGCCTCGCTTTACATTTCCGGCGCGGCCCGGCGCCCCGGCGACGTCGAAGCGCTTGAGAAGAATGCATCCTCGCTCGCCTCGGGCTATCGGGTCGCAATGGCCGATGTCGCGCCGGCGCTCGTGCATCCCTTCGTATTGGGCATTGCGAAGAGCGCCGACGGCGTGCATCTGACGGGTTTCGCGCCCGACGCGGCTGCGCATCAGCTGCTGAGGGCGGGCGCGGCGAAACTGGCGGCGGGCCAGCCCGTCACAGATGAGGCCCTGGAGGCTTCGGGCCTGCCCGCGGGCGTCGATTTCAACGCCGTCGTGGCGCTCGCGGTCGCGGAACTTTCCAAGCTCGTGAGCGGCGAGGCGCGTCTCTTGGACGCAAATTTCTCGCTGCGAGGCGTCGCCGCGGATGACGCGAGCGCGGATCAAGCGCAGGCCGGGCTCGCCGCCCTGCCGAGCGGGGTGACGCTGGCGGAGGCGACGATCGCGCGGCCGGCGCCTGTTCCCGCTGCAGCCGCTTCCTCGACGCCGGTCGCAGCGGATGCGGTCCCCGAAGCTTCGGGCCCGCCGCTTGACGTCGACGCCTGCGACGCGGGCTTTAAGACGTTGCTGAACGAGGCGCACATCGAGTTCGACACTGACAAGTCCTCGATTTCCGCGTCGTCGCAAATGCTGATCCGGCGGCTTGCCGCGATTGCGTTGCGTTGTCAGGTCGCCAACATCGAAATTTCGGGTCACACGGACAATCAGGGCGACGACGCGCTGAACCTGGGCCTTTCGAAAGACCGCGCCGACGCGGTTGTGGCGCTGCTCGTGGGCGCGGGCGTGCCGGCGGAGCGTCTGACGGCGGTCGGCTATGGCTCGAGCCGGCCGATAGCTTCCAATGACACCGAAGAGGGTCGAGCCAAGAACCGTCGTATCGAATTCTCGGTCAAGCCGTAGTCCGATCGGCCTCAACGGCGGATCAACATTTCTTGCAATTGACGCCTCGATCGGGCGTCCGGGAGCTGGGCCTCATGTTTTACGACATTTCCGTTCTCTCGATCTGGCTCGGGCTAGCGTTTCTTCTGGGCGTCGTGGTGGGTTGGATGACCGAAACCGCGGGTCCGCAGGGGCCCTGGTTCGTCGGCTGGTTCCGTTGGGCGTTGGTGGCCTTCGTCGTGGGCGTCATCGTCGCCTGGCTCTATGTCTTGCCGGGGCGCGCCGGCTTCTGGCTCGAGTTGGCGCTGTTGTACTTCGCCAGCTACATCATCGGCTGTCTGTTTGGCGGGTTCCTGCAAAGCTTGAGAGCGCCGATGTCGGAGCCGGCGCTGGCGGTTCCGATGGCCGCGCCAGCGCCTCCGGCTTCCGCCGCGCCTCCGGCTCCGGCGCCGCAACCGGTTGCGCAGCCCGTAGCGGCCTCGCCCGCGAGCGCGCCGGCTGTTCCGGCCGCGGCGCCCGAAACCGAGCCGACCCTGATGGGCCCGGTGGAAGGCGAGCAGAGCCACGAGGGCCAACGTCCCGTCGGCTGGACGTCGCCACGCGGCGGCCTGCCGGACGATCTCAAACGCATCAAGGGCGTCGGGCCGCAGAATGAAGGCCGCCTGCATGCGCTCGGCATATGGCACTTCTCGCAAATCGCCGCCTGGACGCACGAGAACGCGCTATGGGTCGGCAGCTATCTCGCCTTCCCGGGCCGCATCGAGCGCGAGCAGTGGATCGACCAGGCGCGCCTTCTCGCGCAAGGCAAGGAGACGGAATTCTCGCTGCGCGTGGAGCGGGGAGAGGTCGCTAAGAGCCATGACGGCGGGACCCACGGTCAGGACAACGTCGCCGATCTCTCCGAGATCAAGCCGCACAAATGATCCCCGCGGCTCGTGGGCGCGCACGAAATCTATTTCATTCGCGCCCGAGATAGCGAAGCAGAAGGTCCCGCCACCAGGAACCGCGAATTTCATCGACCATGGCGACGTCGATTTGAGAGCGCAGCGGACTGCCTTGCGGCACGGCGATGGCGTAATTCTCGCGTTCGAACAGTTGGTCCAAGACGTCGACGTCGTCGACGAAGTCCTTTCGCACGCTCCAGGCCAGCATGGGCCTGTCATAGACGAAGGCGTCGAGCTTGCCGTCCTTGACAGCCTGGAGCCCCGCATGCGCGTCGGGATATCCGCGAACGTCGATATGTTCGCTGCGCAGATAGTCGAAGGCGCTTGTCGCGGCGACGCTGCCGGTCCGAACGGCGGCAAGGTCGCTGGCGCTTCGGACCTGGGCGGCGATGCGTCTCGACGCCAGTTGCGAGGTGATTCCCGCAGTAAAGCTCGCGATGATGATCACCGACGAAATCATCCACGCTATGCCGAGCGCGCGCCCCCAGAGCGTCGCCGGCGCCTTGTCGGCCGCGGCGGCCTGCGTCATCGCGGAGGCGGACCACCAAAGGCCGGTCCCCAGACCGTGCGCTCCGTTGGAGAAATGCGCGGTCTCGCGCCGTTCGATGAGCCAGATCAGCGAGCCGACGGCGACCGCAACCCCGACCAGCACGGCTATCGCCACGAGAAAGCGCAGGGTCAGAATGCTTCGCAGGATCTCGAACCATTCGATCTCCTTGCGGATCGGCACGGCTATTCCGAGGCCGGAGTTCGAAGAAGGGTTGCGTGAAATCGACCGTCTTTTCGCGCTCCGAGGTCACGGTGATCGCGGAGATGGCGCCGTCGAGCGTCTTGGCGGAAACGGCGCTCAGCATCTCGGGCACCGTTTGATATTCGCGGAAGGTCGTGTGCAGTCCGAGCTTGTCGCTGGTCCGGCTCCAAAGCTCGATGCTGATGCCCGTCCAGGCGCCGTCGGCGTCCTTCATGGCGAAAGGCGGCGCGACCTTCGTTCCGATGACGACTTCTTTGGGCGCCGCCGCAGTTGTTTGCGCCTGCGCGGGCGCAAACATGCCCAGCGGCGAGGCAACGAGGAGGAAGGTCGCAAGGGCGGCTCTGCGGAACCGTCCGGCGCCGCGGAGATTGCCGAAGACGCGCATTGCTTTCAACGCCCGGTCGCGACCTTGCGATAGACGAAGAGAACGACGACCGCGCCGATGACCGCGACGATGATGCTGTAGAAGTTGAGTCCGGAGACGCCGCCGAAGCCGAGCAGCGACATCAGGATGCCGCCGACGATCGCGCCGACGACGCCCAGCGCGATATCCATCGTCATGCCCGCGCCAGTCTTGTTGACGATCTTGCTGCCGATGAAACCGGCGATCAGCCCCAGTATGATCCAGCTCAGTATGCCCATGATCTTGATTCCCCTCGCTCAACGCCACGGGCAGCCGGTCCGGCGCTTGTCTCTATGACGCTCCGAGCGCGCGCCAACATTCGTGAATCGACAATGAAAATGCAAGTCGATATGTTCGTCCCGCATACAATTACTCGGCGATCTCAAGTTTGGGCGCCTATTTCCGTAGCGACATTGAGGAGAGCGACATGGCAAGTTTTGACGATGCGCTGAAGAACGCAGTGCCCGGCGGCAATCTTGCGACGCCGATCGCGGTCGCCGTCGGCGCCTTGCTGTTGGGCAAGTTGTTCAGCGGCGGCTCGGCGCCGGCCCCGGCCCCGGCCCCCGCCGCGCCGCCTGCGCCGACGCCGTCGGGCGGCGGGCTTCTGGGCGGCCTCGGCGACCTTCTGCAGAAGCTCCAAACGAGCGGGCATGCCGACGCCGTCAACTCCTGGGTAGGACCTGGCCAGAACGCGCCGATTCAGCCCGGTCAGCTCGGATCGGCGCTCGGTCAGCAGACGATCAGCGACCTCGCCCGGCAGTCAGGCATGAGCGAGCAGGAGCTGCTCGCGCAACTCGCAAGGGTGCTGCCCAACGTCGTCAACAATCTCACCCCGAACGGACGGTTGCCAACTCTCGCCGAACTCGAGCGCTGAACGGCTCCGCCAACGCAAAGCGCTAGACATCTGGGAATTCGTCGGGCCGCAGGGAACGTCGCCATGTCGGCGATTGACCCGCGGCCGCCGGGCCGGCGGGCCGTGACGTCGCGCGGCGACTTCGGGACGGCGATTTTCACTCGATGCGCCATTGGCGGGAATGGCCGGGTTCGCGAAAAAATGCATTGATATGGCGCCCCGCATAGCCTGAAAGCGAGACCGCCGACATGAACGCCTCGATCCGGAACTGGAGTTTTCGATACGCGCTCCTGGCCGCGCTCGCCGGCTTCCCATCGACGCCGCACGCCAAATCGATGGGTTGCGACGGCGTCTTCCGGCACGCCTCCGATGGGTTCCTGTTCTCCGAAGGCGGGCTGGAGCCGACCGACGCGCCGCGCCAGATCGGCGACGCCGATCATTTCATTGGTTTCGATTTGGATGCAGGCAAGCGATATCTGGTAAGCGAAAAAGGCGACGTCCTCTATCCCGCAGCCTATGTCGAACTCTCGAAGGGCTGCCAACTCAAACGCATCACGAAATACTGAACGCGATACGTGCGGCGGCGCCATGCGCAACGCTGGCCGCATTCATATGCAGGGGCACGCGGCGGGCGCTGCTTAGCCCCGGCTGAATGGTCGTGTGAGAGAAGATCTCGGGGGGCTAAGCCGATAGCGCTGCAGCGCAACGCGCCCGGCGCGTTGACGTCCGCGATGACGGGACTGAAACTGTCGCCGCGGCCGGTTCAGAAATGCGTCGTAAGGCCCATCAGCAGCATGTTGGTCGATGTCGACACTTGCTGCGCGCTGGTCGGGAAATAGTAGGTGACGCCACCGAAATCGTAGCGTCGAAGTTCGGCGCGCATCGAGACGGTCCGGGTCAGCGCATATTCCGCCCCGATGCCGTAAACGACGCCGGTCAGGCTCTGGCTGGAGGAATAGCCGAAGCTGCGGAGGGAGGAATCCGAGTAGGCCCAGCCGATCGTTCCATAGGCGAGGATGGGGCCGAAGGCGTAGCCGGCCTTGGCGCGCACCGAGCCCATCGCGTTCTCGCTGAAGGAGGCGTAATAGGCGTCGCCGCCGCTGATAGAGCCGAACAGGATATCGGCTTCGGCGCCGCCCACGATCGGGCCGCTCTGCAAATTGTAGCCGGCGTGGACGCCGCCCGCGACGCCCGACGTGTTCACCGAGGCGCTGCTGCCAAATCCGGCGCCGAAGTCGATTCCGACGCCGACTCCGGAGAAATCGGCGATCGGGCCGGTGTCGGTTCGATAAGTCTCGTCGGCATTGGCGCTCGCGACGGCGAGGCAGGCTCCGATCCCGACGACGGCGGCGATCCAAACGCGCATGACGGCAAGTCCTCTATCGCGCCCAAGTCCCGCTTGCGCGCCAAGGGCTCTCTCGGCGCCGTCCGCATGACCGGCGACTGGATAGAATTTTACCGTCTTTCTTCACGAACGATTCGCCAAACTCG
Source organism: uncultured Pseudomonadota bacterium (assembly GCA_963809055.1). Classification (GTDB taxonomy): domain Bacteria; phylum Pseudomonadota; class Alphaproteobacteria; order Rhizobiales; family Beijerinckiaceae; genus Roseiarcus. The sequence goes on along the minus strand of CAWEID010000029.1, from coordinate 234,867 downwards.
AATCAGGGCCAATAAAGCGTTAAACTCACAGGGTCTCTTCGGGGCGGGCGCAGGACGCCGACGCCTGGTTTGCGTTGCGTTAGATCAACGCGCGGACGGGCACGCGGGAGAATAAGATCGCACGCCGCAACGTTTTGGGGTCGGAACGCCATGTTCAAGAATCTGCTCGTCGTGCTGGAAGAGGGTCCTAGCGTCGTAACGGCCTACGCGGTTTCGATGGCCAAGCGTCTGGATGCGCGCGTGACTGCGGTACGCCCGCGGCGCGACAGCGCGGGCCTCGCTGATGGATCCATGGAAGCTCGGCTCGAACTGGCGAGCGGCAATCAGGAGACGCGCAAGGGCAAGGCGCGCGAAGCTCTCGAAGCGTTCGGCGCCGCCGCCAAGGCCGCCGGCGTTGAAGCGGAAATCCTGTTGCCGGAAGATTGGCAGGATCCGAGCCGCGAACAGATCGCCGCTTTCGCCCGCGCATTCGATTTTACCGTGGTCGGGCAGGCCGAGCCTGGGAGATCGCCCAGGAACGATGAGATCGCCGGGCAGCTTCTGCTCGAGAGCGGACGTCCGGTGCTGGTCGTCCCCGCAATCCAGCGTGCGCCGGCCACCTTCGCGCGCGTGGCGGTGGCTTGGGACGGCAGCGCGACGGCTGCGCGCGCATTCGGCGACGCAATGCCGATCCTGGAGCGCGCCGACAAGGTCGAGGTCGTCTCCGTCACCACCGCCCACTCTCCGCACGCGATCGTGCAAGGCGGCGAACGGTTGGCGCAGCGTCTGGTCCGCGGCGGCGTTGCGGCGACCTTCAAGCGTCTGCCGAGCGAAGAGGACGCCGCCAATGCGCTCCTGTCCTATGTCGCCGACACCGGCGCCGACTTGCTCGTCGCCGGCGGATACGGCCATTCGCGTCTTCGCGAAGCGCTGTTTGGCGGCGTGACCCGCACCTTCCTCAGCAGTCAGACCTTGCCGATGTTCCTGTCGCGCTGAGGCGCGGCCCTCCGCAAAGGGCGGGCGCACTCGGCGAATTTGAAGGTAAATGCGATGGGCTCGGGTGAAATCGTGAAGGTGGATGCCGAAGCGAAGCCCCCGCAGACTGAAACGGCGAGCGCACAGGCGAAATTCTGGCGCAATGGCGCCGTCCTCGACGGATTGTTGCACGCCGCCCAGGGCCGGGCCTCCGGCGGGATGTCGCCGATCGCGCAGGGCCTGGCCCTGTTCGATTGGGGCGTTCACCTCGCCAATGCGCCGTTCAAACGGCTGCAACTCGCGGGCCTGGCGGGTTTGGCGGTCGCAAAATTGGCCGATGCCGCGCGCGGCGAGACGGTCGTCGCACCGAAGCCGGGCGATCACCGTTTCCAGGATCCCGAATGGGCGACGCCGCCTTACCATTTCCTCGAACAGGCTTTCCTGATCGCCGAGCAATGGTGGGCGGAAGCGACTGCGGGCCCGCCCGGCGTCAACGTCGGCGACCAGCGCGTCGTGTCGTTCGGCGTCCGACAATGGGTCGACATGTTCTCGCCCTCGAACTTCCCGTGGCTCAATCCCGAAGTGATCCGGGCCGCGCGGGAGACCGGCGGCGTCAATTTCGTCCGAGGCGCGACCAACTTCCTGAGCGATCTCAGGGCCGCGATGGGCGGACAGAGCGCGTTGGACGAATTCGAAATCGGCCGCGACATCGCCGCGACGCCGGGCGCCGTCGTCTTTCGCAACGAGCTCATCGAACTCATCCAATATGCGCCGTCGACGCCCGAGGTTGCGCGCGAACCGGTGCTGATCGTGCCGGCCTGGATCATGAAATATTACATTCTCGATTTAAGACCCGAGGATTCTCTGATCCGGTATCTTGTCGCGCGCGGACATACCGTGTTCGCGATTTCCTGGCGCAACCCGGGTGCGAACGATTCAGATCTTTCGCTGGACGACTATCGCATGAAGGGCCTGATGGCCGCTCTCGGCGCGATCGGCGACATATGTCCGGGAGAGAGGGTCCAGGCCACCGGCTATTGCCTGGGCGGCACGCTGTTGGCGATCGGCGCGGCGGCGATGGCGCGCGACGACGACGACCGACTGGCGGGAGTGACCTTGTTCGCCGCCCAGACCGATTTCAGCGAGGCGGGCGAACTGCAATTGTTCATCACCGAGGATCAACTCGCGTTCCTCGACGACGTCATGCGCGCGCAAGGCTATCTCGACGCCAGCCAGATGGCGGGCGCCTTCCAGTTCCTGCGCTCGAACGATCTCGTCTGGTCGCGGATGGTCAAGTCCTACCTGCTTGGCAACCGCGAACATCCCAACGATCTGATGGCCTGGAACGCCGACGCCACTCGCATGCCCGCGCGCATGCACAGCGAGTATTTGCGACGGCTGTTCCTGCGCAACCAGCTCGCCGAGGGGAGTTTTCCGGTCGAGGGTCGGCCGGTCGCGCTCAGCGATATCCGCGCTCCTCTCTTCGTCGTGGGGACCGAAAGCGACCACATCGCGCCCTGGCGCTCGGTCTACAAGATCCATCTGCTCTGCGATTCCGACATCGCTTTTGTGCTGACCTCGGGCGGGCACAACGCAGGCGTCGTGAGCGAGCCGGGCCATCCGGGACGCCACTACGCCATCCATCGGCGCGGGCCGGGCGCGCATTACCTCGGACCCGAGGAATGGCTGGCGCGAGCCGAACGCCGCGAGGGCTCCTGGTGGCCAGCCTGGGCGGATTGGCTGGATTCGCAATCTCAGGGGCGCGTCAAGGCGCGCACTGTCGGTTCAGACCATTTTCCGGCCCTTGAGCCGGCGCCTGGCGCCTACATACGCCAACGCTAGATCATCCCGGATTTCGCCCCCCGCCCAGGCGGGCGGGAAGCAAGGTCTGTCGGCTAGAGCGCCGCGTGTTTGATCGGCAACTTCATCCAGAGCGGCGGGCGCACGGTCGGCAGCAACTCGGAAATTGGCAGTGAGAGCCGGTCGTGCCGCCAGGTATCGAAATTCCTCCAAGCCTGACGCTCGCCGGGATTGCCGGGGTTGTGGTCGTGAGCACGGCGCCACTCGTCATATGATTTCCAAGCCGGCCCCTTGCCGTCTTGCCCGTGGTTGAAGTCGTGGGTCCAGCCCTCGAAGGTTTTCCAGGCAGCGTGATCATGCCCTTTGTCATGGTTGGTTCCGGAACCCTCCCACGGGTTCCAGGCCCAACGCGCGCCGCGGGAAGCGCGGTCATGGCCATGTTCTCTACGATCGTCGCGAACATGGCGCCGATTGTCCCATCGGTCGTTCCCGCTGGAGGCATTTAGGCCCTTGTCATGATCGCGCCCCTTGTCGTGATCGCGCCCTTTGTCGTTGCCGGTTCCCGCGCCGTCCGACGGGTTCCAGGCCCAACGGTCGCGGTCGCGGTCATGGCCGTGATCCTTGCCGTCGCCGCGGTCATTCCACCAGTCGACCGGCGGGTCGTTCCACGCCCATGGAGCCTGGCCCTTGTCGTGGTCATGCCCGTTGTCGTTCCCGGTTCCCGCGCCGTGTGACGGATTCCAGGCCCAACGATCGTGGCGGTGGTCGTGGTCGCGGTCGCGATTCTTGCCGTCGCCGTGGTAATTCCACCAGTCGACCGGCGGGTCGTTCCACGCCGACGGAGTCTCGCCCTTGCCGTGGTCATGCCTGCTGTCGTCGCCGGCGCCAGAGTCGTCTGACGGGTTCCAGGCCCAACGGTCGTGGTCGTGGTCGCGGTCGCGATTCTTGCCGCCGCCGTGGTCATTCCACCAGTCGACCGACGGGTCGTTCCACGCCGACGGAGTCTGGCCCTTGCCGTGGTCATGCCAGTTGCCGTCGCCGGCGCCGGAGCCGTCTGACGGATTCCAGGCCCAGCGATCGTGGTCGTGGCCGTGGTCGCGATTCTTGCCGTCGCCGTGGTCATTCCACCAGTCGACCGGCGGGTCGTTCCACGCCGACGGAGTCTCGCCCTTGCCGTGGTCATGCCTGCTGTCGTCGCCGGCGCCAGAGCCGTCTGACGGGTTCCAGGCCCAACGGTCGTGGTCGTGGTCGCGGTCGCGATTCTTGCCGTCGCCGTGGTCATTCCACCAGTCGACCGGCGGGTCGCTCCAAGCCGACGGAGTCTGGCCCTTGTCGTGGTCATGCCCGGATTTGTCGGAAGGGTCGTGCCCGGCCCAGGGGTTTCGGTCATGATCATGGGGCCACTTTTCCCACCTGCTCCATGCCCAGCGATCATGGTGGTCGTGCCGCCAAGCCCACCACCACCACCAATGGTGATGATGATGATGTTTGTGGCCGCAATCATCCCCGTCGTCATCGCCGTCGCCGCCGCCGCATTTCGGGGGCGGGGGCGGGGGTGGGGGCGGCGGCGTGACGACCGGCGGAGCCGAGGCGACAGGAACAGGCTCCGGCGTCGGTACTGGCGTCGGCAGGATCTGAATGATTGCGGGGTTGATCGACGGCGGGTTGAATTGCGAGTTCGAGTCCTGCAAGGCGCTTTTCGCGATGTTGTTGTTGGCGGCGTCGCGATCCGTCGGGAGGACGTGCGAGCCGCCGTGCTGGCCAAATCGACTGGTCAACTGGCCATTCGCCTCATCGATCTGTTGGGCGCTTGCGCGAATGGGCGGCGACGGCGCCTGGCCCGGCCCTGAGGTCTGCACCATGTATCCCGGGCGAAAGAGGTCGACCGTGTTTCCAACGCAGTTCGCCTCGCCTTTGCACAGCGTGCTCATCGAGAGCTGGCCATAGCCCAGCACGGCGCGTACGCCGGTGTCGCGCTGGTACTCGATGGTCGCAATGCCGCCGCGCAGTCCGATAGAAGCGGCGGGGGTCGCGATCGTGGCGCCGCCGGTGTGTGTGGCGAAGCCGCCGACTACGCGCAGAACGCCCTTGCCGAGAGACAGCGCGACCTGTCCCGTTCCGGCCTTGGCGTCGTAGACAAAATGGTCGATGACGATCGAAGAATTGGGACCGATGTTAAGGGTCGTTTTATCGATAAACAGCACCTGCACGCTGCCGCTTGCCGAAGTCTCGATCTTCTCATTCTCCAGCACGCTCTCGCCGAGTTGGATCACGCGCGTTCCGCCCGCAGGCTGGGTGCCCGAGGACGTCGTATTTGCTGCGCCGGTGACCCCGACCACATCGGCCCGAGCGCCGACGGAGAGGACCAGCGCCGCCACGACGCCTGCTGCAATCGAAAGGTGGGAACTTGTCCGGCTCATAAGAATTCCCCAACGTCTGAAGCGGATCGTCGATCCGCCGGCTACGACGGAGATCTGCGACGGCGAAGTGAGATTGTTGACGCCGCGACGCCGCTGATTTCGTCGAGGCGTAGGCGCAATTGGGCGCCGGCGCGGATTAGCGCCACCGCACGGGGCCGAGGGGACCGGAAGTCGCCGCGCCAACGGCGCCGGTCTGGAGAGCGGACAGCGATATGCACGTTCTAACTCATCGTTGATGTCTGCACAGGGCGGTTCGCCGCAAAGACCACGCGGAACAGCTCCGCTAAATGTGCTGTCGACGGATCTCGGCCCAACAATTTACTATTCGTTAAGCTTAGCTTCGCTCTAATTCGAACGGTTTGGCAAGAGCTTTCAGCGTAATTGGCGGCCAAAATCACCGCATTGTGGTAAATTACACGTCGTACTCACGTTCTAATATCGGGGTTTAGTCGCTCAATAAGCACTTGACGCAATTGTGATTCATTGCTCAACGACTTCCCATCGCAAAGAAGAGTGATCCACTTTTACCGAAACTTGATGTGAATGAGGGCTAGCCACGCTCGTCAGCGAGGTTAGCCGTCGCGAGATTCGACGCCCGTCGCGCAGTTCAACTCGCCGGTCGGGCGCGGCCTGGATTCGGCGCGTCGCCAAATTCTCTTCAGCACCGCCTTTGGCGGCATGCGGCCCGGGCGTTTTCAGCGAACCCGGGGTCGCCGTCGGCCTCCCATTCCCACTCGCGCGAGTCGGGGAGGCCTGGGGCGGAAGCGCTATTTCTTGACCAGCGGGCAGGTCGAGTCCGCAAGCTTTCCGAACGCCTGCTCGCCCGACATGGTCTGAACGAGCTTGTAATAGTCCCAAGGCGCCTTCGACTCCGAGGGCTTCTTGACCTGCATGATATACATGTCGTGTTCCATCAGGCCGTCGGCGCGGATGGCGCCGTTGTCGGTGAAGGCGTCGTTGATCTTCGCCTTGTGCAACTCGTCCATTACCTTGTCGGAGTCTGTCGTGCCGGCGGCCTTGACGGCGTTGAGGTAGGTCAGGGTCGCTGAATAATACGCCGCCTGATTCATGGTCGGCATGACCCCAGTCTTTTCGAAGAAGCGCTTGCCGAAGGCGCGCGTCTTGTCGTTTAGGTCCCAGTACCAGCCGGTGGTGAGATAGAGGCCCTGCGCGGTCTCCAGCCCAATGGCGTTGATGTCGGAAATGAAGGCCAGCAACGCCGCAGGTTTCATCGTCTTGGCGATTCCGAATTCGTTCGCCGCCTTCAACGAATTGGAGAAGTCGTTGCCGGCGTTGGCGAGGCCGAGGACTTCGGCGCCGGAATTCTGCGCTTGCAACAGGTAGGACGCAAAGTCGGTTGTGCCGAGCGGCACGCGCACCGAGCCGAGCACCTTGCCGCCGTTGGCGTTCACGACACGCTCGGCAGACTGCTGCAATTGGGTGCCGAAAGCGTAGTCGGCGGTCAGGAAGAACCAGCTCTTGCCGCCCTGATTTATGATCGTTGTGGCCGTGCCGTTGCCGAGCGCGGTCGTGTCATAGGCGTAGTGCATCGTATAGGGCGTGCAATCCTTGCCGGTGAGCGAGGCGCCCGCCGCGCCGATCGCGAAGAACGGGATCTTCTTTTCCCTGGCGACGGGCGACATCGCGAGGCTGACGCCCGTGTTTGAGCCGCCGAGCACCATGGTCACGCCGTCGCGGTCTGCGAATTCGCGAAACTTCTGGGCGCCGAGGTCGGGCTTGTTCTGGTGATCGTAGGTCAGGATTTCGATCGGCTGGCCCAGCGCTTTGCCGCCGAAATCGGCGATCGCCATCTTGATCGCCTCGACCGCCTTCGGGCCGATGACGTCGGCGTAGACGCCGGACATGTCGTCGATGTCGCCTATGATCACCTTGTTCGCGTCCGCTTGGGCTGCGAAAGAAACCACCGACGCCAGCAACGCGCCTGAAGCCGGCGCGAGCCATTTACGCAAATTCATTCCTGTCTCCTCCGTTGGGCAGATAAGGCCGCCCGCGATCTTGGCGCCGCGGGCCCCGCCGACTCTTAGACGTGCTACTCCAGTGTTAAAAGCCCGTTTTCGCGGCGTCGGGCGCCGGAAAACGACGCGCGTTCACTATTTCTTGACCAGCGGGCAGTCGCCCTCTGACAGCGGCCGGAAGGCTTTGTCGCCCGGCGTCGTTCCGATCAGCTTGTAATAGTCCCAGGGATATTTCGATTCGGCCGGCGACTTGACCTCGAAGAGATAGGCCGGATGGATCGCGCGGCCGTCTGCGCGGATCACGCCCTTGCCGAACAGCGGATCGTCGGTCGGCATCTCCTTCATCTTGGCGACGACTTTCGCGCCGTCATGCGGATTGCCGCCCAACGCCTCGAGCGCCTTGAGATAATGCAGCGTGGCCGCATAGACGCCGGCGTGAACCATCGTGGGCTCGGCATGGTTCTTCATGCGTTCGGAAAATCGCTTGGAGAAGGCGCGCGTGCCGTCGTTGAGGTCCCAATAGAAAGTCTCGGTGAATTGCAGGCCCTGCGCGACGTCGAGACCAATGGCGTTGACGTCGGTGATGAACAGCAGCAGCGCCGCGAGCTTCTGTCCGCCGCCGGCGATGCCGAATTCGTGCGCCTGCTTGATCGCATTGGTCGTATCGCCGCCGGCATTGGCGAGGCCGATGATCTTCGCCTTCGACGCCTGCGCCTGCAGCAGGAAGGACGAGAAGTCCGGCGTGTTGAGCGGAACGTTGACGCTGCCGAGCACCTTGCCGCCATTGGCTTCGATCACCGCCGAGGTGTCGCGCTGCAAGGCGTGGCCGAAAGCGTAATCGGCGGTGAGGAAGAACCACGTGTCGCCGCCGGCCTTCACCACCGCCTCGCCCGTGCCGTGGGCGAGGGCGTAGGTGTCGTAGGTCCAATGAATGGTGTTCGGGCTGCAGGCCTTGCCCGTCAGGTCGGAAGTGGCGGCGCCGGAGTTGAGGAATACGCCGTTCTTTTCCTTGACGACCCCGGAAACAGCGAGGGCGACGCCGGAATTGGGCACGTCGACGATCGCGTCGACCTTGTCCTCGTCGAACCACTTTCGGGCGATCCCCGCCCCGACGTCGGGCTTGTTCAGATGGTCTCCGGTGATGACGCTGATCGTCCAGCCTTTGGCGGCAAGGCCGCTGTCTTCGATCGCCATCTGGGCTGCGAGCGTCGAACCGGGACCGCCGACGTCGGCATAGAGGCTGGATTGGTCGCTGAGCGAGCCGATCTTCACAATTTTGTCGTCGGCATAGGCTGCGCTCGACAGGAGCAGGCCGGCGGTCGAGAATCGAGGCCAGAGACGACTTCATGAGCGTACCTCCGTTGGACAGCGATTATGGCTTTCATTGTGCATGGTATCGATGTGACGGACAAGGCGGCGCGGCGCGGCATCTCGTCCCGTCCGCGGCTCCGCAGGCTTGCGTTTCACGAGAAGCTCGGCGGGTCGGTTTACCGTCTGGACAGAGCCGGCGCGATCTGGTATCGGCAAATCACGCAGGCGCGCCGCTCGTGAGGGTGGAAGCGCCTCTTTTGTCTTTCATTCGAGCCCGTTCAACGAGGCCCGGCCTCGCAATATAGGATCGCCCGTGCAAGTTCTCGTCCGAGACAACAATGTCGACCAGGCCCTCAAGGCGCTGAAGAAGAAGATGCAGCGTGAGGGCATCTTCCGTGAGATGAAGCTGCGAGGACATTACGAGAAGCCGTCGGAAAAGCGCGCCCGCGAGAAGGCGGAAGCCGTTCGTCGCGCCCGCAAGCTGGCCCGCAAGAAGCTGCAGCGCGAAGGCCTGCTGCCGGTCAAGGCCAAGACGCTTCCGGGCGCGCCGCGTTCGTCGGCCGGCTGAACGCCGAGTTCTACGACCCGTCGCTTCCGCCCTGCCGCGCCCTTCGAGGCGAAGCGACGAGCTTCAGACCAGGGCGGCGGAACATGCGCATGACGGCTCGGTTTCATCGCGCGCCTGTATGGCGCGCCGCGCTACTGGCGCTGGCTGCGGTTTCGCTGGCAGGATGCAGCGAGACCATAGGGTCGCTCTCCGGTCCGAGCGCCAAGGTTGCGGAAATCGAACCCGACACGACCGGCGCCGCGAAGGGCAACATCGCCTCGCTTTCCGACGTCATTCAGCGCAACCCGACGGATCCCGTCGCCTACAACACCCGCGGCATCGCCTACGCCAAGAGCGGAGATTTCCAAGCCGCAATCGCAGATTTCTCCAAGGCGATCGAACTCGATCCGCACTTTTCCGGCGCCTACACCAATCGCGCGCTCGCCTACCGCCAGATCGAGAAGGACGGGCCCGCGCTGGCCGATTTCAATTCCGCGCTCGCCGCCAATCCCAACGACGCCGCCGCCTATCTCGGGCGCGGCAATTTGCTGCGCGCGCAGGGCAATTATACCGAAGCGCTGTCCGATCTGAACAATGCGATCCGGCTCAATCCTGAGGGCGCCCAAGCCTATCACGCTCGCGGCCTGATCTACCAGCGCCAGGGCAACCAGGCGCAGGCGATCACCGACTTCAACAATGCAATCGATCGCGATCCCTTCGCCGCGGCGCCCTATCAGGCGCGCGGCCAAAGCCTGATCGCCACCGGCAAGTACGACGCCGCGGTCGAGGACTTCAACGCCTGTCTGAACGTCAACCCCAACAATTCCGACGCCTGGGCCTCGCTCGGCACGGCCTACGAAAAACTCGGCGACAAGGCCAAGGCGGTCGAATCCTACAACCGCGCGCTGCAAGTCAACCCGCACAATGCGGTCGCCCGGGCGGGTCTGCAAAGGCTGGGCTGAAGCTTTATGCCGGCAAGCCGGCGGCGGGGCGAGCCGGCTTCGGTTAGATCTCTCATGAGATAGTTGCGCAAAGCGCGAGATCCCGCCCCGGCAGCTTGCGCGCCGGCGGGGCGGATCGTCGACATTTTTTTCCGAGCTGGGGGGACGGGCCGGCAGCGCCGCCGGACGCAGCGCCGCTTCGATATTTCGCCTGCTTTGACATGTGACCCATTCGTCACATATGTATAATACATTGGCCGGATGTAGCGTTATGCGACGCGCGAAGCCGCCGCTCGTCGTTGGGGACTTGGATAGATGGATTTGAGCCCGACCGCCCGCCGGGCTGTCGCCGCCTATGGCGGCGAAGCTCTCTGGCAAGAAGCAAAATCCATAGAAGCCGTCGTGAGCGCGTGGGGTCTCGCCTTCAAGTTGAAGCGGCGCCCGGCCTTCGACCGCGCGCAGATCAGGATGGAAGTCGATACGCCGCTTTCAAAGCTCGCGGGCATTGGGCGCGACAAAGCCATCGTCGGCGTTCTCGAGGGCAGGGATGTCCGCCTTGAAACCGCGTCCGGCTCCGTGGCGGCAACGAGAGCGGACGCGCGCAAGGCGTTCGATCAGGTGCGCAGAAACCTGTTCTGGGACGACATGGACATGGCCTATTTCGCCAACTACGCGTTCTGGAACTACTTCACTTTGCCGAAACTTCTGATGAACCCGTCGATCGCCTGGAAGGAAATCTCGCCCGGCGGCCTCAGGGCGCAGTTTCCCGATTCGATCCCCACGCATAGTTCGGTTCAGGAATTTCACTTCGATCCGAAATCGGGCCGTCTTCGCCAGCATGACTATACCGCAGAGATCATCAGCCGTTTCGCGACTGCCGCGAACGTGGTCCTCGAGCATTCCGAAGACGAGGGCGTCGCCTATCCCTCCTCGCGGCTCGTCTCGCCTCGTACGTTCAATGGCGGCGCGCTGGGTTGGCCCCGCCTGATCGAAATTCGCGTTCACGCGTTCAAGCTCGTGAAGTCTTAGAGAGTCTCGCGCGTTCAATAGGGATTGCAACTCGGGCGCAGCGGCAGAGTTTCCTCGACGGTTCGGCTCACGAGGGATGGCCGCCAAGGTTTCGCCAATCTGTCAAGCGCCCTCTGCGGCCGATCGCCGGCAGGCCGCGTTTTTCGGGCGCAACCCAGCCGAGGCCGCCACGGTCGAAATCTGCGAACCTTCGCACGACGGCCCGCCTGTCGTCAGCGCGCGTGACCGCTATCAATTGTCGGGGCCCGGACGCCGGCTACGCGCGAAGGCGTCCCCGCGCGAGGTTTGGCCTGACTTTAAGCATCAAGAGTGAGACGACTTGATCAGTGCGCCAGCGCCTTGACGATCGCGTCTGTCATCTTCTTGGCGTCGCCGAACAGCATCAGCGTATTGTCCCGGAAGAACAGCTCGTTTTCGACGCCGGCGTAGCCCGAACCCATGCCGCGCTTGACGAAAAGCACGGTCTTCGCTTTTTCGACGTCGAGCACCGGCATGCCGTAGATCGGCGACTTCGGGTCGGTCTTGGCGGCGGGGTTCGTCACATCGTTCGCCCCGATGACATAGGCGACGTCGGCCTGGGCGAACTCGTTGTTGATGTCCTCGAGTTCGAAAACCTCGTCATAGGGAACGTTCGCCTCGGCGAGCAGAACGTTCATGTGGCCGGGCATACGGCCGGCGACCGGATGGATCGCATATTTGACCTCGACGCCCTCTTTCTTGAGGATGTCCGCCATCTCGCGCAAGCTGTGCTGCGCCTGTGCGACGGCCATGCCGTAGCCGGGAACGATGATGATCTTGGAGGCGTTCTTCATCATGAAGGCGGCGTCGTCCGCCGAGCCCTGCTTGACCGGGCGCGTCTCGACCGCGCCGGCGGGACCTGCGGTCTCGCCGCCGAAGCCGCCGAGGATGACCGAGAAGAACGAGCGGTTCATGCCCTTGCACATGATGTAGGACAGAATCGCGCCCGACGAGCCGACGAGCGCGCCGGTGATGATCAGCGCCAGATTGCCCAGGGTGAAGCCGATGCCCGCCGCCGCCCAACCCGAGTAGGAGTTGAGCATCGAAATGACGACCGGCATGTCGGCGCCGCCGATCGGGATGATCAGCAGCACGCCGAGCGCGAGAGCCGCCAGCGCGATCAGCCAGAAAAAGAAGGCGGACTGGGTAGCGTAGAACAGCGCGATCAGCGCCACGAGGCCGATCCCGAGCGCGCTGTTGATGACGTGGCGCTGTGGCAGCAGGATCGGCGCGCCGGACATGCGCCCGTCCAGCTTGAGGAAAGCGATGATCGAACCGGTGAACGTCATCGCGCCGATGGCGAGGCCGAGCGACATCTCGATGATGCTCGCCGGATGGATTTCGTTGCCCTCCGCGATGCCGAACGCCTGCGGCGCATAAAGCGCGCCCGCCGCCACCAGCACGGCCGCGAGGCCAACCAGCGAGTGGAACATCGCCACCAACTGCGGCATCGCCGTCATCTGCACCGTTCGCGCGCGCCAGGCCCCGACGCCGCCGCCGATGCCAAAGCCGAGGATGACCAGCAGCCAGGAGAACGCCCCCGAGGGCGGGCTCAGCGCGAGCGTCGTCAGCACGGCGATCGCCATGCCGATCATGCCGAATCGGTTGCCTTGGCGCGAACTCGCGGGCGAGGACAGGCCGCGCAGCGCGAGGATGAACAGGACGCCGGCGACGAGGTAGAGCAGGGCGGCGAAATTGGCGTTCACGTGTCTCAGCCCTTCTTCTTGTACATCGCGAGCATTCGCTCGGTGACCATGAAGCCGCCGAAGATGTTCACGGAAGCCAGGATGAGCGCGAGGAAGCCGACGAACCGCGCGAAATTCGAGCCGCTGTTCGTCCCCGCGACGCCGACCGAAAGCAGCGCGCCGACGACGATGACCGAGGAGATCGCATTGGTGACCGACATCAGCGGCGTATGCAGCGCCGGCGTCACCGACCAAACGACGTAATAGCCGACGAAGACCGCGAGCGCGAAGATCGCAAGTCGAAAGACGAACGGGTCGATCGCTCCCCCCGAGGCGACATGGCCGGCGGCGGCGAGCTGATCGGCGTAGGCATGAGCCGCATTGGCGGCGTCGTTGGCGGCGTCCGCGGCGGCCTTCAGCTTGGCGATGGTGGCGTCAAGGTTTTCCATGGGTCCCTCTCAGAAGAGGCAATAGACAGTGAGCAACAGGCGGTGGACGACGGGCGGACGCCGGTTCGACCGGGGATGCGCCAGAGCGCTTGCAATCATCGCCGCACACTCCCATCCCTCGCCGCCCAGTGACTACTGCCCCTTGAAATTCGGATGCACGATGGCGCCGTCCCGCGTCAGGCAGGTCGCCTTCACGAGTTCGTCGTCCCAATTGACGGCGAGCGATTTGCTCGACTTGTCGACCAGGGTCTCGACAAAGGCGTAGAGATTGCGTGCGTAGAGCGAGGAGGCGGTCGCGGCGAGCCGCGTTACGCTGGAATAGCCGACGATCTTGACGCCGTTCTGCGTTGTGACCAATTCGTCGACCTTGGCGAGTTCACAATTGCCGCCGCGCTCGACAGCCATGTCGATGATTACGGAGCCCGCGCGCATCGACTTGACCATTTCGGCGGTGACGAGACGCGGCGCGGGCCGGCCGGGGATCAGCGCGGTCGTGATCACGATGTCCTGCTTGGCGATGTGAGAAGCCACGAGGGCGGCCTGCTTGGCCTTGTAGGCGTCGGACATCTCCTTGGCGTAACCGCCCGCTGTCTCCGCCTGTTTGAATTCCTCGTCCTCGACCGCGACGAATTTTGCGCCCAGCGATTCCACTTGTTCCTTGGTGGCGGGGCGCACGTCGGTCGCGGTGACGATGGCGCCGAGGCGGCGCGCGGTCGCGATGGCCTGCAGACCGGCGACCCCGACGCCCATGATGAAGGCCTTTGCGGCGGGCACGGTGCCCGCTGGCGTCATCATCATCGGCAGCGCCCGCCCATACTCGCTCGCCGCATCGATGACGGCGCGGTAGCCGGCCAAATTGGCCTGCGAGGACAACACGTCCATCACCTGCGCGCGCGTGATGCGCGGCATCAATTCCATCGCGAAGGCGGCTACGCCCGCCTTCGCCATCGCCGCGATCTCGTCCTGATGGCCATAAGGGTCCATCGTGGCGACGACGATCGCGCCTGGTTTCATCAAGGCGAGTTCGAGCCCGCTCGGACGGCGAACCTTCAGCACCACGTCGGCGCCGAAAGCGTCCTTCGAATCGCTCAGCCGGGCGCCGGCGGTCTGATATTCGGCGTCGGTCACGCCGGCCGATAGCCCGGCCCCCTGTTGCACGGCGACTTCGGCGCCGAGCGCGATGAACTTCTTTACCGTTTCCGCGCTCGCAGCCACCCGCGTCTCGCGCGGATCGGTTTCCGCCACGACCCCAATCAGCATGACGCCATCCTCAAGACGGTTTCCCCCCGGAGCGCGGTCGCGACCGGACCCGATTACAGAACGATGCAGGCCAGCCCGATCAGGACGAACACCGGCGCCACCGTTTTCCAGCCGAGGCCGGTCATGCCGCCGACCGCGCCCGCGAGTGCAGTCAGGATCAGGCCGAGGAGCGCGAGAATCCCGTGTCCCTTGAGGCCCCAAAGCACAAGCAGAAGCACGATGGTGAGGACAACCGTGGCAATGTTTTCGGTCAACGCCACGAATTGCGCATAAGTCTCCTCATGCGCGGCCAAATCCATGCCCTCGTCCGCCGTCGCCGCGCCGTGATTATCCGCCATTTCGCTCGCCCCTGTGAATTCGTCTCCTTGGGGAGGGTCTACTAGATCGCCCGTCCTCCCGCAACGGAGGAGTCGACGGAATTTCGGCGGGCCGTCCGGCCTTCGGCCCCCCGGAAAAACAGAACCGCCGCGCGAGCCCTAGGCTTGCGCGGCGGCGAATTGTCCTTTGGGGGAACCCCGCGACGGCGTCAGACGCGCGCGGCGGCCTCCACATTGCGGTCGGCCGCCTTTTCGCGGCCCTCGAGCGATTCGTATTTCTGCAATTCGGCCTGCGCGTCTTCCTGGGCGGCGCGGGCTTCCTCGATCTGGATCGCGAGTTCCGCGATCGAGCTCTTCAGGTTGTCGCGTCGAACCATCGCGGCGCGCGCATAGGTCGGATAGGCGAAATGTTGGGGATCGCTGATCCCTGCGCGCTTTTCTTCGTTGGCGATCTCACGGTCGAGGTCCGCGATCATGCGCGTAAATTCGGCCGACATCATTTCGATCTGCCGGACGCGTCGACGTTTTTCCTCGACTTGAAACCGCTTCAAACGAATGAGCGTGTCTCGCGATTTCATTGCAACGCACTCCCTGTCACAATACCCCCTTTGGCACGGCGTCCCCGCCGTTAGCCATGCGCCACGAGACATTGGCACGATGCCGCATGAAGGTTGCTCATTCCTTACGTGGCCGCGCGGAAAAGGGTTGCCGAGCCGACGCGATCCATAAAATTCTCGAGACGCTACAAAATTTCCCTGGGCTTTCGCGGCGCTGTTAGGACTTCATTTACTCGCGTCGTTAACAATCCTTATCGGAAGGCGAACTCGATCGACCTGTTCGGAGTCGGTGGGTTCGCTCAAGAGCGGAACGTTGAGTTTGCCGAATTGGATAGGGGGCGTTTTTAAAGTAATTGTTTAGCAATTGCTTTTGAAATTTTCCCAATAAAATCAGGTAACTGGTTATTTATGGGCCTAATGCGGAAAAGGGCTTGCGCCGGTGAATCAGACTTTGTTAACCATTTGGGGCCATCTATGAGCCGATTTGGCAGGTCTCGTTTGGCCACCATGCGCAGGCAAGTTAGTCCGGCGCAGTCGGGGCCAGTCGCCGCAGTCGCGCAGCCAGGGGCAAGGGCGGGGATCTAACATGCGGGTATTACTTATCGAGGACGACAGCGCTACGGCGCAGAGCATCGAACTGATGCTGAAGTCGGAGAATTTCAACGTCTATGTGACGGATCTCGGCGAGGAAGGCATCGACCTCGGAAAGCTCTACGACTACGACATCATCCTCCTCGACCTCAATCTGCCTGACATGTCGGGTTACGAGGTGCTCCGCTCGCTGCGCGTGACCAAGATCAAGACTCCGATCTTGATCCTCTCCGGCATGGCTGGCATCGAGGACAAGGTCAAAGGCCTCGGCCACGGCGCCGACGACTACCTGACCAAGCCCTTCCACAAGGACGAACTGGTCGCCCGCATCCACGCCATCGTGCGCCGCTCGAAGGGCCACGCCCAGTCGGTCATCGTCACCGGCGACCTCGTCGTCAATCTCGATCAGAAGACGGTCGAAGTCGACGGCGCCCGCGTGCATCTGACCGGCAAGGAATATCAGATGCTCGAGCTGCTCAGCCTGCGCAAGGGCACGACGCTCACCAAGGAGATGTTCCTCAACCATCTCTACGGCGGCATGGACGAGCCGGAGCTCAAGATCATCGACGTCTTCATCTGCAAGCTGCGCAAGAAGCTCGCGATGGCGTCCAGCGGCCGCAACTACATCGAAACCGTCTGGGGCCGCGGCTACGTGCTGCGCGAGCCGCCGCCGGGCGAAGAGCGCATCCCGGCCTGAACAGGGACGCAAATTCTGGTTACGCAGGACCCCGCTGGCGCCCGCCCGGCGGGGTTTTTGTTTGGGCAGGAGGATTGTCGCGGGGCTCACGCGGCCCTGTTGCCGCCGCGGCGCCAAAGAACACGCGGGCGAAACTCCCTTACGTCTAGCGGATAATTTTGCTTTGGGCTGTATCCGATCAAGCGCCCGATCGCCGCCTGTGTTCATAGGCGTCGCGCCGCCTTGCGCGAGGCAGGCTTGCGCCCTGTCCAAATCTAGGTTTCCGACGCCAGGCGTCCCGGGTTCGCCGAAAAACGCCGCCGGCAATCCAAGTTGGCCGCGGCGGCCCACCCAGCCGACAAGGATCACGCGCAGTTTCTTGACGCCGCGTTGGCTCTGACCGAACGCTCGACCCACTGAACCTGCGCCGCGGCGACCTTGTTACCGGCGCTATTCTCCTGATCGCGAGTACGCTCTCCCGAGCGCTGGGAACGGGTTGCGCCTCCGTCGCAGCTCCTGATCGACAAGACCATGGCCATTCTGCGCCAGAGAATCGGCAAGGCGTTCGGACAATTGGCGCGGGAGGCCGCGCTCGAGGTCGAGCGGCGACTGGCGGCGGTTTCAGGGTTCGCCAAATAGAGCCATAGGACGCCAACCGCGCTCTCGCCTATATCGCCTCCGGAACCATGTCGATCGCCCCGCACGGGCATTCCGCCGCGCACAGTCCGCAGCCCTTGCAATAATCGTAATCGAACTCGAACCTCTTGCCCGGCCCGAGCTTGATCACAGCATTGTCGGGGCAGACGCCGTAGCAATTGTCGCATTCGAAGCAATTGCCGCAGGAGAGGCAGCGGCGCGCTTCGTAAAGCGCGTTGGTCTCGTCGAGGCCGTGCACGACCTCATCGAAGCTCTGTACGCGGCGCACGGCCTCGAGCATGGGACGAACGGTCGCAGGGGCGTCTTCGTAGTACCAGGGGTTCAGGCGCTCGGAACTCGCATCGCCATGCTTGGGCGCGGGCGCGAAGGCCTCGCCCCGGAGATAGGCGTCGACGCAGCGCGCGGCTTTCTTGCCGTGGCCGACCGCGACGGTGACCGTTCGTTCCGAAGGCGCCATGTCGCCGCCGGCGAAGACGCCCTTGCGGCCCGTCATCATGTCAGGGCCGACCTTGACGACGCCGTCGGCGATCTCGACGCCCGGCGCGTTGGTCGAGCAGCGAGAGATCGACGTCCTGGCCGAGCGCGAGCACGAGCGAATCCGCCTCCAGCGTCTCGAATTCGCCGGTCGGCTGCGGGAAGCCTTTTTCGTCGAGCTTCATCTTCTCGATCGTCATCTGGCCGCCCTCGACATTCTTGATCGTCGAAAGCCATTTCATCGAGACGCCTTCCTGCAGCGCCTCCTCCAGTTCGAAATCATGCGCGGGCATTCTTTCGCGCGTGCGGCGGTAGACGATGATCGCCTCCTCGGCGCCGAGCCGGCGCGCGGTGCGCGCGGCGTCGAGCGCGGTGTTGCCGCCGCCGTAGATGACGACCTTGCGTCCGAGCAGCGGCGGCGCCTCGCCCTCCATCGAGCGCAGCAGCGTGACCGCGTCGAGGATCTTGGCCGCGCCGCCCGCCGGGATATAGGCGCGCTTGGCGATATGCGCGCCGACTGCGAGGAACGCCGCGTCGAATCCATGCTCGTTCATGGTCGCTTCGATGTCGTCGACCTTGGCGTTGAGTTCCATCTTCACGCCGAGATCGACGATGCGGCGGACCTCCGCATCAAGAATGTCGCGGGGAAGGCGATATTTCGGAATCCCGAACCGCATCATGCCGCCCGCCAGCGGACCCGCTTCCTTTATGACGACGTCGTGGCCGAGACGCGCGAGATGATAGGCGGCGGAGAGGCCGGCGGGGCCGGCGCCGACGACGAGCACGCGCTTGCCGGATTTCAAGGCCGGCTTATCGAATTTCCAGCCCTTTTCGATCGCGATGTCGCCGAGAAAGCGCTCGACCGAGTTGATGCCGACCGCTTCGTCGATCTGACCGCGCGATTGCACGCGGTTTCGCAGGGGTGATAGCAGACGCGGCCCATGCAGGCGGGCAGCGGATTGTTGGCGTGAGCGCGCGCCAGGCCGCCTCGTATTCGCCGGCTTCCGCGTGACTGAGCCAGCCCTGAATATCCTCGCCGGCGGGACAGGCCTTGTTGCAGGGCGGCAGCCGGTCGACGTAGATCGGCCGGGAGGTGCGCCAGGAGCCGGTGTGGTTGAGCTTGCTCGTTCCGACGTCGAGCGCGATGGCGTAGGGATGTTTCATGGCAGTACGCTCCTCCCCTCTGCCCTTGCGGGAGAGCGGTTGGGGTGAGGGTTTGCGCCGCAAGGCGCGCGGCGTGATGCGCCTTGCGGCGCGACCCCTCATCCGGCCCTTCGGGCCGCCTGCTCCCGCAAGGGGAGAAGGGGATAGCTCCGAAAGCGCTCATCACGCCCCGTCCTCCATCAGCCCGTAATCCGCGATGTGGCGATCCGCGATCGCCTGCAGCTTTGGCCACGCGCGGGTCCTCATGGCCGTCGCGCAACAGATGCGCGAAGCGGCGTTGCAGCTTGAGATATTCGACCACGGGCGTCTTGCGCCGGATCTTGCGCACATGCGTGATGCGGCCGTTTTCGGCCTCGAAGATCGGGAACAGGCCGGTCTCGATGGCGAGCCGCGCGAGCTTGATCGTGTCGCTCGAAGCGGCGCCCCAGCCGAGCGGGCAGGGCACGTTGATCTGAATGTAGCGCGCGCCGTGAAAGCCCATCGCCTTGGTCACCTTGGCCTCGAGATCGTGGAGATCGGCGACGCTGGCGGTGGCGACATAGGGAATGTCGTGGGCGACGGCGATTTTGGGGACGAACTTGCCGGTGCCGAACACGTTGCCGGGCTCCTTGCCGAGCGTCGGCGTCGTGGCGGTGCGGGCGGCGGGCGGCGTCGCGGAGGAGCGCTGCACGCCCGTGTTCATGTAGCCTTCGTTGTCGTAGCAAATATAGAGCACGTCGTCGTTGCGCTCGAACATGCCGGAGAGGCAGCCGAAGCCGATGTCGGTCGTGCCGCCGTCGCCGCCCTGCGCGACGACGCGCGTGCCCTCGCGTTTGGTCACGCGCATCGCCGCCGCGACGCCGGTCGCGACTGCGGCGGCGTTGCCGAACAGCGAATGCATCCAAGGCATTTGCCAGGAGGTCTCGGGGTAGGGCGTCGTGAAGACTTCCAGACACCCGGTCGCGTTGACAGCGATCAACTGGCCCTGCGTCGAGCGCATCGCCGCGTCGATCGCATAGCGGGCGCCGAGCGCCTCGCCGCAGCCCTGGCAGGCGCGATGGCCCGAGGTCAGCGAATTCGAGCGCGAGCGGCTCGCCTGGACGGTGCGCTCGTCCTCGTCGACCAGGCGGTTGCCGACAGTCAGCGTTCCCTTCTGATAGAACTTGAGCTTCTGCGACCTCGTTCATCGCGCGCTCTCCTCGAGCTTGCGAACCGCGCTCGACTTCGAGCTGCTTCAGGATCGCTTCGGCCGTCGGCCCGGAACGGCGGGCCTTGCCGCGCCGGTGAATTTCGCGCGCGATCGACGCGCTCGTTGAGATCGAGGAAATGCGCGCCTTCCCAGGGCTGGATCGCGGCCTGCCGGAACAGGCGGTGCAGGGAAGCCTTCGGCACCGCGCGCCCGCCAAGGCCCACGATCGCCGAATGCATCTTGGGCGCCTTCGGAAGTTCATGCAGCGCAATCGCGACGTTGCTGGCGAGCGGCCCGCCCATGCCGACGTCGAGCGCCTTGTCGATCACCAGAACGTCGCTCGCGCGCGAGAGCGCTTGTTTGAGCGCTTGGGTCGGGAACGGGCGGAACGTTGTCAGCACCACAAGCCCGACGCTGACGCCGTCGGCGCGCATCTCGTCGATCACGTCCTTGATCGTGCCGCAAACAGAGCCCATCGCGACGACGACCAGTTCGGCGTCCTCGGTGCGATAGGCGCGCAGCAATCCGCCCGCGACGCGTCCGAATTTCGCGGTGAATTCCTGCGACATCTTCTCGATCAGGCCGAGCGCGGCCTGCTGCTTGAAATATTGGAGATAGCGCACCTCGGTGAAGGCGTCGGGACCGACCATGGCGCCGATCGAGATCGGGTCGGCGGGATCGAGCGCCTGCATCGGTTCGTAGGGCGGCAGGTATTGGTCGACCAGCGCCTGATCGGAAAGGTCGATGCGCTCCACCGCGTGGGTCAGGATAAATCCGTCGACGCAGACCATCGTCGGCACCGACAATTCCTCGGCGAGGCGGAAGGCGACGATATGCAGGTCCGCCGCCTCCTGATTGGTCTCGGCGAACAATTGGATCCAGCCGGATTCGCGCATCGCCATCGCGTCGGAATGATCGTTCCAGATGTTGATCGGCGCCCCGATCGCGCGATTGCCGAGCGTCATCACGATCGGCAGGCCGAGACCGGCGGCGTTGTAAACGGCTTCGGCCATGAACAGGAGGCCTTGGCTCGCCGTCGCCGTGTAAGCGCGCGCGCCGGCCGCCGAGGCGCCGATCGCCACCGAGAGCGCCGCGAATTCGCTCTCGACATTGATGAACTCGCAATTGTCGAGATCGCCCGTGCGCACGAGCTCGCCCAGTCCCTCGACGATATGCGTCTGCGGCGTGATCGGATAGGCGCAGACCACCTGCGGCCGACAGAGCGCGATCGCGCGCGCCATGGCTTTTGAGCCTTCGATCTGATGCAGCATCGGCCCTGAACTCCGAGCGGTTAGGCGGCGGCTTTGGCCGTCACGAGGGCGTGGGCGGCTTTGGCGGCCTCGACATTGGCCTCGCCGACCTTGCCGGGAAAGGCGCGGCGGATCGCCTCGAGCACGCTGTCGAGCGAGACGACGCCGACCTCGGCCGCGAAGGCGCCGAGCAGCGCCGTGTTGGGCGCCGGCCGGTTGATGTATTTGAGCGCGATCTCGGTGGCGGGCGCCGTCAGCGCATGGCCCTTGGGCAGGCGGGCGACGATCGCGTCGAGATGCATCTCGGCGAAGCTGCGTGCGGTGTTGACGATGAGATAGCCGGAGGATTTCAGCCCCTCGGTGACGTCGAGCGCCTTGAACAGCGTCGGGTCCTGCACGATCAGCGCGTCGGGCTCCTGGATCGGCTCGCGCAGACGGATCTCGGTGTCCGCGATGCGGCAAAAGGCGACGACCGGCGCGCCCATGCGCTCGGAGCCGAAGCTCGGGAAGGCCTGCGCGTGCTTGCCTTCGAGGAAGGCCGCGACCGAAAGCATCTCGGCCGCCGTCACGACGCCCTGGCCGCCACGGCCATGAATCCTCACTTCAAACATTGGCGCTCCCCGGCGCATTGACCGCGCTCGTCGCGTCTTATGCGCGAGGCGGGGGAGGGGACGTTTGAGCGGGGTCAAAGGCGATGAGGATTGTCTGATTTTATGTCAGGAGCCGGGAAATCGAGCGTCCTGGGCCTATTGCGGGGTCTCGTCGACCTGATCCTCCATGCCCTGACGCAGCGCCCCGGCGGGGCGCTTGATCAGCGCCGGGTCGCCCTTGCGGAGTCTTGGGAGGCGATATCCGCAGGGAGGGCAGGGGGATGGTCTTCACTGCGATAGTCGCTTCGTCGACAATGGCTATGGCCATAAAATATGAATTCTGAAAATCGCCTCGCCGCCCCGCCCTTGATTCTCCCGCCGCCTCCCGTCAAACTGGAACAAATAGTGAACGACGGATAGGCGTGAGACGGATGTCGCTAAGCGGCAGGGCTGAGGGGATGGCGCGTTTGCGGCGCGTCGTCGGGGAGATCGAGGCCCGCTCGGGGCCGGCGGAGGCGCGCGCGCCGAGGGCGAGGCTCTCCCTGACCCGCGCGCTCGACCGCGCGCTCGGCGGCGGGCTGACGGGCGACGGCCTGCATGAGATCGCGCCGGCGACGCCTTCCGACGGCGCGTCGGCGATGGCCTTCGCGCTCAGCCTTGCGGCGCGCTTCATGGCGGAGCGGACGTCGGCGGGGCTGATCCTGGCGGAGGATTTCGCCGGCCGCGACATGGGCGAACTCTATGGGCCGGGGCTGGTCGCGCATGGGCTGGACCTCGCCCGGCTCGTCTTCGTGCGCGCGCCCGACGCGCCGGCCCTGTTCCAGGCGATGGAGGAGGCGCTGCGGAGCGGCGCGCCGGCCGTGGTGGTGGGCGAACTCTGGCGCTTGAAGAAATACGATCTTTCCATCTCGCGCCGTCTGCTGCTCGCCGCGCGCGCGGGGGCGGCGCCCGCCCTGCTGGTGCAGGCGAGCGCTTATGGCGCCGCCGACCGGATTTCGAGCGCGGCGGAGACGCGTTTCGAGATCGCCGCCGCGCCGAGCGCGCATTCGCCCTCCGCGGGGAGCGGACGCGGCCTGCCGGGGCGTCCGACCTTCGCCGCGCGGCTCGTCAAGACGCGGCTCGCCTCGGCGCAGGGGCCGCCATCCGGTCTCGATACGGCGAGGATCATCCGCCTCACTTGGCGAAGCGAGGACAAACAGTTTGACGAACCGGCGATTTCTCTCCCTCTGGCTGCCGCGTCTGGCGACGGACCGCGCGCGACGCGCGCATAAAGTCGACGTCAGCTTGCCGCTCGCGGTCGTTGCGACGATCAAGAACGCGCGCCGGCTCGTCGGCGTCGATGCCGTCGCCGCGCGGCTCGGCCTGACGGTCGGCCTGACGCTCGCCGACGCTCGCGCGCGCCATCCCGCGCTGGTCGTCGCCGAGGCCGATCCCGCGGCTGAGGCGAAATGGCTGGAGCGCTTCGCCGACGCCTGCGCGCGCTATACGCCGCTCGTCGCGCTCGACGGGCGCGACGGCCTGATGCTCGACGTCTCCGGCGCCGCCCATCTCTTCGGCGGCGAGGCGGGGCTGATCGGCGAGATCGAGGCGCGCTTTTCGGCGCAGGGGCTCACGCTCGCCTTCGGCCTCGCCGATGCGCCGCGCGCCGCCTCCGCGCTTGCGCGCTATTCCTCGCAGCGCATTGCGCCCGCCGAACTCGCGGGCAAGGCCTTCGCCAGGCTGTTTCACGAAATGCCGATCGCCGCGCTTGGGCTCGACGAGGCAGTCGTCGCCGACATGGCGCGCGCGGGATTGCGGCGCATCGGCGATCTGGCGATGCGGCCGCGCGCGCCGATCTCCGCGCGCTTCGGCGCTCAGGCGCTCGCGCGGCTCGATGCGCTGAACGGCCTGGCGCGCGAGTCGATCTCGCCGCGTTTTCCTGCGCCCGATTTCGCGGCCGAGCGGCGCTTTGCAAGCCCGATCGCGCATGTCGATGCGGTCATGGCGACGCTCGCCCGGCTCGCCGATGATCTCGTAGTCATGCTCGAGCGGCAGATGAAAGGCGCGCGAGCGATCGAACTCAGCCTCTATCGCGTCGACGGCGAGGTGCGCCGCATCAGGGTCGGCGCCGGCCGGCCGATCAACGAGGCGCGCGCGATCGCGCGTCTGTTCTGCGAACGGTTAGCTGGCGGCGCGGAGGGCGAGATCGACGCCGGCTTCGGAATCGATCTGATGCGTCTGTCTTGTCTGGTCGCCGAACCGCTGGCGCCGTCGCAGCGCGAATGGGAGCGCGCGCACGAGGCCGAACGCGCCGCCGATCTCGCCGACCTGCTGGATCGCCTGAGCGCGCGGCTGGGCTCGAGCCGCGTGACGCGACAGACGCTGGTCGAAGCGCATATCCCCGAACAGGCCGTCGTCGCCGCGCCCGCGATCCGGGGCGCGATGCGCGCCCGAGGCGAGGCGCTGGAGCCGGCGCCCGGACCGGAGGCGCCGAGCCGTCCGCTCAGATTGTTCGAACGACCCGAGCCGATCGAGACGCTCGCCGAAGTTCCCGACGGCCCGCCGCTGCGCTTCCGCTGGCGGCGCGTGCTGCACGAGGTCGCCGCGATCGAAGGCCCGGAGCGCATCGCCGCGCCCTGGTGGCGTCGCGCCGACGCGCCCTCGCGCGACTATTTCCGCGCCGAAGACGCGACGGGGCGGCGCTACTGGCTCTACCGCGAGGGCGTCTATGGGCGCGAGACGCAACGCGCGAAATGGTTCCTGCATGGAGTGTTCGGGTGACGCCGCGAAGCCGCGTTCGTCCTTGCGGGAGAGAGGCCAGGGGCAAGGGGTCGGCGCGACCCCTCATCCGACCGGCTCGCGCCGGCCACCTTCTCCCGCAAGGGGAGAAGGAAGTGTTCCCCTCTCCCCTTGCGGGAGAGAGGCCAGGGGCAAGGGGTCGGCGCGACCCCTCATCCGACCGGCTCGCGCCGGCCACCTTCTCCCGCAAGGGGAGAAGGAAGTGTTCCCCTCTCCCCTTGCGGGAGAGAGGCCAGGGGCAAGGGGTCGGCGCGACCCCTCATCCGACCGGCTCGCGCCGGCCACCTTCTCCCGCAAGGGGAGAAGGAAAAGTCCCCCTCTCCCCTTGCGGGAGAGGGGTCAGGGGTGAGGGTCGTCGGTTCAGAGTTGAGGAGCAAACATGTCGGCTTTCCATCGTTCTGTAGCTCCGCTCGCCAGATCTCGCGCTCGCGCGATGCGTCGTGAGCCGACCGAAGCGGAGACGGCGCTATGGCGCTTGTTGCGGGATCGGCGGCTCTCGCAGATGAAATGGCGGCGTCAGTTTCCGCTTGGACGTTACATCGTCGATTTTGTTTGTTTGGAATACCGAATGATCGTCGAATGCGATGGTTCTCAGCATGCCGAAAACCCCGGCGATGAAGCTCGCGACGTTTGGTTGCAATCGCAGAGTTTTGCGGTCCTGCGGTTCTGGAACCACGAAGTTCTACATGAATGCAACAATGTAATCGACACGATCCTTGCTCGATGTGGTCTGCCATGGTGAAGCGAAGCTGCGTTATTCCCCTCTCCTCTTGCGGGAGAGGGGTTAGGGGCAAGGGGTCGCGCCGTCAGGCGCACGATGTGATGCGCCTTGCGGCGCAACCCCTCATCCCCGGCCCTTCCTCCGCAAGCGGGAGAAGAGGACGTCCATGATCCGCCTGCAGCCTCGCTTCGCCGAGCTCGCGGCGATGACCAACTTTTCGTTTTTGCGCGGCGCTTCGCATCCCGAGGAGATGGTCGCGCGCGCGGCGGCGTTGGGACTGGACGGCATCGGCATCGCCGATCGCAACACGCTCGCAGGCGTCGTGCGCGCGCATGTCTATGCCCGAGAGAACCGCGCCGCGATCGGAGGCTTGCGCGTCGTCACGGGCGCGCGGCTCGTCTTTATCGACGGCGCGCCCGATGTGCTCGCCTACCCCGAGACCCGAGCCGCCTATGGACGGCTCTGCCGCGTGCTCACGAAGGGAAACCTGCGCGCGCCGAAGGGCGAGTGCCATCTCGAACTCTCCGATCTCATCGCCGAGAACGAAGGCTTGCGCGTCGTCGCGATGCCGGGCGGCAAGAACGAGCGCGCGCGTCTGGCGCAGCTTCGCGAAGCGTTCGGCGCACGGCTCTGGGTCGGCGCCAGCCTGACCTACGGCCAGGACATGCGAGGCGCGCTCGCAAGGCGCGTCGCCTTCGCGCGCGAGATCCGCGCGCCGCTGATTGCGACCAACGATGCGCTGATGCACGCGCCCGAGCGGCGCCCGCTCGCCGACGTCGTCGCCTGCATCCGCGAGGGCGTGACGCTGGAGGCGGCGGGGCGGCTGACCCAGGCGAACGCCGAGCGGCATCTGAAGGACGCCGTCGAAATGGCGCGCCTGTTCGCCGAGGCGCCGGAGGCGGTGGAGCAGACGGGTCGCTTCCTCGACGGGATTTCCTTCAGCCTCGACGAACTCGCCCACTCCTACCCCGAGGAATTGCGCGAGGGCTATGCGAGCGCGCAGGCCGCGCTCGAGGCCTTTGCCGAAGCCGGCGCCCGCGCGCGCTATCCCGGCGGCGTTCCTGACAGCGTGAACGCGGCGCTCGCGCATGAACTCGCGCTGATCGCCCAGCTCGGCTACGCCCCCTATTTCCTCACCGTGCACGACATCGTGCGCTTCGCGCGCTCGCGCGGCATCCTGTGCCAGGGGCGCGGTTCGGCGGCCAATTCGACGGTCTGCTTCTGCTTGGGCGTCACCGAAGTCGACCCCGCGCGCTTCGATCTCCTGTTCGAGCGCTTCGTCTCGCCCGAGCGCAACGAGCCGCCCGATATCGACGTCGATTTCGAGCATGAGCGGCGTGACGAGGTGATCCAATATATCTATGCGCGCCACGGCCGCGAGCGCGCCGGCCTCGCCGCGGCGGTGACGACCTATCGCACGCGTTCGGCGATCCGCGAGACCGCCAAAGTCTTCGGCCTCTCCGACGACATCGTCGCCGCGCTCAACGCGACGAGCTGGGGCGGCGGCTCGACGCCGGTCGGCGAGGAGCGCGCACGCGCCGCCGGGCTCGATCCTTCCGATCCCACGCTCGCGCTCGCCTTGCGGTTAGCTGGCGAAATCTCCGGCTTTCCGCGCCATCTGACCCAGCACAGCGGCGGCTTCGTCATCACCCGCGACCGGCTCGACGAGGTCGCCCCGATCCTCAACGCGGCGATGGAGGACCGCACCACGATCGAATGGGACAAGGACGATCTCGACGCGCTCGGCATTCTCAAGATCGACGTGCTCGCGCTCGGCATGCTGACCGCGATGAGCAAGAGCTTCGCGCTTCTGAACAAACATTATGGCGAGCGGCTGACGCTCTCGACCCTTCCGCCCGAGGAGGCCTGCGTCTACGCGATGATCCAGCGCGCGGACACGGTCGGCGTGTTCCAGATCGAGAGCCGCGCGCAGATGTCGATGCTGCCGCGCCTCAAGCCGGAGAAATTCTACGATCTGGTGATCGAGGTCGCCATCGTGCGCCCCGGCCCGATCCAGGGCGACATGGTGCATCCCTATCTCAGGCGTCGCCAGGGCCTCGAGGAGGTCGTCTTTCCCTCTCAGGAATTGGAGGCGGTGCTCGGCAAGACGCTCGGCGTGCCCTTGTTCCAGGAACAGGCGATGAAGATCGCGATCGTCGCGGCGGGCTTCACGCCGGGCGAGGCGGACAAGCTGCGCCGCGCGATGGCGACCTTCCGCCGAGTCGGCACGATCCAGAGCTTTCAGAACAAGATGGTCGAGGGCATGGCCGCCAAGGGCTATGAGCGCGAATTCGCCGAGCGCTGCTTCCGTCAGATCGAGGGTTTCGGCGAATATGGTTTTCCCGAGAGCCACGCCGCGAGCTTCGCGCTGATCGTCTACGCCTCGTGCTGGATGAAATGCCGCTATCCCGACGTCTTCCTCGCCGCGATGCTGAATTCCCAGCCGCTCGGCTTCTACGCGCCCTCGCAACTCGTGCGCGACGCGCGCGAGCACGGCGTCGAGGTGCGCGAGGTGGATGTCAATCTGTCGGACTGGGATTGCACGCTGGAGACGGACGTAGCCCCCTCTCCCCTGGCGGGAGAGGGGTCGGGGGTGAGGGGTCGGCGCGCAAGCGCCTCGTCACGCCATGCGCCTGACGGGGCGACCCGTCATTCGTCGCCTTTGACGACGCCTCCTCCCGCAAGGGGAGAAGGAAGGTCGCTCCATCCCCGCCACGCCTCCATGTTCGACCACATCCGCGCGACGCATGCGGTGCGGCTGGGGCTGCGGCAGATCATCGGCGCGCGCGAGGAGGAGATGCGCAAGCTCGTGGAAGCGCGCGGCGGCGGATATGACTCTGTGCGCGATCTCTGGCTGCGCGGCGGGATTTCGCTCGCCGCGCTCGAGCGTCTGGCCGACGCCGACGCGTTCCGCTCGCTCGGGCTCGACCGGCGCGAGGCTCTGTGGGCGGTGCGCGCGCTCAACCGCGTCGGCGATCAGGACGATCTGCCGCTGTTCGCGGTCAACCGGCCCGAGCGCGACGCCGAGCCGGATGCGAAGCTGCCGCCGATGCCGCTGGGCGCGCATGTGGTCGAGGATTACCGGCGGCTTTCGTTGTCGTTGAAGGCGCACCCCGTCGCGTTCATGCGCGCGCGGCTGGCGGCGCGCGGGATCAAGCGCTCGGACGCGCTCGATCGCGTCAAGAGCGGCGAGCGGGTGGTCGTGGCGGGCCTCGTGCTGGTGCGCCAACGCCCGGGCACCGCCAAGGGCGTGATCTTCATGACGCTGGAGGACGAGGCGGGCGTCGCCAATGTCATCGTCTGGCCGAAGGCGTTCGAGCGCCTGCGCCCGATCGTGATCGGCGCGCGCTTCGTCGCCGTCATCGGCAAGCTGCAGAACGAGGCGGGCGTCATCCATATCATCGCCGAACGGATGGAGGACCTGACGCCGATGCTCGGCCAGCTCTCCGAGGAGGGCCGCACGATCGACGCGCTGGCGCCCGCGGACGAAGTGCGCCGCCCGCAAATGCCGGTCGCCAAGAAGCGCCAGGGCAATCGCTTCGCGCAAGTCCAGCTCCCCGCCAATTCCCGCGCGGCTCCGCCGCCGCCCGCGCCGGCCGAACTCAGTCAGCTCAAGCGCGCGCTGCCGGCGGGACGGAATTTTCATTGAAAGGACCCGGCGCGCCTGTCGACCGCCGGCGGGGCGGCGCAAATCCAAATCCAAACGAGCGCCGCGCCGATCCATCTCTTGCGGGCCAACCCCTCGCTCGCGATCGACACGGACTTGCCCGACCTCCAAGACCTCGGCTAAGCCGAGCCTCGATCTTTCGACGCGCGCGCCGGCGCCTTCCGCCCTCCGTCCAGGTTCCGCCCTTGCCCTACGCCATGCTCGCGTTCCTCTCGCTGCTGTGGGGCTCTTCGTTTCTGTTGATCAAGATCGCCTCGCGCGCCTTCGATCCGTTCGCCTTCGCATTCGGGCGCATGGGAATCGGGGCCGCGGTTCTGGCCTCGATTGCGCTCTTCGCGCGCTGGCCGTGGCCGCGCGAGCCGCGCGTGTGGCGCTGGCTGATCGCCATGTCCCTGCTGGGGCAGGTCGCGCCCTTTCTGCTTCTGGGCGCCGCCGCGCGGCTGACGACCAGCGCCGATCTCGCGCTGATGATGGGCGCCGCGCCGATCTGCACGATCCTGATCTCGCGCGCGCTGAATCTGGGCGAGGTCTGGAATGCGCGCGCGGCGCTGGGTCTCCTGCTTGGGCTCGCCGGCGTCGCGATCTCGATCGGCTCGCCGGTCGCGGCGGATCTCTATCCCAATGCAGGCTGGGGCCGCGCGCTTGGTCTTCTCTCGGCGATCGGCTATGCCGCGGGCGCGCTAATGTCCCGCTTCGCCTCGCGCGAGATCGGCCCGACCATGGCCGCGACCGCCTCGATGTCGGCCTCGGCCGCGCTGCTGGGTCTGCTCTGGCTCGGCGTCGACGGGATTCCAAAGGTTTCGGGCTTCGCCGAGATCCCTGCGGAGTCGATCGAAGCGCTGATCGCGCTCGGCTGCATCAACACCGCGCTGGCCTATCTCGTCTATTTCCGGCTGGCGATCCTCGCAGGGGCGACCTTCGCCGCGCTCAACAATTACATTGTGCCGTTTATCGGGCTGTGGCTTGGCGCCTCGCTGCTCGCCGAACCGGTTGCGCTCGCCTCCTGGCTCGGGCTGGCCTTCGTCATCGCCGGCGTCGTGCTGACAGGCGGCGCCACGCTGGCGCCGAAGGCGGCCGCCGTCCGCCTTCCCCAGCGTTAATCGCGAATTATCCGTCGTTATCGAATTCGATTGTTATATTCGAGCCACGAGAGCTAAGTCCAGACTTGGTGAAATCAATCGTTCGCCAATAATGGGCAAGCATGAATGTCTTCAATTTCCAATTTGCAAACCATAATACTTCATGGCCGCAACAAGGCTGTGGATATAATTTTTGGAGTCTCATCGGGGACGACGAGTTCGGGCAATCTGGCGCCGGTCGACATCTACGGCGGTTCCTACGCCTATAACGACCTCATCGGAGACTCGGCCGCGCTGGACGGAAACGCGGTCGAAGGTTCCAATATGCTCTACGGCGGCGACTATGCCTGCAATTACTTGCGCGGCGACGCCAAGAGCCTGTCCGGATCCGCAATCGGCGGCGGAAACACTTTGACCGGCGGCGCGCACGCCTACAATTGGGAAGTCGGCGACGCGGACCATCTCTCCGGCTATGTGCAGGGCGGCGGCAACGCGCTGACCGGCGGCGCCGCTTCGGCCAATTTTCTCTATGGCGACGGACTCTCGATGACGGACGCGACGAGCGGCGGCCACAACACGCTGAGCGGCGGCGCTTCCAACTACAATTTGCTCATCGGCGACGCCCGCGCGATGTCGGACAGCGCCGCGGGCGGCGACAACGTTCTGGTAGGCGGCGCGTCGGCGGCAAATTTTCTCAGCGGCGACGCCGTCTCGATGACGGGCGCGACTGTCGGCGGAGGCAATGTCCTCACCGGCGGCGCGCACGCCTACAATAGAGAAATAGGGGATGCAAACCTGCTTTCCGGCTCGGCCAAGGGAGGCGGCAACAGCCTGACCGGCGGCGCGAATGCCTCCAATTTTCTCTATGGCGACGCAATTTCGATGTCGGGCTCGGCCAACGGCGGCGGGAACACGCTGATCGGCGGCGCGTCGAGCTACAATCTCGTCGTCGGAGACGCACGGACGATCTCAGGCGACGCGCGGGGCGGCGCCAACACGCTCACCGGCGGCGCCGACAGCGTGAACTTCCTCTATGGCGACGCCGTCACGATGAAAGGCGACGCCACGGGCGGGGGCAACACCTTGATCGCAGGATTGGATTCGACGACCTATATGTGGGGCGGCGCGGCTTCGCTCGCCGCCACCGCTACCGTCGCCGCCAATGATTTCGTCTACGCGCTCGGCGACGCCACCGCCGATATCGAGGACTTCCGCCCAGGCGTCGACACGATCGATCTCAGCGCCATCTCGGCCGTGACGAGTTTTTCCCAACTCGACATCGCCACCAGCCAGGGCGCCAGCACGATCCATTTCGACGCCAAGGATACGCTGACGGTCAAGAACGACGTCGATCTGACCGCGGCCGATTTCAAGTTCGCTTAGGCGACTTCGAACAATCCGGCCGCCCCCATGCCGCCGCCGACGCACATGGTGACGACGACATATTTGGCGCCGCGGCGCTTGCCTTCGATCAGCGCATGGCCGGTGAGGCGCGAGCCGCTCATGCCATAGGGATGGCCGACCGCGATGGCGCCGCCGTCGACATTGAGCCTGTCGTTGGGGATGCCGAGCCGGTCGCGGCAATAGAGCACCTGCACCGCGAAGGCCTCGTTGAGCTCCCATAGCCCGATGTCGTCCGTCTTGAGCCCATGCGCCTTGAGGAGCTTGGGCACGGCGAAGACCGGGCCGATGCCCATCTCGTCGGGATCGCACCCTGCGACTGCGATGCCGCGATAGATGCCGAGCGGCTCGAGGTTGCGCTTTTCGGCGAGCTTGCCGTCCATCAGCACGCAGGCGCTGGCGCCGTCGGACAATTGCGAGGCGTTGCCGGCCGTAATGAACGAACCCTGGCCCGTCAGCCTACGGCCGCCCGAGAACACCGGCTTCAACGCGGCGAGACCCGCCGCAGAAGTGTCCGCGCGCGGTGCCTTCGTCCTGGCGCAGGGTGACTTCCTTGTCGCTGATCGCCCCGGTCGCCTTGTCCTGCACCTTCATGATGCTGGGAAGCGGCACGATCTCGGCATTGAAGCGCCCCGCGGCCTGCGCCGCGAACGTGCGCTGCTGCGACTGCAGGGCATAGGCGTCCTGCGCTTCGCGGGTAATCTGATAGCGCTCGCCGACGATCTCGGCCGTCTCGAGCATCGACATATAGAGATCGTCGCGATGGGCGACGAGCCAGGGGTCGGTCGCGCGATAGCGGTTCATATGGTCGTTCTGCACCAGCGAGATCAACTCGAGGCCGCCGCCGACCGTGATGTGCATCCCGTCGGCGATGATCTGCTTGGCGGCGATGGCGATCGCCATCAGCCCTGACGCGCATTGCCGGTCGACCGACATGCCCGCGACCGATGTCGGGAGCCCGGCGCGCAGCGCGCATTGGCGCGCCACATTGACCCCGGTCGAGCCTTGCTGCAGCGCCGCGCCTATCACGACGTCGTCCACTTCGGCGCCGGCGACGCCAGCGCGCCCGAGCGCGGCCTCGATCGCATGCCCGCCGAGCGTCTGCGCCGGCGTGTCGTTGAAAGCGCCGCGATAGGCCTTGCCGATCGGCGTACGCGCCGTGGAGACGATGACGACTTCGCGCATGAAAAACTCCTATTTCGAGAGGGCGACGCCCTTGGCCCTGGCGGCCGCCGACGCGAATTTGAAGGTCTGCTGAAAAGCATTCTCGAGCGGAATTGCGGTTGCGCGATCCGAGATTTCGGCAAAGCGCGCCGCGATCGTCTCCGGCGTGCGCTCGGCCTCGGGGAGGAAGACGCCGGGGGTTTCCGAGATATAGGTGACCGCGAAGACGCCGGCGCCCGCGCCCATGATGACGCGCGAGGGCGCGTCCTCGCCGACCAGGAACAGCACGGCGGGGGTGACCGACTCCGCCGTAAGCACCGCCGCCGCGCCGGGGGGCAACAGGCCCTCGGTCATGCCGGTCAGCGCGGTTGGGGCCAGCACGTTGACTCTCACGTTGTATTTGGCGCCTTCGAGATGCAGCACGTTCATCAGGCCGATCATCGCGGCCTTGGCGGCGCCGTAGTTGGCCTGCCCGAAATTGCCGTAAATGCCCGAGGCGGACGAGGTGAAGACGATGCGCCCGTAGTTGCGCTCGCGCATGCCGTTCCAGACCGCCCTGGCGCAAATCGCCGAACCCAGCAAATGCACCTTCACGACAAGTTCGAACTCCGGCATCTCCATCTTGGCGAAGGTCTTGTCGCGCAGTATGCCGGCGTTGTTGACGAGAATGTCGACGCGGCCCCAGCGGGCCTCGGCCTCGGCGACCATGGCCGCCACCTGATCGGCATTGGCGACGTCGGCGCCGTTGGCCAGCGCGGTACCGCCTGCACTCTGAATTTCCTCGACGACTTTCAAGGTCGCCGGGGAGGGCGCGCCGCCGGGGCCGAGGTCGTTGACGACAACTTTCGCGCCGCGAGCGGCAAGGCCCAGCGCGTGGCAACGTCCCAAACCTCCGCCCGCGCCGGTGACGATAGCGACGCGGCCGTCATAACGTATGCTCAAAGCGTTCCCCCCATCGACCCCGATCGCCGCAGCTTAATCAGCGTTTGTCTGACGATTCAACGCCCGCGGCTTCAACGCCCGCGGCGCACTGCGACCGCAACAGGGGCCAGCCGCAGCCGCGGCGCGATCCGCTGGCGCAGGCCGCCGCGCGGCTGGCTTGGTTCCCCGCCGGCGTCGAAAGTCATCACGGCCGCGGCGCTGACCAGTCCGCCGAACGTGATCGCGAAGCCCGCACAGAGCATGAAGGTTCCGGCTAGCGCGACGTCCGAACGCCAGAGCAGCGAGCCAATGCCCGCAAAATCGAAGGCGAGCAAGAGCGCGACGCAGACCTGGCCAACGGCTATGCCCAGGATCCAGTTGGCGATGATGGTGCGCACAAGCGGGTCGATGCGGCGCCAGCAATAGCGGGCGTCGGAAACACGATCCAACACGGCGTTCATGGCGTCTCCTTGCTCGACGAAGATCGGCGGGACATGGACAGGCTGCTTCGCCCCATGCCTCAGTATTCCCGGGATTCTCGACCGCGTCCAGCATGACGTCGGCCGCCGATCGCTAAATTCTGGCGGCAGGCGAGTAGGGCCAATTGTCGCGGGCCTGGACCGGTCCCGCTGCCGGCCGCTCGAAATCTTCAGGCCTTCTTCTTTGCTTTCGCGGGCGCCGCCTTCTGGGACGAAGTTTTCTTCGCCGCGGCTTTCTTGGCCGGCGCCTTCTTGGCCGGGGCTTTGGCTTTTGACGCCGCCTTGGCCGGCCCCTTCGCGGGTCGGGCCGGCTTGCCCTCGCGCTCGGCGATGAGCTCGATCGCGTCGGTCAAGGTGATCATATCCGGCGGGATCGATTTGGGGATGTTCGCATTGACCTTGCCCCAGTTCACATAGGGGCCGAAGCGTCCGTCGCGGACCGTGATCGCGCCGCCCTCGGGATGATCGCCTAGCGCGCGTCCGCCGCTCCCGCCGCCCGCCGCCTTGGCCGCCAGCGCGGCGACCGCCTCGTCCAGCGTCAAGGTCTCCGTATTCGTGCCCTTCGGCAATGTCGCATTGATCTTGCCGTGGTTGACATAGGGGCCGAAGCGGCCTTGCTTGACGGTTATCGGCCCGCCAAGCGTCGGATGCTCGCCCAGAGCTCGCCCCGAGCCGGCGCCGAAGCGGTTGCTTGCGCCGCTTTCCTTGGCGACGATCAGATCGATGGCGCGATTGGCGCCGATCTCGAGCACGTCGTCGTCGCGTCCGAGATTGGCGTAGGTTTTGCCGTGCTGGACATAGGGTCCATAACGGCCGATGCCGGCCAGGATCGGCTCGCCCGACGTCGGGTGCCTGGCGACTTCGCGCGGCAGCGAAAGCAGCGCAATCGCCTTTTCCAACGTGAGGTCGTCGGGCGAAAGCCCCTTGGGAAGCGAAGATCGTTTCGGCTTCTCGCCTTCGCCCTGCTGGATGTAATCGCCGAAACGGCCGTTCCTCAGCGTGATCTCGTCGCCGGTTTCCGGATCGACGCCGAGCACGCGCACGCCGGGGCGTTCGCCTTCGCCGCCCGCGCCGTCCTGGCCGGTGGGCGAGAGCACGCGGGTGTAGCGGCATTCGGGATAGTTCGAGCAGCCGATGAAGGCGCCGAACTTGCCGAGCTTGAGCGACAATTGTCCTTTCGCGCAGGATGGGCACAGCCGGGGATCGCCGCCGTCGGCGCGCGCGGGGAAGACATGCGGCCCGAGCAGTTCGTTGAGGCTGTCGAGCACCTCGGCCGTACGCAGATCCTTGATGTCCGCGAGCGCGCCCGAAAAGTCTTTCCAGAAGTCGCGCAACAGGTCTTTCCAGTCGATCTCGGAATTGGAGACCTGGTCGAGCTTCCCCTCCAGCGCGGCGGTGAAATCATATTCGACATAGCGCAGGAAAAAGGATTCGAGGAACGCCGTGACGAGCCGGCCCTTGTCTTCCGGGATCAGTCGCTTCTTCTCGAGCCGGACATAGTCGCGCTCGCGCAGCACCGCGAGCGTCGAGGCGTAAGTCGAAGGCCGCCCTATTCCAAGCTCTTCCATGCGCTTGACCAATGTCGCCTCGGTGAAGCGCGGCGGCGGCTCGGTGAAATGCTGGCTCGCCTCGATCTTTTCCTTGGTCAGCGCTTCGCCTGCCTTCATCGGCGGCAGTTTGGCCGAATCCTCGTCTTCCTCGTCGTCGCGCCCTTCCTGATAGAGCGCGAGGAACCCCGCAAAGCGCGTGACCTGTCCGGTGGCGCGGAATTCGAGTTTGCGCCCCGCGGCTTCGGCGAGAATTTCGACCGTGGTGCGCTCGAGCTCCGCGCTCTCCATCTGGCAGGCGATGGTGCGGGTCCAGATCAGCTCGTAGAGCTTGGCCTGCTCAGGCTCGAGATGGCGGGCCACGTCGCGCGGGCGGCGCGTCAAGTCGGTCGGTCGGATCGCCTCATGCGCTTCCTGCGCGTTCTTGGCCTTGACCGTATATTTGCGCGGCGCCGAGGGCACGAAAGCGTCGCCGAAGTCCTTGCCGATCACCTTGCGCGCGCTCGCGACCGCTTCCGGCGCGAGGTCGACGCCGTCGGTTCGCATATAAGTAATAAGGCCGACCGCGCCGTCGCCGACATCGACGCCTTCGTAGAGGCGCTGCGCGATCTGCATGGTGCGAGCGGGCGCGAGACCCAGCTTGCGCGAAGCCTCCTGTTGCAGCGTCGAAGTCGTGAACGGGGGATAGGGATGGCGCTTGACGGGTTTCGCTTCGACCGAAGCGACGGCGAATTGGGCCTTTTCGAGCGCCGCCTCGAAGGCTCTCGCCTCCTCGCCCGAGCCGACGTCGAGCCTGCCGATCTTTCTGCCGTCGGCGCCCACGAGGCGCGCGGTGAAAGGGGCGCCGGCCTGCGTCTTCAATTGGGCGAGGATCGACCAATATTCGCGCGGGACGAATTTCTCGATTTCGAGTTCGCGGTCGCAGACGATGCGCAGCGCGACCGATTGCACGCGCCCGGCCGAGCGCGCGCCGGGCAATTTGCGCCACAGAACCGGCGAGAGCGAGAAGCCCACGAGATAGTCGAGCGCGCGGCGCGCGCGATAAGCGTCCACCAGCGCTTCGTCGATCTGGCGGGGATGGCGCATCGCGTCCTGCACCGCCTCCTTCGTCACGGCGTTGAATACGACCCGGTCGACCCGCTTGTCCTTCAGGAGCTTCTTGCCCCTGAGGATCTCGTAGACGTGCCAGGAGATCGCCTCCCCCTCGCGGTCGGGGTCGGTGGCGAGGATGACGCTGTCGGCGTTCTTGACGGCGGCGCCGATATCGTTGAGGCGCTTGGCGGCCTTGGCGTCGACCTCCCAGCGCATTGCGAAATCATTGTCGGGATCGACCGAGCCGTCCTTGGCCGTGAGGTCGCGCACGTGACCGAACGAGGCGTAGACGTCGTAATCCTTGCCCAGATATTTGTTGATGGTCTTGGCCTTGGCAGGCGACTTGACGATTACGACTTTCATGCGAGGCAATCCTTGAGCGGCGCCCGGATATCATTCGAGCGCAGCAAAATCACAAGCCCAGGCCGGACCTGGCAGGGCGCGGAAAATGGTGGAGTGGGGGCGGCGTGTCAAATGGGGACAGGAACGGCGCAAGGCAAGCGTGCGGTTCAGCCGATCAATTGCGGGCAATTCGCGGCTCGCCGCAAGCGCGCCGGCGGCGCGAAATGTCGCCGGGCGAAGGTCGTGACGCCGCTACGGCGTCGGATCGAACTTCGCGGCCGATAAGCCCCTGATCAAGTTGAGTTTGATCTCGTCGGAGAGGGCGTAGCGGTCGAGCGCGGCCGGGATATCGCGGGCATAGCCGGGGAAATCCCGACGAAGCGCTTGCGCCGCAGCTTCGGCGCAGGCGGAATCGCCGCGTTCGCTGCATCCCAGCATGCGCATCGTCAACCCGAGCGGGGTGAAGGGTTCGGCGATTCGGTTCGCCTCGGCTTGCGCCGTCCGGGAATCGCCACGCATGCGGGCGGCGAGCGCGAGAAACGCGATGGCGGCCATTTGCGGGCCTGAATTGCTGCCCTCCAACTGGTTCAAGAGCCTGACGCCTTCGTCATATCGACCCCTCGAGATGAAAATGCGGCCGGCTCGCAGAATGATGAGGCTCGATTGAGGACTGATGGCGAGCGCTTGGCGGGCGGCCTGAAACCCCTCCTCGTAATGCCCCGAAAAAAACCTGGCGTAGGACCATGCCGCCAGTGTGTTCGCCCGATGCGGCGCGATTTCCAGGGCGCGCTGGGCCAATCGGACCCCGGCGTCGAGATCCGCAAGACCCTTTCCTTCCGGCGGCGCGTCCAGATAGCTCGCTACGAATATCGTCGAGAGCAAGGTGAGCGCGGGGACGCTGTCCGGATGGGCGGCGATTTCCGCTTCCAGACAATGGCGTATGACGATCCGCTGCGCCTCAATCCGCTCGCGCATGTATTCCACGCCCGCCATACGGCATCGAAATCCTTCGAGCGGCCGGTCGGAGTTGGCCAGGCGCGTCCTGATGTCGGCGAATATGGCGCCGCTGACGTCGCCGACGGTCGCAATCGTTGATTTGGCGAGCGCCGAGAGGGCCGCGATGTCGGCGCCGTCGACATGGCTCACCCGGCCCGTCCACACCACCTCTCCCGCGGGTTCGTGGGTAAGGCTCAAGTCCACGTCGATTTTACCGTCGCCGGAAATCACGAACCGGCTGAACAGCGCGTAATCGACGCCGCGAACCAGGGCATCCCGCGCCGCGTGTCCGCGCACGACAATATAATCAATCGAACTCAGCCCGTTCTCGATCGATTCCAGCAGGCGCTTCGGCGCCGCTGCGTCGTCGGGAAAGGAGCCGATCAGCTTCGGCGCCTCGACGATCACGATCGGCGGCGCCGCGTCAGGATCAGGCCCGGCCGTGCTGCGCGCCGGCTGGCGGCCGAACCCCACCAGCAGGGTCAGGCCGGCCAATGCGATGGCCGCGATGAGGGCGAGCGAGGCGACGGCGCGCCAGCGCGTGTGCGGCGGATCGCGCGGCGCGGCCCCGGGCGCGATCGGTTTGGGCTCCATCCTCTCTGGGGCGACCGGCGCTCTTTCGAATCGCGGCTGATAGGACCCCCGCTCCAAGACGATCCGGATCGGGTCGAAGGCGCCGCGCCCAGCATAATAGTCCGCGAGGAGTTCACGCAGCCGCTGCGCCTGGACGCGCACGATCGAGTTGATCTGGGGGTTGAAGTCGCCCGGGCGCCGAAGCGCGAGGGTCGCGATCGTATAGCCCTTCAGACGTGACCCGCGTCCGGCCAACGTTTCCTCGACGACGAATTTCAGAAACATCGATGAGGCGGCGCTGCGCACGAATTCACGGTCGTTCAACAACCTATTCAGCGCGGCGACGACCTCGCCGCGATCCAAGTCCGGTCCCGCTGCCGCGTCTTCCGCCACGCTCGTCTCTGCATCTGTGCGCCGTAACCCGACCCGCGCCGCCGCCGCGGCCTCAGCCGCTCGAATGGCATCGCCGGCGAAGCTTCCGAAGCGCGTCCGGCGAGGCCCGCCCAGGTCCATTGGTATTGTTCAAATTGCCGCCGCGGACAATGGCGCACATCGTCTAAAGCGTTGGAAATGATCGTATATTACCTAAATCTAATTCGTGGTTTTGAAATTCCGGCAGCGCGTGCGCGGGATCGGAAGGCGCCTTTTTGACCTCGGGCCGGGGCCGATTTGGGAGGCCGCGGCGCCGGGCCTTGCCCGCCTTGCCTTCAACCCCTATAGGCTCAGCGTTTGATGAGCGCTCCGCCCCTTGCATTCTCCCGCCGCCACCTCCTCGGCATCGAGGGCCTGAACCGGCTTGAGATCGAGTCTCTGCTCGATCTCGCCGACGAGGCGGTCAGCATTTCGCGCCAGGTCGAGAAAAAGCGCGCCACTTTGCGCGGCCGCACGCAAATCAACCTTTTCTTCGAGGCCTCGACCCGCACGCAATCCTCGTTCGAACTTGCAGGCAAGCGCCTGGGCGCCGACGTCATGAACATGGCGGTCGGCAATTCCAGCGTCAAAAAGGGCGAGACGCTGATCGATACGGCGATGACGCTGAACGCGATGCGGCCCGACATCATCGTCGTGCGCCATCATCAGGCCGGCGCCGTTCATCTGCTCGCGCGCAAGGTCGACTGCTCGGTCGTCAACGCCGGCGACGGCGCGCACGAACATCCGACGCAGGCGCTGCTCGACGCCCTGACGATCCGCCGCAATCTGGGGCGCATCGAGGGGCTCACGGTCGCGATCTGCGGCGACAT
This sequence comes from uncultured Pseudomonadota bacterium, assembly GCA_963809055.1. Classification (GTDB taxonomy): domain Bacteria; phylum Pseudomonadota; class Alphaproteobacteria; order Rhizobiales; family Beijerinckiaceae; genus Roseiarcus. Next base: position 195,032 of record CAWEID010000029.1, on the reverse strand, counting down.
CCTGCATTCGCGCGTCGCGCGCTCCAATATTCTGCTGCTCGGAACGCTCGGCGCGCGCGTTCGCGTCGTCGGCCCCTCCACGTTGCTGCCTGCCGGCGTCGAAGAGATGGGCGTCGAGGTCTTCCGCGACATGAAGGCGGGGCTCGCGGGCGCCGATATCGTGATGATGCTGCGCTTGCAGCGCGAGCGAATGAGCGGCGCCTTCGTGCCCTCGACGAAGGAATATTTCCGCTATTTCGGGCTTGACGCGGAAAAGCTCGGCTACGCCAAGCCCGGCGCGCTGGTGATGCATCCGGGGCCGATGAACCGCGGCGTCGAAATCAATTCGCTGATCGCCGACGGCGCCCATTCGCTGATCCGCGAGCAGGTCGAAATGGGCGTCGCCGTCCGAATGGCGGTGCTGGAAGCGCTCGCGAGTCATCTACCGAACGCGTAGGCTGACGCTGAAGCCGGGCTCGCCGAGCCCGGCCGCCGGCAGCGCCGAGCGGACGCTAAATCAACCCTGCCGCTTGCGCGTAGCTCTTCAGGAATGGCATGCCGATCTGCATGACCTCGTCGCGGTCGCGCGCGACGGGCGCCAGACCGACAACGCGCTCGCGAGCTGCGGCATCATGTTGACGAAGGATTCGCCGACGAGATCGCCGGAGAAATTGGCGGCCTTCAGCGCCGTCATGACTTCCTTCCAGTTGACGTTGCCCGAACCGGGCACGCCGCGGTCGCTTTCGCTGAGATGGACATAATGCACATGCCCGCCGCCGTCGGCGAGCGCCGCGCCAAAATTCTTCTCCTCGATGTTGCAGTGATAGGTGTCGAGATGAATGATCACGTTGGGCTCGCCGATGCGCTCGAGCATCGCCCGCGTCTGCTTCGATGTGTTCAGCAGATGCGTCTCGTAGCGATTGCAGGGTTCGAGGCCGAGCGTCATGCCGAAATCTCGAGCGCGCCTCGCGACGGGCTTCAACGCCTTCGCGACATTCTCATATTCGGCCTCGGTCGGCGGCGAGCCGCTGCGATAGCCGAGCGTCGAATAGGTCACGCCCGACAAGGTCGAGCAGCCGAGCGCATGCGCGACTTCGAGCGCGCGGGTTAGGAACTTGGTCGCCGCCTCGGGATGTCGCGAGGCTTCGACTTCGTTCGGCAGGCCGAGCGAGGCCGTGCAGGCGACATTGTGCCGCTTGAACAATTCGACGGAATGGGCGACGTCGACCTTGTCGGGCTCCAGCAGCGGGATCTCGATCACGTCGAGCCCGTAGCGCGCCGCCTCCGTGATGCTGAGCTCGGCGCCCTCTCGGTTCCACGACTTGGCCCACAGGCTCGCGTGCATGCCGAATCGAATCATGTTTGTCCTCCCGAATGCGCGGTTTCGGCCGCTCCAACGATATGGGCGACGACCGCGGCCATGCTGGTGTCCTTGGCGGCGTCGTCGGCGATGACGGCGCCCTGTCGCAGCACCACGATGCGATCGCAGACCGCGAATACGTCGGTCAAGCGATGGCTGATCAGGATGACCGCGATGCCCTGCGATTTCAGCGCGCGAATGAGGTCGAGCACGTGCTCGATCTCGCGCACCGCGAGGGCGGCGGTCGGCTCGTCCATGATGACGAGCTTGGGATTGAAGGTCAGCGCGCGCGCGATCGCGACGGATTGCTGCTGGCCGCCGGAGAGGTGGCCGGCGATTTGCGTCACCGATTTCACGCGCGCGCCAAGCTTGGCGATCATCGCCTCCGCCTCGGCGCGCATGCGCTTCTGGTCGATGAATTTGACGCCCAGGATCGAGCGCGTGAGTTCGCGGCCCAGGAAGATGTTGCTCGCGACGTCGCGCATCCTGGCGAGCGCGAGGTCCTGGTAGATCATCTCGATGCCCGCTTCGCGAATGCCGCGCGGGTCCTTGTCCGCGAGCGAGGCGCCGTCGAAGCGGATCGAGCCGGAGTCCGGGCGGTACACGCCCGTGATCGTTTTCATCAGCGTCGACTTGCCCGCGCCGTTGTCGCCGACCAGACCGACGACCTCGCCGGCCCTCACGGAAAAAGTCACTCCGCGCAACGCCTCGATGGCGCCGAAGTTCTTGCGGACGTCTTTGAGTTCGAGCAGGCTCACGGCGTGCGGCCCTCCCCGCTATTGACGCGGTCGAGCCATACCGCGAGCACCAACACCGCGCCGATCGCGATCTGCTGATAGAACGAGGGCACCGCGAGCAGATTGAGTCCGTTCTGCAGCACGCCCATGACGAGCGCGCCGATCAGCGTGCCCACGACGCTGCCGCGTCCGCCGAACAAGTTCGTGCCGCCAATGATGGTGGCCGTCACCGCGGTCAGCTCGTAGTTGAGGCCAGCTGTAGGATCGCCCGCATTCACGCGTGCGGCGAACAGCAGGCCGGCCAGCCCCGCGAGCCCGCCTGAAAGCATGTAGAGATAGATCTTGTGCCTGTCGACGCGAACGCCCATCGCGCGCGCCGCGGCTTCGTTGTCGCCGATCACCTGGGCGTAGAGCCCGAACCGCGTATGCGCGAGTAGGACATGGGCGACCAGTGCGGTCAGCAACAGGATGATGACGGGAGTAGGCACGCCGAACGGTCGACCCTGTCCCAGAAAGACGATCGGGTCCGGCAACCCGTAGATCGGCAGGCCGTTGGTGATGACGAGCGCGAGCCCGCGCGCCACGCCGAGCATGCCAAGCGTGACGATGAAAGGCGGAATGCGCCCACGCGTGATCAGAAAACCATTTACGATCCAGCCGCCGTCCCCGCCGCGAGGCAGGCGATGATGCCGATCGGCCAGGGCAGAGGCAGATCGACCAGCAACACGCAGCCGCAAACGCCGGACAGCGCGAGCACGGAGCCGAGCGAGAGATCGATGCCGGCTGACGAGATCACGAATGTTGCGCCTATCGCGAGCACGCCGATGACGGAGGTCGCGAGAAGGATGTTGAGGAAGTTGGAGACGGAGAGGAAATAGGGCGACAGGATCGCCATGATCGCGCCGAGCGCGGCGAGAACGAACAGCGACTCGATGCGGAATCCCGCAAGGCTCGCGAGGCGCGCGCGCAGGGAAGGGGAAGGGACGCCTGTTGAGGAAACAGAAGACATCAATCATCCGTCAAACGCGGCAGGACTCTTTGCCCCGCCGGAAGCCCTCGGGAAGCGCCTGCGCGCCTCCCTCGGGGCCATTCAAGCTCGCAGGAGGGGCCGAGCCGCGAGCCGCCGCCACCGGCTTTGCGTTCGCTCGCCGACCCCTCGCCCCCGCCCCCCTCCCGCAACCGGAGAGGGGCGGAGCCGATCTCATTTCACATATTGCAGCATCGGCTCGGTCTTCGCGTCCAGCACCGCCTTGGTCAGGACCAGCGTTGGCACGAAGGTGAACTCGTCGACCTTCTCACCCGCCAGAACTTTCTTGGCGTTCTCAACGGCCTGCTTGCCCACGAGATAGGGCAATTGGGCGACCGAAGCGTTCAGGCGGCCGGCGTTGATCGACTTGACCGCGTCGCTGTTGCCGTCGACGCCGACGACGATGACCTTATCCTTGCCCGCCGCGCGCGCCGCTTCGACGGCGCCGAGCGCCATGCCGTCATTGGCGCAGAATATGGCGACGAGGTCTGGACTGCGCTGCAGCGTGTCGTTGGTGATGTTGGCTGCTTTCTGGCGGTCCCAGTCGCCGGGCAGCGAGGCGACGATGGTCAGGCCAGGAGCGACCTTTTTAATTTCGTTGGCGAAGCCGCGCGCCCGCTTCTGGCCGGTGATGTTGCCCGACAGGCCTTCGATCACGAGAACGGGCCCCTTGGCGTCTTTGCCCAGCACGCTCGCGACATAGTCGGCGCCTTTGGCGCCCGCGGCCTCGTTGTCCGAACCGATGTGGAAGGCGACGTCGACGCCGGCCTTCTTGGTGATCTCGGGATCGAGATTCCCATCGAGGTCGACCACGGGAATCTTGAGCTCGTTGGCGTGCTTCAGGCACGGCAGCAGAATAGTGGAGTTGATCGCCGCTGTGATCATCACGGCCGGCTTCTTCTCGAGCATCGTATTGCAAGTGTTGAGTTGCGGTTCGGCCGCCTGGTCGGATTCGACGGCCTGCAGGAAATACTCGACGCCCGCAGCATCGGCGCCGGCATGCACGCCCTGTTCCATCGCGCCCCAGAAAGGATTGGAGAGCGTTTTCATCAAGACCCCATATACGGGCTTGTCGGCGGCGCCGGCGCTCGTGGAAAGCGCAACCGCAAGCGCAGCGGCGGACGCCCCCAGAATCAGATTCCTCAACATTGAAACCTCCCTTGCCTTTTCTCTCATGATTGGGCGTCCGCCACGGCTTTCAACCGTTTGCTGGCAAACCCGGTGGATTCCCGCGCCTTGAGAGCGCAGGGAAGTTCGATGCGCACGCTGGCCTCGCCCGCGGTTCCGGCGACGCGCTGCATCAGCAGCCGCCACGACGACGCGGCCATATCCTCGATCGGCTGTGCGACCGTGGTGAGATAGGGCCGCAGCGCGCTCATCCAATCGACGTCGTCGAAGCCGAGGACAGAGAGGTCGCCGGGAATTTCCAGCCCGAGCCCGCGCGCGGCCTTGATCGCGGCCAATGCGGAATGGTTCGTGAGCGCGAAGACGGCGGTCGGCGGATCGGCTCGGTGCAGTTCCTGCTCGATCGCGGCCCGCAGGCTTTCGACTCCCGGCGCGCTGACGCAGATGCGCTCGCGGGCCTGCAGATGGGCTTCGGCGAGCGCGCGCCGGTAGCCCGCGATGCGCGCGCCAATGTTCTTCAGGCCGAGATTGTAAGCGAGGACGGCGATGTCGCGATGGCCGAATTCAATCAGATGGCGCGTCGCCGCATAACCCGCCGCCTCGCCGTCCGCGCTGACGGTGTCGAAACCCGCCGTGTCGGCGCCGCGGTCGATCAGCACGGTCGGCGGCAGCGGGCGAGCCGACGCGTCCGCGCGCAGCGGCAGCGCGGACTCGTCGGTCGAAGGCGCGATCAGCAAGCCGTCGACCTGCCGGGAAATCAGCGTCTCGACGCGGCGCCGTTCGATCGCGGGATCTTCGCTCGAGGAGGCGATCAGGAGGTCGTAGCCCTCACGCTCCGCCTCCTGTTCGACCCGATGCACCAGCCCGGCGAAGAAGACATTGTTGATGTCGGGAACCACCATGCCGATCAGGCGGCTGGACTGGCTTCTGAGCGAAGCGGCGGCGCGGTTGACGCGGTAGCCGAGCGCCTCGATGGCGGCTTCCACCGCTCGCCGGCTCGCCTCGCCGACCGGACGATTGCCGTTGACGACATTCGAGGCGGTCGCCGCGGAAACGCCGGCCCGGGCCGCCACATCCCGAATCGTCGGGGTCATCCTCGCCACGCGTTCCGCCCTTTTCCGCCGCATCCACGGCCGACGATCTAAATCGTTATAGAACGCTAATCGGCTTGGCTTCGCCGTGTCAAGCTTGCGGGGCCGGACCCGCCCGGCCCGGGGCGTGGTAAGAGGCGGCATGCCCGCGAAACGATTTTGCAACTCGACGATAGTCCTGGCCTCGGCGCTGGCGCTCGCCATGATCGGGCCCGCCCGCCCGCAACCGGAGTTCGCCGCCGAACTCTCCCAGGCATATCCGGGCGTGCGCGCGCTCGTGCTCGCCCGCGGCGCCTGCGTATTGTATGAATATTACCGGGCGGGGCTGGGGCCTCAGACGCGCTCGCCGGTCTATTCGGTCACGAAAAGCGTGCTTTCGATCCTGATCGGCGTCGCGATCGACAAAGGCTATCTCAGGCTGGACGAGAAGCTGTCGGAAATCCTGCCAGAGACCCTGGACCCATCAGTCGATCCGGCGATACGGGAAATCTCTGTTCGCGATCTGCTGACTATGACCGGCGGCTTCGATCATTCGCCGGAAACCGAAGTCAGCGCGCCGGCGGCGCAACCCTGGCGCTGGACGTTGCAGGGCCGGCTGAAAGACCCGCCGGGGAGCCGCTTTCACTACGACGGGAGAGGTCCGAACCTGCTCTCCGTAGCGCTGTCGCGCGCCGCGCGCCTGAGCGGCGAGGCTTTCGCCAAACGCTATCTTTTTGCGTCCCTGCGGATCGAAAACTATGTCTGGGTCTCCGATTCCGAGGGACATCTGATCGGCGACACCGACCTCTTTCTGACGGCCAGGGACATGGCGAAAATCGGGTTGCTCTATTCTGCAGCAAGGGCGCTGGAGGGACGCCCAGCTCGTTTCGAGCCGCTATGTCCTCGACTCCATCCGGGCGCACAACGACGGCGGTCCTCCCGTCGGCGCCGCCTACGGCTATCTCTGGTGGGTGGGGCGGGCCTCCTCGCAACTGCCGGCGTTCCTCGCCGCGGGAATCAAGGGCCAACTGATCTTCGTCGCGCCGGAACGCGGTATCGTGATCGCGCTGGCGGCGGATGCGATCCCGCAGGGCGCGAAGGCCTTCCTCGACGATGTCGTCTTGCCGGCGGAGGCCGCGACGCCGCCTTCGGCGCCCTGCGCGGCCAAGTTGGACTAGCCGTCCAAGCCGCGCCAGGCCCACGGGAGGCGGGCGCGACGGGTCATTTGCGCTCGATCGGCTTCGAGCGCGAGCAGCGCGACCGTCTCCCGCTGCGCGCGCCGGCAGGACAACGGCGGCAGGCCCTTCAGTATCAGCTCGGCGTCGGCGACCGTTTGCCGGCCGATCTCGTACAGCGCATCGGGCATCGCGCCGGCGCGATGGGGCGAGAGCACCAGGCCCTCGACGCGCCGCGCCGGATCGTCGGCCGGCGCCGGCTCGGTGGGGAACACGTCGGTCGCGGCGCGGAACCGGCCGCTTTCGACCTGGCGCAGGAACTCGGGGAAATCGACGACGCCGGCGCGGCTCATCAGCAGGAAGATCGATCCCGGCCGGATCAGCTCGAACTCGCGCTTGCCGAGAAAACCCTGATTCTGGCTGGTCACGGCCGCGAACACGACGATGACCCGGCCTTCGACAGCACCTCGTCGAGCGAGGCGCTGGCGACCCCGAAGCCGGCCATGAAATGCTCGGAGACCCAGGGATCATAGGCCTTGATCGTGCAGCCGAACGGCGCCAGCAGCGGCGTGAAGGCGCGCGCGAGATCGCCGAAGCCGATCAGCCCGACCGGCGCGCCATAGAGCGAGGACGAACCCTCCGCGCCGTCGAGCAGCCATTTCTCCGTCCCGCGCGCATCGCCCGGTCGGCTTGCGTGATGCCGCGGCACAGATCAATCGCGAGGCCGAGCGTCATTTCCGCGACGGGCCGCGCGAAGGCCGAACTCGGGGCGATCACATGAACGCCGCGCTCGAAGCAGGTCTCGTAATCGATATTTTGCAGGAAGTTCGTCTCGACATTGACGATGCCGCGCAATTTGGGCGCGCGATCGAGCCGCTCGCGCGGCATGTCGCTCTGGCCGATCAGCAGCGTCATTTCGGGCAGCAGAGATTCGAACCGCTCCGGCCGGCATCCGCCCGAGCCCCTCATGCACGGCGAGGTCTCCGAGCCCTTGCAGGCGCGCCCAGAGCGGCGCGTCGAAAATCTCGTCGAGCCCGCGCGGCTGCGGATCGACCACGATCAAAGGCCTCGCCATGGAACCCCTCCCTGCGCCCCGCGCGCCGCGGGTTCAAGCCGATGATCTATATCGATTTAGGAGCCGGGGGCAAGGCGGACGGCTCGCCGAGCGGCGCGCCAGGCCCAGGGTTCGATAGCCTGAGGCAGGCGTGCCCCTCACGTCCCGCGCCCGAACACGTCGTTGGTCTGGGCGGTCACCCGCACGAAGGTCGTGCGCTTGCGCGACCTCTTTGAGCTGCGTCGCGCCGATATAGGTCATCATCGAGCGCACCCCGCCCATGATCTCGGCGAGCGTGTTCTCGACCGGCGCCGCGATAGGGCGTCTCGACGACCTTGCCCTCGGCGGCGCGGTAATGGGCGACGCCGCCGGAGTGCTTCTTCATCGCCGCCTCCGACGACATGCCGTAGAACGTCATGCGCGACCGGGACCTTCTTGCCCTCGCGCTCCTCGTAGCGGATCTCGCCCTCGCATTCGTCGTGGCCGGCGAGCATCCCGCCCAGCATCACGAAGTCCGCGCCCGCGCCATAGGCCTTGGCGACGTCGCCGGGCGAGGTGCAGCCGCCGTCGGCGCAGACCTGGCCCTTGAGCCCATGCGCGGCGTCGGCGCATTCGATGATCGCGGAGAGCTGGGGATAGCCGACGCCGGTGACGCGCCTCGTCGTGCAGACCGAGCCCGGCCCGATGCCGATCTTGACGATGTCGGCGCCGGCGAGGATCAGCGCCTCCGTCATGTCGCCGGTGACGACATTGCCCGCCATGATGACCGCGTTCGGCGTTCTCCTCGCGCACGCGCTTGACCGTATCGAGGAACTTCTCGGAATAGCCGTTGGCGACGTCGAGGCAGAGAAAGCGCACCGGCGCGCGCTTGCGCACCGCCGCGAGCTTCTCCAGATCGCGCCGAAGTCGTGCCCAGCGAATAGAAGGCGTGCGCGCCGTCGCTCGCTCGCAAAGAACTCGATCAGCGCGCTCTCGGGATAATGCTTATGCAGCGCCGTCAGCGCGCCGTGGCGCCCGAGCGCGCGCGCCATCGGGATCGTGCCGGTCACGTCCATGTTCGCCGCGATCAGCGGAAAGCCCTTCCACTCCGAAGCCGTATGATAGAAGCGATAGCTGCGCGTGATATCGACCTCGTTGCGCGAGTTCAGCGTCGAGCGCTTGGGCCTTATCAGCACGTCCTTGAAGTCGAGCTTGACGTCGTTTTCGATTCGCATGGGGATTCCGGAAGCTCGGCAGCCGTTTCGTCGTAGATTAGCATGAGCGCGAGGCGTTGCGAACCGTCCCGCGATCGCGGCGGGCTTGACGGCGCGCGCGGGACCGGGCAAGCGCCGTGCCTCGATTTACGGGAGGGCGCGATGAACGAGGCGGCCGGACAGGTCTTCGAAAGCTACGACATCCAGCGGCTGCTCGAACTGCTGCCGCATCGCTATCCCTTCCTGCTGGTCGACCGCATCGTCGAGGCGCGCGCCGACGAATATGGCGTCGGCATCAAGAACGTCACCATCAACGAGCCGCATTTCCAGGGCCATTTCCCCGAGCGCCCCGTCATGCCCGGCGTGCTGCTGATCGAGGGCATGGCGCAGACCGCCGGAGCGCTTTGCGTCGCCAGCCAGGCCGTGGGATCGAAGCCGAGCGTCGTCTATCTGATGACCATCGACAAGGCGAAGTTCCGCAAGCCCGTCGTCCCCGGCGACCAGGTTCGTTTCCACATGACGCGCACCGCCAAGCGCCGGAACATGTGGTGGTTCCGCGGCGAGGCGAAGGTCGACGGCGTGCTCGTCTGCGAGGCCGAAGTCTCGGCGATGCTGGTGGCCAAATGAACGTGAGCGTCTCCGAGACGCGCATCCATCCGAGCGCGATCGTCGAGCCCGGCGCGCGGCTCGGCGCCGGCGTGCGGATCGGCCCGTTCTGCCATGTCGGGCCCGAGGCCGCGCTCGGCGACGGGGTGCAGCTGATCTCGCACGTCAGCATCGCCGGCGTGACGACGATCGGCGCCCGCACGCGCATCTTCCCCTTCGCGTCGATCGGCCACGAGCCGCAGGACCTCAAATATCGCGGCGAGCGCGTCAGCCTGACGATCGGCGAGGATTGCCTGATCCGCGAGGGCGTGACGATGAATCCCGGCACGGCGGGCGGCGGCGGCGAGACGATCGTCGGCGCGCGCTGCGTCTTCCTCGCCAATTCCCATGTCGCGCACGATTGCCGGATCGGCAACGACGTCATCCTCTCCAACAACGTGATGCTGGGCGGCCATTGCCAGATCGGCGATTTCGCGATTCTGGGCGGCGGCGCGGCGGCGCATCAGTTCGTGCGCATCGGCGCGCACGCCTTCGTCGGCGGGCTCGCGGGCGTCGAGAACGACATCATCCCGTTCGGCATCGCGCTCGGCAACCGCGCCTCGCTCGCCGGGCTCAATTTCGTCGGCCTGAAGCGGCGCGGCTTCTCGCATGAGGCGATCCACGCGCTGCGGCGCGCCTACAAGCAATTGTTCGCCCCGACGGGCACGCTGAAGGAGCGCGCCGAGGACGTCGCGGCGGCATTTCCCGACGAGGAGGCGGTGCAGCAGATGGTCGCGTTCCTGCGCGCAGGCGGCGACCGCGCGATCTGCACGCCGCGCGAGGGCAAGGACGAAATGGCTTGAGCGAGCGAACCGCGCCGCCGCTGGCGATCCTCTGCGGCGGCGGCGCGCTGGCGTTCGAGGCGGCGCGGTTCGCGCGAGAGCAACGGCCGCGACGTTCTGCTCGTCGGCCTCGTCGGCTCGGCCTCGCCCGAGATCGAGAGCCTTCCCGCATGTCTGGGTGCGGCTGGGCGAAGTCGGCAAGCTGTTCGCGCGCGCTGCGGGCGCGCGACATCGAGGAGCTGGCGATCCTCGGTCGCGGTGACGCGCCCGGAATTTGCCGACCTGCAGGCTCGACTGGGGCGCGGTCAAGCGCGCCGGCGAAATCGCGAGGCTGTTTCGCGGCGGCGACGACAGTCTGCTCGAGGGCATCGCCGGGATTTTCGAGCGCGAAGGCGTCTGCGCATCGTCGGCATCGAGGATTTCGCGCCGCAACTGCTGGCGCCCGCAGGGCCTGATCGCCGGCCGCGCGCCGGATGCCGAGGCCGAGGCCGACATCGCTTCGGCGCCGCGCTGCTCGCGCGCGCTCTCGCCGTTCGACGTCGGACAGGGCGCGGTCGTCGCCAACGGGCGCGTCCTCGCCGTCGAGGCGGCGGAGGGCACCGACGCGATGCTGGCGCGCGTCGCGGACATGCGCGCCTCGCGGCGGCTGCGGCTCAAAGGCCGCGCCGGCGTTTTCGTCAAGGCGGCCAAGCGCGGCCAGGACATGCGGCTCGACCTGCCCACGGTGGGCCTGAAGACGATCGAGGCCGCCGCGCGCGCGCGAGCTCGCCGGGCTCGCGATCGCCGCGGGCGAGGTGCTGATCGCCGATCGCGTCGGCTTTGCAACGCCGCGCCGGCGGCCGCCGGTCTTTTCGTCGTCGGCTGGCGCGGCATGAGCGCGCCGCTGCGCGTCGCGCTCGTCGCGGGCGAGCATTCCGGCGACCAACTCGGCTTCAAGCTGATGCGGGCGCTGCGCGCGGCGACCGGCGGCGCAGTCGACATTCTTCGGCGTCGGCGGCGAGGCGATGGAGGCGGAGGGGCTGAAGAGCCTGTTCCCGATGAGCGAGATCGCGGTGATGGGCATCCTGCCGGTGCATCGCGAGGCTGCCGACGCTGCTCGCGCGCATCCGCCAGACCGCCGAGCGCGATCGTCGCCGACGCGCCCGACGGCGCTCGTCATCATCGACAGCCCCGATTTCACCCATCGCGTCGCGCGCCGCGTTCGCGCCACGCTGCCCGACCTGCCGGTCGTCGACTATGTCAGCCCGACCGTCTGGGCCTGGCGGCCGGGGCGGGCGAAGGCGATGCGCGCCTATGTCGACTGCGTGCTCGCGCTGCTGCCGTTCGAGCCGGCGGCGCATGCGCGCCTCGGCGGGCCGCGCTGCGTCTATGTCGGCCATCCCCTGATCGAGCGGCTCGACGAATTGCGCCCGAACGCCGAGGAGGCGCGCCGGCGCGCCGCCGAGCCGCCGCTCGATCGTCGTGCTGCCGGGCTCGCGCCGCTCCGAGATCGCGCCGGCTGATGGCCGATTTCGGCGGCGCGCTCGGCGCTGTCGGCGGCGCGATCGGGCCGTTCGACGTCGTGCTGCCGACGCTGCCGCATGTCGAGGACGAGGTGCGCGCGCGCGCCGCCCACTGGCCGGTCGCGCCGCGCATCGTGCGTCGGCGAGGCGGAGAAGTTCGCGGCGTTTCGCACCGCGCGCGCCGCGCTCGCCGCCTCCGGCACCGTGACGCTCGAACTCGCGCTCGCCGGCGTGCCGATGGTCGGCGCCTACAAGGTTTCGAAGCTCGAGGAGCAGCTCAAATATTTCGATCAACGTCCCGTCGATCCTGCTGCCGAACCTCATCCTGGACGAGCGCGCGATCCCCGAATTCCTGCAGCACGATTGCACGCCGGCCGCGCTCGCGGCGGCGCTTGTCGGCTGATCGTGCGCGACGGGCGCAGCCGCGACGGCGCAACTCGCGGCGCTCGCGCAGGCTCGACGCCCTGATGCGCTTGCCGGACGCGGCGCGCGCCGAGCGCGCACGCGGCGCGCGACTGTTCTGGATACGATCGGCAGCCGGGAACGCTGATCCCGGCCATCGGCCGCGATCATCGCTCTTGCGGCGGAGGTCGCGATGATTTTCGTCAAGCCCTCGACTTTCCGCAGGCTGCCCGTCCTGAACTCGACACGATTTCGGCCGGCTTGCCGCCGAATGGCCTCAGCGCCCGGAGAGCCGGCAGGCGGGTTGGGTTTGTCCGGCACGAGTGGCGCTCTCGCCGCTTGGCGTCCCGACATGAACGCGGCGCCGTCAATCGCGAGTTGGCTCGAACCTGGCAAGCGATTTGCGCAAAAATTTTATGTGATTATGAAATGCAGGCCTTTCCGCCAGGGGCCAGGCGAGCGCGCCGCCTCTCAACCGCTCATCCTCATGGCGTCTGCGCCGACATGGACTCTGCCTGAGCCCGAGCGCCGTTGCGCAAGACAAAACGGCCGAGGTCGCCCCCGGCCGTCGTCGTCAAGACAAACCACGCGAGTTCCTCAGCGATTGCCCATCGGCGGATATTCGCGCAGCGGCGCGCCGGTATAGAGCTGGCGCGGACGGCCGATCTTCTGCGCCGGGTCGCCGATCATTTCCTTCCACTGCGCGATCCAGCCGACGGTGCGCGCCACCGCGAACAGCACGGTGAACATCGCCATCGGGAAGCCCATCGCCTTCAGCGTGATGCCGGAATAGAAGTCGATGTTCGGATAGAGCTTCTTCTCGATGAAATATTCGTCGTGCAGCGCGATCCGCTCGAGCTCCATCGCGACGTCGAGCAGCGGATCGTCCTTGATGCCGAGTTCCCGCAGCACGTCATGCGCGGTGCGCTGCATGATCTTGGCGCGCGGGTCGTAGTTCTTGTAGACGCGATGGCCGAAGCCCATCAGGCGGAACGGATCGTTCTTGTCCTTCGCCTTGGCGATGATATTTGGGGATGTTGTCGACCGTGCCGATCTCGCCGAGCATTTTGAGCGCGGCTTCGTTGGCGCCGCCGTGCGCCGGCCCCCAGAGGCAGGCGATGCCGGCTGCGATGCAAGCGAACGGGTTGGCGCCCGACGAGCCGGCGAGCCGGACCGTCGAAGTCGAGGCGTTCTGCTCGTGGTCGGCGTGCAGGATGAAGATGCGGTCGAGCGCGCGGGCCAGGATCGGGTTGACCTTATAGTCCTCGCAGGGCACGGCGAAGCACATGCGCAGAAAATTGCCGGCGTAATCGAGGTCGTTCTTGGGATAGATGAAGGGCTGGCCGATCGAATATTTGTACGCCATCGCGGCCAAGGTCGGCAGCTTGGCGATCATGCGGATCGAGGCGATCTCGCGCTGCATCGGATCGTTGATGTCGATCGAGTCGTGATAGAACGCCGCGAGCGCGCCTACGCACGCGACCATGACCGACATCGGATGCGCGTCGCGGCGGAAGCCCTGGAAGAACCGCGCCATCTGCTCGTGGACCATCGTGTGACGGGTCACGCGATAGTCGAAATCGGCTTTCTGCGCAGCGGTCGGCAGCTCGCCGTAGAGCAGCAGGATAGCAGGTTTCGAGGAAATCGCCGTGCTCGGCGAGTTGCTCGATGGGATAGCCGCGATAGAGCAGCACGCCCTCGTCGCCGTCGATATAGGTGATCTTGGATTCGGTGCTCGCGGTCGACGTGAAACCGGGGTCGAACGTGAACATGCCGGTCTGGCCGTAGAGCTTGCCGATGTCGACGACGGAAGGACCGATCGATCCCGTCCTTCACGGGCAATTCGACGGTCTGATCGCCGTATTTGAGGGTGGCGGTCGTTGGGGCCATCAACAAACTCCCTGGCGTCGCTGACGCCGAAATGACAATTGTGCGTTGCAACAAAGCTAACGGATCGTCCGCCTCGCGACAAGTCATTATTAGGTCTAGGAGCTTGTGCGAGCCCGATTTGTTTATTGCGGATTTTCGTAAGAAAACGTCTGCGCGTTTTCGTCGTAAGCGAACACTTCCCCGTAGCGGCCGAGGTTGATCGATCGTGCGCAAGGTCCGTTCGGCGTAGTCCTCGGACATATAGTCCTCGAGCTCCTCGCGAAAGCGTGTCGCCGGCGCCCGGTGCGAGGGCCGTTCGTCGAGCACGCGCTTGATATGAGCGGCGAGCGGGAAGTTGGCGAGCAATTGCTCGCCGAGTAGTTTCTTGCGCTGGTCGACGTCCATGTCGACGAACTTCTGCCCGATCGGCGTAAGCTTGATGTCCGCGTCGGCGAATTCGACCAGCCGCAGCAGTTGCAGGGTTTCGCCGAGCGGGAACAGGTCGTCGATCTCGAGCTGCAGCGAATCGGCCAGATGCGGCAAGTCGGCCTGACCGTTGTAGGGCGGGCCGGCGATCTCCTCGAGCATGCCGGCGAGCGAGTTGGTCGAGACCTGCGGCAGCGCGATGCCGAGCCCGGCGCCGGGCGCGGCCGGTTCGCGCCCGACCAGCTTCGGCTCGGGGCGCTGGGTCATCAGCGCGTAGATTTTCTCGACGAGCTGACGGAAGTCCGGGTCGAGCCGATCGCGGGGATGCGGGAGCGGGACGGCGATCTCGGCGGCGATGCGCCCCGGGTTCGAGGCGAGCACCATGACCCGATCGGCCATCAGCACCGCTTCCTCGATGTTGTGGGTCACCATCAGGATCGCCTTGATCGGGATGCGGCCCTCCTGCCAGAGATCGAGCAGGTCCGTGCGCAGCGTCTCGGCGGTCAGCACGTCGAGCGCGGAAAACGGCTCGTCCATCAGCAGGATCTTCGGCTGCACGACCAGCGCGCGCGCAAAGCCGACGCGCTGGCGCATGCCGCCCGAGAGCTCCTTGGGAAAGGCCGATTCGAACCCGTCGAGACCGATGGTGTCGATCGCCTGCAGCGCGCGCTTGCGGGTCTCGTCGAGCGGGACGCCGATAGCGCGCGGGCCGATCTCCACATTGTCGAGAACGTTGAGCCAGGGGAACAGCGCGAAGCTCTGGAACACCATGGCGACGCCCTCGGTCGGGCCGTCGACCGTTCTTGCCGCGCTACGGTGACCTTGCCCGCGGTCGGCCGGCTCAGGCCAGCAATGATGCGCAGCAGGGTCGACTTGCCGCAGCCGGACCGCCCGAGCAGCGCGACGATCTCGCCTGAGCGGATCGTCAGCGAAACGTCCTCCAGGACTGGCGCGCCGGGTTCGCCGGAGCCCTTGGAGAAAGTCTGGCTGACGTGGTCGACTTCGAGAAGCAACTGCGCGGGTTCGAGCATGGAAATCTCCTCGCGTTTCAGATCAAAGCCGCAGGCGGCGTTCGGCATATGCATAGAGCTGGCGCCAGAACAATCGGTTGAACAGGGTGACGACGATCGACATGATGGCGACGCCGAGCACGATCTTGGGGAAATCGCCCTTGTCGGTCGCTTCCGCGATATAGGCGCCGACGCCGTGCGCGGTGACGGTCTGGTCCTTCCACTTGACGTATTCGGCGACGATCGAGGCGTTCCAAGACCCGCCGGAAGCGGTTATCGCGCCGGTGAGGTAGTAGGGGGCGATGCCCGGCAGGATCACCTTGCGCCACCAGTCCAGTCCGCGGATGTGGAAATTCGCGGCGGCTTCGCGCAGATCGTTGGGAAACGCCGCCGCGCCGCCGATCGTGTTGAACACGATGTACCATTGCGTCCCGAACACGATCAGCAGGCTCAGCCAGATGTCGGGATTGAGGTTGAAGGCCAGCACCAGGCTGACCGCGACGCCGAAGAGCAGATTGACGGGGAACGCGGCGAGGAACTGCGCGATCGGCTGGATTCGCTCCGCCCAGCGCGGCCTCAGGCCGATCCAGACGCTGATCGGCACCCAGACGATGGTCGCCAGGACCATCAGAGCGACTACGCGCAGAAGCGTGTAGAAGGTCAGCAGCGTGACCTCTGCGACGTCGGTCCAGTTCAGTTCCGTCGCGACAAAGGCGACGACGCTCCAGATCGCCTAGATGGCGACCGCCGACGATCAGCGCGATCCAGGCGACGTCGAGCAAGCGCGATGTCGCGGAAGAGGGCTCGGCGGCGCGGGCGGGAAGGAGTTTCGGCAATCCGATCCGCCAGAAGGCTCACCGAGCGCAGCGCCGCGAAAACGGGCCGGAAGCCGCGAGGCGGATCCAATTGGTGCGCTGCAGCAGTTCGAGCACCCAGGACGTTCCTGACCTCCTGGCTCGACCGACAATTCGACGCGGAATTTGCCCGCCCAGGCGATGACGGGCGGAACAGCAATTGGTCGTAGGCGAGGATGACGATGCCCATCGTCACCACAGCCGCGAACACCGCCGACCAATTGCCCGCCGCGTTCGCCGTCGCGATATAAGAGCCGACGCCCGGCAGCGTGATCGTCGTGTCGCCGACCGTGATCGCCTCCGAGGCGACGACGAAGAACCAGCCGCCGGACATCGACATCATCGTGTTCCAGATCAGGCCCGGGACCGCGAAGGGCGCCTCGAGCTGCCAGAACTTCTGCCAGCCTGTCAGCCGAAAGCCGCGCGCGACTTCGTCGAGATCGCGCGGCACGGTGCGCAGCGACTGATAGAACGAAAACGCCATGTTCCAGGCCTGGCTGGTGAAGATGGCGAAGATCGCCGCGCATTCCGCGCCCAGCACGTTGCCGGGAAACAGTCCCGAGGAAGAACGTCACGGTGAACGAGAGAAAGCCGAGGATCGGCACCGACTGCAGGATGTCGAGCAGCGGGATCAGCACCATCTCCCAGCGTCGGCTCTTGGCCGCGAGCGTCGCGTAGGTGAAGGTGAAAACGAACGAGGCCACCAGCGCTGCGAACATGCGCAGCGTCGTGCGCAGCGCGTAATAAGGCAGCTCCGCATAATCGAGCGAGACCGCGGGCTTGATCGGCCGGCGGCAGCGGCGCGGAAATTCCGTGATAGGCGCGCGCGATCGCCGTAAAAACCGCGAGAATCGCCGCGAGCGCGATCAGATCCCAATAGTTCGGCAGGGCCCGCCGCCCCAGCGACGCGACGGTGTTCATGCGCGACATCGATCGAATTCCGTAGGGAGCTGGCGGCCGCAGGGTTGTGACTATCCGACGACCAGACAGGAGCTGCCATGGGGAACCATATCGCCAGCGGTTTGGCAAACGAAAAATGCCCCGCTGACTGGCATTTCCACGCGACGACGCGCCGGCGGTCCGCGCGGCGTCGAGCCTGCCTTGCCCAAGCTACATGACAACTTCACGACAGTTCCGCCTCCATTCGCGCGCAAGTCGCGGACGGCGCGTCACGGGCGTGCGGGTCAGTTCGAAGGCGTAGCGCCGGCGGCGCCGCAAATGCCGCAGCGCAATCGGCCGCACTCCCGCCATGAACTCGGATCAGTCCGCCCGCGCCTGATCCGCAAGCTCCCAAGGCTCTCCTCGCGTCCCAGCACGGCCAGCACGTCGAATATGCCGGGCGACGTGGTCGCGTCCGGTCGCCGCGGCGCGCAGCGGCTGAGCGATCATGCCGAGCTTGGCGCCTTGCTCGCCGGCATAGTCGCGCACCGCCGCCTCCGTCGTCGCGGCGGTCCATTCGCTCAAGCGCCTCCAATCGCGGCAGCAGCGCCTTGATGATGCAGCCGCCCGCCGCGCGCCAGAATTTCCTCGGCCTTTTCGTCCATCGGCAGCGGCCGTTTCGCGAACAGGAATTTGGCGCCGTCGACGAGTTCGACCAGCGTCTTGGCGCGCTCCTTCAGGCCGGGCAGCGCGCGCGCAAGCTGCGCGCGCTTGGCCTCGGTCAAGCTCGGCGGCCATCTCGGGTCCGCCGGGCAGATAGGGCAAGGTGTCGATCAGCATCTTCAGCAATTCGTCGTCGGGCGTCGCCCGCATGAAATGGCCGTTCATGTTCTCGAGCTTGACGAAGTCGAAGCGCGAGGGCGAGCGGCCGATCGCGGGCAGGTCGAAGGCGGCGATCATCTCTTCGGTCGAGAAGAACTCGCGGTCGCCCTGGCTCCAGCCCAGCCGCACGAGATAATTGCGCAGCGCGGCGGGCAGATAGCCGAGCGCGCGATAGGCGTCGACGCCGAGCGCGCCGTGGCGCTTGGAGAGCTTGGCGCCGTCGGGACCGTGGATCAGCGGGATATGCGCCATCACCGGCACGTCCCAGCCGAGCGCCTGATAGATCTGCATCTGGCGCGCGGCGTTGGTCAGATGATCGTCGCCGCGGATGATGTGCGTCACGCCCATGTCGTGGTCGTCGACGACGACGGCGAGCATATAGGTCGGGTTGCCGTCCGAGCGCAGCAGGACGAGGTCGTCGAGTTCCTTGTTGGAGAACGTGACCTTGCCCTGCACCTTGTCGTCGACGATCGTCTCGCCGTCCTGGCGCGCGCGCAGCCGGATCGTCGGCGCGACGCCCGGCGGGCGCCTCGGGGGATCGCGGTCGCGCCAGCGCCCGTCGTAGCGCATCGGCTTGCCTTCGAGGCGCTGCGCGCTCGCGCATCTGCGCAAGTTCCTCCGGCGATGGCGTAGCAGCGATAGGCGCCGCCGGAGGCGAGCAACTGCTCGGCGACTTCGCGATGGCGATCCGCGCGCTCGAACTGGCGCACCGCCTCGCCGTCCCAGTCGAGGCCGAGCCATTTCAGCCCGTCGAGAATGGCCTCCACCGCGGCCGCGCGTCGAGCGCTCGCGGTCGGTGTCCTCGATGCGCAGCAGGAACTTGCCGCCGAATCGCTTGGCGTAAAGCCAGTTGAACAAGGCCGTGCGCGCGCCGCCGATATGCAGAAAACCGGTCGGGGAGGGCGCAAAACGGGTGACGACCTGGGTCATGGGCGGCTGTGGATCTTCTGGCTTTGAGGGAAAGGACCGAGCTGGCATCGGCCGGCGGCGCGCCGCTGTATCATAGGCGCCGGCATCGGCGCCAAAGGCGGAACCTATGGAGCGCGGCGGCATGGCGAGTCGAGCCGGGCGAGAGCGGCGCCATGAGCGCCGCCGGCGCCTCGCGCGCGCCTCGCGCCGCCGCCGGCGATGCCTCGCGCGCGCGGCTTCGCTGGCGCCGGATTGGCGCGACGCTGTTCGCCGGCGCTCTGGCGCAGGAAGCCGAGGAGCGCCGGTTTTTCCTCTGGATTCCCGTCGCGGCGATGGGCGGCGTCGCGCTCAACCTCGCCGCCGATCGCGAGCCCGTGCTCTGGCTTCCCGCGATCCTGCTCGGCGTCTTCGCCGCGCTCGCCTGGGTCTCGCGCGCGCGCCCGTTCGCGCTCGGCATTTGGATCGCGATGGCGGCGCTCGCGGCGGGGTTTCTGTCGATGGGGCTGCGCACCGCGCGGGTCGCGACGCCCGTGCTCGACCATGTCCGCATCGTCAAGCTGCAGGGCTTCGTCGAGGAAGTCGACCTGCGCCCGAACGGCGCGCGGCTGGTGCTCAGCGTCGTCGACGCCGGCGACATGCCGCCGAGCTCGCGCCGCGCCGCGTGCGCGTGACGACGCGCAAGACGCCCGACGTCGCCGCCGGCGACTATGTCGCGCTGCAGGCGCGACTGCTGCCGCCCTCGCGCGCGGCGTTGCCGGGCGGCTATGATTTTGCCCGCGACGCCTATTTCTAGGGCGTCGGCGCGGTCGGCTCGACGCTCGGCGCGATCAAGCGCTCTGCCGCCGCCGCGCGAGATTTGCGTGGCGCCAGCGCTTTTCCGCGCGCGATCGACCAGGCGCGCAATCGCCTGGCGCTGCGGGTCAACGCGATCATCGGCGGCGACGAGGGCGCCATCGCGGCGGCGATGGTGACGGGCAAGCGCGATTTCCTCTCCAACGACGCCAAGGACCTCATCCGCGAGGCCGGCATCTTCCATGTCATCACGATCTCCGGCGTGCAGATGACGCTGGTCGCCGGCATCTTCTTCGTTGTCGCGCGCCGCCTGCTCGCGCTTTCGCCGACGCTCGCGCTGAACTACCCCATCAAGAAATGGGCGGCGGGCGTCGCGATGATCGGCGTCGCTCCTCTACGACGCCGCGACCGGCTCGCGCGTCGGCACCGAGCGCGCGCTGATCATGACGCTGATCGTGCTCGCCGCGGTGCTGCTCGACCGGCGCGCGCTGACGATGCGCAATCTCGCCCTCGCCGTGCTCGCGATCGTCGCGCTGGAGCCCGAGGCGATCCTCGGCGTCAGCTTCCAGCTCTCGTTCGCCGCGGTCGGCGCGCTGGTCGCGGTGATGGAGGCGCGGCTTGCGCGCGCCGAGGAGGGGCCCGATCCGTTCGTCGCCGCGCGCGGCCGCGCGCGGCCAGGCGCGGCCGCGTGGCTGAGACATCTGTTCGACAAGCCGATCGGGCTCGCTCGTCGCGACGCTCTGCGCGACGATCGGCGACCGCCTCGTTCATGTCCTATCATTTCCACGATCTCAGCCCCTATGTGCTGATCGGCAATCCGCTGACGCTGACGATCATCGAGTTCTTCGCGGTGCCCGGCGCGCTGCTCGGGACCGCGCTTTATCCGCTCGGTCTCGATGCGCCGGTCTGGCTCTATGTCGGCTTCGGGCATCACGCTTCATCCTCTGGGTCGCGCATTTCATCGCCGCAGGCGCCGGGCTCAACCCTGCATGTGCGCGCCTTCGCGCCCTATGCGCTGCCCTTTCTGAGCCTCGCCGTCGCTCAGCGCGATCCTCTGGCGGACCTGGACGTTGCGCGCGACGGCGATCCCATTCGCGCTGATCGGCCTGATCGGCGCGTTCACGGGACCGCGCTACGACGTGCATGATCCCGCCCTCCGGCGATCTGGCGGCGGTGCGCGACGCCGACGGGCGCCTGATCGTCGTCGGCAAGCGCTTCAACGCCTTCGCCGCGGAGCAATGGCTCGCCGCGGACGGCGACGATCGCGATCCCGCCGCGTCGCGCGATCCCGACAACGCCTGCGACCGCCTCGGCTGCGTCGGCGATCTCCCGGAGGGGCAGTCGCTCGCGCTCGTTATCGATCGCGCGGCCTTCGAGGAAGATTGCGCCCGCGCGGAATTCGTGGTCAGCCCGCTGACCGCGCCCGCCTCCTGCCGCGCCCGCAATGTCTTCGACGAGCGGCGCCTGCGAGAGACTGGCGCCGTCGGCCTGGTCTGGGACGGCAAGGCGTTCGAGGCGAGCGCGGATCGCGCGCCGCTCGAAGATCGGCCCTGGTCGCCCGCGCCCAAGCGACCGCACGCCGATCGCGTCGTTCGGCCGGGGCCGCATGCGGCGCCCGCGGGCGCCGATCCCGCCGATCCCGACGCGGAACCGGCGGAGGCGCCGTAAGAGGAGCGTCAGACCGCCAGGCGCTTCAGCGCGCGGCCGAAGCGATCAAACATATCGTCGATCTGCGCGGGCGTGATGATCAAGCGGCGGACAGAACGCGATCGTGTCTCCGATCGCGCGGATGATCAGGCCTTCCTCATGGCAGAGTTCGGCGAGCTTGCCGCCGAGCGAGCCCGCAGGATCGACAGGCGCCTTGGTCGATTTGTCGGCGACGAATTCGAGCGCCCCGATCAGCCCGACGCCGCGCGCTTCGCCGACAAGCGGATGGTCGGCGAAACTCTTCAGCCGCGCCTGGAATTGCGGCGCCATCCGGCGCGCGGCGCCGACGAGATCGCGTTCCTCGAAGATGTCGAGGTTCTCGAGCGCGACCGCCGTCGCGACGGGATGGCCGCTCGCCGTGAAGCCATGCGCGAAGACGCCGATCTTGTTCGAATTGTCGGCCAGCGTCTGATAAATCTTGTCGGTGAACAGGATCGCCGAGAGCGGCACATAAGACGAGGTCAGCGCCTTCGAGACCACCATGAAGTCGGGCGAGATGTCGTAGGTCTGGCATGCGAACAGATTGCCGGTCCGGCCAAAGCCGGTGATCACTTCATCCGCCACGATCAGAACGTCGTGGCGCCGGCAGACGGCCTGGATCTTTTCCCAATAGGTCCTGGGCGGCGGCATCACGCCGCCCGCGCCCATCACCGGCTCGCCGATGAACGCGGCGACCGTGTCGGCGCCTTCGTCGAGGATCTTCGCCTCCAGTTCCTCGGCGAGGCGGGTCGAAAAATCCTCCTCGCTTTCGCCGGGCTTGCCGAAGCGCCAATGGTTGGGGCAGGAGACGTGCTTGACCATCGGCAGCGGCAGGTCGAAATCGCGGTGGAAGTTGGGCAGGCCGGTGAGGCTGCCCGACGCGATGGTGACGCCGTGATAGCCCTTCTGGCGGGAGACGATCTTCTTTTTCTGCGGACGGCCGAGCGCGTTGTTGTAATACCAGATCATCTTCATCGTGAGGTCGTTGGCCTCGGAGCCCGACGAGGTGAAATGGGCCTTGGCCATGCCCGCCGGCGCCATCGCGACCAGCCGCTCGGCGAGCTTGGTCGCGGCCGGATGCGACTTGTGCGAGAACGAATGATAGAAGGGCAGCTTGGCCATCTGCTCGGCCGCCGCCTTGACGAGGCGCGGCTCGCCGAAGCCGACCGCGACGCTCCAAAGGCCCGCAAGACCTTCGATATATTCCTTGCCCTGGTCGTCGAAGACATAAATGCCTTCGCCGCGCTCGATCATCATCGGGCCGACCTTTTCGTGCCGGCGCGCATTGGTGGCGGGGTGGAAGTAATAAGCGATGTCGCGGGCGGCGAGCGAATTGGGTCGGTCGTTCAAGGTCGGCTCCTCGGAAGAGGGCCGCATTTGCGCCCGCTCGGGCCCCTTTGTCCAGAGGGGTCCGAACCCGGGAAGAGCCCCGCCGAAATTCAGCCGACCAGCCAGGCCAGCCAGCCGTTGCGGCGCACCACGGGCATTTCGGCCGCAACCGCGTCGAGCCCGAACACGTGGCCCGCGCCCTTCATGATGAGATAGACGAGAACGCCGGCATAGACGACGTGATAGTCGACGAGGAAGCTGTTGACGAACTCGATGTAGGGAAAGTCCATGTGGGCGGTCCAGTAGGTCAGCAGGATCAGGATTGCGAACGGCGCGCTCGCCCGCACCAGCAGGCCGGAAATCAGCGAAAGCCCGATCAGCAGGTGGCCGTATTCGACCAGGAACGTCACCAGGCCGATCGAACGCGAAGTCGCCATCGGTCCGTAGATGAAATTGAAGGTCTTGGTGTGCGAGAGGAAGCCGGGCACGAACGCGGTGTCGCCGAAATGATGGATCGCCGCCCATAGAAACGTCCAACCCATGCAGAGCCGGAAGAATACGATCAGGCCTTTTTCAAGTCCTGACGTCGTCGCGAGACCATTGGCCATGAGCGTAACCCCCTTGCGAACTCGATCTGTCTCGAGTTCGAGGGCGAGCATGTCTTGGCTCGTGGCCGGACGCATTGCGATGGCGCAAAGACGGAGCGCATGCGCTCCGGTTCGCAGCCTCTTTCCGAGCCGAACT
Source organism: uncultured Pseudomonadota bacterium (assembly GCA_963809055.1). Lineage (GTDB taxonomy): Bacteria > Pseudomonadota > Alphaproteobacteria > Rhizobiales > Beijerinckiaceae > Roseiarcus. The sequence goes on along the minus strand of CAWEID010000029.1, from coordinate 171,601 downwards.
TCAGGCCGCCGTGGGGTGGGGCGCCGCTGGGGTCCGCGCGGCCGCGCGGGTGAATTCCAGCACGCCGTCTTCGATTGCGCCGAAGCGCAGCGTAAAAATGTCCTTGAGGTAGTTCTGTTGCGCCCGCCAGGGCTCGCGCGAGCCCTGGCTTGGAAAGCGCCCCGCCGCACGCTGGAAATAGCCGGAGGAAAAATCGACCCAGGGTTCGGCCGTTACCTCAGGGTCGTTCAACCGTGGGACGCATTGGACATAACCCTTGCGCTCCAAATGGCCGATGAGGCGGCAGACCCGCTCGCAGATGAGATCGCTGCGCAATGTCCACGACGCGTTGGCGTATCCGAACACCGAAGCGAGGTTGGGCAGGCCCGAATACATGAAGCCTTTGTAAGTCATGAGCTTGCCGATCTCGACAGGCGCGCCGTCGACCGCGAACTGGATATTGCCGAGCGGCTGCAATTCGAGTCCGGTCGCGGTGACTATGATGTCGGCCTCGAGTTCGTCGCCGCCCCTTAATTTGACCCCGCGCCGCGTAAATCTCTCGATCTCGTCGGTTGCGACAGTGGCGCGTCCGCTTCGGATCGCTCGGTAGATGTCGCCGTCGGGCGCAAGGCAAAGACGCTGATCCCATGGGTTGTATCGGGGCGCGAAATGTTTCGCGATGTCGTAGTCGGGACCGAGATATTGCCGGGCGGCCTCAGACAGATATCGCTTGGCCCGCGCGGGGCTCCGCTTGCACAATCGATAGAAATACATGCCGAGCATAATGCGCTTCCAGCGCATGAGCGGATGCGCCAGTGCAGCCGGCAGGAGACCGCGCAGCGCCTGATCGATCGGGTCGACTGAGGGGACCGGCGCGATATAAGTCGGCGAGCGTTGCAGCATCGTGACATGCGCGGCCTTTTGCGCGAGCGCGGGCACGAGCGTGACGGCGGTTGCGCCGCTGCCAATCACGACGACGCGCTTGCCGGCATAGTCGATGTCCTCGCTCCATTGCTGGGGATGCACGATCCGGCCGTGGAAGGCTTCCGCGCCTGGGAATTTCGGGCAATAGCCGGCTTCATAGCGATAATAGCCGGCGCAAATCATCAGGAACCTGGCCTCGAAGCGCGCGGGCGCGCGCTCGGGTCCGCGCTCGACCTCGAGCAACCAACGCGCGCCGGTCGAAGACCAGGAGGCCCGCGTCACGCGATGGTTGAGGCGAATCTTGCCCGTCACCCCGTACTCGCGCGCGGCCTCGTTGATGTAATCGAGGATCGCGGGTCCGTCGGCGATCGCTTCGGCGCCGCGCCAGGGTTTGAAGTCGTAACCCAGAGTGTACATGTCGGAGTCCGAGCGCACCCCGGGAAAACGAAAGAGATCCCATGTGCCTCCGAGACGCTCGCGGCCCTCGAGGATCGCGTAGCGCAGGCCCGGGCGGCGCATCTCGAAATGGCAGCCCGCTCCCACGCCGGAGAGGCCCGCGCCGACGACGATGACGTCAAACTTCTCGTCCGTCATTCCCGGTTCACCGCTCTCCGCCTTTCACTTGGCGGAGCCTATCAGGGAATCGGGGCCGGCCCTAGCCGCGCGGATATCGCCACTGGCGGCCTCACAGGCGCTGCAACTCCGCCCGAGCCCCTTCATATTCGATGAAACCTGTCGGACATTCCGAGGCGGCGGCGCGCAAGGAGTCCAGCGCGGCCGGCGTCTTGCCCTGTCCGAGCAGCCATTCGCCATAATAGAAATCCGCCTCGCAGCGCTGGTCGGCGGTCTCCGCCGCCTCACGCATCTGCGAAGCGGAGATCTGTCCGAGCAGGAATTTCACGACCGGAAACGGCCACTTGTACTGATTGACGCGCAGCGCGGCGGCGGAGAGTTCCGGCCCGCCGTCCGCGCCGTCGCGAGCTCGCTGCAGATACAGCCAGATCGCGGGATAGAGGACCTTGGCTTTCGAGCTGGCTGTTTGGAGGTCCGCGACGGCGCTATCGGCGTCCCTGCGATAGAAATGGATTCGGCCGCGAAAAAACAACTGATCGACGTCGTCCGGCCGGCTCTGCAGATCCTCGTCCAGCGCGGAAATCGCCCGGTCATAGTCGGCCTCGCGCACCGCGAGCAGCGCGCGCGTCATCAGCGTCGCCGAAAGGTGCGGTCCGAGGTCTTCGGCGCGCGCGAGGTCGGCGCGCGCCTTGTCCGGCATATTCGCCTCGGAATAGGCCTGAGCGCGGTTCGCCCACAGTTCGGGGTCGATCGGATTGAGCGTGAGCGCTCGGTCGAGATCCGCGATCGCGGCCAGCGGCCGGTTGAGTTCGCGCTGCAACTGCGCGCGCATCTTCAACAACTCGGCATTGTTCGGCTGCATGAGAACCGCGTCGTCGAGATCGGATAGGGCCTGATCCTGTTTTCCCTGCTGGTATAGAGCGCCGGCGCGTTTGAGCCTTGCATCGACTAGGGTGGGGTCGGTCGCGATCGCGCGGTCAAATTCACGCAAGGCGCCCTCGGTGTCGCCTTTGGACGCGAGTTGAACGCCCCGAAGCTCGATGCGGATGGCCAGGACCTGACGCGCCGGCCCATCGCCCCACCGGAAGGCCGCATAAAGCGCGAGAGCGAGGATCGCGAGCGCCGCGTACGCGAACCCGTAACGCTGCGCGCGCGAAGCCGCCGACGCCGAATGCGGGACTGGGTATGCGAGCAGCATCGCCGCGATCGCCACCGGGCAAGCGACGGCGGCGGCGGCGGCGTAGAGCGCGTCGGGCTGATCGACGATGAAGGCGAAAGCGCCGACGAGCGCGAGCGCCAACAGCGAGGCCACGATCAGCAGCGCGGCGATGACATAACCTGTGGCGCGGGCGAGCACGAAACGGTCGAAACGGCGCATTCGCGTCGCATTTGCGACGGGGCCGGCGCGAAACGGCGCGAGATCTAGGTTGCGGGGGGCTGCGCAGGCGAGCGCACAAATTGCAAATAGAGCGCCGAGAAGGGCGATCAGCAGCAATGGCGCCGGCGCGATATGGCCGCGGCTCGCCAGGGCCGTTACGATGTCGGGAAATGGCGGCCCGGCGGCGAGCGAGAGCAATGCGAAATCGTAGAGGCCGTGCAGGCTGGCCACGACAATCCAAGTCGCCGCGACGCGCGCGACGGCTCGGATCTTGTCCGCACTCAATTCGGCCAGCGCAAGGGCGCGGCCGGCGATCAGACCGAGCAGGACGTGAAACGGAACGGCGGTGATCGCGCGCGCGAAGGCCAGCCGGCCCCAATGCGCGCCGGCGCCTTGGACGTAGAGCAGGTTCTCCAGCAGCGCGAAACCGAGCGCGACGCTGGCCGCGCCCAGCACGAGATCGCGCGAGCTGCGGCGCAGGTAGTGCGGGCGCACAAAGAAGAAAGCGCCCGCGATTTTCGCGGCCTCTTCGGGAAAACCGGCGAACAGAAACGAAATCGCGAGCTTCGAAAAGCCGTGTTGGTTCGCCTTGAGGTCAAAGGGCGATTCGACGAATAGGATGCAAACGCCCATCACGAGGCCGATCGCGATCGAGGCGCCAAACAATCGGATGGGGAAGGCGCCGCGCCCAAGTCGGGCGATCAAGAATGCGAGCAGCAATCCCCCGAGCAGGCTCGCCGGCGGCGCGATCAACGGAGAGAGCATAGGCGCGTTCATATGTGGCGTCTCTTGCTGGGCCTAATGATGGGCGTGAAGGCCGGCCAAATGATGAGCCTGGAGGCCGATCATGACGCCAATGCCCAGTTGGACCGCCACGATCAGGCCGCCTGCGGTCGCGCCTGCTCTCGAGACGCCGCCGGCGCGTCGGATGAGATCGTGGGCCTCATCCCCGCTCGCGGCGGTCGCGCGAATGCTGGCGATGGTCCGGCGGGCCGCGTGGACGTAAAGCCGTTGTCCGAAGAGGCCGATCAGCGACGGCGCGAAGCCGAGCGCGCGGCCGATCTCTCCGCCTAGATGAAAGCTGAGGATGAGCACGGGCATCACACAGGCCAAAGCCGCCCATCCATACATCTTGCGATACAATAGCCAGGCTTGCGGGATGAAAATACCTGGCCAAAACAGAAGCCCCTTCTGCCGGCGAGCCGCGATAAAGTCGAATATCTCGAGGTAGGCTCGCGCGTTGCGATCGACGAAAAGCGCGAAATCGGAGCGCTCGCCGGCGTCGGGGACCGCGGGCGCGCTCTCCTCCGCGGGCGATCCCCAAGGGCCCGTGAATGCAGGCTCGGCCGACGTTTCGTCGGGAGATGGGTCGAGTCTCTCGGGTTCGGGCGGCGACATAGCGAATCTCTCCTCGCCAGGAATGTCCAGAGCCTCATGGCATGGCGAACGCAGGGATTGCCATATCGCCGTGAAGACGTAACTTTGCGTTTACGGCCCGCCGATGATTTGCGGCGGCGGCGGTCTGGCCGCAGGGGCGTCTCGGGAGCCGGTTCGATGTCTTTGCCGCTATTTGCTGCGTTCGTCGCCGGATCGACGATCCTGATGCTGATCCCCGGACCCAATGTCGCGCTGATTGTCGCCAATTCGATCGCACATGGAGCCCGCTACGGGCTGATGACGGTCGCGGGCACGACAGCGGCGATGGTCGTGCAACTGGCGTTGACCGCGCTGGGCATGACCGCATTGATGGGCGAGCTTGCGCGCGCTTTCGAGATCCTGCGCTGGGCCGGTGCGGTCTACCTGTTCTGGCTGGGCCTCAGCGCCTGGCGCGCGCCGCCGACCGACCTGACGCGCGCCGCCCCGCAGCCGCGCGCGCTGAAGGCGATTTTCTGGCGCGGCTTTCTCGTCTCGCTGACCAATCCCAAGACCTTGCTGTTCTATGCCGCCTTCTTTCCGCAGTTCATGGATCCGAATGCGGGCGCGGGTGCGCAGATCGCGCTGCTCGCCGTGACCTTCCTGACCGTCGCGCTCGTCGTCGACAGCGGTTGGGCGCTGCTCGCCGCGCGGTTTCGCGTGGCGCTCGGGATTAACGGACGGTTGCGCAATCGGCTGACCGGCGGATTGCTGATGGGAGCGGGCATCGGACTGGCGCTGGCCAGAGGGCGGTGAAAGCTACGAGCCCCCAGTCGGCGCGGCGCCGGTTCAACCGCCGCGATGCGCGGAGTGGGTCAGCTCCGAGACTTTCTTGAAATGTGCGACCGCGGCACGGGCGCCCGTCGTCTTGTTGAGCAGATCCAGATTCGCCTCGTCGTCGTCGCTCACCGGCGTGAGCGCGGCGTCCTTGTAGGCTTTCGCGTTGGGATCTCGGGAGACTGCCCGGCTCCATAACATGAGCCGCAGGATCAATACGCCGAAGAGCGTTTGCTTCTTGACGGTCTCCCAGGCGAAGCGCGGCCAGAACAGCAGGGCGCTCTCGCGCGGCAATTCCGGCCGACGCTCCGCCGGGTGCTTGAGCCGAATGATACCGTCCTGCAGCGGGTGCAGTTTTTCGACGCGAACGGACATCGAGAAGTGGGCGAGCACGCACGACGAGGCTGCCGAGCGGAAAGCCGGTCGCCGCGGCGCGCCGCAGCAGCGTCTTCATGTGCTCCGGCGAGTAGTAGAGCGACCAGGCCTCGCGATAGATCGCCTCCCATTCCGACTTGGTCATTTTCGGGTGCGCGGCGCAGGCGTGCTCCAGGTCGTATTTGTTGAGATCCGGCTCCATCGGCGACGCCCTTTCTCCAGAGCGTCTGATGGTCCTCGGAACCCGGCAAAGGCGTGAGAAAGAAGAACTCGATCATGTCGAGCGGAAGTTCTTTCTGAATGATCTCGATGTCGCGGCGGATCGATCTCCGGCGTGTCGGCCGGGAAGCCAATGATGTATCCCGCCAGCGTCATGATCCCTGACGCTCTTCCAGGCGAGCAGCATCTTGCGATATTCGGTGATCTTGTTCTGTCGCTTGTTCGCCGCGGCGAGGTTGTCGGGATTGATGTTCTCGAGCCCGATGAAGACGCGGGTCACGCCGGCTCTCTTCGCCTTCGTCGACGAAGTTCGGAATCTTGTGGCAAAGCGTATCGACCTGGATCATCAGGCCGAGCGGGATGCCGTCCTCCTCGCGCAGTTCGATCAGGCGATCCAGGATCTCTTCCCAGTGCCGGTTGCGCGCGAAATTGTCGTCGGTGATGAAGAACTTGTGGATGCCCTGGGCCCAATTGAGCGCGGACGAGATGCTCGACGTCGTCGGCGGTGCGGAAGCGCGATTTCCGGCCCTGCACGTTGATGATCGTGCAGAACGAGCACTGGTAGGGGCAGCCCCGGCCCGCATCGAAACTCGTGCTCACGCCGAGCGTGCGCTTGACATAGGGCTTGGGCAGGAACGGCGCGGGCGTTCCCTCCAGCCCAGGCAGGTCTTTCATGAAATCGTATAACGGCGCGAGGCGGCCGTAGGCGGCGTCGTTCAGCACCCGTTCGAACCGCCCCTCGCTTTCGCCCGCGAACATCGACACCCCGAGATCCTGGCAGGCGTCGAGATCGACCGCGCCGCCGTCCAGCATGGCCAGGCAACCCGATACGTGGAAGCCGCCGATCGCGACCGGCAGGCCGGCCGCCACGAGCGGCCGCGCGATGTCGAGAGCGCGGGGATATTGGTTCGATTGGACTCCGACCAGCGCGACCAGTCCGAAGTCGCCGTGAGCGCGGAACGCGCGATCAACTGCGCAAATATCGACGCGCGTGTTCGTCTCATCGATCGCCTCGATGTCGATTTCGACGTCGGGCCCAAGAACCTGCCGTTCAGCGCAGTCGAGCGCGATGCCGAAGAGAGCCGCGAGCGAATTCGAGGGAATGATCGAGCGCCACCAACGGATGACGTAACCGTCGTCGTCGTAGTGGGAAGGTTTGATCAGGGTGAGCTGGAATCGCCTTTTCGCGGTCATGCCGCGCCCGGGGAATTATCGCTCGGGCGGCGAAGGAAAGCCCCGAAATCCACGTACATCGAAGGCACCTCTCGCTGAGGGATCGGGGTCGATTGCCCACACGCCAAATCACCGCATCGTCCGCGCCTGGGCAGCGCGCCGGCGCCCGCCACACCCCACCGTCGCCGGGCTGGCCTTACGGCCAAGGACCAAACAATCCGCAAACGCCATACGAGCGACGTCGGGAGCCGGCTCTCCGGAAACTACGGACTTACCAAGCTTATTCGGCAAGCGCTTCCAAATCGCCGATGATTTGGCTACGCCCGCGTCGCTGATACCGTTTCCAGGGCCTTCCGTCTATATTTGCCGGATGACAAAAGCGCTATCGGCCGATCGCGCCCGGTCCCTGGCATTGAAATCCAGCGCCATGCGCCAGGTCCGACCAGGCCATTTGCCGTCGGCGGCAATTTAGTATACTAAAATTGTAGACTGATCTTTTCCGGCCCGTTTCCGCTCAGGTTCACGCCATGAATTCGCTGCCTTCCCTCGATAGTCCGCCGCGAGGGCCCGCAAGGCGGGGCGGGATTCGTTCGGGAGGACGGGCATGAACGGATTGCAGCGCGCGGAAACGCGCCGTTGGACGCGTCCGTGGGGCATTCCTGGGACGCCGAGTTGTTCCTGCGATTCGAGGCCGAGCGCGCTTGGCCCGCGCGCGATCTCGTTGCTCGGATCGACGGCGCGCCGCGGCTGGCGTTCGACCTCGGCTGCGGGCCGGGAACCAGCACGCGGCTGCTGCGCGAGCGGTTTCCCGAGGCCGAGATTTCGGGCGTCGATGCTTCGGAACCGATGCTGGCCGAGGCGCGCCGCCGGCTGCCGCGCGTCGATTTCGTGCATGGCGACATAGCGCGCTGGCGCCCGGAAAGGCGTCCCGACCTGATTTTCGCCGACAGCGCGCTTCAATGGGTGGCCGATCACGAGAGTTTGTTTCCGCGCCTGATGGGACATCTGGCCGAGGGCGGCGTGCTGGCGGTGCAGATGCCCGACAACCGGCAGGAGCCGTCGCACGCGCTGATGCGTCTGATCGCCGCCGACGGCCCTTGGGCGGATCGGCTGGTGCCGATCGCCAAGACCCGCGCGGTGATCGCCACCCATGTCGATTATTACAATTGGCTCAAGCCTTTGTCGGCTTCGCTGGAAATCTGGCAGACGACCTATGTCCATCCGCTGGCCGGAATCGACGCGGTCGTCGACTGGTTCCGCGGCTCCGCGCTGCTGCCGTTTCTGGCCCCGCTGGCGCCGGACGAGCGCGAGGAATTCCTGGGACGCTACCGCCGCGAACTGGTCGAATCCTATCGCGTCGAGCAAGACGGTCAGGTGCTGTTTCTCTATCCGCGCCTGTTTATCCTGGCCCGGAAGGCGGGATCGAAGCGTTGAGCGATTCGCGCAAGCGCGCCGACGTGCTGCTGGTCGAGAGGGGGTTTTTCCCGAGCCGGGCGCGCGCCCAGGCGGCGATCGCCGCGGGTCTGGTGCGCGCAGACGGCGCGAGGGTGCGCAAGGCCTCCGACGCGCTGGCGCCCGAGGCGGATATCGAGGCAAGTCCCGCTCACCCCTGGGCTTCGCGCGGAGGCCTAAAATTGGCCGCCGCGCTTGACGCTTTCGGGCTGGATCCCACTGGCCTTGCCTGCCTGGACGTCGGCGCTTCGACCGGGGGCTTCACGGATGTGCTGCTCAGCCGCGGCGCGCGCAGCGTGATCGCGGTCGACGTCGGCCGCGGCCAGTTCGACGCGCGGCTCGCCGCCGATCCGCGCGTGCGCTCGCTAGAGGGAACCGATGCGCGCAGCTTGACTGTGGAATTGCTGGGCGAGCGGCCGGGCGCGATCGTCTGCGACGTCAGTTTCATCTCGCAGAGGCTGGTGCTGCCGGCGGTTCTCGCCCTTGCGGCGCGCCCGGCGTTCCTCGTCAGCCTGGTCAAGCCGCAGTTCGAAGTGGGCCGCGAAAAGCTGGTCAAAGGCGCCGTCAAGGACCCTGTGGCGCTTCGGGGCGCCGGGGAGGGCGTGAGGGCCTGCGTCGAGACGCTGGGCTGGACGAGCCTCGGCCTGATCGATTCGCCTGTGCTGGGCGGCGACGGCGCGCGCGAATTCCTGTATGCCGCGCGGCATGGATGACAAGGCGGATCAGGCGACGATTGAAGCCCTGAACAAGCGCGGCGAAGGCGTCGCCCCCGATGGGCGGGTCGCGCCCGGCGCGCTGCCGGGCGAGCGGGTCAGCTTCGCCGGGCCCGAGCCGCGCCTCGAAAGCGTGAGCCGCGACCGCGCGACCCCGATCTGCCGATATTATGGGAGTGCGGCGGGTGCGCCGCCCAGCACATGGGCCCGCGCGTCTATGCCGAATGGAAGCGCAACTCGCTCGTTTCGGCTCTCGAGCGCGCAGGAGTCGCGCCGAGGTCGGCGCGTTGATCGACGCGCACGGCGAGGGACGGCGCCGCGCGACTTTGCACGCGAGGTTCCTGCCCATTCGCGCGACGAGGTCGGCTTCATGCGGGCGCGCGCGCACGAAATCGTCGAGATCGACGCCTGTCCGTTGTTCAGTCCCGACATGGCGGGCGCGATCGCCGCGGCGCGCTCGCTCGCGGCGGACCTGCGTCGGCTCGACAAGCCGCTCGACATCCAGGCGACCGCGACCCTCAACGGCCTCGATTTCGACATCCGCGGCAGCGGACCGATCGAGGAGACCGAGATGCGCAAGCTGGTGCGCACGGCCGAGCTGCTGGACCTGGCGCGCGTCGCGATCCATGGCCGGAACGTCATCGAGCGACGCCCGCCCGAAGTCGAATTCGGCGAGGCCCTGGTGATCCTGCCCGCGGGCGGATTTCTGCAGGCGACGATCGCGGGCGAGACCGAGCTTGCGGCCCGCGCGGCGGCGGCTGTGCAAGGCGCCCGCCGCGTCGCCGATCTGTTTTGCGGCGCGGGCGCCTTCGCACTGCGCCTGGCGCGCGAACACGACGTGTTCGCGGCCGATTCCGACGCGGACGCGGTTGCGGCGTTGCGTCGCGGGGCGGGACGGTCGAGCGGGCTGCGGCCGATCGAGGCGCAAGTCCGCGATCTTTTCCAGCGCCCATTGCAAACCGAGGAACTCGAGGCCTTCGATGCGGTGTTGTTCGATCCGCCCCGCGCCGGCGCGCTCGCGCAGGCGCGAAATCTAGGCCGAAGCCGGGTTCCGACGGTAGTCGCGATCTCCTGCAACGTAGAGAGTTTCGCGCGCGACGCGCGGATCTTGATCGACGGCGGCTATGTCCTCGAGTTCGTGACGCCGCTTGACCAGTTCCGGTTTTCTCCCCATGTCGAGACGATCGCGGCCTTCCGCCGTCCGCGCGCGAGCAAACGTCGCAAGGGAGTGTTCGGTTGAACATGAACGTGGATCCGTCTCAGGCCCTGGCGTCGCTCGCGGCGATCGTCTCGCCCGCGCATGTCTTGACTGACCCTGGTATGATCGCGGGCTTTCTCAGCGAGCCGCGCGGGCTCTATGAGGGCCGCGCGCTGGCCGTCGTGCGCCCAGGGTCCACGGCGGAAGTCGCCGCGGTGGTCGCGGCCTGCGCGGCGGCGGAGATCGCGATCGTGCCGCAGGGCGGCAATACCGGCCTCGTGGGCGGGCAGACGCCCGACATGAGCGGACGCGAGGTCATTCTCTCATTGCAGAGACTGAGGCGCATCCGCGAGATCGATCCGCTCACGGACACGATGGTCGTAGAGGCCGGCGTGACGCTGGCCGAGGCTCAGGCGGCGGCCGAACGCGCGGACCGGTTGTTCCCGCTTTCGCTGGCCTCCGAGGGGACCTGCACGATCGGCGGCAATCTGGCGACCAATGCAGGCGGCGTCGCGGTCCTCGCCTTCGGCAATGCGCGCGATCTGGCGACGGGGCTGGAGGTCGTGCTTCCCGACGGGCGGGTCATGAACGCGCTCTCCAAGCTGCGCAAGGACAACACGGGATACGATCTGAAGAACCTCTTCATCGGCGCCGAGGGCACGCTCGGGATCATCACCGCGGCGGCGTTGAAACTGTTCCCCAACCCGCGCTCGCGCGCGACCGCCTTCGTCGGCCTCGCCGATCCTGAAAAGGCGCTTGCGCTACTTCGAAAGGCGCGCGAGACGATCGGGCAGGGCGTCGTCAGTTTCGAACTGATGCCGCGCATCGCGATCGATTTCGTGCTCGCCCATGCCGAGGGCGCGCGCGATCCGCTGGAGACGCGCCATGACTGGTATGTTCTCCTCGAGGCGGCTTCGCAGGTGTCAAACGGCTTGACGGAAGCGATGGAGGCGACGCTAGCCGATGCTTTCGAGCAGGGTTGGATCGAGGACGCGGCCATCGCGACGACCCTTGAACAGCGCGCCGACTTCTGGCGGCTGCGCGAGAACATATCCGAGGTGCAGAAGTTCGAGGGCGGCTCGATCAAGCACGACGTATCCGTGCCGCTCGGCGCGACGCCGGCGTTCCTGCGCGAAGCGAGCGCCGCGGTCGAGGCCTTCATGCCCGGGGCGCGCGTCGTCGCCTTCGGCCACATGGGCGACGGCAACATACACTTCAACGTCAGTCAGCCGATCGGCGCCGACAAGGGCGCATTTCTCGATCGCTGGGAGGCGATGAACGAAGTCGTTCATGCGATCGTCGCGCGCCATTCCGGCTCGTTCTCCGCCGAGCATGGAATCGGCCAGCTGAAGCGCGAATTGCTCGCGAGGGCCAAGGATCCCGTCGCTCTCGATCTCATGCGCCATATCAAGGCGATGCTCGACCCGCACGGGATCATGAATCCGGGCAAGGTGTCTGTAGCTTTCATTGCGCCGGCGCCGTTCCGCGATGCGCGTTCCGGCCTTAGACTGGCGACGATCGTTTCGACGGGGGCCGTCACGTCCGGGTTCAGCAGCAAAATCTATGTCGGCCGCCCTGGCCTGCGCGCTCTATTTCGCGCCCGCCGCTGTCCCGGCGCGCGCAGCCGGTCCGTGCGCGCCGATGAAGTTCGACGGCGCCGGCTATGTGATCTGCACGTTCGACGTTCGGCGCGACGACGTCAGGCTATATCTCGCCGATTCCGGGAAGACGCCTTACGGCAACTTCGGCGCGCTCGCGCAAAACCTGAAGGCGCGCGGCAAGACGCTGCGTTTCGCGATGAACGCAGGCATGTATGAGACCGATCTTTCGCCGGTCGGCCTCTATGTCGAGGACGGCAAGCGCCTGCATCGCGCCGATACGCGCGATGGCGAGAGCAACTTCCATATGAAGCCGAACGGCGTGTTCTGGATCGGCGAAAAGATCGCCGGCGTCGTCGAGACTTCGCGCTATCTCGCCAATCCGCCCCCCGCACGCTACGCGACGCAATCGGGCCCGATGCTCGTCATCGACGGCCATGTCCATCCCAAGATTCTGCCAACCGGCGAATCCGAGAAACTGCGCAACGGCGTCTGTGTGCGCGACGGGACCACGATCGTGTTCGCGATCTCCGACGGCGAGGTGACGTTCCACGAGTTTGCAAGGTTGTTCAAGGACGGCCTCAATTGCGCGAACGCGCTGTTCCTCGACGGTTCGGTGTCCTCGCTCTATGCGCCCGAACTCAACCGCGACGACGAACTCGTCCCGTTGGGTCCCATGGTCGGCGTGACGACGCCCGCGCCCTGACGGGCGCGTTCAAGTCCTCAGCGCCCGCCGCAGGATCGGCGTGTCGACCCCGCGTGCGAACTTGAAGCCGACGTCGCTCTCCGTAGCGACGGCAATCTCCGGTTCGTGGCCCGCCCGCTCCATCTGCGCAAAGTCGTCAAGGTCAGCTCCTCACATGGACCCCCGCCTTCGCCGGCGTGAAGAGACGTGTCATGCCCGCGCAGGCGGGCATCCAGGACGCCGCTGCGCTCAACCAACGCCCCTGCGCGCCCCACGCCGAACATGGACCCCCGCCTTCGCGGGGGTGACACGAGCCGTCATGCCCGCGCAGGCGGGCATCCAGGACGCCGCCGCGCTCACCCAACGCCCCTGCGGCCCTACGCCGAACATGGACCCCCGCCTTCGCCGGGCGACGCGGTCTGTCATGCCCGCGCAGGCGGGCATCCAGGACGCCGCCGCGCTCACCCAACGTCCCTGCGCGCCCCACGCCGAACATGGACCCCCGCCTGCGCGGGGGTGACGCGACCTGTCATGCCCGCGCAGGCGGGCATCCAGACGCGCCGCGGTCAACCAACGCCCCTGCGCGCCCTACGCCGCACATGGACCCCCGCCTTCGCGGGGGTGACACGAGCCGTCATGCCCGCGCAGGCGGGCATCCAGGACGCCGCCGCGCTCTTCAGGCAAAGCGTTGCGCCCCACGCCGAACATGGACCCCCGCCTTCGCGGGGGTGACACGAGCCGTCATGCCCGCGCAGGCGGGCATCCACGCCGCCGCCCCGCTCAACCAACGCCCCTGCGGCCCCACGCCGAACATAGCCCCCCGCCTGCGCGGGGGTGACGCGACCTGTCATGCCCGCGCAGGCGGGCATCCAGGACAGCGCCGCGCTCAACCAACACCCCTGCGCGCCCCACGCCGAACATGGACCCCCGCCTTCGCGGGGGTGACACGAGCCGTCATGCCCGCGCAGGCGGGCATCCAGGACAGCGCCGCGCTCTTCAGGCAAAGCGGCGCGCCCCACGCCGTACATGGCCCCCCGCCTTCGCGGGGGTGACGCGACCTGTCATGCCCGCGCAGGCGGGCATCCAGGACAGCGCCGCGCTCTTCAGGCAAAGCGGCGCGCCCCACGCCGTACATGGCCCCCCGCCTGCGCGGGGGTGACACGAGCCGTCATGCCCGCGCAGGCGGGCATCCAGACGCCGCCGCGCTCAACCAACGCCCCTGCGCGCCCCAAGCCGAACATGGACCCCCGCCTTCGCGGGGGTGACACGAGCCGTCATGCCCGCGCAGGCGGGCATCCAGACGCCGCCGCGCTCAACCAACGCCCCTGCGCGCCCTACGCCGAACATGGACCCCCGCCTTTGCGGGGGTGACACCAGCCGTCATGCCCGCGCAGGCGGGCATTCAGGACAGCGCCGCGCTCTTCAGGCAAAACTTTGCGCCCTACGCCGAACATGGACCCCCGCTTTCGCGGGGGCGACACGACCTGTCATGCCCGCGCAGGCGGGCATCCAGGACAGCGCCGCGCTCTTCAGGCAAAACTTTGCGCTCTACGCCGAACATGGACCCCCGCCTCCGCGGGGGTGACACGAGCCGTCATGCCCGCGCAGGGGGGCATCCAGTCCGCCGCCGCGCTCATCAGGCAAAGCGTTGCGGGCTTTGCGTGGTGGAGGGCGATGGAGGGGCGGAAGTCGCGTTACGGGAATAGCCCCCGCGCCAGCTTGGCCTTCCTCACCCGCTCGACCCCGATCGCCATCGCGGCGGTGCGGTTGGCGACGCCGTCGCGGCGGGCGCGTTCGACTACCTGGTTCCAGGAGCGGTCGAGCGCGCGCTCGAGCCGGTCCATCACCTCGTCCTTCGACCAGAAATATTGCTGCAGGTCCTGCACCCATTCGAAATAGCTGACGATCACGCCGCCTGCATTGCACAGGATATCCGGGATGACGAAGATCTCGTCGTTGCGCTGGGCGAGTATGCGGTCGGCCTCGGGCGTCGTCGGCCCATTGGCGCCCTCGGCGAGGACTTCGGCATTGCAGGGCGCCGGCGTTGCTCTCGTCGATGACGCGCTCGACCGCGCAGGGCGCCAGCACTTCGCAGGGTTTGGTGAGCAATTCGCGTGGGTCGACCTCGGCCTGATCCGCGAAGCCCTTCAAGACGCCATGGCGCTCGATATGCTGGACCGCCGCGCGGATGTCGAAGCCGTTCGGATCGAAACAGGCCACGGTGTGATCGCTGATGCCGGTCACCTTGACGTCGCGATGGGCGAGGCCGAGCGCCGCATAAGAGCCGACATTGCCGAAACCCTGCACGATTGCGGTCGAGTTCGACGGGTCGAGGCCGAGCCGATCCATCGCGCGGAAGGCGAGAAAGGCGACGCCGTGGCCGGTCGCCTCGCGGCGGCCGAGCGTGCCGCCCGAGCCGACCGGCTTGCCGGTGACGATCTCGGGCGCCGTCACGCCCTGGTACATCGAATAAGTGTCCATGAACCAGGCCATGATCTGTTCGTTGGTTCCCATATCGGGCGCCATCACGTCGACGCGGGGACCCACGAACGGGATCATCTCCTGCATATACCGGCGCGAAAGGTTTTCGAGTTCGCGGCTCGACAGCGCGGCCGGATCGACCGCCACGCCGCCCTTGCCGCCGCCGTAGGGCAGTTCCGCGAGCGCGCATTTCCAACTCATCCAGACTGCGAGCGCGGCGATCTCGCCGATGTCGACATTGGCTGCGAAGCGGGTGCCGCCCTTGGCGGGGCCGAGGGTGAGGTGATGCTGTACGCGATAGCCCATGAAGGTCGCCGTCCGGCCGTCGTCCATGTGGATGGGCAGCGAGACGCAGATGGCGCGTTTGGGCAGCAGCAGACGGTCGCGCTCGTCCTCGGGGATTTGCAGATGGTCCGCTATCACGTGGAACTGCTCACGCGCCATGTCGAACACCGGGCCGGCGAACAGGCTCATCGCAACCTCCCCTTGATGCGCGCCGCTACTTCCGGCATCGCCGGACGGCGCTTGCTTGTGCTGGCTCAATTCGCCGGCGTCGAATTTCGGCAAGTCTAGCTCAGAGATCGCGCCCGAGATAGCCGCGCGTGGGCGCAACAGTTTGGAATTGTTCTAATTCTGGCGAAAATGTTTGGGCGGGCGCCGCAGTTGCATTATTAACCGCCCAACGGGTTCCACGAGATTGCGAAGGAATGTGCGAATGACGACTGCGCCCGCGACCGCCGAGGGTTTGGGTTGGCGGCGTTTTCTGATGGTCGCCGGGCCCGGGCTGATGGTCATGCTGGCGGACACCGACGCCGGCAGCGTCATCACCGCCGCGCAGAGCGGCGCGCAATGGGGCTACAGCCTGCTTCTCCTGCAGGCGGTGCTGATCCCAATCCTCTACATCGTGCAGGAACTCACTGTCCGGCTCGGCATGGTCACAGGCAAGGGACATGCGCAACTCATCAAGGAGAATTTCGGCCTCACCTGGGCCTGGGTCTCGACCGCGACGCTGATCGTCTCATGCTTGGGCGCGTTGCTGACTGAGTTCTCCGGCCTTGTCGGCGTCGGCGCGCTGATGGGCGTGCCGGCGACCGTGACGCTCGCTCTCGTGGTGACTGCGCTGATGCTGATGGCGGTTACGCACACCTATGTCACGGTCGAGCGGATCGCGATCGGCGTCGGTCTGTTTGAACTCGTGTTTCTGGTCGTGGCCTGGCTCTCCCACCCCGACGCGACCGAGATCGTCGAGGGCGCGGCTTCGATGCCGTTGACCGATCCGAAATACCTTTATCTCGTCTCGGCCAACATCGGCGCCGTCGTCATGCCCTGGATGGTGTTTTTCCAGCAGGCGTCGATTGTCGAGCGTCGGCTGACGACGCGCGACCTCGCCTGGGCGCGGCTCGACACTTCGCTCGGCGCGGTGCTGACGCAGGGGATCATGGCCGCGGTGCTGGTCGCGGTCGCCGCGACTCTCAGCAAGCATGGCGGCGACCAAAAGCTCGACACCGTCGAGGAGATTGCGTCGGCGATCACGCCCTACCTCGGCCAAACCGGCGGCAAGATCCTGTTCGGCCTCGGCATGGCGGGCGCATCTCTGGTCGCCGCGATCGTCGTGACGCTGACCGCCGCGCGCACGCTCGCCGAGGTGATGGGCTTCAAACACAGCCTCGATCACGAGCCCTTGGAGGCCCCGTGGTTCTATGGCGCCTATGCTCTGGCGCTCGTCATCGCCGCCGTCGTCGTGTCCTCGGGCGTCGACCTGGTCGCGCTCAGCGTGGGCGTGCAGGTGATGAACGCGCTGCTGCTGCCGATCGTGCTCGGCTTCCTGTTCCTGCTCGCTTTCCGGCTGCCCGAGCCCTACCGGCTACGCGGCGCTTACGCCTGGGTCGCCGGCGCGCTGATTGCCATTACGGTTGTCTTCGGGGTGTACTCCGGCGTGACCGGGCTTTGGAACTGAGGGCCGAATCGCCGCGAAGGCCATGGTCGAGCTTGTCCCGACCGCGATCATGAAAGGGCCGCTGTTCGAGCCTGGAGGGTCGGTCAAAGCTGGCGGCGGAACTGACGATCCGGGAAAACTGCGCTCGCGCCGGGCGAGGAAAGCAACGGGGCGCGCATCTCGCGGCTTGACATCGCGGATCGGCGGAGGCCTACCCTAGCCGGAGGCCGACCAGGTCGAATACCGCGGAATCTGCTGGGCCGAAACCGGCGGACCGGCGGACGTAAGGGTCGAGCGTCGCAGTTCGCGTAAAATTTTCGGGCCCGTTGCGCGGAGGCGCAGGCCGGGGAAGCTGGATTGTTAGACAATCCTCGAAGGAGCGACTTTCGCTTGTCACCAAACCTCATTAAGTCAGCGAGGCAAGGCGCCACGGAATGACAACTCAGCCTGTGTTCCAAGAATTCCCCGTTGACGCGGCGCTCAACCCGCGTCGAAGCGAGATTTGGGTCCGGAAATTCGCACAGGCCGACTTGGCGGCCGTTCGAGTGATTTCGACGTCCGCGAGGACTCGCCTCGGGCGCTTCGGCGCCGTCACGATATCCAGGCTCGGAAACGGCTGGTTCTATCCTATTCTGGCCGTTCTGATTTTCGCGCGTTGGGGCGTTTCGGGTTACCGGATGATCGCGCTGGCGGCGCTGAACGCCGCGCTGAGCCACGTCGCCTATCCCATCATCAAGCGGACGGTGGGGCGCCTACGCCCCTACAAGGTCGATCCGGGACTGCCATGCCTGCTGGCGACGCAGGACGAATATTCGTTCCCGAGCGGCCATGTGATGACATGCGTGGGCGTTCTCGTCCCCGTTGTCATGCTCTGGCCCGCGGCTACCGTCGCGGCCATCGTCATGGCGGGTTCCATGGCCTGGTCGAAAATCGCCACGGCCCACCATTATCCCAGCGATGTGATCGGCGGCGTTCTTCTGGGCGCCGGCGTGAGCTATCCGATTTCGCTCGGCGTCCTGACCTTGTGGTGACGCCCTTCGCCCGGACGGGGCGCTCGGCTTCTGCGCCCGGCGCGCTCAGCCGCGCAGCAACCCGGCGACCCGGCGGCGCCAGCCCTCGGACCGCCGCGTGTCCCGGGGACGCGGCGCCTGTAAATGGGTCACGAATTGCGCGGTGCACTCCTCCCACGTGAAACGGCGGGCGAACGCGCGGGCCGCGTCCGGATCGTCGGGCAATTCCTGCGCCTCGGCGATCGAGCGCACCAGATCGCCGTCCATTGCGACGAAGGCCTTGGCCGCGCTGTCGGAGAATATGTCGGAGGGGCCGGGCGCGGGCACGGTAGCCACGCGCAGACCCGCTGCGCAGGCTTCCAGTAGCACGAGTCCGAATGTGTCAGTCGTCGAGGGAAAAACGAAGACGTCGGCAGCCGCGTAATGTCGCGCGAGGGTCTCGCCGGACAGCGCCCCCAGGAAATGCGCGTCCTCATATTGCGACTTCAGCGACGCCAGATCCGGCCCGTCGCCGATCACGACCTTGCTCCCCGTGGTCGGAACATCGAGAAACGCGCGCAGGTTCTTCTCGACCGCGATGCGGCCGACATAGAGCAGTATGGGACGCGGCAATCCGCGAAAGGCCGGAAGGCTCTTGCTGTAGGGTTTGAAGAGTTCCGTATCGACTCCGCGGGACCAGCGCACGAGCTGCCGGAATCGCCGGCTGCGCAAGTCCTGCTCGATCGACGCCGTCGCCACCATCACGGCGCTCGCGGGAGCATGGAAGCGACGCAAAATCGCATAGGAGGACCTGAGCAACATTCCCGCCAGCAGTCGCGGCGCTCGCGCGGCGAGGTATTCGGGGAATCTCGTGTGATAAGATGTCGTGAACGGCAAGTTTCGGAACAAGCACAGACGCCGCGCGGCCCAGCCCAGGGTTCCCTCGGTCGCTATATGGATGAAGTCCGGCCGGAATTCCCGCAGCACTCGCGCCAGACGCCGGTGCGCGAAAAATTCCAGTTTGATCTCCGGATAGAACGGCACCGCAAAGGCGAACAGACGACCTTCGTCCGGGCCGACGACGCAGAGTCTCGTGTCCCAACCGCGCCAATTCCCTGATCGTCATTTCCAGCGTTCGCACGACGCCATTAATCTGCGGGAGCCAGGCGTCGGATACGATCAGGATTTTCATTCTTTCAGGCTTCGCGATGTTCCGGCGTATCGGATAAGTTCGGGCAATGTCTGAATTCCCTAAAACTCTGTAAAATAGAGTTTGAAGTCGGCGCCCGTCAACTGCGCGCGCCCGCCGAAGGCTACGGGGCGGATCTTTCGGCGCCTTGCGCAGTTCGAATCCGTTCTCCCTCGAGCCTCGGTTCTTTATTCGGATTGCCGGTCGTGGCAACCTGTCGCGGTCGGCCGGGTTCGGCCGAAAATCGCAGCGCCGAAACCGCGGCTGCGCCACGCAAAGGAACGCGCTCGCGCCTCGCGTGCGCCGGATATTTCTCTAAGTTCAAGGCTTCGGCCAGGGAGGTCGGCCCATGACGGACAAGAAATGGCTGTCGCGCAAGGTCGGCCAGCATCGGCTTCATCCCGAAACCTTGATGATGGGGTATGGCTACGATCCATTCCTGTCGGAAAGATCCTTGAAACCCCCGGTGTTTCACACCTCGACCTTCGTTTTCAAATCGGCGCGGGACGGCAAGGAATTTTTCGAGTTGGCCTATGGCTTGCGCGAGAAGCGCCCCAACGAAGAGCCCGGCCTGATCTACAGCCGGATCAACAATCCGGACCTCGAGATGTTGGAGGATCGTCTCACAATCTGGGACGAAGCCGAGTCGAGCCTCGTCTTCGCCTCGGGCATGGCGGCCATCTCGACGACCCTTTGGTCCTATGTCCGGCCTGGAACCGTCCTGCTGCATTCCGATCCGGTCTATGGCGGAACGGATTTCCTTCTCAAGAAGATACTGCCGCAGTTCGGCGTGACCTCGGTCGGATTTCCCGCGGAGGGCGGGACCGCGGCTCTCGCGGCGGCGGCCGAACGGGCGCAATCGCTTGGCCCCGTGGCGGTCCTCTACATCGAGACGCCCGCCAACCCGACGAATGGCCTCGTCGATCTGATCGCGGCGCGCGGGATCGCCGACAAGATGCGCGGCCCCACGCCGACGATCGTCGTCGACAACACGATGCTGGGCCCAATCTATCAGACGCCGCTCGCGCATGGTTCGGATCTGGTCATCACCTCGCTGACAAAATATGTCGGCGGTCATTCGGACCTGATTGCCGGAAGCTGTTCGGGTTCGCGCGCCAAGATCGACCCGGTCCGCGGCATGCGCACGATCCTGGGGACGATGTGCGATCCGCAGACGACATGGATGCTGATGCGCTCGCTCGAGACGATGAAACTGCGGATGGACACGGCGGTCGGCAATGCGCGCAAGGTCGCCGAATTCCTGCGCGGACACCGCCGCGTCAAATCTGTCTGGCATCTTGATTTCCTGCCGGAGACCCATCCGGACCGCCCCGTATTCGAGCGCCAATGCAAGAGCGCGGGGTCGACGTTCAGTTTCGAGGTCGCGGGCGGCGAGAGCGAGGCGTTCGCGGTTCTCGACCATCTCGAAGTGATCAAGCTCGCGGTTTCGCTGGGCGGCACGGAATCGCTGGCGAGCCATCCCGCCAGCATGACCCATTCGGATATTTCCCCCGAGGAAAGGGCGCGTCTTGGCATAACGGCGAGTTTGATTCGCCTTTCCGTGGGAATCGAGAACGCGGACGATCTGATCGCCGATCTCGATCAGGCTCTCGCCGCGATCTCGTGACCTCGCGCAAGCCGTCGCGGCGCGATTTGAAAGGCGACGCCCGATCGCCCGATCCGATCGAGGCGGTCCGGCGAGGCCTATAAGACGCGCCGCGCGCCGGGAATCCGAAGCAATGCTTGTGCGGTCATCCAACTGCAGAGCAGCGAAAAGCCAAAGGTCGCTGCGAACTTCAGTCCCGCGGGGATGGGCTGATCGAGGAGCGCGAACTGCGCCCACAAAACAAAGACATAATGGACGAGATAGATCGCGTAGGCGCTGCGGGCGAGGGAATCCATCCAACCGCGACGCCTGCGAACGACGCCCCGATACAGCGCGAGGAAACCAAAGCAGCTCGCTACGCAGCTCAAAACCCAAAGGATCGCCTCCAACGCCTCCACGCCGTGCGCGGAGATAAGGTCCTTCAGGCTCTGGCTGCGCGGAAGGAAGATCAGCAGATTATAGGCGACAAAGCAGACCCTGAGCCACCAACGCCAGTTGCGCGCCAGCGCGCCCTCCCGCGACAGCAAACCTTGATCGAGAGGTCGAGCGCCGACAAGAGCGCCCGCGAAAAACCAGGCAAGGTAGAGTCCAATGCGGCTGACCTGGAAATAAAACGGCTTGGTCAGCAGCGGGGCCCACAGGCCAAAGCCGAAACGAGAAAGCATGGGCAGGTAAACAACGGCGCAAACGACGATCATGACGCCGAACGCCGGCAGCGGACGGTCGATGAACCGCGGGGAGGTCGACGAAAAACTGAGCGCCGGCCGAGGAAAAAGAGCGAATATCGTCGCCGCGACCGCGTCGAACAGCAACAGCATCCAGACAAACCAGAGTGGGCCGGGCGGCCAGCCGTGCGCGGCGATATTCAGCCGCCAATAGTCAAGGTAAGCCTCGGGATGGCCGGCCGCGCGCCAGGCGGCAAAATAGGCCGCCGGCATAAGCAGGGTCATGCCGACCGCGAAGGGCAGGCCAAGTCGGAGACATCGATGGCCCAGAAAGGCCGCGGGGCCGGATCGCCTGAGCGAAGGCAAGACAAACAGGCCGGATATGAAAAACATCAACGACATGAAAAAAACGTCGTTGAAGTTCTCCGCATAGTCGAGGAAAAGCCAACGCGATGCGTCGACAACCGGCGCGGTCGAGGCCAGATAGTTTCGGGAATCGATGTGAGCAAAATCGGTGTAGGCGAGACTGCTGTGGTGGGCCACCACCATCAGCGTCAATGTCGCTCTGAGGTAATCCAGCGCGACGTCTCTTGAAGATTTCGCGTCGGCTGCGAAACGATCGACGGTCGCGCTCATGATGACCTTTCCGGGCTCGCAACGTGTCGCCAGAGAGAAGCAGACCAGGGATCAACGAATTCAGGCTTTCGACGCGCCCCCCAAACAGAATTTCGCGATCGGCGCTGAATCGCCGCCGCTACAAAGTGGCGGCCGCCGCTTTGAGACGACGGCTCATCTCGCCGCGGCCTGCAACCATCGTTGACCATCCTCGGGTGACCGTCGTCATGCCGCCGTCGATTGTGATGTCCTGTCCGTTGACGAAGCTCGAACCATCGCCGGCGAGGAAGACGGCGGCGCGCGCGATGTCTTCGGTTGCGCCGGCCCGCGGGATCGGTTGCAAAGTGGCGAATGCGTCTTTCACCAGATCCGCAATCTTGTCGGCCTTGGAGGCCTCGACGCCGGCGAGCTTGCCAAAAATTCCTGTCACGATCGCCCCCGGCGAAATGCAATTGACGCGAATTCCCTTCTCGCCGAGTTCGGCGGCGGCCGATCTGGTGAATGCGAGCACCGCGCCCTTCGACGCCGTGTAGATATGGCCGGATATGCCGCCCCGATGCGCTGCGACGCTGCCGATGTTGATGATGCTGCCGGCGCCTTGCGACAACATCACGGGCGCGACGTGCTTGGTCGCCAGAATGACGCCCCGGACATTGACCGCCAGTATCTGATCGACGTGGGCGGCCTCGATGTCGGCGACGCCGGTAATGGGCGCGGGGACGGCGGCGTTGTTGACCAGACAATCCGCGCGGCCAAACCAACGAACTGCGGATTCGACCATCGCCTTCACTTCGGCTTCGGACGACACATCCGTCTGGACGAAGCGCACGCCCAATCTTTTTTCGAGCGCTCGTCCCTCGGCTTCGCGGCGCGCGGCGACGACGACCTCGGCCCCTTCCTCGACGAATATCTCGACGATCTTTTCGCCGATGCCGCTCGATCCGCCGGTAACGATCGCGACCTTGCCGCTAAGTGCGCCCATTTTAATCCTCCCTCCCCATTCTGAGGCGATTGCATATTCTATCGCTCCCGGACGCGGGCGCAAAACTCGCCCTATAGGGAATCCGCCCCATGTGCGGCAGGCAATGTGAAGTCATCCTGCCCGACATGAGCCGGCCATTGGGCCGCCGGCCGCGCCGAGGAGAAACTGATGAGCGCTTTTGCATTTCCCACCGTCGAGGCTGCGTCCCCCGACGGCCGTCCTTTGCTCGAGGGTCCCCAGCAGCAGCTCGGCTTCCTGCCCAATCTCCTCTCCGGACTTTCCAACTCGCCGGCGACGCTGGCCAGCTATTTGGATTTGTCGAAGCATTTCGCCAAGGTGGGTCTCTCGGGGATCGAGATGCAGACCGTGTTGATCGTCGCCAGCGTTGAAAATGCCTGCGCTTACTGCGTGGCGGCGCACTCGACCTTCGCCAGCTCGATGAAGATCGATCCGGCGGCGCTTGAGGCGCTGCGCGGAGGCGGCGAGACGCCGGATGCAAAGCTCAACGCCCTGGCGGCGTTTGTGCGCATTCTCATTCGCAGCAAAGGTCATATCCGCGAGGGCGACCTCGATCGGTTCGTCGCGGCAGGATACACGCGCGAACAGGGCCTTGGCGTCCTGATCGGCGTCGCGATGAAAACCATCGGCAATCTCGCCAACCATTTCATGAAAACGCCGCTGGACCCGCAGTTCGCCGCTCAGCGCTGGGAGAAATAGCGTTGACCGAGTCGCCTGTCTCACCGAGTTGAGGCGCATCGGGGCTTAAGCTGCGTGGGATCGACCGGCGTTGGCCGATCCCGGTCAAGCGGCGCGTTCCTGTCCCTCCAGATCCGCGACGCCATAGCTTGAACCGGTTTGATGGACAGGCGCATCGCCTTCGCAAGGCGCGCCGCGCTTGGCGATCCAAATTCCCGCGCGGCCTCTTGCGGCGATGAGGAGTCCGTGAAACCGCGATGCGCCTGAAGATCCAATCGTCGGAATCCCGCAGCAGCCCAATGCCGTAAAATATAAAGCCTCGGCTCGTATCGATCCGTAGGCGCCACGCCCCGTTCAAGCCTGCGATCGCGCCAGGGAGACGTCTTTGCTCTTCTCTAGCGGCGTCGAAGGAAAAAGACGTCCGCGGCGTGACGCGCGCGGACGCCGGATCGCCGTCGTCGCGACCTCTCCGGCGCCCTCAGAATGCGGTTTCCGCGAGCCACGCACGCAAGTCTACCGCCGCGCGCGCCGACAGCAGCCGCTTGCGGGCGACCCCGCGCTCCGGGCCGCGCAGCTTGCGGCCCTGGGCGTCGACGCGCGGCTCTTCGATCGGCGGGAACAGGCCGAAATTGACGTTCATTGGCTGGAACGAGCGCGGGCCGGCGTCGATCGATTCGATGTGGCCGCCGGTGATGTGGTTGAGCAGCGCGCCGATCGCCGTGGTGGGAGGCGGCGCGGCGATCGGGCGTCCGAGCCGTTCGGCGGCCGCGTGGCGCCCGGCGATCAGCCCGACCGCGGCGCTTTCGACATAACCCTCGCAGCCGGTGATCTGGCCCGCGAAGCGCAGGCGCGGCTGAACCCTCAGCCGCAGCGCTGAATCGATCAGGCGCGGCGAATTGAGGAAGGTGTTGCGATGCAGGCCCCCTAGCCGCGCGAACTCAGCGCGGCCAAGCCCGGGGATGAGACGGAACACCCTGGACTGCTCGCCATATTTCAGCTTGGTCTGGAAGCCGACCATGTTGAACAAGGTGCCGAGCGCGTTGTCCTGCCGGAGCTGCACGACCGCATAGGGTTTCGCGCTCGGGGCATGCGCGTTGGTGAGGCCGACCGGTTTCATCGGGCCATGGCGCAGGGTCTCGCGCCCGCGCGCCGCCATCACCTCGATCGGCAGGCATCCGTCGAAATAGGGCGTGCCCTCGAATTCGCGAAATTCGGTCTTGTCGGCGCCGAGCAAGGCGTCGACGAACGTCTCGTAGTCTTCGCGGTTCATGGGGCAGTTGACGTAGTCGGCGCCGGTGCCGCCCGGCCCGGCCTTGTCGTAGCGCGACTGGCGCCAGGCGATCTCCATGTCGATCGAATTGAAATGCACGATCGGCGCGATCGCGTCGAAGAAGGCGAGCGCGTCCTCGCCGGTGAGCGCACGGATCGATTCGGCGAGCGCGGGTGAGGTCAACGGCCCGGTCGCAATGATGACGCTGTCCCAGTCCGCGGGCGGCAGGCCCGCGATTTCTTCGCGCTCCAGCCGGATCAGCGGCTCGGCCAGCACCGCCGCTTCGACCGCAGCGGCGAATCCGTCCCGGTCGACCGCCAGCGCCCCGCCAGCCGGCACCTGATTGGCGTCGGCCGAGCGCATGATCAGCGAACCGAGCGCGCGCATTTCGCGATGGATCACGCCGACCGCGTTGGTCTCCGCATCGTCGGAGCGGAACGAATTGGAACAGACGAGCTCGGCGAGGCGCTCGGTGCGATGGGCTTCGGTCGTGCGCTTCGGGCGCATTTCGTGCAGGACGACCGGAACGCCGGCGCGGGCGATTTGCCAGGCCGCCTCCGAACCCGCGAGGCCGCCGCCGATGATGTGAACCGGACGCATGCGCGCTTGTCACAAAGCCGGCCCTCGCCGTCAACCGACGGCGTGAAAAGAAAGCGCCCGCCGGGGAGGAGATCGGCGGGCGCATCTGCCCTCGAGCCGGAACTCGACGGCGGCTAGTTTTTGTCGCGGATTACGCGCTGCGGGCGGCGCTGGCCGCGATGAACGGGATGTCGCCGCGGCGGATCCCGATATCGTCGAGCTCACGGTCGGTGAGCTGCGAGAGCTCGCGAACCGCGTCGCGGTAACGCCGCCAGGACGCGAGCTTTTCGGCAATGGACTTCAGCGAGGTCATGTGACCCTCCTTTTTTCAGTTGTTGCGAGTTGGTCCGCCGTAGGGCGCTCGAAAGCGGTCGCCTCGGCTATTGCAGTGCAACATAGTCGTCCGACCCGGTTTCAGGAAGTGCCTCAAGCGGACGGCAGCTATGCAAAAAACGATGAACAAAAGGGCTTGCGTATAACACTCTGTTCACGATTTTGAGCAACGGGTCGTCAAAATCTGGAGAATGCCGCGATTTTTCCCTGAAATCCATCAATTATTGCGATGGATTACAGCGCGCCGCTCTGATAGCTTTGTGAATTTTTCATGACGCAAATGTTGCGGCGGTGCAAAATCACGAGCCCTGCCGCGACGCGGCCTACGGCGGCGGCCGGGGCGACGTTCAGGGCGGCGTCTTGCCTCGCCCACAATTCTCTCGGGAATTCGCGCGTCTAATCCCATTTGCGAATTTCGACGGAGCGCCCGCCTGCATATAGGCTTCATCCGGCTTGATTTTGACGGCCCATGCGGCGAAATGCGGGCGGGCGGCGAGTGAGCTTTCGGCGCCAGAGAACAGGAGCCTGAAATGGACAATTTGATCGCACAAGCCGCCACGGCTGCTCAGATTCCGCCGGAGACTGCGCGTCAGGCTGTCGCCCTGATGGTCGACTTCCTCAGGCGCGAGGGGCCGGAGGGTGCGATCGCAACCCTGATGGCGAGCGCCCCGGCGCTGAAATTGATCGCCGCATCCGCCCCGGGCGCCGGCGGCGAAGGCATGGGCGCCGTCGTCAAGGGACTCATGGGCACCGGGTCGGGCGCGATGGGCGGCGGGGGCCTCATGGCGCTCGGCGGCGATCTGATGGGCCTCGGTCTGGGCATGGATCAGATCCACGCGATCGGCAAGACGGTGTTCGACTATGCTCGCACGGCGGCCGGCGACGACGTTATGGGGGAAATTTCCGCAGCGATTCCAGGACTTTCGCAGTTCATCTGAATCGGGAGGTCGGATTGGGCGATTTGGCGAGCGCGTTTCCTGCATTCAGCGAAGCCGATTGGCGCAAGGCGGCCGAAGCCGCGCTGAAGGGCGCCTCGCTCGAAACGCTCAATGCGAGGACCTCCGACGGCCTGCCGCTCGCACCCATCTATGTCGGAGCCGAGGGGCCGAGAGCCCTGCGCGACGCGGGCGGAGCGTGGCGCGCCCTTGCGCGTCTCGATCATCCCGACGCCGGCGCCGCCAATGAGGCGGCGCTGGAGGATCTGGCCAATGGCGCCGACGGCTTGCAGGTCGTTTTCGCCGGCGCCGCCGGCGCTTATGGCTACGGTCTCGCCAAATGGGACTCGGCTGCGCTGCACCGCGCGCTCGACGGCGTCCGCTTCGATTTCGGCGCCGCATTCGAACTCGACCTTGGCCCTGACGCGGAAGCGCAGGCCTCCGCCTTCGCCGCGCTGGTCGTGCGCTCCGGCGCGCGCCCCGATGAAGCCGGCGTTTCATTTGGTCTCGATCCCATCGGACTGAGCTTGCGCTCAGGCCGGGCGGCGCGCCGGTGGGAGTTTGAAGGAGAGGCTCTGACCAGGCTGGTCGCAGGGCTGAAAGGGCAGGGTTTCAGGGGCCCGTTTGTCGCCGCCGACGGGCGCCCAGTCCATGCGGCGGGAGGAACCCCCGCACAGGAACTCGCCTATGCGCTCGGCGCCGCGGTCGGCTACTGGCGCGCGCTCGAAAGCGGCGGCTTGTCGCCCGAGAACGCGCGCGCCGCGATTTCGTTTCGCCTCGCCGCCGACGCCGACCAATTCGTGACGCTCGCCAAATTCCGCGCCGTTCGACGGCTCTGGGCGCGTATCGGCGAAGCCGCCGGCCTGCCGCCGCAGGCGGCGCGCGTGCACGCCGAAAGCGCGTGGCGGATGATGAGCGCGCGCGATCCCTTTGTGAACGTGATGCGGGCCGCGCTCGCCGCGTTTTCCGCCGGCCTCGGCGGCGCCGACAGCGTCTCGCTGCTGCCCTTCAGCCGCGCGATCGGCCTGCCCGACGCCTTCGCGCGGCGGCTTGCGCGCAATACACAGTTGATCGAACTACGTGAGTTGAATTTCGGCTTCGTCGCCGATCCCGCCGCCGGCGCCGGCGTCTTCGAGGCGCTGACGAACGGGCTCAGCGAAACGGCTTGGAGTCTGTTCCAATCCTTCGAGCGCGCGGGCGGCTTGCCCGATGCGCTGCGGTCCGGCGAGTTCCAGAAGGCGATCGGCGAGTCCGCGAAGGCGCTTGCGCGGGACGTGGCGCGATTGAAGGCGCCGATCACGGGCGTGAGCGCGCATCCCGATCTCGGCGAAGCCAGGATCGAAGTGCTGCCCGCCAATCCGCCGAAGGCGGAATTTGCCGGCGAAGCTTTCGCGGCCGCGCTGGCGCCGCTGCGCGTTGCCGAACCGTTCGAGCGCCTGCGCGATGCGGCCGAGGCGCTGGCCGAGCGGCCGCGCGTCTTCCTCGCGGCGATCGGTTCGCCGTCCGCGCATGCGCGTCGCGTCGGCTTCGCCCGCGATCTCTTTGAAGCCGGCGGAATTGAAACCATCGCGGATTCGGGCGCCTCCAAAGCCGAGGACTCGGCGACGCGATTTCTCGCCAGCGGCGCCGCCATGGCCTGTCTCTGCGGCTCCGACGACGCCTACCGCGAACACGCCGAGGCCTTTGCTCGGGCGCTCAAGGCGGCGGGCGCCAACCATCTGATGCTGGCCGGCCGCCCGGGCGATCAAGAAACGGCTTGGCGCGCGGCCGGGATCGACGGCTTCATCTTCGCTGGCGGCGACGCCGTCGCGATCCTCGACGGGCTGTTGCGGCGCGCGGGCGCGGTCGCGTGAGTTTTGAGGCGGCGCCGTCAAGCGCCGATCGATGAGATCAATTCGCGGACGTCTTTGGGCGCCGCCTTGAGGGCCAGGTCGATGGGTTCGCTTCCGAACTTCGCTTCGCTGCCGTTTTCCACGCCCGCCGCCGCCGCGGCGCCTGCGCCGGCCGCCCGCTGGCTGACGCCCGAGGGCATCGAGGTGAAGTCGCTGTATGAGCCCGCCGACATCGCGGGGCTTGATTTCGTCGGCGGCTGGCCGGGTCTCCCGCCCTATCTGCGCGGGCCTTATCCGACGATGTATGTCAACCAGCCCTGGACGGTGCGGCAATATGCGGGCTTCTCGACCGCGGAGGAGTCCAACGCCTTCTATCGCGCCAATCTGGCGGGCGGGCAGAAGGGGCTTTCGGTCGCGTTCGATCTGGCGACCCATCGCGGATATGATTCCGACCACCCCCGGGTTGCCGGCGACGTCGGCATGGCGGGCGTCGCGATCGATTCGATCTATGACATGCGCACTCTGTTCCAGGGCATCCCGCTCGATGCGATGAGCGTGTCGATGACCATGAACGGCGCCGTCCTGCCGGTGCTCGCGCTTTTCATCGTTGCGGCGGAGGAGCAGGGCGTTCCGATGTCCGCGCTTTCGGGCACGATCCAGAACGACATTCTCAAAGAATTCATGGTCCGCAACACCTACATCTATCCGCCTGCGGCCTCGATGCGGATTGTCGCCGATATTTTCGCCTTCACGGCGAAACACATGCCGAAGTTCAATTCGATCTCGATTTCCGGCTATCACATGCAGGAGGCGGGCGCGACGCAGGACCTCGAACTCGCTTACACGCTGGCCGACGGGGTCGAATATATTCGCGCCGGCGTCGCCGCCGGCATGAGCGTCGATCAGTTCGCGCCGCGTCTGTCGTTCTTCTGGGCGATCGGCATGAATTTCTTCATGGAGGTCGCCAAATTGCGCGCCGCGCGATTGCTATGGGCGGGCCTCGTCAAGGGATTCGGGCCCAAGTCGGACAAGTCGTTGCCCTTGCGCACGCATTGTCAGACCTCGGGCTGGTCGCTGACGGCGCAGGATCCGTTCAATAATATCGTACGCACGCAGATCGAGGCGATGGCCGCCACGCAGGGACATACGCAGTCGCTGCACACAAACGCGCTCGATGAAGCGCTCGCGCTGCCGACGCCGTTCTCCGCGCGGATCGCGCGCAACACCCAGCTATTCCTGATCGAGGAGAGCGGCACGACGCGCGTGATCGACCCCTGGGGCGGCTCCTACTACGTCGAGCGATTGACCGCCGATCTCGCCGCGCGCGCCAAGGCCCATATCGACGAGATCGAGACGCTGGGGGGGATGGCGAAGGCGATCGAACTGGGCCTGCCAAAGCAGCGCATCGAAGAGGCGGCGGCCCGAACCCAGGCGCGCATCGATTCGGGCGAACAGACCGTCATCGGCGTCAACACGTTCCCGCCCGACGTCGAGCGCGCGCTCAACGTGCTCAAGGTCGATGCGGGCGCGGTGCGCGCGTTGCAGATCGAGAAACTGAAGCGCCTGCGCGCCGAGCGCGACGAGACCGCGGTTCAGGCCGCGCTCGAGGCGCTGACCAACGGCGCGCGCGGCCACGCCAACTTGCTGCAACTATCGGTCGAGGCGGCGAGGGCGAAGGCGACGGTCGGCGAAATCTCGTTGGCGATGGAGAAGGCGTTCGGGCGCCATGTTGCGGTGGCGAAGTCGATCACCGGCGTCTATCTCCAGGCCTCCGGCCGCGCGGCCGAAGCCAACGACCGGGTGATCGCGATGACTCGCGCGTTCGAAGAGAACGACGGCCGCCGTCCGCGCATTCTCGTGGCCAAGATGGGCCAGGATGGCCATGATCGCGGACAGAAAATCATTGCTTCGGCGTTCGCCGACCTCGGCTTCGACGTCGAGATCGGTCCGCTGTTCGCTACGCCCGAAGAGGTCGCCGTTCTCGCGGCCAAGAAGCGCGCGCACATCGTCGGCGTCTCCTCGCTCGCGGCCGGCCATCTCGCGCTGGCGCCGGCGCTGAAGCGAGCCCTCGCCGAGGTCGGCCTCGGCGAGGCGATGATAGCGGTCGGCGGCGTCATTCCCGAGCAGGACTTCAAGCCTTTGCGCGACGCCGGGGTCGATGCGATCTTCCCGCCGGGGACCGTGATCGCCGACGCCGCGATGCGCCTGCTCGAGCAATTGAATCAGCGCCTGGGCTACACGCAGCGCGGACCCGGCTGAGCCGCATGCGTTCGGAATTGGCGCAACCGCCGGGTTTCCCCGCGCCCGCGGCGTGCGCCCTGGTCACCCGCCGCTGCTTTTTATTTCAATAGGATATACGCGCCCTGCGCCGGCTGCGCCCGCGAGGCCTCGCCGAACCGGCGCAAGCCGGAGCGTAGCAAAACGACGCACGTAAAGCTTGACCTCAACGGCGCCGACATTGCGCGCGCCTTCTTCGGAAAATGAAGGTCCGGAGAAGGCGGTGATGGACAAGATCGAACTCATCGTCGAGCGCGCGATCGCCTACACGGAGTCGATTCTGCTGCGCGCCCCACACCATATCGGCGCGGCGCGCGAGGGTCTGGAGCGCATGCGCGAGAACCTCGCGCGCGGCGCGCCCGGTCACCCCGCGCTCGCGCGGCTCGAGGCCTTCATCAGAGACCTCGACAACCAGACCGGGCCCGGCGCGCTGCATTAAACAACACTAAAAATTAGTATTATTAAGCCTGAGCGGCGAAGTCCTGCCGCAACCCGCGCTGCGCCGCCGCAAGCCTGCAAGAGCGGCGCCGAACAGGATCAAATTCCCGAGCCCATTTCGCACTCGTCGTCCGCCGCGCAACATGCTAGCGAAAGGTTCCGTCGCGGCCCAATGCGTTTGGGACGCGAAATCGGATGGCGTGTCGGCGTTCAAAGCGCCGGCGAGGTGGGAGGGGACGATGGCGCGGGCTGCGCAAGGGCGATCTATTCGCAAACGCAAATTCACGTCGCGTTCGAGCGCCGAACTCGACTTTACCGAACTCGGCTTCGGAGCGGCGCCGCTCGGCAACCTCTATCGCCCGATGACCGAGAAGGAAGCGCGCGCCACGCTCGACGCGGCGTGGTCGGCGGGAGTGCGCTACTACGACACCGCGCCTCTCTATGGGCTCGGTCTTTCCGAGACGCGGCTCAATGGTTTTCTTCGCGCCAAGCCGCGCGACTCCTATCTGATCTCGACCAAGATCGGCCGCCTGCTGCAATTGTGTCCGCCCGCGGAGAGAACGCGCCCGGAAGCGTTCTTCGAGACGCCGTCGCGTCGCGAAGTGTTCGATTATTCCTATGATGGCGTGATGCGCTCGCTAGAGTTTTCGCTGGAGCGGCTCGGCCTGGATCACATCGACATCGTCTACGCCCATGACGTCGACGTGTTCACGCATGGCAGCAAGGACGCCTCGGACCAGCGCATTCGCGAATTCATGCAGGGCGGCTACAAGGCGCTGCTGAAGTTGCGTGAAGGCGGCGCGATCAAGGCGATCGGGGCCGGGATCAACGAGTGGGAGGTCGCGGAGCGCCTGGCCCGCAACGGCGACTTCGACATCTTTCTGCTCGCCGGCCGCTACACGCTGCTCGAACAGGAAGCGCTCAACAGTTTCCTGCCCTACTGCGTCGAGAAGAAAATCGGCGTCGTCATCGGCGGTCCCTACAATTCAGGCATTCTGGCGACCGGCCCCAAGCCGGGCGCGCATTACAATTATGCGCCGGCGCCGGCGGACATTCTCGAGCGCGTGCGGCGGATTGAGGCCATCTGCAAGGCGCATGGCGTCAAGCTCGCCGAGGCGGCGATCCGTTTTCCGCTCAGTCATCCCGCGATCGTCAGCGTCATTCCCGGCGGGCAGAAGCCGAGCGAGGTGCGCCGCAACGCGGACATGCTCGGCGTCAAGATTCCCGCCGCGCTTTGGCGCGCGCTGAAGGCCGAGGGACTTATGCGGGCCGACGCGCCGACTCCACGCTGAATCCTCCAGAGACCGCTGACATGTTGAAGAACCTCGATCCGATCTTGACGCCCGACCTGCTGCAGGTCTTGCGGGCTATGGGCCATGGCGACGAAATCGTCATCGTCGACGCCAATTATCCCGCCGAATCCGCGGGACCGCAGGTGGTCAGGCTCGATGGCGTCGACGCCACGCGCGCGCTCGACGCCATTCTCAGCGTGATGCCGCTCGACGATTTCGTCCCTGAGGCCTGTTGGCGCATGCAGGTCGTCGGCGCGCCCGATGCGGAACAACCGGTCTTCGGCGAATTCCGCAAGGTCATCGCCGCGCGCGAGGGCGCGAAGTTCAAGCTTGCGAGCCTCGAGCGCTTCGCTTTCTATGCCCGCGCCAATTCCTGCTTCGCGGTCGTCGCGACAGGAGAGCGGCGCCTCTACGGCAATATCATCCTGAAGAAAGGCATCGTGCGGCCCGAGTAATCTCGGCCTCTTAAGCGAACGCCTCGACGATGATTTCGGCGACTTGCTTGTGGATCGCGTTGCGCGCGTCCATCGAGCCGGACGATTGCGTGTAGTAAACGCTAGCCAGCAGCGGCCCGCCCAGAGGCGGGCGAAGGATCGCGATCGTGTTGGCGGTTCCGTAGTCGCCGGTTCCGGTCTTGTCGCCGATTCCCCAGGACGGCGGAAGTCCGGCGCGCAGACGCTTGTCGCCAACCTTGTCCGCGATCATCCAGGATTCGAGTTGCCGGCGCGAGCTCTCAGACAGCGCGCCGCCCAGCAAAACGGCCTGCAGGTCTTGCGCCATTGCGCGCGGGGAAGTCGTGTCGCGCGCGTCGCCGGGGACGGCCGTGTTGAGCGTCGGCTCGTTGCGGTCGAGGCGCGTGACGGTGTCGCCGAGCGATCGTGCGTATCGCGTGAAGCCTTCGGGCCCGCCGATGATCTGCAGCATCAGATTGGCCGCCGTGTTGTCGCTGTAGTCGATCGCCGCCGCGCAGATTTCGCCGAGCGGCATGCCGCCTTCTGCCTGACGCGCCCTCGTCACCGGGGCGTATTCGAGCAGGTCGGACGCGGAATAGGCGATCCTGCGGTCCAACTTTTCCTCGCCCGCGTCCACGCGGGCCAGAACCGCGGCCGCGGCGAGCGCCTTGAACGTGCTGCACATGGGAAAGCGCTCGTCGGCGCGATGCTGGAGGCTTCGCCCGCGGCCCGGGTCGATGACGAAGACACCGAGACGGCCGCCCCCGCGGGTTTCGATCGATGCGAGCTTGTCTTGCGCCCCCGCGAGGGCGTCGTCGCCCGCGCGCGCTTCGAAACACGCGAGGGACGCGGCCAGACCTAGGAGAAGGGCGCGGCGATCGAATTCATGTTTCATGCGCGTAAACGCTCCTCGACCTGCGCGACGCTGCGGCGCAGGCCCGGGCCGAGCGCTCGGAGGATCGGCCCTGGCCAGCCGCGCGTCTTCAGAACAGGCCCTCAATCTTGCCATCGACGACCTGGATCGATTCCGCTGCGGGGATCCTGGGGAGCCCGGGCATCGTGGCGATCTCGCCCATCAGCACCACGACGAAACCGGCGCCGGCGCGCAGCCGGACCTCGCGGATCGGCGCGACGTGGCCGCTCGGCGCGCCCAGCAGCT
Organism: uncultured Pseudomonadota bacterium; assembly: GCA_963809055.1. Classification (GTDB taxonomy): domain Bacteria; phylum Pseudomonadota; class Alphaproteobacteria; order Rhizobiales; family Beijerinckiaceae; genus Roseiarcus. Next base: position 137,418 of record CAWEID010000029.1, on the reverse strand, counting down.
TTGGGTCGGCCGAGAACGAATATTGCGTCTTGGCTATGCAGATCGGCAGATCGCCATAACCCGCGCGCTCCAACTCGTCGAACCGCCGAAGGATCGCGGCGTCCGCCGAGATGTCGCTCGCGCCATAGATTTCGCGCGCGATGGTTCGCGTCTTTTCGATCAGCGGGGTTTCATCGGGATAGAGCGGCTTGAAGGCGCCGGCGGAGCGGTCTGCGAGATCCGCCACGGCGCGCGCGAGTTCCTCGGCGCCGGCCGCTCCGCGTCCCCAGGACTCGTTGACGACGGCGTCGGCGCCGCATTTTTCGCGCGCAGCAAAACGGATCAGGTCGAGTTCGGCCTGCGTATCGGTGCCGAAGCGATTGATTGCGACGACGACCTCGAGCCCGAATTTCTTGATATTGGCGGCATGGCGCTCGAGATTGGCGAGCCCCCTCTTCAGCGCCGCGAGGTTCTCGTGCTGGATGTCGCTCTTCGCGACGCCGCCGTTCATCTTGAGAGCGCGCGCGGTCGCCACGATCACGGCGCAGGCCGGCTTCAGTCCGGCCTGCCGACATTTTATGTCGAAGAATTTCTCGGCGCCGAGATCGGCGCCGAAGCCGGCCTCGGTCACGACGTAGTCGGCGAGCCGGAGCGCTGCGCGCGTCGCGACGATCGAATTGCAGCCATGAGCGATGTTGGCGAAGGGGCCGCCATGAATGAGAGCGGGAGAGCCCTCGAGCGTCTGCACCAGATTGGGCTGCATTGCGCGCAGCAGCAGCGCGGTCATCGCGCCCGCCGCCTTGAGATCGCGCGCGGTCACCGGCGCCCTCGCCCTAGTCGAGGCGACGACGATGCGCGAGAGCCGCTCCTCGAGATCCGCGACGGTCTCGCTCAGGCAGAACGCGGCCATCACCTCGGAAGCGACCGTGATTTCGAAGCCGTCCTCGCGCGCAAAGCCGTTGCCGGGGCCGCCGAGGCCCACGACGATCTCGCGCAGCGCGCGATCGTTCATATCGACCGCGCGCCGCCAGGCCACGCGGCGCGTGTCGATGTCGAGGGCATTGCCCCAATGGATGTGATTGTCGAGCATCGCCGCGAGCAGATTGTGCGCGCTGGTGATCGCGTGGAAGTCGCCGGTGAAATGGAGATTGATGTCCTCCATCGGCGCCACCTGCGCGCGCCCGCCGCCGGTCGCGCCGCCCTTCATGCCGAAGCAGGGGCCGAGCGAGGGTTCGCGAAGGCAGATCGCCGCACGTTTGCCGATGTGGTTGAGGCCGTCGCCGAGCCCGATCGTCGTCGTCGTTTTGCCTTCGCCCGCTGGGGTCGGGCTAATCGCCGTCACCAGGATGAGCTTGCCTTCCGGCCGCCCCTTTAGCGAGGCGAGAAATTCGGCGTCGATCTTCGCGATGGTGCGCCCATAAGGCTGCAGCGCCGTCTCGGGGATGTCGAGCTTGGCCGCGATTTCAGCGATCTGAGCGAGCTTGTACTCACGCGCGACTTCGATGTCCGACTTCATGGCGCCGCCCCCCGGACCGGCGCCGTGAACTGCGCCGATGATCGGCACAATGCCGCATTGCGAGGATCGGGCGCAACCCTTCGGCGCCGGCGGCTCAGGGCGTCTCCTTGTAGCCGTATTCAGGCAGGCCTTGGCCGGCGCCGTAATATTTATAGGGCAGGAACTTGCCGGACATCGTGATGCGCACGCGGTCGCCTTTCGGGTTGGGCTCGCGCTCGAGCGCGAAGTCGAAGTCGATCGCCGACATGATGCCGTCGCCGAATTCCTCCTCGATCAGGGCCTTCCAGGCGGGGCCGTTGACCATGACGAGTTCGAAGAAGCGATAGACCAGCGGATCGGTCGGCGGCATCGCCGTCCCGCGATAGGGAACCTCGTTCAGCATCGCCTCTTCGGCGGGACTTAGGCCGAACAGCGCCGCCGCCCGTCGGGCCAGCGGCTTGACGAGCTTCATCTGCCCGAGCAGCGCGCCGACGATCAGCGTCGGCGAGAGTTCGCCGATCTCGTCGCAGATGTATTTCCAGGTCCACTGTTTCTCGCGTTTGATGTCGAGAATTTTTTCAGTCAGGTCGGCGCGTTTCATGAACAGGCTCCGGGTTTGGCGATGCGAGGGCCGAGCAAAAGGCTTGCCAGCGGCCGGGCGACTGACGAGCGTTTGACCTTTACGCCGCTCGATTGACTATGCCGAGCGCTCCCTCAAAGCCGGCGGCGGACGCCTGTCGGGCCAGCGGGTGGCGAGGTCATAGGCGCGTCCCAGCCGCAGCAGGTCCATCTCCGCGTGGTTTGGCGCGACGATCTGGACGCCCATCGGCAGGCCGGCGGCATTGAACCCGGCCGGCGCGGCGAGCGTCGGGCAGCCGGACAGCGTGGCGGGGACAGAGCATTTCATCCATTCATGATAGGTCGCCATTTCGCGTCCGGCGATCTGGCGCGGCCACATTTGATGGACGTCGAACGGGAAGACCTGCGCCGTCGGCAGCGCCCAAAAATCATAGCGCTCGAAAAACCGCCGGATCGCCTGCGACCATCGCGTGCGCGCCGCGGAAGCGGCCGAAATGTCGAAGGCCGAGAGCGCGAGACCGTTTTCGACTTCGTAGATCGCCGCCGGCTTCAGCAGGGCGCGCTTCTGCGGGTCCCGGTAGGCGTCGAGGAGATCGCCGCTCGATTGCCAGTGGCGCAATGTCACGAACGCGCGCCAGGCGTCTTCGACCGGAAAATCCGGTTTCGCCTCTTCGACGATGCAACCGAGATCGACAAAGGTCTGCATCGCCGCGCGGCCCAGCTCCAGCACGCCGGGCTCGAAGGGCAGGGCGCCGCCGAAGTCGCCGACCCAGGCGATGCGCTTGCCGCGGATGTCGGCCTCCAGGGCGTCGCGAAATCTCGAGCCGTCGCCTTCCAGCGACAAAGGGTCGCGCGCGTCGTAGCCCGCCTGCACCGAGAACAACAGCGCGAGATCGGCGACATTGCGCGCCATCGGGCCGAGCACCGTCATCGAGGGCGTCCAGGCGTCGCTCCGTTCCTTGGGAATGCGGCCGAAACTGGGGCGGAAGCCATAGACGTTGTTCCAGCCCGCGGGATTGCGCAGGCTGCCGCCGAAGTCCGAGCCGTCCGCGACCGGCGCCATGCGCAACGCGAGCGCGACCGCCGCGCCGCCGCTGCTGCCGCCCGAGGTCAGGCGATCGTCATAGGCGTTGCGCGTCGCGCCATAGACCGGATTGGTCGTTTGCGAGCCCAGGCCGAATTCCGGGACGTTGGTCTTGCCGATGATGATGGCGCCGGCCGCGCGCAGGCGTTCGACCATCGGGCTGTCCGCCTCGGCCACGCGATCCCGGAAGATCGGCGCGCCCTTGGTGAAGGGCAATCCCTTGACCGGCTCGAGGTCCTTCACGGCGATCGGGAAGCCTTGCAGGGGCCCCGGCTTCGCGCCATGCGCAAGCGCGGCGTCCTGATTGCGCGCTTCGGCGATCAGGGTTTCTCGTTCGCGCAGCGCGACGATCGCGTTGAAGCGCGGATTGAGCGCCTCGATCCGATCGAGCGTGGCCGACATGACTTCGACGCAGGAGACTTCGCGCGCTTCGATCAAGGCGGAAAGATCCACCGCGTCGAGTTGCAGCAGATCAGAAGAGGATCCCGCATATTGGAGCGAATTTACCGACATGTGCTCTCCCGGTCGAAGCCGATCGACGGCCTCACGCCCCAGTGCGCTGTTTGAAGAAAGCGATCACGCGTTGCTCGGCGGCCTTGGTCGGCCCATCCTCACGCATGTGGATCGTCAGAACGGAATGGGGCGGCCGATCGGACGGCGCAGCGTCGGCGTCCTCGAGTTCGATCGTCTCGAATTTGTCGCCGAATTCGCGCCGGTAGGTTTCGAAACGCGCGTCCGGGACGGCCTTGTCGCTCTTGAAACGCAGGCCGATCATCGAAAGGTCTTCATCCATGAATCGACGGCGCGCGCAGGCGATATCGTCCGCGCTGGCGTCGATCCCGGCCGAGCGCGTTTTCGAGCCGATGCCGATCGGCATGGACGGCTGGCTGAGCACCGGCGCGACGACCGCCGGCTCCGTCATCATCGCGAGCGCGAAACCGCCGGTGAAACACATGCCGATCGCCCCGACGCCGTTTCCGCCGCAGTCCTCATGCGCCGTCTTGGCGAGTGCGCGCAGCCAGCCGACGATCGGGCTCGATTTGCCGGCGGCCCATACATTGAACTCGCGTCGAATGCAGATCGTGTCGATCAGCGAGGCCAGCACATAGCCCGAGCTGATGGGTCGGCCCGGCACGCCGAACAGGACGGGCAGGTAGGCGGTCATACCCGCGGCGACGATACGATCGGCGAAGCGGACCACCAGCGGGTGCAGCCCCGGTATTTCGTGAATGACGATGACCGCGGGGCCGGCGCCTCGCTTGTAGACGTCGCGCCGCCAGGGGCCATGGGCAAAGCTGGTTTTCTCGTATGCCGCGAGCGCCGATGTCTTGCCGCTGAACATGAGTCTCCCCCGAGCGCCTGGACCTAATAGCCAAATTGCTCGCGCAGGATGCGTTCGTCCAGGGAGTGGCCGGGATCGTGCAGCAGCACGAGCGAGGTTGCGTGGTCGGTCTCGACCTCGACCCGCTCGACGCGGCGAATTTCGAAATGATCGGCGGTCGCCGCGACAGGGCGCTTGTCGGCTTCGAGCACGTCGATGATGACCCGGGCCCGGTCGGGCAGAAGGGCGCCGCGCCAGCGGCGGGGCCGAAAGGCCGAAATCGGGGTCAGCGCCATCAGCGGCGCGCCGAGCGGCACGATCTGCCCGCCCGCCGAGAGATTGTATGCGGTCGAGCCGGCAGGCGTCGCGACGAGAACGCCGTCGGCGATGAGCTCCTTCAACTGGACGGCGCCGTCGATCGAAAGCCTCAGCTTCGCCGACTGGGAGGTCTGCCGAAGCAGCGAAACCTCGTTGATCGCGCGCGCGATGGTGTGGCCGCCCTTCAGGTCGGTCGCGCGCATGATCAGCGGATGGATGATGGACGGCCGAGCGGCGGCCAGACGCGCGGGCAGGTCGTGCTCGGAATATTCGTTCATCAGGAAGCCGACCGACCCGCGGTTCATGCCATAGATCGGCTTGGGCGCGTCCATCATGCGATGCAGGGTCTGCAGCATCAGGCCGTCGCCGCCGAGCGCTACGATCACGTCGGCCTCCTCGGGCGCGCAATCGCCGTAGAGCGCGACGAGATGGTCGCGCGCCTCATGCGCCTCTGATGTCCCCGACGACAGGAAGCTGATCGCTAAGGTCTTGTTCGCGACGGTCTCGCGGGCGTTCATGGCAGACTCCCCAGAGCGCGGACTGATAGAGGATGCGCGTGGGCGCGTAAACCCGGCAATTGGCGCGCATCAGGCCGCCCGCGGCGCGATCCGGCGCCGGCGGAGCTCGATCGCCATCGCCATGAGGCCGCTTGTGAGTATGATCGCGGCGCCGATCAGCGTTCGCAGGCTCGGCAGGTCGCCGAAGACCACGTAGCCCCAGAAGATCGCGTAGGCGAGCAAGGTATATTCGAGCGGCGCCAGCAGCGAGGCCTGCGCGCGCCGGACGCCCTCGAACCAGAAATATTGACCGATCGCGCCGACGAGGCCGATCGAGCCCATCAGCGCGGCCTGACGCAAGCTCGGCCAGACGCCGATCGCTGGCAGCATGAGTCCGCAGGCCGCGACGAAGCCGACCGAGCCGCCGAGCATCATCGCGGGCGTGCTGACCCCTCGGGCGAGGCCGCGCGCGAGGATGGTCGTCAGCGCCCAGGCCGCGGCGGCGAGCAGCGCGAGCGCGATCGGCTCGAGGGCGCCGCCCGCCGGAGGGATTTGCGGCGATCAATACGCCGGCAAAGCCTACCGCCGTGACGAACCAGCGTCCGACGCCCGACATATTCGCGCAGGAGCGGCGCCGACATCGCGACCACGAACAGCGGCGCGGCGAAATAATAGGTCACGAGTTCGGCCAGTTGCAGCGAGCGCGAGGCGCGGTAATAGGCGAGCCAGGCGACGAGGATCAACGCCGAGCGCACCGTGATGGCGATCGCGTTCGGGCGTTCGGCCATCGCCCGGTAGTCCTCGCGCCGCACGATCAGCGCCGAAAGCGCGACGATCACCAAAGATCGGCCGAACAGCACCTCGGGCACCGGCAATTCGACGACCAGCCATTTGACGATCGCGTCCTGCAGGCTGAACGCCGCCCAACCGGACAACGCAAGCAGCGCGCCGGAGAGCGAGCGGGACACAGCGGGGGCGGTCATGGGAAGTCCGGGCGGGTGGAGGGAGCGCGCGCGCCGGGCGTCGCCCCGCTCGGCAAGGGGTCATATCAGGCGCCGAGCGCCGTGCGAATGGGCCTGCGCGAATCCTCGGAGTCGGCAGCGTGATCAGGAAACGCGCGCCGCAGTAAAAATCGTCGACCTGGGCCGGCGCGAGCGTAATCGAGCCGCCGTTGCGGGCGATAAGATCGGCCGCGATCGCGAGGCCCAGCCCGGAGCCGCCTTCGCGCGTGGAGAGATGGAACGGCTCGAAGATCTTCGCGCTCTGATCGGGCGAGAATCCGGGGCCGCTGTCGCTGATCTCGATCAGCGCCATTCCCCCCGAAGTGCGGATCGCGGCGAAGCGGATCGCGGGCGGGCGTTCGCCGCAGGAGCCCTGGCTCTGCAGCGCCTGAGCGGCGTTGCGGCTGAGATTCTCGATCACGCGCCGCACGTGGTCGGGGTCGGCGAACAATTCGAAATTGGGCGGAATGTCGATGGCATAGAGGATCGCGCCTGCGCCGGTCGCCTCCGCGGTCTCGACGACCTGCCGCACGATCTCGCGCAGGTCGAAACGTCGGCGCGTCGGCGCCTGCTCGCGCGCCGCGCCATAGGTAAGCGTCGACTGGCAGAACTGAATTGCGCGGTCGAGCGTCGCCACGAGCTGCGGGGCGAGCCGCTGCGCGAGCGGGTCGGAAATCGTAGCTAATCGATCCGAGATCAATTGCGCGGCCGCGAGCATGTTGCGCAGATCATGGTTGATGCGCGCCACCGCCATGCCCAGTTCGGCCAGCCGTTTGCGCTGGCTGAGTTCATGCGCGAGCGAACCTTGCATCTGCGCGAGCGCCGCCTCGGCGCGGCCGATCTCGTCGTCGCGTCCGCTCGGCGCGACTATGCCGGAGGCGTCTTGCGGCTTTTCGCCGAACGCAATGATGCTGGACGTCAGCCGGCGCACCGGCCGGATCACCAGTTGCCAGAGCGCGAGCCAGAGCACGAACACGACCGCCGCGGACACGGTCAGCGAGAGCGTCAGGAAGTTGCGCGAGACGCGCCACATGTTGTCGATCAGAGGCGTCTGGTCGATCGTGATCTCGACCCGCGACCCATCCATCGGCGCGGGACCCACGACCTTGAGAATGGACCCGCGCGGAGCGAACAGCGTTTGCACCGCGGCCTCGACAGCTTCGAGGAAGCTGGGATTCGGTAAGGTCGAAATAATAGTCGGGGGTCGGCGGCGTTGCGGAGCCGCTGAGCAGCACCTGCCGCCCCTGCATCTGCAGGAAAATCATCTTGGCGCCGACGGTGCCCAGGATCTTCTTGGTCAGATCCTGCGGCAGCGGCGCCTGTTGGTCGGCGCCGAAGACCAGCGCCGCGGTCTGCGCGGCGACCAGCCGGTCGCGCAGCCAGTTCTCGCGCGATAGCGACAAGCGCGTCACGTAGAACAGCAGGATCGCCGTCATCACGCTGAGGATCGCGAGCATCAGCAGACGTCCGGCGAGTCCGAAGCCTGCGCCGGCGCGAAGGCGCAGCCGCCAGCGTCGCCTCGGGAACCGAGACGGCGGCGGAGCCCACAAGTTCGCGGGCGGTGTCAGGCGCCAGGACGGACATTTTCGTCTTCCATATAGGCGCGAATGATCTCGGCGAAAGACGGCTCGGCCTTGAAACCCAGCGCGCGCGCACGCGAGGCGTCGAATTGCGTCGGCCAGCCCGCCACGATCCGTTCGATGACGGGATCGGGCTGTCGTCTGATCCGTTTGACCGCAGCCTCGCCGGCGACCGCGCGCAGGGCCTCGATCTGCTCGCCGACGGTCGCGGACACGCCCGGCAGGGTCACGCTGCGGCGGGCGCCGAGCCTGCCCAAGTCAATCGTTGCGGCGTGGATGAGAAATCCGACCGCCGAGCGTGGCGAGGCGTGCCAATGGCGGACCGTCTCCGCGACCGGAAGGATCGCCTCCTTGCCGGCGAGCGGTTCGCGAATAATGCCGGAAAAGAAGCCCGAGGCGGCCTTGTTGGGAAGGCCCGGCCGCACCGAGATGGTCGGCAGGCGCAGCGCAATGCCGTCGAAGAAACCACGCCGCGAATAATCGGCGAGCAGCAATTCGCAGATCGCCTTCTGCGTGCCGTAGCTCGTCAACGGGGTCGTGAAGAATTCGTCGCCGATCGTCTCGGGGAAGGGCGCCCCGAACACGGCGATCGACGAAGTGAACACCAGACGCGGCTTGTAGGCGCCGTTCGAGCGCGCATTTTCATGCCGTATCGCCTCGAAAATCATCCGCGTCCCGTCGAGATTTATGCTGTAGCCCTTCTCGAAATCGGCCTCCGCCTCTCCCGATACGATCGAGGCGAGCAGGAAGATCACGTCCGGCCGCCCGGCGACCAGCTTGGGCGCGATATAGGGCGCCGCTATGTCGCAGGCCTCGGCCTGAATCGGGAAGGGCGCAGATATCGGGTTCGGGGCGACAATGTCGACGCAGTGCGCCGCATCGATCTTATGGCCGCCGAGTTCGCCCTCGCGCGCCAGCCGCTCCATCAGTTTGCGCCCGATCATTCCGGCCGCGCCGATCACCAAAACTTTCACGAGAAGCCCCCCGCCTCGCGGCCGTCCGAACGCCAAACCCGTCCGTCCCGGCCGTTCCTCCCCCCAAGTCGCCCCGCCGAATCCCGGCTTCGCTGACCCGCCAACGGGTTACATGATTGGAGCGCCAAGCATGGCGAAATTGGGGCTGCCGTTGTTTCGACGCATTGTGGCGTCATGAGGCAGATTAGAGGGAGCGCCTGGAGGTTTCGACAAGACTTTACGTATAAATAAGGAGTTGAAATTGCGTTACAATTTGGTATTTGCGTTAATAGCGCTCTGTTTAGCTTCGGCCGCTCAGGCGGATGAATTCGGTCAAGCCACGTATTACACAAATCCACATCACAACGGGATGATCGCCGCACACAAAACCTTACCGTTCGGGACGCGTGTGCGCGTGACCAATCTCGACAATGGCCGCAGCGCGATTGTTGTGATCGTCGATCGCGGACCCTTCGCGCGCGGACGCATCATCGACGTCTCCACTTTCGCCGCCGGAGTGCTCGGCTTTCGCCAGGCCGGCGTCGCCCACGTCAGGCTGGAGCGTATCTGAGGCGCCGGCTCAGTTGCCGCCCTCCAACAGGCGTCTTGCGATCACCTGAGCCTGGATTTCCGCCGCCCCCTCGAAAATGTTGAGGATGCGCGCGTCGCAGAGGACGCGCGAGATCGGGTATTCCAGCGCGAAGCCGTTGCCGCCGTGGATTTGCAATGCATTGTCCGCGGCGGCCCAGGCCACGCGCGCGCCCAGCAGCTTGGCCATGCCCGCCTCGAGGTCGCAGCGCCGGCCCGCGTCCTTCGCTCGGCCGGCGAAATAGGTGATCTGGCGAGCGATGTGGATTTCGACCGCCATCATCGCCAGCTTGTCGGCGACGCGGGGGAAATTGACCAGCGCCTTGCCGAACTGCACACGCTCCATGGCGTAGCGCTTGCCGAGTTCGAACGCGCTCTGCGCGACCCCGACCGCGCGCGCCGCGGTCTGGATGCGCGCGGATTCGAAAGTCTCCATCAATTGCTTGAAGCCCTGGCCCTCGACGCCGCCCAGCAGCGCGCTCGCGGGAACCTCGAAGCCGTCGAAGGCGATCTCGTATTCCTTCATGCCGCGATAGCCGAGCACTTCGATCTCGCCGCCGGACATGCCCTTGGCGGGGAACGGTTCGGCGTCGCTGCCCCTGGGCTTTTCGGCCAGGAACATGGAAAGGCCCTTGTAGCCCGGCTCATTCAGATCGGTGCGCGTGAGCAGCGTCATCAGGTCGGCGCGCACGGGATGGGTGATCCAGGTCTTGTTGCCATGGATGCGATAGACGTCGCCGTCGCGCACCGCCCGAGTGCGCAGGGAAGCGAGGTCGGAGCCGGTGTTCGGTTCGGTGAAAACCGCGGTCGGCAGGATCTCGCCGCTGGCGATCTTGGGCAGGTAATGCTGCTTCTGCGCGTCGGTGCCGCCGACGAGGATCAGTTCGGCGGCGATTTCCGAGCGCGTGCCGAGCGAGCCGACGCCGATATATCCGCGCGACAGCTCCTCCGAGACGACGCACATCGCGACCTTGCCGAGCCCCATCCCGCCGAAGCTCTCGGGGATGGTCAGGCCGAACACGCCCATTTCGGAGAGGCCGGCGATGACCTCGAGCGGGATATAGGCGTTGGCGCGGTGCCAGCCCTGCGCATGGGGGACCACCTCGGCGTCGGCAAAGCGACGCATTTCCGTGCGGATCGCCTCGAGCGTCTCGTCGAGCCCGGGATCGCCGACCGCGCCTTCATGTCCGTCGACGATCTTCGCCGCGAGCCTGGCCCGATTGGCGACCGTGTTGCCCTCCGCAATCAGCTTGGCGACGGCGCCCTTGCGGGCGGGCGCGACGGTCTCCTCGTCGAGGCCGAAATCGCCGAGACGGACGATTTCGCCCTGATTCATGGAAATTCCGCCGAAAATCTGCGCGAGATATTCCCCCAGGCCGATGCGGGTGAGCAGCTCTTCGGTCTCGCCGAACCGCCCCTCCTCGCGCATGCGCCTGGCGTAGCCGCCGAGTTCCTTGATCGCCTCGACATAGGTCGCGAGCCACGCGAGGCCGTGCGCGGCGTGCTGCTCCCGCTCGATCTTGCCCGCGTTGAGTTTGCCGTTGTCGCTCAGGCGCGCCCTGAGCGAAGCGCTCGCGCGCGTGAGCAGGCCTTCCACGGCGTGCTGGGCTTCCAGGGCAAGGTCGTCGAGCGTCAAGGCGGGCTCCTCGAAAATATTATTGCAGCGCACAATGCTTCGCCGGAGCGCGGCTGGCAATGATCTTTTAGGCGAGGGGGCGGAACCCGATGCTCCTTGCACCAGGATTGTTTGGCGTCGCGCTTTCACGTATCCCCGCCCCCTTGTGGTCTACACGCCGCCTAAGGACGCAGATTTTATCGTCGCGCTCGGCCATAATGCCGAAGCCAGTTTGGAATTGGGATTCGAATTCCTATGCGCCGTACGGGCGGTATTCTCTTCGACGCGATCGGCAGTTTTCTCGCCGACGACGGCTGGGCGATCGCGAGCCATATTGCGCTTTCGACGCTGACCTCGCTGTTTCCGTTCCTGATCTTCGTCACGGCGATGGCGGGGTTCTTCGGATCGCAAGGCTTGTCCGACGAGGCGGCGCGGCTGATGTTCGGCATATGGCCGGCGGTCGTTGCGGGGCCGATCGCCAATGAAGTCCACGACGTGCTCACGGCGCCGCGCGGAGGTCTGCTGACCTTCGGCGCCGTCCTCGCGCTTTATTTCGCTTCGAGCGCCATCGAGGCGCTGCGAACCGGGCTGAATCGAGCCTATGACGTCGTCGAGCATCGTCCCTGGTGGCTGCTGCGGCTGCAGTCGATCTTCTATGTCGCCTTCGGCGCGCTCGCGCTGCTCGCGCTCGCGTTTCTGGTGGTGCTCGGGCCGCTGATCTGGGCGACCGCCCTCAATTTCGCGCCCGCGCTGGCGCCGTTGCATTGGATGGTGACGTTCGCCCGGCTCGGTATTGCGACGCTCTCGCTGCTGGTCGCGCTGATCCTCGCCCATCGCTGGCTGCCCTCAAAACGATTGCGCTTTCTCGAGATACTGCCGGGCGTCGCGGTCACCTTCATTTGCAGCATCGGCTTCGGGGAGGCGTTCGGCATCTACCTCAGCGAATATGCGCGCAATTATGTCAGGACCTATGCCGGCCTCGCCTATGTCATGATGGCGCTGGTGTTCCTATATTCGATCGCGGCAATCTTCGTATTCGGCGGGGAGCTCAACGCGGCGATCCTGCGCGGGCGCGCTTCGAAGACCTGACGATCCCGACGAGCCCGGGAACCTCGCGCCCGGCTTCGCGCCGCACCGACTGCCCGTCGATGGCGATGGCTTCGAGCCCGGCGCCGGAGAGCGCCTCTCCGACATGGGCGAGCGAATGCTTGAAGCGCATCGAGGCGGCGAGCCGGAACCCGTCGTCCGCGCCCGCTTCCAGCGAGAACGCGCAAAGCCCGTCGGCCGTCAAAACGCGCCCGACGGCGGCAAAGACCGGTGCGAGGTCGCCGAGATAGACGAACACGTCGGCGGCGACGACGAGATCGGCGCAGTCCGACGGCTGGGCTTCGAGAAACGCGACGACCTCGCCGACCTCGAGCGCGTCGTAGAGGCCGGTTCGCCGCGCTTCGGCGATCATGCCGGGGGAAAGATCGACGCCGATCAGCCGCGCGACCCTCGCGCGCAATTCCGCGCCGGCGAGCCCGGTGCCGCAGCCGAGGTCGAGGCCGAGCGCGAAGCGGCGCCCGGGCGCGCAGCGGTCGAGCCCCTCGCGGATCAACTCCGGGCCGCGATAGTCGAGTTCGCGGGTCAGGTGCGCGTCAAAGCGCGGCGCGTAATCGTCGAACAGCCGTGCGACATAGGCGGCGGGCAAAGCCGCAGGCGGCGCGCCTTCGCCAAGCAGCGCGAGTCGGACGCCGGCGCCCTGCAGATCCCTGGGATCGAGCCGAAAAGTCTCGCGCAAGGCTGCGCGCGCGCCCTCGAAATCGCCGAGCCTCTCCTTGGCTTCGCCGAGCGCGAACCATGCCGCCGCCCACTCGGGCGCCAGTTCGATCGTCTGCTCGAGGACGTCGATCGCGGCGGCCCAGTCGCCTTCGCGCGCGGCGGCCCGGGCATAGGCGTAGCGGCGCTCTGCGATCGGATCGCCGGCCGCCAGCGGGTCGCGCATCTCGCGCGATCAGCGTTTGCGGCGGCGCAGGCTGTCGAAATAGACGATGACGATGATCAGGGCGCCGGTGATGATGCGCTGCCAGAACGGATTGAGATTGAGCAGGTTCGCGCCGTTGTTGATCGTGGTCAGGATGAAGGAGCCGATCAGCGGACCGTGGATCGAGCCGACGGCGCCGAAAAGGCTGGTGCCGCCGATGACCGAGGACGCGATCGCCTGCAGCTCCCAGCCCTCGGCCTGGGTCGGGTTGCCGATGCCGATGCGCATGGCGAGCAATATGCCGACGAAGGCCGCGCAGAACGAGGACAGGACGTAGGCGACATAGGTCATCGCCTTGACGTTGACGCCGGAAAGCCGGGCCGCCTCGGCGTTGGAGCCGATCGCGAAGAGATAGCGGCCCCAGCGGCTCATGTTGAGGAAGACGAATCCAGGGACGGCGATCAGGATCACCATCCAGAACAGCATCGGCATTTCGAACCACGTGCCGTCCGTCCAGGGAAAGCCGAGAAAACTTGCGCGCGAGAAGCCGGTGAAGGCGTCGTTTGTGATCGAGATCGTCGCGCCGTTGGTGATCAGAAGGCCGATGCCGCGCAGCGCGTACATCGTCGCCAGCGTCATGATGAAGGGCGGGAGGCCCATCTGCACGATTCCGAAGGCGTGGAACAATCCGATGAAGATTCCAATGGCGAGCGATATCGCGACCGCGCCCGCTATCGAGGAGGCCAGCCCGAGATCGTGCGTGAGCAGCCAGGCGACCATCATGCTGATGAAGCCGGCGACCGCGCCGACCGAAAGGTCGATGCCGCCCGTGATGATGGCGAAGGTCTCGCCGATGGCGAGGATGGCGATCATCGCGCCCTGGCGCAGCAGATTGGCGATATTGTTGGACGTCCAGAACGTGTGGGTCTCGACCGCCAGGGCGAGCCACATCAGGAGCAGCAACGCCAGCAACGTGAGGCCGAGGAGGACATTGAGCCCGGCGCCGCCCCGGCGCGTCTTGGTCAGATTGGCGTCGCTCATACCGACATTATCCCCATTTGCGTCTCAGATGCCGATAGCCTCGCTCAGGATCGTCTCGTGCGAGGCGTCCTTGTGCCCATGCGTCGCCACGATCGCGCCGCTCCGGAACACATGCAGCGTATCGGCCAGTTCGTAAACCTCGGGCAGATAAGACGAGATCATGATGATGCCGGCGCCCTTTTGCAGCAGCGAGCCGAGCAGCCGGTAGATCTCCGCCTTGGTGCCGACGTCGACGCCGACCGTCGGTTCGTCGAAGATGAAGAGCTTGGCGCCGTGGTTCAGCCATTTGCCGATCACGACCTTCTGCTGGTTGCCGCCCGACAGGCTGGTGACCGGCGCTGCGCGCGAAGCGGTCTTGATCTGGACGTCGCGGATCTGCTTGTCGGCCGCGCTCGATTCCCGGCCGAAATTGATCAGCGGGCCCGAGCTGAGCCGCTTGAAGATCGGCAAGTTGAGATTGAAGCCGACGCCGAGATTGAGGCACAGGCCCTGGTCGCGCCGGCTTTCCGGCGCGAGCGCGACGCCGAGGTCCATCGCCTGCCGCTCGCTGCGGATCGCGACCTCGCGGCCTTTCCAGAAGATGCGGCCGCTCGTCGCGGGATAGCGGCCGAACAGGCTCTGCACGAATTCGCTGCGGCCGGCGCCGATGAGGCCGTAGAGCCCGACGATCTCGCCTTCGCGAACGGCGACGCTGACGTCGCGAAACCCTCGGCCGGCCAGGTTCTCCGTGGTCAGGATCGTGGCGCCGAAAGCGACCTTGTCCTTGTGGTAGATCTGTTCGATCGAGCGGTTGATCATGAGGGCGATCAGGTCGGCCTCGTTGGTCTCGTCGATGCGCCGCGTGCCGACGAGCGCGCCGTCGCGCAGGATCGAAACCCGGTCGCAGAGTTCGAACACTTCCTCAAGGCGATGGCTGATATAGACAATCGTGACGCCCTTGGCCTTCAATCGCCGGATCAGCCGGAACAAAGCCGCCGCTTCCTGACGGGTGAGATAGGCGGTCGGCTCGTCGAAGATCAGGAATTTCGCGCCGCGCCGTTCCGCGCGGGCCGTCGCCACCAATTGCTGCTGACCGATGGTCAGGGAAGACAGGATCGCGCCGGCGGGCAGGTCGAAGCCGAGTTCGTCGAGCAGCGCCTGGCCCTCGCGCAGCATCGTCCTGTTGTCGAGCAGGCCGCCCCTCGCCACCTCGTCGCCGAGGAAGATGTTCGCCGCGACGGTCAGGTGCGGGCAGAGCACCACTTCCTGATGCACCGCGTTGATGCCGAGGTTGATCGCCTCGTGCGGGTTGACGAGCGGTACGGCCGCGCCGCTGCCAATAGACCTCACCGGAGGAGCGCGGATGGACGCCGGTCAGCAGCTTGATCAAGGTCGATTTGCCGGCGCCGTTCTCGCCGACGATGGCGTGAATTTCGCCTTCCTCGAATGCCAGGTCGACGCTTTTCAGCGCGTGCGTGGCGCCGAACCGCTTGTCGAGTTTTTCCAGAACGAGAATTGGAGCCGGGCGCCGGGTTCGAGGCGGTGGCGCTATCTGTTGTCATGGCCCGCTCAGGCTGGCATTGCAATTCGACGGCTCATCATCACGCCGGCGTGCGCGCTATGCAAGCGCGTCGCAGGGTCGGGGCGCGATCGCCGCGCTGCGATCGATCCCCAGAACGGTCGCGATTTCTACGAAAACGGCGGCGCGCGCAATCCGCGCGCCGCCCGATTGCGGAACAGTCTTACTTGACCTTCGGGTTCAACAGAGCCGACTGTTTCGCGTCGTTCATGTTGGCCTTGGTGATCAGGTTCGCGCCGGTGTCGACGAAAGCCTCGACCTTCTCGCCCTTGGAGGCGGCGAGCGCGGTCTTGATGCCGTCATAGCCCATGCGGTAGGGGTCCTGCACGACGAGGGCGTAGATCGTGCCGTCCTTGAGGAACCCGACGAGCTTGTCGTCGGAGTCGAAGCCGATCAGCTTGATCGTATCGGCCTTCTTGTTCTCCGCGATCGCCTGGCCGGCGCCCTGCGCCATGATCAGGTTCGAGGCGAAGACGCCGCGAAGGTTCGGGTTGGCGGTGATCAGGTCGGTCATGATGTTGAGGCCGGTGGTCGCCTGACCGTCGGCGACCTTGTCGGCGACGAGCTTGAGGCCGGGATATTTGGCCGCAAGCTCTTCCTTGAAGCCCTTGGCGCGCGCGTCGAGCGAGCCGACGCCGGGCAGCGAGGTGATGAGCGCGACTTCGCCCTCCGCCTTGCCGTATTTGGCGGTGATCGCCTCGGCGAGCCCGTCGGCGGCGATGCGGCCGCCCTGGACGTTGTCGGTGGTCAGGAACGAAGTGAACGCCTTCGAATTGGCCGAGGAATTGATGCCGATGATCGGCACCTTCTTGGCGGCTTCGTCGACCGGCTTGCCGAGCGCCTTGAATTCGGTCGGCGAGATGACGACGGCGGCGGGCTTGCCGGAGACGGCGTTCTCGAGAATCGAGATCTGGCCGTTGATGTCGGATTCGGACTGGGCGCCGAGTTCGGGAACGTTGACGCCGAGGTCCTTGCCGGCCTTGCGCGCGCCGGCGAGCACGATCTGCCAGTAGAACGACGTGGTGTCCTTGACGATGATCGGGATCGTTGGCGCGTCGGCGGCGAAGGACGGCGCGGCGAACGCGGTCGCCGACGGCGACGGCAGTGGCGAGCAGACAGCTTCTTCATGAACAATTCCTCCCAGAATAGGCGCTGGACCCCCCGTTGAATTGCAGGCGATCCCCAAGGCCGGGCGGGTAGGTAACATGTTAGCGCGGCGCGTGGCAACTCAACTCGAACCGCGTCAGCTGTCGCGGCGCCGAAATTCCAGGCGCCGATCGGGCGGCGAAGCTGCGGAAATTTGAGCCGACACGAGCGCAAAACCAGCGCCGGCGGGCCGGAAGGGAGCGCAAAATCAGGATTCGAGGTTGATTTTCTAGCCCTCCATCTGCTGCATAAGGGCGCATGCGAATGCGGTCCTCGACCCGACTTTTGAGTCCTGCGACTTAGCCGCCCGGCGCTCTGAGCGCGCCGGGACGCCTTCGTTCGACTTCGCAACTTTCCTTATCGTTAAAATTCGCTGGCGCGTGTCGCCCGCGATGAGGCGCGCGCCGCAAGGCTCCAAGGGTTCCGCCATGACCAGCCATGCCGATTTCCAAATACCGCGCCTATGCGCCGATCCAATTGCCGACCGGCAATGGCCCTCGAAAGTCATCTGAAAGGCGCCGATCTGGTGCTCGGTCGACCTGCGCGACGGCAACCAGGCGCTGATCGAGCCGATGGGCGTCGAGCGCAAGAACCGGATGTTCGACCTGCTCGTCGGCATGGGCTTCAAGGAGATCGAGGTCGCGTTCCCCTCGGCCTCGCAGACCGATTTCGACTTCGTGCGCTCCATCATCGAGGGCGGCAAGATCCCCGACGACGTCGCGATCCAGGTGCTGACGCAATGCCGGCCGGAACTGATCGAGCGCACCTTCGAGGCGGTCAAGGGCGCCAAGAACGTCATCCTGCACTTCTACAACTCGACCTCGACGCTGCAGCGCGACGTCGTGTTCCGCACCGACCGCAAGGGCATCGTCGGACATCGCCGTCGCCGCGGCGCGGCAGGTCAAGCAGCTCGCCGACGCGGCGCCGGAGACGAATTTTGTGTTCGAATATTCGCCCGAGAGCTTCACCGGCACCGAGCTCGATTTCGCGCTGGAGATCTGCGAGGCGGTCAAGGACGTGATCCGGCCGACGCCGCAGAAGCGCCTGATCCTCAACCTGCCCGCGACCGTCGAGATGGCGACGCCGAACACCTACGCCGACCAGTTCGAATGGTTCGGCCGCCATATCTTCGGAGCGCGACAGCGTCATCCTCTCCGTGCATCCGCACAACGACCGCGGCACCGCGGTCGCCGCGGCGGAGCTGGCCTTGATGGCGGGCGCGGACCGCGTCGAGGGCACGCTGTTCGGCAACGGCGAGCGCACCGGCAACGTCGACATCGTCACGATGGCGCTGAACCTGTTCACGCAAGGGGTCGATCCCGAGCTCGACCTGCACGACGTCAACGCGATCCGCGAGGTCGTCGGAATATTGCAACCAGTTGCCGGTCCACCAGCGCCATCCTTATGTCGGCGAGCTCGTCTACACCGCGTTTTCCGGCTCGCATCAGGACGCGATCAAGAAGGGTTTCGAGGCGCAGGAGAAGCGCAACGAGCCCGTGTTCCAGGTGCCGTATCTGCCGATCGATCCGAAGGACGTCGGGCGCAGCTACGAGGCGGTGATCCGCATCAACAGCCAGTCCGGCAAGGGCGGCATCGCCTATCTGCTGCAAGCGCCGACCACGGCCTCGACCTGCCGCGCCCGCTGCAGGTCGAGTTCTCCAAGATCGCGCAAGCCAGGATGGACCGCGAGGGCAAGGAGCTGACCTCGGACGACATCTGGGACGCTGTTCCAGCAGACCTATCATCCTCGCCGACGCGCCGCTGACGCTGGTCAAGCAGCAGATGGCTGCCGACCAGCCCCGACAACCGCGAGATGATCGCGACGCTGCGCAAGGCGGACGGGACGACGTTCACGCTCGAGGGCGACGGCAACGGGCCGATCGACGCCTTCGTCGACGCGCTGAAGCGCGGCTTCTCGATCGACTTCTCGTTCCTCGACTATCACGAGCACGCGGTCGGCCGCGGCGCCAACGCGACCGCGGCGAGCTATGTCGAGATCCAGGACGCCGAAGGCAATATCCTGCACGGCGTCGGCATCGACCCGAGCATCGTGACGGCGTCGCTGAAGGCGACCCTCAGCGCGGTGCAGCGCATGATGGCGGGCGCCGGGAAAGCCTGACGGCGCGGCCCGCGTCAAATCCCGCGGCGTAACGCGGGAAGTCGGCGGCGCGCGGCTGCGCCGCCGCATCGAGCTGGGCCAGTCCGGCGTCGACGACAAGGGCGTCGCAGCCCACCCAGCCGCGCCTCCCTCCGTGTTTTGACGGGCGCTCAGTCCTTTGCCGGCCCGGCGAGGGCGACGGCGAGGGCGTCGAGCCGCGCCGTGACCTCGTCGAGCGTGTGCGCCAATGCGCGGGCGCGACGGTCCGAGTTCGGCTCGGGCGTCCTCGGCGGCGCGCTGCGCCGCCGCCGTCTTGGCCGCCTCGGTCTCCGCGAGCCGCCTGGCTTCGCTCGCCTCGTCGGCGATTTTCAGCGCGGCCATCACGGTCAGCCGTTGGTCGCCGATCTCGCCGAAAGACGCGCGCATTTCGCGGATCTTTCGTCGACGCGGCGGGCGAGCGCCTCGAGATGGGCCTCCTCGCCGGGATTGCAGGCGAGCCGATAGGCCCGGCCGCCGATGGAAACGCTCGACCTGCGCCATCCCAGATCCCTCCTTTCAGGCGGCCCTCGTCGGCCTGCCCGCCGCAGCAAGTCCTCGATCGTCGCGCAGGCCCGGGCCAACCGTTCGCCCGCCGCGGTGTTGGCCGCCAGCAATGCGCGCGATTGCCGCTCAGCGCCCCGTCGAGTTCCACCGCGAGGCGCGCGCGGTCGTCCTGCATCAGCGCGAATTCCTCGTCGGCGTCGGCGTCGGCGCGCGTCGCGCTGCAGGCGGCGCTCGACCGCGGCTTCCAAGAGATCGAGCGCGGCGCGCATGCGCTTCAGGGATCTCGGCGGGGTTCAAGGCCCATTTGATTCCATCCGTTGCGGGCTCCTGTTTACGCGATGGATGAATCGGGCGTCAACGCGTTCCGGCACGGCGCCGGGTCGACGAATTGGCGCCGGCCGTCACAGATGTTGCTTCGCATCGCCGCGCATAATGCGGCTCTATCCACCTGGCGCGCCAGCCCTTAGACATGCGAAGGCGCAGCCGCCGACTGGACTTTGGCGAACGGATCAATGAAAACACTGCGACGAAGCCGCCGGCGGGCTCTGCGATCGTCGTTCGGCCGCGCGGCAGGGCGACCAGACGGAGGATCAGGCGATGACGGTACGGGTGGCGATCAACGGGTTCGGGCGCATCGGGCGCAACGTTTTGCGCGCGATCGTGGAATCCGGCCGCAAGGACATCCAGGTGGTCGCCGTCAACGACCTCGGGCCGGTCGAGACCAACGCGCATCTGCTGCGCTACGACAGCGTGCACGGCCGCTTCCCGCATGAAGTGGTCGTCGACGGCGATTCGATCAACGTCGGCGGCGGCAAGATCAAGGTCACCGCGATCAAGGACCCGACCGCAGCTGCCGCACAAGGACCTCGGCGTCGACATCGCGCTGGAATGCACCGGCATCTTCACGTCGCGCGAGAAGGCGGCGGCGCATCTGACCGCCGGCGCCAAGCGCGTCCTCGTCTCCGCGCCCTCCGACGGCGCGGACCTCACCGTCGTCTACGGCGTCAACCACGACAAGCTGACGAAGGAGCATCTCGTCGTCTCCAACGCCTCCTGCACGACCAATTGCCTCGCGCCGGTCGCCAAGGTGCTCAACGACGCCATCGGCATCGACCACGGCTTCATGACGACGATCCATTCCTACACCGGCGACCAGCCGACGCTCGATACGTTCCACAAGGACCTCTATCGCGCCCGCGCCGCGGCGCTCTCGATGATCCCGACGACGACCGGCGCCGCCAAGGCGGTCGGCCTCGTGCTGCCCGAACTCAAGGGCAAGCTCGACGGCTCGGCGATCCGCGTGCCGACGCCCGAACGTCTCGGTCGTCGATCTCAAGTTCGTCGCCAAGCGCGCGACGACGAAGGAAGAGATCAACGAAGCGATCAAGGCCGCCGCGAACGGGTCGTCTGAAGGGCATCCTCGGCTACACCGACCAGCCGAACGTCTCCACCGACTTCAACCACGACAGCCATTCCTCGGTCTTCCATCTCGACCAGACCAAGGTGATCGACGGCACGTTCGTGCGCGTGCTCTCCTGGTACGACAACGAATGGGGCTTCTCGAACCGCATGGCGGACACGTCGGTCGCGCTGAGCAAGCTGATCTGATCCGCCAAGCGGGCGAGCGCGGCCGAAACCGCGCTCGCCGCTTCCACGAACCGCACGCCATCACGCCAGGGAGCCCGACCATGAGCCAATTCCGCACTCTCGACGACGCGGACGTCAAAGGCAAACGCGTGCTGCTGCGCGTCGATCTCAACGTGCCCATGGAGAACGGCAAGGTCAGCGACGCCACGCGCATCGAGCGCGTGCTGCCGACGATCCGCGAAATCGCCGACAAGGGCGGCAAGGTCATCCTGCTCGCGCATTTCGGCCGCCCGAAGGGCGGGCCGGACGAGGCCAATTCGCTGCAGCCCGGTCGCCGCGGCGTCGCCGAACCTCTCGGCCGCCCGGTCGGCGTTCGCCGCCGACTGCATCGGCGAGCCCGCCAAGCCGCGGTCGCCGGCGATGAAGAACGGCGACGTGCTGCTGCTGGAAAACACCCGCTTCCACAAGGCCGAGGAAAAGAACGATCCGGCTTTCGTCGAGGAACTCGCCAAGCTCGGCGATCTCTATGTCAACGACGCCTTTTCCGCCGCGCATCGCGCGCACGCCTCGACCGAAGGCGTCGCGCACAAACTGCCGGCCTATGCGGGCCGCGCGATGCAGGCCGAACTCGACGCGCTGACGCTGGCGCTCGGCGACGCCCACGCGCCCGGTCGCGGCGATCGTCGGCGGCGCGAAAGTCTCGACCAAGCTCGATCTGCTCGGCAATCTCGTCAAGAAGGTCGACATCCTCGATCATCGGCGGCGGCATGGCCAACACGTTCCTGTTCGCGCAAGGCAAGGCGTCGGCAAGTCGCTGTGCGAGAAGGATCTCGCCGACACCGCGCGCTCGATCCTGGAGCAGCGGCCGCCGGCCAATTGCCGCATCCTGCTGCCGGTCGACGCGACGGTCGCGAAGGAATTCAAGGCGCATGCGCCGTCGCGCTTCGTCGATGTCGATCATGTCGGCGAGGACGAGATGATCCTCGACATCGGGCCGAAGTCGATCGTCGCGGTCGAGGAGGCGCTCGCCGACGCCAAGACGCTGGTCTGGAACGGCCCGTTCGGCGCCTTCGAGACTGCCGCCGTTCGACGCGGCGACGATGCAGATCGCCAAGACCGCGGCGTTCCTGACCAAGGACGGCAAGCTGAAATCCGTCGCCGGCGGCGGCGACACGGTGTCCGCGCTGAACGCGGCGGGCGTCGCCGACGATTTCACCTATGTCTCGACCGCCGGCGGCGCCTTCCTCGAATGGATGGAAGGCAAGGTCCTGCCGGGCGTCGAGGCGCTGCGCGCGAAATAAGCCGAACAGGAGGAAACGCCGAACATGGCCCGCATCACGCTTCGTCAATTGCTCGATCACGCCGCCGAACACGGCTATGGCGTGCCCGCGTTCAACATCAACAATATGGAGCAGGCGCTGGCGATCGGCGAGGCGGCGAGCGCGCTCGACGCGCCGGTCATCATCCAGGCCTCGCGCGGCGCGCGCGCCTACGCCAACGACGTCATGCTGCGCCACATGATGGACGCGCTGACCGAGATCTATCCGCAAATCCCGATCTGCGTGCATCTCGACCACGGCAACGGCCCGGCGACCTGCGTCAGCGCGATCCAGGCGAATTTCACCTCGGTCATGATGGACGGCTCGCTGAGGCCGGACGGCAAGACGCCCGGCCGACTGGGACTATAATGTCGGCGTGACCAAGACAGTCACCGACATCGCGCATCTCGGCGGCGTCTCGGTCGAGGGCGAACTCGGCGTGCTCGGCTCGCTCGAGACCGGCAAGGGCGACAAGGAAGACGGCCACGGCGCCGAGGGCACGCTCAGCCACGACCAGTTGCTGACCAACCCCGACGAAGCCGTCAAATTCGTGCGCGAGACCAAGGTCGACGCGCTCGCCATCGCGATGGGCACCTCGCACGGCGCCTACAAGTTCTCGCGCAAGCCCGACGGCGCATCCTGGCGATGAACGTGATCGAGGAGATCCACAGCAAGCTGCCGAGCACGCATCTGGTGATGCACGGCTCGTCCTCGGTGCCGCAGGACCTGCAGGACATCATCAACGAGTTCGGCGGCAAGATGCCG
The DNA here is from genome assembly GCA_963809055.1 of uncultured Pseudomonadota bacterium. Taxonomy (GTDB): domain Bacteria; phylum Pseudomonadota; class Alphaproteobacteria; order Rhizobiales; family Beijerinckiaceae; genus Roseiarcus. Next base: position 114,385 of record CAWEID010000029.1, on the reverse strand, counting down.
CAGACCTACGGCGTGCCGGTCGAGGAAATCCAGCGCGGCATCAAGCACGGCGTGCGCAAGATCAACATCGACACCGACAACCGCATGGCGATCACCGGCCAGATCCGCCGCGTGCTGACCGCAGCACCCGGAGGAGTTCGATCCGCGCAAATATCTGAAGCCCGCGCTGGAGGCGATGGTCAAGCTCGTCAAGCTGCGCTTCCAGGAATTCGGCACGGCGGGCCAGGCCTCGAAGATCAAGCAGGTGCTGCACCCCGGCGGAGATGGCCAAGCGCTACGCGAGCGGGGAACTCGATCCGAAGTTTGGTTGACGGCGCATCCGCCAGACCCGCCTCAGGCGCGCGCCCAGGCGCATCGCCGCGTTTGATATTGCCCGCTGCCCTCCCAACCGTTTTCGCCCGGGGGGCGACAGAGGCCGGTCGCGCCGATCTAGCCCGCCTGCGCCAGCAGCGCGGCGGCGATCTGCGCCCATTCCTGCTCGAGCGTCGTGCGCGACATCGGTTTGCCAGCGCGGCGATACCAATAGGCGGCGTTGCCGGCGTCGCCCTCCTTGCGATGCAGATAGGCGTGCACCCAGTCGCCCTCGCCGCCCTCGTCGGCCTGCGCCAGTTCATGCGCGCCGTCCCAGTCGCCCTTGCGCGTCCCGCCAGAGCGCCTGCAACGCGAGGCTCAGACCTTCGGGGGGAGCGGGTCCGGCGAGCGAGGCGCGGAATTCGGCTAAGGTGAGGCGCGTCATGGCGACGGATATTGGCTCGACGGAGCCAGGGTCGGCAAGCCGGACCGGACGCCGGATTGCGACCGGACTATCCTCGGCGCCTCCTCACGGGGGAGATAATTCATAGGTCGCGTTGACTGTCTCGTTCAGCGTGAGCATGCCGGGCTCGATTGACAGCGGGGTCGCGCCGAGCGCCGCGGCGGCCATGGCGCGCGGCGCAGCGAATTCGGCAGTCATGCGGCCTGCGCCGGCGTTCAGATTGCGGAGCGGGCCGAGCTTCAGTTGTGCGCCCTGGGCATAGAGCGCGGCGCGATGCGCGGCGTTCTCGACCGCCTTGATCCGCAACGCATCCTCCTGAGCCGCGCGGTCGGAGAGTTCGAACGCGATGCTCTGATAAAGCGCGCCGTTTTGCACGCTGGCGGCGATCAAGGCCCCCGCACGGTCAATTTCGCGCAGGCGCACGCGAAGCACGTTCGAGGCGTGGTAGCCGGTAAGCGCCGTCTTGACGACCTGGTTGCTCTTGGGGTCGCGCTGTTCCGACAGAATTGGCGTCAGACTGAGGCCGACGGTCGCGATATCCTTGGCGTCGACGCCCGAGCCCTTGAGCCCATCGACGACCGCAGTCGTCAGGCGCGCGTTTTCGGCCGCCGCTTCGGCGGGGGTAGCGCGATCATCGACGACATTGAGCGAAATTATCGCAATGTCGGGCCGGACCTCCTCCTCGGCCTCGCCGACCACGGTGAGGGTAGGGGCCGGGCCGCGATCGTCGGCGAAAGCGGGCGCGACCTGGACAAGCGCAATCGCGGTCAGGGCGGCGAAGGTTTTGAACATGGAGCGGAATCCTGGGTGACCGAGTTGGCCGCCATCATGGCCGGGCCGGGGATGGGTTTCAGATCGCCCACATGGCGCCTCCGCGGACTCAATCGGGACCGGATGGCCGTAATCAAATTCATAGTCCCCATGCGTATAATTAAACATCTTTGGCAATAAAGGCTTAATAGCTTGGCGAGTATAGTCATTGCTATATGGCGACCTCGTGTCCGAGGTCGGGTTATTGCGAGCTTCGATCGCCGCGACGGGCTCGTTTCATCGAAATCTTCGTTGCGGCCGGAGATGAAGCGGGCGACGACAATGGACGGCTCTTCCAGCCTCGCTGTCTCGGGGGTCTCTGACGCCCTCGCCAACGCCGCGCAAGCCAGCGCGATCGAGGGGCCGCTGTCCTCGCCCGTCGCCGCGCCGGTTTCCTCCGCTGTCGCCGCAAATTCCGCCGCCTCGGAACCCGCCTCTTCGCCGGCCGCGTTAGCGAGCCCGCGTTCGCTCGACACTTTGGTCGAGATTTCCCCGACCTCCACACCGGATCTTTCGAGCGCGAAATCGGAAGTCCTCTCCGGCGCTGCGATCAGTTCGCTCCCCAAAGGTCAGCTCAACAACATCAGCATCCTCGATGTCAGCGTGGCGCAAATCGCCGGATTGAGCTCCGAGGAACTCGACGAACTGTTGCCTGCGACCTGACCGCGAGGTTTCAACGGCGAAAGATGGGCTGCGGGCCTCTGCGGAGGCCGCACGGGCCCGTTCCCTAACCCTAATTTAACCTTAACAACCCCTAATGGAGACTTCAGCCTTGCGAATGCTTCGCGCGGCGGGAGTTTCGTTGACGCCCATAATTGCCCATGCTATCCCAAATCATCCCATCAACGTGCGGACCATTTCCGCGCTTCGTGACGGCCGCCTCCCGGGGCGCGCCGAGGGGACGTGTGCGTTTCGACGCGTCGGGGTTGTGGCGTGGATCGCTTTGTCTCGCAATATCTCAACCGGTTCGACGCCAAGGGGCGAATTTCGACGCCGGCGCCGTTTCGCGCCGCGCTCGCCAAGCAGGGGTTCGAGGGCGTGTTCGTCTATCCCGCGCTCGACGATCCCGCACTCGACTGCGGCGGCCAGACGTTGCTCGACGAGATTCAGTCGATGCTCGATGCGATGGCGCCCTATTCGCGCGAGCGCGAGGACCTTTCGACCGTCCTGCTCGGGACCGGCGAACTCCTGCGCTTCGACGGGGAGGGCCGAATCATGCTGAGCGAGCGACTGCGCGCGACTATCGGCCTAGCCCACGAGGCGGTCTTCGTCGGCCAGGGGGCGAAATTTCAAATCTGGGAACCGAATCGTTTTGCCGCGCATCTCGAGCAGGCCACGGCTCGCGCGCGGCGTCTGCGATCCGATTTGGGGCCCCAGATCGCGCGAGGAGCACGGGAATGAGTGGGGGGCGCGGCGAGACACAACCCGCCGCCGGCGGACCAGCCTCTCATATTCCCGTGCTGCTCGACGCCTGCCTCGATGCGCTCGATGCGCGCGCGGGCCGGGTCTACCTCGACGGCACGTTCGGGGCGGGCGGCTATTCCCGCGCGCTGCTGGCGCGCGGCGCGCGCGTCATCGGCCTCGATCGCGATCCCAACGCCATCGCGGGCGGCGCGGGACTTGTCGCCGCGAGCGAGGGAAAGCTGACGCTTGTGCGCGGCCGTTTCGGCGAACTCGACAAAATCGCGCGCGACCTCGGCTTCGAGAAACTCGACGGCGTCGTGCTCGACATCGGGGTTTCCTCGATGCAACTCGACGAAGGCGAGCGCGGCTTCTCGCTGCGCTTCGACGCGCCGCTCGATATGCGAATGGAAGGCGAGGGCCGCAGCGCCGCCGACATCCTGATCGAGGAGGACGAGGCGACGCTTGCCGACATCTTCTACCGCTATGGCGAGGAGCGCGCCTCGCGCCGCATCGCGCGCGCGATCGTCGCGGACCGCGTCACGGCGCCTTACACGACGACGTTGCAGCTTGCGCGCATGATCCAGCGCGTCGCGCCCGCGCGACCCGGAGAATTCACCCATCCGGCGACGCGCACGTTTCAGGCCTTGCGCATCGCGGTCAACGACGAACTCGGCCAATTGCTGCAGCGGCCTCGCCGCCGCCGAGCGCATCCTGGCGCCGGGCGGACGGCTCGCGGTGGTCACGTTTCATTCGCTCGAGGATCGCATCGTCAAGCAGTTCCTCGCGCGCCGCTCCGGCCGCGGCGAGGCCGCGTCGCGTCGGCTGCCGGGCGAGCCTGTGCTGGCGGCGCCGAGCTTTCGCGTCGCCTCGGGACAGCCGATCGCGCCCGGCGCTGAAGAACTGGCCGCCAATCCGCGCGCGCGCTCGGCCAAGCTGCGCTGGGGCGAACGCACCGAAGCCGCGCCGATCGCGGTCGAGGCGGAACTGATTGGCTTGACGACTTTCAGGCCGGCGCGCGCGGGGAGGAAGTGATGTGGCGCTTTCGTGCATTTGCTTGCGATTCTCGGGGTCCTCGGTTCGGCCGCCTATGTCTATGGCGTGAAATACGAGACCATCTACGCCTCCGAGCAGATCGTCAAAATGCATCACTTGATCAACAAAGAGCGCGACGCGATCAATGTTCTGCGCGCCGAATACGCCCATTTGACGCGGCCCGACCGTTTGCAGGCGCTCGCCGACGCGAAGCTGCAGATGCAGCCGCTCGCGCTTGAACCAGATCGTCAGGGCTGACGAATTGCCGTTTCCGGAGCCGAAAGTGGATTCGATTGGCCGCAAGCTGGAAGCGCTTGGAGTTCTCGGCGACGCCGCGACGCCGAACGCCGCCCCCGCCGCGGCTTCGCAGAGGTAGATCATGTCCGCGCCCCCGGAGAATTCCGCGCCGACGCCCATCGACGTCCCGTCGAACGAGCCGTCGAGGCCTTCCCGCAGCCGTCTCGGCTTCGCGCGCGCATTTGTCGGCGAACTTTTCGCCACCCGCATCGACAAGTCGGGCGTCCGCATCGCTCAGCTCGCGTTGATCCTCGGCCTCGCCTATGTCGGCATCGGCGGCAAGCTGATCAGGTTCGGCCTGTCGCGCGAGCCGCCGCAGACGCTCAAGGTCGCCGCCGACCAGGCGGCGTCCGGCGCGCGCCCGGACCTGCTCGACCGCAACGGCGAAATCCTCGCGACCGACGTCAAGACCATGTCCGTCTTTGCCGAGCCGCGCCGGATCATCGACAAGGACGAGGCGGTCGAACTCATCACTGCGGTCCTGCCCGACGTCGATGCGAAAGAGCTGCGCGAACGGCTGAGTTCGAAGAAGGGCTTCGTCTGGGTCAAGCGCCAGGTCACCGACAAGGAGCAGAAGGAGATCTTTCATCTCGGCCTGCCCGGCGTAGGGTTCTTTCCCGAGAACAAGCGCGTTTATCCCAACGGACCGATCGGGGCGCATGTCATCGGCTATGTCGACAAGGACAACGTCGGCATCGCCGGCATGGAGAAATATCTCGACGAGCAGAGCCTGACCGATCCGCATGTCGCCGGGTTCACAGTCGATCCCGGATTCGCTCAAGCCGGTGCGGCTTTCGCTCGACATCAAGGCGACGCACGCGCTGCGCGACGAACTCGCCGCCGGCCTCGAGCACTATCGCGCGAAGGCGGCGGCGGGCGCGATCCTCGACGTCAACACCGGCGAAGTGATCGCGCTGGAATCGTTGCCGGACTATCGATCCCAACGATCCCGGCGACATGAAGGATCCGACGAAGATCAACCGGATCAACGTCGGCGTCTACGAGATGGGCTCGACCTTCAAAGCGATCTCGATTGCGATGGCGCTGGAAAGCGGGAAGGTCAATCTCGGCTCCCATGTCGACGCGCGCGACAGCCTGCGCTACGGCCGTTTCACGATCCACGACTTCCACGCGACGCACCGCGTCCTCACCGTGCCCGAGGTGTTCACGCATTCCTCCAACATCGGCACGGCGCGTATGGCGCTAATGGTCGGCGTCGAAGGCCATCAGGCTTTCCTCAAGAAGATGGGCCAGCTCGATCGACTGCGCACCGAATTGCCGGAGAGCGCCGAGCCCCTGGTGCCAAAGCACTGGAGCGAACTGAACACGATGACGATCGCGTTCGGCCAGGGGCTCAACGTCGCTCCGTTGCAGGCGCTGATGGCGGTCGGCGCGCTCGTCAACGGGGGCCACATGATCACGCCGACCTTCCTGGTTCGCGACGAGGCCACCGCGATGGCGGGCAGCCGGCGCGTCGTCAGCGATCAGACGTCCGAAGTCGATGCGCTATCTCATGCGCTCCAACGCGACGCATGGTTCGGCGAGCTTCGCCAACATCGACGGCTACTACGTCGGCGGCAAGACCGGCACCGCGGACAAGATCTTCCACGGCCATTATTCGCAAGATCAGGTGTTCACCACCTTCATGGCGATCACCCCCGCCAACAAGCCGAAATACCTCTATCTCGTGCTCTACGATCAGCCGCAGGCGGCGCCGGGCGATGGCGGCTATCACACCGCGGCCTATAATTCGGGCCGCGTCGCGGGCTCTCTGATCCGCCGCGTCGAACCTCTGGAGGATCGCCCGCCGCAATACACGTTCCCGCAGCAGCCGTTCCCGCTGATCGCCAAGCTCGGCTATGGCTTCGACGCGGACAAGATTGGCAAGGAGTGAGGCGCCTGGGCGAAATTCTCGATCTCGGCGCGGCGGACGAAGTCTCGCCGCGCGCGAGATCGCGGGGCTGGCGTCCGACAGCCGCAAAGTCAGGCCCGGCGAGGTCTTCTTCGCGCTCGCGGGCGTGAAGGACGACGGCCTCGCCCATGCCGCCGAAGCGCTCGCCAAAGGCGCCAGCGCAATCGTCGCGGAGCGCGCGCCCGATTTCGCCGCGCCCGCCTTCGTCGTCGTCGAGGACGCGCGCGCCGCGCTGGCCCGCGCCGCCGCGCGCTTTTACCCGCTTCAGCCCGCGACGATCGTCGCGGTGACCGGCACCAGCGGCAAGACCTCCGTCGCCGCCTTCACGCGCCAGATCTGGCAAGAACTCGGATTGCAATCGGCCTCGCTCGGCACGATCGGCATCGTCTCGGGCCCGGTCAACGTCTACGGTTCGCTGACGACGCCCGATCCGATCGCGCTGCATGCGGCGCTGCAGCGGCTCGCCGAGGCCGGCGTCACCCATCTGGCGATGGAGGCCTCCTCGCATGGCCTCGACCAGAAGCGTCTCGACGGCGTGCGCCTCCGCGCCGGCGCCTTCACCAATCTGTCGCGCGACCATCTCGATTACCACCCTACGATGGAGGCCTATCTCGAGGCCAAGCTGCGGCTCGCGCGCGAACTCGTGCCGGAGGGAGCGCCGTTCGTGATCGACGCCGACAGCGACGTTGCGCCGCGCGTGATCGCAGCGACGCGTCAGGCCGGCCGCGCGCCGTTCACCGTGGGCGCCGCGGGCGAGCTCGATCCGGCTCGTCCAGGCGACGCGCGAAGGCTTCTCGACCCGGCTCGGCCTCGTCCATGACGGACGGCGCTACGAAGTCGCGTTGCCGTTGCCCGGCGACTTCCAGGTCTCGAATGCGCTGGTCGCGGCGGGCCTTTGCATTGTGTGCGGCGGCGACCCCGCGGCGGTCTTCGCCGCGTTGGAAACGCTGCAAGGGGCGCCGGGGCGGCTGGAGCGCGTGGGCGAAAGGCAACGGCGCCGGCGTGTTCGTCGATTACGCCCACAAGCCCGACGCGCTCGAAAAGACGTTGGCGGCGCTGCGCCCGTTCGTGAGCGGGCGCCTCATCGTCGTGTTCGGCTGCGGCGGCGACCGCGACCCGGGCAAGCGGCCGATCATGGGCGAGATCGCGGCGCGCGCCGCCGATGTCGTCATCGTCACCGACGACAATCCGCGCTCGGAACCGCCCGCGGCGATCCGCGCCGCCATTCTCGCGGCGGCGCCCGGCGCGCGCGAGATAGGCGACCGCGCGGAAGCGATCCGGGTCGGGGTCGCCATGCTCGCCCCGGGGATGCGCTCGTTATCGCCGGCAAAGGTCATGAAACCGGCCAAATCATCGGCGACCGGACGCTGCCGTTTTCCGACGCTGATTCCGCGCGCGCGGCGATCCAGGGGGCCGCATGAGCGCCGTGCTGTGGACCGAGGAAGAACTGGCCCGCGTCCTGGGCTCGCCGAGCGCGCCGCTCGCGAGGCCGGCGAGCGGCGTCTCGATCGATACGCGCACGCTGCAGCCGGGCGATCTGTTCTTCGCGATCAAGGGCGACGTCGCATGACGGCCACGACCATGTCGCGCGCGCGTTCGCCGCTGGCGCTGCGCCGCGGTCGTTGCGCGCGCACGGGCGGGCGAACTCGGCGCCGCCGGTCCGGTCTTTGCGGTCGACGACACCTTGCGAGCGATGGAGCGGCTCGGGCAGGCCGCGCGCGCGCGCAGCGCGGCGCGCATCGCCGCGGTGACCGGCTCGGTCGGCAAGACCAGCGCCAAGGAGATGCTGCGGCTCGCGCTCTCCAAACAGGGCGCGACGCATGCCTCGGCCGCGTCCTACAACAACCATTGGGGCGTGCCGCTGACGCTCGCGCGCATGCCTGCCGACGCCGCTTTCGCCGTGTTCGAGATCGGCATGAACCACGCCGGCGAGATCACGCCGCTGGTCGGCTTCGTGCGGCCGCACGTCGCACTCATCACGACGATCGCGCCGGTGCATATCGAGAATCTCGGCTCGATCGAGGCGATCGCCGACGCCAAGGCGGAGATCTTTTCCGGCGTCGGACCTGGCGGCATCGCTGTGCTCAATCGCGACGCGCCGCAATTTCGACCGGCTCGAGCGGCAGGCGCGCGCGCGCGGGCTGGCGTTCGCACGTTCGGCGCGAGCGGAGGGCTGCGACGCCAGGCTCGCCGGATTCGAGCCCGGCGAGGACGGCTCGTCGCGTGCGGGCCGTCGTCTCGGGCCGCGAAATCGCCTTCGACGCTCGGCGCGCCGGGCCGGCACATGGCGGAAAACGCGCTCGGCGCGCTCGCCGTCGTCGAGGCGCTCGGCGCTTCGGTCGAGAGCGCCGCGGCGGCGCTCGCCGAATTCGCGCCGCAGAAGGGACGCGGCGAACGCTTCGCGCTGTCGGCGCCGGGCGGACGCTTTCATCGTCATCGACGAAAGCTACAACGCCAATCCGGCCTCGATGCGCGCGGCGCTGGCGCTGCTCGGCGCGACCCGCCCGGGCGCGGGCGGCCGGCGGATCGCGGTCATCGGCGACATGCTCGAGCTCGGCCCTGAGGGCGCCTCGATGCACGCGGCGCTGGCGCCGGAACTCGAGAAGGCCAAGGTCGATCTGCTGTTCGGCGCAGGACCGCTGACGCGCGCTCTCTATGACGCAGCGCCTGCGCCGTTGCGCGCGGCCTGGGGCGAGCGGTCGAGCGAAATCCGCGACGCGCTGGTCGGCGCCGTGCGCGCCGGCGACGTCATCATGATCAAGGGTTCGAACGGCAGCCGCATGGGGCCGCTGGTTGCGGCGCTGCGCGAGACATTTTCGTCCACCGGGAACGCGTGATAGGAGCCGACCATGCTGACCTGGCTGACCGATTTCTCGCATGTCTTCGGGCTGTTCAATCTCTTCCGCTACCTGACGTTCCGCACGCTCGGCGCCGCGGCGACCGGACTGTTCCTGGTGTTCTTCTTCGGCCCGAGCATCATCTCGGCGCTGCGGCTGAAACAGGGCAAGGGCCAGCCGATCCGCTCCGACGGGCCGGCCTCGCATCTTCTGACCAAGAAGGGCACGCCGACGATGGGCGGGCTGATGATCCTGTTCGGACTGTTCGTCTCGTCGCTGTTGTGGGCGAACCTCGCCAGTCCCTATGTCTGGATCGTGCTGTTCGTCACCGCGGGTTTCGCGGGCATCGGCTTCTACGACGATTATCTGAAGGTCACCAAGCAATCGCATCTCGGCTTTTCCGGCCGCGCGCGGCTCGCGTGCGAATTCGTCATTGCGCTGATCGCCTGCTACGCGATCATGAAGACCGGCGCCGTCGGCGCGACTTCGCTCGCCGTGCCCTTCGTCAACGGCTATGTGATCGACCTCGGCTGGGCCTACCTGCTGTTCGGACCGTTCGTGATCGTCGCCTTCGGCAATGCCGTCAACCTGACCGATGGGCTCGACGGCCTCGCGATCGTGCCGGTGATGATCGCGGCCGCGACGCTCGGGCTGATCGCCTATTTCGCCGGCAACCTGCTCTATTCGCGCTATCTGCTGATCAACCACGTGCCCTATGCCGGCGACCTGATGGTGATCTGCGGCGCGCTGATCGGAGCCGGCGTCGGCTTCCTCTGGTTCAATGCGCCGCCCGCGCAGATCTTCATGGGCGACACCGGCTCGCTCGCGCTCGGCGGGCTGCTCGGCACGATGGCGGTCGTCGTCAAGCACGAGATCGTGCTCGCGATCATCGGCGGACTGTTCGTCATGGAGGCGCTCTCGGTCGTCGTGCAGGTCACGTCGTTCAAGCTGACGGGCAAGCGCGTGTTCCGCATGGCGCCGATCCACCATCATTTCGAGCAGCTCGGCTGGTCCGAGCCGCAGATCGTCATGCGCTTCTGGATCGTCGCCTTCGTGCTGGCGATGATCGGCCTCTCGACCCTGAAGCTGAGGTGAGCATGACGCCGGTCGAAACGCTCAAAGGACAACGCGTCGCGCTGTTCGGCCTCGGCGGGTCGGGCCTCTCGACCCTGCGCGCGCTGGTGGCCGGCGGCGCCGAGGTCGCGGCCTGGGACGACAGCGAAGCCTCGCGCGCCAAGGCCGCGCAGGCCGGGCTTTACGCTCGTCGATCTGGCCAAGCCGACTGGTCCGGCTTTCGACTGCTCGTGCTCGCGCCCGGCGTGCCGCTGACCCATCCCAAGCCGCATTGGACGGTCGAGCGCGCCAAGGCGCCGGACGTCGAGATCATCGGCGACATCGAGCTTTTCGTGCGCGAGCGCCGCGCCCGCGCGCCGAACGCGCCCGTTCGTCGCGATCACCGGCACCAACGGCAAATCGACGACGACCGCGCTGATCGCGCATATCCTCGAGACGGCGGGCCGCGACGTTGCGCTCGGCGGCAACATCGGCACGCCGATCCTCGACCTGCCGCCGCCGGCGCCGGACGCGCATCCATGTCGTCGAATGTTCGTCGTTCCAGATCGATCTCGCGCCGTCGCTCGATCCGAGCGTCGGCCTGCTGATCAACATCACGCCCGATCATCTCGACCGCCACGGCACGCTCGAAGCCTATGCCGCGATCAAGGAGCGGCTGGTCGCGCAGGCGGGCGTCGCGCTCATCGGCATCGACGACGAGCCCTGCCGCGAGATCGCCGCGCGGCTGAGATCCAGGCCCGGCAGGAGCGACGTCACGATTTCCGCGCGCCCCTCGGCGCTCGCCGACGTCTTTGTCGAGCGCCATCGGATCCTGTCCCGCGAAAGCGCGGCGCAGGTGATCGACCTGCGCGCCGCGCCGGCGCTGCGCGGCGAGCACAACGGCCAGAACGCCGCCTTCGCCTTCGCCGCGACGCGCGCGCTGAGGCTCGGCGTCGAAGAGATCGCGCGCGGGCTCGCCTCGTTCCCCGGCCTCGCCCATCGCATGGAACAGGTCGGGCGCAAAGGACGGGTGCTGTTCGTCAACGACTCCAAGGCGACCAACGCGGACGCCGCGGAAAAAGCGCTGCTGTCGTTCCAGGACATCTTCTGGATCCTCGGCGGCAAGCCGAAAGAGGGCGGCATCGAGCCTCTGCGTCCGCTGTTTCCGCGCGTCGCCAAGGCCTATCTGATCGGCGCGGCGAGCGAGGAATTCGCGGCCACGCTCGGCGGCGCGGTCCCGTTCGAGCGCAGCGTGACGCTCGAAGCCGCGCTCGCTGCGGCCGCGCGCGACGCAGCGCAGAGCGCGGCGCCCGAGCCCGTCGTGCTGCTGTCGCCGGCCTGCGCGTCCTATGATCAATTCGCCAATTTCGAGGCGCGCGGCGACCGTTTCCGCGCGCTCGTCGCCGAGCGTCTGGCCGAAATCCCTGACAGGAGTCCCGCATGATCTCCAGAGCCGAACGCGGCCCGGTCGCCGATTGGATGCGCAGCGTCGATCGCTGGTTGCTCGCCGCCTTCGGCGCGCTGATGGTGGTTGGCGTCGTGATGGCGCTCGCCGCCAGCCCGGCGGTCGCCGAGCGGCTCGGCCTCTCCACCTTCCATTTCGTCGATCGTCAGGCGCTGCTGCTGCTGCCGACCGCGACGCTGCTGGTGGCGACCTCTTTCCTGTCGCCGCGCCACGTCCGGCGCGCGGCGCTGATCCTGTTTTTCGTCAGCATGGCGCTCATCATCGCCGCTCTGTTGTTCGGCGCCGAGGTCAAGGGCTCGCGCCGCTGGATCTTGGGCCTGCAGCCGTCCGAATTCATCAAGCCCGCTTTCGTCGTGCTGGCCGCCTGGGCGTTCACCGAGGGCGGGCGCCACAATGCGCCGAAACTGTCGGCCAAGCTGCTCGCCTTCGCGCTGTTGCCGATCACCATCGTGCCGCTCATCCTGCAGCCGGACTTCGGCCAGACGATGCTGATCTCGCTCGTCTGGGCGGCGCTGTTCTTCATGGCGGGGTTGCATTGGTTCTGGGTGCTCGGCCTCGGCGGCGTCGGCGCCGTGGGCGGCTACGCCGCGTTCAAATTCTCGCCGCACGTGCATGAACGCGTGCTGCGGTTTCTCGATCCCGATGCGACCGGCGGCATGGTCGACACGTTCCAGGTCGATACGGCGCTGCAGAGCATTCTCTCCGGCGGCTGGCTCGGGCGCGGGCCGGGGGAGGGCGTCTACAAGCGCATCCTGCCCGACGCGCACACCGACTTCGTCTTCGCCGTCACCGGCGAGGAATTCGGCATGATCGCCTGCCTCGGACTGATCGCCTTCTTCGGCTTCATCGTGATGCGCGGCCTCTGGCTGGCGTCGCGCAATCAGGACCCGTTCAGCCGCTTCGCGGCGGCGGGCCTCACGATCATGTTCGGCGTGCAGAGCTGGATCAACATGGCGGTCAACCTGCGCGCCATTCCCGCCAAGGGCATGACGCTGCCGTTCATCTCCTACGGCGGGTCGTCGCTGCTCGCGCTCGGACTTGGCATGGGCTTCCTGGTCGCGCTGACGCGCAAGAATCTCGCCATCGCGCATGACCCGCGCGCGACGGGGCACGCGTGAGCGGCGAGCGCGGCGTCCTGCTCGCCGCCGGCGGCACCGGCGGACATCTCTTTCCCGCCGCTTCGCTCGCGGCCGCGCTCGCGCGGCGCGGCGTGGCGGTCGATCTGGCGACCGACGACCGCGCGCTGAAATACGGGGCGGATTTTCCCGCCCGCGCGATCCACGCCATTCCCTCGGCGACGACGACCGGCGCGGGCCTGGCCAGCAAGGCGCTGGCGGCGGTCACGCTCGCACGCGGCGTCGTCTCGGCGCTCATGCTGATCCGGAGGCTGCGCCCTTCGACCGTCGTCGGCTTCGGCGGCTATCCCACGGTGCCGCCGCTGATTGCCGCCTCGCTGCTCGGCGCGCCCAGCATCCTGCATGAGCAGAACGCCGTGATGGGCCGCGCCAACCGGTTTCTGGCCCCGCGCGTGACCCTGATCGCGACCGGCTTTCCCGATCTGAAGGGCGTCGACGCAAAGGCGAAAGCGAAGACGCGCTACACCGGCAATCCTGTCCGCCCGGCGGTGATCGAAGCCGCCCGGACGCCGTATCCCGAGCGCGGCGACGGGCCGCTGCGCGTGCTGATTACCGGGGGATCGCAGGGCGCGCGGGTGATGGCGGACGTCGCACCCGCCGCGCTCGCGCTGCTCAGCCCGGCCGAGCGCGCCGGCTTGCGCCTGACCCAGCAGGCGCGCGGCGAGGACAAGGCGCGCGTCGCCGCGGCCTGCGCCGAGATGCAGTTCCCCGTCGAGATCGCCGAGTTCTTCCCAGACCTGCCTGCGCGCATCGCCGGATCGCATCTCATCATCGGCCGGGCGGGAGCCTCGACAGTCAGCGAACTCGCGGTCATCGGCCGCGGCTCGATCCTGGTGCCGTTTCCCCATGCGCTCGATCAGGACCAGGCCGCCAACGCTGCGGTGCTCGCCGCCGCCGGCGCCGCGACGGTGATTGCGCAGAGGGAGTTCACGCCCGAGCATTTGGCGAAGCTGTTGAGCGCGGCGCTGCGAGACCCCGCCGGCCTGAAAGCCAGCGCCGCCGCCGCCAAGGCGGCCGGGGTCGCGGACGCCGCGGAGCGTCTCGCGGATCTGGTGATGAGCATCGCCAAATAGGCCGCGGGCGGCCTTTCCGCCACGGTCAGCTTCGAGAGGCTACGCGTCGGGACCGGCCTCCACGAAGCCGGGCGCACGGGCTCCGTCACGCCTTCGCGCGAACGACCCAGATCGCCGCGCCGAGCCACACGCTCTCGCCCTTGGAGAAGGGAGCGAGCGCGGCCCGGATTTCGGCCTCGGCGGCCTGCCGGATCTCATCGCTCTGACCCTCGAGCGCGCGGCTCGCGGGGCCGATCTCGAGCGCGCTCGCGATGGCGTTCTCGAAGCCGAGGCCGACGGCCGTGTCCAGTTCGAAATCGCTGGGCTCAAACGAAATGTCCGTAAAGCCGGCGCTCGAGAGAATGCGCGTCACGCGCGCCTCGTCGGCGAACGAAAACGGTCCGGGGTCCTCGGGACCCAAGGCCGGCAGGCGCGGGGCCCAGCGGGTGGCGGCTTTGTAAGGCTCCATCAGCCAGGGATTCAACCGCGGATCGCGCCAGCAGACGAAAACCAGCCGCCCGCCGGACCTCAACCCCCTGCGCATGTTGGCGAAGCTTTCGGCGGGATCGGCGAAGAACATCACGCCGAGCCGCGAGGCCATCAGGTCCGCGCGCTCGCCCGAGAAATCATACACGGTCGCGTCGGCGGCGACGAATTCCGCCGGCGACTTCTCCGCCGCGGCCCGCTTTCGCGCCAGCGCAATCATCGGCGCCGAAAGGTCGACGCCAAGCGCGCGTCCGCCCGTCCCCGTGACCGCGGCGAGCGCGAGCGTGGTTGCGCCGCAGCCGCAGCCGATGTCGATGATCCGCTCGCCCGGCGCCACGCCGGAGGCGGCGATCAGGCGCTCTCCGAGCGGAGCGAGCAGGGCGTCCTGCATCGCCTGGCGCTCGGTCCAGTGACGTCCGCCGGCGCCGTTCCAGTAGGTCGCCTGATCGGCGTTGGCGGGATGGGCGAGCGGTTCTGTCATGCCGGCGAAGCCAGCGGCTTGCCTTTTTCGACGATATAGGTCGTCGCTACGACCGTCGGCTTGTCCAGGTTCCTGCCGCCGTGCACCACCCCGGTGGGGACCTGCCAGCCGTCGCCTGCATTGTAGGTCTTGGGCCCGACGCCCTCAATGTCGACCTCGGTGGCGCCCTCGATGACATAGGCGGATTCGACGCCGGGATGGGTGTGTCGAGCCACCGGCGTGCCCGGATCGATGTCCAGCCTGACCTCGATCGTCTCATAACCCGGCACAGGCCCGTCGATCCGCTTGAGGATCGTGCGTCTGAAGCCCGGCGTCTGCGCCTCGACCCCAGTCGCCAGGAACCCCGCGACCGCGCAGATTGCGCAGGCGGCGAAACCGCGTCGTGTCAGCATGGCGTCCTCCCCACGTTATTTCGCTCAAAGTTCGGGCTGCCGATCGCGCCTGTCAAGCGCGCGCCTTCAGCTTGTCCTCGTCGGGCGCCTTCTCGAGCGAATGGTCGTGGCCGAGCGCGAGCGTGATCACGACGGCCACGGCGGCGCAGGCCGCGACCGCGACGAGGCCCCATTTGAAGCTGCCCGTCAGGTCCTTGATCCAACCCATCGCGAAGGGTCCAAGAAATCCCGAGAGATTGCCGATCGAGTTGATCGCCGCGATGCCCGCCGCGGCCGAGGCGCCGCTCAGAATGGCGGTCGGCAGGGTCCAGAAGATCGGCAGCGAAGCGAAGACGCCGAAGGCGCCGAAGGTGAGCGCGACCATCTTGAGGTAGGGGTCGTCGAGGAAGCCCGAGACGCCGATGCCGATCGCCGCGATGGCGAGCGCTATGACGAGATGGCCGGTGCGTTCGCCCTTGGCGTCCGAGCGCAGCCCCCACCAGATCATGCCGAAGAAGCCGACCGTGTAAGGTATGGCGTTGATCCAGCCGTTCATCGACGTCGTGACGCCGAAACCCTTGACGATCGTGGGCAGCCAGAAGCTGATCGCGTAATTGCAAGCGACGGCGCCGAAATAGACCAGCGCGAGCAGCAGCACGCGCGGATCATAGAGGCTCGCCAGGGCCGAGGTCGGCGAGACATGCGCGCGGCCCTGGTCTTCGGCCTTGAGACGAGCGGCGAGCCAGCTCCGCTCGTCGGGCGCGAGCCAGGTCGCGTCGGCAGGCCGGTCCGTCAGATAGAAGAACACGACGACGGAAATGATCAGGGAAGGCAGCCCCTCCGCGATATAGAGCCACTGCCAGCCGGCCAGGCCGGCGACGCCGTCGAGGTAGAGCAACTGCGCCGAGACCGGCGATCCCAAGGCTGACGAGAGCGGAATCGCGGCCATGAAATAGCCGATTATGCGCGCGCGGTAGGCTGAGGGGAACCAAAGCGTCAGGAAGAAGATGATGCCAGGGAAGAAGCCGGCTTCCGCGAAGCCGAGCAGCACCCGCAACAGATAAAATGTATATTCGTAGCTGAGGCCCGTGGCGGCCGAAATCTGCGGGATGAACGCCATCGCGCCCGAGATCAGCCCCCACGTGAACATGATGCGCGCGATCCAGCGGCGAGCTCCGATCTTGTCGAGCAGCAGGTTGGACGGCACTTCGAACACGAAATAGGCGATGAAGAAAATGCCGGAACCGAAGCCGAAGGCGGTGGCGGACAGCCCGAGAGCCTTGTTCATAGACAGCGCGGCGAAACCGACGTTTACGCGGTCGAGATAGGCCACGAAATAACACAGGATCAGAAACGCGATGAAACGCCTGGCGACCTTCGAGGTCGTGCTTCGTTCGATTTCGGCGATCGCCATGCGACTCTCCCCTTCGCCGCTCGTCGTGGCGCGAGCGTGCGTTCGTACCTAGTACGAGCGACGCGGGAAACGCAATCGCGATTATCGCGCCGAACTGCCCGGCGTCGCAACGCGCTGGCGATTTCGTCCGTCAGGGCATGACATAGGTCGCGCGGCCCTGGCCCAGCAAAGCGGCGCGGATGGCGCCGGGTTCGTTGACCGAGAACACCACGATCGGGATGCGGTTGTCGCGCGCGAGCGCGAAGGCGGCGGTGTCCATCACCTGCAGGTTGCGGTTGATCGCCTCGTCGTGGGTCAGGCGCTCGTAGCGCTTGGCCTCCGGGTCCTTCTTGGGGTCGGCGGTGTAGATGCCGTCGACCTGGGTCGCCTTCATGACGGCGTCGCAGGAGAGTTCGGCCGCGCGCAGCGCCGCGCCGGTGTCGGTGGTGAAGAACGGATTGCCGGTGCCGCCCGCCAGCAGGATCACCCGCCGCTTGACGAGATGCGCGAGCGCCGCCTGGCGCGAATAGGGCTGGCATTGCGAAGGCATCGCGACGGCCGAAAGCACGCGCGCCGGCTGGCCGATCTGTTCGAGCGCGCCCTCCATCGCGAGCGCGTTCATCACGGTCGCGAGCATGCCGATCGAATCGGCGCGCGCGCGCTCGATGCCCTTGTCGGCGCCGAGCAGGCCACGGAAGAAATTGCCGCCGCCGACGACGACGGCGACCTGCACGCCGAGATCGGCCGCCGCCTTGAGATCCGCGGCGATGCGCTGCAAGGTCGGCGCATGCAGGCCATGGGTGTCCGGCCCCATCAGGGCCTCGCCCGAAAGCTTGACGACGACGCGGAGGAAAAGGGGCTTCTCGGCGGGATCAGTCAAGTCGGGCTCCTCGGTCGAAGTCAGTCTACACGAAAAGGGCGGCCCTGGGGCCGCCCTTGTCTACTCTTCTCTTACGCCTCTTCGGCGGGTTTTTCGACGCCCTCGCCGAGCGCGTATCTGACGAAGCCGGTGATCGCGATCGGCGCCCCGACGGTCTTTTCCGCCTCTTTCACCGCCTGGGCGACGGACTTGGCGGGATCGTGGACGAACGGCTGATCGACGAGGCAGACCTCCTTGTAATAGGTCTTTAGGCCGGATTCGACGATCTTCTCGAGCACATGCGGCGGCTTGCCCGCGTTCTTCTCTGCGAGCACGCCTTTTTCGCGCGCGACGACGGCGGGGTCGATCGCGGCGGCGTTGAGCGCGATCGGGCTCGCCGCGGCGATATGCATCGCCACCTGCCGGCCGAGAGCGACCAGCGCGTCGTGCGAACCCGTCGATTCCAGGCCGACGATCACGCCGATGCGGCCGAGGCCGTCGACGATCTGGCCGTGGACGTAATGGCCAATCGCGCCGTGCTTGACGTGCAGGCCCTCGGCGCGGCGCAGGGTCATGTTTTCGCCGATCGTGGCGATCCCATTGGCGATCGCCTCATCGACCGTGCCGCCGCCGGGATAATGCGCGCCCTTTATCGCTTCCACATCGACGCCGGCGCCCTTGTCGAGCGCGACCGCCACCACGCCCTTGACGAGCGCCTGGAAGTCGTCGTTGCGAGCCACGAAGTCGGTCTCGGAATTGACCTCGACGACGACGCCGAAATTCGCCTCGACGGCGACGCCGACCAGTCCGTCGGCCGCGACGCGGCCGCTCTTCTTGGCCGCCTTGGCGAGGCCCTTCTTGCGCAGCCAATCGATGGCCGCCTCGATGTCGCCCTGGGTTTCGTTCAGGGCGTTCTTGCAGTCCATCATGCCGGCGCCGGTTTTCTCGCGCAGGTCCTTCACGAGCGCGGCGGTGATCGTGGCCATGGTGTGTCCCTCGGTGACTTCGAACAAATATTCAGTGCGGCGCCCGCAACTCCCCTCTCCCCTTGCGGGAGAGAGTCGCGAAGCGAGGGGGCCGGCGCGCGAGGCTTCGCGCGCCCGCCAGCGCGCCCCCGCATCCGACCCTTCGCGCGCTCTTCTGCGCCAGGGGAGAAGGGGGCAAAGGGCAATTTACTCCGCGGCGATCAGCGCCTTGGCCTGGTCGATCCAATGGTCGCGGCTGATGCGGCCGCTGAAACGCAGGTCCGCATCGAGCTTCTCGGCTTCTTCGGGCGTCATCGCGGCGAGCTGCCAATAGTGGAACACGCCGTGCTCGTTGAGCTTCTTGACGATCTGCGGACCAACGCCCGTCAGCTTGGCGAGATCGTCGGGCGCGCCGCGCGGGGCGGTCAGCAGTTCGAAATGCTCGGTAGGCGTGGCCTCGGCCTCCGCGACCTCCGGCAGGATCTCCTCGATCGGCGCTTCCGCCGCGCCGACGTCGACGCCCGCCGCGCCCTGGCTGCGCGAGATGCCGTCGATGGCGGCGCGCGCGATCAGGTCGCAATAGAGCTGGATCGCTCGGCTCGCGTCGTCGTTGGCCGGGATCGGGTGCGCGACGCCGTCGGGATCGCTGTTGGTGTCGAGGATCGCGATGACGGGAATCTTGAGCCGGTTGGCTTCCTTGATCGCGAGCGCTTCCTTGTTGGTGTCGATGACGAACACGAGGTCCGGCATGCCGCCCATGTCCTTGATGCCGCCGAGCGCCTTCTCGAGCTTCTCGCGCTCGCGGGTGAGCATCAGGCGCTCTTTCTTGGTCAGGCCCTTGGCGCCTTCGCCGAGCATCTCGTCGAGCTTGCGCAGCCGCGAGATCGAAGCCGAAATCGTCTTCCAGTTCGTCAGCGTGCCGCCGAGCCAGCGCGAATTGACGAAATATTGCGCGCAGCGCTTGGCCGATTCCGCGATCTCCTGCGCCGCCTGGCGCTTGGTGCCGACGAACAGCACGCGTCCGCCCTTGGCGACCGAATCCGAGACGGTCTTCAGCGCCTGGTGCAGCAGCGGCACGGTCTGGGCGAGATCGATGATGTGAATTGAGTTGCGGGCGCCGTAGATATAAGGCGCCATCTTGGGGTTCCAGCGATGCGACTGGTGGCCGAAATGCGCGCCCGCTTCTAGCAATTGGCGCATGGTGAAATCAGGCAGAGACACTGCGTTTTCCTTTCCGGTTGAGCCTCGGCGGACCATTGCAGCGAGGGAAGACCCCCCGCCACCGGAGCGAACCCTTGAAGCAGGGCGCGCGGACATCCGCCTGTGGAATGGGCGCGCCTATAAGCGAGGATGGCGGGAAAGGCAAGGGCGTGTCCGGTTTCCGGCCGCCGCGGCGGCGGGGCGCGGGCCGAGCCGGTGGACCCTCTGGGCGATCGTCGCCAGGGTCGGACCGCCGCCGGGCGACGGCGAAATCTCCCCATCTGCGATCGCGCGGTCGATTTCATCCGGCTGCGAAGCGGGGCCCGCCGCCCGCGCTTCCCGGATCTGGCAAGTGGGAATTCGTCGGGGATCGACGCTCATGCCATCCGCCTTCAGACGCCTGCGAACCGGACCGTTTGGGGAGCGCTGCCTGTCTTGCGCCCTGGCGCGGCCCTTGCAATGATCCACGCAGGCCCGCCGTGGGGCGTGGCGCGGGGCTAGCGCGGGAGCATTTGTGACGCGGTCGGCGATCAACGACCCCAGGCTGCGCGGGCTCTTTTATCAGGGCGTGCTGGTCGTCGCGCTCGTCGCGCTCGTCGGCTTCGCCTGGCGCAACGCGGTCGTCAACATGGAGGCGCGCGGGATCCCGCTCGGTTTCGGCTTCTGGAACGAGACCGCCGGCTTCGACATCAACCTTTCGCTGATCGACTACACCGCGCTCTCGACCTATGGCCGCGCCTTCTGGGTCGGCCTGCTCAATACGCTGCTGGTCGCGGCGATCTCGATCGTGCTCGCCACGCCGCTCGGCTTCGCCGTCGGCATCGCCCGGCTGTCGCCGAACTGGATCCTGGCCAGAATCGCGCTGATCTATGTCGAGTTGATGCGCAACACGCCGCTGCTGCTGCAATTGCTGTTCTGGTACAATGCGGTGCTGAAGGCGCTGCCGGGGCCGCGCCAGTCGCTACAGCCTCGGCGGCTGGATCCAGCTTAACAATCGCGGCCTCTTCCTGCCGCAAGCCGATCCTGGCCGAAGGCGCCTGGACGATCGGCGTCGCGCTGGCGCCGGTCTGGCCGCAGCCATCGTCTTTCGCGCCTGGGCGCGCCGACGTCAGGAACTGACGGGCCAGCGGGCTCCGGTCGGGCTCGTCGGCGGCGCGTTCGTCCTGATCCCGCCGTTGTTCGCTTATGTCTTCGCCGGTCGGCCCGTCGACTTCAGCTTCGCCATATTGTCGGGGTTCAATCTGAAGGGCGGGCTGCAGCTCTTTCCGGAATTCGCGGCGCTGGCTTTTCGGGCTGGTCACGTACACCGCAGGCTTCATCGCCGAGATCGTGCGCGCCGGCGTGCTTGCGGTGTCGCAGGGCCAGACGGAGGCCGCTGCGAGCGTTGGGCTTGCCGCGCGGGCAGATGATGAAGCTGGTCGTGGTTCCCCAGGCGATGCGCCTGATCATCCCGCCGCTGACCAGCCAGTATCTCAACATCGTCAAGAACTCCTCGCTCGCCGTCGTTCGATCGGCTATCCCGATCTCGTGCTGATCTTCTCCGGCACCGTGCTCAACCAGACCCACGCGGCGGTGCAGGTGATGGCGATCACGATGGGCGTCTATCTCGTCGATCTCGCTGCTCATCGCTTATGCGCTCAATCTCTATAATTCGCGCTATGCCCTGAGGGAGCGCTGATGAGCCCCGACCCCGGCATCGCCTTCGTGCGCACGCGCTCCGAGCCCGAGCTGCCGGCGCCGCTGTTTTCGCGCGGCGCCTTCGCCTGGGCGAGGGCGAACCTGTTTTCCTCGATCGGCTCGACGGCGATGACGCTCGCGCTCGCCGCGCTTCGTCCTGTGGTGCGCCCCGCCATTGGTCGCCTGGGCGACCGTCAAGGCGGTTTGGGTCGCGCCCGACGGCGCGCTTTGCCGCATCCATCAGGACGGCGCGTGCTGGGCGTTCATCGCGCACAAGCTCGGCTATCTCGGCTTCGGCTCCTATCCCGAGGAGGAGCGTTGGCGCGTCAACCTGACCGGAGCGGCCGGCGCCGCGCTGATCCTGTGGCTGCTCTGGCCCGGCGCGCCGCGCAAGGATGTCGGCGCCTGGGGCTTTTTCCTCGTCTATCCGATCGCGACCTATCTGCTGCTCTATGGCGCGCCGCGGCTCGGGCTCTCCATCGTCGACACGCTGCTCTGGGGCGGCGTGTTCGTCTCGCTGCTGACGGCGCTGGTGGGCATCGTGGTCTCGCTGCCGCTCGGCGTCATTCTCGCGCTCGGACGGCGCTCGCAATTGCCGGTCGTGCGGCTCGCGAGCGTCATCTTCATCGAATTCGTGCGCGGCGTGCCGTTCATCACCGTGCTGTTCATGGCCAACAACATGCTGCCTCTGTTCTTGCCTCCGGGCTGGGAGTTCGACCGCTTCTTGCGCCCGCTTGTCGGCATCGCGCTGTTCTCGGCCGCCTATATGGCCGAAGAGGTGCGCGGCGGATTGCAGACGCTGAACAAGGGCCAATACGAGGGCGCGATGGCGCTCGGGCTGGACTATTCCCGGATGATGCGCCTCGTCGTGCTGCCGCAGGCCCTCGCCTTGGTCATTCCCGGCATCGTCAACAATTTCATCGGGCTCTTCAAGGATACGACGCTGGTCACGATCGTCGGCATCAACGACCTTCTGGGCGCGATGGACAATGCGTTCAAGGACGCGGTTTGGTCCGGCCCGACGATCCTCGTCACCGGCTACGCATTCGCCGCGCTGTTCTATTTCGTCTTCTGCTATGCGATGTCGATATATTCGGCCGGCGTCGAGCGCAGATTGGCGGTCGGACGGAAGCGGTGAGGGGCCAAGACCCCTTGTTTGTGTCAGCGAATTCGTCGAAGCCACGCAGGCGCCTCCGCTCACCGCACCGCAAGGCTCCGACCGATGCCCGCCTCCGTCCATGCCGCCGCCGCGGCCGGCTTCGCCGCCGGCGCAGAGAGCTATGCCGCCGGCCGGCCGGAATATCCCGAGGCGGTCGAGGATTGGCTGCGAGAGGACCTGCGCCTCGGCCCGGCCAGCATCGCGCTCGATCTCGGCGCCGGGACCGGCAAGTTCCTGCCGCGTCTGCGCGCGACCGGCGCGCGGCTGATCGCGGTCGAACCGGTGTTCGAGATGCTGCGCAAGCTCGCGGCTGACAATCGCGACGTCGAGGCGGTCGCGGGTTCGGCAGAGCGCATTCCGCTCGCCGACGAGAGCGTCGATGCGATCGTCTGCGCGCAATCCTTTCACTGGTTTTCGAAGCCCGCCGCCTTGGCGCAAATGCGCCGGGCGTTGAAACGCGGCGGCGCGCTCGGCCTGGTCTGGAACGTGCGCGACGAGAGCGTCGATTGGGTGGCGCGCCTCACGCGCCTGATCGCGCCCTACGAGGGCGATGCGCCGCGCTACGGCAGCGGACACTGGCGCGCGGTCTTTCCCGCCGAGGGGTTTTCCGCATTGAAGGAGCGCCGCTTTGCGCACGCCCATGTTGGCCCGCCCGAGCGCGTAATCGTCGAGCGCACGCTTTCTACCAGCTTCGTCGCGGCTCTCAACGACGCCGAGCGGGCCAAGGTCGCCGCAGGCGTGCGCGAGATCATCGCCGCGACGCCGGAGCTGGTTGGGCGCGAGAGCGTGAGCTTTCCCTATGAGACGCGCGCCTATGTCTGCGTCAAGACGGGGTGAGCGCTCATTCACGGCGCGTCCGCCGCCGGCCGAACTCGGCCAGGCGGGCTCCCGCGGCGGCTCGCGCTGCGCGGCCCCAACAAGAACGCCGCCTCGCGAAGCGAGGCGGCGCAAGAGATCGAGGGCTGGGGACGCTTATTTCGCGACTTCGCCCTTGGCGGCGACGTTGCCGGCCGTCTTGGCGTCGGCTTCGCACATATAGGCGCCCTTCTTGGTCGTGCCGTAGCTCTTGTTGCCCGAGAAATGGTACTTGTGCGATTTGGTGTTGACCCAGACGACGGTGTCGGTGGGGCAATGGCCCTTGGCCTCGGCTTCGCTGGCGAATTCGCCGGCGCCGGTGGCGGCGGCCGCGTTCTTCTTCGGCGCGGGCTTCATCGGCGCCGGGGTCGCCGCAGGGGCGGGCGCCGCAGCGGCGGGCGCAGCCGCGGGCGCGGCGGCCGGGGCGGCGGCCGCAGGAGCCGCGGCCGGAGCGGCGGCGCCCTTCTTCTGCGCTTCGCAGGACTTGCGGAAGTCGGCCCAGGTCTGGCCGTTGGTCGTGCCGGCCGCCTTGGCGGCCTTCCACTCATCGCCGCATTGCTTCATCACGCTCTCGGCGTTCGCGGCGCCGGCGCTGGCGAAGCTGATGAGCCCCGCCACAACAATGGCCGACAGCGTGGCCCCTAAAGATGCTTTCAACATGGAGCTTCCCTTCGAATGTTAACCCTGCGCGTCGCCCCACAGCGCGGCGCCAGGGCCTTTCCCCATTCGTCGCGATGCGTCGCGACCGCGTTTTCGTTGGCCTACGCCGCCGAACTCGGAATGAACATGTTCTTGATCTTCTTGAACCGGGTCGAAAGCTGGTGGCGCCGCTGCTCGTGGTCGACCACGTCCTGCGAAGTGACCCAGTTGAGCTGAATCGCGCGGCGCGGGCCGGAGATCGGCTTGTGGCCGTGCCAGGAATTGTCGGCCCGTTTGAACACCAGCAACGTGCCGCCATAGGGCGGCACCTCGGCGACGTAATCGTCGAGATCGTTCGGCGAGCGCAGCAGCCGCAGCCGTCCCGCGTCCTCCTGCCAGCGCTCGTTCATGTAGAGCAGGACGGTGATGATCTTGGTCTCGGAGTCGGTGTGGATCGAGCCGTCCTTTTCGCGCACGAAGCCGCGCACCGTGTACATCGTCGGGCCGCCCCGTCAGGTCGATATCGAACTTGCGCTCGATCGCCGACTGGAATTGCGGTCCGCGCAATTCGTCGATCAACGCCTTGAAATGGCCGCGGATGGAGAGTTCGGCCGGCGGATGCGAGCCGGGGCCCGGCACCTTGGGATAGTCCGCGAGCACCTCGGGAAACCGGTCGCTCTTCAGAAAGTCGGGAATCGACGATGTATTCGAAGGGGTCGCGCTCGAGCGGCGTGCGCTCCAGCGCGTCGAAATCGCAATAGCTCATTCATAGCTCCTGGGCGGCGCCGGCGTGGCCTCGGCGCCTCTTTTGTGTCGCTATAGCAGAGGCCCGCAGCCCGCGCCAAGAAACCGCGTGCAATTCCAAGCCGACCTCGCGCCGCCTTCACGGTCGCCGTCCAGATCGCCCGACGCGTCGAGCGCCGTCCAGCCGGCCTCGGCGAGCGGCTCCGCGCGCTGGCCGGCGACGACGCGCACGTCGGCGTCCGAGGCGTCGGCGGCGCGGGCCTCGGCGCGCCGCTCGCGGATCGCCAGCGGCGCCTCCAGCCAGAGGCCGTCGAATGCGACGCCGGCCTGAGCGGCGATCTCGGCGCTGGCTCGCCGCTCGGCGGCGTGCGCGTGAACCGCGTCGACGATCGCGCTCTGGCCGGCGCTAAGCGCGAGCGCGGCTTTGCGCGTCAGATGCGCGCATAGGTCTCGCGCGCGGCCGCCGGGCCATAAGCGGAGTCCGGCAGCCGCGTCGTCTCCTCGACGCCGAACAGTGCTTGCGCTCGACGTCGCTGCGCAGCCAGACCGCGCCCGGCGCGCGGCCGATCTCGGGCGCGAGTTCGGCGGCGAGCGCGCTCTTGCCGGTCCCGGACAGTCCGCCGATCGCGACGAGGCGCGCGGGCGCGGGCTCGAGAAAGGCAAGCGCGAAGTCGAAATAGCGGCGCGCGCCGTCTCGCGCAGCGTTTCTGCGCCTCGCCGGCAGATGCGCGCAGGTTCGCCGCTTCGACCTTGGCGCGGATCGCGGCGCGAAGGCTGAGGAAAAAGGGCAGGGCGGCAAGACCGGAATAATGCGCCTCCTCGCCTTCCGCCGAGATAGCCGTTGAGCAGGCCGTTCGCGCGCTGCTTTGAGCCCGCGTTCCCAGAGGTCCATCATGGCGAAGGCGAGATCGTACAGCACGTCGCCGGTCGCGATCCCGTCGTCGAATTCGATCGCGTCGAACGGGACCGGTTCGCCGTCGATGTCGCACGATGTTGCGCAAATGCAGATCGCCGTGGCAGCGCCGGACATACCCGCGCTCGCCGCGTTCGAGCAGCAGGGAGCGAATGTCGGCGAGCGCCGCGCGCGAGCGCCGTTCGAGTTCGCGCGCGCGCTCGGACGGGAACAGATCGGGAAGCGCCGCAAACGCCGAGCGTTCTGGTCGAGATAGGCCGCCAGCGCGGCGATCGCCGGGCCTCGCCGTCGCGCGTCGGCGCGCGCTGGTGCAGCCGGTGAATCGCGCGCGCGAGTTTCGCCGTCAGCTCAGGCGTGATCTCTCCGCGCCCTGCGAGATGGTCGAGCGTCGGCTCTCGTCGAATCGGCGCATATGGGTCGCCCATTCCACGATCTCGCCGTCGCCGCCGAGTGCGTAGCCGTCGCCGCGGCGGACGATCGGGAGGCTCCGAGATAGATGTCCGGGGCGGCTTCGCGATTGAGCGCGACTTCCGCTTCGCTCGCGGCGCGGCGCTTTTCGAGCGTGGAATAATCGAGGAACGGCAGGCGGATCGCGCGGCGGAGCTTATAGGCGTCGTCGCCCGCGAGCAACACGACGGCGCCTTGCGTATCGATGCGCTTGACCGGCGCGCCCGCCGACCCGAGCGCCTCGACGAGCCAATCGAGGACTGGCGACTGCGCGGCTTCGGCCTCGGCAGGGTTGACTTCGTCTCGCTCATGCCGGCTTCCCATACCCGGAAACGCCCCATGCTGTCTGGGAGTTCCCCGCACCCCAGGCCTTGACCTGCGTCAAGCCTTCGTCGCACGCCGGGCCTATGTCCGCATGAGCTTCTACGAGGTCTGAAGAGATCATGGAACGGCTGGAAAACCGCACTTTCGACGAGCTGCAGATCGGAGAACGCGTGTCGATCACGCGCACGGTCACCAACGAGGACGTCGAGCGGCTCGCGGAAGCCGCCGGCGCGCTCGATCCCGACGCGGAAGAGAGCGGCCTGGCCACGACCAACGGCTTCATGGCGATCGCGACCGGCGCCGGCTGGGCGCAGGCGATGGTCGGCGCCACGCTCGCGACGCGGTTTCCGGGCCCCGACACGGTGCTGACGCGTCACAGTTTCCATGTCGAGCGCTCGGTCGCCCCGGGCGACTCGCTCACTCTCGTCATGACGGTGAAGACGAAATCGGCGGAGGGCCGGCGCGTCGTAATCGACTGCCGCGCGACCAACCAGCACGGCGAGCCCGCCATGTCCGGCGAAGTCGAAGTGATCGCGCCGCCGGAGAAGATCGTGCGCGGCGCCGGCGTCGGCCTCGCCATCGAGGTCTCGGAGAAAGGGCGCCGCTATCGGCGCCTGATGGAGATGGCGCGCAAGCTGGAGCCCTTGCGCACCGCGGTCGTGCATCCCGTCGACGACGCCTCGATCCAGGGCGCCGTCGAGGCCCATCGCGAACGCCTCATCGAGGCCGTCCTCGTCGGCCCGGAGGCCAAAATCCGCCGCGCCGCGGAAATGGCGGGGCTCGATATCTCCGATTTCGAGCTCGTGGCGACCGAACACAGTCACGCCGCCGCAGAAACGGCCGTGGCGATGGCGCGCGCGGGCAAAGTCGAGGCGCTGATGAAAGGCGCGCTGCACACCGACGAATTGATGCACGCGGTCGTCGATCCCGCCCTCGGGCTGCGCACCGCGCGCCGCATCAGCCATGTGTTCGCGATCGACGCGCCGAGCTATCCGCGCGCGATGTTCATCACCGACGCGGCGGTGAACATCTATCCGAACCTGATGGACAAGCGCGACATCGTCCAGAACGCGATCGATCTTGCGCGTGCGCTCGGCATCCTGATCCCGCGCGTCGCGATCCTCTCGGCGGTGGAGACGGTTTCGCCCGACATCCGCTCGACCATCGACGCGGCGGCGCTGTGCAAGATGGCCGACCGCGGGCAGATCATCGGCGGGGTGCTCGACGGGCCGCTCGCCTTCGACAACGCGGTCTCGCTGGAGGCCGCGCGCACCAAGGGCATCGTTTCCGCAGGTCGCGGGCCGCGCCGATATCCTCGCTCGCGCCCGACCTCGAGGCCGGCAACATGCTCGCCAAGCAGCTCGAATATCTCGCCGACGCCGAAATGGCCGGCATCGTCCTGGGCGCCCGCGTGCCGATCATCCTGACCAGCCGCGCCGACGGAACGCTCGCGCGGCTCGGCTCCTGCGCGATCGCGCTGTTATGGGCGCGCCGGCCGAGGTGAATGGGCGCTTGCGCGCGCGCCCGCCCGGCGCCCGACAATGACGGCATGACGAAGTTCCCGCCCCCGCCCCCCGCATATTCGACATCGTCGTCGCCGGCGCCGGTCGCGGCCGGCCTCGCGCTCGCGGCGGCGCTGAAACAGGCGCTGGGGCGCCGGCTCAAGATCGCCGTCGTCGATCCCCACCCCGGCGGCGGCGACGGCAGGCTGCGCACGGTCGCGCTTTCGGCAGGGCTCGCGCGCATCTCCTGGAGCGCGTCGGCGCCTGGGATGCGCTGGAGCCGCTGGCGCAGCCGATCCTGAAATGGCGATCTTCGACGGCGGCGTGCGCGACGCGGTGCGCCAGCGGCAGCTCAGTTTCGACGCCGCCGAAGGCGAGCCGCTCGCGCATATGGCGTTCAACGACGACTCGTCGCCGCCCTGCGCGAGCGCCTGCGAGGCGCTAGGCGTCGAGACCATCGCGGCGCGGTCGAGCGGCTTCGCGCCGGGCCGGCAGACCGCGCGCGATCGATCTCGCCGACGGCGCGATGTCCTGCACGCGCGGCTCGTCGTCGCCGCCGACGGCGCGCGCTCCAAATTGCGCGCGCTCGCCGAAATCCAGACGGTCGGCTGGGACACCGGCCAGACCGGCGATCGTCGCGACGATCGCGCACGAGCGCGATCACGAGGGGCGCGCCGAGCAGCATTTCCTGCCCGCCGGGCCGTTTCGCGATCCTGCCGTTGCGCGGGCGGCGCTCGAGCATCGTCTGGAACGAGAGCCATGCCGACGCCGAGGCGATGCTCGCGCTCGACGCCGAGGATTTCCTGCGCCAGCTCGAGCGGCGGTTCACGCTGAAGCTCGGCGGAGCTGACGCTGGCCTCGCGGGTCAAGGCCTTTCCGCTCAGCTTCGGCTTCGCGCGCCGCTTCGTCGCGCGACCGGCTCGCGCTGATCGGCGACGCCGCGCATCTCGTGCATCCGCTGGCGGGGCAGGGGCTCAATCTCGGCCTGCGCGACGTCGCCGCGCTCGCGGAGCGCATCGTCGAGCAGCTGCGGCTCGGGCTCGATCCCGGCGATCCCGACGCGTCTGGAGGCTTACAGCGCGAGCGCCGCTTCGACGATCGTCGCCAGCGGCTTCGGCATGGACGCGATGAACCGGCTGTTCTCCAACGAAATCGCGCCGCTGCGCTTCGCGCGCGATCTCGGCCTGCGCATCGTCGACCGCACGCCGCTCGCTGAAGCGCGCTGTTCATGGCCGAGGCGGCGGGCGTCGGGCGTCGCAGGCGCCGCGCCTGCTGCGCGGCCTCGGCCTATGAGCGAGGCGACCGGCGAACAGAGCCGCGCGCACGATCGCCGCGCAGGCGCTCGGCCGCATCGACGAGGCGACGCGCGCGCTCGTGCCGCCGCTGCATGTCGCGACGACGTTCCTGCGCGATCCCGACAACGCGCTATTCCAGCGGCAACATCTATGGCCGGCCCGACAACGCGACGGTGCGCGAGGCCGAGGCGGTCATCGGCGCGCTCGAGGGCGCGGCGGCGGCGCTCGTTTTCGGCTCGGGCATGTCGGCGGCGATCGCGCTGTTTCTGAGCCTGCCGCCGGGCGCCCATATCGTCGCGCCGCGGGTGATGTACTGGGGGCTGCGCAACTGGCTCGCCGACGGAGGCGCCGCTGCACGGCCTCGAAGTGTCGTTTCTGCGAGACGGAGGATCTCGACGCGCTCGCCGCGGCGATCCAGCCGGGGCGCACCAAGCTCGTCTGGTTGGAGACGCCGAGCAATCCGCTCTGGGGCGTCAGCGACATCGCCGGCGCCGCGCGCGCTCGCGCATGAGGCGGGCGCGTCCTCGGCGTCGATTCCACCTGCGCGACGCCGATCTTCACACGGCCGCTCGCGCTCGGCGCCGACGTCGTCATGCATTCGGCGACCAAATATCTCAACGGCCATTCCGACGTGATCGCGGGCGCGCTCGGCTTCGCGCGCGACGACGCGCTCGACGCGCGCGCGTGCAAAACATACGCGCAGAGCCATGGGCCTGATCCTCGGGCCGTTCGAGGCGTTCCTGCTGATCCGCGGCCTGCGCACGCTCGATCTGCGCGTGCGCGCGTGCGGCGGCGAATGCGCGACGGAGCTCGCGCGGACGGCTCTCCAACCATGCCGACGTCGCCGAAGTGCTCTATCCCGGTCTTGCCGCATCATCCCGGCCATGAACTCGCCAAGCGCCAGATGCGCGGCGGGTTCGGCGGCATGCTGTCGATCCGGGTGCGCGGCGGCGAGGCGGCGGCGATCGCGACCGCGGCGCGGGTGAAGCTCTGGAAGCGCGCGACTTCGCTCGGCGGGGTCGAGTCGCTGATCGAGCACCGCGCCTCGATCGAGGGGCCGGGCTCGCCGTGTCCGGTCGATCTGCTGCGCCTGTCGGCGGGGATCGAGGACGTCGAGGACCTCTGGCGCGATATCGACCAGGCGCTCAAGGGATAGCAAGCGGCTCCCGACATCGCTCGAACCTATTGCGGGCGGCCTCGAAGGCCGCGCGCGCCGCGCCTGCGACGAATGTCGCGAACGGCAGGGCTGGCGAGCCCAACGCGGCCGGGCGAAGTTTTGCGCTGCGCGCCTCGGCGAGGGCGCCCGAGGGGAGTCCTGTCAGCTCGACTGAGACGCCACCGAGCGGAACCGCATGATCGCGAGCAGGAAAAACAATCCGCCGATCAGCGTGACCGCCAGGAACTCCCGCCAAACGACGTCCAGCCCGGCGCCGCGATAGAGGATCGACTGCGCGAACGAGACGAAATGCGTCGAAGGCGACGGCCTCGCATGAGGGTCGCGAGCCACGGCGGCATGCTCTCCAGCGGCGTGTTGGCGCCCGAAAGCATGTTCATCGGAGATAGACCAGCATGAAGAGCAGGCCGAGTTGCGGCATCGAGCGCGCGATCGTGCCAAGAAAAATGCCGATCGCGGTCGCGAAGAACAGATAGAGCACGACGCCGACCATGAACAGCGGGATCGAGCCGGCGATCGGGATCCTCAGCACGGCGCGCACCACGACATAGAGCGACAGCCCGACCGCGATCGTGATGACCAGCCCGTTGGCCCAGACCTTGGACATGGCGATCTCGAACGGCGTCAGCGGCATGACCAGCAGATGGTCCATCGTGCCGTGCTCGCGCTCGCGCACGATCGCCGCGCCCGCCAGAATTATCGCGAGCATCGAGATGCTGTTGATGATGCCCATCACGCTGGTGAACCACGCGGTCGTGATGTTCGGATTGAACGCGATGCGGACGTCGAGATTGACGGCGAGAGCGGGACGCCCTCGGCATTGGAGAGAAAATCCGCTATTTCCGTCGTGACGATCTGCTGCGCATAGCCCGAGCCGAGTCCCGCCTGCACCATCGCGGTGGCGTCGACGTCGATCTGCAAGCCGGGCCGGCGGCGCGCGAGCACGTCGCGCTGGAAATTCGGCGGGATGTCGATGACGAAGGTGAAGGCGCCGCGTGTTCATCAGCGGCGTGATGTCGCGCTCGAGCGATCATTTCGGGCGTCTGGAACAGCGGCGGCATGAAAGCGTGGGCGATCCGGCGCGACAGGACGGAATTGTCCTCGTCGACGATCGCGATCGAGGCGTTGTGCAACTCCTGCGAATTGCTGCGCGCCTGCATGATGATCGCGAAAGAGAAGGCGTAGACGACCAGGGCGAGCAACACGTAGTCGCTGAGGAAGCTGCGCAGCTCCTTGACGCCGAGCCAGAAGATGTTGGAGGCCATGCGCATGCCGAAGACTCCGGGAATCAAGCGCGGTCAGGTCGGCGCGTCGCTGCGAGCGCGGCCACGCGATCGAGCTTTGACATAAGCGGCGGCCGGATGGCTTCGCCGCGCTCGCCGTGACGGCCGAAAGCTGTGGAGCGTCGGACATCAGTTACTTCTCCTGCTTCCGCAGCAGCAGAAAATTCAGGCCCGTCAGCGCGGGAATGAACAGCGCGAGCGCAACGAGATTGGGACCGAGATCGGCGAAGCCGAGGCCCTTGGTGAAGGCGCCGACGCTGATCGGCAGGAAATAGGTCATCGGGAAGGCGCGACCCATGATCTGCGCGCCGCCCGCCAGCGACGAGACCGGCGTCATCATGCCGGAGAACTGCGTCGCCGGCAGCACGGTCAGGATCGCGGTGCCGAACAGCGCCGCGATCTGGGTGCGGGTGAAGGCCGAGATCAGCATGCCATAGGCCGTCATCGCGGTGACGTAGAGCAATACGCCGAGCGATGCAGCGGCGCGAAGTCTGCCCTTCAGCGGCACGCGGAAGACGAACAGCGCCATCAGGAACAGAATCGTGAAATTGGCCAGCGCGACGCCGATATAGGGCAGTTGCTTGCCGATCAGAAATTCCAGCCGCGTCACCGGCGTCACATAGAGATTGATGATCGAGCCGAGCTCCTTCTCGCGCACGACGCCGAGCGCCATCAGGATCGCCGGAAACAGCCCCAGCATCATCGCCATCGTCGATGGCACCATCGCATAGATGCTGTCGAAATCCTGATTGTATTTGAATCGGATCTCGATATCGGCGGGCGGCGGCGCGGCTGGGCTGCGTGGTCTTGATCGCGGGGTCGGCGAGATAGAGCGCGTGCATGCCCTCGAGATAGCCGCGGATCGTCTCCGCGCGGAACGGCATCGCGCCGTCGATCCAGGCCGCCGACACAAGCCGGCCGGCCGCGCTTGATGTCGCGCCCGAAACCGGGCGGGATTTCGATCGCGGCCTTGATCGTCGCCGCTCCTGCAGGCGGCTTTCGAGCTCGGCGTAATCGGCGAGCGGCGGCTTCTCGACGAAATAGGTGGAGCCTCGCAGCTCCTCGAGATAGGCGCGGCTCTCCGGGCTCTGGTCGTGGTCGAGCACGGCGAAGGAGAGATTGTTGACATCGGTGGAAACGCCGAAGCCGAACACCAGCATCAGCAAGCGCGGTGCCGAACAGGCTGAAGCCGAGCCGGATCGGATCGCGCAACAGCTCCAGCGTCTCGCGGATCGTATAGGCCAACAGCCGGCGCGGGCTGAACCAGGTCGCGGCCTCGAGCGTCGCCGGCCCTCCGCGGCAACGCTGCGGCGCATCGACCGGCACCGGCGCGGCCGCGCGACGCCGGTCGCCTCCTCGAGATAGCTGATGAACGCGTCTTCCAGCGTCGCGACGCCGCGCGCTGCGCACCAGCTCGGCCGGCGTGTCGGAGGCGAGCACGCGCCCGGAATCCATCAGCGCGATGCGGTCGCAGCGCGCCGCCTCGTTCATGAAATGCGTCGAGACGAAGATCGTCACGCCCTGCGTCGGCGCGACAGGTCGATCAGCGCTTCCCAGAAACGGTCGCGCGCCAGCGGATCGACGCCCGAAGTCGGCTCGTCGAGGATCAGCATCTCCGGCTCGTGCACGATCGCGACCGCCAGCGAAAGCCGCTGGCGAATGCCGAGCGGCAGGTCGGCCGTGCGCTGGTCGAGATAATCCTCGAGGCCGAACTCGGCGATCAAGCTCGTCGATTCGCGCTTCGGCCCTTGCGGCGGGCAGATGGAACAGCTGCGCGTGCAGGTCGAGGTTCTGCCGCACGGTCAGTTCGGCATAGAGCGAGAAGGATTGCGACATGTAGCCGACGCGGTAGCGCGCGCCCATGTCGGCCCGCTTCGAGCGGCTTGCCGAACAGCAGCGCCTCGCCCTCGGTCGGCGGCCAGCAGGCCGGTCAGCATCTTCATCGTCGTCGTCTTGCCGCAGCCGTTGGAGCCGAGGAAGCCGAAGATCTCGCCGCGCTCGATGGTGAAATTGACGCGATCGACCGCGGTGAAGTCGCCGAAGCGGCAGGTCAGGTTGCGCGCGACGATGATCGGCTCGCCATCGACGCGCAGCGGCGCGGCGGGAATGCGCAATGCGTGGTGGTCGCCGCGCTCGCGTCTCCGGCAGCAGCGCGATGAACGCTTCCTCGAGGGTGGCCGCGCCGTTGCGCCTTGATCCTCGCGCCGGCGCGCCGCTCGCGAGCGCCTTGCCGCCGTTCATCGCGGCGAGCCAGTCGAACCGTTCGGCCTCTTCCATATAGGCCGTGGCGACGATGACGCTCATGCCGGGCCGGCGCGCGCGCATGCGCTCGATCAGCTCCCAGAACTGCCGGCGCGACAGCGGGTCGACGCCGGTCGTCGGCTCGTCGAGGATCAGGAGGTCGGGATCGTGGATCAGCGCAGCAGCACAGTCCGAGCTTCTGCCGCATGCCGCCGGACAGTTTCTTGGCCGGACGGTCGGCGAAAGGCGCAAGGCCCGGTGCTCGTCCAGCAGTTCCGCGATTGCGCCGCGCGCCGCTCTGCGCGACTGGCCGAACAGGCGGGCGAAGAACTCGATGTTCTCGCGCACGCTGAGGTCGGCGATAGAGATTCTTGCCGAGGCCCTGCGGCATATAGGCGATGCGCGGGCAGACGGCCGCGCGATGGCGGCGATCGCGCATGTCGCCGCCGAGCACGCTGATCGCGCCGGCCTGGATCTCGCGGGCGCCGGCGATGAGGCTGAGCAGCGAGGATTTGCCTACGCCGTCGGGCCCGATCAAGCCGACCATGCAGCCCGCCGGGAATGTCGAGCGTGACGCGCATCGAGCGCCAACGTTTCGCCGTAGCGCTGCGTCAACCCCTCGAGTCGAGCGACCGGCCGGTCGCGCATGCTCACTGGGCGCGTTCCCTTGCAGCTTGCGCCGGCCAGGGCAGGACGGGTCGCATCTGATATAGGCGATGCCGGGCAGGCCGCTGCGCACGGCGTCGGCGTGCGCCGCGAGCGCTCCGGGTCGATCCGGACGCGAACCCGGAACATCAGCTTGTCGCGCTCGTCTCTGCGTCTCGACGGTCTTTGGCGTGAATTGCGCCTGGGTCGCGATGAACGACACCTTCGCCGGGATCGCGATGATCGGGATAGGCGTCGAGCACGATGCGGGCGTCCGCGCCGATCTTGATCTTGCCGGCCTCCAGCGTCGGCAGATAGACGTCCATGTAGACATAGCCGATGTCGAGCATCGTGAAGACCTTGCCGCCCGCCGGCAGAACCTCGCCGATATTGGCGATGCGATACTGGATGCGGCCCGTCCCGCGGCGCGACCAGCGTATTGTCGGCGATGTTGACTTTGTAGAGCTCGACGTCGTGCGTCGCCGCGTCGATGCGCATGCTCGGCCTCGCCGACCCGGCTCGCGCCGCGCCGAGCGCGGCGGTGGCGCCGTCGAGCGCCTGCTGGCGCTGGTCGAGGAGCTCTCGTGGTCGCAAGCCGCTGCTGCACCAGCGTGTTGCGCGCGATCGAGCTCCTGCTGCGCGAGCGTGACCTGGGTCGCTGCTGCTCGAGGTTGGCCTTGGCCTCCTCGAGCGCCTGTTGCGCATGCCTGCGACCTGGGCTTCGGCCTTCTTCAGCGACGCCTGCGAGGTCGCGCGTGTCCATCCGCGCGACGATCTGGCCCGCTTTGACCATGTCGCCCTTGTCGGCCAGCATCTCGGCGATGCGGCCGGCGAATTTCGTGTCGATGTCGATCTCGTCGGCCTCGATCCGGCCGTTGCCCGAGGCGATCCCGAGCGGCAATTGCGGTCGCGACTGCAGCCACGCGATAATAACCGCCGCCGCCGACAATCGCCGCGAGCGCGACGAGGACGGCGACCCGCCTCCAGGTCCAGCGCGACGGCTTGACGCTGCGGGCCGGCGAAACGGCAGGCGGCTTCGCCGCGGGGCTCGGCACGAGTTCGCGCGAACCGGGCGTCGTTGCCGTCAGGTCCTGCGCCGCCGGGGCGCTCGGGCTCGGCGTTTTCGTATCCTCGTCCATTTCAACTCCCAAAAGGCGCACCGGACGTCGTGGGAACCGCTGGGGCGACGGCCGATCCGGAGCGCGACGGGCTTGTTTGATTCAGAAGAAAAAAGGCGTCGCCCGGATCGGCGGCGCCGCTCCTGCAAGTCTACACTTTTCTTGTCGTCCACGCGCAGGCGTCCACTCGAGGATGAACTCCAGCCCGGGCCGGGTCGACTTGCGCCCCGGGCGCGCCCGAAACGCCAGGCGGCGGCCGACTGCCGCTCTCCGGCGGCTGATCGGGATCCCAATCGCCTGGGTCCTCCCATTCCGCGCGCCGCCGCCAATCTCCGTCGCCGCGCCCGCGTCAATCCAGGCGATTGGGCGCGCAATGTTGCGCCAGTTCGACGCGCAAGCTCTTCTTTGGCCCCTCGGAGAGCCTCGATGCGTCTCGTGTCGCCAGCGCTACAGCCGTCGCCGCCTAGCTTTCCGACAGGCTCGCCACGAAGCCGAGGCGGGGGGGTCATTCCACGGACATGTCGCAGCCTCTCCTGACCCCGCCATGAGAGCGGAACCTTCGTGCCGAAACGCCGCATCTCACATCATTTTGCGGCTTGGCGCTGTTGCGAGCGCCGCTTCGCAAATCACCACGATGGGCTGTTGCGAACTTTCCCAACGCGGACGCATCAGCTCGACCCGCAGGCAGCGTCCCATGCGACCCCTCGCAATTTGCGCCGCCTCGGTCTCGCTCGCCGCCTCTATCCACTCGGTTCTGAGCGGCGGGCGGCCATTGTCCATGCCTTCGTAGTAAAACGCGTGCCATGCCGGCTGTGTCATCGCTCCCTCCCTCGCAACTCGAGGGTCGCCCCCAGCCCGTCGCCGGCGAACCAGCGACTGATCGAAAATATATGAGCACCGCGCGAGGGAGCTTGCGCTGACTTGCGTCAAAATCCGGCAACGTTCGCAATTGCGCGAGCCTGGCGGGCGCTCAGGCGCGCCAGGGAAACGTCCATGTTTCGGTCAGCGCCTTGACCCCGGAGCGCAGGAACACGCGAACGTCGCTGCTCTGGCCGGGCTCGATGGCGACGTCAACGCCGGCGCGGAAGCCGCGCACATGCGTGTTGGGCCCCAGGAACGTGCGCAGGACGCGCCCGGCCGAAACCGAGGCGACGATCTCAACCATCGTCGGGTCGCTGAGGTAATAGCCGAGATCGCCGCCGGAGAAATCGATCAGAAAGCGGGTCGCGCCGGCCGGCGTCGGCTCAGCGGCGCCCAGCGCGCGAGGGGTTGCGCGGAATGTGTTGACGGCGCGCGCGCCGGGCGTCAGCCGGGCGTCGTTGGTGAGCGCGGTCACGCGATAGCCATAGGTCATCGAGCGCCCGGTATCGAGCGTCTCCTTCGGGGTCCAGGATACGACGATATTGTCGTTGGTCTCGCTTTCCGTCGGCAATTCGACCAACAGGACGCCGCCCTCGCCCCAGCCCTCGCGCGGCTCGATCCAATAGGCCGGCCGAAGCTCGTAGGCCAGCTCGAGATCCTGATAATGTTCGAACGAACGGTCGCGCTGCAGCAGTCCGAAGCCGCGCGGATTGTTGTCGATGAAGGTCGAAACGGCGGGCGAGGCCGGGTTGCTGAGCGGGCGCCAGATCCATTCGCCGGCGCCGGTGTGCATCAGCAGGCCGTCGGAATCGTGCAACTCGGTGCGGAAATCGTCGATCATGCGATGATCGTTCTTTCCGGTGAAGAACATTGAGGACAAGGGCGCCATGTTGAGCGCCGTCACCGGCCGGCGGGCGAATAGCGTGACGCTGACGTCGACGCTGGTCTCGAGACCCGGCATGATCTCGAAACGGAAGGCGCCGGTGACCGATTCCCCGTCGAGAAGGGCGTGAAGCGACGATCCGCTCCGCGGCGGGATCGGGGGTCTCGATCCAGAATTCGCGGAAGAACGGGAATTCCTCGCCTGTCTGTCGCGCCCGAGCCGATCGCCGAGGCCCCGCGCGGACAGCCCGTAGCGTTGGCCGCGGCCGAAAAAGCGGTAGTAGCTCGCCCCGAGGAAGGCGATCACCTCGTCCATCACATGGGGCGCGTTGAGGGGAAAATGCAGCCGGAAGCCGGCAAAGCCGAGGTTGACCGGCAGGGTCGGCGGGATCTTGTTGCGGCCGTAGTCGAACAGGTTCGAGGCGTAGGGGATCGGCGCCGGGATCCCGTCGCGCAGCACGTTCACCACGACAGGTCGCTTGTAGAGATGGCCGAGGTGGAACAGTTCGAGCCGGAAACTGCCGTTGGCGGCGCCGAGCAGCGGCTTGTCGCTCTTGAAACGGATGT
The DNA here is from genome assembly GCA_963809055.1 of uncultured Pseudomonadota bacterium. GTDB lineage: Bacteria > Pseudomonadota > Alphaproteobacteria > Rhizobiales > Beijerinckiaceae > Roseiarcus. The sequence continues at coordinate 76,552 of CAWEID010000029.1, read as the reverse complement.
CGCGCCAGGCGTCGAAATCGAGATTGGCGATGCTGTCGGGAAGCGGCGGGATATTGCCGTTATACGGAGCGTTGGCGAGATCGTGAGCGCGCTTGATGACGTCGGCGGCGCCGAACGCGGGCGTCGCCGACGCGGGCGGCGCGGCGTCCTGTTGCGCGAGGGCGGGATAGGCCAACCTGGTCGCGGACGCAGCGACGACGCCGGCGAGAACGGCGCGGCGGGTGATTTGAGCCATGGGGTCCGTGCGGGGTGGGAGGCGTAGGGATGACCTATCGCGCCGCGAGGCGCGGCGCAACGGCGCGTCTGGATTTGGAGTTAATGCGGGTAGCCGCCGTTGTTCAGCAGAGAGCCGCCGGCGTTGTTGACATAGGCGGCGACGCCGACGTGCAGATTGTTGGTGACGGCGTAATCAACCCCGACCCCGGCCATGCCGACCGCCTGCACGGCGCCCGGACCCGTGAACACCCCATTGATCGAAGTGCTCGGATCGGGCAGGGGACTGCCGAAATTCGTGCCCCTGGCGAGCCCGACTCCGGCCGCGATATAGGGCGTGAACCGGCCCATCTGGTAGCCGATTTGCACCTGCGTATCCGCGAAATTGAAGCCGTGATATTGGCCATAGGGCGTCAGGAAGGGCGAGTAGCCGGTGTCGACCTGCACCCGAGCATCACCCCGTTTTCGAAGACGTGGTCGTACCCGGCGTAGATGTCGCCCCCGAACTGCCCCTTCTGACCCTTGGCGACGAAAGCGCCAATGCCGGTCCCGACATAAAAGCCCTTCCAGTAATCCTGCGACGAAGCCTGCGGATCAGACGGTCATCGGCGAAGTCGAAGGCAAGTCGGCCGCAGCCGCGGGCGCAGCGGCAAGAGCAACGAGGGCGGCCAAAAATAGCTTCACAGCGGACAAACCGGAATCTTCAATGTCGACGACGCCTATAATGCCAACACAGGACTGCGGCGGCAATGGGGCTATAGCATCCGGAGTCCCCCGCTTGCGGGTTGACCGGCAAAGCAGGCCCGAACGGCCGAACCTGACGATACCGGCTACAATTGCATGGCGAATCTCGTCAGCCAATCCGGCATCGAATCGATGAACCAGGCTTCGATCCGATGATCGACGCCTAGCAGAATGACCGCGCCGATCACCGCCAGCGCCCCCGCCGAAGACTTCGCGCCCGAGGGCCGCGGTCTTTCCGGCGAGGCGGCGCGCGGGCCCGCAAGCTTGCCCAGGCCGTAGCCAGCCGCGAGCAACGCGCTGGCGGCGCCGAGGGCGAAGATCGTCATCGTCAGCATCGACATCGCGAGCGAGCCTCCGCTGGCGGCGAGCGCGAACGCGGCGCCCAAGGTCGGACCCGCGCACGGCGCCCAGGCGAAGGCGAGCACCACGCCCAGTCCGGCTTCGCCCAACAGCCCGGTTGCGGGCAGTCTCTCGCGCAAGGCGTCGGAAGCGCCCGCCAGCGGCGCCAAAGCGCGCTCGGCGCCTGCGTTCAGGATCGGTACGATCATGATGAGCCCGACCGCGAGCATCACGAAGGCGGAGACCGCGCGCACGCTGTCGGCCGCGCCGAATTCGACCCCGGCGCCCGCGAGCGCGCCGCCGACGATCCCGAAAGTCAGAGCGAGGCCGGCCGCAAGCGCGAGAGGTCCCCTCGGGTCGCTCGCCCGCCCGCCCGCCACCACGATCGGGGCGAGCGGCAGCACGCAAGGGCTCAGGATTGTCAGAGATTCCGGCGAGGAAGGCGAGCAGCAGGGTCGGCACGGGCTCAGAGCGCGCCCTTGAGGACATTGACGACGGAATCCTGCGTCACGCCCCAAGACATGCGCGCGACCTCCTTGCCGCCCTTGTAGGCGATGACGGTCGAACGGGGGCAGTTCAGCTTCGCGACTATGTCCTTTTGGTTGTCGTAGTCTACGCGGAAGAACTTGACGCCGTCATAGGCCTTGTCGGTCTTGAGGCCGTCGAGGATGGAGGCCTGCATGTGGCATTGCAGGCACCAGGACGCGTAGACGTGCAGCACAACGGGCTTGCCCGAGGCGATCGCCTTGTCGACGGCGGCGGCGTCATAGGGCTGGAATTCGAATGCCTGGGCGGGCGCTCCGCCTGCGAGCGCGAGAGCGGCGGTTGAGATCAGAAAGGCGCGGCGCGTAAACATGGGACGGACCTCCTTGCGGCGTTGGCGCATGTTGGGCTCTGAATGAGGTACGGGCGAGGCGGGTCGGCGGATCTTCGTTCACGCAGGCGTGAGTTCGACCGGCAGGCGCGCGAATTGCCGCAGGCTGTTGTTGAGCTTTCGAACAGGCTCGCCCGTGATCTCGATTTTCGAGACGCGCGGCAGCAGCGCCGCGAGCAGCATTTCGGACTCCAGCCGGGCCAGCATCTGTCCGACGCATTTATGGATTCCGGCCCCGAAAGCGACGTGTTCGCCCGCTCGCCCGGGAGACGTCGAAATCGATTCGGGTCCGGCCATTGTCGCGGATCCCGGTTCGCCCCGGCGAGAAATAGCAAAATTTTGCGAATCCTGCGGCAGCGCGATCCCGCCGAGATCGATCGGCGCCGTCGTCGTCCGGAAGAACGTCTGCACCGGCGACTCCCAGCGCAGCATCTCGTCGAAAGCGCCGCGCGCCCGGGCGGGGTTCTCGCAGGGCCTGCCATTGCTCCGGGTTGGAGGCCAGGGCGAAGAGCCCGTTTCCGATGCCGATGATGGTGGTGTCGAGCCCCGCGGACAACAGGGAACGCACCAGCAGCGGCGCTTCCTGCGCGGTGATCTCGCCGGAATCGACGCCCGCCCAGATCGTCGCCCCGAGGCCGTCCGGCGCGAAGGCCTCGCGCGCGCACTGCGCGTTGATCCAGCCGACAACCTCGCCCGCCCGCGCCATCGACGCCTCGAAATGCGCGTTGCGAGGCCCGAAGCCGTTGAACACCATCGTGCCGTAGGGCAGCAGGTTCTCGAGGCCTTCCGGCCCGAGGCCCACCGCCTCGGGAAAGACGCTGAGCGGATAGGCCTCGGCGATGTCGGCGATCGCGTCGACGCGACGGGCCGCCTGACGACGTCGTCCGCGAGTCGTTCCGCAGCGTCGCGGAACCGCTCGCGCAGCCCCGCCATGGCCTTGGCCGACAGGGCGCGGTTGAGCACGGTTCGGGTGCGCGTGTGCAACGGCGGATCGGCTTCCAGAATGAGGCTAGGGGGCCGCCAGGGCTTGGAGCGGCGAAAATCGTCGATGCCGACGCCGGCGGCTGAGGAAAAGACCTGCCAGTTCGTCAGCGCGGCGGCGACTTCCGCATGGCGCGCCGAGGCGTAGATCGCGTAGCGATCCAGCCAAACGACCGCGCCCGCCTCGCGGATCCGCTCATGGAACGGATAGGGCTCGGCGAGAAATTCGTCACTGAACGGATCGACATCGAGAACGGCGACCCCCGGCGGCGCAGTCATGCCAATGTCCTCACGTTCGCCGCGCGTCGGCTCCCGGTTCGGCAACGCTCCTCGCCGTCAGCGCTTCTTTCTGAGCGTCTCCACGCTGGTCTCGCCGACATACCAATCCCGAGCCGCGACCTCCTCGAATACAACCCAAATGTCGCTTCGTCCAACGCCCGCGGTCTCCGCGATGGCGATGGCGACCTTCTCGGCGATGGCGGCCTTCTTGGCTTCGGGCGCGTCGGCTATCACTTCGCGCACGATCCGGATGTTGACAAAGGGCATTTCGGCCTCCTTCTGCTGGCGGGGTTTCAGCGCGCCGGCTTCTCGCCGCCCGCGGCGGTGATGACCGCGACGATGATCAGGCCGGTCAGCAGCAGGCGCACGCCCGGCGCTGACGCCGAACGTGTTGAGCATCGTCAGCAGCAGCACGAGGAACAGCGCGCCGCCCCAGACGCCGGGAATGTTGGCCTTGCCGCCGGCGACCGACGTGCCGCCGATCACGACGACCGCGATCGAGGCGAGCAGATACTCGTTGCCGATGTCGACGTTGGCGCCGCGGAAATAGCCGGCGAGCAGCGCCCCGTCGAGGCCGCCGAGCGCGCCGCACAGCGCATAGGTGGCGAAGCCGCGATCGGCTCGACCTTGATGCCCGCGAGGCGGGCGGCGCGGATGTTCTGCCCGATCGCGAGCACCGAGCGCCCGTAGATCGTGCGGTGCAGCGCGACGCCTGCGCACCGATCGCGAACAGCGACCGTCAGCACCGCGAGCAGCGGCACGCCGAGAATCTGGATGTTGGTGAAGTCGGCGAAGCCGGGCGGCGGCTTGATCTGCAGGCCGCGGCCGTAGCTGATGTCGACCGACTGGATGATGAAGCTCGCCGACAGCGTCGCGATGATCGGCGGAATGCGCAGCGCCCAGATCAGCAGATAATTGCACGACGCCGACCGCGAGGCCGCAGCCGAGCGCCGCGAGCGAGGCCGACGGCGACCATGGCATCCGTCGCCGCCCATCGTCTTCATCGCGACCGCGCTGGCGAGCCCGATATTGGCGGGCAGCGACAGGTCGACATTGCCCGGCCCGAGCGTGATGACGAACATCTGCGCCGACGCCGACGATGACGGTGAACACCGCCAGCGACAGCGCCGCCGTCAGCATGCCGCCCGCGCCATAGCCGCCGGTGAATAGCGATCGCGGCCAGCCAGACGAGCAGCGCGCCGACGAACGACCAGATCCAGGGTCGCCGACGAGCGCCGTGCACGGCGCCGATCATCGCGCTCGCTCCCCTGCGGCTGATCAGGACGCGCGCGGCGAGCACGATGATCGAGGATCGCGCCGTTGGCCGCCGACCTGCCAGTCGGGCGGGATGCGCATGAAGGTCGAGCAGCGGCGAGGCGGCCATCGCCAGGGTCAGCGCGCCGATGCACCGCGCCGATCGGCGACACGCGGCCGCCGACGAATTCGCCGCCGCCGAGGATGACGCCGGCGATCGAAAGCAGGGTGTAGCCGTTGCCGATATTGGCGTCGGCCGAGGTGGTGATGCCGACCAGCGCCATGCCCGACAGCACGCCGAACACGCCGGCAAGCGCGAACAGCGTCGTCTTGGCCCGGAGCAGCGACCAGCCGGCGCGCGCCGATCGCGACCGCGTTGCCGCCCGACGCCGCGCAGGATCGCGCCGTAGGAGGTGCGCATCAGGCCGAAATAGCCGACCGCCGCGATGACGAGCGCCGCGAGGATCGGGAAGGGAACGAAGGGCGGCTTGACGCCCATGAGCGCCTGCAGCCAGCTCCGGCGCCTTGCCGCCGGGCTTCGGCAGCAGCAGGATCGGCGAGGCCCTGCCAGACGAAGCTCATGCCCGAGCGTCACCACGATCGAGGGCAGGTTGCGCAGATAGATCAGCGCGCCGAGCGGCGCGTAGACGGCGATGCAGCCGAGCAGCACGACGACGCCGAGCAGCGGCGCGTCGCTGCAGCCAGGTCGCCGAGACGCAGCAGACGAAGCCGACGAAGGCGCCGATGCGAGAGATCGAGGTCGTTGCCGGCGATCACGAACATCTGCGCCATCGTCGCGAGCGCGATCGGAATCGCGAGATTCAGCATCAGCGTGAAGCCGAAATAGCTGATCGCGCGCGGATTGAGCCAGGCGATCGCCGCGACGACGAGCGCCAGCGACAGCGCCGGCAGCGCGGCGCGCAAGCAGCGCGGCGATCGGACGCTGACGGGGCGCGGGCCGCGCGGCCAGTTGCGGCGGCGCGGTCATCTCAGCGCGGCCCCGGCGAAGGAGGAATGGATGACGCGCTCCTCGGTCAGTTCGCCGCGCGCGAGCTCGCGCGACGATCGCGCCGTTGCGGAAGACATAGGCGCGGTCGCAGTTCTGCAGCTCGTCGGTTTCCGTCGTGTACCAGAGAAGGTCCGCCCCGCTGCGGCCTCCGCGCGGATCAGGTCGTAGACCTCGAGCTTGGTGCCGATAGTCGACGCCGCGCATCGGATCGTCCATCAGGACGATCGCGGCGTCGGAGCCGAGCGCGCGGGCGAACAGCGCCTTCTGCTGGTTGCCGCCCGACAGGGACAGGATGTTGTTGTCGATGTCGGGCGTGCGGATCCCGATCCGCTCGCGCCAGGCATTCGGCGAGCGCGTCGCTCGCGCGCCGGCGAGATCAGCAGGCCGCGCCGCAGGCGCTGCGAGCGAGCGGACGCCGATATTCTCGGCGATCGACCATTGCGGAAAGACGCCGTCGGACTGGCGGTCGCCGGCGACGAGCGCGACCGGCCCGTCGACCTCGGCGCGCGCCGCGCCGGCGCCGCGGCGTCGAAAGCGGCGAGCAGCAGATCGGTCTGGCCGTGGCCGGCGAGGCCCGGCAAGCCCGATGATCTCGCCCTCGTGCGCGACGCACCTCGCGACCGTCGCGCCTGCCGGCGCGGCCGGACGCGCACGCGCGACCGGCGCCTCGCGCGGCCGGCGCGCGCCGGCGCCGTCGCCGCGCGGCGCCTGGCCGTCGACGCCGCCCATGGCGGCGATCAGACGCGCGCGGTCGAAATTCGCGCGCCGCGTCCTCGAGCGACCGACCTTGCCGTCGCGCATGACGACGATGCGGTCGCAGTTGCGCAGCACTTCGCCCAGGATATGCGAGATCAGCATGCAGCTCACGCCGGCGCGCGACGGCGCGCGCTGACGTAGGCCAGCAGCTGCCCGGCGGTGTGCGCGTCGAGCGACGAGGTCGGCTCGTCGAGGATGACGAGTCGCGCCGGCTCGTCGGTGACCGTGAAGGCGCGCGCGATTTCGACCATCTGGCGCCGGCCGATCGACAGGTCCTGCACGAGATCGGCGGAGCCGAACTCCGTGGCCGGGAAAGATCTCGTCGAGCTTGTCGACGATCAGCGCTGCCCGCGCGCCGGCGCCAGCCGAAGCCGCGGATCGCCGGATGAAAGACCCGCGCGTTCTCCGCCACCGTCAGGTTCGGGCAGAGCGACAGTTCCTGAAAGACGCAGCGCACGCCGAGCGCCTTCGCGCGCGCCGGCGAATAGTGGTGCTGCTCCTCGCCGGCGACGACGATGCCGCCCTCGTCCGGCGCGACGCGCCGCCGGTCAGCACGTGCATCAGCGTCGACTTGCCCGCGCCGTTGTGGCCGACGAGCCCGACGCATTCGCCCGCGCGCGATCTCGAGGCTCGACGCCGTCCAGAGCCCGGACGGCGCCGAAGGACTTTTCGACGCCGTCGAAATCGACGAGATCGACGCCCCGCGTTCGCCATAGGTTTCCTCGAGTTCAGGCTCAGCCGGGCCGCGCGGTCCGGTCGAAGGGCCTATTTCATGTTCGCCTTGATCGCGGCGATGGCGTCGGCCTGGGTGTATTCGTGGCTCGCGACGCCGCCCTTGGGAATGTTCGGCAGCTCGGCCTCGAAGTCGTCCTGGGTGAAGGCGAGATAGGGCACCAGCAGGTCGTGCGGGATGTTCTTGTTGCCGTCGAGCACCTGCTGCGCGACCCAGAAGGCGAGCGTCGAGACGCCCGGCGCGATCGAGGCCGACCAGGTCGTGATAGCCGTCCTTCGCCTTCTGCTCCTTCCACCATTGCAAGCTCGTCCTGGCGGTTGCCCATGATGATGGTCGGACGCGGCTTGCCGGCCGCGGCGAAGGCCTGCGCGGCGCCGTAGCCGTCGCCGCCCTGGTCGACGACGCCGACGATCGGCGGCAAGCGACGGCAGGACGGTTGCGACCGCCTTCTGCGCCGTCGTCTGGTCCCAGTCGCCGGTGACGGAGCCGACGATCTTGAATTCGGGATGCGCCTTCACGCCCTCGAGCGATGCCGTCGTGGATCGTCGTCGTCGATCGAGGTGCCCGCCAGGCCGCGGATCTCCAGCAGATTGCCGCCCTTGGGCTGGAACTTCGCCATCTGCTCGACTTCCTGCTTGCCCATGTCCTTGAAGTCGACGACGACGCGATAGGCGCAGGGTTCGGTGACGATGCCGTCGAACGAGACGACGACGATGCCGGCGTCGCAGGCCTGCTTGACCGCGCCATTCAGCGCGTCGGGCGAGGCGGCGTTGATGACGATGGCGTTATAGCCCTGCAGGATCAGGTTCTGGATCTGCGCGGCCTGGGTCGGCACTTCCTTGTCGGCGGTGGTGAAGACGTCGGCGGCGGCGACGATCTTGTCGGCGACCGCCTTCTTGGTGACGATGTCGTAGCTCTTCAGCATCGCCTGACGCCAGGAATTGCCGGCGTAATTGTTGGAAAAGGCGATCTTCATCTTGCTGGTGTCGGCCATGGCGGCGCCGGTCAGCATGGTGCTTCCCAGAGCGGCGAGCGCGACAAACTTCGTCAATGACGGCATGGGCTTCCTCCTGATGGGTCCTAAGGTTGCGCGCCGACTGGGTCGGCGCGCCCGAGGGACTTGCGCGGCGCGCCCAAATTTACATTTGTTGAGCGCGGCTGCCATTTAACAGCTAACATGTCAGTTTTTTTGGTGTCAATCGAGGGTCGCGCCCGCACGCGCACGGACTTTACCGAGAGTCTCAAACTTCGCGCGTCATCGAAGCCAGGCCGGCCGCGCGTGTTTGGCGAGGTCGTTCCGCGCTCAGCGCCCCACTGCCTGCAGCACGCCGGCGAAATGGCAGGCCGCCGCGACGGTGACGCAGGCGTGCCAGATCGCGTTCTGGAATTTCAGGCTCTGCCAGAGATGAAATGCGACGCCGATGGAATAGAGCGCCCCGCCGACCGCTACCAGAGCCAGCGTCGCCGTCGGCAGCGCGGAGACAAGCGGTTTGATCGCGACGATCGCGGCCCAACCGAGCCCGAGATAGACGAACAGCGCGATGCGATCGAACCGGCCGGGCAGAAAAAGCTTCAATCCGGCGCCCGCGAGCGCGCCCGTCCACACGACGGTCACCAGCGCGATCGCCCAGAACGAGAGCGGCGCCTGGGAGAGCAGCGCCGTGTAGGTGCCGCCGATCATCAGATAGATGGAGGCGTGGTCGAAGCGGCGCAGCAGCCATTTCGCCGACGACGGCGGCGTCATGTTGTAGGCGCAGGAAAAGCCGAACAGCAGGAAGAAGCCGGCGGCGTAGACCGTCATCGCGACGCCGTCGAGAAGCGCGCCATGGGCGGCGATCTTCTGGAACAATACCGAAAACGCAATCACGCCCGCCACGATCGCCGCCGCATGCACCGCCGCGTCGGCGATCAATTCGCCGTGGCTGTAGTCGCGATGAGCGTGGGCAGGGTAGGGGGCGGGCGAAGTCATTGAGGCCTCCGGCGTCGGCGCGATAGCGTGACGCGCATTCGTAGCGAAGGCAAGCCGAAGGGTGAGGAACCTGACCGGCATCCCAATCGCGAGCTCATTTTCAGAATGATTGGGATATTTTCGACAAAGCCGCGGCAGTGTTTGTAATCGCTTGACAATATTCCTGCTGGATACGGAAGTCGCCTAAATTATCTGTAATTCATTTTGGTGAAGCCGCCGCTCTAGTGTTGGCGCTCGCCTTTGGCGGCGACGGCGGCGAAGCCGAAGGATATCGCGGCAAGGCACTCGCGTTGACCGAACGAGGCCTCGCGCTGAAACTTCGTCCACGGAAAAGATTGGAGGCGCGGGCGATCGGCTCAGCCGCGCCGCGCCGCCGGCCTCCATCCTGACTTGAGTTGATGGAAACTGGCCTCGCCACCCGCAAGGCGCGCCGCGCTATGGGAGACGCGGGACGTTTCGCAGAGAACGCGATGATGAACCGGACCCAACCGCACGCGCTCCGAGCCGCTGCCGGCGCGGCGACGATCGCCCCGGCGGAGCCCGCCTCGCGGCCGCGCCCCGGCCTTACGCCACGCCTTCGGCCGCCCTCGCGCGTTCGGCGCGCTTGCGGTCGTTGGGGTCGAGCAGGGCCTTGCGCAGCCGGATCGACTTCGGCGTCACTTCGACCAGTTCGTCGTCCTGGATATAGGCCAGCGCCTTTTCCAGCGTCATCTGGATCGGCGGCGTCAGGCGCACCGCTTCGTCCTTGCGAATGGGTGCGGATGTTGGTCAGCTTCTTGCCCTTGAGGACGTTGACCTCGAGGTCGTTGTCGCGGGTGTGCTGGCCCACGATCATGCCCTGATAGACCTTCCAGCCGGGCTCGATCATCATCGGGCCGCGGTCCTCGAGGTTCCACATCGCATAGGCGACCGCTTCGCCCGCTTCGTTCGAGATCAGCACGCCGTTGCGGCGTCCGGCGATCTCGCCCTTCCAGGCGCCCCAGTTGTGGAAGATGCGGTTCATGATCGCGGTGCCGCGCGTGTCTGTCAGCAATTCGCCGAGATAGCCGATCAGGCCGCGCGTCGGCGCTAGGAAGACCAGGCGCAGGCGGTCGCCGCCGGAGGGGCGCATCTCGATCATCTCGCCCTTGCGCTCGCTCATCTTCTGCACCACGACGCCGGAATGCTCCTCGTCGACGTCGATCACGACTTCCTCGATCGGCTCCAGGAGTTCGCCGGTCTCGCTGCGCTGGTAGAGCACCTTCGGGCGCGAAACGCCGAGCTCGAAGCCTTCGCGGCGCATCGTCTCGATCAGGATCGCAAGCTGCAATTCGCCGCGGCCCGAGACCACATAGGCGTCCGAGTTCGGCGCCGCCTCGACCTTGAGCGCGACATTGCCCTCGGCCTCCTTGAACAGGCGGTCGCGAATGACGCGGCTCGTCACCTTGTCGCCCTCGGTGCCGGCCAGCGGGCTGTCATTGACCGAGAATGTCATCGAGAGGGTCGGCGGATCGATCGGCTGCGCCTGCAGCGGCTCGACCTCTTCCGGGCTGCAGAGCGTGTCGGCGACGTTGAATTTGGCCAGGCCCGCGATGGCGACGATGTCGCCGGCCTCGGCGACGTCGATCGGGGCGCGCTCGATGCCGCGGAACGCGAGGATCTTGGAGACGCGGCCGGTCTCGACGAGATTGCCGAGGCGGTCCATCACTTTGACCGGCGCGTTCGACTTGATCGAGCCGGAAAAGACGCGGCCGGTCACGATGCGGCCGAGATAGGGATTGGCCTCCAGCAGCGTGCCGAGCATGCGAAAGCCGCCGGCGCCGACCTTGGGCGGCTCGACGTGGCGCAACACCATGTCGAACAGCGGCGCCATGTTGTCCTTCGGTCCGTCGGGCGATTCGGCCATCCAGCCCTGCTTGGCCGAGCCGTAGAGATGGGGAAATCGAGCTGGTCGTCGGTCGCGTCGAGCGCGGCGAACAGGTCGAAGCATTCGTTGACGACCTCGCTCGGCCGCGCGTCCGGCTTGTCGACCTTGTTGACGCAGACGATCGGCTTCAGGCCGATTTTGAGCGCCTTGCCGACCACGAACTTGGTCTGCGGCATCGGCCCCTCGGCGGCGTCCACCAGCACGATCGCGCCGTCGACCATCGAGAGGATGCGCTCGACCTCGCCGCCGAAGTCGGCGTGGCCGGGCGTATCGACGATGTTGATGCGGTTCTCCCTCCAAAGGACTGAAGTCGCCTTGGCCAGAATTGTGATGCCGCGCTCTTTCTCCAGATCGTTCGAGTCCATCACGCGCTCGACGATGCGCTGATTGTCGCGGAAGGCGCCGGATTGTTGCAGCAGGCGGTCGACCAGGGTGGTCTTGCCGTGATCGACGTGGGCGATAATGGCGATATTGCGCAGTTTCATGGCGATTCGAGCTTCCAGCGGGCGCGACAAAGGGCAGGCGCGCTACGCGCCTTCCCTCCGGGAGAGATGTGACAGGGACGCGACGACACGCGCTTTTCACCGCCCGTTCGTCATATTTGTGCGGCGCAATACACGAAACCGGCGCGGAAGGGAAGGGCGCGCCCGCCCTACCGGCAGAAGGTGATATAGCAGCCGGCGTTGCGAGGCGTGTGGACCCAGCATTCGCCCAACGCGATGGCGCGCGCCTGTTCGCGGTTGAACGAGCGGCCCCAGCCCCAGGCTCCGGTCGTTCCGCGCGCCTCGCAACGCCATCCCTGCGCCGAGGCCGAGGATTCGGCGCACAGACCCCAGGCGGCCGCAAGTCCGATGAGCGCCGCCATCGCTGGGTTCGTTGCTCGCATTCCTTTTCTTCCAAGCTGTACGGCAAGATTATGCAAAAACAGCTCCGCTACGCGCAAGATCCGGCGCAGACTTACGATGGCTTGAGCGCCGCCGGGCGCGCCTCGATCATGACGAACGCCTGCGCCAGCGGCGGCTTCGTCGGTGATCGTCAGGTGGATGAACGCCTCGCAGCCCTCGGGCGTGATTGCCGCGAGCCGCGCCGCGGCGCCGCCGGCCAGGCGCATCGTCGGCTGTCCGCTCGGCAGATTGACGACGCCCATGTCGCGCCAGTAGACGCCGCGGTTGAGCCCGGTTCCGAGCGCCTTGGCGCAGGCCTCCTTGGCGGCGAACCGCTTGGCGTAGGACGCCGCGCGGGCGGCGCGGCGGTCGGACTTGCGCCGCTCGATCTCGGTGAAGCAGCGCGCGACGAAGCGCTCGCCGAATTTGGCGAGCGTTTCCTCGATGCGGCGGATATCGCAGAGGTCGCTGCCGATCCCGATGATCACTTGCGCGCCTCGCTCGCCTGGGCGCGCCCTTCGTCCATCGCCGCGCGCATCAGCGCGGATCGCTCTCGGCGAGGCCGACGAAGATCGCCTCGCCGATCAGGAAATGGCCGATGTTGAGTTCGACGATCTCGGGCAGCGCGCGGAATGATGCGCGCCGTGTCGTAGTCGAGGCCGTGGCCGGCGTGGCATTCGAGGCCGAGCGCGCGGGTCTGCGCGGCGGCGACGCGCAGCCGGCCGAATTCGTAGTCGGCCTTGCCGTGCGCGGCCCTGCGCGATGGCGTCGCACCAGGCGCCGGTGTGCAGTTCGACCACCGGCGCCTTGAGCGCCTTTGCCGGTCTCCAGCGCCTCGCTCGAGGGCTCGATGAACAGCGAAACGCGGATGCCGGCGCGGGTCAGTTCGGCGACGTAGGGCTTGAGCCAGTCGTGACGCGCCGACGACGTCGAGCCCGCCTTCGGTGGTGCGCTCGGTGCGCTTCTCCGGCACCAGGCAGCAGGCGTGCGGGCGCGTCTTGAGCGCGATGTCGAGCATCTGTTCGGTCGCCGCCATTTCGAAATTCAGCGGCTTGGAGATCGACGCCTTGAGACGGCGCATGTCTTCGTCCCTGATGTGGCGGCGATCCTCGCGCAAATGCGCGGTGATGCCGTCGGCGCCCGCTTCGATCGCGATGCAGCGCGGCCCGCACGCGGATCGGGAACCGCCCCGCCGCGCGCATTGCGCACGGTCGCGACATGATCGACGTTGACGCCCAAACGCATCGCAGACATCGCGGTTTTCCTTCTGCCAATGAGGGTTCAAGCCGGCCTTCGGCGCCGCGCGGCTGCCGGGCTTGACCGGGGGCATGGCGGCGAGTTCGGGCGGCAGAGCGTCGGCGGGGTAATTCGGGAATGTCCATCGTCGCGAGCGCGATGCGCGGAACGCCGATCTCCGCCTTGCCCCCCGAGCGGTCGATCAGGCACGCCGCGCCGACGATCTTGCCGGGATGCTCGGCGAGCGCAGCCAGGCATTCGCGCGAAGATAGGCCGGTCGTGATGATGTCCTCGACCATCAGCACGCGCGCGCCCGGCTCGATCTCGAAGCCGCGGCGCAGCTTGAAGCGCCGTCCTCGCGCTCGACGAAGATCGCCTTGGCGCCCAGCCAGCGCGCGGTCTCGTAGCCCGGCACGATGCCGCCGATCGCGGGCGAGGCGACGATGTCGATCTCTGCCGAACGCGGCCTGCGCCTTGAGCGGCGAGCGCGCGGCAAAGGCTTCTCGGTGCGCTTGGGGTCCTGGAAGACGAACATCTTCTGCAAAAACACCGGCGAGCGCAAGCCCGAGCTCAGGATGAAATGGCCCTCGAGCAGCGCGCCGGCGGCGCGGAATTCGGCGAGCGTCTGTTCGGGCGTGAGTTCGGCTTGAGTCTGTCATGGCCCGTTCTTAGCAGGGGATCGGCGCGAGGCCAAAGCCTTGCGCGCGCCTTCCTCGCGTCGCAATCTGGCTCGGCATTCGCCGCACCGGAGCCCGCCCCGCCATGTCCGCCCTCGCCGCCAAGCGCCTCGCCCCCAGCCCGGATGCGGTCGCCCCCGACGGCACGCAGTGCGGCTGCTGACGGCGCTCAAAGGCGGCAGCTTCGCCCATTTCGAACTGCCCGCCGGCGCCGTCTCGCACGCCGTGGCGCACCGCACGGTCGAGGAGATCTGGTATTTCGTCTCGGGCCGCGGCGAAGTCTGGCGCCGCCTCGGCGACGAGGAAAGCCGCATCGAAGCCGGCCCGGGCCTATGCCTGACGATCCCGCTCGGCGCCCATTTCCAGTTCCGCGCCGACCCGGAAGCCCCGCTCGCCTTCGTCGCCGTCACCATGCCGCCCTGGCCCGGCCCAAGCGAGGCGATCCTCGTCGAAGGCCCCTGGAAATCCACCATGCCGTGAGCGCGCTCTTGCCCGAAACGCCCTACGCTGGTAGCCCTAGGCCGCCAGAATTCCGGCGCGCCGGTTTAGCTCAGTTGGTAGAGCAACTGATTTGTAATCAGTAGGTCGCGGGTTCGATTCCTGCAACCGGCACCAATGAAATCAATAGCTTATCGGCAATTGTTAGCTCCATCGTTCGGGCAAGACGTACCCGATTCTCGGGTTTGTGGACACCCGGCGCGATCCGCCCCCATTGAAATGATCCACTCCGATGTCTGTCTTTGGACCGGGAGGAGGACCACGGAGCCGAGAACGCGCCAGAGGGCGGAGGAGATTGTAGCGAAGCTTCGCCAGGTCGATGTCCTGACGTCGCAGGGTAACGCGGCGGCCGATGCGACCCGAGCGATCGGGATCGCTGAGGTCACGCATTATCGCCGGCGGCAGGAGTTTGGCGCACTGAAGTCCGATCCGGCGAAGTTATTGACGGATCTTGAGACCGAGAACGCCCGGCTTCGGCGCGCTGTGTCCCATCTGACCCTGGCCAAGATGATCCTCGCCGAGCCCGCACGGGGAAACTTCCAAGCCCCGCGCGCCGTCGTGCCTGCATTGATCACATCCGATCCGACTTGAAACTGTCCGGGCGCCGGGTGTGCCGGGCGCTCGGACAGCGCGGATCCACGCAACGCCGCATTCCCAATGGGCGGGATGACGAAGAGAGGCTGACCGCCGGCGTCATCGAACCGGCCCGTCGATATGGCCGCTGCCTTTATCGCAAGATCGCGGAGTTGTTGCGGACGGATCGTGCGTTCGCCTGCGCGCGGAGCGTCGAAATCACGCTGATAAGCGTCCCAGCGCCGGGAATGGTCTTGAGCGCTTGGGCGGTTGCGCCGGCTTGGCGCCAGGTCTCGATTTCCTCGTCGATCATGGCCAAGCGTTCGTCGACGGCGCGAAGTTGACTGGCCAAAATCCTGATAGCCGCGAGCGCGATCGCCGGAGCGTGGGCAAGATCGGCGTCACTATCGTCGAGCCTTCGCACGAGTTCTCCGACCTTCTCGATGCCCTTGCTTTCAATGACGCCGAACTCGGCACGCTGGCCCCAAAGCGGGTTTGCCGCCGCGGTGCGTTGCTCGATCGACAATCGTCGTCAAGGATGCTGCATGAGCGCGACTTGCTGCTCTTCCGACTTCACACCTACAAAGCTCGTGTCGGGTCGAGAGGCCGCTTGGCATACTGCCCGAAAGTCGTGGGCGTCTGACTTACCGCGCTTGACGAAGGGCTTCACGTCGTTTGGCGAGACAAGCCGCACCCGATGGCACGGCCGGCCGATCTCGGGGCCCCAATAGCGAGACGATGAACGCGCTTCGAGGGCAATGTCGCACGGCGGCAAGCTAGCCAGAAGCCCCGACACATTGTCACGCGGCAGCTTGCGGTTCAGAACTTCCCGATCTTCTCCGTCGACAGCGTGAATTTGGAACATCGCTTTGCAATATCCAATTCGATTCTGCGATCTGGCGCATGCGGCGCTCCCTCCGCCTATCGATCGACGATCGATCTTTCCCTCCGAACCCACACTGGCTCGCCAGGGTCCGTCCACGCCATCAGCTCCGCCGCCCGCGCTGGCCCCGCGGCGCAGTTGGCCTAACATTCCGGTTGGACCTCTCACTGGGGGCCGATCCCCGAAGGTCTCTTGTCACGTTTCCTGCGCCAGCCGTTCCACTTCGCCGGTCGCCGAGGATCGAACAGCCGCCATGCAAAGCCGCAACGATTGGAGATTCCCCCTCGCGGAATGGATGGGATCGCGCCCCTGCTCGATCGCCAGCAGCAATTCTCCCATGGCGCCAGCGAAGCCGTCGTTGAACCAGGTCCCTTCCAGGCGAGGCCGCGCCACGCCATCGGCGGTAACAAGTTCGACCTCGCTGTCGGCCCAGGTCCGGCCCCTGCGAAAAGAGCGTCCCCTTGTCGCCGATGACAACCGTCGCGTCGTGGGCGCCGAATGCTGTCGCGCCGTCGAAGACTAGCGATGCCTGGCCGCCGGCGAAGGCGACGAGCGCCTGCGCGAGCAAGGGGGGGCGTGCGCTCTGGCCGAGCGCCCGCGCCGTGGTCGCTCGGACCTCGCGCGCACGGGCGTGGATGATGCTCGCGAGAAAATCGAACCAGTGAATGCCGAAGTCATGGAGAACGAGGTCGTCCATCGCGTCGAAAGGCGTGCCGGCGACCCATCCGTGGTTCCACCGAATGTGGGCATGGACGGCCGTCACCTCGCCGACCAGACCCGCGCGGACCGCCTCGCGCATCCAGGAAAGATGCGGGGCCCAGCGGCCGTTCTGATTGACCGCTAGCTTCAGCCCTCGCGCTTCGGCCTCCGCGACAAGTTCGCGCCCCGTCGCGAGATCCGTAACGAACGGCTTTTGCGAAAGCACGTGCTTGCCGGCGGCGAGTGCGCGGCGCATCAGGTGGGCGCGGACGTCGGCGTGGGTTGTGATGTCGAGAACCTGGATCTCGCGGTCCGCGAGAAGGCTCTCGTAGTCGTCGGCGACGCGCGCGGATGGAAAATAGGCGTCGCGGCGCGCCGCGGCGCGAGCAACGTCGCGCGAGCAAATCGCGACGACATTGAGACCGTGTTTGCGATAGGCGTCGAGGTGCGCCGCGCTAATGCCGCCCGCGCCAACGAGCGCTATGGCCGCGGACCGATCGCGCGGCATAGGAGGCTGATAGGGAAGATTGGGAGCTGGAACTTCCGCGACATCGGCGGCGACCAGCGCGTAGTCCTGGGCGGAAGGCTCGCTCATGGCAACAGCGTTTGCGTGCGCCGCTCCTTGGCCGAGAGGACGGCGGTGTCGATGATGCGCTGCGCTGTGCGGCACAGCGCCGGATCCAGCGGCCCTTCGAACGGCCGCCCGGAAGCCTTGCAGTGAAGCACATATTCGACCGGATTGCGGAAAGGCGCCTCGATTCGATCGGTCGGAACGTCATGAATTTCGGGTCGTGCGCGGGTCTGCAGTCCCAGATGGTCGTCGTAATCGTAGCTGGAGATCGTGCCTTCGGAGCCGACGATCACGAAGCCGCACTTCGGCTGCGGCTGGGTGATCCAGGGATCGGTGAAAGCGCCCCAGCGCGTTTCCATCTTGGAAAGGCCGCGCCGGTAGCGACAGACGGTAATCGAATGCTCGTCGACCTCGAGGCCCTCGGTTTGATCGACGACCGAGGTCACTTCTATCGGCGCTTCGCCGTTGAGGAACCAGGTGCCCAGCGTCGCGCCGTATCCGAGATAATCGAGCAGACTGCCGCCGCCGGCCTCGCGCTTGTACCACCACGACCGCGACTTTTCACGTCTTACCTCCTCGTCGGAAACGACGACTTTGTCCGCACGATGATAGAGGGGCCCGCGATTGCCGTCGTAGAAGTGAACTTCGAGCGGCTCGCCGATCACGCCGTCGTCGATCAGGCGCTTCGTCGTCACATGCGATGGATACCAGCGAAGCGGCCAGTTGATTGCGAGCCGCACGCCGCGTTTGGCGACGGCGGCGAGGATTCGGTCGGCGTCGGCGAGCGAACTGGCGAACGGTTTCTCGAGTAGGATGTCGACCCCGAGTTCGGCGACCTTTTCGACCACTTCGGGATGACGGGCGGTAGCCGGGCAAAGAATCGCGAGATCCGGCTTCGACTCGCGAATGCAGGTTTCGATCTCGGCGAAAACCCGAGCCGGCGAAATCGCGAAGTTGGCGATCGCGTCGGCCATGCGCGCGGGATCGGGATCGCATACGCCGACAATTTCCGCGTCCGGATGTTCGTGCGCCTCGCGCAGCAAATCGCCCATGTGCATGTGTTCGAAACTTATCCCGACGACCTTCCATTTCGGCATGGTTTCCTCCCCGGTCTGTTTCAGTCCTGCCGGCGTCCTTCGGTGCGCTGCGGCGTCGGCCGATCTTCGCCTTCGCCGCGCAATTGCGCAATGCGCAGCACCAGCGCCATCGCCACCGCGAGCGCGCCCGACAACGACTTGAACCCTGAAAAACTCTCCTCGACGACCTCGACATAAGCCCGCGACAGCGGCGCGAGCGGGCTGAAGGCGCTGTCGGTGAGCGAGAGGATCGGCACGCCGATCTGCGCCGCGGAGGCTGCGAGTTCCGGCGTGATCGAATTGTAGGGCGTGAAGCTCACGGCGAGCAGCGCGTCGCGCGGCGTCGCCACATGCAAAACCTCGAAGGCGGTGGCTCCGACGTTGTCGAGCGCAATGTTGCGAACGCCGAGGTTGGCCAGGGCGAGGGAGGCGTAGCTCACCAGCGCAAAGGCCCGTTTCGAGCCGGCGAGATAGATCATTTCGGCCGCCGCCAGCGTCCTGGCCATCTCGTCGAGCCGCGAAATGTCGAGCCGGTCGCGCACGCGCGCGAGCGAGGCCGCGGACGCGGCGAGAAATCCCTCGACCAGCCGCGAGGTCTCGCCCTGCCGCTCGTCGCCCGTCTGCGCCTCGACGCGCCACCGAGGCGCGCCCGTTAGGCCGCCATCGACAAGTTGCGCCTTGAACGCCTCCTGCAACTCGGAGAAGCCGGAATAACCGAAGGTCTGCGCAAAGCGCACCAGCGTGGAGGGTTGCACGCCGGCCTCGGCGGCGACGCTCGTCACGGAACCGAGCGCGACGGCGGCCGGATGCTGCCAGAGAAAAATCGCCACTTGCCGCAGGCGCTTCGGCAAGCGCACGGTGCCGGAGGAGAGCACCGCCCGAAGTTCCTCGTAACTGGCGGGCCGCGAATAGCCGAGAGCGGCGCCGTCCTCGGCCGCGACGTCAGCGAGGCCGGTTCCGAGTTGCTTGACCCTAGCCATCCGCCAGCGCCCCTCTGAAATAACCGCGGGGATCCGAACCGAGGAGTCCGGCAAGATGACGGCCGATGCGTTGGGAGAGTTCGTCGTCCGCGAGATCGTCGCCGAAAATGGCGCCGATGGCGAGAACGGAGCGCGCGAGCTCGACAAAAGCGCCGGTCGTTTCCGCGCGTGCGATGATTTGCGCGGCGAAAGGATCCGACGGCGCCCAGCGCTCGCCGTAGCGCTTGGCGCCGGCGGCGACATAGGCGATCCAGCCGGCGATCGCCCGTTCGAGTCCGGGGGCGGCCAGACCGCGGGCGCGGCGCGCGCGCAGCGGGGCGATGAGGCGCTGAACGATCTTCTGCGATCCGTCGGTTCCGATCTGGTGACAGCGGTGGCTGATGGCCGTGTTGCGAATGCGCGAGAGCGAGCTGGCTATGTAGGGGCCGATCTCCATCCCCGCCACATGCGGCAGCGTCGGACCGGTTTCGGTCTCGAGCATCCGCAAGATCAGCTCCGAAAGGTCGGGGTCGGCCGCCGCCTGCCAGCTATAAGTGAGCCCCACGAGCGCGCCCCAGTGCGAGAGCGTTGATTGCGCCGCATTGAGAATGCGCATTTTGATGTGCTCATAGGGCTCCGCGTCGGTCACGAACTGGGCGCCGCCGACGTCCCAGGGCGGTCGATCGGCGGCGAAGCGATCCTCGATGACCCACTGTCGGAACGGCTCGCCAAACACCGCGGCCTCGTCGCGAAGTCCGAGCTGCGGCCTGAAGCGCGTCGAGATCCGCGGGCGCAGATGCGGGCACGATGCGATCGACCATTGCGTTGGGAAACGCGACGTGCGCTTCGATCCAGGAGATAAGCGTCGGGTCTCGTTCGGCGACGAAACCGTTCAGCGCCGTTCGCAGCCGCCTGCCGTTGGAGGGAATGTTGTCGCAACTTATCAGCGTCACCGGACCCGAGCCGAGTTTGCGCCGACGTTCGAGCGCAAGAGTCAGCAAGCCTAGAACGGTGCGCGGCGGTTGGCCGCCGGCCAGGTCGGCCTGAAGATCCGCATTCAGGCGGTCGAGTTCGCCGCTCGAAGGCGTCAGACAATAGCCTTTCTCGGTGACCGTGATCGTAACGACCGCAATCCCAGGGCTTGCGAGCGCTTCGATCGCGGCGCGGGTCGAGGGAGCGTCAGTCACATCGAGGATGCCGCGATGGCAGCCGATCAGCCGCGTCTCGGAGCTCGCGTCGTGTTTGAGCGTGCGCGTGTAATACAGGTCCTGGGGCGTCATCGCGTCGCCGATGCGCGGCGGATGCAAACTTATTCCGAACAAGCCCCAAGGCCCGAACCGCGACTCGAGCATGTCCTCGACATATTCGGCCTGATGGCAGCGATGAAAGGCGCCGACGCCGATGTGCGCATGACCGACCTGCAGCCGCGCGCGGTCATAGGCCGGCCGCCGGACCGAAGCTGGCAGCAAGTTGCGGCTTGCCGCGTTGAGCCTTGCGGCCCCGTTCATCCGAAGGCGCCGATCACGAACTGCTCCTGATCGATCAGCGCGCCGGTCATCGGTTCGGAGCTTTGCGAAAGGAGATACAGAGCCAGTCGTCCGACTTCCTCGGCGGTGATCAGACGACCGAACGGCTGTCGCGC
The DNA here is from genome assembly GCA_963809055.1 of uncultured Pseudomonadota bacterium. Lineage (GTDB taxonomy): Bacteria > Pseudomonadota > Alphaproteobacteria > Rhizobiales > Beijerinckiaceae > Roseiarcus. The sequence continues at coordinate 55,797 of CAWEID010000029.1, read as the reverse complement.
GGCCGCCTCGGCGAGCCAACGCTCGCCGTGGCCGAGGGTTGTCGACTGCATGTGGCGCTCCGCGGGCGTGTCCACCCAGCCGACATGGATGCCGTTGACCCGGATCCTGTCGAAACGGTGGGCGTGCGCGGCGTTGCGCGTGAGGCCGGCGAGCGCCGACTTGGTCGAGCCGTAGACGGCGAGCGAAGGCGCGCCGCCATGGGCGTGCATGGACAGGATGTTGACGATCGTTCCGCCCGTTTGGCGCGCCCGCAGGTGGCGAACCAGGCGTTGCATCAGGAAGAACGGCGCGCGCGCGTTCACGGCATAGAGCCGTTCCCAAAGGGCGAGATCGGCGTCTATCAGCGAACCCCGGTCGGTAAGGCCCGCAGCGTTGACGAGCGCGTCGACCTGTCCGAAACGGTCGAGGGCGAAGTCGAAGATGCGATCCGGACCGTCCGGCGCGCCGAGGTCCGCGCCGATAAAAGCGCAGGCCGCGCCGAGGGCGGCGATTTCGTCGCGCGCCTTGCTGCCCTTGGCCTCGTCGCGTCCGACGATCACGATCGCTTTCGCGCCGGCCTGCGCGGCGCCATCGGCGACCGCGCGGCCGATGCCTTGCGAGCCGCCCGTGACCAAAACCACCTGTCCGCGCAACTCCGCCTCCCAACGCGCGGCGCTTCCCGCCGTCTCCAGGCATTTTTGGATCATAAATTCCAAAAGTCAAACTTTAGAAAGTCTTACGCGCAAGAGCGCGAAAATCGGCGGGCCGCAGGACGTATCGGTGTCTCTTGATGGCCAACAATCTCATCGCCATCCGCTCGAGACAGAGCTTTGGGTGGGAATTTCCGGCGATTTGACAAATGGAACGATATTGTGAGAATCGGACAAACAATAGAAAGTTTCTCGGCAGGCTTTGGTCTTGCGCCGGGGAGGGAGGACGCCAATGCGGACCATTCGGGGGCCGGGTTTGTTCCTTGCGCAGTTTGCGCGCGATACGCCGCCGCACAACACGTTGCCCGGAATTGCGAAATGGGCGCGCGATTTCGGCTACAGGGCGATACAGATTCCGACCTGGGACGCGAGATTTTTCGATCTCGACAAGGCCTACGAGAGCGAGACCTATTGCGACGAGATCAAGGGCCAGCTCGCCGACATTGGAATTGCGATCAGCGAGCTCTCAACGCATTTCCAGGGTCAGATGGTTTCGGTGCATCCGGCCTACGATCTGATGTTCGACGGCCAGTGCCCGCCCCATGTGCGCGGCGATCCCGAAAAGCGGCGCCACTGGGCGGCGGAGCAGGTGCGAAAGGCCGCGAAAGTGTCGCGGCGGTTCGGGCTGACTGAGCACGTTAGCTTCACCGGCTCGCTGGCCTGGCCTTATTTTTACCCCTACCCGCAGCGTCCCTCGGGCCTCGTCGAGGAATGTTTCGCCGAGCAGGGCCGTCGCTGGAAGCCGATTCTGGACATCTATGAGGACAATGGCGTCGATCTATGTTTCGAGATTCATCCCAGCGAGGACGTTTTCGACGGCGACACGTTCGACATGTTCCTCGATGCGGTCGGCGGCCACAGGCGTTGCAACATCAACTACGACGCGAGCCACTTCATCAAACAGTGCCTGGACTATCTCGGTTTCATCGACGCCTATCGCGACCGCATCAAGATGTTCCATGTCAAGGACGCCGAGTTCAATCCAACTGCGAAGCAAGGCGTCTACGGAGGCTACAAGGGCTGGCTAGAGCGGGCGGGGCGCGACCGCTCCCTTGGGCACGGCCAGGTCAACTTCAAGGCCATCTTCTCGAAGCTCGCCGCCTACGACTTCTCGGGTTGGGCTGTCTACGAGTGGGAATGCTGCCTCGAACATCCGGAGGTGGCGGCCAGGAACGGCGCGAAGTTCATTGCCGACCACATCATCGAGGTGACGGACAGAGTGTTCGACGATTTCGCGGCCACGGGCGCGGACCGCGCCGCCAATCTGAAATTGCTCGGCATCAAGGGCTGAAGATGGTCCACGCGAGCTCGCTCCAGAGCCTTGGACGCCGTCTCAGGGTCGGGATGGTTGGGGGTGGACGCGACGCCTTCATTGGCGCCGTGCATCGAATGGCGATGCGGCTGGACGGCGGATTTGAACTCGTGGCGGGCGCGCTGTCGTCGAATCCGGACAACGCGCGCGCGTCAGCCGGGGATCTGGGCCTGGCGCCGGATCGGGCCTACACCGACTTTCGCGAGATGGCCGCTCGCGAAGCGGCGCGGAGCGACGGCATCGAGGCGGTCGTCATCGTCACTCCGAACAACCTGCACGCCCCCATTTCGAGAGCCTTCCTCGAAGCGGGGATCGATGTCATCTGCGACAAACCTCTCTCGGCGACGCTCGCCGAGGCTCGCGAACTCGTCGCGCTTTCCTCATCGAGGGGCCTCGTCTTCGCGGTGACGCTCAACAATACGGGCTATCCTATGGTCCGGCAGGCGCGCGAGATGATCGGCGCCGGCGAACTCGGCGAATTGAGGGTCGTTCATGCCGCTTACATCCAGGACTGGCTGACGCAACCGATCGACGCCGCGGGTCAGAAGCAGGCGCAATGGCGGACCGATCCCGAGCGCGCTGGCGCTTCCGCCTGCCTCGCCGACATCGGCGTGCATGCTCACAATCTCGCGCTCTTCGTGTCCGGACTTGAACTCGAGGCTGTCTCCGCCGATCTTGCCACCCTCGTCCCGGGCCGTCGCCTCGACGACAACGCCCATGTGTTGCTGCGCTTCGCCAACGGCGCGCGCGGGGCGCTGCTGGCGAGCCAGGTGGCGGTCGGCAATCTCAATAATCTCAGCGTCAAGGTCTATGGGACCAAGGCGGGACTCGAATGGTGCGGCGAGGAGCCCGAAGTTCTTCGCTTCACGCCTTACGGAGAGCCGACGCGCCTTCTGCGCCGCGGAGGACCCGGCAATACGGCGCTTTCGACCGAAGCTTCGCGCATGCCGGGCGGACACCCCGAGGGTTATATCGAGGGGTTCGCCAATGTCTATCTCGGCGCCGCGGAACTGATTGCCGCGCGCCGCTCGGGACGCGCGCCGCTGCCGTTCGCCGCGCTCACGCCGACCGTCAGGGACGGCGCGCTCGGCATGGCCTTCATCGAAGCCTCTGTCGCCTCCAGCGGCAACGGCGGCGCCTGGACTTCCGTGAGGCTTTAGTGGAGGACGCGATGGCCACGCCAATGTCGCCGCTTGATGATGACGTGGGTCTGCCGGCTGAGCGCGGGAGTCTGCGCGGGCGCCCACGCCGCGCTTTTCTGCGGTTGCCGATCTTGCCCGATCTTCGAGACCAAAATTCATCCGGGGCGGGTTGGCTAACCCGATCGCGGCTCAAAGCGGCGTTGTCGTTTGAATGAGGTTTTGGCAATGGTCAAAGGTCGGCAGTCCGCATCCGGCGGAATGCCGATCGCGCCTGCGAATGTCTGGACCCGATAGGGCGTCCGCGAAGGATCGTGACGGGCGGGCGGCCGGGTTACGCCGCATCGATGAAATTGTCGGCGCCCCGATCCAAATACGCGTCACAGGCGGCAGAGGGTGTGAAACAAGCGGTGCGGGTCGACCGGCGACCGCCGGCAAACTTAAGGGAAGCCATGGGTCGTCTGGCCGGAAAAGTCGCTGTGGTGACTGGGATCGGACCCGGGAATGGCAGCGCGATCGCGAAGACTTTTGCGCGCGAGGGAGCCGACCTTGCGCTTGTCACCTTCACCACCCCGGTTCTCGAAGAGACAGTCACGGCGATTCAAGCGCTCGGCCGGCGCGCGGTCGTCGTCGATGGCGACGTTGGCCGGCGCGAGACGTGGGACAGAACGTCCGCCTTGGTCCGGGATGAATTCGGCGGCGCGGACATCGTCGTCAACAATGCGGCAATAGGTCAGTGGGCCAACGTGCTTCAGGTGACCGAAGAGCAGTGGGACGGCACGCTTCGGACCAATTTGAAATCCGTCTACTTCAGCTTCCAGACCTTCATTCCTGAAATGATCGCGCGTGGCGGCGGAGTGTTCGTCAATATCTCGTCCGTCAACGGCCTGATCGCCAATCCGAGCCTGGTCGATTACGCCACCAGCAAGTCCGCGCTCCATGGCCTCACGCGCAACGTCGCGCTCGACTTCGGCCCCAAGGGCATTCGGGCCAACTGCATTGCGCCGGGCGCGATATTCACTTCGGCCGCGGAAGATCTGCTCGACAGGGATGAGGCCCGCTCGATACGCGACAACTACGCGCTGGGCCGCTTGGGCGCGCCGCAGGACGTCGCCAACGCCGCCGTCTTCCTGGCGTCGGACGAAGCCTCGTTCATCACCGGGGTCATCCTTCCCGTCGACGGCGGCCTCACCATCCAGACGCCGGAAGGCGCGGTGCGCAAGTCGTTTCGCGCGCGCTGGCGAAGCGATTCCGTGAGCTTCCGAGATGCCTGAACCTGCCGCAGACTACCGCATCGACGGAATCGATCCGACCGGCGCTATCGCACGCAGCGTCGGACTGGCGCGCCAGGCGATGAGCGCGGACCTCGTCACGCGCGGCGAGGGCTGGGAGCGCGGGGTGCGCTGCGTCATGCTTCAAAACGACCGGATTGCTATCGAGGTCGTGGTTGACCGCGCGCTCGACATCGCCAGCGCGCGGGTCCGCCAGGTTCCGATCGCCTGGCGATCGCCCACCGACATCGTGGCGCCTTGGTTCGTCGAAAACGAGGGATTCGGGCCCCATCGTGGCTTCTTCGGCGGCTTGCTGACCACCTGCGGACTTGACCACATCGGGGCGCCTGTCGAGCGCAGCGCCGAACGGTTTGGGTACCAGTCGCGCGCCAAAGACGCTTTCCCCATGCATGGGCGCATAAGCGGCGCGCCGGCGCGGCTGTCCGCCTATGGCGTGCGCGAAGCCAACGGCGCGCTGGAGGCGTTTGTCGAGGGGACGGTCACCCAGGTGGCGGTGTTCAGCGAGCATTTGACGCTCACTCGGCGCATCAGCATTGCCTATGGCAGCGCCGTCATTCGGGTCGACGACATTGTCGCCAATGACGGATACGCAAGCAGCCCGCTCGCGGCGATGTACCACGTCAATTTCGGCTGGCCGGTGGTGGCGCCCGGCGCTCGAGTGCTGACGCCGACCCGCAAATTGCGCGGCGAGGGCGACAACTCGAGGGTTCGGCCGCCGTCGCCGGGAGTTTCGGAGCGAACCTGGTTCTTCGCCGCGGATCCGGAGGGAACCGGGCAGGGGGTCGCGGGGATCGCAAATGCGCGGGTCGACGCCAATCAGGCGGCGGGCGCGAAGCTCACGTGGAACGCTGCGGCTTTGCCGACGCTCGTGCAATGGGAGATCGCAAATGTCGCCGGCCATTATGCGATTGGCCTCGAGCCTTCGACAGCCTTCGCGGCGCCAACGGCCGATGGGGCGCGCTTCCCGACCCTCGAGCCCGGTCAGACGAAGCGGCTTGGCCTTGCCATCGAACTGTTGCACGGCGCAGCGGGCCGGGAACTTTTGAATGAAGCGGGAGAGGCTTCGTGAGGCGATCCTTCGCGCTGGGACTTGGGGCGCAGGCTTATCCGCGGGGGGAAAATGAAACTCGGCTATAACACTTGGTCGATGCCGACGCTCGCATTCGCCGAAGCGGCCCGGCTTTGCGCGAGCCTCGGTTTCGACTCGATCGAACTGACGGTCAGCGAAGGCTGGTCGACCGACGTGATGAAACTTGCGCGCGACGATCCTGCCGAGTGGAAGCGCATCATCGCCGGCGAGGGTCTGGTCATCTCGAGCCTGACCGCCAATGCGCCAATCATCGACCGCGGCGAAATCTGGAAGAGATCCCGCGAGCGGCTGGTCAGGAGCCTCGAACTCGCGGCCGAACTTCAGTCGCCCGGTCAGGGCATGCCGATCAGCCTGGGCGCTCACCGGCCGGAGATCGACTACAGCGGCCTGCCTCCCGTCGCCTCCGAAGAACGCTGGCGAAACGAGCGGGCGATCGTCATCGAACGATTTAGCGAACTCGCGTCGCTCGCGGCGCCGATGCAAACGCGGGTAGCGCTCGAACCGCATGTCGGCGCGGTCGTTTGCACGGTCGGCCGCGCCCTCGAGGTGAAGGCGGCCGTCGACAGCGAAGCCTTCGGGATCAACCTCGACATCAGCCATTTCGCTGTGCAGGGGGTTCCGACCGCGGAAGCGGTAGACGCGCTGGCTCCCGTCGCCATCGCCTGCGAAGTCAAAGACCAGCTCGGCGTCGCCCCCGACTTCAAGTTCCTCATTCCCGGCGAGGGCGATTTCGACTACGCCGATTTTGTTGGGCGCATGGCGAGCGCGGGCTATGACGGCAGCATTTCTGTCGAGATCAGCGTCTTGCGCCAGCGGCTTCCAGGTTACGACCCCTACGCTGCGGCCAAGCAGTCCTACGCCGTCCTGTCGAAGGCGTTCGAAACTGCCGGCGTAGAGCGCACGAAAACAGGTTACTGAGCGGGGGCGCGAAAAAGGTGGCGAAAGTTGCGCGATTTGGGCTGGTCGGCTGCGGCGGGATCGGCAATACGCACGCGGATGCATTGGCGTCGATCGAAGAGGCCGAACTTGTAGCGGTATGCGATATCGACATCGGCCGCGCGCGCGAGACGGCGGCCCGTCATGGTCTCGCGCATGCGTTCAGTTCCGTCGAGGACATGCTCGCGGCGGTGGAAGTCGACGCGCTCACCGTCGCGACCGACCACAAGCATCACTTCGCGCCGGCGATGTCGGCGCTGCGGCGCGGCGTCGGCGTCATCATTGAGAAGCCGATCACGACTTCGCTGGAAGAAGCCTACACTCTGTTGGAAACCGCGAAGTCGCACGGCGCGAAGCTCGGCGGCGTCTTTCAACGCCGGTTCTTCCCCGCGGCGCTGCGCATGCGCCGCGCGATCCAGGAGGGCAAAATCGGACGCGTCACGGTGGCCGAATGCGTTGCGCTGCTCGGGCGCGATCGCGCCTATTTCGCGCGTGACGCCTGGCGCGGCACCTGGAGGGGCGAGGGAGGCGGCGCGCTGATGAACCAGGCGATCCACATGATCGACATGCTGCTGTGGATGGTGGGCGAGCCGACCGAAGTCTATGGCCGGTGGGCGACGCTCAAGCACGGCGACTACATCGACGTTGAAGATTCCACTTGCGCCGTGGTGGGCTTCCAGAGCGGAGCGCTGGCCACCATCACCGCGACCACGACGCTGGAATCCATCGAAAAGGCCCCCGGCTTCCGCCTCGCTGTGCATGGCGCGGCGGGATATTCGGTCGGCCTGACGGAAAGACCCGAACTCACCCAGGCCGTTACCGAACCTTGGCCATTCGATCCCTCGGAGACGGTGGCCGCCTGGGCGGCCGAAGAGGGCGGGAAGCCCGGCTTTCCCGCGTTTCATTCCGAGCAATTGCGCGACTTCGCTCGGGCGATTGTCGAAGACCGCGAGCCATTGGTCACCGGCCTCGACGCGTACCGGGCGCTCGAGGTCATCAAGAGCGTCTATCTGTCGCAAGTTCGCCGTCAGCCGATCCGGTTGCCGATGTCGGCGGCCGATCGGGCGGAAGCCGACCGGATTTCGAGCGGCGAACCGGCATGACAGGCGCATCGCCGGGACGGTCGCTGCGATGACGGAAATCGCGTTCTATGTCGGCTCCTACAGCATCGCCTCCCCCTGGGCCGGCGCGCCGGGCGCGCACGGGATGGGCATCGTTCGCGCTGCAATTGACGTCGCGACGGGATCGATAAGGATTGGGGGCCATACGCCCGAGCTCAACCCATCCTTTCTCGTGCGCAACTCCCGGCGAGGCCGCCTGTTGGCGATCACGGAGCCGCAAAGGGCCGGTGACGCCGTCTGCTTTGAAGAGAGCGCCGCTGGCGCATTAACCGAGCGCGGCCGCATCGCTACCGGAGCCGACGCCCCCTGCCATATTTCGATCGACGAAGATCGCGACCTCGCTTTCGTCAGCCATTATCATGGCGGGGCGCTCGCCCTGCTCGCGCTCGGCGAAAAGGGCGAACCGTTGTCGCGCCTCGAGCTGGCGGTGCAGCCTGAGCTCATGGGCGGCGAAGACCCCGCCGCTGCGAGGTCGCGCGTCCATGCCTCTTTGCCGTTGTCCGGCGGCGAGCTGCTGGTCGCCGATACGGGCCGGGACCTGGTCCTGCTTTACGAGATAGCGGGCCTCGGTTCGACCGCCTCGCTGCGCCTGCGCGACGCGCTTCGCCTGCCCGCAGGCGCCGGACCGCGACACCTGGCGCTGCATCCGGGCAGCGGCGCGGTCTACGTCAGCAACCAGAACTCCGGCGGCGTCTCCGTCGTAGCGCGCGTTGCGGGCGATCACGGGACGCGGCTGGAGTTGCGCGGCGGCAGCCGGTCCACAGGCCTCGGGCGAGACAAGTGCGCGCCTTCGGAAATCGCGGCCCATCCGATCTGGGACGTCGTCTATATGGCCAATCGCGGGGACAACTCGCTGTCGATTTTTACCGTTGAATCGCCAAGCGGGGAGCTCGCATTGTGCGCCAGCGTAGATTGCGGCGGCGTCAACCCGCGTCATTTCGCGGTGTCGCCGGATGGGCTATGGCTCGTAGTCGCAAACCAAGATTCCGACGAACTTTCGCTCTTTCGCGTGGAGGATCGGGGTCGACGGCTTACCCCTGCGAACCGGCGGTTCCGAACAGCGACCCCGACCGCCATTTGCTTTTGAACCGGGCGGGCCCGAGTGCGGCCCGCTCCGCTCCGAGCCCGGCCGCGACCCCGATTAGATCTTCTTGCACGCCGGCTCGAGGCGAGGTTACATTTACCCGCGGGGTCTGGCCTCTGAGGGCGGGCTGGCGTATGGTCTCTGTTGGGGGCCAGCGCCTGTTTCCTGACCGAAGCCGTCGCCGTCAACCTGCCAGAGCGCTCAAATAAGTCGACCAATCAGATAACGGGAGGAATAAATGAAGATAATAGGCAATTGTGGATCTGCCGCCGTCGGCGCCCTTATCGTCGTCGGCGCCATGGGACAGGCCCACGCAGGCGGGCCCTATGTCGTCGGCGTCTCCAACACGCTGATCGGCAATGGCTGGCGCGAGGAAATGGTCTGCTCCGTCAAGGCTGAGGCCCTGGCGTCGGGCAAGGTCTCCAAGGTCATTCTCGCCAATCGAAACGGCGGGCCGTCGGAGCAGATCGCCGATTTGCGCAATCTGATCTCTGCGGGCGCCAACGTCATCATCGTCAACCCGTCCGATCGCAAGGCGCTCGACCCTGTCATCAAGCAGGCGACGGACAAGGGCATCGTCGTCGTCGCCGTCGACCAAGCCGTGTCGGCGCCTACGGCGTATATCTTGTCAAACAATCAAACTGCATATGGCGAGTTGGGGGCCGAAGCTCTGTTCAAGAAGCTCGGAGGCAAGGGCAATGTCGTGGAGCTGCGCGGAATCGACGGCGTGCCGGCGGACGCCGACCGCCACGAGGGCTTCATGGCCGCGCTCAAGAAATATCCCGACATCAAGGTTGTCGCGTCGGTGTTCACCGGCTGGTCCGGCGACAAAGCCGCGCAGCAAATGAAGGACCTTCTCGGCTCAGGCAAGCAGATCGACGGCGTCTGGACCTCGGGCACGGACAAGCAGGTGGTGGACGCTTACAAGACCGCCAACTTGAAATACGTACCGGTTGTCGGGGCCGACAACAACGGCTTCATGGGCGAGGAGATCGAACTGAAGGACGCGGGCCTCGTCGGCATCAACGTCACCAACCCGCCGGCCGTCGGCGGCGCCGGCCTGGCCGTCGCGCTGGAGGTCCTCGAAGGGAAAAAGCAGCCGCAGGTCATACATCTCACCCCGGAGGTCTATGACAGCTCGACGGCGGCGGGCCAGGAATGGCTGAAGTCGCTCTACGATCCGAAAGGCGATCCGAATAACGCCGTCTATAGTCCGGTGACGCCCTATACGCACTATACGATCCAGCAGGAGAAGGACTGCAAGGGTCCGGGCGAATCCTGATCGCGCTTCGCCGAACGGCGTCCGCTCCGATGTCGGACGCCGTCCATCGTTGATTGTCGTGCCTTCCCATCGCCGCGCGAGGTCCATTCTCGTGCGGCGAATGCGGGCCGAAATGCTGCAAACAACGGAAATCCATGGCCGAAACCGCACTTTTGCTCGAAGCCAGGGACGTGGCCAAGAGATTCGGCTCGGTCATCGCACTGAAGGCCGCCTCGTTGCAGGTGCGTCCTGGCGAAGTTCACGGACTGATGGGTTCGAACGGCGCGGGCAAGAGCACGCTTGTCAAGATCATCACCGGGGTCTTTTCCGCAGACGCCGGCCAGATCGTGGTGAAAGGCGTCGCGCGTTCGTTTCGCTCGCCGGCCGAAGCGCGCGCGGCAGGCATTGTCTCCGTCTATCAGGACCCCGCGCTAGTGCCCGACCTGACGGTGGCGCAAAACATGCGCCTCGCCGGCGCCTCGAACGAGGCGGTGCGCAAATGGCTCGCGGAGTTGGGCGTCGTCAGGCTTGATTTCGGTCTTCTGGTTCGCGACCTCCCCTATCAGACGCTGCGCCTCATAGATCTGGCGCGCGCGCTGGCGTCCGAACCCGCTGTCCTACTGCTCGACGAGATCACAGCTTCGCTTCCCGCAGACCTTTCCGAGCGCATATATGCGATGGTCAGGCATTGGCGCGAGCGAGGGAACGCCGTCATTTTCATTTCCCACCGGATGGCGGAGGTCGCAGACTTGTGCGACCGGGCGACGGTGCTGCGCGATGGCGTCACCGTCGGCGTCACCGATCGCGCCCACGGAAGCGAGGATCGCATTGTCGAACTGATGTTGGGCGCCGAGACGGCCGGAGCCGCGGTCGCCAACGCCAAAACGCCCATGGGGCGCCGAACGGCGGCGCCTGACGGCGAACCGGCGCTGGAGGTGCGCGGCGTCAGCCTCCGTCCGACGCTCGCCGACGTTTCCTTCAAACTCTACCCCGGCGAAGTGCTTGGCGTCGCCGCTCTCGAGGGGCAGGGCCAGGAGGAATTGTTCGATTGCATCGCAGGCAATCGCCGCTTCGACGAAGGCGCGATTTTCGCGCGCGGCAAGGAATTGAAACTGCGCCATCCCGCGGATGCGATTCGTGACGGTCTGGTGCTCGTGCCCGCCAATCGTCTGCAGGCGCTCTTGCAGCAGCGCTCGATTCGCGAAAACATCGCCTTGCCCGCCTTCGGCGCCATCACGAGTTGGGGGCCGATCGGGATGGGCGCCGAACGCGCGCGCGTCAATTCCGCGATCTCGCGCCTTCAAATCGACACCCGCGCAAGTTCGGAGTTGCGCCGTCTCAGCGGCGGCAATCAACAGAAGGTGGTGATCGCGCGTTGGCTTGCCAACGGCTTCAGGGTCTGTTGTGCTTCGACCCCACCCGAGGCATCGATATCGGCACCAAGCGACAGATCTATGCCCTGGTGCGGGAACTGGCGGCGGCAGGATCGGCGGTGCTGCTTTTCACTTCCGAGCTTCCGGAAATCGGGCTTGCCTGCGATCGCGCGATCGTGTTGTTCGGCGGTCGCGTGGTGGCGGAGATGCCGGCGTCCGAAGCCGACGAGGCGACGCTGCTGCGCGCCGCGCATGGGTTGGCCCCGCAACAAAGGGCGGCCTCCTGATGACGTCCGCCGATAGCAAATCCGCCGCCCTGGCGGGCGCCGCCGACGCTTCGCCGCCGCCGTTCGCGGCGAGATTGCGGCGCGCGATCCGCCGCCATCCCAGTCTGTTCGCGATGCCGGCGCTGCTGATTGCCGCGCTTGGGCTGACCGTGGCGATCCATCCCCAGTTTTCCGATTTCGACGTGCAATCGTTGGCGATGGGCGCTCTGCCGCTCGCCTTCGCCGCGGCCGCCCAGACGGTTGTCGTGCTCTCCGGTGGAATTGATCTTTCGATCGGATCGGCCATGGCGGTCGCGAACGTGCTGGCCGCCAGCACGATGGAGAACGCCAGCTTCGGGCAATCGCTGCTGCTCGCTGCGATGGTGCTGGTCGTCGGCGCCGCGATCGGCGCGCTCAACGGATTGATCGTCGTATATTCACGGGTCCCGGACGTCGTGGCGACATTGACGAGCGGGTTCATCTGGGGCGGCGTCGCGCTGATCATCATGGAGAAGCCGGGCGGCGGCGCGCCGCCGGAATTCCTCAATCTCGGAGCCGGAACGCTTTTCACGTCGTGGTTGCCCAACGCGGTCATCCTGCTTGTGGTAGCCGTCGCCGTCATCTGGATTCCGCTCAGCCGCTCCAAACTGGGGCTGCAACTCTACGCCATCGGCAGCGATCGCGTTGCGGCGTTCCGCAGCGGGGTCAATGTCGAGCGCGCGCGTTTCGCGTCATATGTCTTTTCCGGACTGTTCAGCGCAATCGGCGGCCTCGGCCTGACCATGACCACGGGCATCGGCGCGCCGCTGGCCGGAGTTTACTACACCCTGAGCGGATTGGCGGCGGTCGTCATCGGCGGCGTGAGCCTGGCCGGTGGGCGCGGCGGGATGGTTGGCCCGGTGATTGCCGCATTCGTGCTGACCTTGATCCCGACGGTCCTCATTTTTCTCAACATCGATCCCAATTTCGGTCAGGTCATCCAAGGCACCTTGATAGTGGCGATCGTTATGATCGGCGGGTTTCTCGACATGGCGAGGAGTCGCAAATGACGGACCGCGCCAAGACCGGGGCCGCGCGCGCCGTTCCGGGCTTTCCCGGCGGCGATGTTCTGTCGCTGTTGCGCAAGCACACGATAATCGCGCTGATATTGTTGTTGTTGGCTTTCGTCGCCGGCATCGAGACGGCCCGACCGGGAACGGTGAACGGGCTCTGGATGTCGAACATGCTCTTGTTCGCCGCGCCGCTCGGAATTGTCGCGGCCGGACAAACCCTCGTCATGCTGACGGGGGGCATAGATCTTTCGGTGGCCAGCGTGGCGACCGCATCCGCCTACCTCATGGCGACCCATTCGGGGTTGGGCGGCGTGACTGCTGTCTCCTGGGGTCTGGGGGTCGGACTGGCTGTCGGTCTCGTAAATGGAGTCGGCATTGCGCTGCTTCGCGTGCAGCCGCTGGTGATGACGCTGGGCACCGGGCTGATGACCGAGGGAATGCTGGTCGTTTACAGCCAGAAGATGATGGCGGATGCGCCGCGCGTGCCGCACTTCATCGAGGAACTCGGCGCCGGCAAGTTTTTCGGCGGGGTCCCGGACGATCTGCTTCTTTGGGGACCGATAGCTCTGGCGATCGTCTTGATGCTGCGTTTCACGGGGTACGGGCGGCTACTCTATGCGATCGGCGACAATCGCGACGCCTGCCAGCTTGCCGGAATTCGTGTCTGGCGGGTGCAACTGGTCAATCATGTCGCCTGCAGCGTGCTCGCCGCCACGGCCGGCCTCGTGATCGTCGGCAGCGTCGACGCGGCCGACCTCAGCCTCGCCGACGTCTATTTGCTGCCGTCGGTCGCCGCTGTGATCATCGGCGGGACTTCAATTTTCGGCGGCAGGGGCGGATATACCGGAACGATCATCGGAGCTTTGATTCTCACCGTCCTCAATAGCATCCTCACTCTTCTCGACGCGCCCGAACCGATTCGCCAGATTCTTTACGGCGCCATCATCCTGCTGCTCGCGGCGGCTTATACCCGCCTCACAGATTGACCTGATGACGGTGACGGCTTGACCACGACCGAAACCGGAAACAGCGAGTTGTTCTTCTGCGTCGACGGCGGGGGAACGCGAAGTAGAGCCCGGCTATTCGATATTCAGGGTCGTTCGCTCGCGGAGGCCGGCGCCGGGCCGTGCAATCCCTCGACGAATTTCGACAGGGCGGTCGCAAGCATCTTCGACCTCTGGAGCCAATGCAGCGCGGCCGTCGGTCGGCAATCCCGTGAAGTCGAAAACATTGTCTTCGCGGTCGGATCGGCCGGAACCTATTTGGGCGCAGGAGCCGCCTTTCTGGCCGCCTGCCCGGGGTTTGGCCGCGCCTGCCTGATGAGCGACGGATATGCGGCGCTGATCGGCGCCGGTTCGGGCCAACCCTGCAGCCTGTTGATAGCCGGAACCGGCGTCGCCGGACACCGCCTGTATGCGAACGGCCTGTCGATCCAGCGTGATGCGTGGGGATGGATCGCCGGGGATCGTGGAAGCGGGAGCTGGATCGGCCAGAAGGCGCTGCGTCATTGCTTGGCCGGGCTGGACGGCGTCGTGCCAAAAGACGCGCTGACCGGCGCCGTTCTTGCCGCAATCGGCGGCGTCGAGAGTCTGCGCGCGGGTTGGATGCGGGACCTTGGACCCGATCGCCTGGCCGCGCTCGCGCCTTTGGTGCTCGAGCAGGCCGACGGCGGCGACGCGACGGCTCGACGCATACGAGACCGCGCGGTCGAACATCTGGCCGCGCTGATCGGCGTTATCGCTGACTCTGGCGCGCCGCTCTATGCGGCTGGAGGACTCGTCGCGCCGTTGCGCGCGCTCCTTTCGCAAAAGGTGGATCAGCCTATTCTCGATCCGAGGGGCGACGCCCCTACCGGTTGCTGGCTGGTGGCGACCGGAAAGGCGCCGCCTGAGCGCGCACTTCTATTCGGTGAAACAGTGGAGCAGAGCCCGTGAACGCCAATTCATTCGCCGCGCCTGAAGGCTCGATATATACTCCCAAGGGTTGGGTCATCGGCAAGGTCAGCATATCGGGCGGCGTGATCTCGTCAGTTGAAGGCGAGCCGCTCGCGGCCGGCGCCAAACCGAAGGGACCTTTCGTTGTCCCCGGCTTCATTGATCTGCACGTCCACGGCGGCGGCGGCTTTGACTGGCAAGGCGGCGAGGAAGGCGTGCGCGGTTTCGTGCGCTATCACACTTCGCAAGGCACCACCGCAATGGCGCCGACCTCGGCGATCGGCCCGGTTCCCGTCATCGAGAAGGCGCTCGCCGCGATCACGTCGGTCGCCGCGGCGCGACGGCTGGGCGAAGCCATTGTGCTCGGCGCGCATCTCGAGGGGCCATTCGTCAATCCGCTGAAGCCTGGCGCCATGGAGGTCTCGCTGATTCTCAAGGCGGACGGGGACCTCGCCCGGCGGTGGGCGGAAAAATACAGGATTGTCGTAGCGACGGTGGCGCCGGAGATTCCTGGCGGTCACGACGTCGTCAAGGCGCTGACCGCGACCGGTTGTCGGGTGCAGATCGGCCACAGCGCCGCGACTCCTGCCTCCGCCGAGGCCGGCTTCAAGTGCGGTTGCGTCGGCTTCACCCATCTGTTCAACGCGATGACACAGATGGAGCATCGCGCCCCTGGGGTCGCCGCCTATGCGCTCGCGCACGGACGCTATGCCGAAATCATCGCCGATCTTGTCCATGTCGACGCCACGGTTCTGTTGGCCGCGCATCGCGCGATTCCGCGCCTCTATGCGATTACCGACGCCAGCGCGGCCGGAATGCCCGACGGGGTTTTCGACTGGGGCGGACGCCGGGTTATCAAGAATGGCCAACGCATAACGCTGGAGAACGGCGTGACCTTGGCGGGCAGCGCGATAACGATGTTGGATGCGTTTCGCAATCTTGTGAAGATTGGGTTGAGCCTCGAACAAGCCGTGGAAATGACTTCCGTCCGCCAGGCGGAATATCTTGGATTGTCGAAACTCGGTCGCATCGAGCCGGGCGCCCAGGCCTGTTTGGTCAAGCTCGACGACGAATTGAATCTGCAAGGCGTCTGGGTCAACGGCGAAAGAATTGGTAAGCCGTCTTGAGGTCAGAGCGCCAAGGCGCGGCTGCGCGCGCCTCACCGGAGGTCTTCAGGCCGTCTCCAATTTCGACGCCATGCCTGACTTCGAGGAAGCATATAGCTTATCGATGATTTCGATGACATGGCGCTGGCGGCGGGCGTTCTCGCGGGCGTCAGCGCCCCCGCCGCTTATCTGCTTTGCGAAATAATTCATGATCACCTGGTCGCCGTCCCACGACGTCAAAGCTGGCTCGTAGCAGTTGGACATTCCGTTGTATTCGACCTTGATCGCGCCCGAGATGTCGTGCTCCGGCGAATATACGACGATCTGGTGGGTCTTCGAAGCCGGGTTGATGAAGATAATGCCGGCCGTGCCGTAGATACGCGTTTCGCAAATAACGTTTCGGTGGTCCGACGCCGAGCACCAATTGGCGCGGACGGTCGCCAGTATGGAATTCGGCCATTCGACGATAGCCGCGACATTGTCGTCGACGGATACCTTGATCGTCTCGCCTGCCTCGGACGTGCGCTCCGGAAAAACTGTCTCGACGCGCCCGCGAATCCTCTCCGCCGAGCCGAACAGGTATGTAAGCTGACTGATGAGATAGATGCCGAGATCGGCCGATACCCCCCAACCCGCCTTTTCACGGTCGAAGAACCATGGCGCGTGTTTGGGGCCGCGATGCGCGAGCACCGCGTCGGCCGAGCTGATGCGTCCGATCACACCCTCCGCGAGCAGGCGTTTCGCCGCCTCGATCGGTGGGCTGCGGTCAAACGGCAACGCCATGAAAACTGAGCCGGATCGCTCGGCCGCCTGAAGAATTCGGTTTGCGTCGGCGAGCGACGTTGCGACCGGCTTTTCGCACAGCACGTGCTTTCCGGCCTTGAGACAGCGAACCGAAATGTCGGCATGGCTCGGATGCGGAGTCGAGACCACGACCGCTTCAATGTCCGGTGCGCGCAGCAGGGACTCGAGGTCAGAATAGATTGCGCCGCCGTAACGCGCGATCATCGGTTCGCAAGCCGCCGACGATCGCGACTGGACCCCGCGCAACTCGAAGTCGTCGGAGCGATGAATCGCCGGGAAGTAACGCGCGCGGGCGATGTCTCCACAGCCGATGATCCCGATGCCAATTTTCGGCATTGCTCGATCCCCGTTCACCTTCGTCGCCGAGCTCCCGGCCCGCGATGCGCTGTTACGGCAACTGGACGGTTTTGACCGGCTCCACTGTGCCTTTTACCGCCGATACGATACCGGCGTCGAGAATCGCCATCGCCGCCAGATTGATTGGATTGTCGAGCGTCGGATGCAGGGGATCGCCGGTTTCGAGATGATGAAGAAATTCCTCTGCGATCGTGGCGCGCCCAGCCGGCAGCGGATCGCCCGTCTCGATCGCGCTTGGGACCTTTGCGCGACGCTCGCGATAGACGAGAATATTCGATCCGTCCACAACGATCGTCCCCTTCGCGCCATAGAGGATAGGTCCGTAGGGGACCCCCTCGTGGACTGTGGTCCAACTCGCCTCCAGAATGCCAATCGCCTTGGGGAAGCGCAACATCATCACGGCATTGTCTTCGGCGTCGCCGTAGCCGCTCATCAAGTTCGCTTTCAAGCACTGTACGGAAGTCGGCGGGGACGGCAACAGCCAGGACGCGAGGCATGCGCCATAACAGCCATAGTCGAGCAGGGCGCCGCCGCCCGCGCTCTCCTGGTGCCACCACTCTCTCCCCTTTTCGGCGTCCGACACCTCGCCCGAGATCACCGTCGCGCCGGGATGCGTGCTGCCGTGCGCGAGAGGGCCAAGGGAAGCCGGGTTGCGCCATTTCAGTTCCCAGACATCGCCGATCGCACCTTCATCAAGCAACTGCTTCAGCCGCCGGAAAGTCGGCAGCCAGGTGATCGGCCAATTCACCGCTAGGGCGATCCCAGCCTTGGCGGCGGCGGACGCCATTCGCTGCGCCTGCGCCAAGCTGGCGGCCATTGGCTTTTCCGTCACAATATGGACGCCATGGCCCGCCACAGCTTCGGCGACTTCGGCGTGACTTGAATTTTCGGGACATAGGATGGCGATATCGAGCTTCTCTGCCGCAAGCATCTCCCGGTAGTTCTCGTAACCGCGAGGTCCGCCGGGGCTGGCGAGCGCGCGTTCAAGGTTCGCTCGACGGCTGCCCTCGACAGTGATTGTCGAGGGGGTTCGCGGTATCGTGTCCGCGCATGCAACGATATCAGCGCGACCGGTGGCGATGAACCGCTGCACCAGTTCGTTCACATGCATGTGGGCGAAGCCGATTACGCCAACCCTGTAGGTCTTTGGATTTGTCATGGGACACCCCGAACCCGAGGAGTCATTGTCACGTTCGCGAGTTTTGCTTGTCAACTGCCTGGAGCGTCCGTGGCCGTAAATAGGAAGATCGATTGGCTTGACGATCTTCGTGCAAGTGGGAGAGTTGATAGGCGGCGCCGCTCGAGAGTGTTGCGGCGCACCATAGCCGCGGCCTCCCCTTTATCGAAGTGAGCTATGACAAGGACGCCGGTCACGCGAGCGTTGCTAGAGTGAACCGGCGAGTTCCGTGCTATTGCAGCTTGTGGAAACTATCAGGTCGTGGGGCGACGTCATGTCGAAAACTGTTCACGTTCACGTGCAAGGCGGCGCTATCGCCGGGGCAGCCGGCGCGGATGGGGCCACCCTTCATTTTCTTGGAGTGCCCTTCGCGGCGCCCCCAATCGCTGGCCTGCGCTGGCGGCCGCCTCAAGCCGTCGAGCCATGGCAGGGCGTGTTGGAAACGCTCCACGCCGCGCCGGCTTGCCCGCAGCCGCTGCCCCCGCCGGGTTCATTCTATCAGAACGAATTCTTTCGCACGTCCGAGCGACAGAGCGAGGATTGTCTTTATCTCAACATATGGACCCGAGCACGGACGCCGCAGACTCTGCCCGTCATGGTCTGGTTCCATGGCGGGGCCTTCGTCCAGGGGTCGGGATCGTTGCCGAGCTTCGATGGCGAGGCGCTTGCGCGTCGCGGCGTGATCGTCGTGACAGTCAATTACCGGCTCGGGCCGCTTGGCTTTCTTGCGCTCCCGGCTCTGGATCGCGAGAGTGCGAACAACGTGTCCGGCAATTACGGGCTGCTCGACATGATCGCGGCGCTTGGCTGGGTGCGGCGAAATATTGCGGCATTCGGCGGCGACCCTGAGAACGTGACGATTTTCGGACAGTCCGCGGGCGCAGTGGGAGTCAATGCGATGATGGCTTCCCCGCTGGCGCGTGGACTTTTCCGCCGCGCGATCGTCCAAAGCTTTCCGATGGCCGGCGCCCGGTTGGGCGAGCCGATGCAGACCCTCGCCCAAGCCGAACGAGGCGGCCAGAGCTTCGCGCGCGCTCTCGGCGTTGAGACTTTGGCGGAGCTGCGTTTGGTTTCAAGCGCCGATCTCATCCGCGCGATGGGCAGTTCCGCGGCCGCGTTCGGGCTACGGCCGAATATGGATGGGCATGTGCTGCCGAACGAATTGCCTGAAACGATCGCAACCGGCCAGGGCAACGGAACTGAGCTGTTGATTGGCGCAACTTACAATGAAGGATCCGTGCTGCTTTCTCCGACAACTCCCGAAAGTCTGGCGACATGGGTTCGCCAGCAGTTCGGCGCGCAGGGCGCACAGGTCGCGAAATTCTACAGCGGAAGCGACGATGACGCCGCCACCGCCGCGCAGGATCGTCTGCAGAGCGACTATTGGCTCGCGGCGGCTAGGCGCGAAGCCTTGGCCTTCGACGAGCGGGGAAAGCCGGCTTATGTCTATCGGTTTACGCGATCGGCCCCAGGTGCGGATCCGATCAAAGTCGGCGCGTTCCATTCCGGGGAACTCGCCTACGTATTCGGAACTCAAGCTTCCATTGACCGACCCTGGCGTGATCGGGACCGGGAATTGTCCGAGCAGATGCAGCAATATTGGAGCAATTTCGCCAGGACAGGCGATCCCAATGGTCCTGGGCTGCCCGAATGGCCGCGCTATGGCGCGACGGCGGATGGCGTCATGGAACTGGGGGATGCGACTGAGGCGAATGCGGCGCTGGACCCCGAGCGCATTGCGCTGTTCGACGCGTACATGGCGACGCGGCTGTCGACATGACCTTTCGGCGGTCCCGCCGAGCGGCGGATGGCTTCGCCCGGGAACTGCGGCCTCGGGTATCTGCGCCGCTCCGAATTGCGCCAAATCCGCCCCGGTGTACGAAGACGCGGATCCTGTTTCTCGCTGTTTGAACTTACGCTCGACCCAACGCGATAAAGTGGGGGCGCGGCGATCCCCGAAGCGCCGGTTGGCTCCCGGGCGCCAGACAAGAGGCGCGCGCCGGTGAAGAGGCTGGAACTGGTCGGCGGGAAGACCTACCGCGGGAACGCCACGGACAGGTTCGTTGAAGCCAAGATGTGCGAGTTCGCGGATCTCAAGGATCTGTGCGAACCCGCGAATACATAGCCGCGGCTGTCGCCGAACAGGCCCTGGACAGGACCCCCATAGGCGCGCGCCCGATGGGGATGGGTTACGAGGGCCGCGAGTCCGCCATGCCAATAGCTATCCCGACGCGCCGGCGACGCTCGCCGGAGTGAGGCCGGCGCGGCGACGGAAGAAGCCCTGTCCCAGCTTTGGCCTCGGCCCAGCGCTATCGGCGATGGTTCGTTCTGGACTCGGTTCGAGTTCGAACCCTGGGCCTGGCCCGAGGACGCGAGCCTTTGACCACGGGCGAATTACGCGCGATCCTGCCCTGACGGCGCGGCGCGCTTTCGAATCCGGCATGTAGGGAGCAAAGTTTTTTGCTCCTGTGGACGGTGCGACGTGCGATGGGTGGTTTTGGTTGCGGGCGCGCGGAGCGCAACAGGACCCGGTGGAGCCGTGGGAGACGCGAGCGGTGAAGGGCGTGACGACTTGGGTCTTGGTCCTGTTGGCTTTGGTCAGCGTCATATTGGGCGTCGGCGAACAATTGGCGCTGTTCAAGTCGCCGCTGCCGCCGTTGGGCTTCGGCGTTCTGGCGGCGATCGTCCTGCTGTTTCAGGCGATCCGCATGATGCCGCTGCGATTGCGCCGTCCCGTGGTCTTCGTCCTCGTATTGGCTGCCCTTGCCGCATTAACGGCCGGGCTCGCCTATTTCCAGTTCGTCATCAAGCCCAACATGGTCAAGGGTTTCCTGAGCGCGGCGTTCGCGCCCAAGCCCACCGCCGTCGCGGTCGAGGCGGCGCGCATCGAACAATGGCCGCCTCAACTGGAGGCGATCGGAACGCTGCGAGCCTACCAAGGCGTCGTCATCGCGCCTCAGGCGGCCGGCGTCGTCACTGCGATCCATTTCGAATCCGGCGACGACGTCGAGACTGGCGCCTTGTTGGTGAATATCGACGATTCGGTGGAACAGGCCGATCTCGCCAATGGCGTGGCCCAACTGAAAAACGCGGAAGCGACGCTGGAGCGGCAGAAGCAGCTCGTCGCCAACGGCAATACGCCGCAATCGTCGGTCGACACGGCCCTGGCTGCGCGCGACTCCGCGGCCGCGGCGGTCGCGCATTCGCGCGCCATCATCGCGCAAAAGGCGATCCGCGCGCCTTTCGCGGGAAGATTGGGGCTGCGCAACGTCGACATCGGGCAATATGTCTCTGTGGGCACGAACCTCGGAACCTTGCAGCGGCTCGACCCGATTTACGTCGATTTTCCCGCGCCTGAGGGGGCGCTCAGCAATCTGGCCGTGGGCCAGGACGTGACGATGACCATCGACGCGCTGCCGGGCCGGCAATTCGACGGGCGCGTCAAGGCGATCGACGCCCGCGTCAACGTCGAGTCGCGCAATGTGCTGGTGCGGGCCGAGTTCGCCAATCCCGATCACAGGCTGCTGCCCGGAATGTTCGCCAACGTCACGGTTACGATCGGCTCGAACGCGGACGTGCTGACGGCGCCCCGCACCGCTATCGTCGAAAGCCTCTATGGCAACAATGTCTTTGTCGTGAAGGCGGCGCCGCCCGCGGCCAAGCCGTCGCCGGAGCCGCCCGCCGACAAGGGTGCGGGCCTGATCGTGGAGCGGCGCTTCGTACAGGTCGGCGCGGCGCGCGGCGAGCGGATCGCGATCTTGAAGGGGGTCGAGCCCGGCGAGCGCGTCGTCATCGCGGGTCAGATCAAGCTGCAAGACAACGCGCCCGTCGAAATCGACGACAGCGGCGCGCTTCCGCCTCCGGCGCAAACGCCCAAGCCATAGCCGCGAGCCGATGAACGCTTTCACCGATCTCTTCATCCGAAGGCCTGTTCTGGCGACCGTCGTCAGTCTGCTGATTCTTCTCATCGGCGGCATGGCGGCATGGAAGCTTCAGATCCGCCAATTCCCCGCGACCTCCAACACGACGATCACGATCGTGACGACCTATCCCGGCGCGGCCGCCGAAGTCATCAAGGGCTTCATTACCACGCCGATCGAGCAGGCGGTGGCGAGCGCCGAGGGAATCGACACCCTGGTTTCGACCTCGCAACAGAACGTCTCCACGATCACTCTCAATCTGCGCCTGGACGCCAATCCCGACCGGGCGATGGCGGATACGCTATCCAAGGTCAATCAGGTGCGCGGCCTGTTGCCGCGCGAGGCCAACGATCCCGTGATCGTCAAACAGACGGGGCAGGGCTTTGCGCTGATGTATCTGTCCTTCAACTCCGACGTGATGTCGGCCTCGCAGATCACGGACTATCTGACGCGCGTCGTGCAGCCGCGATTGCAGACGGTCGACGGCGTCGCCAATGCGCAAATCCTGGGCGGGCAGACTTTCGCGATGCGGATCTGGCTCGATCCGACCCGCATGGCGGCTATGGGCGTCACGCCAAACGAGGTGCGCAACGCGCTCGACGCCAATAATTTCACCAGCGCCGCGGGCGAGATAAAGAGCGATTACACCCAGGTCAGCGTCAACGCCCTGACATCGCTCGACAGCCCCGACGCCTTCGGGCGCCTTGTGATCGCCGCCCATGGAGACGCGCTGGTCCGGCTCAACGACGTCGCGACGATCGAACTCGGGCCGCAGGGCTCGGACAGTTCTTCGGTCTTCGACGGCCTCAAGGCCGTCTTCATTGGCATCTACGGAACCCCGGAAGCCAACCCGCTCACCGTGATAGATGGAGTGCGCGCCATCATACCGAGCGTGCAGAGCCAGTTGCCGGTCGGCCTCAAGGCGACGATCGCCTATGACTCGACCGAATTCATCCGTTCCTCGATCCGCGAAGTGGCCAAGACGCTGATCGAGGCGACAGCGATCGTCATCGTCGTGATCTTCCTGTTCCTCGGCAACTTTCGCTCCACCCTGATTCCAATCGTCACGATTCCGCTTTCGCTGACCGGAGTCATGATCGCGCTGCTGGCGCTGGGGTATTCGATCAATCTGCTCACGTTGCTCGCGCTCGTGCTCGGCATCGGCCTCGTGGTCGACGATGCGATCGTCGTGGTCGAAAATATCTATCGTCACATCGAAGACGGCATGACGCCGTTCAATGCGGCGATCCGAGGGGCGCATGAAATCGCGCTGCCGGTGGTCGCGATGACGATCACCCTTGCCGCCGTCTACGCGCCGATTGGATTCGTCTCCGGGGTGACCGGCGCCTTGTTCCGCGAATTCGCTTTCACGCTGGCCGGCGCCGTTGTGGTCTCGGGTTTCATCGCGCTGACGTTGTCGCCGATGATGTGCTCGAAGCTGTTGCGCCACGACGTGGGGCAGAATGGGTTCGGACGCCTGATCGACGGCGCCTTCGACCGGCTTCGCCGCGGCTATCAGCGGCGCCTGCATAGTACGCTCAATTTTCGCGCTTTGACGGCGCTGATCCTCGTCGGCGTGCTGGCGCTGACTGGCGTCATGTACGCCTCGACGCCGCGCGAGTTGGCGCCCGAGGAGGACCAGGGGATCCTGCTGTCGTTGGTCAAGACGCCGCAAATCGGAAACCTCGACTACACCGAGCAGGCGACGAAACGGCTTTTCGAGGAGACAAGATCCGTCCCCGAAATCGCGCATACGTTCGTCATCAACGGTTATCCAAGCCTGCGGAGCGGCTTCGCCGGCCTTCTGCTGAAGCCGTGGGATCAGCGCACGCGCGACCAGAAGCAGGTGCTGACGGAACTGCGCCCGAAATTTCTCGCGATCCCGACGGCGCAAGTGCAGGCCTTCTCGCCGCCGGCGCTGCCCGGGTCGACCGGCGGCGCCCCGATGCAATTCGTCATCCGCACCACCGGCGACTATACGACGCTCGCCGAAGTGGCGCTGAAGATGCAGCAGGCGGCCAGAGACAGCGGATTGTTCCTGTTCACCGACGTCGATTTGAAATTCGATACCCCGCAATATGTTTTCCATATCGACGCGGACAAGGCGAACCGCATCGGCGTGAACATGCGCGACATCGGAACCGCCCTGGCGACGATGCTGGGAGGAAACTATGTCAACCTGTTCAGCCTGTATGGCCGCAGTTACGAAGTGATTCCGCAGGCGCCGCGCGAGTTCCGGCTGACCTCGGACTGGCTGACGCGCTATCAATTGCGCGCGGCCAACGGCGAACTCGTCCCGCTCTCCGCGGTGGCGAGCGTGACCAGCCAGGTGCAGCCGAACGCGTTGACCAGCTTTCAGCAACTCAATTCCGCAACCCTGTCCGGCGTGCCCTTTCCCGGCCGCACGCTCGGGGAGGCGCTCGACTTCCTGAAGGCGAAGTCGGCGGAGGTATTCCCGGAGGGCTACAGCTACGATTTCCAGGGCGATTCCCGCCAGTACGAGCAGGAGGGCAACTCGCTCGTTTACGTCTTCGGTTTCGCGCTCATCGTGATCTACCTCGTGCTGGCGGCGCAATATGAGAGTTTCCGCGATCCTCTGATCATCCTGATCGCGTTGCCAACGGCGCTGTTCGGCGCGATGTTGCCGCTCAATATCGGCGGCTTTCTCGGATTTGCGAGCATCAACATATATTCGCAGATCGGTCTCGTGACGTTGATCGGCCTCATCTCCAAGCACGGCATTCTGATGGTCGATTTTGCCAATCGGCTTCAGGAAACCTCCGGTTTGTCCCGTCGCGCGGCGATCGAGGAGGCCGCGGCGACGCGCTTGCGGCCGATCCTGATGACGACGGCGGCGATGGTCGTCGGAATGATCCCGCTCATTGCCGCCTCCGGCGCCGGCGCGCGCTCGCGCTTCAGCATCGGCCTGACGATTTTCGCCGGCATGGCGATCGGCACCGCGTTCACGTTGTTCGTGACGCCGATGGTGTACACGTTCCTGGCGCGCGACCACGCGGCCGCCAAGGCCGCCGAGCCATCGGTCGAGTAAACCGGCGCGGCGCCGGTTCGCGCAACGCGGCGACGCTGTATCCTTCGCGCTGGAAATCGTCGAGGCGGATCAGACGTCAAGTCGATAGGTCTTGACCGCATTGTCGCGGAACAGCTTGCGTTTGTCGGACGCAGAAAACGCGGCGGTCGCCCAATCGAGGGTCGCGAGCCATTGCAGATAGCTGCCGGCGAGTTCCGAGACCGGCCAGTCGCCCCCGTAGAGGATGCGATCGGGGCCGAAACATTCGACGACGTGATCGATATAGGGCCGCAACTGGTCTCTGCTCCAGGTCTGGTGGTCGGCCTCGGTCGTGACGCCGGAAAGCTTGCACACGACGTTCGGCAGCGCCGCCATCTCGCGAATATGCTGTCGCCACGGATCGATCTGGCCGGCCTTGATCGCCGGCTTGGCGATATGATCGAGCACGAAGGCGACCTCCGGGCACTGACGCATCATCCGCAACGTGTTGGGCAATTGCGAATGGAATATGCAAATGTCGAACGACAGGTTGAATTTGGGCAGCAGACGGAGCGCTTCGAGGAATCCCGGCTTCAGGACATAGTCCGGGTCGAGCTGGTTCTGGATCAGCCTGCGCACGCCGCGCGTGGTCTTGAGTGCGGCCACCCGGGCGATCTCGGGCTCGAGCGCGGCGCCGCGCTCGAGCGGCAGCGAGACGACGGCGCCGAGCACGCGCTTGTCGCGTTGGGCGAGGCCGTCCACCCAATCGGCCTCGTCGAGATATTGCGGCATATCGACGTCGACCTCGACGAAGACGAGGCCCTCGATTTCGTAGGGCTTCGCGCGGGCGGCCAGATCGTCCACGGTCCAGTCGCGCTTCAGCTGCGGCGCGCCTTGCGACCAGGCGTAGCCGAAGCGCTGCTGGTCGAGCAGATGGATGTGGGAATCGATGATGGGGAAATCGATCATGTTCAAGGCTCCGGTGACGTCGCTCGCAGGCCGCGCCCGCGTTTTCGCTTTCAGGGCGAGTTCGCGGCGCTCGGCGCCGCGGGGGCGGGGAAGGTAAGTTCAGTCAGTCCGCCGCGCACCCGCTCCAGCATCGCGGCCTCCGCCGCCCGCACCTTGGCCAGTTGGGCGCGCGTTTCACCCAGAAGCGCTCGCGGAACCACGACGACGCCGTCGCGGTCGCCGATGATCAGGTCGCCCGAGGCAATCGCCCGCCCGCCGCACACGATCGGCAATCCCACCGCGCCCGGTCCGCGCTTGCCCGGCGAATTCGGCGACGCGCCCATCGCGTAGATCGGCACATTCAGCGCCTCGAGATCGGCGAGGTCTCGCACCAGGCCGTCGGTGACGAGACCCGCGACGCCGCGATTTCGCGCCACGCCAATCAGCAGATCGCCGGTGACCGCCGCGCCGGCGTATCCGTTCGTGGCGGCGACCAGCACATCGCCGGGTTCGGCGCGGGCGACGGCGGCGATCAGCGCCAAATTGTCATTGGGTCCGCAGTCGCAGGTCAGCGCCACGCCGAACAGCGACGTTCCCACGATCGGTCTGATGCGCCAGTCTAGCGCTCCCGATCCGCCCATGGCGTCGACGACGAAGCTCGTCGATGCATTGCGGAACGGCTCGATCAGTTCGGCCGACGGCCGTTCGACGCTCGGCGCAAACACGAGTGGAGGCGGTTGCTCGATCATGACGGGCCCAAAGCGCTACGGTTGGACGGCGGGCGTTTCTCTTGCGCCGCCCCTGCGCGCCCCAGCCATAGAATGCATGTTCGCGGTATTCAGGCAACTGCCGCGGGCGCTCGCCTGTTTCGGTTTCCATGCGCGCCGCAAGTCGTGAGGCCGAACGAAGACTTGCAGGCGCCGGCAACCGTCCCGGGTTCAAATATCTCGGCGCTGGGTCTCACAACTCTCGCGCTCGATGAACTTCGAAGCGGGCTCCAGCGGAATCCGACGCGCCGGCGTCTGGACAAAGAAGAGCCGGTTACGCGCTCTTGGGGTCTGGGGGAGCAAGCCGGCCCGTCATCGGGCGCTGATCGATCCTCAGCGCTGCGAATCTCCGATCGGAGGCCTCTTCGGAGGTTTCCGGCCGTTTGCCGCCGGTTGCGAGGATCGTCGGCCAGACTTGAAGCCAACGGAAGGCCCCGAACAGGTTATCCACCGCGCTATTCCTGGGCGCGTATCGTTGCGCGCCGCAACGGCGGTTCGACCGCGCCCGCTCCATCCGAAGCGCAAATCTCGCGACTACCAGACAGGCATGACCCAATCTTCGCTGGCGTCGCCCGTGGCGCGGTTCGACGGTTCGTGCGATTTTCGCCAATCGCTGAACATCTCGCGCAGTCCGCGCTTGCGAGGGTCCATGCTCGCCATCAATTCGTTCATCTGGCGAAGCCGGCGCACTAGCGTCTTCATGAATTCGATGGCCCGCTCCGGGTCTCGCTCGACCATGGTCAGGAATTCCTCATAAGACGTAGTGAGGCATTCCACTTCGGCGCTCGCCTTGACCGTGGCCGAGCGCGGCCCGGGCTCGATCAGGCACATTTCGCCGAAGACCTCGCCCGCCTTGAGCGTAGCGACCGGCCTGGCCTTGGACCCTTGTCCGACGATGACCTCGACGGATCCTTTGACGATGAAGAATGCGGTATTGCCGGCGTCGCCCTCTGAGATGATCGTGTCGCCGGCGTTGAATGTGACGGATTGCATGGACCCCTCCGCTCCCCCTGCAACGAGGCTATGGCATTTGCGTCGGCGGCGAAAGGGAACGTTCCCAAACGTTCTTGCGTTCGGCGAGGGGAATTCCCGTTTGGCTTGCGGCCATTTCGGGCGCGCGGCGCGCTGTCGAACGGTCCGCGCCGAGCGCCCCACGCGTCAACCCGCCCCTTTGGCTTCCGCCTCGCGGATAAGCGCGCGCAGGCGGGCGGGCGTCAGCGGCACGAAGTCGATCTTCACGCCGAGCGGGCGAAGCGCATCCTCGACGGCGCCGATGAGGGCAGGGGGCGCAACCATTCGGCCTCCTTCGCCCGCGCCCTTCACGCCATATTCGGTATAAGGCGAAGGCGTCTCGAGATGGCCGACCCGGATCGTCGCCGGCATTTCGGCGACGCGCGGCATGAGATAATCGTGGAAGGAAGCGCCGAGCAACTGGCCTGCGGAATCATAGGGGAATTGCTCGAAGAACGCGGTGCCGATGCCCTGCGCCGTGCCGCCGCGCACGTGGCCATCGACGGTCATCGGATTGATCATGACGCCGCAATCGTGCACGGCGACGTAGTCGAGGAAGCGGACCTGACCGGTCTTCGCGTCAACTTCGACGACCGGCATGTGGCACATGTGTCCCATGATCGGATAGAAGATGCCGAAGTCGCTGTCGCTCTTGGGCAAGGTCGCGAGCGGGTGATCGTAGGTATAGCTGGCGTCGAGGCCGCTGGTCAGCGTTTCGTCGTCCGGCAGCGACAGGCGGAACATATGCGCCTGCATCGCAATTTCCGAGATTGAAACGCCGGCGCCCGGAATGCCCCGCACGCTAATGCGGCCATCGCGAAACTCCAGATCCAGTTCCGAGGCCTCGAGCATATGGCTCGCGATCCGCAGCAGCTTCTTCTTGAGAATTTGGGCCGCGCCGACGACGGCGCCCGACACCATCACCGTGTATCGGCTGCCGCCGGGCCCGGTTCCGGGCAGACCGTGGTCGCTGTCGGCGTAGGCGACGCTGATGTCGGCGGGGTCCATCGCGAGTTGTTCGGCCAACACCATCGCCGCGACGGTTTCGGGCGAATTGCCCCAGTGCGGCGCGTTCAGCGAGATTACGGCTTTGCCGTTCGCGTCGATCTTGATCGCCACGCTTTCGGGCGAACTCGTCAGCGCGAAGCCGGGTTGACGGTTGAGCATCCAGAATTCGGTGGCGCTGAACACGCCCTTCTCCTGACAACTCGCCACGCCGATCCCGATGTAGCGGCCCTGGGCTCTTGCCTCCTCCTGTTTGCGCCGCCAGCCCTGATAGTCGAGCATGCTCAGCGCCATGTCGAGCGCGCCAGGATAGTTTCCGCTGTCGTAGAGATTTCCCGTCGGGATCTGATACGGAAACTCCTCAGGTTGAATGAAGTTGGCGCGACGAAAGGAGATCGGGTCCGAACCCGTCTCGGCGATCGCGGCGTCGACGATGCGCTCGATCATGAAATTTGTGACTTCCGAACCAAATCCGCGACAGGCGCCTTGCTGGCACTTGTTCGTGAAGACCGCATAAATCTCCGCGCCCACCGCGCGGATCCTGTAGGGTCCGACGGTCTGCGAAAAACCGTTGCCGTGGGTGCCCAACCCATATTGCAGATAGGCGCCGTAATCGTCGACTACGGTGTAGCGCAGCGCCGTCATGCGTTGGTTCGCATCCAGGGCGAGTTCGACATCGTAAATGCGGTCCGACCCGTGGTTGTCGCAGGCCGTCATGTTGTCGATGCGGTCCTCGATATATTTGACCGGGCGGCCGCAGATCCGGGCCGCCGTGGCCGCGATGATCGGAACCTTGTGCGTGAAGAGCTTGCTGCCGAAGCTGCCGCCCGCGTCGAGCGGGATGATATTGACCTGATGGCTGTCGACCTTCAGGGCGGCGGCGATCGTGAATCCGATGTAGCTGTACATCGAAGTGTTGGCGTAGATCGTGAATTTGCCCGATCCGTCGTCGAAAGCGACGACCGCGCCGACGGTCTCCAGCGGCTGCGCGCCCGACCTCGACCAGCGCAAGCGCCGTTTCACGATCTTCGCTGCGCGCGAAAATTCCTCGTCCACCGGCCCAAACTTGTATTGCCGGTGCTCGGCGACATTGGTGGAGCCCCGTTCGGGATGCAGCACGGCGTCGCCGGACGAATGAATCGCCGCCATCATGTCGGACACGACGGGCAGCGGCTCGTAGCTGACGTCGATCAGCGCGAGCGCATCCTCCGCGATGTAGCGGGATTCGGCCACGACGACTGCGACCGGCTCGCCGACGTGGCGCACCTTGCCCAGGGCGATGCAACGCTGCTCGACCGGCGGATTGGCAAAGCAGGGCAGCGGACCGGTTTCGCGCGCCGCTTCCTCGCCGGTGATCACCGCGACGACGCCCGGCAGGGCCTCCGCTCTGCGCTTGTCGATCGAGCGAATGCGGGCGTGCGCATGCGGGCTGCGCAGAGGCGCGGCATGCGCCATGTGCGGCAGAACGATATCGTCGACGAAACGGCCGCGTCCGGTCAGGAAACGCGGGTCCTCCTTGCGCTTCATGCGGGCGCCGATCACCTTCAGCGCCTGACCCGCGGGTTCGCGTTGGCGCCCGCGCGGGGGCGAGGGGATCTTCCCGGCCTCGGCCATTACAGGCGCCCTCCCTCTTGCGCGAGGATTTCGACCGCTCGCTCGACCGCGTTGACGATGTCCTCGTAGCCGGTGCATCGGCACAGGTTGTCGTTGAGGCGACGTCGGATGGTTTCGCGATCGGCGCGCGGGTTCTCGCGCAGCAGTTCGGTCATCAGCATCAGCATGCCGGGCGTGCAATATCCGCATTGCAGGCCGTGCTTCTCCCAGAACGCGCGCTGCAAGGGGTTCAACGCGTTCGCGCGCCCCAGCGACTCCACCGTCTCGACGCGCCGTCCCTCGGTCTGGACCGCCAATGTGCAGCACGATCTTGTCGCGAGGCCGTCGACGAGCACGGTGCAGGCGCCGCAAACGCCATTCTCGCAGCCGACATGGGCGCCTGTCAGACCGAGTTCATGCCGCAGAAAATCCGATAGCAGCAGGCGCGGCTCGACGCGCTTGCGCACGGTGCGGTTATTGACGGTCAGGGTCAGGTCTCGCGCGTTCATCGCCAACGTCCCGGCGTGGTTTCGAGAGCGGGGCGCGCCGTGCGCGCGAGCGCGATGCGCGCCGCGCGAGCGACCAGGGTCGCCGCGACGTCGCGGCGATAGGCGGCGTCGGCGTGCATGTCCGAACCGGGATCGATCGCGCGGGCCGCCGCCGCCGCCGCGGCCTCGATCGCGGCGTCGCTGGGCGCCTTGCCCTCCAGTTCCGCTTCGGCCGAGCGAATCCGCGAGGCATTGGAACCGGCGTTGCGCAGACCGATGCGCACATCGGTGCAGACGCCGTAGGGCAGCGACAGGATGCAACCCGCCGCGATCAGCGCGCGGTCGTTGACGCGCTGACTGACCTCGAGAAAACTCGATCCATGTCCGTTGGCCAGTTTGGGGATGCGGATTTCGCACAGCATCTCGTTGGGCTGCAACGCAGTCTCGAAGGGGCCGCGAAAGAAATCGGCCGCAGCGACAGTTCGCGCGCCCCAGGAACTGCGGATCACCATCGATGCGTTGACCAGCGCGGCCACGAGCGGCATTTCGGAGGTGGGGTCGTTCAGACACAAACTGCCCCCGATCGTCCCGCGATTTCGAATGCAGTGCCCGCCGACATGCGCATAGGCCTCGACGAGAATCGGGCAGGCCGCGGCCGCTACGGGCGAGGCGAGGACGGCATTGTGTGTGGTCAGCGCGCCGATCCGCAAACCGCTGAAATCGTCGAGCACATATTGCAACTCCGTCAGGCGGCTGACGTCGATGAGGCGGGAAGGCGACACCGTCCGCGCGTTGAGCATCGGGATGAGACTTTGACCGCCAGCCAGAAGCTTGGCGCCGGAACCGCCCTTGGAAAGCGCCTCGAGCGCGCCGCGGAGACTTTCGGGCCGCTCGTATTCGAATGGCGGCGGCTTCATACGCCCCGACTCCTCCCCGGTTCGGATCCGCCCCGCGACGAGGCGCCAAATCTCGCCGCGAGGGTCATCGATCGCAAGTCGACCGGCAAGGGAGCGGTTTTCCCTTGGGTCTAAAAATTCCGGGCGGCGACGCCCGAACTGGCTTCAGATCGTGTAGGATAGCTAGCCGCGCCGCCGCGCTGCGGGCGGCTTTTTTCGGGGTTCGAGCGATGACACAGGGAGTTGCCAATCCGATCGCACTTTGGCCGAAGGCATTGCAAGAGGAGATGGAGGCGAACCGCTTCCACGCTTGCGTCGGTCAAGTGCTGCTGTCGGAGTTGGAGCGCGTCCGCGTCTGGTCGCTGCGGCTCAAGCCCGGCGAGCGCGTCGGCTTCCATCGTCATGTGCTCGATTATTTCTGGACCATCCTGACCGACGGGCGCGGACGATCGCATTACGACGACGGCCGCACCGTCGACACCAGCTACAAGGCCGGCGACACCAAACATCTCTCCTACGGCAAGGGCGAGTACTTGTTGCACGACCTCGAGAATATCGGCGACACCGAGATGATATTCACGACCGTCGAGTTCCTGCAGAGCGCGAACGCGCCGCTGCCGGTGCCGGACAGCGTGCGCCGCCGCGCCTGAGCGCTCAAAACGACCCGGCGATTTCGACGAGCCTGCTGTGGGCGGTGTCGCGCGCCGCGCGCACCGCCTCGCCCGGACCCGCGGTGGGCCCCACCAGGACAATGCGCAAGTCGGTGACGCCGATGAACTTGAGGATCTCGCGCAGATACGGGCTCGCCATGTCGATCCGACCTCGGTTCATTCCGGTGACGAAATCGCTGCCGCTGGCGAGAATGGCGACGGTCGGCCGGTTCTTCAGCAAAGGAAAATAGCCGAGCGCGGGATCGAAGCGGAACGTCAGGCCCGGCTGAACGATCAGATCGAACCACTGCTTGAGTTTGTAGGGAAGCCCGAAGTTCCACATCGGCGTCGAGATCAAGACGCGATCCGCGAGCGCGAACCGCACCGCCATGCGCTCGATCACCGCGAAGGCGTCCTCTTCCGGCGAGGAGAAAGGCCGGCCCGCCAACCGCGCGTATTTCGCCGTCAGCGCATTGCCGTCGAACTCGGGCAGCGTTTCCTGCCAGAGATCGAGGACGTCGATGTCCCAAGTCGGGCGCGCCTGACGAAAGCGCGCGAGGAAGGCGGCGGCGCCCGCGGAGGAGGCCGAACCCGAACGGGGAGAACAACGCAAATGAAACAGTTTGGGCACGAGGGAAGCCTTCTCGCCTGGGGTCAACCCAAAGCTGCGATGACCGCGTCCGACTTGGTGACGACGGCAACGTTCTGCAGCGCGAAGTTGATCGAGGCGTTGTGCCAGTCGGCGTTCATCGTCGAGCAGCAATCCTCGGGCACGATCATGAAATAGCCCTTGTCGGCGCCGGTGCGCGCGGTGTGTTCGACCGACATGTTGGTCCAGGCGCCGGTGTTGATCAGCATGTCGCGGCCCGTGGCCTTCAGGATGGTTTCGAGCCGCGTGCCCTCCCAGGCGCTCATGCGCATCTTCTCGACGACGAAATCGCCGGGCCGCGGCTCCAGCCCAGCGACCGGCGCCGAGCCCCAGGAGCCGCGCACCATCGCCTTGGTGTCGACCAGCCCTTCGAACAGCGGCGCGTTCAGCGTCACGCCCGGCGCGCCGGGCTCGACGATGAACCAGACATGGATGACGATCACCCCGCGCGCGCGCGCCGCGTCGGCGAGCCGGCGCACGTTTTCGACGACGCGCTGCTGCGCGCGCGTGCGCGGGCGCGCCCGATTCGGCGAAGGCGCCGCCGTCCATGATGACGTCGTTCTGCATGTCCTGGATGATCAGCGCGCAGCGCTGGGGATCGAGCCGCATGCCTTCGCCCGCCGCGACGGGCGCCGGCGCCGAGGAGGCGCTGGCCGTCGCCGAGCCGCCGCCCTTGGACGTCATGTAAGGCTCGTTGCGCGGTCCGATCTTGGTCGTGACGGTGTAGACCGAATGGGTCGCCGTCATGAACAGGGTGCGGAAATCGGCTCCGCCCCAGGCGAGATTGGCGACCAGTCTCGGGAACGCGCACCTTGCCGAGGAGATCGCCGTTGGGCGCATAGACCCAGACGCCGCCCGGCGCCGTCACCCAGATATTGCCGCGCTGATCGCATTTCATGCCGTCGGGCACGCCGGGCTCGAGCTCCGAGCGGATGCCGGTGGCGAAGATTCGGGCGTTCGAGAGCGAGCCGTCGCTCTCGACGTCGAAGACGCGGATCAGCGCCTGCACGGTGTCGTTGACATAGAGACGCTTCTCGTCGGGCGAGAAGCAGAGCCCGTT
The DNA here is from genome assembly GCA_963809055.1 of uncultured Pseudomonadota bacterium. Lineage (GTDB taxonomy): Bacteria > Pseudomonadota > Alphaproteobacteria > Rhizobiales > Beijerinckiaceae > Roseiarcus. The sequence goes on along the minus strand of CAWEID010000029.1, from coordinate 21,809 downwards.
CGGCTGGTCGAACATGTAACGGTCGACCAGCAGCTTCGGCGGGCCGCCGCCCGGCGGCACGCGGTAGACGCCCTGAAAGCCGAGCTGGCGCGGGCGCTCGACGCCGTAGACGGGCATGCGCCCGTACCAGGGGTCGGAGAAATAGATCGCGCCGCTCGAATGCACGCAGACGTCGTTCGGGCTGTTCAGCTCCTGGTTCTCGAAATGCGAGGCCAGAACCTCGCGCCGCCCGTCCGGCCGCTCGCGGATCAGCGACGAAGTCGCATGCTCGCAGACGATCAGATTGAGGTCGGCGTCATAGGTCATGCCGTTGCATTTGTTCGACGGGCGGCGCACTTCCACGACGCCGCGCTTGGCGTCCCAGCGCCGGCGCACGTCGGCAGGCATGTCCGAGAACAGCAGATAATGCTCGACGGGATGCCAGATCGGCCCTTCGGTGAAGGTGAACCCGGTGCCGAGCTGGCCGACCGGCGCATAGGGGTCGATCAGCGTCTCGAATTCGGGCCGCAGCGTCGCGTGGGTCATGGCGCAATCTCCTTCCGAGCTTCAGGCCGGGAACCAATTGCGCTTGGGCAGCGACTGGACGATCGGGCCCGGCACCGGTCGTGCAAGCCGCCCGACGACATAGCCGCCCTCGATCTTGGCGGGCCGGTCGTGCACGGGCAGCAGGAAGCGCGACGCCGTTGAGCAGCTTCTTGATCGCGCGCCTTCTCGGCGCGCTTGGAGGTGCCGTGATTGCCGGTCGTGCGCGGCTCCGCGTCGTGGATCTCGCGGAACGGTTCGACGAGCTGATCGTTGATGTCGTAGAGCACGTCGCCGCAGATCGTCGCGATGCCTTCGGCGGTGTGGACATGGATGTTCATCGATCCCTCGGTATGGGCGCCGCGCGGCCTCGCAATAGACGCCGGGAATCAGTTCGACCGGGCCCGTGATCTCGAGGTCGAGGAGCCGCAGCGCGCCCTTGGTATGCAGCCGGTCGATCAGATGCTTGATGTCGGGCGCGGGATATTGCGGGTGCATCAGGCCGGAGACGGAATATTCGAGCTCGCGTGCGGTTGACGACCGACCGTCGTGTTCATCGGGAACAGGTCGTCCTTGCCGGCGTGGTCGATGTGCAGATGGGTGTGGCAGACGAAGCGCACGTCGCCCATGCGCACGCCGTGCTTGCGCGAGCTGGTTCTCGATCATGTTCTCGTGGAACTGCAGGCCGCGCATGCCGAGCGTCTCCATGATCTGGTTGGAGCGGTAGCCGGTGTCGACGACAACGGGATAGGTCGCCGCCGAGGATGAGGAACCCCAGCGTCAGGCACGCGCCGCGTGCGGCCGCAGTCCCGCCCCAGCACGAGGAAGCTCGACTCCAGCTCGATGTCGCCATAGTCGAGAATCTTGATTTCCAGCGCCATGTTTGCCTCCCGTCCCTTGTGTTTTGTCCGCCGCCGCCGATCTAGGGCGCGAGGCGATAGACCCGCATCGCCGTTTCGTGCAGGATCGCGTCGCGATCCTGCGCGCCGAGCTTCGCGCGCGGCGTCGCGATAGGCGCCCGACGAGATCGCGATAGCTCGTCCAAAGCTTCTCGATCGGAAAGTTCGAGCCGAACAGGCAACGCCCGGCGCCGAAGATCGCGACCGTCTCGGCGCACGATGGCGGCGATATGCGCGGGATCGTTGCGATGAATGAAGGTGCCGAGCCCCGAGAGCTTGGAGACGACGTTCGGGCAGGCGGCGAGGCGCACCATGCCCGCGCGCCAGTCCGCTCGGCCGGCAGGCGAGAGGTCCTCCAGCATGCCCGCGTGTTGCAGCACGAAGGTCACGTTCGGGCAGGCCTCGGCGAGCGCGGCCGCGTCGGGCATCTGCGGCGCGAACACCTGCAGATCGAAGCTCCAGCCGTAGTCCGCGAGCCGCGCGACATTGCGCTCGAAGCGTCGGGTCGGCGGCAGAGGTCGGCGCGCGCGGCGAAGCGGTAGAGCGGGTTCTCGTGCCAGTGCAGCTGCATGCGCACGCCGCGCACGAGCGGATATCGCGCGAGCCGGTCGAGCTGCGGGCGGACGTCCTCGACGCGCGAAATCGGCATAGGCGACGATCGCGTGCGGCCAGCCGGTCTCCTCGGCCGTCCGCTGCACCCAGGCGGCCTCGTCCTCGAACCGCTCCTTGGCCCAGTTGGTCTGCACATAGACCGACTTGACGACGCCGCAGCCGGCGATGTCGGCGAGATATTCTGCGATCGGATAGTCGCGCCGGATCGGCTCGTAGGGTCCGAAGATGCGCGGCTGCATCGGCCCGACGAGCCAGGGCAGGTCGGCCTGTCGCCAGATGTGATGATGTCCGTCGACGATCCCGGTCACGCGGCCCTCCTGCGTCGCGAGCGACAAGGACATGGGCGACGACGCGCCTCGCTCGATCCGCCGTCGACCATGTCGTCGACGAAGCGGCGGATCGCGATCAGCGCCTCGGTCTGCGGCGTGAAGCTCGTCGCCGCTCGCGAGCGGCGTCAGCCAGCTCAGGCGCCAGGCGCGGCGCGACAGTCTTGCGACCGCGTCGCGCAAGCGCCGAGCGGATCGCCGCGCTCCAGCCCGTCGGAGACGACGAGCGACCGCGGCGCCGCGGGCGTAGCCGGCGAAGCGCGGCACGGCGAGAAAGGCCTGCAGCGCGTCGCCGATGCGCGTGCCGCCGTCCCAGTCGCTGACGAGATGCGCCGCGGCCGCCGAGCGCCTGCTCGCGGCGCTTGAGCCGCAGCGCGCGCGTGACGCGCGTCAGCCGCGTGCCGAAGGTGAAGACCTCGACCCGCGGCGCCGCCTGCGCCAGCGCATGGGCGAGCTGCAGATTGTCCTCGGTGCGCGCCTTCATCGAGCCGGAGACGTCGATCAGCAGCAGCATCTTGCGCGGACGCGCTGCGGCGCTTCAGGCGGCCGAGCCGCATCACCTCGCCGTCGTTGCGCGCGGCTCTCGCGCAACGTGCGGCGCAGGTCCGCGAACGGGCCCGCGCCGCGCGCGCATGCGCCGGTGGCCGCGCCGTCGCGGCAGGCGCGCGGGCGCCTCGCGCGCCAGGCGGCGCAGCGCGTCGCTCGTCGCCGCCGCGGTCCGAAGCGGCGCTCGACCAGCGCCTCCGCCGCGCGCCGCCATTTCGCCGGATTCGTTGGCTTCGTCGGCGAGCGGGCGGCTCGTCCTCGCCGCGTCCGCTCCTCCTGCAGCCGCACGACCTCCTCGTCGTCGCCCTCGGCGCCAGGCAGCGCCTCGCTCGCCGAGGAAATGGATGCGGAACAGGAGATCGTAGGCCGCGCGCCGCTCGGGCGGCGGCGCCAGCGTCGCGAGGCCCGCCTGCCGGATGTCCTCGAGGCTCGCGCGGCCCGAGCAGCTCGATCGCGGCGAGGAACGACGTCGTCTGCTCCGGCGCGATCGCAAAGCCGTTGGCGCGCAGCAGCGCGACGAAGGTCACGAAGGCGCGCGCGGCGCGCGGCAGTGTCGGCACGTCGCTCATGCCGCCGCCTCCGCGATCATGCGCGTCGAGCCGGCCGCGAGATGAAGGCGAGGTCCTCCTCGTCCTTCAGCGCGACGCCGATCGAGCGCTTGAACGCGTCCGGCCAGCGCGCGCCGCCCTTGTTGAGCAGCGTCGCCGCCTCCGCCCAGTCGACCGCCTCGGCGATGCCCGGCGCCTTGCTCAGCGGCTCGCGCCGCAGCTTGCCGACCGCCGCGACCACCGCGCGCGCGGTCGCCTCGGCGACGCTGGAGGCGCGCATCATCACGATCCGCGCCTCGCGCTCGGCCGTCGGGATAGTCGATCCAGTGATAGACGCAGCGCCGGCGCAAGCGCCTCGTGCAGGTCGCGCGTGCGGTTGGAGGTCAGGACGACGACCGGCCGCTCGACCGCGCGCATGCGTGCCGCGCTCGGGGATCGAGATCTGGAAGTCGGACAGGAATTCGAGCAGGAACGCCTCGAATTCCTGATCGGAGCGATCGATTTCGTCGATCAGCAGCACGGTCGAATCCGGCGCGCGCAGCGCCGCCAGCATCGGCCGCTCGATCAGGAACGGCCTCGCCGTAGATGTCGATGCGACTGGTCGCCGGCCTGCCGGATCGCCAGCATCTGGCGCGGATAGTTCCATTCGTAGAGCGCGGCGGAGGCGTCGATGCCCTCGTAGCATTGCAGGCGGATCAGCTTGCGCGCCGAGCACGGCGGCGATCGCCTTGGCGGCCTCGGTCTTGCCGACGCCCGGCGCGCCTTCGAGCAGCAGCGGCTTGCCGAGCGCGAGCGCGAGATAGGCCGCCGTCGCGACGCCCTCGTCGGCGAGGTAATAGGCCGCGCGCAGCGCCTTCTCCAGCGCCTCCGGACTGTCGATGCCGACGATGTTGGCCGCGGACCGCCATCGCTAGCGCCGCGCCTGCGGCCGCGCGCCGCCCTGCGCCTTGATGCCGCGCAGCACCTTCTCCGGCGTGATCGGCAGATCGTCGACGCGCACGCCGACCGCGTTGAAGATCGCGTTGGCGACGGCGGGCAGCACCGGATTGGCGCACATCTCGCCCGGCCCCTTGGCGCCGAACGGCCCGTCGGCGGCGGGGCGCTCCAGCACGGCGATGTCGTGCGGGCAGATGTCGCCGGGGCCCGGCATCAGATATTCGACGAAGTCGCGCGGCCCGTGGCTCGGGTCGGGATAATAGGGCTCCGGCGTCTCGTAGAGCGCGTGGCTGATCGCCCATCCAGGCGCCGCCGACGAGCTGCTGCTCGACGAGGCGCGGATTGAGCGCGCGGCCGAGCTCGTAGGCGCTGTCCATGCGCACCATCGGCGACCTCGCCGGTCTCGTCGTCGACCTCGACCTCGGCGACCAGGCAGGCGTGCGCGTAGCAGGTGGCCGGCGACATCTCGCCGGTCTCGGGATCGACCGCGCGACAGCGGCACCAGGAAGATGCCGCGCCCGGAGATCGTCTTGCCCTGCTTGAACTGCGCCGCGATCGCGACGTCCTTGGTCGAGATCGAGCGATGCGGCGCGCCCTTGACGTGAATGTTGCCGCGCCCGTCGGTCTCGAGGTCGGCGGCGTTGACCTCGAGCTCCTCGGCCGCCGCCTCCATCATCACGCCGCGCGCCTCCTGCGCCGCCGCCATCGACGGCGTTGCCGACGCGATGCGTGCCGCGCGAGGCGAAGCTGCCCATGCAATGCGGGCCCGGTGTCGGAATCGGCGGTGTCGACGTAGACGTCCTCGACGGGCACGCCGAGCGTCTCGGCGCAGATCTGCCGCGTCACCGACTTCATGCCCTGGCCGAGGTCGATCGAGGACAGCGCGACCGTGAACTTGCCGCTCGGATTGGAATGGACGAGCGCCTGGCTCGGATCGCCGCCGAGATTCATGCCGATGGGATAGTTGATCGACGCCATGCCGCGTCCGCGATGCTTGGCCATGGTCAGCGCCTCCTGGTGCCGAAGACGGAGGAGAACCGGGTCGCGCCGTGCGAGGCCGGCGCGGCGCGGCGGGCGGCGGCGCGACGGGCGGCGGCGGCGGGCGCGGCGGCTCGCGGCGCGGGCGGCGGTCGTGGCGGCGCGATCGTAGGACGTGCGCTGCTGCGCGGCCGCGGGCGCCGGCGATGCGCGTCTCGCGCGGCGTCGGCGGGATCGCCGCGCGCGCGCCGCCGCCGTCCTTGCGCGACGACACGCGCTTGAACTCCTCGCGCATGCGGCCATTTCGCCTTCTCGGCCGCGACCTGCACGCATTCGATCAGCGCGGTGTTCTTCGCCTCGCGCCGATGCGCCTTCATGTCGCCGTCGCGATAGGCGTTGAGGATGCGGAACTCCATCGGGTCCATGCCGACGAGATGGGCGAGCTTGTCCATCTGGCATTCGATCGCGAAATCCATCGCCGTGACGCCGAAGCCGCGCATCGCGGTCGCCGGCGTGCGGTTGGTGAAGACGCAATAGACGTCGCCGTAGACGTTCGGGATCGTGTAGGGCCCCGGCAGATGCGCCGCGCATTTGACGACCGCGTAGCTCGAAAGCCGCGTATAGGCGCCGCTGTCGAAATAGGCGCGCACCTTGCGCGCGACGATGCGGCCGTCGCGCATCACGCCGTCCTTGAGATAGATGCGCTCGGCGCCGCGCGGCGGGCCGTATTGCATCTCCTCCTCGCGGCCGAGACATGTAGCGCACGGGCTTGCCCGGTCAGCATCGCGCCGAGGATCGCGAGCGGCTCGGTCAGGGTGTCGACCTTGCCGCCGAAGCCGCCGCCGACCGTGCCGCCGATGAAGTGGAGCGTGTTCGACGGCACGTCGAGGATCTTGGCGCAGGTGTCGAGCGAGAAGAACAGCGCCTGCGTCGAGGTGTAGACGACATAGCGCCCGTTGGTGTCGGGCGCGGCGATCGAGCCGTTGGTCTCGGTCGGCGCGTGCTCGATCGGCGACATCTGGTAGCGCTGCTCGAGCACATGGTCGGCGCTCGCGAAGGCGCGTTCGACGTCGCCGAAGCGCAGCTTCTGATGATCGTAGATGTCGTGGTAGGTGAAGGTGTTCTTCGGATAGGTCTCGTTGACGACGGGCGCGCCGGGCTTCAGCGCCTCCTCGACGTCGAACACGGTCGGCAGCGGTTCGTAGTCGACGCGGATCTTGGCGATCGCCTCGAAGGCCTCGCGATGGCTGTCGGCGACGACGGCGACGATCGGCTCGCCCTTGTAGCGCACCTTGTCGACCGCGAGCGTCGGCTCGTCGTCCTTGCCGAAATTGATCAGGCTGAGCAGCGTGTTGAGATTGCGCGGCACGTCCGGCGCCGCGGATGATGCGGCGCACGCCCGGGGAGCGCTCGGCCTCGCGCGGTGTCGATGCGGCGGATGCGCGCGTGCGAGTGCGGGCTGCGCAGCACCTTCAGATGCAGCATGCCCTGCAGCTTGTGGTCGTTGAAATAGGTCGAGGTCGCCGGTGACATGGCCGAGCATGTCCTGGCGCTGCGTGCCCTTGCCGATCTCCTTGAGATTGTCGTCGCGCTCGTCGGCGAAGATGTCCTTGCGCAGTTCCAGCATGGCGCTATCCCTCAGGCGCGGCGCGCGGCCGCCGGCGGCGGCGGCGAGCACGGCGTTGATGATCGGTTCGTAGCCGGTGCAGCGGCAGATGTTGCCGGAGATCGCCTCGACCACCTCCGCGCGGGTCGGCGACGGATTGCGGTCGAGCAGCGCCTTGGCCGCCATCAGCATGCCCGGCGTGCAATAGCCGCATTGGGCGGCGAAATGCTCCATGAAGGCGCGTCTGCAGCGGATGCAGGTCGGGCCCGTCCTTGAGGCTGTCGAGCGTCTCGACGGAGCTGCCCGTCGACGCTCTCGGCCAGCGTCAGGCAGGAAAGATGCGCCTCGCCGTCGATCAGCACCGTGCAGGCGCCGCAGCCGCCCTGGCCGCAGCCGAACTTCGGCGTCATGTCGCCGACCAGGTCGCGCAACGCGGCGAGCAGATTGGCGCCGCCGTCGACGAACACGGCGACGTCGCGGCCGTTGTGACGAAATTGCAATGCGGTCTTGGCCATGGCGCTTGTCCTACTCGCTGGCCGCTGAGCAGCGCGGCGCAGATGCACGCCGACGACCTCGCGCCGGTACCAGGCGCTGGCGAGCGAATCGTCGACGGGCGAAGTGCCCTCCGCCGCCGCGGCGACGGCGGCGGCGATGCCCGCCGCGTCGAGCGTGCGCCCTTCGAGCGCGCGCTCGGCGGCCTTGGCGCGCACCGGCGTCGGCCGCCATCGCGCCGTAGGCGACGCGCGCGCCGGTAACGCGCCCGCCGCTGTTCGGCAGATGGGCCGCGATCGTCACGACCGACGCCGCCCTTCGGCTTGACGCGCGCGATCTTGCGATAGCGGAACGCGTCGGCGCTCGGCGGGGCGCTTGCACGAGACCGACGAGCGACGAGCCGCGCCGGCATGCGCGGTCGCGCCCGGCGAGAAACTCCTCGAGCGGCATGTCGCGCGCGCCGATAGCCGCTCTGCACCGAGACGGTCGCGTCGAGCGCGAGCAGCGCCGACGGCGAAATCGCCGAACGGCGCGGGCGCGAACAGATTGCCGCCGACCGTCGCCCATGTTGCGCACCGCCGGCCCGCCGATCGAGCGCGCGACCGGATGCAGGAAGGCGAGGTCGCGTTCGGCCAGGATCGCGCGCCAGCGTGACCCCGGCGCCGAGGTCGACGCGCGAGCCCGCGACGTTCGACGCGCGTCAGGGCGCGGTCGCGTCGCCCGACGATGGTCGAGATCGACGAGGTCGCCCTCGTTGAGCGCGCGCATGACCAGCGTGCCGCCGCCGATGATAGCGGGCGCCGCGCTCGGCCGACGAGCGCCGCCGCCGCCTCGGCCGGACGTCGCGAAGGTCTTGACCGTCACCGGCATGTCGTCGCCTCCGCGTCATGCGGCCTCCTGCAGATGCTGTGCGGATCGCCTCGAAGCCCGCCTGATAGATCTCCTCGCCGACCATTTCGGTCATGCTGCGCTCTTCGGCCGGGCGCGTGGTGAAGCGCGACTCCCAGTGCCAGAACGTGCGGTCGCCGTCGGTCACCGGCAGCAGCCGGACATGCGCGACGTAGTTGAACATCGGGATCGGCGTATCGAGCAGGCAATAGCTGAAGCTCTGTTCGAGATCGGAGAGCGCGAGCAATTGCTCGCGCAATTCCGAGCCGTCGCTGCAGCTTGAACCGGCGCACGCAGCCGATCTTGTCCGAGCTCTGCGCGCGCTCGATCGCGCTCGTCGCCACGGCCGGATGCCAGCGGTCGTGGCCGTTGAAGTCGCGCAGCACGTCCCAGACCCCGCCGGTCGGCGCGTCGATGATCGTGCTCTTGACGATATGCGGCACGGCTCAGCCTCCGAACGCGCGCTTCAGCGCGTCGAAGCCGCCCTGGAACACGCCGCCGCCGATCGTTGACGATCAGTTCGGCCTCGCGCTCGGGCGCGCAGTCGAATTCCGCCGACCATTCGACGAAGGTGCGTGTCGCCGTCGGTGACCGGCGTCAGCCGCAAGGTCGCGACATAGTTCTCGACGCCCATCGGCGATTCCAGGATCGAATAGGTGCAGAACATGTCGAAGTCGGAGAGGCCGAGCAGCTTCTCGCGGATGCGGTCGCCGTTGCGCAGCCGGAAGTCGCGCACGCAGCCGATCTTGTCGGCGGGCTCGCCGCCCTCGATGCGGCTCTCGGCGATCGCGGGATGCCAGTTCGGCAGGCCGTTGAAATCGCGCACGCGCGCCCAGACCCGATCGTTGCGGGCGTTGACGACGCTGGAGACGTAGACGCGCGCCATGGCGCGCCTCAGCCCTTCTTGCGCGGCGCGCCGCCGGCCCTGACGGCGGTCCGCTGCGGCCGCCGGCGGCTTCGGCGTCGGCTCCTTCTTCGGCGCGATGTCCTTGCGGATGCCCTGCATGTCGCGCGCCTCGCGAATCGAGGCCCGGCATCTTGGAGAGGCTGCCGCCCTCGACGCCGATGTCGGCGAGGATCGAAGTCGATCAGCGGCGCCTGAACGCGGTAGCGCAACGCCGAGTCGATCACTTCGTCGGTCGCGCTGCGGCCGCCGCCATTGCCGCCGCCGCCGCCATTGAGGCCGTCGACCTGCAGGATGCGGATGCCCTCGATCTTCTCCATCGGCTTGACGCTCTCGCGCACGATGCCCTCGATGCGGTCGAGCAGCTTGCGGCGGAACAGCGAGTAGCGCGCCTGCGTCGGTGAGCACGTTCTCGGCCTCGTTGAGCAGCTTCTGCGCCTCGGCCTCGACCGCCGCGCGCACGCGCTCGGCTTCGGCGCGCGATGCGCGTCTCCTCGGCCTCCTTCTCGGCGATCAGCACTTCGACGGTCTTGCGCCGCTTGGCGATCTCGCTCTCGCGCACGGTGATGACGCGCTCCGTCGGCCTCGGTCGCGCGCGCGCGTGGCGTTCTCCGCCTCGGCCTGCGCGGCCGATTGCTCCAGCGACTTCTGATAGAGCGCGATCGCCTTCTCCATCAGCGCGGTCTCGACCTCCTTCTCGCGGTTGACCTCGAGCTTGCGCAGTTCGCGCTCGCGGCCGATGCGCGCCTCGTCGAGGCCGCGGTCGGAGGCGATGCGCGCGCGCTCGACCTCCTCGCGGGCGGCGATCTCGGCCTCCTGCAGCGCCTGGACGCGGGCGACCTCGAGCTGCTCGATCGCGCGCCGGCGCTCGAGCCGCGCGGCCTCGAGCGCCTGCTCGCGCGCGACGTCGGTGCGTCTCGACCTCGCTGCTGGGCGACGATCTCGGCCTGCTTGACCTGCGCGGTCGGCGTCGATGCGCTCGGCGCGCTTCGCCGAGAGCGCGATGACGCGCTCCTCGTCGGCGATCTCGATCGGCCTTCTTCTGCTCGATGTTGAGCACCTCGCGCGTCTTCTGCGAGGCGATGCGCTCGGCTTCGAGCGCGAGCTCGACGCTGATGCGCTGGCGCTCGATCGCGTCGCGCCGCTTGAGTTCGGCGGCCTCGATCGCTTCCGTCGCGGCGATGTCGAGCGCCTTGGTCTCCTGCTCGGCGCGGATGCGCTCGGCGGCGACGGCCTTCTCCTGCGCGATGCGCGCGGCCTCGACCGCCTCGCGCGCCTCGATCTCGGCCGCCTCGACGGCTGGTTGCGCGCGATCTCGAGCGCGCGGACCTCCTCGTCGCGCGCGATGCGCTCGCTCTGCGACCGCGCGTCCTGCGCGATGCGCGCCTGTCTCGACGATCTGGCGCGCGGCGATCTCGGCCGTCTCCACCGTCTCGGTGCGGGCGATCTCGAGCCCGCGCGTCTCCTGCTCGGCGCGGATGCGCTCGGCGGCGACCAGCTTCTCCTGCGCGATGCGGGCGGCCTCGATGGCCTCGCGCGCCTTGATCTCGCGCGGCCTCGATCGGCCTGGTCGCGCGCGATCTGCCGGTTGCGCGATCTCCTCCTCCTTGGCGATGCGCTCGGCTTCGATCTTGCGCTCCTGCGCGATGCGCGCGCTCTCGACGAGCTGCTGCGCGGCGATCTCGGCCTTTTCGAGCGCCTCGTTGCGCGCGATCTCCAGCTTGCGCGTCTCGCGCTCGGCGGCGATCGACTCGGCCGCGGTCTTCTTCTCCTGCGCGATGCGGGCGGCGCGGGTCGCCTGACGCGCGGCGATCTCGGCCTCCTCGATCGCGCGCTGGCGCTCGATCTCCTGCGCCTTGGTCTCCTGCTCGCGAGAGGATGCGCGCCAGCGCGATGTTCTTCTCCTGCGCGATGCGCGCCGCCTCGATCGCCTCGCGCGAGGCGATGTCGGCCTCCTCGACGCGCGCGATTGCGCGCGATCTCGAGCGCGCGCACGCGCTCTTCCTGCGCGATGCGGGTCGCCTCGGTCGCCTCGCGCGCGGCGATGCCGGCGATCTTCGAGCGCCTGGTTGCGGTCGATCTCGAGCCTGCGGGTGCTCTGCTCGGCGGCGATGCGCTCGGCGGCGAGCGCCTGCTCGCGCGCGATGCGTGGCGGCCTCGACCGCCTGCTGCGCGGCGATCTCGGCTTCCTGGATCGCGCGCGTCTGCTGGATTTCGAGCGAGCGGGTGCGCTCGTCCGAGGCGATGCGCTCGGCGTTGACGATCGTGCGTCTGCGCGATGCGCGCCTTCTCGGTCGCTTCGCGCGCCGCGATCTCGGCCTCTTCGACGGCGCGCGTGCGCTCGATCTCGCGCCGGCGCGTCTCCTCCTCGTTGGCGATGCGCGCGTCGGTGACGACGCGCTCCTGCGGGATGCGCGCCTTCTCGATCGTCTCGCGCGCCGAGATCTCGGCCTCCTCGACGGTGCGGGTGCGCTCGATCTCCTGCTGCCGCACTTCGCGCTCGGAGGCGATGCGCGCGGTGTCGACCGCGCGCTGGTTGGCGATGCGCGCCTTCTCGATCTCCTCGCGCGCCGAGATCTCGCTCTTCCTCGACCGCGCGGGTGCGCTCGATTTCCTGCTGCCGGGTCTCGCGCTCGGAGGCGATGCGCGCCTCGGCGATCGCCTGCTCGTTGGCGATGCGCGCCTTCTCGATCGCCTCGCGCGCGGAGATCTGCGCCTGCTCGGCTTCGGTCTCGCGCATCGCGCGCTCGCGCGCGACTTCGGTGCGTTGCAGCGCGCGGCGCACTTCGATGTCGCGCTCCTGATCGAGCCGCGCGGTCTCGCTCTCGCGCTCGATTTCGAGCGCCTGCCGCTCGGCCTCGAGGTTGCGGGTGCGGATCTTGATCATCGAGTCCTGTTCGATGTCGTTGCGCAGCTTGCGCTTGGCCTCGATGTCCTCCATCAGCCGCGTCAGGCCTTCGGCGTCGAAGCGGTTCGACGGGTTGAAGAACTCGAGATCGGTCTGGTCGAGGTCGGTGATCGCGACCGATTCCAGTTCGAGGCCGTTCTGCGCCAGCGCCTCGGCGGCGGCCGCCTTGACGCGCGCGACATATTCGCCGCGCTGCTCGTGCATCTGCTCCATCGTCATTTCGGAGGCGACCGAGCGCAGCGCCGAGATGAACTTGCCGGAGAGCAGCGCGTGCAGCTTCTCCGGCTCCAGCGTGCGCCGGCCGAGCGTCGCGGCGGCGATCGAGACCGCTTCGCGCGTCGGCTGCACGCGCACGTAGAAGTCGGCCTCGATGTCGATGCGCATGCGGTCGCGCGTGATGACGCGCGTCCTGCTTCGGCGCGCACGATCGGCATCGGCAGCACGTTCATGTTGACTGGCGTGTAGTCGTGGATGAACGGCAGCACGAAGGCGCCGCCGTTGATCACCACCCGCTCGCCGAGGAAGCCGGTGCGTACGAACGACACCTCCTTCGAGGAGCGGTGATAGAGCCAGTTCACGATATAGACGACGATCGACGATCACGATGATCGCGACGATCAGCCAGAGGATCAATTCGCCGACCAGCATCCCCGACATGTGCGTCTTCCTCCCTCAGACGCCGGCGCTCAGCGCGCGCCGATCGCCTTGAACTTGCGAACCTGTTCCGTCAGCGCCCGCTCGACCGGCAGCCGCTCCATCGACGAGGCGCCGTAGAAGCCGTGGCACTTGCGCGTGTGCTTCATGATGTAGTCGGCGTCCGCCGGCTCGGCGATCGGGCCGCCATGCGCGAGGACCAGCACGTCCGGATTGACCGCCAGCGCCGCCGCCGCCCAGGCGTCGATGCTGCGCCGGGCAGTCCTCGAGCTTCAGCGCGGTCTGCGGCGCCGATGGCGCCGCCGGTCGTCAGGCCCATGTGGCAGACGATGATGTCGGCGCCGGCCGCGCGCCATCGCCGCGGCCTCGGCTTCGTTGAACACATAGGGCGTCGTCAGCAGGTCCTTGGCGCGCGCCTTGGCGATCATCTCGACCTCCAGCGCGTAGGACATGCCGGTCTCTTCGAGATTGGCGCGAAACGTTCCGTCGATCAGGCCGACGGTCGGAAAGTTCTGCACGCCGGAGAAGCCGAGCGCTTCAATCTCGTCGAGAAACACGTCCATGTCGCGGAACGGATCGGTGCCGTTGACGCCGGCCAGCACCGGCGTGTGCTTGACCACCGGCAGCACCTCGCGCGCCATTTCGACGACGATGGCGTTGGCGTCGCCATAGGGCATCAGCCCGGCCAGCGAGCCGCGCCCGGCCATGCGATAGCGGCCGGAATTGTAGATCACGATCAGGTCGACGCCGCCGGCCTCTTCGCATTTGGCGGAAAGGCCGGTGCCGGCGCCGCCGCCGACGATCGGCTCGCCGCGCGCGGCCATGGCGCGGAATTTGTCCAGGAGCGTCTGCGCGTTCGAAATCGGGGCATGGCTCACCTCGCAGCCCGTCGGCGCGCGCTCGCTGCGCCCGATCAGCGCGCGGAAGGCGGCGACGATCGGCGGCGGCGAATTCGGGATCGTTGATGTGGCGCTTGAGGCGAATGAGCTGGCGGTTGCGTCGTCTGGCGCACCGTCTGCTCGAGCGCGCGGAACAGCGCGGCGTCGGCTTCCGGGTCCCAGAACGGGCTGGCCGGGCGCGTCGAGCGCGGAGACGCCGCCCTCGGGCAGGAAGAACCGCACCGGCCCGTCCATCCGGTTGAGCCGCTCGCCGATCCAGCGGCCGATCCGGTCGTTCTCCTCCGCGGTCGTGCGCATCAGCGTGACCTGCGGATTGTGGACATGCAGCTTGCGGTTGCGGTAGCGTTCGGGGACGCGTCGTCGAGCGGCGCCGAAATTGACCATGTCGAGCGCGCCGACCGAGCCGACATAGGGAACGCGCGTGCGGATGATCGCGCCGAAGCGATCCTCGGTCGCCGGCAAGCACGCCGCCCATCAGCAGGTCGGCGACCTCGGTGGTCGTGAGGTCGATGACGCCGGCGAGCAGGCCGGAATCGACCAGCTTCTCCATCGAACGGCCGCCGACGCCGGTGGCGTGGAAGACGAGGCATTCGAAGTCGTCGCCGCAGCGCCGCGGCGATCTGCTGCACGCGCGGGCGTGGTGACGCCGAACATCGTCAGGCCGACCGCCGGCAGGCCGCGCGCCCGTCTCGCGCGCCTTGACCGCGCGCGCGTCGCAGCCGCGCCTTCACCATGCCGACCAGCGCGTTGGCGGCGTTGGCGAGCACCTGGCGCGAGATCGAGTTGAGCCCCTGCACGTCGGTGACCGAATACATCATCGTGATGTCGGACGGGCCGACATAGGGCGCGACGTCGCCCGAGGCGACCGAGGAGACCATCACCTTCGGCACGCCGATCGGCAGCGCGCGCATGCCCGGCGCGACGAGCGAGGCGCCGCCCGAACCGCCGGCGCTGATGATCGCCGGCGACGTCGGCCTGGCGGCGCATCCAGTCGCGCGAAAGCCTCCGCCATCGCCGTCACCGAGGCGCCGCGATCGCGCGCCGAACACCGCCGCGCCGCCGCGCCGGTGGTTGAGCGCGATCTCCTGCGCCGAGACGTCCGCAGGTCGAGAGCTTGCCGCTGGTCGAGACGTCGACGAGACGCGTGCGCAAGCCGCCGCCGGCGATGATGTCGCGGATGAACCGCAGCTCCGCGCCCTTGGTGTCGAGCGTGCCGACGACGAGCACGGTCGGCGGTCCGGAGCTGCGCGCCGCGGCCGGCCTCGCGGCGCGGCGCGCGCCTCCTCGAGCCGAGCCGACGCCGGCTCGAAAGCGTGCGCGCCGCGGCTTCGATGCGCGCGATCGGGACGGGCTGCGACCAGCGGGTCGGCGGCGTCGGGATTGGAGACATAGATCGCGGATCGGCGCCGCGCGCGCGGCGCCGGCGCGCGCGGACGGCGCCGGCGGCGCGGCGCCGCGGCGTCGTCTTCGCCTCGGCCTCGGCGCGGCGTCGGAATGGCGGCCGACGCCGAGCAGGCGCTGCTGCAGTTCGCGGTCGGCGGCCAGCCGCGCGGATTCGATGATGCGATTGACGCGGCCGTTGACCATGATCGCGACATGTTCGGAGACCGCCGTCGCGACGCCGATATTCTGCTCGATCGACGAGCACGGCGATGTCGCCCTCCTCGCCGAGCCGCACCAGCATCTCCTCGACCTGCGCGACGATGACGGGCGCGAGCCCCTCGGTCGGCTCGTCCATGACCAGCAGATGCGGATTGGTCAGCAGCGCGCGCGAGATCGCGAGCATCTGCTGCTCGCCGCCGGAGAGCTGGCCGCCGCCGTTGTTCTTGCGCTCGGCCAGGCGCGGGAAGGTCTGGTAGATGCGCTCGACCGTCCAGGCGCCGCGCCGCAGGCCCGCCGTCATGCGCAGATGCTCGTCGACGGTGAGCGAGCGCCACAGCCGCCGGCCCTGCGGGACATAGCCGATGCCGAGCGCGCGCGATCTGCGCGCGGCGGCGAGGTTGGTGATGTCCTCGCCGCGCATGCGCACCGAGCCGCCGCTGGCGCGCACGAGGCCCATGATCGTCTTGCACAGCGTCGTCTTGCCCATGCCGTTGCGGCCGACGACCGAAAGCACGCCGATGTTCGAGCGTGAGATCGACGCCCTGCAGCGCGTGCGAGCGGCCGTAATAGACGTCGAGGCCGCGAACTTCGAGGATGGGCGCGGCCGGCGCGGGCTCAGCCATGGCCGCCCCCGAGATAAAGCTCCTGCACCTCGGGGTCGGACTCGATCTCCTGCGGCATTGCCCTCCTTGAAGATGCGGCCGTTGTGCATCATCGTCACGCTCTCGACGACGCGCAGCGCGACGTCCATGTCGTGCTCGATGATGATGTAGCCGATATGCGCGGGCAGCGAGGTCAGGATCTCGACCAGCTCGCGCGCGCTCGGTCGGCGACAGGCCGGCCGCCGGCTCGTCGAACAGGATGAAGCGCGGCGCGCCGGCGAGCGCGAGCGCGATTTCGAGCTGGCGCTGCTGGCCGTAGGCGAGTTCCGCGACCTTGCGCTCCGCGACCGGCGGTCAGATGCACCGCCTGCGATCAGCGCATCGCGCCGCCTGCGTCAGCGGATCGTTGCGCCGCGGCCGCAGCGAGCGAAAAGCGGCCGCGCGAGACGCCGCGGCAGGCGAGATAGACATTGTCCTCGACGGTGAGGCCGGGGAACAGCGACGAGATCTGATAGGTGCGGCGCAGGCCGCGGCGGATGCGCTCGTAGGGCGGAAACGTCGGTCACGTCCTCGCCGAAGAAGCGGATCGTGCCGGAGGTCGGCGGAAAGTCGCCGGTGATGCAGTTGAACAGCGTCGTCTTGCCGGCGCCGTTCGAGCCGAGCACCGCGCGCCGCTCGCCCGGCCGCACGGTCATCGTGATGTCGGTCGAGCGCCGCGAGCGCGCCGAACATGCGCGTCACGCCGCGCAGTTCCAGCGCCGCGCCGGCGCCGACGCTGGACAGGCGCTGGGCGACGCTATCCATGGCCGCCGCCTCCGCCCGCGCGCGTGTCGGCGCGGCTGGCCGCGCCGCCGCCAGCGCTCCCACAGGCCGATGACGCCGTCGGGCGACCAGAACACGATGACGAGGAAGCCGAGGCCGATCAGCAGCCGGAAGCGGTTGCCGTCGAGCCCGACCGCGACGCAGGAAGTCGAGCGCGAAAGTGCGCAGCAGCACGAAGATCAGGGCGCCGATGAACGGATCCGATCGGCCGCGAGACGCCGCCGACGACGGCGATGACGAGGATGTCGATCGCGCGGTCGACGCCGACCGAGCCCGGCGAGATCTGCCGGTAGTTCCAGACCTGCAGCACGCCGCCGAGCGCCGCGATGAAGGCGGCGAAGGCGTAAGCGGCGATGCGGTGCGCGTTGACGTTGAAGCCGAGCGCCGCCATGCGGCGCGGATTGTCGCGCACGCCCTGCAGCGCCAGCCCGAACGGCGCGCGCGAGATATAGGTCACGACCGAGCGAAGCAGAGCGGCGGCGACGCCGAGCGTCGACGTAGTAGAAGGGGACGTCCGCGCGCCAGTCGACGCCCCAGAAATGCGGCGTGGCGATCGTGTTGATGCCGGTGTGGCCGTTGAAGATCGCCCAGTTCTGGTTGGTGAAGTAGTAGAACGCCGATGCCGATCGCGAGCGTGATCATGATCGTGTAGATGCCCTCGGTGCGCACCGCGAGCGCGCCGCCGATCGTGCCGAACAGCCGTGGCGAGCGCCAGCGCCATCGGCGTCGCCAGCCACCACGGCCAGTTCAGGCTGATGTTGGCGCTGCCGCTCGACGCCGAACACCGCGTACATGTAGCCGGCGACGCCCGCGATGGTGAGCTGCATCAGGCTGACCATGCCGCCGTAGCCGGCCAGGAACATCAGGCTCAGCGCGATCGATGCCGAGGATCAGCGTCGTGGCCGAAGATCTCGATCAGGAAGAAGCTGTTGGCGATCAGCGGCATGATCAGCAGGACGGCCGCGACGATCCAGAATGCGGCGGTCGCCGAATTCGCCCTGCGCCGCGGCGGCCTCGGTCCGGCGCCGGACGCCAGGCGGCTCGGCAGGCGCGCGCTCCTTGCGTCAGCGCCATGTCTAGCGCCTCGCCAGCAGGCCCTGCGGCCGCACGGCCAGCACGAGCACCATGATGAGGAAGGTCACGACGATGGCGTAGGTCGGGATGTAGACCGAGCCCGAGCTGCTCGGCGAGGCCGATGATGACCGCGCCGAGCGCCGCGCCGGGGATCGAGCCCATGCCGCCGACGATGACGACGACCAGCGAGGCCAGCAGGAAGCGCGTGTCCTCGCCCGGCGAGAGCGACTGGAACGTGCCGCCGACGACGCCCGCCATGCCGGCAAGGCCGGCGCCGAAGGCGAAGACGAGACGAAGACGAGCTGGATCGGCACGCCCATCGCGGCGAGTATGTCGCGGTCGTCGACGCCCGCGCGCACGATCATGCCGATGCGCGTGCGATTGAGCACGAGCCACATCCCGACGCCGATCACGACGGAGGCGGCGAAGATCACGAGGCGTACGATGCGGATAGCTGAGATAGACGGCCTCGCCGGAGGATTTGACGGCGGTCACGAAGGGCAGTTGCATCGGCCCGACCAGCCAGCCCGGCGTCTGGATCTGATAGAAATCGCCGCCGAACGCCCAGAGCATGAGGTCGGCGAAGACGATGGAAAGGCCGATCGTCACCATCGTCTGCGCAGATCCTGGCCCTCCATGCGGCGGAAGACCACGATCTGCATCAGCGACGCCGACCAGCGCGACGACGACGAAGGCGACGACGAAGGCGAGCAGCCAGGAGCCGGTCCAGACGCTGACGTCATAGCCGATATAGCCGCCGAACAGATAGAGCGAGCCATGCGCGAGATTGACGTTGCGCATCAGGCCGAAGATCAGCGTGAAGCCGCTCGCGACGAGGAAATACAGGCCGCCGAGCGTGATGCCGTTGAAAACGGCGTTGAGGAAGACCTTCTTCTTGCCGATAGCGTCCTCGAGTCCCGGCGGCCAGGTGGCGAAGATCAGCCAGAGCGCCAGCGCGACGGCGACCAGGATGACGAGCGACCAGAACGGATTGCGCTCGACGAAACTGTTCATCGGGGCGCCCCGCGAGCGCGCGCCGCAACTCTCGCGCGGCCGAAGGCCCCGCGAGTTCAGCGGCTGTGCGCCCTGACGTCATCTGGCGTCCTCCCCTGCGGGACGTCTTCACGCGCCCCGCGTCCGCCGCATCCTAGACCCGCCGCGAAGCCGCGGATTTGATCGTCAGTATCTTTTCGCGCGCGCCGGGCCGCCTCAAGCCCGCAAGACCTTCGCGGCGCGTCGATAGTCCGTCGGCGCCATGCCGACATTGGCGGCGAAGAAACGCGTGAAGCCGCTCTGCGAGGAGAAACCGAGGTCGAAACCGATCTCGGCGATCGGCGACTTCGGTTGCGACCAGCGCGTCGAGCGCCTTCTCCATCAGCAGCGTATTGAGATAGAGGTTCGGCGTGACGCCCGGTCTGGGTGCGGAACAGCTTGTAGAAATGCGGCCGCGACAGCCCGGATTCGCGGGCGATCGCGTCGAGTTCGATCTCCGACCCCGAGCGATTCCGACATCAGCCGGATCGACTTGCGAACGCGGAAGTCGGTGACCGCGGCGAACGCCCGTGCGCCGCACTCGGCCGTCTGCCGCCAGCTTTCCTCGTGGCAGGCGTCGATCAGGCTGGCGCAGCTCGCGGTCGAGGCCGGTCAGCGACGGCGCGCCGCACACCATCGCGGCGGCGCGCTGGACATGCGCGTCCAGCGGCCGGCGTGCGGCGCGAACGCGATTCCGGCCGAAGCGCAGCCGTCGGGCCGCCGGCCCTGCCGGCGCGAACCATTCGGCGATTGACGTAGAGCGACAAGAAACAGCGCGCCGTCGTCGATATCGGTCGGCAGGAAATTGTGCGGCTCCCAGGGGTTGACCGCGACCACCGGCGTCCTCGCCGAGGAGTGGGTCTCGTCGCAGACCGATCACGCGCGCCGGCGCGCCGCCGACCTGAAAGATCAGGTGGCCTTCGCGATGCGCATGCACGTTGAACGGCCGATTGAGCTTGATAAACCGTCGCGCGGCCGAAGCGGCCGTGAAAGACGGCGAGCGCTCGGCTCATCCCTTCCTCCCGCGATTGACGTTGACTTTGTCTCGGCGACTAAAGTTCAACATTCGGGCGGAGAAAGCAAGAGCGTTGTCGATCGCTTGTCTCGAACGAACGCCGGTCGAAAATGAACGGCCGGCCCCGAAAGGGCCGGCCGTCGCTAAGCGTTCAGTACTTCTTGCACTCCGGGTTGGTGCGGCTGGGCAGGCCGATCTTGGCGAACACGGCGGGATCGTAGCCGAGCGTCTGGTTGACGTTCGGGACCACCTTCACGACCTTGCTGACCAGGCCGCCGCTTGCCGTCTTCGACGACTTCGGTGACGAAATTCGTGCCGATCGCCTGACGGTTCGCGTCGAGCTTGATGTGGCCGTTCGGCGCGTCGATCTCGAGCGCCGGCGAGCGCCTTCTTGAAGTTCTCCTGGTTGGCGCCGAGGTCGCCCTTGATCTTGTTGAGCGCCTCGTAGAAGCGCCATGGTCGCGCCGTAATAGTTGGTCGCCAGCAGGCCCGGGCTCGGAAAGCGCTTATCGGCGGGAGTCGCGTCCTGATAGAGCTTCACGAACGCCTTCCAGCCCGGATCGTCCCAGGTGTCGGCCATGGCCGCTCGCCGCGATCGTGCCGATCATCGCATTCTTGGCGCTGCCCTTGGCGGAGAGAACGGTCTGGTCGACCATGATCGAGCCGCCGATCAGATGCGCCTTGCCGCCGGCCTGCTGATACTGGTTGAGGAAGTTGACGGCGTCGGCGCCGCCGAGGCCGAGATAGATGGCGTCGACGTCGTCGGGCAGCGCCGCGATCGTCGAGGCGAAGTCCTTGGTGCCGAGCGGCACCCACTGGCGGCTGGTCACCTGGCCGCCGGCGGCGCAGAACTCGAGCACGAGGCCGAAGACCTGCGTGTAGACGAAGGAATAGTCCTCGCCGACGGTCGCGATCTTGCGATAGCCCTTCGTTTCATAGGCGTATTTGCCGAGGCCCGCCTGCCACTGCGCGCCGTCCATGTTGAAGCGGAAGAAGTTCGGCGCGGGATCGACGATAGGTCGTCTCCTGCGCGCCCGAGGCGGCGTTGATGAAGGTCAGCTCCGGATGGGTCTTGGCGAAGTTCTTGACCGCGATGCCTTCGTCGCCCGACAGCGGCGAGAGCAGGATCTGGACCTGGTCCTGCTCGATCAGCTTGCGCACGGCGCGCACCGCGGAGTCGGGCGTCGCGTCGGTCGAGGCGATGACGAATTCGAGCTTCTTGCCGCCGGCCGTCGGGCCGTATTTCTTCACCGCGGCGTTGAACCCGCCCATGCCGTCGACGCCGAGGACGGTATAGGTGCCCTCCAGCGTCGCCGTCACGCCGACCTTGATCGTATCCTCCGCGAAGGCGGCGCCGGATAACAATAGACTCGTCAGCGCGGCGAGCCCCAAACTGCGCTTCAACATGGAAGTCCTCCCATTCGCTCTCTCGCAGAAGGTCATTGCCCCGAGAGTTGCATCGAATTGAACCCGGCCCGCCGCCGCGCTTTTGCGCTTGGCGACCGAACGGACGCAGAGCCTAGCCGATGCCGCGCGCCGCGCGACAGGCGAAGGCTCGGCCCGCTTGACCGCCAGTCTCATTTTGCTTGCTGCGGCGCCGCGAAGCCTTCGCATTTGCGGCATCGCCGCGGGCGAAGGGGGCGCCGCGCCTGCGCCTCCCGGGCGCGAACCGCCATTCTCGATCGAATTGACGGCGAAGCCACATTCGCGGTCCGTCAACCAAATCCGACAGTATTGTCTGGCAATGTCGAAATATGACATCGCCGACAGCCCGCAAAATCTTCGCGTAGAGCGCCTCGCATTCTCGAATACCGCGTCTTTTGTTGTTTGGCGCAACTGCGATTGACCCTGATCATGTCTTCCCGAGGAAGCCTCGTCATTATCTGGCCGAGTCTGAAAAGCTCCGGGGGAGAGAGATTTGGGCGACCCTTGTCATGTTTCACC
>CAWEID010000028.1:0-529711 GCA_963809055.1 uncultured Pseudomonadota bacterium | reverse complement strand
CCGACGCTCATGCCGAGGAAGCCGTAGACCTGTCCCATCCATTCCGCGTCGCGGCGGGCGAGATAGTCGTTGACGGTGACGACATGCACGCCCTTGCCGGCGAGCGCGTTGAGATAGACCGCGAGCGTCGCGACGAGGGTCTTGCCTTCGCCCGTGCGCATCTCCGCGATCGCGCCTTCGTGCAGCACGAGGCCGCCGATCAATTGCACGTCGAAATGGCGTTGCTTCAAGGTGCGCTTGGCCGCCTCGCGCACGGCGGCGAAGGCGGGAACGGCGAGATCATCGAGGCTCTTGCCGGCGGCGAGTTCGGCGCGGAACGCCTCGGTCTTGCCGCGCAATTGTTCGTCGGTGAGCGCAGCGAACTCAGGTTCGAGCGCGTTGATCGCCGCTATCTTCGGTCGATAGCCCTTCAGCCGCCGATCATTGGCGGAGCCGAACAGCGATTTGAGAACCGAGCCGAACATTTCAGACCTTTCCGACGCCGCGTCCACCTCGGCGAGCCCCGCGACCGGAGGTCCTGGGGACCAGCGGCCCCGGTCGCCTCGGAGCCTCGCGCCCCGGGCGGAGGACCCTCCTCTTCCGGCGCGCTCCCGATACGGGAAAATCGCCTCGCGGAAAAGACGGCAGATCGCGACAAGCCCGAAAAAAGCGCGCAACCGGCGCGCTCGCGGCCCCAATTGGAGGCGGGGCTGAGATAGGCAGCAGGGCGCCCCTTGTCAATGAAGCGCGAGCGAACCGGGGGGCGGGAGGCGCTGCGAACCGCCTTCCCCGGCGTCAAATGGTTATTGCATTTCGATAATTTCGACTTAGACTTTGATTAAGCATGTTTTTGCCGTGTCCCGGCGGCGTTCGCCCCGGGGCGGGGGGTGGGAGCGGGCTATGAGTGCGTTGTTTGCCTATTTCCTTTCGAAACTGGTGCGTTTCGGCAATATCGAAGTGCGGACTGCCGACGGACGGACGAGAATTTTCGGCGACGGAACCGGCCCGCGCCTGGCGGTGCGCTTCAACGACCGCGCGGCGGAACGCCAATTGATGCTGGACCCAGCGCTGGCGCTCGGCGAGCTCTATATGGCCGGCCGGCTCGACGTCACCGAGGGCGATCTCTACGACGTGCTCGCGCTCGGCGCTCGCAATCTGGCCGCCGGTCATGCGCCCCGATGGGTCGCCTGGCTGGAAAAGCTGCGCATCGGCCTGCGAAACCATCATCAGCGCAACGACCGGGGGCGGGCCAAGCGCAACATCTCCAGCCACTACGACCTGGATCATCGGCTCTATGACCTGTTCCTGGACGCGGACCGGCAATATTCCTGCGCGTATTTCGAGCGCCCCAGTCAGAGCCTCGAGGAGGCGCAACTCGCCAAGAAGCGGCATATCGCGGCCAAATTGCTGATCGACGAGCGTCACCGCGCGCTCGACATCGGTTGCGGTTTCGGCGGGATGGGACTTTATCTCTCCCAGACCGGCGGCGCCCGGGTCACCGGCGTCACGCTCTCGGAGGAGCAGCACGCCATCGCCGAGCAGCGCGCGCAGCAGGCCGGCCTCGCCGACAAGGTCGAGTTCCGCCTGCAGGACTATCGGGACGTCGAGGGGCCGTTCGACCGTATCGTCTCGGTTGGCATGTTCGAGCACGTCGGCGCGGCCGGCTTCGACGAATATTTCGCGCATGTGGCGCGGTTGCTGACGGACGACGGCGTCATGCTGCTGCACGCGATCGGGCGCAGCGACCAACCGGGGGCGACCAATCCCTGGATCCAGAAATACATTTTCCCGGGCGGCTATATACCCGCCGTATCGGAAGTGCTCGCGTCGATCGAGCGCGCGCGGCTTTTCGTCACCGACATCGAGATCCTGCGTCTGCATTACGCCGACACCCTGAAGGCGTGGCGCGAGCGCTTCCTGGCCCATCGCGACGAAGCGAAGGCCATGTACGACGAACGCTTCTGCCGGATGTGGGATTTCTATCTCGCGGGATCGGAGACCTCATTCCGGGTGGATGGGCATATGGTGTTCCAGATCCAGATCGCCAAGCGACAGGATGTCGTGCCGCGCACGCGCGACTACATCATGGAGCGCGAGTCGCAACTGCGGCGCCGGGAAGGGTCGCTGCCGATACCCTGGCGCGCCACGGCCTGATCCGGTCCCCGGAGCGCGTCGCGACTCGATAGATTTCTCGCCGAGCCCCCATTCGAAACATTCAGCGTTTCGCACGGGCCGCCGGTTGACGCCCGTAAGGCGCCGCTCCGCGCGATGAAACGCCGCGGCGCCGAGCGCCTCGCCACGATGTGCGTTTCGAGACGTCCGGCGAGGCTCCAGCGACGGCTTCGGACATCGTTTTCAAACCAGCCGAGCGCCGAAAGGTCCCTCCCGGACGCCCACGATTCTCGTGTGGACGCGGATTCGAGCCGCTATCGCCAACCAGTATTATAATTACATTACTGTATAGTTATTTTACCAATCGCAACAAAGGCCGCCAGGCGACAAGTTAACTTAAAATGGATAGAAATCCTGTGGGCTGTTGCCGTACGGTCACAGCGCCGCATATAAGAAGTCTATAGTGTCTCATCTAGGAACTTAATTGCATTTTGTGCCTGTTATTTATTTGGCAAACTTACAATGCTATTTGGGGCGCCGAGCATGAAGAAATTGTTAGGTACTGCCGCTCTCGTCGTCGCCTTCTCGGCGTCAGCCTATGCCTCCGACTTGCCCGACCGCAAGCAGGCGCCGGCGCCTGTGATATCGCCGGTCTCGGCCTATAACTGGTCGGGCCTTTATATCGGCGGCAACATCGGCGGCACATGGGCCGAAACCTCGGGCTCGATATTGACCGCGCCCAACATCTACACGCCGAACGGCGTGCCCTTCCCCTCCGGTTCCGCCTCCACAGGCAGCCTCGCCGGCGGCGCCCAGATCGGGTACAATTTCCAGAGCGGATCTCTCGTTTACGGCGTCGAAGGCGACATCGAACTTCAGAACTGGAATCACCAGACCAACGTCGCCACGCCCGTGGGCGCCAACGGCCTGTCCAATCTTTACGTTCCCGGCGACGTTTTCAATATTTCGAGCAACTGGCAGGCGTCGCTGCGGGCGCGGGTCGGCTACGCCTTCGACCGCTTCCTCGTTTACGCCACCGGCGGCATCGCATTCACACAGGCCAACGCCAGCGCCAGTTTCATCGCGCTGGCCCCGCCCGCGTATCCCTACTACGCGGCGGCGACCTCAGGCAGCGGCGGCGCGACCATGGTCGGCGGCACTTTGGGCGCCGGCTTCGAATATGCCTTGACGCGCGAACTCAGCGCAGGCGCCGAAGCCAGATATACTTGGTACGGCTCTCACAACTTCACGACCGGCGACGTGCAGTACTCGAGCACGGTTTATCCGATCGTGACGCAGAACTACAACCTCAACAACGGCATCGTTCTGCTCAAGCTGAATTACAAGCTGTATTGATCGAAAGTTCCGCCTCGCGCTCCCCTCCAAAAACCGCCGGAAACGGCGGTTTCTTTTTTTGACCGCTCAAAACAGCGAGAGCTGCCGGGGCGCGTCCGGGGATTCGACGACCGGCCGCTGGAACAGATCGGAACGGAGGGCTAGCGGCGCCTCTCGATAGCCGAGCCGTTGCGCGGCGATCTCGAAGCGGCGCCCGATCATCCAGGCATAGGGTCCTGAGCCCGCCATTCGGCGGCCCCATTGCGAATCGTAATCCTTGCCTGCGTGCATCGACTGGACCAGCGACAAGGCGTGCTTGAGCTTGTCGGGGAAATTGACCGCAAGCCATTCGCGGAAGATCTCCCGCAGTTCCAGCGGCAGCCGCAATGTGACGTAGCCGGCCTCGCGCGCGCCGGCGGCATGGGCGCGGGTCAGGATTTTCTCGATCTCGGAATTGTTCACCGTCGGGATGATCGGCGCCGCCATCACGCCGACGGGAACGCCGGCCGCGGCGAGTCGCTCGATCGCCTCGAGCCGGCGCGCGGGCGTCGGCGCCCGCGGCTCCATCTTTCGCGCGATGTCCCGATCAAGCGTCGTGACGGAGACGAACACCTTGACCAGCCCCTGCGCCGCCATCGGCGCGAGCAGATCGAGGTCGCGCAGGATCAGGTTGGACTTGGTGACGATGCCGACCGGATGGCGCGCCCGCGCGAGCACTTCCAGCACCGAGCGCGTCACCCGATATTGCCGCTCGATCGGCTGATAGGCGTCGGTGTTGGCGCCCAGCGCGATGACGCGCGGGCGATATTTCGGCGCCGCCAGTTCCTTCTCCAGCAGCGCCGCGGCGCCTTCCTTCACGAATAGCTTGCTCTCGAAATCCAGCCCGGCCGACAGGCCCATGTAGGCGTGGCTCGGCCGCGCGAAGCAATAGACGCAGCCGTGCTCGCAGCCGCGATAGGGATTGATCGAGCGGTCGAAGGAAATGTCCGGCGATTCGTTGCGCGTGATGATGTGGCGCGGACGCTCGAGGGTCACTTCGGTCCTGAGCGGGGCGATCGCTTCGTCGCGCTCCCAGCCGTCGTCGAATTCCTCGCGTTGCACGATTTCGAACCGGCCGGAGGCATTGGAGGCGGCGCCGCGGCCGCGGCGCAGGTCAGAAGGCGCGAGCCGGTCGGCGAAATTCGCGCCGAGCTGGCGCGCGACCGAAACGCGCTGAGCGTCGTCGGGTAGGCGGGAAGAGACTGCGGGCATGGCGTTCACCAGAACAAAAAGAGAACATAAGAAATAGGGCGAAGCCGCCGTTCCGTCAAGGCTCGCCGAGACCCCAGATCGCGTATAAAGGGCTTACTCGGCGGAACACGGGAGTCCGATATGACCATGCAGAGGCGCAGACTCGGCAAGACCGGCCCTGAAGTGAGCGAACTCGGGCTCGGCTGCATGGGCATGTCCGATTTTTACGGGCCGGCCGATCGAACCGAGAGCCTGGCGACGCTCGACGCCGCGCTGGCCGCCGGGGTAACCCTGATCGACACCGGCGATTTCTACGGCGCAGGCCACAACGAACTCTTGATCGCAGAGGCGCTGAGCGGGCGGCGGCGCGAGGAATACGTCATCAGCGTCAAGTTCGGCGCATTGCGCGATCCCGCCGGGATCTTCGTCGGTTATGACGCGCGGCCGTCGGCGGTAAAGAATTTCCTCGGCTACACGCTCAAGCGCCTCAGGACCGACTACATCGACATCTACCGGCCCGCGCGGCTCGATCCGGACGTGCCGATCGAGGAGACCGTCGGCGCGATAGCCGACCTCGTCAAGAGAGGCTACGTGCGCCATGTCGGACTCTCCGAAGTCGGCGCGGCGACTATTCGCCGGGCGGCTGCGGTCGCCCCGATCGTCGACCTGCAGATCGAATATTCGCTGATCGCGCGCGGCATCGAGGACGAAATCCTGCCGACCTGCCGGGAACTCGGCATCGCGATCACCGCCTATGGCGTACTCGCGCGAGGGTTGATCTCGGGCCACTGGTCGAAGGCGCGCGAGAACGACCCCGACATGCGCAAGAGCGCGCCGCGGTTCGTGGGCGAGAATCTCGATCACAACCTCGCGCTGGTCGAAGCTCTGCGCGGCGTCGCGCGGCACCGCGGGGTCAGCGTCGCCGCCATCGCAGTGGCCTGGGCGCTGGCGCAAGGGCCGGACATCGTGCCGCTCGTCGGCGCGCGAAGACGCGCGCAATGGGCGGAATCCTCGGCCGCGGCAAGCCTTGCGCTGACGCCGGCAGACCTCGCCGCGATCGAAGCGGCGGTCCCCAAGGGCGCCGCCCGCGGCGAGCGCTACGCGCCCGTCGCCATGGCGCATCTCGACAGCGAGAAACGCTGAACGCCGCCGTCGCGGGGTTCGCCGATCCCTCGCACGTCCGCAAATTCCGGCCGGGCGTCCGGCGTCGGCCCGACCGGCGAACCCGGCTTCAGGCTACTGCGCGAACGTGTTGCAAGAGTCCACCTGGCCTGTCTTCAGGCCGGTCGTCAGCCATTGCTGGCGCAGCGCCGACGAGCCGTGGGTGAAGCTGTCGGGCACGGCGTAGCCGCGCGCGGCGATCTGCAACTTGTCGTCGCCGATCGCCTGGGCCGTCGCGAGCGCCCTCTCGACGTCGCCCGGTTCGAGCAGCCTCCATTTCTTGTCGGCGTTGGCGGCCCAGACGCCGGCGAGGCAATCGGCCATCAACTCGACGCGCACGGAGAGCGCGTTCGCCTGGGTCCGCGAAACCCGCTGCTTGGCCGAATCGACCTTGTCCAGGATGCCCAGCAGATTCTGCACGTGGTGGCCGATCTCATGGGAGATCACATAGGCATAGGCGAAATCGCCGCCGCCGCCGTATTTGGCCTGCATTTCCTGGAAGAAGGACATGTCGAGATAGACCTTCTGGTCGACCGGACAATAGAACGGCCCCATCGCCTTCTGCGCGCCGCCGCATCCCGACGTGGTCACGCCGGAATAGAGCACAAGCTTGGGATTGACGTAGTTGACGCCTTTCTGCGCCGGCAGCACCTCGGCCCAGACCACTTCGGTCTCGCCGAGCACATGACGAACCAAGCTGGTCGTTCGATCGTCTGTACGCGCGGCCGGCTGGACCGCCGGAGCGCTATTGACGCTCTGCTGGGAATTGCCGGCCAGAATTTGCGCGCCGCCCAGCAGGATCGCTGGATTGATGCCGGTGAAATAGCTGATCGCGAGCACGACGAGGATGGCCCCTATGCCGAGCTTGCCGGTTCCCCCGCCGATCGGCATGCCGCCGCCCTGGCCGCGGCGATCCTCGATGTTGCTGGATACCGGAGTGTTTTCCCATTCCATCTCGATTTGCCCCCGGCTCGCTCCGCACGCGGCTTGAAACTAGCAAACGACGGCGCTCGGGGGTAGGCCCGCGACGCCATGGATTACGCCTTTCTTAAGCGTTTCCAGACTAGCGTCGCGCTGGGTCCACCCCGAGCGCCGGA
Source organism: uncultured Pseudomonadota bacterium (assembly GCA_963809055.1). Taxonomy (GTDB): domain Bacteria; phylum Pseudomonadota; class Alphaproteobacteria; order Rhizobiales; family Beijerinckiaceae; genus Roseiarcus. The sequence continues at coordinate 522,797 of CAWEID010000028.1, read as the reverse complement.
CGCCATGACGCCCGTCTATTCCCTTGTCGTGCCGATCTACAATGAGGAAGCGGTGCTTCCTTTGTTGTTGCGCCGTCTCGACGCCCTTATGGACGCGCTCGACGGCCCGGCGGAGGCGATCTTCGTCGACGACGGCTCTCGCGATGCGAGCCCGATCGTGCTCGAGGCCAAGGCGCGTTCGGATCCCCGCTACCGCTTCGTCAAGCTCTCGCGCAATTTCGGCCACCAGATCGCGATCACGACCGGCATGGAGCGCGCCTCGGGCCAGGCCGTCGTCGTGATGGACGCCGACCTTCAGGACCCGCCCGAAGTCGTGCATGAGATGATTTCGAAATGGAAAGAGGGCTTCGAGATCGTCTACGCGCAACGCCTCTCGCGCGCGGGCGAAAGCGCCTTCAAGCGCATCAGCGCAGACCTGTTCTACCGCCTGATCGGCAAGCTGAGCGACGTCGAAATTCCGCGCAACGTCGGCGATTTCCGGCTCGTCGACCGCAAGGCGCTCGACAGCTTCCTCGCCATGCCCGAGCGCGAGCGCTTCGTGCGCGGCATGTTCGCCTGGATCGGCTTCCAGCAGGCCGTGGTCTCGTTTCATCGCCCGGCTCGCGCGGCGGGCAAGACCAAATACCCGCTGACCAAAATGGTGCGGCTGGCCGCCAACGGCCTCGTCTCGTTTTCCGACGCGCCGCTGAGGTTCGCTTTGTGGGCGGGTTTGGCGGTGTCCTCTTTGGCGATCCTCTACGGCCTGTCGGTCATCGCCCGCTGGCTCGCCAATGCCAATTTCGAGCGCGGTTGGAGTTCGACCATCGTTCTGGTCGCTTTCCTCGGCGGCGCCAATATGCTCATGACCGGGATTCTCGGCGTCTATGTCGGACGGATCTACGCCGAGGTGAAGCGGCGCCCCCTTTATATCGTCGACAAGTCGATCGGCTTCGACCGGGGCTCGACGGAAAAGCCGATTGCATCCGAAAGATCCGCCCCGCAACGGAGGCGCGCGTGACACGGACGCGGCGCTCTGCGCGCCCGCCCACGCTCCGCTGATCCCAGCCATGTCGATCGCGTTCCGCGTCTCCGCTTCGTCATCGCCTGCGCAAGAATGCGCGCGCGCCCCGGATTTGCGCCTCGCCAGACTGCCTTTGCCGCTCGCGGGCTTCGCCGCTGCGAGAGGGTCCGCGGGAGAACCGACAGCCGCCGCGCCCGGCAAATCCCCGCGCCGCGGGGAACTCGCCGGGCTCAGCTTCTCGATCGCTCCCGAGGCCAAGTCGAGCGATTCCAAGTCATGACCATCGCAGACGCCTCCGCGCCCGGGATCGCCCCCGCCGCCAACCGCAACGCCCACGCGGTCCTTGCCGCTCTGGCGCCGGCCGGCGCGCTGCTGATCGTCGCCGCCGCGCTGCAGATTTATTTCGGCGCTTTCGGGGACGTCTCATGGCTGATCCACGTCTGCGAGGCCTGGCTCGACGGCAAGACGCCCTACGTCGACGTGATCGAGACCAATCCGCCCGCCGCGATCCTGATCTATATGCCGGCGGTCGCGCTCGCGCGCGCGCTTGGCGTCAAGCCGGAATTGACCGTGGCCGCCTTCGGCTTCGCTGTCGCCGCCGGTTCGATCGCTTCGGCGGTCTCGATCCTGCGGCGTGCGGGCCTGTTGCCGCGGCTGGCGCCGATCTACTGGATCGTCGCGCTGTTTGCGTTCACGATCCTTCCGGGCCGCACGTTCGACGAACGGGACTTCTTCGCCGTGCTGTTCGGACTGCCCTTCATCGCCCTTTGGACCGCGCGCGCGTCCGCCGTCGGCCCCACGCGTGGGGAAATCGCGCTCGCCGGCCTCGGCCTCGGCGCGATGATCGCGATCAAGCCGCCCTATGCGCTTATCCCACTTGCGATGGCGCCCTTCCTCGTCGCTCGCGTGGGCGCGAAGCGCTCGCTCGCAGCGTTCGAGGTCTATGTCGCGGCGGCGTTGCTCGCCGTCTACGCGGTCGTCTCGGCGCTTGAATTTCCCGCCTATTTCCATGACGTGCTGCCGACCGTCGCGCTCGCCTATCTGCCGGTGCGGGAAACGCCGATGGGCCTGATCGCCAATTCGGTCGTCGTGCTCTGGGTCGCATATTGCGCGCTGCTGTTTCCGCTGACCGGCCGCTCGACGGCCAAGCCGATGCTGGCAATGCCGACGCTGGCGTCCCTCGGGGCGCTGATGGCGTTCTTCGTCCAAGGCAAGGGCTGGCTTTACCACGCCTATCCCGCCCTCGCGCTGATCACTCTGACTGCGGGGGCGGCGCTGCAAGTGCGCGCCCGCGACGGCATGGGCCTGGCGATCGCCGCCTCGATTGCCGGGGCGACGCTGGCCAGCACGCTGCTGTTCGACGTCTCCCCCATACCGGCGGCGGTCGGGCTGGCCCTGGCGGCCTGGGTCGCCGCGCCCCCGCCGCCGCAATGGCGTCGGGTCGAGCGCATCGTGATCCTGGGCTGCGGCGCCTTGTTCGGCGGCGGCGCGGGCCTCTATGCCATGTCGTTCCCCGGCCCGACCGAAGACTTCGTCCGCACGCTGACGAGCTTCGCGCCGCATCCGCGGATGGCCGCGATCGCCGAGGGTCTCGGCGCAGGCTTTCCGCTGGTGCGCAACGTCGACGGGATCTGGGTCCAGCGCACTCAGGGCCTGCTGATGACGGCGGGCGCGCGCCGTCTGATCGACGAGCGGCCCGCGGACATCGAACTCTCCGCGCGTCTTGCGCCGATCATCGCGCGCGACCGCGACATGGCGGCGGAGGATATCGGCGCCAACCGTCCCGACGCCCTGCTGATCAGCCGCCACGGCCCGCGCTTCCACGCCTGGGCGATGAACGATCCCGTCCTCAGCCGCGCGCGCGCCAATTATTTGCTGGTCGCCCGCAACGCCAATCCGGACTGGCCGGTCGACCTCTATATCCGCGCCGACCTCGTCGGCCTGCGCCCGACGCTGCTCGACGACGGACGCTGAAGGCCGCGCGTCCATTTTGTCTCAGAGCGTCGGGCTCGGCGAGGCCGGTCGCCAGACCCGCCGAAGTTTTCGCTCTAATGGTCTTTCGCGTTGGGCTGACTTTCGCCTTCGACGATCAGATTGCGCAAGCTGGCGTTGACGTAACAACGCCATGCGTTCGAGCAGCCTTCGAAACATTCGCATTCGGGAACCAGGCCGACATGTGCGAAGCGGACTTCCGTCTTGCCGTTTTTCTCGGCGACTTCGAACGTGATTTTCGTGCCGTTCCATTCGCTCGGGTCCTCGACAAAATTCAAGCGGCTGTCGAGCACGAGCCAGGCGACCTTCTTGCCCGGAACAAATACCGTGATCTTCTGCTTGCTGTAATGAACGTCCTTGCAGCGGTAGGTGAATTCTTCATCGATCCGGTCGGTCCTGCCTTCGATCTCTCCTGACCACCATCCTCGAACGTCCGTGATGGCTGCGAAGGCTTGCGCCGGCGTCTGATCGACGGTGAAGGCGGTCGTGAAATCCTGACTGTTCGTGACTTTCTCCTGCGCTGCGGTTCTACGGCCCTCTCGGAGGTCGGGGTTCGAGCGCGACGTCGTGCAAATTGTACCGTTCGACATAGATCGTCTGCATCTCGCGCCAGCTCGGCCTCGGCGGAAACGGGCGCAAGTCCTCGAGCGCTGAGCCCAAGCGTGCGAAATAGACGCGCCAGCCCGGCAACATCAGAGCGCCGCTCGCATAGGGCCCGCCCCGGTGCGTGAAGATCTTGCGCGCGCCGTCGCCCTCGCGCGTCAGGTCGTATCGGACGATCGAATTGGGCGCGTGTTCGTTGCTCCAGGTGAACTCGAGGACCTCGGGCGGCCGCCAGACGAGGATGCGGCCCGTCATCGGGCGCGGCCCCCTCAGTGCAGATGTCTCGGCGTCTCGGCGCCGCGCGCAAGTTCGATCTGGGAGATCGCGACCAGGATTTCTGCGCGCGACTTCAGGTCGGCCGCTTCGAGCAGCGCCTGCTTCTCCTTCGCGCCATAAGGGCTCATCATCGAGAGCGCGTTGACGAGCGCCTCGTTGGGAGCCTTCTCGACGTCCTGCCAGTCGATCTTCAGATCGTTGGCCTTCGCAAATTCGCGCAGCGCCGCTATCAGGCCCTGCCGATCGACGTCGCTCTCGCCGGCGCCCTCCCGGAAATCCGCGGCAAAGGGCGAATAATCCGGGCGCACGATCCTGTACGGCGTCATCACCGTCAGCTCTTCGCCGATGCGGAAGCGCGCGACGCCCATCAGCGTCAGGAAACAGCGGCCGTCGCCGATCTCGGCATATTGCACGATGCGGCCCGCGCAGCCGACGGGATAGAGCTCGGGCGCATGCCCCGCGGCGTCGTCGCCCGCGCTCGGCTGGATCATCCCGATCAGCCGCTCGCCGCTCAACGCGTCGTCGAGCATGGCGAGATAGCGCGGCTCGAACACCGTCAGCTGAATCGGGCGGCGCGGCAGCAGCAGCGCCCCCGAGACCGGAAAGATCGGCAAGGTCAGCGGCAATTCGGCCGCGTTCTGATAGTTTCGATTCAGTTTCATCGCTTCGCCCTCGGGCGCTCCCGAGTCAAAACCACATCGCCGACAGTTTCCGACGCGCGGCCACAGTGGAGGCGTCCATCAGGCCCCAGGCCTCAAAGAACTGCAACAACTGCTTGCGCGCCGCGTCGTCGTTCCAGCGCCGGTCGCGCTTGATGATCTCGAGCAGCCGATCGGCCGCTCCGTCGCGGTCGCCCTTGGCGTTGAGCGCGACCGCGAGATCGAAGCGGGCCTGATGATCGTCGGGATTTTCCGCGATCGCCTTGGCGAGCGCGGTGAGATCGCCGACGCTGGCGGCCTGTTCGGCCAGATGCACCGCCGCCCAGGCGGCCGCGATGGCGGGATCGGGGTCTTTGCCCGGCGCCGGCGCGGGCGCCAGCGTCAACACCGCCTTGGCTTGTTCCAGATCGCCCGCATCGACATGCAGACGCGCCAGGCCGCCGATCGCCTTGGCGTTGGTCTCGTCCTCGGTGAGGATGCGCGCATAGATTTCGGCGGCGCCGGCGGCGTCGCCCGCGGCCACCAGGGCCTCGGCTTCGGCAAGCTGGGCCTCGGCGCCGCCGCCGAGCGGCCCGACCAGGCGCTCTATGAAGCCCCGCACCTGACTCTCCGGCAAAGCGCCCATGAAGCCGTCGATCGGCTGGCCCTTGTCGAAAGCGATCACGGCCGGGATCGACTGAATGCCGAGTTGGCCGGCGATCTGCGGATGGTCGTCGATGTTCATCTTGACGAGTTGCACCTTGCCCTTGGAGTCGGCGACCGCCTTTTCCAGCACGGGGGCGAGTTGCTTGCAGGGACCGCACCAGGGCGCCCAGAAATCGACCAGCACCGGCTGGCGCGCGGACGCGGCCAGCACGTCGGCCTTGAACGACGCCGTGGTTACGTCCTTGATTTTGCCTGCGGGCGTCCCCGCCTCGTTGCCGTTCACCGTACGACCCTCCATGCGCCCCTCTGAGGCAATTCCTGGCTTTCAGATGGTCTCGCGACCGCGATTATTCAACTTCCGCGCTCAGCGCTCCCAACGGAACGAGAATCGGCTCATGGCCGGTCGCCCTGAGAAATTTCACGAGGTCCGCGGCCGCGAGCCCGGTTGTGCGGGTGTTCACCAGCGGGTGAAAGTTCAGCCTCTCGTGCCGCATCATGTCCTCGTCGAGCACGACGGTAACGCGACAGGCGCCGTCGTTGATCGCCCCGAAAGGCGTCACCGCGCCCGGCTTGACGCCCCAGACTTCCTCCAGCAACTCCGCAGAGCCGAAGGAGACGCGGCCCTGCGCGCCAATCTTCTCGTGCACGCGCTTGAGGTCGACCAACGTCTCCTCGCCCAGCACCAGCAGGAACAGCCGGCTCTTCTTGTCTTTCACGAACAGGTTCTTGGTGTGGCCGCCCGGGATTTCGCCGCGCAGGCGCTGCGAATCCTCGACCGTGAAAAGCGGGGGATGCTCGACCGTCGCAGTGGCGATTCCGAGCCGGTCCAGGAACGCGATCAGTTCATCGAATGTGGCGGGCATGAGTCTCTCGGGGCGAAATCTCCGGGGCTTTTAGTCCAGGAGAGCGCCCGAGGGAAACAGCCGTTTCAGCGGCTGCGGAATTTGCGTATCGCCTCGGCGCATTCGCCGGGCGTTTCCAGCCACAGAAAATGTCCGCACTTGGGCAAGCGCAGCGCCTGCGCCTGCGGCAAGAGCTTGCGCCAATGCGCCAACTCCTTGTCGCGGAAGGCGATGTCGTTTTCGGGCCAGATGAACTGGACCGGCCCCTTGAAGCCGGCGACGAAGCCTTCGAGTTCCGCGAGCCATTCGCTGGCGCCGATGATCGATTTGGGGAAGATCTGCATCGCGCGGCGCGCCTGCAGCCCGTTGAACGGCGCCCGAAACGCCTCCATTTCCGCTTCCGTCACCTTTCGCCGCCGCATCGAACTGGGCAGGACGAAATTGATGAAGACGCAATAGCGCTCGGCGAGGAAGCGGCCGAGATTTCCGCCGAGCAGGCGCGAAAACCACTCGAAATGGAAATCTCCCTTCAAAGACCAGGCCCAGGTATTGCCGAGGCAAAGCCGCGCGATGCGCCCATCGGTCGCGCGCGCGGCCGCAAGCCCGATCGGCCCACCCCAGTCATGCGCGACCAGCGTCGCGTTTTTCAGATCGAGCCATTCGACCAGCGCGGCGATCAGGCGCGCATGGTCTTTGGGCAGGAAAGAGAACCCCGGCGCCGGGGTGGAGAGGCCGAAACCGGCGAGGTCGACGGCGATGCAGCGGAATTCGCTGCGCAGCGCCAGAACGACGTCCTTGTAGAGGTAGGACCAGGCGGGATTGCCGTGCAGCATCAGCAGCACAGGCCCACGGCCCTCGTCGACATAATGCAGCCGGGCGCCCTCGACGTCGACGAACCGGCTCGTGAAAGGATAGGCGCCGGGCGCGAGCCCGAAACGCTTTTCGGCCTCGCTGAGAACGCGCTCAGACATTGACGACGCCCAGCAGATGGGCGCGCAGCCGCCGGTCGAGCAAATCGCGCCAACCGTCGACGAAGCGGGCGCGCGCCTCCGGCGAAATCCGGCCGATCGCCTGATGCGCGACCGTCAGCCTGCAGGAGGCGGCGCCCTCGGCTGCAAGATCGAAATGCACACGGCCTGCGATCGCGCCGGTCACCGCGAACCTGCCGGCGATGTAGAGAATGTCGGGCGCGCGAACCTCTTCGACCCGTCCCCAGATGACGTCATGCCCGTTTGCGCCGGTCTCGATCATCGGCTCGCCGATTTCGGGATACAACCGCAACCGGCTCGCGGCGCCCGCCTGTCGAAAAGGGCTCGTCCACCATTGGTCGATTTCGCTCGTCAGCGAGGCGAAGACGCGCTCGGGGGTCGCGGGCAGCGTCACCTCCTGGCGAATGTCCATGATCAGGTCTTCAGAGTCCGGCATCGCGCCCTCCTTGTCGATGAATTGCGAAAGCTGGCGCAGGCGGCGGGTCCAAACTTCCTGAAACGGCGTCAGCCAGCGGTCCGTCGCGCCGCACAACGCGACGGCGTTCAAATAGTTCCAGCGCTCGCGGCCGCGGCGCGCCACCGAGATCAACCCCGCAGCCTCGAGCGCGTCGAGATGCTTCATCACGCCGAAACGGGTCTGGTCGAAAGGCTCGCAAAGCGCGCTCGTCGTCTTCGGCCCGTTCCTGAGCGCGTCCAGGATCGAGCGGCGAACGGGGTCGCTCAGCGCCTTCCAGATCCGATCCTGCGTGTCGGTCATGATAGGTGACTATCAAGTCACCTATTTACGGTCAAGGGCGGTTGTGCCGCCGCGGCGAGGCGCCGCATTGTGCAACGCACAAAGGACTTGCCGAAACTATCAATCTATGGTTTTTGTGCAAAGATTGCGGCGTTGGCCCTTTTCTAGCAGCGTGATCCGTAGATATGAGCAATTTCAACGTCGAAAGCGTAGTCAGCGTCCACCACTGGACCGACCGGCTGTTCAGTTTCCGCACCACGCGCTCCCCGACATTGCGCTTTCGCAGCGGCCAATTCGTCATGATGGGGGTCGAGGCCGAGGGGCGTCCGCTCGTGCGCGCCTATTCGCTCGCCAGCGCGCATTACGAGGATCAGCTCGAATTCTTCTCGATCAAGGTCCCCAACGGCCCGCTGACCTCCCGCCTGCAGCACCTGAGGGAAGGCGACCGCGTCCTCGTCGGGCGAAAGCCGACCGGCACGCTGCTGATCGACAATCTGAGGCCTGGGCGCAACCTCTTCCTGCTCGGAACCGGCACCGGCCTTGCTCCATGGCTTAGCCTGATCAAGGACCCCGAGGTTTACGAGCGCTTCGAGCGCGTCGTCGTGGTGCACGGCTGCCGGTGGGTCCGCGAACTCGCCTACAGCGACTACATCCAGAACGAATTGCCGAAGGACGAGCTGATCGGCGAATACGCGAGCCGGCAGCTCGCCTATTACCCCACGGTGACGCGCGAGCCGTTCCGCCACGAGGGCCGCATTTCGCTGTTGCTCGAAACCGGCAAGCTCGCCGCCGACCTGGGTCTGCCCGGAATTGATCGCGCAAGCGACCGTTTCATGCTGTGCGGCAGCCCGGCGATGCTCTCCGACATCCGCACGATCCTGGAGGCGCGCGGCTTCGAGGAAGGCAACCAGGGCGAGCCCGGCGATTTCGTGATCGAGAAGGCGTTCGTCGAGAAATAGGCGGGGAGCCGGGAGCACGCTCTTTCGAACATCGAGCCGGGTTCGACGACCTGGCCGGGCTGCCCGCAGGCGTCTGCGCCGTTCAGCCTGGACGCCGAAAGAAAGCGCGGGATGCCCGGGGCTCGGATATCTCACTTTTTCCGACGTGAAGATCCGGCGCGGCGCGGCCGGGTCCATTTCCGCTTCAGTCTTGGTTCGCCGGGAGGCAAGCCCGAGTGTAACGGATCGGGCTGATCGACGATATTGCCGGGCATCGGCGCGCCCTCGCCGCTTACATCAAAGTGTCATGCGCCAATTCCATAGTGGGCATTGGATAGCCTGGGTCGGGCAGTGGACCGAGCACCAGATTCCTGATGTGCTATAGTCGGTTTATACAGGAGACGTTCTGTGCAAAGGCTGCGGCTCCCGGCGTTGCTTAGCGCCTGCTTGGTCCTGACCGCGCCGGCGAGCGCACTTGAGCTCGATCCGCAGATTCCTGCCTACAAACCGGTCGGCGCGCTTTCAGGCGAGGTCAAGGCGGTCGGTTCCGACACGCTGAGCGTCGTGATGAAGCAATGGGCGGACGGCTTCAAGGCGCTCTATCCCAACGTGAAGATCGACTTACAGAGCCAGGGCTCGTCGACCGCCCCGCCAGCGCTGACCTCGGGCGCGGCGCAACTGGGGCCGATGTCGCGGCCGATGACCAGCGAAGAGATCGACGCCTTTCAGGCGAAGTTCGGCTATGCCCCGACGGCGGCGCCGGTCGCCGTCGACGCGATCGCGATCTATGTCAACAAGGACAATCCGATCAAGTGCCTGACCATTCCGCAACTCGACCAGATCTTTTCCAAGACGCATCTCTATAGCGGCGGAATCGACGTGACGAATTGGGGTGGAGTCGGCCTCACCGGCGACTGGGCCGGAAAGCCTGTCGCTCTGTTCGGCCGAAACGCGGAATCGGGAACGCACGATACGTTTGTCAACGCCGTTCTCGCCCACGGCGAATTCAAGGACCAAGTCAAACAGGAGGCGGATTCGGCGGAGGTCGTCAAGCACGTCGCCGCCGACAAATTCGCGATCGGCTACTCCGGCATCGGGTTCCTGACCGACGGCGTCCGCGCCGTCGCGCTCGCCGCCTCGTCGGCTTCGAACTGCTATGAGCCGACCTGGGAATCGGCGCTCGCCGGCAATTACCCGCTCGAGCGCTTTCTTTACGTCTACGTGAACAAGGACCCCAAGAAGGCGCTCGATCCCGCAGTGGAAGAGTTCGTCAAATATGTCGTCTCGAAGCCAGGCCAGGCGGAAACGCTGAAGGCCGGCCTCTATCCGCTGATCGCCTCGACGCGGCTCAACGCCCTGCGACGGCTCGGCATCGCCGTCGAGACGCAATAGCCGCAGCCGCGGCGGCGCTCACCCGCCGCATGCCGCCGCGGGGCGGGGCCGAGCGGCGTCTGTGCCTGCAGCGCCGGGCGCTTCGAGACCTGAGTCCCTCAATCCATCCGCATCGCGATGCCCGCCGCCGCCATGTGCTCCTTGGCCTGACGGATCGTGAATTCGCCGAAATGAAAGATCGAGGCGGCGAGCACTGCGCTCGCATGGCCCTTGAGCACGCCGTCGACGAGATCATCGAGATTGCCCACGCCGCCAGAGGCGATAACCGGAATCGTCACCGCGTCGGCGACCGCGCGGGTCAGTTCGATGTCGAAGCCGATCTTGGCGCCATCGCGATCCATCGAGGTCAGCAGGATTTCGCCGGCCCCGAGGGCCGCGACCTCGCGGGCGAATTGGACCGCGTCGATGCCGGTCGCCCGCCGCCCGCCGTGGGTGAAGATCTCCCAGCGCGGCGGCTCGCCGGGCGCCGAAACGCGCTTGGCGTCGATCGCGACGACGACGCATTGGCTGCCGAATTTCTCCGCCGCCTGCCGCACGAATTGCCGGTCGGCGACAGCGGCCGAATTGATCGAGGCTTTGTCGGCGCCGGCGAGCAGCAATTGGCGGATGTCCTCCGTCGTGCGCACCCCCCCGCCGACGGTCAGCGGCATGAAGCAGACTTCCGCGGTGCGGCGCACGACGTCGAGCAGGATGCCGCGATCCTCGTGGCTCGCCGTGATGTCGAGAAAGCAGAGTTCGTCCGCGCCCGCCTTGTCATAGGCGATCGCGCTTTCCACGGGATCGCCGGCGTCGCGCAGGTTGACGAAATTGACGCCCTTGACGACGCGGCCGTCCTTGACGTCGAGGCACGGGATGACGCGGGATTTAAGCATTCGCCGGGCTCCCGGCCCGAATCAACGCCAGCGCCTCGCGCGGGTCGAGCCGGCCGTCGTAGAGGGCGCGCCCCGAAATGGCCCCGGCCAGACGCGCGCAATCGGGCTCGAGCAGACGCTTGACGTCCTCGATCGAAGCGAGCCCGCCCGAGGCGATGACGGGAATGGTCAGCGCCTCGGCGAGCGCGACCGTCGCTGCGATGTTGAGGCCCTGCAGCACGCCGTCGCGCGCAATATCGGTATAGATGATCGCGCAGACGCCGGCGTCCTCGAACCGCCGCCCGAGGTCGAGGGCGGAGACGTCGGACTGGCGCGCCCAGCCGTCGACTGCGACGCGGCCGTCGCGCGCGTCTATGCCGACCGCGATCCGGCCGGGATTGAGCCGGGAGGCCTCGCGCACGAAATCGGGATCCTTGAGAGCGGCGGTGCCGATGATCACCCGCGAGACGCCCTTCTCCAGCCAGCCGGCGACGGTGCGCATGTCGCGCACGCCGCCGCCGAGTTGCACCTTCATCTTTACGCCGGCGAGAATCCGCTCGACCGCCGTGGCGTTGACCGGCTTGCCCGCGAAGGCGCCGTCGAGATCGACGACGTGCAGGTGATCGAATCCCTGCGTCTCGAAGGTGATCGCCTGCGCGGCCGGGTCGGTGTTGAATACGGTCGCCTGCGCCATGTCGCCGCGCACGAGGCGGACGCATTCTCCGTCTTTCAGATCTATTGCGGGAAACAGAATCACGGGCGCCATTTCAGGAAATTGGCGATCAGGGCGAGACCGAGGGTCTGGCTCTTCTCGGGGTGGAATTGGGTTCCCACGACATTGTCGCGCGCGACGATGGCCGTAATCGGCCCGCCGTAATCGGCGGTCGCGACGATGTCTCCGACGTCGCGGGGGTAAAGCTGAAATGAATGAACGAAATAGGCGTGCAGCCCGGCGGGCCCGGTCGGCACGCCCTCCAGAATCGGATGGGCGCGCCGAACGTCCAGAGTGTTCCAACCCATGTGCGGGATCTTGAGCGCGGGATCATTGGGGCGGATGACGTCGACGTCGCCCTGGATCCAGTCGAGCCCGGCGACGATCTCGTGCTCCAGCCCTCGCGAGGCCATCAATTGCATGCCGACGCAGATCCCAAGGAACGGCCGGCCGCGCCGCCGCACCGCGTCCTCAAGCGCCGCGACCATGCCGGACACGGCGTCGAGCCCATGGCGACAATCGGCGAAAGCGCCGACGCCGGGCAGAACGATATGCTCGGCCCGCGCGACCTTGCCGGGGTCGGCCGTGACCAGCACCTCGCACGTGAGCCCGGCTTCGCGCGCGGCGCGCTCGAAGGCCTTGTGGGCCGAGTGCAGATTGCCCGAGCCGTAATCGACGATGGCGACGCTCATTTAACGGCCCGCCTCCGGGAACAGCCCGATCACATGCGGCCCGCCCGGCGGGGGCGGCGGGGTCCGCGCCGGTCGATTTGCGGGCCGCGGCGCGGGGGCGGCGCTCAGCGCCCGCGCGAGGAAGCGATATTCCGCATCCTGCTCGTCGGCGGCTTCGACGAGGTCGACGAGCGGACGGCCCGCGCGCGCGAGCGCCGCGCCCTGAAGGTTGCGGCCCTCGAAGCCGAGGAACACGGCGGCAAGCCAATACAACGTCGTCGCCGCGGCCGGCCCGAGCCCGCCTTGGCCGACCGCGACTTCGACCAGCGCGGCGCCGGCGATCCAGGCCGCCAACGCGAGCCAGAGCTGGTTGGCGAGCAGCCACAAAGGTCCGAACACGAGCGCCCAGGGCGCGAAGCCGAGGCGGATCGCCCGGGCGCGATCGAAAGCCGTCGCGGGATCGCCGTCAAAAGCGGGGGAATAAACCGCGTAAGTCGCCATGAGCCGGACCTGTGCGTCAGAGCGCGCCTTTTGTGGAGGGTATCCGGGCGGCCTGCCTCGGATCGATTGCAAGCGCCGCGCCAAGCGCGCGCGCAACCCCCTTGAAACAAGATTCGGCGATATGGTGGCTGTTGGCCCCATAAAGCGTCTCGACATGCAGCGTCAGTCCGGCGTTCATCGCAAAAGCCTGGAAAAACTCGCGCACGAGCTCGGTGTCGAAACTCCCGATCTTGGCGGTCGGAAACGCGGTTTGGAACACGAGGAACGGACGCCCGGAGACGTCGAGCGCGACGCGCGTCAGCGTTTCGTCCATCGGCAGCAGGCAATCGGCGTAGCGCACGACCCCGCGCTTATCGCCGAGCGCCTCCCGCAAGGCCTGACCAAGCGCAATGCCAACGTCCTCCACCGTATGGTGATCGTCGACGTGCAGGTCGCCCTTGGCGGAAATCGTCATGTCGATCAGCGAATGGCGCGAGAGTTGGTCCAGCATGTGGTCGAAAAAGCCGACGCCCGTCGAGATCCGGGACGCGCCCGTTCCGTCGAGATCGATCTCGACTTCGATCGCGGTTTCGTTGGTCTTACGGGAAATCGCCCCCTTGCGCATATGACCGGCCCTTCAAGCGCCCAAAGTTTGGGCGGCGTGATAGCAAGCCTCGTCATAAATGGCCATGCCTGGCAACACATCTCGGCGCAAACGGTTTCCGAGACGCCCGGCACGGCCAAGAATTTGGATATGGTCGCCTAATTTTTAGGCGAAAGGGGCGTTTCAGCCCGCCGCCGCGCCGCTCACACGCGAACCGGCTGGTCCGGATAGGAGAGTTGCTCGCGCGCGCGCCAATCGTGGGTGACGTAGTTCAGGATCACCGAGCGGCGCACTCCCTCGATCCGGCGCTTCTCGAAGCCGTGCCAGGTGGCGTCTCCCGGCACGAAGATCATCGCGGCGCCGCGGCGGAACGGCGAGACGCCGAAATGGCGCTCGGGGCTCTCGTAGATGTCAGTGCCGAGCTTCTCGTGGCCCGGCCCGTCGGAGAGATAGATCAGGCAGGTGAATTTCTTCACGCCGAGGTCGGTATGCGGCTGCAGCCAGAAGCCGTCGACGTCCTGGGCGTATTCGAGCCTCAGAAACGTGTCGTCGATTGGCGCGCCGAACGCGTCGTGGATCAGTTTGACGATGCGATGCGACTGGAAAGCCTCGGCAACGCCGCGCATGACCGGAAAGCGTTGCACCCCCGCCGCGTCGAAATAGCTGCGCTGGTCATTGTGCAATTCACGCTTGCCCGAGACGCCGTTAAGCTCCGGCGGCGCGAACGGCAGCGTCGCGAGTTCGGCTGAGACGTCGGCGGGAAACACATTTTCCAGCAGATAATGCCGATACGGCTTGTCGAAGGTCTGTCGATTCGCGACCGCGTTGGCGAAGGCCTCGGCGACGCGTTCGGCTTCCGCGCTCAGGGATTCGGCCTGCGCCGGTGCGGCATGGACATTCATGGCGTTCCCTTTCCTGACGGGTCTGGCCCCGCTCGGGCTCAGTTGATGCCGAGCGCGGCCATATAGAGATCGAGGATTTCCTCTTCCTCGCGCCGCTTGTCGCGGTCCTGTTTGCGGATCGAAACGATCTTGCGCATGATCTTGACGTCGAAACCGTTGCCCTTGGCTTCGGCGTAGACGTCCTTGATGTCGTCGGAAAGCGCCTTCTTTTCCTCCTCGAGCCGTTCGATTCGCTCGATGAAGGCGCGCAGGTGGCCCGCATTGACCTCCTCCGTCCCAGTCACGACAGGGTCTTTTTTGTTAGCTTGATCCATCTCTCTTGCTTTTCATGCTCGGGGTCGGCCGGGACAGCCATGGCCGCAGGCGCGGGCGGCGTCAAGCGGCTCCGACATTTGCCATGTCCGCTCGGGCGCCCGCGCTTCGCAGCCGGCCGTGAACGCGGCTTCCCATCTGGCGGGGCGCTCGCGTCTCGGGCGGCGCCAGGATCGGAGCGACCAGCCGCGCCAGCCGATCCGCCCAGGCCTCGGCGTCCTCCTGCGTCGCGATCAGGTCCTGTCGGATCTCGATCAGGGCGTTGGAAAGGCCTCGCAGCGTGGCGGTCGAATCGATCGTGTCGCCGAGGAGCGCGCCGGCATAGGGTTCGTTGTCGCCGATCTCGTGCGGCGCCAGGTCGTCCTCGCGCGCGAAGGCATCCAGCAGCGGCGCCGGCAGGCGCGGATCGGCGTCCCAGAGCACGCCGACCTTCCAGGGACGCGGGCTGCCGCGCCAGACCGGCGTGAAGGAATGGATCGAGAGAATCGCGGGAGGCGTTCCTTGCGCCAACATCGCCTCGATTTCAGTGTCGATCGCGTGGCGATAGGGCGCCCAAAACAGCCTTCGCCGGCGCTCGATCTCGGCGGCGTCGATTCGCGCATTGCCCGGCACGACCGCGCCGTCGGAAAAACGCATGACCAGGGTCGGATCGTCTGCGCCCCGGTTCGGGTCGATCAACAGGCGCGAAAAGGTGGAGAGGACCGCAGGGGCGTTCAGCCGCTCGGCGAGCCGGCGCGTCAGCCAGGCGGCGCCGATGTCGTAGGCGATGTGACGCTCGAGCGCCTCGCGCGGCAGGCCCAGCGCGCCGTAGCCCGGCGGAAAGGCGTTGCTGGCGTGATCGCAAATGACGAGCACGCCGCTGTCGCGCGCGCCCGCGATCCGTTCGAACGGGGTGAAGGCTTCCTGAGCCTTCAGGATTTCATTGGCGAGTCGTACGTCCATGCGCGCCCCCTTGCTCGACGGTTGCGGCGAGAATATGGACGAAGCCTCGCGCGCGCCCGGGAATCGCCCCGAACGGCGCCCGGCGCTTAGGTATAATGACGCAAGCCCTGGTAGTGAATTCCCCGCGCCGCAGCGCGACGGCTGCGTTCGGCGCGCTCGTCGTCGGCGCGCTGGCGATGGGCATCTCGCCGATTTTCGTGCGCTGGGCCGACGTTGGGCCGTTCACCAGCGCGTTCTGGCGGGTCTTCCTCGCGTTGCCCGCGCTCTATGTCTGGATGCGCTGGAGCGAGCGCGGCCTCGAACCCGCCGTCGCCGCCAAGGCGAGCTTTTCCCGTCCCACCGTGCTGGCGGGCCTCGCCTTCACCGGCGATCTCCTGTTCTGGCACCTCTCGATCCTGACGACGAGCGTCGCCAACGCGACATTCTTCGCCACCACCGCGCCGATCTGGGTGATCGCGTTCGGCTGGCTGCTGTTTCGCACGCGCGTCGGCGCGGGCGTCCTGGCCGGGCTTGCGCTCTGTCTCGTCGGCGGCGGCGCGCTGCTCGCGCGCAGTCTGCAAATCCACCCCTCGGGCGCGTTCGGCGATCTCGAAGGCCTCGCGACCGGCGTGTTTTTCGGGCTGTATTTTCTCGCCGTTCAGGCCGCCCGGCGCGAGGCGTCCGCGGCGAGGGTCACATTCGAACAGACCATCGTCACTGCCTCGGCTCTGTTCGTTGTGGCCGCGCTCGCCGAACGCTCGCTGACGCCGCACAGCCTCAGCGGCGTTCTGGCCTTGCTGGGGATGGCCTGGATCAGTCACGCCGGCGGACAGGGACTGCTTGCGGTCGCGCTCGGCCGGCTGCCGGCGGCGTTTTCCTCGCTCGTCATCTTCCTCGAAGCGATCGCGGCCGCCGCTTTCGCGTTCCTGCTGCTCGGCGAGCCGGTTTCGTTCGTGCAGGCCCTCGGCGGGCTGCTGATCCTCGTCGGAATCTATGTCGCGCGGCCTCGCGGTTGACAGCGGGGCCCCGCCGAAGAATATGGCGCCGGCGGCAGAGGCGCGAGCAAACATGGGTCCCAGATTCGGCCTCACTCTTTTCGGCCTGGCGCTCATATGCGCCGGTCCCGCACACGCCGACTTCCGGATGTGCAACATGACCAGCAGCCGGGTCAGCGTCGCGCTCGCCTATACCGATGGCCAGCAATGGGTCAGCGAAGGCTGGTGGAATTTGAAGCCCTCGGATTGCGATACGCTGCTCAGCGGCGCGCTCGCGGCGCAGTTCTATTACGTCTATGCGATGGACGAACGCGGCGGCGAGTGGAAGGGCAAGGCCTTCATGTGCACCAGCGACCGCGAGTTCAAGATCGAGGGCCGGCAGGATTGCTTCGTGCGCGGCTACGAGCGCACCGGGTTCTTCGAAGTCGACACCGGCAAGGACGCCAAGAACTGGACCGTCCAATTGACCGACCCCGTCAACCCCTGACGCGGACCCGAGGGTCCGCCGCCGCAGTTTTGGGAGATAAGCGTTTGTCCCGACGTCGCCGTCGCATCAAGATCATCGCCACGCTCGGGCCGGCTTCGGCCGAGCGAGAGACGGTCGCCGCGCTTTTCCAGGCGGGCGCCGACGTGTTCCGAATCAACATGAGCCACGCCTCGCACGACGGCATGCGCGAACGGGTCGCGCTGATTCGCTCGCTCGAGGAGGAATTCGATCGCCCGATCGGCATCCTCGTCGACCTGCAGGGACCGAAGCTGCGCGTCGGGGTCTTCGCCAATGGCGCGGAGGACCTGCGCAAGGGCGACGTCTTCACGCTCGACGCCGACCCGGCGCCGGGCGACGCCACGCGGGTCAATCTCCCGCATCCGGAGATTCTGGGCTCTGTCCAACCGGGCCATCGCGTGCTGATCGACGATGGCAAGGTCCTGCTGCGCGTCAGCGCGGTCTCGCCCGGGCGCGCCGAATGCATCGTCGAGGTCGCGGGCAAGATCTCGAACAAGAAGGGCGTCAGCCTTCCCGACACCACGATCCCGACCTCGGCGATGACCGAGAAGGACCGCGCCGATCTCGACGCCGCCCTGGAAGAGAACGTCGACTGGATCGCGCTTTCGTTCGTGCAGCGGCCGGAGGACGTCGTCGAGGTCAAGAACATCGTCGGCAACCGCGCCTCGGTGCTCGCCAAGATCGAAAAACCGCAGGCGATCGCCTGCCTGGAGGAAATCATCGCCGTCTCCGACGCCCTGATGGTCGCGCGCGGCGACCTCGGCGTCGAAATGCCGCTGGAACGGGTGCCGGGTCTGCAGAAGAGCATCACCCGCATGGCGCGCCGGATCGGCAAGCCGGTCGTCGTGGCGACGCAAATGCTGGAATCGATGATCACGTCGCCCGTGCCGACGCGCGCCGAAGTGTCCGACGTCGCGACTGCCGTTTTCGAGGGCGCGGACGCGATCATGTTGTCGGCGGAAAGCGCATCGGGCCAATATCCGCGCGAAGCGGTCGCGACCATGAACCGGATCGCCGAGACCGTGGAATCGGAGCCGATCTATCCCAGCATCATCGATTCCCAGCGCGCGACGCCGGAGGCCACCGGCGCCGACGCGATCGCGGAAGCGACCCGCGACGTCGCCGACACGCTCGGCGCCCGGGTGATCTGCGCCTGGACCGCCTCGGGCGCGACCGGCCTGCGCATCGCGCGCGAGCGGCCGAAATCCTCGATCCTCGCGCTGACGCCGATCGTGGAAATCGCGCGTCGTCTGGCGCTGGTCTGGGGCGTGCATCCCGTCGTGACCGACGACGCGCGCGACGAGCGCGACATGACCGACCGCGCTTGCCGGCACGCCTTCATCGATGGATTCGTCGGCGTTGGGGAACGGCTGATCGTGGTCGCCGGCGTGCCGTTCGGCACGCCCGGCAGCACCAACAACTTGCGCATCGCCACCGTCGGCCCGGACGGCGGAACCGCCTGACGAAAGGTCAGGCCGCGACGCCGCAATCCTGCGTCGCCTGAGCCGCGCCGCCTTCGGCGTCGGCCAGCAGGCGCGCAACCTCGGCGAACTCGGCCTCGCGGCGCAGGAACGCATCAACCACGCCGGGATCGAAATGCTGGCCGCGGCCGGCGACGATAATCGCTTTGGCCTCTTCGTGGCTGAGCGCGCGCTTGTAGATGCGCACGCTGGTGAGCGCGTCATAGACGTCCGCCATCGCCATCAGCCGCGCCGAAAGCGGTATGGCTTCGCCGGCCAACCCATCGGGATAGCCGGAGCCGTCCCATTTTTCGTGATGGGCGCCGGTGATCTCGATCGCAAAGCGCAGGAACTCGCTCGACTTGGAATTCTCGCCCGCCGCGGCCATCAGCGCCTGACGGCCGATGGTCGTGTGCGTCTTCATGATCTCGAATTCCTCGGCCGTCAGCTTGCCCGCCTTGAGCAGAACCGCGTCGGGGATGCCGACCTTGCCGATATCGTGCAACGGCGCGGATTTGAACATGAGTTCGACGGCGCGCGGAGTCAGCGAAGCCTGAAAGCGCGGGTCGCGCCGCATTTCGTCGGCCATGATCTTCACGTAGCGCTGCGTTCGAAGGATGTGCCCGCCGGTTTCGTGATCGCGCGTTTCCACCAGCGAGGCGAGCGCCTGAATGGTGACGTCCTGCGTCATCGCGAGTTCGCGGGTTCGTCGCGCGACGATGTCTTCCAGCGTCTGATTGCGCAGCGCGAGCGCGCGCGAGGCCTGCCGCAGCGCCAGATGCGTGCGCACCCGGGCCCCGACGATCGCAGGCGAAATCGGCTTGGTGATGTAGTCGACCGCGCCGCACTGGAAGCCTTCGGTCTCGTTATGCGTCTGGCCGAGCGCAGAGACGAAGATTACGGGGATGCCGGCTAGCCGCGCATCGCTCTTCATGCGACGGCAGAGTTCCAGCCCGTCCATGCGCGGCATCATCACGTCGACGAGCGCGAGGTCGGGCAAAGTTTCGCCTTGGAGCCTCTCGAGCGCCTGCGCGCCGTCGCGCGCGACGACGAGGTTGTAGGTCGGGCGCAACAGGTCGACGAGAACCTTCACGTTGATCGGTTCGTCGTCGACAACGAGGATTCTCTGCGGAAGATTCGGTCTGGCTCATTTCAGCTCCCGTCGGCGACTTCCGCGCGCAATGCGTTCAGCGCGGTCTGCGCGCCCTCGAAATCGTAGCGTCCCGCCGAAGCGGCGACGCTGGCGGCGCGTCGCCCTGGTCCCGTGCCGCGCAACAGCGCCGCAAGGCGCTCCGATTCGATTTCCGCGTCGGCGTCGCCGTCCCTCAAGAGGCGGGCCAGGGCGTCGATCGCTTCGAGCGCCGCGCCCGGATCGAAAACGCCCTTGGCCTCGGTCGGCGCGGTGGGAGGCGCCTCGACGGAGTGTCCACCGGCCGCGCGTACGCCCTCGACGACCTCCGCCAGCGCAAAGGCCAGCGCGTCTATCTGAGCATCGAGGCCGCGCGCGCGCGGCTCCGCGATTTCGGGCTGCGTCGCGGTCTCGACATCGCCGGCGCATCGGGCCACGCTCAAGGCCCCCAGCGTCGCGGCGGCGCCTTTGAGCCTGTGCGACATGGCGTTGACGGCGGCGAAATCGCCGGCGCTCGCCGCCTGGCGCATCGCCGCCGCATAGTCCTGATGCTCCGCCGCGAACACGTCGAGCAGCCGGACCAACAGAGCTTCGTTGCCGTTCAGGTTGCGCAAGGCGGAGGCCACGTCGACGCCCGGCCTGGCCGACCCCGCCGGGGCGTCGCGGCCGGCGCGCGCGCGCGCAGCCCTGGCGGGCATTCTCGCATCCGAGAGGCGCGCCCCTTCCAGCCAGCGCGCCAGCGTCAGCGCCATCGCATCGGGATCGATGGGTTTGGCGATGTGATCGTTCATTCCCGATTCGAGGCAGCGCTCGCGGTCGCCCGCCATCGCATTGGCCGTCATGGCGATGATCGGCGTTTCGGTAATGCCCAACTCGGTGCGGATCGCCATCGTCGTGGCGAGCCCGTCCTTGCCCGGCATCTGGATGTCCATCAGAATGAGATCGAACGGGCGCGTGGCCAGAATTTCGAGCGCTTCTTCGCCTGAGCTCGCCACCGTGGTCTCTACGCCGAGCGCCTCCAGCAATTCGACGGCGACCTGCTGGTTGATCGGATTGTCCTCCGTCAGCAGGATCCGCACGCCCTGGAGAAGGATGTCGGAGGCGCGACGGCTCGATATGTCCGGCCCGCGCGCGGCCTGCGCGATGACGCCGAAGGCCGCGAGAATGCACTCTTTGAGCTTCGTCGACGAGGCTGGCTTTTCCAGCACGGCCACGGCGTCCTCGCCGTTGCGCCGGCGTTCGGCGACTTTGGATTCGAGTTCGTCCGGCCGGTAGGCGGTCAGCATGACGACTGGGGTGGGGATCGCAGCCTGCCTCAGACAATCCAGCACTTGGAGCCCGTCGAGATCCGGCAATCGCCAGTCGAGCAGGACCAGGTCGAACGGCTCCGCGGCGACAAGCCGGCGCAAGGCCTCGGCCCCGCCGCCCGCCTCTTCGACTTTGAGGCCCAACTGGGTCAGCGTCGCGCGCAGGATATGACGCGACGATATGCTGTCGTCGACGACCAAGGCGCGCTTGCCCAGCAGCGCTGCGGCCTCGCGCTCGGCCAGCCGCGATGGAGCCGCGATCCGCAAGGGCGCATGGAACGTGAATTTCGTGCCGATGCCCTCGGTGCTTTCGACCGAGATTTCGCCGCCCATCAGATGGAGGATCTGCCGGCAGATCGCCAGGCCCAATCCTGTTCCGCCGAAGCGGCGCGATGTCGAGGCGTCCGCCTGGGTGAAGGGGCGGAACAGCGACGCCATCTGCGCCGGCGACATGCCGATGCCGGAGTCGCAAACCGAGAATTCCAGCCGGAATCGGCCGTCGCCGAGCTCGCCGCCCTCGACGATCACTCGGATCTCGCCCTCGGAAGTGAACTTCTCGGCATTGCTGAGCAGATTCATCAGGAGCTGCGAAAGGCGAAGGGGATCGCCGACATAGTGGGACGGCAACTCGGGCGCGCGCCGGACCGTCAGCTTCAGCCGCTTCTCGGCAATCCGGGGATTGATCACTGCGACGACGTTGTCGATCACCTCGTCGAGATCGAACTCCACCGTCTCGAGGCTCAGCTTGCCGGCCTCGATTTTCGAAAAGTCGAGGATGTCGTTGATGATCGCAAGCAGGGCGTGCGAGGCGTTCTGAATTTTGGCGAGATAGTCGCGCTGGCGCGGCGCAAGTTCCGTGCGCCCCATGAGATGCGACAATCCGATGATCGCATTCATTGGGGTGCGAATTTCGTGACTCATCGTGGCCAAAAAATCGCTCTTGGCCTGATTGGCCTGAACGGCGACATCCTTGGCGTTTGCGAGTTCGCTCTGGATCTGATGAGCCGCCGACGAATCGATATGCACGCCGATCAGGCGCTCCGGCCGCCCGTCGGCATCGAATTCGATGACCTTGCCGATGCTGCGGATCCAGGCCCACGTCCCGTCCGCGCGGCGCATGCGGAATTCGATCTCGACGGCCTTCGTCTGGCCACGCACGTGCTGATCCATGGTGTCGAGATAGGCGGCCCAGTCGTCGGGATGCAGAAGGCTGCGGAACAGATCGCCGCTGCAGGGCCCGGATGTTGGTTCGTAACCGAGCATGCGGAACCAGGTTTCGCTGTATACGGCCTGATCCGTGATCGGATTGTAGTCCCAAAGACCGGTCGAGGAGGCGCTGAGCGCGACGCTGAGGCGCTGCTCGCTGGTCTTCAGTTCGTCGTGGATGCGGCGACGCTCGGTAATGTCCTGGAAGACGACCACGGCGCCGACATATCGCCCATTCTGCTCGAGCCGCTTGGCGACGACGGAGACGGGGAACACCCGGCCGTCGCGATGGGTGAAATACTGGTCTTCCGAGTGATGCTTGTTCGCGTCCTGCAACGAATGCATGATCGAGCATTCGTGGGCGGCAATGGGCTTGCCTGACTTGTCCTGAAAATGGACGAGATCGTGCAGGGACCTGTCCTTCGTCTCCTGGAAACTCCAGCCGATGAGCCGCTCCGCCTCGGCGTTCAGGAACGTGCAGCGCCCGTGCGCATCGATCGTGTAGACGCCCTCGCCCATCGAATTGGTCACGCTCTGCAGGAACGCCCGGCTGTCCTCCAGTTCCTGTTCCAACCGTTTTCGCGCCGTGATGTCGGTGCAGATGGCGATGAATTGCCCGATGCGCCCTTCCCGGTCCTTCAACGGCGTGACGGTCGAATCGAGCCAATAGAGATCTCCCGCCGCGCTCCGGTTGCAGATCTCGCCATGCCAGACTTGGCCCGAGCGAATCGTCGTCCAGAGTTCGCGGTAAAGCGAGGCAGGGTGACGGCCGGAATTGACGATGTTGTGGTTGGCGCCGATCAGGCGCTCGCGAGGAAAACCGGAGATCTCACAAAAGCGATCGTTGGCGTAGGTGAGCGTGCCCGCGACGTCGGTGATGCTGACGATGGCGTGCTGGTCGAGCGCGAACTTCTGGTTCTCGAGGTCACGTTCGCGCAAGTCGACCAACTGATACTGCCGATCGGTCACGACCAGGAAGAAACCTCCGGCAAGCGCCGTCAGCAGCAGGCCGCCGATCAGGAGGTAATAGGGGCTGTTGTCGGCGTGGCGATCGAAATAGGCCGACGTCGGGGCGAGCCGAAACGCCCATTTGCGATTGGCGACGCTCAAATCGATCCCGGCGCCGATCGTCATGCGCTCGCGAAACGGCCCGCCGTTCGACAAGACATAGTCGGACGGCGGGCCATCCGCGTTGGAGGCCAATATTGTCGGCGCCGCGCGATCGGTTTCGTCGACGAGCCAATAATTGACATTCGACGTGTCGCTGGTCCGCAAGGCCACGGCGAGCAGATCGGGAACAGAGAACACCCCAAGGGCGAAGCCCTTGAGATTGCCGCGTCGTTCGGCCGGATTGTCGAGCGGCGCGTTCTCGGCATAGACGGGCACGAACAGCAATATGCCCATCGCATTGTTCTGAACCAGTTTGACGCCCGCGGTCGCGATCGCGGCGCCGGAAGTTTCGGCCGCGGTCAAAGCGGCGTTGCGGGCCGGATTGGACGCCAGATCGAAACCGACCGCCCCCTCATTGCCCTTCAGCGGCGTCACATAGGCCACGGGAAAATAGTCGCCCCGCGGCGCGACCGGTCGCGCCTTGCCGTCGACCTTCTCAAATATGCTGAAGTTCGCCGCCCATTGTTCGCTCATCTTGGATTCGAAGGCGGCGCGCTCGCTGAGCTCCACGCGGGGGATCCACTCGAGCGCCTGAATTCCGAGCCCGAACGCCGCGAGCCGCTGGGCCGTGGCGCGAAAATCGGCCAGTTCTCTCTCATGCGAGGTCTGGAACGAGCCGGCGAGGCCTTCGACCGCGTGCTGACCCAGATCGACGGTCGCGGCGATCCGGCTGCCGAACTCGCTCGACAGGGCCGCGAAATCGGCCGCCTGGGTCCGATGAATCGATCTCACATCCGCGAATATCAACGCCACGAGGGCCGCGAAGGTCGCCAGACTGGCGGCGGCGATCGGCGCGGCGCGGCGCCAGCGCTGCCCCGCCGGGGCGTGGGCGAAACTAAGGATCAGGGGCGCGAACACGATCACGCCCGCGAGATCGGCGCCCCACCAGATCGCCCCATCGCGGACCGCGTCGCCCGAAACGATCCACCCCGTCGCCATCAGCGCCGCGATGGCGAGCGTGGCGCCCGCCAGGCCGGCGACGCCTCCGCCCAGGCCGAAGAGGAGGCTGACCGACCACGGATTTGCCGGACCGACCGGAAAGGCTCGCCAGCGCCGGACGAGCCATGCCCCGATTCCCGCCTGGATCGCGGCGATCCCTCCAAGCGCCAGCGAACTGACGAAGGATAGCGGCAGGGTCGCCGGGGCGCCGGGATTGGCGTGGCTGAAGATATCGAGAAGAAAGGCGCCGAGAATAATCCCGAAGCGAGCGTCACGCCCGCGCAGGATCGCCGCGGATAGGGCAATCCCGGCGGCCGGCATGATGACGGGGCCATTGCCCGGGAGAATCGCGAGCGCGAGCCCAAGCCGGCCCGCCAGGAAATAGACCGCCGCCGTGAGCAGGACGATCCTGCCGGCCGGACCGGCCGGCGTGTCCGCGCGAGCCGGAGGGTCGCTGAGCTCGGCGGAGCCTGTCATGGGCAATCGTCCAAAGAAACAACTCGTCGAATGAAGCGTTGCGCCCGAAGGCTTGCCGCGGCCAAACTGTTCCGGCGCCGGATCGCGCGTCGATAGGCGCCCGTCCGTCGCGGCGGAGCGGCCTCAAACGGCTCATCCCGCGACGGATGCTCCGCTGCGGCCAAGGCCGGAACTTCGCGTCCGAGACGAACCGGGGCCGGCCACGTAAACGAACGATTTGGGCGGTCAGACATGCCGGTGCGCAGACCGGCGGGACAGGACGGCGTCATGCCTCCGGCCGCCAAAAATTGCGCGCCACGGCTGTCGCGACCACCTTTGCGGCAAACCCACTAAGAAACCATTGCACGAAGCCGACAGTATTTTTGTCATCTTGCGTCCGCGCTTCGCCGATCCGTTTAGTCTTAACGACTTGCTCATTCGGCTGAGATTGCCGAGGTTGACGCCCATGCGAAGAGGGACCTTCATGGCGAAAAACGCCGATGCTTCCGCGCTCGTCATCCTGCTGCATGGACGCGGCGGATCGGGAGCCGGGCTATTGCGAGTTGCGGCCGGTTGGGGCGCGGAGCTGCCGGGCGCCAGGATCGAGGCTCCCGAGGGACCGATGCGATCCTCCGAGCACGGCCATGGACGTCAGTGGTTCAGCGTCGCCGGCGTCAGCCCGGAAAACCGCAGCCAGCGCGTGATGGCGGCGCGGGCCGGCTTCAACGAGGCCGTCAGTGAGGTTGTCGAGTTGCACGGTTTTGCCGATCGCCTGGATCGAGTTGTGCTGTTCGGCTTTTCGCAGGGGGCGATCATGTCGCTGGACGCGCTGATGTCCGGCCGCTGGCCAGTGGCCGGCGTCGTCGCCTTCGCCGGAAGGCTCGTGCCGACGATGCCGACGGAGCCCTCGCGGACCACGCGCGTCTGTCTGATCCATGGCGAAGCCGACGAGGTCATTCCGGCCGGCGAGAGCGTCAAAGCGGCTGAAGCGCTGCGAGGACTTGGCGTTGCCGCGGAGGTCAATCTCCTGAGCGGCCTCGGCCATCGGATCTCCGCCGAGGGATCGCGCGTTGCGCTGGGCGCTATTTCGCAAATGCTGTACGATTAACGCCTCGATCCGGTCGCTCAGCCCAGCAGGTCGCGCAAAACGCGCATCATGATGCGGGCGCCGATTGCGATCAGCGCGTCGGGAAAGTCATAGTCGGGATTGTGCAGGCTCGCGCAGCTCTCGCCCGCGCCGAGAAAGAACATCGCCGCCGGCGCGATCTTGCCGAAGCGGCCGAAATCCTCGGAAGCGCGCATCGGCAGGCCCGCGCAATCATAGGGAACGCGCTCGGCCTCGAGCGCGACGCTGAGATGCGCGACCGCTGTCGGGCGCGTTCTCGCAATGAGCGAAGACATCCTCATAGGCAATCGAAACCGCCAGGCCCAACGCCGCGCGCGGCTTCGCGCAACCGTCGCTCAGCGCTTTCGCGCAGCGCGGCCATGCCGGAGTCCACGCAGCGTGCGCAGCGTCGCCCAGATCTCGGCGTAGCCCGGCGCGACGCCGAAGGCCGGCTCGCCCATGCGCGCATGGGTGACCGTGACCATGGCGAAGTCGGCGCTTTCGAGCGCGCCGCCGCGCCCGAGGCTGGCGAGCTCCGGCATCAGCCGCGCGAGCGCCGCCATCGGCGAGACGCCGAGTTCGGGCGTCGAGGCGTGCGCAGTCTTGCCTGAGAGCGCGATGCGCATGCCGCGCGAGGCGCAATTGACCGGCCCGGCCGCCAGCGCGACACGGCCTGAGGGCAGGCCCGGCATGTTGTGATAGGCGAAGACGAAGTCCGGCGCGATTTCGGCGAATTTCGGATCGGCGACCACGGCCGCCGCGCCGGCGCCGGTTTCCTCGGCGGGCTGAAACAGCAGCACCGCCCGTCCGCGGCGCGGCCGTTGCCGGGCGAGCCCCCGCGCGAGCGCCGCGAGCGTCGCCATGTGGCCGTCGTGCCCGCACAGATGCGCCTTGCCCGGAGTTCGCAGAGCGGTAGGACGCCTCGGAAATCTCCTGGATTGGCAGCGCGTCGAGTTCGGCGCGGAACATCGCCGTCGGGCCGGGCTCGGCGCCCTGGTAGATCGCCGCGACGCCATGTCCGCCGAGATCGCTGAGAACGCGGTCGGGATGCGTCGGAGCCAGGAAGGCGCGGACAGCGCGCGCGGTCTCGCGCTTCCTGGCCCGAAAGCTCAGGCGCTCTGTGCAGCCTGCGCCGCCAGTCCGCGAGCTCGGCCAAATCCTGCGCATTCAGGAACATCCGACGTCTCCATTGCGTAGGCCGCCCCACCCTTCGGCTTCACGCGACCGCCTTCGCGCCGGCGCGGGTCAGCATCCCGAAGAGGTCTCGGGGATCGTCGGGATCGGCGAGCAGGTCGAGGTCGATATGCGGCGCGCCGCGGCCGAGCTGGTCCCGGACATAACGCAGCGCCGAGAAATCCTCGGTCGCGAAGCCGACGCTGTCGAACAAGGTGATCTGCCGCGCGTCCCGCCGCCCCGGCGCGCGCCCGTTATGACCTGCCAGAGTTCGGTCACGGGGTGATCGGCGGCCCAATTGCTGGATCTCGCCTTCGATGCGGGTCTGCGGCGGATATTCGACGAATATGTCCGAACGCATCAGGATGTCGCGGTGCAGTTCCGTCTTGCCCGGGCAATCGCCGCCGATGGCGTTGATGTGCACGCCGGGCCCGATCATGTTGTCGGTCAGGATTGTCGCAAGTTGCCTTGTCGGCGGTGGCCGTGGTCACGATTTCGGCGCCCAGTATCGCGTCCTCGCCGCTCTTGCAGGCGACGACGCGGAGGCCGCAGCCGGCGCCAGATTGCGCACGGCCTTCCGCGTCGCCGCGGATCGATATCGTAGAGCCGCACCGTGTCGACGCCGCACAGAGCCTTGAAGGCGAGCGCCTGAAATTCGCACTGCGCGCCGTTGCCGATGATCGCCATCGTGCGCGCGCCGCGCGGCGCCAGATATTGGCCTGGGCGAGCGCCGAGGTAGCGGCAGTGCGCAGCGCGGTCAGGATCGTCATTTCGCTCATCAACAGGGGATAGCCGGTCTCGACGTCGGAGAGCACGCCGAAGGCGGCCACGGTCTGGCGACCCGTGCGCGCGTTCTTGGGATGTCCGTTGACGTACTTGAAGCCTAGTTGCGCCGTCGCTGGTCGGCATCAGCTCGATGACGCCCTCGGCCGAATGGGCGGCGATCCGCGGCGTCTTGTCGAACGCTTCCCAGCGCCGGAAGTCCTCCTCGATATAGCTGGCCAGATCCGCGAGCACCCGCTCGACGCCGTCCGCCAGACCATGCGCATCATGTTCTCGACGCTCACGAACGGCACGAGGCTGAGAGGGCCCGGCGGCGAAATGGAGACGGTCATCGGCTTGAACCTTGACGGCGAACTGGACGACGGCGGCGCCGGCCCGCAGAAGGGGCGCGCCGGCCTTGCGCGGCGCGCTCGAATTTGAAAACAGACTAGCCTAAAACCTAATATTGTCAACTGTCGACAGTTGACAATGTGTAAATCCCGCCGCAAGTTGGTCGTGACGCCGTGGGTCCGGGGGGTCAGGCGATGAAGCGCGAAATCGCGGACAGACTGACTTCAAGGAGCCTGTCGGAAGCGGTGCGCGAGCAGCTTTTGCGGCGGATCGCCAAGGGAGAACTGCGGCCGGGGGAGCGGCTCAACGAGGTCCATCTCGCCGAGAGCTTCGGCATCAGCCGCGGCCCGGTCCGGGAGGCCGCCCGCGAACTGGAAGGACAAGGCTTCCTGATCAGCCGGGCCAATCAGGGCTTCTTCGTCGCCAGTTTCACCCCGCGCGAGATCCGCGACATATACGAGACCAAGGATTGGCTCGAGGCGGCGCTCATCGCCGACCTCGCCGAATATAGCGAAATCTCGGCGCGCCGGGCGGTTCTCGAAGACATCGACAATATCGAGGAGACCGACCGCGTCCTGTTCTGCGAGAGCCTGTTTGGGTTCCGGCTGCGGACGTCGCGCATCATCCAGAATTGCTTTCTCGCCGATCTGATCGTCGCGCTCTATCGCAAATTCTACATCCTGGCCGCCGTCGTCCCCACGCCTGACCAAGAGCGGGGGCAGGCGACCATCCTGTCGGCGCTGCGCCGTTTCTGGACCGCGATGTCCGAGGGACGCATTGACGACGCGCGCGCGATTTTGGCCGCGGACACGCAATATTGGCTCGCCGACTTGCCGCCCCGCTTCCAGGCGCCGAAATCGGGCTGATCTGAAGCCCCTCAGGCGCCGAGGCCGTGGGGCCCTATCGGCGCCAAAGTACAATTTGCCGGCCTCGCCGCTCCGGCTACGCCTTGACCAACGACCAAGAGGCAAGGGACGGGAACCCGATGCGCGCCCGTTGCGCTGATCCGAACGCCGGCCGGCCATTCGCGGGCCTCGCGCTGTCGCGCTCGAAAGTGCTAGGCTCATTGAGATGACCCGCTTCCTGATCGTCGACGATCACCCGCTGTTCCGCGAGGCGTTGCAGAGCGCGGTGCGTCTGGTTCACGGCGACGCCGACATTTTCGAGGCGACGTCGATCGAAGGCGCGCTCGACGTCATCGAGGCCCATAAGGACTTCGATCTCGCGCTGCTCGACCTCTCCCTGCCCGGGACGACCGGCTTCGCCGGGCTGATCCGCATTCGCGCCGCCTATCCCAAGCTGCCGGTCATGGTGGTCTCCGGCCACGAGGAGCCGAACCTCGTGCGCGAGGCCCTTTCGCTCGGCATCGCCGGCTATGTCCCGAAATCCAGCTCGCGCAAGGAATTGGCTTTCGCCATCGGCGAGGCGCTCAACGGCTCGATCTACGTGCCCAAGCAATACCTGCCGCTTGCCCAGCCGAGCGCGGGCGAGACCAGCGAGCAGCAGATCCTGAAGCGCCTGCGCGATCTGACGCCGCAACAATTGGCGGTGCTCGAAATGATCCGCGAAGGGCTGCAGAACAAGCAGATCGCGCATGAGCTCAAACTCGCCGAGACGACGGTCAAGGCGCATGTCTCCGAAATCCTGCGCAAGCTGCACGTCTATACGCGCACCAAGGCCGTCATCGAGGTGGCGAAGGTCGACTTCGCCACGCTACGCAAGTCCTGACCGGGCCCAGCTCGTGGCCGAACTCAGCCGAGCATATAGGCGATCAGCGAGCGCAGTTCCGCAGGTTTGACCGGTTTGCGCAGGACTTCGAGGCCGCGCGCCGCCGCCGCCGTGGTGACCGCGTCGGAATGATCGGCGGTCACGACGAACGCGGGCGCCGGCGCTTCGAACTCGCGCTGCACGCGCTGGATCGCGTCGAATCCGCGTTCGCCATTGTCGAGATGCAGATCGGCGATGATCAGATCGGGCCGACCCGCCCGGCTTCGCACGGCCTCGCAGGCCTCCTGGCTCGTCGCCGCCACCGTGACGCGGCAGCCCCAGCGCTCCAGCAGGCCTTGCATCGCCTCTGCAACGGCACGGTCGTTCTCGATCAACAATATTTCGGCTCCGTCCACGCCGTAGGTCGCCGCCGGCGCGGGGGATGCAAGACCGACCGGCGCCGTGGCGGCGGCGATCTCGAGCGGCAGGCTGATTGCGAAGGTCGAACCCGAGCCGACCCGCGAGGCGAGATCGATCGGGTGCTCCAGCGCCAGCGCGAGCCGGCGCACGATCGAAAGGCCGAGGCCGAATCCGCCGTAATCGGCGCTGTCGACGATCTCGCGCTGGAACTCCTCGAAAATCGCTTCCCGGCGGTCTTCGGGAATGCCTGGCCCGGTATCTCGGACCTCGACGCGCAAGCGCCCGTCGCGGCGCCGACACCCCAGCATGACGCCGCCGCGCCGCGTGTAGCGCAGCGCATTGTTCAGGAGATTTTGCAGAATGCGCCGCAGCAACAAGGGATCTGAACGCACCCAGGCGTCGGATGCGCGCACCCTCAATTTCAGCCCGCGCGCCGCGGCCAGCGGTTCGAACTCGCGCCGCAACGGCCCGATGACCCGCTCGATCTCGAAACTCGAAACATCGGGCTTCATCACCCCGGCGTCGAGCTTGGAGATGTCCAGCAAGGTCCGGATCAGGTCTTCGAGATGGGTCAAAGCCAGATCGACCTGACGAAGAAACGGGGCGCGCCCGGGATCGCACTCCTGCTCCATCAAGGCCGACAGGCTGAGCCTGGCCGCGTTCAGCGGCTGAAGCAGATCGTGGCTGACAAAGGCCAGGAACGTCGACTTGAACGAATTCGCCTGGTCGGCGCGCTGCTTGGCGCGCTTGAGCGCTTCATTGGCGCGCTCGACCGAGCGAAGCGCGGCCTGTAACTCGGCGGTGCGGCGTCGCACTGTCGCATCGAGCGAGATTGCCACCTCGAACAGGTTGAATGCGTTGGTCGGTTGATCCATCGCGCGCTCGACTCTGGACATCAGCGCCGCGTTGATCTTCCTGAGTTTGGCGTTCTCCCGCTCCAGCCGCTGCAGTTCGTCGCTGTCGGCGATCATCGCGGCGCCGCCCGCCTGCCGATTGCGACGCCGGAGAATGTCTGGTTCAAATGCATGGAATGATATTGTTCGCCGTAAGTGTTGAAGCCAACCACGCGATGCCTGACGTAGAGGTCTTCGAGATCGCGAATGATCTGCCGCTGCTCCGCGTCGAGCCGGCGATAGAGGCAATCAAAGCCGAGATAGAGCGATATTTCGCCAAGTTCCGCTTCCGTGTCGCGAAACATCTTCTCCACGACTTCGAGCGTATCCAACCGTCCCGCCGCGGTCAGCACGAGCCCCTCGTCGATCGCACAGAAGAACGTCAGCGATCCGTCCTCGTTGGCCCTCTGGATCGAACGCGCGTAGTAGGTTCCGCCGACGCGAACGATCACCGGATGGGCGGCGAAGACATACCCGTTCAGTTCCTCCTCCGCCACGCCGATGATGCGCGCGTATTCCCTGGCGGCGGGTTCGGCGTTGATCTCGCGCACGATGCGCCGCTCGATGTCGGCCTCGGTCACGACCATTTTGGTGGCGGTCGGCTCGAAGCTGTTGCACTTGAACAGCCGGCATTGCAGTTCCGTGCTGACCAACAGGAGCACGGCCGAATTTCGGTGCGCTTTCCCATCGAACAGAACCCAGGTCGCGCCGAAATTCATCGCGTCTCCGGCGGAACCGCCGACGACCGGGATGTCGTCGAGGCACGCGCTGATCGCCGAAATCAGCGGCTCCTCATGCAAACAAAGACCGTCGACGAGCAACAAGGCGAAGCGATTGCGCCCCTGCGCGCCCGCCTCGGCCTCCTCGAGAGCCGCTCGCGATTGCGCGACGCTGTCGCGAATTCGCTCGATTGTGAACGCGTCGAGGTCCTGGATCGGCTGGGCGACGATCGAGAAATCCGCGGCCGGGAAGCCCAGCGCGACGGCGCGGCCGTCGCCGATCCCTTCCGGGCTCAATTCGCCGGCGGTCGTACAACCATAGACGGCGGCCCCGGGAAAATGGCCCGCCATCGCCTCCGCGAACGTCTCCGGATCATAATCGGGAGAGAAAAAGGCGACGATGGCGCTGTAGTCCTCGGGGGGCAGCGCCATCCTCAACTGGCCTGCAGCTTCCCGCGCATCGGCGCCACGGACAGAAGCGACGTGGACCGGTCTGGGTTCGGATGCGCCTCGCGCGCCTGAGGCCAAAGACGTTTCTCCCAAGATTTGTCTTCACGTTCCGTAAACGATTGCTAAGAAGAGTAAACAACGAAGTTACTCGGCGCAACGCCCTCAGGCGCCGGCGGCCAGGACGAGCGCAAAAGAACAATCAATGAACGGCGAATGACCTCGGACCCGGCTCCGCCCGGCGCGAATCAGCCTGGGCGGGGCGACGGGAGGCGGGACGGGGGCGAGGCCGAACAGACGGCCCCGAGTCAAAGCCGGCCCATTGGACGAATAGGAAACAAATGCTCGTTTTGACCTGGAAACCCTTGGCTTTCCGGGACTTTCTTCAGGCCCGGCGCTTCTTGATTGTTTCACAAACAAATCTCGTATCCAATGATATGACTTGCAAACGCCCTTGATTTGTGCTCAACGCCACTTGTCAAGTCGTTTTTTTCAAGATTGGAGATAACGTGGCCAAAGCCCCAGCGCGTAGCAAGAAGGCGCCAGCGCGGCGTCCGTGGACTAAAGAAGATGTCAAAGTGCTCAAGGGCATGGCCCGCAAGGAACCGGCCTCGAAGATCGCCAAGACTCTCAAGCGGACGGAAGGCGCTACCCGTCAGAAGGCGACAGCCCTCGGCGTGTCGCTGAACACCGCGCGCAAGAGTCGCGCCCCGGCGAAGAAGGCTCCCGCCAAGAAGCGCGCGGCCGCCAAGAAGCGCTGAGACGTCGAAGCCGCGCCAGGACGCGCGGCGCCGTCAGGCGCCGGCGCCCAACCAAAAGCGCAGCAGATGATGTGCGATCGCCATCCGATTGGGGGCCGTGAGGCCCTGCGGGTGGCTTTTTTCGTACATCGAGCGTATTTCCCCGCGATCGAACCAGCGGGCGTCTTCGAGTTCCTGATGGTCGATTTGGATTTCGCTCGAATTCGCCTCGGCGAGACATCCGATCATCAGTGACGAAGGAAACGGCCAGGGTTGTGAGGCGACGTAGCGGACGGCGCCGGTATCGACGCCGGCCTCCTCCCGCACTTCCCGCCGAACCGCCTCTTCTATCGATTCGCCGAGCTCGAGAAATCCGGCGAGCGCGGAGTACATGCCTTTGGGAAACCGCGCCTGCCGCCCAAGCAGACAATGCTCGCCGCGATGAACCAGCATGATCACGACCGGGTCGGTTCGCGGAAAGTGCTGCGCCTTGCAGGCGTCGCATTCGCGCCGCCAGCCGGCCGCCGCCATACGGCTCGGCGCCCCGCACTGGGCGCAGAACTTGTGCCTGACGTGCCAATCCACGATCGCCTTGGCCTGGCCGAGCATGGCCGCGGCTTCGGGCGCAACGAGGCCTTGCAAGGCGATTGAGCGCAGGTCGATCGGTTCGAGGTCGTCTCGCCCTGGCACGACCAGTTCGCGCCGATCGAGAAAGCCATCGCTGCGGTCGGCGCGTTGCTCGACCGCCTCATCCGGCAGCAAGGCGGCGTAAACCGGCGCGCCCGAGGCGTCGACGCCGAGCAGGATTTCGAGCCGCGCTCCGCCGAGAGTTTCGATCAGGCTCGTCGGCGAAAAAGGCCTCGCGCGGCTCGCCGCGACTGAGGATCGGCATATCGCGCGCAATCAGAACGACCCGCGCCCCGGGATGGCGCCTCAGCTCGGCGAGAAAGGCGGCGTCCTCGCGCCGCTCGGAAAGGCGATCCAGCCGGTTGCCGTGAAAGGCGAATCCGAAGCTGCGGTCGCTGGTCTTGAAAAAGACGTCTTCCATGCATCATTCCTTCGCCGTCGGCCTCTCCCCCGGCGCTGGCCAAGCGGGGCGAAGCTGGATTAAATCGCTGGCGAATCAGCCTAGCGGATTTCCCCTCGGAGCAAGCCTCATGGGCCTGAGCATATCAAGACGCACGGCGCTGAAAGGAACAGCGGCGAGCTTGGCGGCCGCCTTGACGGGACCCTGGCCTTTCGCGCGGGCGGCGGACGAGACTGAGACTTACGGGCTTTCCGCCTTCGGCGACCTCGCCCTGCCCGCCGACTTCAAGCACCTGAACTATGTCAACCCGGACGCGCCGAAAGGCGGGCTGTTGTCGTTGCAATTGACGTCGACCGGCGGCAATCAGAATTTTGATACTTTCGATACGCTCAATATCTATTCGCGCAAAGGCGACGGCGCGGCCGGCATGTCCGCCTGTTTCGACTCCCTGATGACCGGCAATGGAGACGAACCCGATTCCGCCTATGGCCTGGTTGCACGAGCGGTGCGGTTCACCTCCGACAAATTGACCTATCGCTTTTTGCTGCGCCCGGAGGCGCGTTTTTCCGACGGCTCCAAACTGACCGCCGCGGACGCCGCGTTTTCCCTCGACATCCTGAAAACGAAGGGACACCCGATCTACGCTCGGTTGCTCGACGAGATGGAGGGCGCGGTCGCCGAGGCCGACGACGTGCTCCGCGTCAATTTCGTGTCCAAACGCAGCCGCGACGCCCATTTGATCGTCGCAGGCATGCCGATTTTTTCGAAAGCCTATTGGAGCACGCGCGATTTCGAAGCTTCCACCCTGGAGCCGCCCTTGGGTTCGGGCGCTTACAAGGTGGCGCGCTTCGAGCCCGGCCGATATATCGAATTCGAGCTCGATCCCGGCTACTGGGCGAAGGACCTGCCGATCAACCTGGGTCAGAACAATTTCGCCAAGCTTCGCTACGAATATTATCGCGAGCGCCAGGTCGCGTTCGAAGCCTTCAAGGCCGGCGCGATCAACTTCCATGAGGAACTCACGGTTTCCAACTGGGTTTCCGGCTATGATTTCCCCGCCGCGCGCGAGGGGCGCGTGAAGCACGAGTTCGGTCCATACCGGCGCGCCCGCGGGTTCGCAGGCCTATTATTTCAACCTGCGCCGCGAGCAATTTGCCGATCCGCGCGTGCGCGAAGCGATCGGCCTCGCATTCGATTTCGAATGGACCAACAAGAACGTCAAATATTCCACCACCAAGCGGGTGACCTCATATTTTCAGAACACCGACATGGAAGCGAAGGGCTCGCCCGGCCCTGAGGAACTTGCGCTGCTGGAGCCGTGGCGCGGCAAGATTCCCGAGGAAACGTTCGGCGAAGCCTATATGCCGCCGGTCTCGGACGGCTCCGGCAGCGATCGGCAGTTGCTTCGCAAGGCCAATGATCTTCTTCTCCAGGCCGGTTGCAAACGCGACGGCGGCGTTCTCAAACTCCCCAACGGCAAGCCGTTCAGCATCGAGTTCCTGGATTTCTCGGACTTTCTTCAGCCGGTCACGACGCCGTTCGAGCAGAATCTGCGCAAGCTCGGCATCGACGCCCATTCGCGCGTGGTCGACTCCGCACAATTCAAGGCGCGAACGGAAAACTTCGATTTCGACGTCGTGCCGGCCCGATTCAGCGGGACGCTCACGCCCGGCATCGAACTCGAGATATTTTACGGCTCGGCCGCAGCCAACCAGCCCGGCTCGCGAAACCTCGGCGGCGTCGCGAACCCTGCGGTGGACGCGCTGATCGAGATCATCGCCAAGGCCAAATCGCGCGCCGAACTCAACATCGCGTGCCGAGCGCTCGACCGGGTGCTGCGGGCCGGGCGCTATTGGGTTCCGATGTATTATCGCGACGACGTCTGGATCGCCTATTGGGACGTCTTCTCGCGCCCTGAGCGCCAGCCCAAGCTCGGAACCGGCGCCCCGGACACCTGGTGGTGGGACGCAGAAAAGGCCAAGAAAATTGGACTTTGATCGAACGCCCCGCGCGCCAGACCCGACAGGGCGGGCCTGAGACATGCTCGCTTATATCGCCCGGCGCCTGCTGCTGATGATCCCGACCGTCTTCGGCATCATGCTCGTGTCCTTCGCGATCGTGCAATTCGTGCCCGGCGGGCCGGTGGAGCGCGCGATCGCCCAGTTGCAGGGCGGCGACGTCAGTTCCACCGCCAATTTCGGCGGCGGCGCCGGAGCGATCGGCGCCGGCGCGGCCGCGCATGCCGGCGGCGACATCTCCTCGCGTTATCGCGGCGCCCAGGGACTCGACCCCAAATTCATCAAGGAGCTCGAGAAGCAATATGGATTCGACAAGCCGGCGAGCGAGCGGTTCTGGATCCTCGTGCGCGACTATTCCACCTTCAACCTCGGCAGAAGCTATTATCGCGACGCGCCCGTGCTGCAATTGATCAAGGAGAAGCTTCCGGTCTCGATGTCGCTCGGGCTCTGGATGACGCTGATCTCCTATGCGATCTCGATCCCGCTCGGGGTCGCCAAGGCGGTGCGCGACGGCTCGCGCTTCGACGTCTGGACCTCGGCCTTCGTCATATTCGGCTATGCGATCCCGAGCTTCCTGTTCGCGATCCTGCTCGTGGTGCTGTTCTGCGGCGGCTCGTTCTGGCAGATCTTTCCCTTGCGCGGGCTGACCTCGGACAATTTCGCGGACCTCACGTGGCCGCACAAGGTTCTCGATTATCTCTGGCATATCACGCTGCCGGTGACCGCGCTCGTGCTCGGCTCGTTCGCCACTTCGACGCTGCTGACCAAGAACTCGTTCCTCGACGAAATCAAGAAATCCTATGTGCAGACCGCCCGCATGAAGGGCCTCAGCGAGCGCCGCGTGCTCTACGGCCATGTCTTCCGCAACGCGATGCTGATCGTGATCGCCGGCTTTCCCGGCGCCTTCGTCAGTGCGTTCTTCACCGGTTCGCTGCTGATCGAGCAGGTGTTCTCGCTCGACGGGCTCGGCTATCTCTCCTACGATTCGCTGATCCAGCGCGACTATCCCGTCGTGCTCGGCAATCTCTATGTCTTCGCCCTGCTCGGGCTGGTCGTAAATCTGATCTCCGATCTCACCTACACCTGGATCGATCCCAGAATCGATTTCGAGACGCGGGAGGTGTGAGGGTGATCGTCGCGAGCGAACCGCCGACCTCGTGCGCGCCGCGTCCGGTCCATGGCGCGCTCCGGCCATGGCCGCGCGTCCTGCGGATC
This sequence comes from uncultured Pseudomonadota bacterium, assembly GCA_963809055.1. Lineage (GTDB taxonomy): Bacteria > Pseudomonadota > Alphaproteobacteria > Rhizobiales > Beijerinckiaceae > Roseiarcus. The sequence goes on along the minus strand of CAWEID010000028.1, from coordinate 485,528 downwards.
CTCGCATGATCCGGCTGAACCTCTCGCCCATGAACCGCCGCCGGCTGGAAAACTTCCGGCGCAACCGGCGCGGCTATTGGTCGTTCTGGATCTTTCTCGTGCTGTTCGTCGCCTCGATGGGCTCGGAATTCATCTGCAACGATCGGCCTTTGATCGCCTCGTATAAGGGCGAACTGCTGTTCCCCGTCTTCATCGATTATCCCGAAGAGAAATTCGGCGGCTTCGAAGCGACGACGGACTACCGCGACCCCGCGGTCGCCGACGAAATCAACGCGCATGGCTGGATGATCTGGCCGCCGATCCGTTTCGCCAACAGCACGACCAAGCTCGATCCGCCGACGCCGTTTCCCTCGCCGCCGACCTGGTGGCTGAGCCAGGCGCAGTGCCAGGCCGCGCTCGCCGTGGAGGCCGCGCGCCATCCCGAGAGAAAGCCGTCGCCCGGCGGCGGCTCTTGCCGCGATCTCGAACCCATGTGGCTCGGCACCGACGCGGACGGCCACGACGTCGTCGCGCGCCTCTTCTACGGCTTCCGCATTTCGGTGCTGTTCGGCCTGATCCTCGCCGGCGTCTCGTCCATGATCGGCGTGTTCGCGGGCGCGGTGCAGGGCTATTTCGGCGGCTGGCTCGACCTGACCATGCAGCGGTTCATCGAAATCTGGTCTTCGCTGCCGCATCTCTACATATTGATCATCCTGTCGGCGATCCTGACGCCCGGCTTCTTCGTGTTGCTGACCATCCTGCTGCTGTTCTCCTGGGTCAGCCTCGTCCACGTCGTGCGCGCCGAATTCCTGCGCGCGCGGAACTTCGAATATGTCAACGCCGCGCGGGCGCTCGGGCTCTCCAATTCCAAGATCATTGTCAAACACGTGCTGCCCAACGCGATGGTGGCGACGTTGACCTTCCTGCCGTTCATCGTCAATTCGTCGATCAGCACGCTGACCTCGCTCGACTTCCTCGGGCTCGGCATGCCGCCCGGCTCGCCCTCGCTCGGCGAATTGCTGCTGCAGGGCAAATCCAACCTCTCCGCGCCGTGGCTGGGACTTTCCGCCTTCGCGATCGTCGCGCTCATGCTTTCGCTGCTGATCTTCATCGGCGAGGCCGTGCGCGACGCGTTCGACCCGCGAAAGACGTTCCAATGAGCGCGCCGCTGCTCGAGGTCCGCGATCTCAGCGTCGCATTCGGGAGCGGCGACAAGGCGCGCACGGTGGTCGAGCGCGCCTCGTTCAGGTTGGAGCGCGGCCAGACGCTTGCGCTGGTCGGCGAATCCGGCTCCGGCAAGTCGGTCACCGCTCAGTCGATCGTCCGGCTGCTGCCCTATCCCGCCGCAAGCCATCCGAGCGGCGAGATCCTGTTCGACGGACGCGACGTCCTGAAAATGTCGGACCGCGATTTGCGCGAAATGCGCGGCTCGCGCATCACGATGGTCTTCCAGGAGCCGATGACCTCGCTCAATCCGCTCCACACGATCGAGCGGCAGATCGGCGAGATCATCGAACTGCACGAGGGCCGTCGAGGCGACGCCCGCAAACGCGTGATCGAGTTGCTGGCCGAGGTCGGCATTCCCGATCCCGCCTCCCGGCTCGGCGCCTATCCGCATCAGCTCTCCGGCGGACAGCGCCAGCGCGTGATGATCGCGATGGCGCTCGCCAACCGGCCCGATCTCTTCATCGCCGACGAACCGACGACCGCGCTCGACGTCACCGTGCAGGCGCAGATCCTCAAATTGCTGAAGGAGCTGCAAGCCAAGCTCGGCATGGCGATGCTGTTCATCACCCATGACCTCGGCATCGTGCGCAAAATCGCCGACGACGTCGCCGTGATGCAGCGCGGCCGCATCGTCGAAGCGGGCAGGACGGCCGACGTGTTCGCCGATCCCAAGCACGAATATACGCGCATGCTGCTGGCGGCTGAGCCGAGGGGCGAGCCGCCGCCCGCGGACCTGAGCGCGAAGACGATCGTCTCGGCCAAAGACGTCCGCGTCTGGTTCCCGATCCGCAAGGGCCTGCTGCGCCGCACGGTCGATCACGTGAAGGCGGTCGACGGCGTCTCGGTCGAAGTGCGCGAGGGCCAGACTGTCGGCGTGGTCGGCGAATCCGGATCCGGCAAGACGACGCTCGGGCTCGCGATCCTGCGCCTCATCCGCTCGCAGGGGCCGATCCTCTATTGCGGCCGCGCGATCGACGGCCTGACGGTCAAACAGATGCGTCCGTTGCGGCGCGACATGCAGATCGTGTTCCAGGATCCGTTTGGGTCGCTTTCGCCGCGCCTGTCGGTGGCCGAGATCGTCGAGGAAGGGCTTCTGGCCCAGAAGACCCGGCTCAACGCGGCCGAGCGGCGCGCCGCGGTGGCGCGCTCGCTCGCCGACACCGGACTCGATCCCGACACGATGGACCGCTACCCCCACGAATTCTCCGGCGGCCAGCGCCAGCGCATAGCGATCGCGCGCGCGATGGCGCTCGATCCCAAATTCGTCGTGCTCGACGAGCCGACCTCGGCGCTCGACATGTCCGTTCAGGCGCAGATCGTCGATCTCCTGAGGACGCTGCAGCAGAAGCGCGCGCTCGCCTATCTCTTCATTTCGCATGATTTGAAGGTCGTGCGCGCGCTCGCGAGCGAAATCATCGTGATGCGGCGCGGCCGGATCGTCGAGAGCGGCGCGGCCGGGCAGATGTTCGCCGCGCCGCGCGAGGACTATACCAAGGCGCTGTTCAAGGCGGCGTTCTCGATCGACGCCGACGCTGACGCCGACGGCGTCGTCTCGCAATGAGGAGCGGAGCATGGCCCGCGGTCTGATCATCGTGCTGGATTCGGTCGGGTGCGGAGGCGCGGAAGACGCGGCCGACTATGGCGACGCCGGCGCCGACACGCTCGGCCATATCGCACAGGCTTGCGCGCGCGGCGAAGGCGACCGCGCCGGGCTTCGCGCCGGGCCGCTGAAGCTGCCCCATCTCGAAGCCTTGGGGCTCGGATTCGCGATGCAGGCCTCGACCGGAAATTTCCCGCCCGGCTTCGCGCAGCCGGCGCCGCGGGGCCAGTGGGGCTACGGGATCGAGACCTCGCGCGGCAAGGATACGCCATCCGGCCATTGGGAGATCGCCGGCACGCCGGTAACCTTCGCCTGGGGCTATTTCCCGCCGACGAGGCCCGCCTTTCCCGCCGCGCTGACGCGCGCCCTGATCGCCGAAGCCGGACTGCCCGGCATCCTCGGCGATTGCCACGCCTCGGGAACGAAGATCATCGAGGATCTCGGCGAGGAGCATCTGAGAACGCTGAAGCCGATCTGCTACACCTCGGCCGATTCCGTCCTGCAGATCGCCGCGCATGAAGACGCGTTCGGCCTGGAGCGGCTCTACGGCGTCTGCCGGATCGCGCGTCGGCTCTGCGATCCGCTCAATATCGGGCGCATCATAGCCCGCCCGTTCCTCGGCGAAACCTCGGCGGATTTCGCGCGCACCGCCAATCGCAAGGATTTCTCGATCCCGCCGCTGCCGGGCAACCTGCTGGCGCGCGCCGCCGCGGCCCGGCGCGAAATCGTCACGGTCGGGAAGATCGGCGACATATTCGCCCATCACGACACCGGACTCGAGCTCAAGGGCAAGTCGAACTCGGAACACGTAGACCTCACGATCGAGGCGCTCAAGACGACTGCGGAGGGCGGGCTGATCTTCGTCAATCTCGTCGATTTCGACACCGAATACGGCCATCGCCGCGACGTCCCCGGCTATGCCGCCTGCCTGGAGGCGTTCGACGCGCGCTTGCCGGCGATCCTCGCCGCGATGCGGCCCGACGACCTCGGCGTCATCACCGCCGACCACGGCAACGACCCGACCTGGCGCGGCTATGACCATACGCGCGAGCACACGCCGATCCTCGCCTTCGGCGCCGTCGCGCCCGGCCCGATCGGCGCCCGCTCAAGCCTCGCCGACATCGCCGAGACGATCGCCCATCGCCTCGGCCTCGCCGCCGGCGCGCATGGCAAGAGCTGGCTCGCATGAGTTTTGAACTCGACCCACGGCTCGCGGCGGACAGTTTCGAGATCGGCGATCTCGAACTCTGCCGCGTCCGCCTGATGAACGATGCGCGGTTCGTTTGGCTGATCCTCGTCCCCCGCCGCGAGGGTCTGACGGAGATCGTCGATCTGGCTCGCGGACAGCGCGTGGTTCTGATGGACGAGATTGCGCAGGCGAGCGCGGCGCTGCGGGCATTGCCCGGGATCGACAAGATCAACGTCGGCGCGCTCGGCAATATCGTGCGGCAGCTTCACGTGCATGTCGTCGCGCGGAGGATTGGCGATGCGGCGTGGCCGGGGCCGGTTTGGGGGTCCGGGGCGGCCGAACCTTACGAACGCGAAACAGCGGCGCAGACGATCGCCGGGTTTCGCCTGGCGCTGGCGGTGAGCTGACGTCTCTATGCGCGGGGTCCCGCGTCCCGCGAAACCCGCTTATGCACTCTGACCATCAAGGCCGTGGCGAATAGCGGCGTAAACAGGTTGAGCAGGGGAATCGCGACGAAGCCGGCGATGATGAGGCCGGCGAGATAGACCGTCAGCGAGCCGCGCGCGCGCAGAGCGCGCGCCTGCGCGACGGGATGAAAACGCATCGCCGCCAGGTCGAAATATTCGGTTCCAAGCAGATAGGCGTTCGCCGCGATCCAGGCGAGAAACCCGAAGCCGGGAACGAACAGCAGCACCAGCGCAATCAGCAGCACGAGGGCGGAGAGACAGGCGAAGCGCAGCGCGTAGAGCGCCGACGCGATCGCCGGCGCGGGGCGGCCGCGCGGGCCCGTCGGATCGACTTCGCGCTCGACCAGATCGGCGATCTCGTCGATAAAAAAGCTCGCGACCAGCGAGGTCGTCGGCGCGGCGAGCAGCGCCAGCCCGACGACGATGCCGAACCCGATCAGGATCGCGATCAGGGTCGCGAGCCAGTTCGAATGGGTCTCGACGAAGGAGAGCGCCAGACGATCGAGCGCGAACCAGGCGAGCAGCAACACCGCGAGCGTCAGAGCAAGAGACTTGCCCATGACGCGGCGAAACGGCGGCGAGAAGACGTCGCTGAAGGAATTGAGCGCGTCCTGGAGCATGGGCGTCGGTCCGATCCTGCTTATCCCTTGCGCCGGCGGCGCCAGACAAAGGTCGTGCTCGCGGCGTAGTTCCAGACGACGCCGACGAGCGCGCCGGCCAGCCCCGCCACCCACCATTCGCTGTGCGATTGGAACAGCCAGGAGGCGATGTTGACGTTGGCGATCGCGCCGACGCCGCACAGCAGCGCGAACAGCAGGAAGCCGCCGATCAAGCCGAACCCGCGATAGCGATAATTGCGGTAGGTGATCTCGTTGTTGAGCGCGAAATTGCTCGCCATGGCCGCTATGGTCGCGGCGATCTGGCTATAGGCGAATTCCTGCGCGCCGGCCGATACGATCAGAGCCGACAGCACCGCCAAATGAACGACGAGGCCCACGCCGCCGATCAATGCGAACAACACGAAGCGAATCGGCAGCACGCCTCCCGTCGCGTGATGGGCGACGAGGCCGAGGAAATCGAGCCCGACGAGCGGCGAGAGCTTGGATTCGCCGGCGACGCGCTTGCGGAAGACATAAGGCGTTTCGACGATTTCTGAGCCGGCCGCCGGAGGACAGGATCACGTCGACGAGAATCTTGAACCCGTCCGGCGAGAGCCGCGGCGCGAGTTCCGCGACGATCGCGCGCCGGGTCATGAAAAAGCCGCTCATCGGATCGGTGACCGAGACGCCCGCGATGCGCCGGAAGAACCAGGCGCCGAGTTCGCTGAGCCTCTGGCGCGCGGGCGAGAGGCCGCGCGGCGCGTCGGGATCGTCGACGCGCGTTCCGATCGCAAGATCGCCGGCGTCGGCTGCGAGCGCCTGGTACATCTTGGGCAGAATGGATTCGTCGTGCTGCAGGTCGCCGTCGATGACGGCGACGAAGTCGGCGCTGGAACACAACCAGCCCTCGATCACGGCGCCGGCCAGGCCGGAGCGGTTGACCCGCCGCAGGCAGCGCATGCGCCCATCCCGCGCGGCGATCGCGAAGGCGATGTCATAGGTGCCGTCCGAGGAATCGTCGTCGACGACCACCATTTCCCACGGCAGGCCCTCCAGCGTCGTCTTGAGACGCTCGAACAGCACGGGAACGTTCGCCGCCTCGCGATAGGTCGGCACGATCACCGAGAGGGTCGGGCGCGAGGCGGCCTGGGTCGCGTCGGTGTCCATCATCGGCCCGCCGAATCAGTGCGGCGCGCATCATGCCCGCCGATTGCGTCAAAGCGGATAGGGCACGGGAAAGGCGCGCGTCAAGCGGCGCCCGCGAAGGATGGCGAGCTCGACCTCGCCCCGTCCGGCGCGGCCGAAAGCAAAGAATTGCGGGGGATCGAAGCTCTCGAAATAGCCCTGAAGCTGCGCGCGCACGGCCTCGAGCTTGTCGCTGGCGACGACGATCGCGCCGTCACGCCCGACGAAACGTGCGCTGTCGTCGAGAAAGGCCATGCCGCGGGGATCGGCGGAAAACACAAAGACGGGGACGTCGGGACCCAGCGCCAGCGCGACCTTGCCGCCTTCCCACCATTTCGTCACGACGACGAAATCCGGGCGCTGCGCAAGGCCCGGCGCATCGCGCAGCGGCGCCCAATCCAGCGATTCCAGCGTGGGATCGGGAGCCTTTTTGGACGCCCCCGCGACGCGCTCGATCCAGGCCGTCGCGGATTGGCTGACGACGAGGAGCGCGAGAACCGCGAGAACCGCGGCCGACCCGATCGCCCAGCGGCGCAGGCGAAATCGGCGCTGCGCGGGTTCGGCGAGCCAGCCGCCCAGCAACGGATACAGAAAGAACCAGCCCGGCATCGCCCAGTGCGGTATGCCGCGCGAACCCCAGAGCGGCGTCAGGCTGAAGACGAGGATTGGCGGCAGCGCGAGGCAGATCAGGAACAGACGCCTGTCGTCGCGATGGGGCGCCGATCGAAGCGCGGCGAGGCAGGCCGCGGCGAGGCCCGCGAAAATCCAGGGCGTGAGATAGGCGATTTCGCCCAACATCATCCCGAGCGCTTGCAGGAGGCTCCCCTGCGAATCCGGCGCGCCGCGTTCGCCCTGGAAACGCAGCGAGGCCCAGCCGTGCCTGGCGTTCCAAACGAACACGGGCGAGACGATCGCAATTGCGAGCAGCGCCGCGACATAGGGGGCCGGATGGGCCAGCCATCGCCGCCGCGCCGGACTGACCCCGACAAAGGCGATGAGGCCGAGCGCGGTCAGCACGGCGCTATATTTCGACAGGCCGGCCAGGCCGAACGCCGCGCCCGCCATGAGCCAAAGCCCCCAGGCCTCGCGTATGCTGGGCGACCCATAAAACAATTTGGTCAGCGCGAGCAGCGCGCAGGCGAGGGCGAACAGCAGCGGCCCGTCCGGCACCACCCATCCGCCGGCGGAGGCGAAGAAGAATGGCGTCACGTTGAGCGCGAAAACCGCGATCGCGCCGGCGCGCGGGTCGAAGAGAAGACGCGTCGCATAGAAAGACCAACCCGCTTGTCAGAGCGAACAGCGCGACGAACGGCAATCGCACCCAGACCGTCTCTCCGAAGCCGAGCGCCGCGAAATGCGCGATCCACTGATGAAGCGGCGGGTGATCGAAATAGGAGAGCGCCAGCTTGCGGGAAATGACGATCGTATAGGCCTCGTCGCGCCCCAACCCGAGCGTCGCCATCATCGCGAGCCGGGCAATCGCGAAAGCGCCGATCGCGGCGAGCGCGAATTGTCGCGCGGCCCTTTCTCCGGCCTCGGGCTGCGGCTCGGTCACTTCGCCGATTCGCCCTCGACGCCGGGTATGAAGGCGTCGAAGGCGGCCCAGAACTGATCGCGGAATATATCGCGCTCCATCATGATCTCATGCTCGGCGCCGTCGACGACGATCAGGCGCCCGGCCCTAAGCCGCTCGGAAAACCGCTCGCAGGCGCGGGTGTCGGTGACGCGGTCGGCGCCCGAGGCGATGACCAGCGCCGGGGTCATGATCGCGCGCGGAAAGTCCGGGTCTTCGAAACGGCGCATGAGACGAAAGGCGGCGTGAATCCAACCCACCGTCGGCCAACCCAGCGCCACGGAAGCGTCCGCGCGCAGGACGCTCGCCATCCGAGCAAAACGCACGGGATCCGAAGTGAGCGGATTGTCCTCGAAGGGGGCGAGGCCGACCGGCTTGGAGCCGCCGCCGGGCGCAAAGGCGCCGCCGAGCCCGAGGGCGTCGAGAGTTTCGGCCAATCCCCTGACGAATCGAGGATGCTTCAAGTTCGCGAGCCCGATCATCGGCGAGGTCAGCGCCAGCCGCTCGAATGGACAGCGTCCCGCATGCGCGATGATGAGGAGGATCGCCGCGCCCATGGAATGGGCCAGGCCAAACCAGGGGCGCGGACAGGAAGGGCCCAGCACCTCGGTGACGAAAGCGTTGAGGTCGCGCTCGAACAGCGAGAAATCGTCGATGTGCCCCTTGCGCGGGTTCTTCAATTGCCGCTCGGAGCCGCCCTGCCCACGCCAGTCCAGCGCCGCGACGCAAAGGCCGCGATCGAGCAATTGGCCGATCGTCTCGAAATATTTCTCGATGAATTCGGCGCGCCCGCCGAAAATCGCGACCGTGCCGCGCACAGGCCCCGACGGGGTCCAGCGCGCGGCCCGCAGCTTCACGCCATCGACCGCGCGCAACTGCTCGACGACGGCGCCTGGAGGGGCCGGGTTTTCAGGCGTGACGACGAGCGGCATCAGGGTCTCGGCAAAGGCGAAGCCGCCTCATAGCGCCGAATGGGCGTAAAGCGAACCCTTGCGAGGCCCCCACGCGGCGCGAATTTTGTCGATCGGCCGGCCAACCCGTCATGCCGACGCCGACGCCGCGCTCTCCGCCTTCGGCCTGACCGAACGCAGGGCGCGCTGCTCGACTTCCAGGATCGCCTCTATCACGGCGTCCGGCGCGGCGTAATGCGGGGAATGGCCGACGCCCTCGAGCGTGCGCAGGGTCGCATCGGGGATATCGCGAGCGCAGCCCTGCGAATGGATATGGGCGAAAACGACCCCGTCGCGATCTCCCGTGACGATCGCGGTCGGCGCGCGGATCGCGCCATAGCGTCGCGAGAGCACGGCGACATGCGCTTCGATGTCGACCACATCCTCGGCGTTGGCGCGAAATTGCCAGGGCCGAAGCACCAGCGGCAGGCGGGTGCGCTCGATGTAATTGTCCGGAATGGGGCCCGGGTCGAAAACCGAGCGCACGCCGCTCGGCATCGACAGCCATCCGGCGGCGGGAACGCACAGCCAACGGAACACAGGCCCGAACAGGGGCGAGGCGGCGAGCGTGTAATACCAGGAGACGCCGCCCGGCCAGGGGTGGCTGACCGGGGCGAGCAGCACGAGGGCGCGCACGAACCGCGGCGCATTGAGCGCCATCGCGAGGCCGAGCACGCCGGCGAGCGAATGCACGACGACAATCGCCTGGTCGACGCCGCGCGCCTCGAGCGCCGCCCGGATCCAGTCGGCTTGGCGTTCGGGCGAGGACGCCGCGCGGCCGGCGAGCCGATCGCTCCAGCCGTGACCCGGCCGATCGACGCTGAAGACGCGAAATCCCAGGCCGGAGAGACGGTCCGCGAGCGCGACGTCGAGATCGGCGCAATTGCCGGAAGCGCCGTGCACCAGCAGGACCGCGCCGCGATCGCCGCCCTTGGGTTCGGTTTCCACGACATGCAACGCGCCGGGGCCGACGTCGACGCGTTGGCCGATCGGGGGATAGAGCGCCTCGTATCGGCGGGACATCAGATAGGCGAACGACGCCAGCGCCGCGGCGGCGCAAGCCAGACCTATTGCGGCCGCCATCATCGCCATGGGCTCGGGCCGAGCCTCACAGCGATCTTCCCGCGAGCGCCGCCTTGAGCCGGTCCGCGGAGTCGACCAGAGGTTGGTAGTGCGGCGCGAACGTCAGGGCGCGCTGGAAAGCGCGTAGCGCGTCCTCGCGCAGCCCGGCTTCCTCGAGTATGGCGCCCAGGCCGGAGAGCGCGCCGATATGGCGGGGATTGCGCTTCAGGGTTTCGGCGATGTCCGCCATCGAGCCTCGGGAATCGCCGGAGAAATAACGCGCCGTGGCGCGCTTGTTCCAGCCCTCGGCCCAGTCGGGCTGGGTTTCGACGATCACATCGAGCAGGGACAGCGCGAGCGGATAATCCTCGCCGCCCATCGCCTGAATCGCGCGGGACATCAGAAGGTCGCTGGAGTCGGAGCCCGAGCGCAGCCAGAGCCGCTCGATCGCGGCGACGATTCCGGCCGCCTCCTCAGGATCCTCGGACTTGGCGAGCCGGTCGAACAATTCGTCGGTCAGCTCGGCGGTCGTCTTGGCGGGCGGCGCGGGCGCAGCCGAGTCCGGCGCCGCCGGCGGCGCCTTTTGCGCATGAGCGAGCGTCGCGCCGAACAGCGCGAGCGCGAGCGGAAACCAGAAAATGCGCTTCATGCGCCCAAATCTAGGACGCCGAACCGCCGGGGTCAAAATCAAATCGGCGCGCGCGAGCGCGCCGAAGCGTCAGCCCTGGCGCGCCTTGAAGCGCTTCTGCGTCTTGTTGATGATGTAAACGCGGCCCTTGCGACGCACGAGCCTGTTGTCGCGATGGCGATTGCGCAGGGACTTCAGAGAATTACGGACTTTCATGGCTACACCCGGGTATCTGACGCTGCGGGCGGAACCCACGGTCGACGATTGGGGCGCTCCTATGCCCAATTCAGCCGGGCCGATCAAGGGGCGCCGCGCGCGAGCGGCCGAAATTGCTGGAAACTCGGACGCAATTCAATCTGCGAAGCCTCGGGCCAGGTCTCTGCGGTCCGCCGCGGAAGCGCCCGAGCGAGGCCGCGCGAGCAAACCCGGATTCGGGCCGCGCGCCCGATCGTCATTGCCGTGGATCAATGCGCCCGCGGGTCGAAACGCCTAAAAAATCGCCAACAAATCCGCCGAACCGGTCCCAAGCGAGGGGGGTCCCTCGGGAGAAGGGGCCGGTCGGCCCAGAGCAAGAGAGGAGTTCGCCATGCGTGTGCCTGTGCCGACGCTTCGGGGAAGCGGGCTTGACCCGTTTGAGGGCTTTCGCCGGGAGTTCAACGACCTGATGGCCGATTTCGGCCGACAACTGCCTCTGAACTGGGGCGGCGGGGGCGAGGACGTCCGTCTGGCGGCGCTCGACGTCGCGGAGACCAAGGACGCGGTCGAGATTTCCACCGAGTTGCCCGGCGTGACCGAGAGCGACGTCAACGTCTCGATCGAAGGCCATTCGATCGTGATCTCCGGCGAAAAGAAGTCGGAGACCGAGAAGAAGGAGAAGGCCTGGCATGTGGTCGAGCGCAGCTATGGCTCGTTCCGACGCGTCGTGCCGCTGACCTTCACCCCGGAGGCGGCCAAGATCAAGGCGACCTTCGAGAAGGGCGTCCTGCACGTGAGCGTGCCCAAACCGCCGGAGATGGTGGCCAAGAAAGTCGCGATCCCGATTCAGAAAGCGGGATGAGGGTTTAAGCCAGGTTCGAGTTCGGCGGCGCGGCGTCGGCGCCGCCGAACCGTTTTCAAGGGTGCGGCGCGGGGAGCAGCGAAATGGCGTATAAGGACATCCTCGTCTATCTCGACCCGACGTCCGCCTCGGACGATCGGCTGCGCGCCGCCATCGGCCTGGCCAAGGCGCATGGCGCAAGCCTGATCGGCCTCGACGCGACCTCCAACGAGGCGTTTCTGGGCGAGTGGCGCGAGCGCGCGCTGCAGGTCGGCCCGAAATTCGAAGACGAGACCCGCGCGGCGGGCGTCGCCGCGCGGCTGGCCGGCTCGGATTTCCGCGAGGGCGGCCCGAGCCCGGACTTTTCCCATTGCGTCGACCTGCTGATCGCGCCGCGGCCGGAGGGCGAGGCGCGAAATCTCGTTCAATCTTTCGTGCCCGACGAGGCGCTGCTGAAATCGGGCGCTCCGACCATGATCATCCCGCAGGATTGGGTCCGCGGCCCGATCGGCGACAACATCGTGATCGCCTGGAACGCGAGCCGCGAGGCGACGCGCGCCACGCATGACGCGATGCCGTTGCTGCAGAAGGCGCGCAAGGTCGTTATCTTCGCCTTTTCCACCAGCCGCAGCACGCTGCGCGCCTCCGCCGACGCGCTCGCCGAGCATCTGTCCCATCACGCGGTGACGGCGACCGTTTCCGACTGGACCAACACGGGCGACATTTCCGCCGTCGAGGCCCTGTTCGCCAGTCTCGACACCCAGGACTCCGATCTGATCGTCGCCGGCGGCTTCGGCCATTCCCGAACCTTCGAGGGCCTGTTCGGCGGCGTCAGTCTCGATCTGCTCAGACAGCCGTCGCTGCCGGTGCTGATGTCCCATTGAGGACGCCGCGATGGGAATGATGCGGGCGATGACGCTGAGGGCGACCGGCGGCCCGCTCATGATGGAGGAGCGCGCCAAGCCGGCGCCGGGCCCGGGCCAGGTCCTGATCCGCGTCGAGGCCTGCGGCGTCTGCCGCACCGACCTGCATGTCGTCGACGGCGAATTGCCGGATCCGAAGCTGCCGATCGTGCCCGGGCACGAGGTCGTCGGCTTCGTCGAACGGCTGGGGGCGGACGTCGAGTTCCTCTCGATCGGGGAGCGCATCGGCGCGCCCTGGCTCGCTCATACCTGCGGGCATTGTTTCTACTGCGATTCGGGCCGCGAGAACCTCTGCGACCACAGCGAGTTCACCGGCTATACCCGAGACGGCGGCTATGCCTCGCACATGATCGCGGACGCCGATTATGTGCTGAAACTGCCGCAGGAGGGCGACCCGGCGGCGATGGCGCCGCTGCTGTGCGCGGGGCTGATCGGCTGGCGCTGCCTCAAAGCCGCAGGAGAAGGGCGCCGCATCGGGCTCTACGGGTTCGGCGCCGCCGCCCATATCATCGCGCAGGTCTGCCGTTATCAGAACCGCGAGGTCTATGCTTTCACCCGCGCGGGCGACGCCGAGGCGCAGGCCTTCGCGCGCGGCTTGGGCGCGATCTGGGCGGGCGGCTCGGACGAAGCGCCGCCGGCGCCGCTCGACGCCGCGATCCTGTTCGCGCCCGTCGGCGCCCTCGTGCCGGCGGGCCTGCGCGCGGTGCGCAAGGGCGGGCGCGTCGTCTGCGGCGGCATCCACATGAGCGACATTCCGAGCTTTCCCTACGCCTGGCTGTGGGGCGAGCGGGAGATCGTCTCGGTCGCCAACCTGACCCGGCGCGACGGCGTCGAGTTCTTCGAAATCGCCGACAAGGCGGGCGTGCGCGCTTCGACGCGCCGCTACGATCTCGCGGACGCCAATGCGGCGCTTGCGGACTTGCGCGAGGGGCGCCTGCAGGGGGCGGCGGTGCTGACGCCCTGAGGGGCGCGCGCGCTGAACTTTTCCGCGCCTTTCTCCAAACAATTGCAAATTTTCCGCTTGGAGTCTCCAAACATTTCCAACAATTCCTTTGGCGATTTTGTTTCTTTTCAATGGGTTACGAGCCGGAAAACGAGTCTTTCGACGATTTCCGAATTTCTCGCCCGCTTCGTCCCGCCAAGGCGAGAACTTAGACTTCCTGCCCGCACCGCTCTGGATGGCCGCTTTCGCGGCCATGACAGGGCCAACCGCTCCGGATGGCCGCTTTCGCGGCCATGACAGGGGCAACCGCTCTGGATGGCCGCTTTCGCGGCCATGATAGAGGCGACAAAAGTAGCCTAGCACAAATCCTGTTATTCAGAAAGTATTTTTACTGATATTTTCGGCAACACACGATCCGTCCGGCAGCTTCTGCCCTCGATGGGGGTGAGAGACGCGCCGTTCAGTCGAGGAACGACGCAGCTCCGAAGTCGCCATTGAGGCGACGGGCTCGATGGACCGCGTGTAGCGGCGACTTTTCTTATTTCGGGTTGCTTGCCGACGGATGGAAAAGCTGCTGGCCGCCGACTTGAAACGATCCTATCGCCCGTTGCCCCTCGGGCGACGCCAGCCACTCGGCGAGAATTCTCGCGGCGCCGATCTTGGCCTGCGCGTGCTTGTTGGGGTTCAATTCTATCACGTCGTATCGATTGATCAGGCGCGGATCGCCTTCGACCTCGATGACGAGCGAGGTCTTGTCGGCGAAGCTCAACCAGGTTCCCCGATCCGACAGGGTGTAGGCCTGCATCGCGGAAGCGGCGTTGAGCGCCTGTCCCATGCCGCCGCCGATGTCCCGGTACCATGAGCCGTCGACGTGCTTGCCCGGCGCCTCGCCCGCCTCCTTCCACAAGCGAAGCTCCATCGCATTGGTGCCGCTGCCGTCGCCCCGCGATACGAACGCGGCCGCGGCATTCCCGATCGCTTTCAAGGCGGCGACGGCGTCGTGGCCGCCTTTTACATGGGCGGGGTCGTTCGCCGGTCCGAGGATGACAAAATCGTTCCATGCGATCTGACGGGGCGTGAGCCCGTCGCCGTCGCCGACAAACTTCGCTTCGGCCTCGGGATCGTGGACCAGCACTAGATCCGCGTCGCCGCGCCGCGCAGTGTCAAGCGCCTGACCCGTGCCCTGCGCGACGACACGCACAACAATTCCAGTCTTCTCGGTGAATTGCGGGAGGATGCGCGCGAGGAGCCCGGAGTTCTCGACCGACGTCGTCGAGGCCAGGACGATCGTGTTGTCCGCAGCCTGCGCGTGGGCGGCAATCAGCGGGCCGACCGCAAACAAGACTGCCGCAAAAGGCCATAGCGGCATTCGCGGAATGGACGTCATCACTACCATCAGCGCTCCTCGTCCTGGCCGGCTTCCCGCGCATTTCCCGCGAGTGAAAACGCCGCGGCGCTGACGGCAATGCTGATGCCAACCAGCACCGCGCCCAGGCCGACGGCCAGCGGGAGGTAGCCCTGGCTCGTTTGCAGCGCAATCGCTGTAGTCATGGTTCGAAGTCAAGCCGCGGATATTGCCTCCGACCAGGATGATGGCGCCCACCTCCGAAATCGTGCGGCCGAACCCCGCCAGAACCGCGGTCATGACCTCCGCGCGGACGATGGCTATGACATGCGGCGTCGCCCGCAGCCTCGAGGCTCCGTCGATGCGCAAGGCGTCGCCGTATCGCGCCCAGGCGCGCTCGGCGGCGCGGTGCGTGAGGCCAATTATGATCGGCGCGGCGAGGATAGCCTGCGCGGCCACCATCGCGGCGGGCGTGAAAAGGGCATGGAGAAAACCGAGCGGGCCCGAGTGGGACAGGGCGAGGTACAGCGCCAGCCCGACCACGACGGGAGGAAGGCCAAACAGCGCGTTGACGACGATCACCAGCATCCGTCGGCCTGGAAATCGATAGACCGCGAGCGCCGCGCCCGCGGGAAGGCCGATGACCCCGGCGATCACAGTGGCCGATGCGCTGACCGCCAAGGATAGCAAGACGATGCCGACAAAATCGTCCAATTCGATCGCCCGCCCTGGCCGCAAATTAGCGGCGAATCCGGCGCCGCCCCGTCGCCAGAAGACCTCGCCGGGCCCTGGGAGGCAAGCGCGCGCCCTGTCCATGGCCCGCCGTCACTCGGCTTCGTCACTGGAACGGCAAAGAGGCGCCCAAGCAATCCTCGAGCCGCGCAACGCGGCATCCGCCGGCTGCCTGAACATCGCGGGACCCTGCCTCGGCCCGGAGGGCTCACTTTCTGGCCTTGATCGAATAGGACAGCGGCAACCAGGGCTTATCCGGAAACCGCCAAAGCCGCCCTTCGCCTTCAGCCAGGTTGGCGAACGCCTTCCAGGCGACGCCGTCATGCTCATGCAACATCTCGATGCTCAACCCGGCATCGATCAGCGCCTGCACCACGCTGGCGAGCGGATGCACGAACAGGTGCGTCTTGCTGTGTCGCAGCGCCGCCACCGGATTGGCATAGTCCCTCGCATCGTCGAACTCGAATGCGCCCTCATGGAAATACGGCCAGAACCAACCCGGCCGCACGCCATCCCCCGCCTCGTCATCGAACACCAACGCGACGGGGTGCATGTCGGCAAAATACAAGAATCCGCCCGGCTTCAGCAGCGAGGCGATCACACGGGCCCAGCCCACGATATCAGGCAGCCACACGATGGTTCCCCAGGTGGTGAACACGCAATCAAATTCTCCACTCAAGGCCTGACGAGCCGCATAGATGTCGGAGCAGACAAAATTCGCAGCCAGACCCAGCTCCGCCGCCAGCCTTCGCGCTGCGTCGATGGCGGGCCCCGAGAAATCCAACCCCGTCACCTCGGCCCCACGCTGTGCCAGCGCTAGCGTGTCCGCTCCGAAATGGCACTGCAAATGCAGCAGCCGAAGCCCCTTCACCGGCCCCAGTTCACGCTCCTCAATGTCGTGCAGAGCGTGATGGCCTGCGCGAAGCCCGCTCAGATCATAATTCGACTCGGGCGCCAGATGCGCCGCCACCCGCTCATCCCAGTTGGCCCGGTTCAGCACCAGCCAGTCCGGCTCAGTCATGACTGCGTCCCCGCCCGGAACCCGCCAAACGCATCGATCGCGTGCAATTGCTCTACATCCGACGCCGCAATGTCAATGATTGGCCCCGGCGGCCGCGCCCCTGCCCAACAGCGGCAGGTCTCCTGCGTCGCATGCTCTGGGCCTGCCAGTCCGCTCGCGGCCATTCTCGCCCATTTAGATCGGGAGAGCGATCGGCGTTGGGCCGGCCGGCGAACGTCGCCGCGAGCGTCGCAGTTGGGGGAGAGCGGTCATCTGAGCGCGGCTCCCAGGCGGCGGGCTCTTGCGCAACTCTACGTTTACGGACATCGGACGGCGTCTCGGAAAGCTCTATCGATCGGCGCAACCTGGATCCGGTCGTCAGTGGTGAACCGGGAAACCGAGGCGCATCGTCCGAGCTGCGCTTTGCGAGACCGAACCCACTTTCGAACCTGTCCACAATATCTGGCGACGCAAATTGCTTACGAAACGGCCGAGATCTGAGCCGATCCCTGCTGGAACCTATGGCGGAACAGGAGCGAGCGGCGACTTGCCGCTTGACCATTCGCGCCGAGCTTGCCCCGCCAAAGGGCTATTGACGTCGGCTCGGGGTTCGTCCTCTAAGTCCATTCTGAAATGGCGAAGCGCTGCCTGAGCATGAACAGACCTCATCGAATCGTCTCCGCCGCGACGGCCTTCGCCTTCGTCGCTCGGACCGACCTTGCCCGCGCCGCCCCCGCGGCGCTGCCCGAGGGCGTGCGAGAGTTTTCGCCGTGGTTGATGTTTTTGGACGCCGACCCCGTGGTCAAGGCGGTGATTGTCGGGCTCGGCATTGCGTCCCTGGTCTCTTGGACGATTTTCATCGCCAAGGCGGCCTCGTTGGCGATCGCTCGAAGAGCGCTGGCGCGTTCGATATCGCGTCTGGCGGGTCGCCGGACGCTCGACGAAGCGGAAAATGCGCTGACGCCAACCGACGTCGTATTGCGCGAGTTGCTCGCCGCAGCCCGCGAGGAAATGCGCCTTTCAGCGTCCGGCGCCGGTGCGAGCGCCGTAACGCAACGCGCAGCGTCCCGGCTCGCCGAAGTCGCGCGCTCTGAGTCTCGGGCGGTTCGTCAGGGCATGAGCGTCCTGGCGACGATCGGCTCGACGGCGCCCTTCGTCGGTCTGTTCGGGACCGTATGGGGCATCATGAACAGCTTCATCGGCATCACGAATTTGCAGACGACCAATCTCGCGGTGGTCGCGCCGGGGATCGCCGAGGCGCTGCTTGCGACCGCGTGCGGCCTCGTCGCGGCGATTCCGGCCGTTGTGATCTACAACCATCTCGCCCGAAAGATTCGCGGCTATGGCGATCTCCTTTCAGAGGCTTCGGGCGCAGTCGGCCGGTTGCTGTCGCGCAGCCTCGAGCAGGGCGAGGCTCGGCTCGACCGGCGCGCCGCGGAGTGAGCGATGCAAACGCCGGGCGTGATCGAGAGCGACGACGATATCGATGAGATCCACGATATCAACGTAACGCCGTTCATCGACGTGATGCTGGTGCTGCTCATTATTTTCATGGTCGCGGCGCCGCTGTCGACGGTCGATGTGCCTGTCGATCTGCCCGCATCCGGCGCGGCGGCGCTGAAGCGGCCGGATAGGCCTATCTATGTAACGGTGAAAGCGGACCTCGGGCTGGCGATTGGCGACGCCGACATTCGCCGAGAGGACCTGGTGTCTTCACTCGACGCAGCGAGCCAGAATCAGGCCGGCAGGGACGCGAGGCTCTATCTGCGGGCCGATCGGGTCGTCTCGTACGGTGAACTCATGAAGGTGCTGGAACTGTTGC
Source organism: uncultured Pseudomonadota bacterium (assembly GCA_963809055.1). Classification (GTDB taxonomy): domain Bacteria; phylum Pseudomonadota; class Alphaproteobacteria; order Rhizobiales; family Beijerinckiaceae; genus Roseiarcus. Next base: position 467,268 of record CAWEID010000028.1, on the reverse strand, counting down.
GTCTGGGCGGCTATCGCAAAGTGTCGCTAGTGGCGGAAGAGAAGGTTCCCGACGGTCCTTCTATGCGGCGCGGGGCGCCATGACGACCTCGACCGCCTCCCGCGTATCGCGCGCCGGCTGGGCGGTCGCCGGGATCGCCGCGTTGTTGCTGCATCTGGCCGGCGCGACGCTGGCGTTCTGGGCATTGCGCGGCGACGATCCCGATCCTGAACTCGGTGCGCCGGCGATCGAGGTCGGGGTGGAACTGATGGCGCCGCGCGGGGAGACGGCGGAACTTCCCCCAGGTCCGGATGCGGCGACGTCGGCGCCCGCGCCCGACTCCGCGGCGCAGGCGGCGGTGACGCTTCCGACCGATCTGCCCAAGGCAGATCCGATCGAAACCCCGGATCCCGATCGCCAGGCGGCGCCGGAGTCGCCTCCGACCCCGCCGAAGGACGCCAAAGAGGTCCCGAGCGCGCCTTCGAACCCCTCGACGCCGTCCGTCGCTTCGGAGGCGACCGCCATTCCGGCATCGCCGAAACTCCCGGCGGCGGCGCAGTCCCTCGCACCGGTGGCTGGCGTCGGCGAGACCTTCGAGCGGTTGCGGGCGACTTGGCAGAAGGAACTGCTTGCGCATCTCAATCGCTTCAAGCGCTACCCCGCGGGGGAGGCCCTGGCCAGCGCCGATATCTTAGTCGATCTCGTGCTCGACGAGAGCGGACGCGTGGCTTCGGCGAAAATCCTGCGCGGCTCGGGCCATGACGCTTTCGACCAGGCGGCGCTGGCAATGATCCATAGGGCGGACCCGCTGCCGAAGCCGCCAGCCGCCGTCGCTCAGGCGGGACTCGAATTCGCGCTGCCTATCATTTTTCGCGCCGGTCGCGAACAACCCTGACCGTGCCGTCGATCCCCGCCAAATTGTGGCAAGACGGCGCCGAAGAAATGGACGGCTCCGCGGCGAGGTGCTAATGGGGCGTTAACGGGCGGTGGGGAATTGGCGCTTCGGAAGCTCAGAACAATTCGATGGGCGCTCGCGTTCGTCTTGCTGGCTTTCGGGCTGGCGCCGATAGCGAACGAGGTCGCGTGGGCGCGCGCCGCTTCCGATCCGACGTGGGCGGGCTCAATTTGCTCCTCGGAAACTGCCGCGGGCGGCGCGTCGCATGAACCGGGCGCGCCCAACGTCTCGCAGGCTTGCTGTCCGTTCTGCCTATTCGCGGCGTCGATCGCCGCGCCGCCGCCGCCGCCGATCTCGTCCGCGGCGCCGGAGCGGCGCGCCGAGGACGCGGTCTGGAGCGCGCCGGGCGTAACCCTCGCGTCTGCGCGTTGTCAAAAGGGCTGCGAGGCTCGAGGGCCTCCGCCCGGCGCATCGCCCTGAGCCTCGGGTTCGCCGACAGGCGAACGGAGAGGCTCGACGCAATCCGCGCTGCCCTCCTTTTTGAGCTCCCCAGCCATGTCGAACCACGCACGCTTGCGAGCGGCCGTCGCGATTTGCGCGTTCGCTCTAGCTCCGACGTCATTTGCTCGCGCCCAACAGGCGACGGAAGCGCCGGCAAGCCCCGCTCAGAGCCAATCCTTGCCGTCGCAATTGCCGCCGCTGCTGGTGGAGAAGCCGCCCCAGAGACGCGCGCCGCCGAAACCGAAACATGCAAGTTCTTCGCAATCCCGAGGAAACGCGCAGGGCGCGGCGAAGGCCGCCCCTTCCGCCCCCAAGCCGGCGCCGACCGGCAACGTCGCCGGCGCCGATCCCACAGCCTACAGCGTCCCCAATGCCTCGGTCGGCACGAAGACAGATACGCCAATCCTGCTTACGCCGGCCACCGTCACGGTCGTGCCGCAGCAGGTGTTGACCGACCAAGCAGTCACCACAATACAGGAGGCGGTGCGCAACGCGCCCGGCGTCGCCGTCGGCGGTGGGGCAGCCAATGACAGCGGGCAGCCCTATTCGGAGCTCTTCATTCGCGGGTTTCCCGCGGGCACGTTTCTGCGCAACGGCGTTCGCAGTCTCGGCGAAGACAACGGCGTCTTTTCCACCCAATTCGCCGACATCGATCAGGTGCAGGTGTTGCAAGGCCCCGCCGCGATCCTCTACGGCGCCATCGAACCCGGAGGCGTCGTCAACATCATCACCAAGCAGCCGCTGTCGACGCCCTACTATTCCATAGAACAGCAGATCGGCTCCTACAGCGACTTTCGCACAAGCGTCGATCTTACCGGCCCCATCGGGACGGACGGAACCTTGAGTTATCGCTTGACCGGTTCGTGGCAGGACCAGGGCTCGCCATTCGACTACATCTTCGGCAATACCCGCTTCCTTGCGCCGGTCGTGAAATGGACGCCCGACGCCTCCACGACCGTTACCTTCGAGGCGGAACTCAAAAACCTCTCGTTCGGCCAGAATTACGGCTTCTTCCCCTACATCAACGGCGTTCCCGTCAACAACAATATCTCGACCAACTGGGGCCTGCCGTCGCCGGAAAACGAGAATTCGTTTCTGGAGTCGCTCACCTGGTCGCACAAATTCGACAATGGCTGGACCATCCGCCAGAATTTTACCGCCGCATCCGACTACACCACCGCCGCCGGCTATGTTCCCAACTATCTTTCCAATGGCGTCTCCACGGTCAGCGGTCAAGGGGTTGGGAGCTTCACCAATCAGATCGACAACAATGATCACTCCTACTCGACGACCCTCGACCTGACCGGCAAAGCCACCACGGGGCCGGTCGAGCACACGCTGCTCTTCGGCGCCGACTATTATTATTACAATTCAGTCAACAATCTCCAGCAGGCGGGATTGTTAGACTCGAACATTTCATGGGTTGATTTGTTCAACCCCAATGGCAGCCCGGCCACGCCTTTCTCGCCGGGACTGACGCCGGAAATCAACGGGTGGACGACGACGAACTACGCCACCGCCTACGCGCAGGATCAGCTGACGCTGCCCTACAATGTCCACCTGCTTGCCGGCGCGAGCTACAACTTCGAGAACCAGACGAGCGCCTCCTCTTTCGCGGCCGGACCCTGGACGTCGGCGCCGGCAATCAACGAGGGCGTCGTGACGCCGCGCTTCGGCGCCCTCTGGCAACCGAAGTCCTGGCTCAGCCTCTACGGCAGCTACACGGAGAGCTTCAGCCCCAATCAAGTAGGCTATGTCCAGCCCAGCGGCCTTCCCGTGCCGCCCAGCCAGGGCTGGCAGTGGGAATTCGGCGGCAAGTCCAGTTTCTTCGACGACAAGCTGATCGCTACGATCGCCTGGTACGATCTCACGAAGACCAACATCCCGACCCCCGATCTCGCCAACCCTGAGTTCGTGCTAGTCACGGGGCAAGCTCGCTCGATCGGCTGGGAATTTGCCCTGCAGGGCCAGTTGGCTCCCGGCTGGAATGTAATCGCCAATTTGGCGCTGACCAATGCGAGGGTCACGCAGAGCGACGACCCCAACAATCCGCCCGGCGCTCCGCTAGGCGACGTCCCGCCGTCGCTCGTCAATCTCTGGACGACCTACGAATGGCAGGAGGGCCGGTGGAAAGGCTTCAAGATCGGCGGCGGCGTGACCCACAATTCCGGCGCGCCGTATCTGGAAGGCGGAAACTCCGGCCTTACCACCGCCCCCTACACGATATTCGACGCGATGGCTTCCTACACTTTCAACTTCAACGGCGTGAAGTGGACGGCGCAGATCAACGCGACCAACATCTTCAACGCCAAGTACTTTCAGGAGGTGCAGGGGGGCGGCAATTACAGCGTCGTTTCGAGCCCGCCCAACGTGACCTATTCAGCCGTGAACGCGGTCTGGGGCATGCCGCGAACGGTGCTGGCTTCGCTCAAGGCGGAATTCTAGATCGATGCGCTGGGTCTGGTCGCGGGTTCATCGTTATATCGGGCTGATCCTGGCCGCCTTCGTGATCTTCGAAGGGCTGACTGGATCGATTCTCGCGTTGAAGGCGCCGATGGACCGGCTTTTCCGGCCGGAGTTGCATGTAGCGTCGCCAGAGGGAGCTGTGGCGCTTTCGCTTGCCGATCTTGCCGAGCGAGCGGCGGCTCAGAAGCCGAGCCTCACCGTCGACTACGTGATACTGCGCCCCGATCAGGCGCTCGTGCGGATGCATCATGGCGGCGGCGACGCCGACGACGAACCGGCCGCGTTTTCTGGACACGGGTATTTCCTCTACTTGAACCCATGGACGGGCCGCGAGCTCCCGCCGAGCGAAGCCGGCCTTTCGATCCGTTTCGCGTCGCTTATCGACGTCGTCTATCGACTGCACAGCGACTTGGCTCTAGGGGCGACAGGAGCCTGGACGCTGGGTGTCGTGGCAATCCTCTGGACGATCGATTGTTTTGTCGCAGCCTATCTGACGCTTCCCCGCGGCGGCCATCGCTTTTGGCGTCGCTGGCGACGCAGTTGGATCCTGAAACCATCAACTTCCTGGTTTCGACCTCTCTACGATCTTCACAGGGCGGGCGGGCTGTGGCCTTGGCCGTTGCTCCTCGCTTTCGCCTGGTCGAGCGTGATGCTTGAGCCTATGCCGATCTATGATTGGGTCACTGGCGCGCTGTTTGACTACCGATCCGGTGAAAACATCTTCTCGCCGGCGGCCCAAGGGGTCCCAGGCTCTGGCAGGGTTGCATGGCGCACCGCCGAAGCAACCGGACGCAGGCTGATGGCGCAAGCGGCGGAGCGCGCGGGATTTTCGATTCACGACGCAAACTCGCTCTCCTATATCGAACCGTTGGGCGTCTATGCATATGGAGTTTTGGGAAGCCGAGACATCCGGGGCGGGGATTCGGAAACTGTTCTATGGTTCGACGCATCGACCGGTCAGGAACGCGAATTGTTTCTTCCGACAGGATCCCGCTCCGGCGACACGGTGACGTCCTGGCTGCGCGCGCTGCACTTTGCGGACTTTGGCGACTTTACAATCTTTAGGGCGTTCGTCGCAGGTCTGGGTCTCTGGATCGCGATGCTCGGCGCCACCGGAATTTACGTTTGGGCTAAGAAGACACGTAGGGGGAACAGTACGAACGGATTGCAACAATTGAGGTAGTCGGATTGGTCGTTTGCGATCGGCTTCCTTGACGCCTCCGCCATTCGCGCGATCGCGCTCTTTTTGTTCCTGTGGAGTTTCGACGATGAAAGCGTCGCGATTCGCCGCGGATCGGGTCTCTGCGATATTTTCGAATGGCGTCGACGGATGGATCGCTGCGATGAAGGTCCACTCTAGCCGCAGGCGCGAGCGTCGAATTTGGGGGCAAGCTGTCACTCGAGGGTCGCCGCTCGAGCGGCCGAGAGGCGCCCGCTACGGCCGTTCCCAACCGATGCGGCGCGTCTCGAAAGTGGAAGTTTGGATGAGGGCGGGGATCGACGGATCGGCGCGGACAGCCGCCCATCCGCTCTCGGCGCCGGCGCGGCAGGAACCTGACGTTCGGATCATGGACGAGAATGGCTGTGAACGGACCGGCAGGTTTCCAGCGCCGGTTAGGGAAAATGAACGCGCCGCGGAAATCGTCCAATTCGAATTGATTGGCCTGATATTTCAACAGCAGGACCGTTGCGCCTGCATGGTTTCACCCCGCCTCGACGAAATTCCGCAGCGCCGCCGGCGAGCGGACCGTAATTTCCCGGTAGCCAGATATGATCAGGCCGCGCGCTTCGAGGCGTCGCAGCATCGAAATGAGGGAATTACGCGACAAATTGGCCGCGCCGGCGAGTTCATTTTGCGTGAGCGGAACTTGGACTGGGGTTGTGTCGTCGTCGCCCTTGAAACGCCGACCGCTGAGTCGCAACAGCACGGAAGCGCAGCGCCGCTCGTTGTCCCGGATCAAAAGGTCTGCGGCGATGTTGATGGCGATATCGCCGTAGATGAGCGCGGGGAGATAGAAATGCGGCCACCAGTCTGGGCGCTCGACCAAGAGGGCTCTGACCGAAGCCTGCGAAACCCGTCCCAGCGATACATCCGTCTTTGCGGTTGCGGCAACGCTCCTTGGTCGGTTGAACACGATGGGCGCGTAGCCCATCCACAGGACGGGATGCGCGAGATGCATGACGGGGGTGTCGGGGCGCCCCAATGTGGTCCGCATCTCGACGACGCCGTCGGCAAGCCCGATCATTTCGCCGTCCTCTTCGCTGCCGATCTGGATCGAGGCGCCGGCATCGAGGCGCTGCCAACGGCATCCCGACAGGATCGCCTTCCGGAACGCCTCGGGGGTAGAGCTGAGCCAACCCCGGCCCCCGAGAATGCCGATTCCCTCGTCACGATCCATTCGAGCACCCCCGGCCGATATTAAATTTTTTGTTTCTAGCAACGAATTGTCCAAATTTGGACTATAATGCCGTTTGATCTGTGCCACGAACGTCATCGGACCATCTGAATTAGCTGAGCGAAGCCCGCTACTTCGGATTCAATCTGTAGATGCCCCCTTTTTTGGATGAGGGACCGCTTCGATGGCAAATGACGAGAGCACGAAGTCAACTTCTGCCGAAATCGGCCGCCGCGACATGCTCAAAGGGGCGATCGCCGGAGCGGCCACGGTGGGGATCGCGGCCGCGGAAACCACCCCGGCGATTGCCGACGCCGGTCCGGAAATGCCTGTAAATCCCTATGGCGGAGGGCCAAGCGCAGGCCTGCAATTCCCGCCCTATTACAAGCCGACGCCCTCGGTGCGCAGCCGCAACAACTATTTCCCCGGCAGCGAGACCCTTGGTTCCGACGAGATGCGCATCTCGTTCGTGGGCTCGTGCCCGTTCCCGCCCCGGCGCGACCAGGCCGGCACCTGCATCATGGTCGAACTCGGCAACGGCGATCGGTTCTTCTTCGACTTCGGTCCCGGCTGCGTGAAGAACATCCTGGCGATGGGCGTCTCGGTTCCCGAGATCAACGACATCTTCATCACCCACCTGCATGTCGACCATTATCACGACCTCTCCTATCTGCTGCCGTTCTCGGCATGGGCGGGCCGATGGAAACAACCGCTGCGCGTCACCGGCCCCTCCGGACGCACGCCTGACCTGGGCGCCAAGGCGATGGTCGCCGGCATGAAGCAGATGCTGAAATGGCACATCGAGGCGTTCGACGCCTGCCCGATCGGCGACGGCTACGAAGTCGAGGTCAACGAGTTCGACTGGAAGGACGAGAACGGGATTTGCTACGACAAGAACGGCGTGACGATACGCCATTGGCGCCGCTCGCACGTGAAGGACGGGGCCTCGGCCTACCGGCTCGACTGGAACGGCCTGTCTTTCGTGTGGACCGGCGACGGTCGGCCCGACGACCTGACGGCCAAATATGCGAAGGGCTGCGACGTCTTCGTCACCGAGTTGCAGCCCGACCTCGCGCGCATCAACCAGCTCAAATACGGGTTGCCGGAATTCCTGTTCAACTACACCGTCGACATCCATCATACGGTGGCCTATGCGACAGGATACCTCATCAACCAGGTCAATCCACGGGTCGGGATGGCGACGCACCTCGCCTACGACAACGATACCCTAAATGAACAGAGCGCAGACGTGCGAGCCCATTGGAAGGGGCTGTTCCTCTACGGCGCGCCCGACGTGGCCGTGGTCAACGTGACCAAGGACGCGATCTGGCACCGCATGGCGGCGCTGCCCGGCTTCTCCGGCCAATCGCTGCCCAATCCCAAGCTGCTGTTCGGCGACCCGCTGCCGCTCGCCACGGGCATGGGAATCGTGCCGCAACCGAGGCTGCCGCGGGAGGCGCAGCAGGAGCAATTGACCCGTGACCTCGAAATCGACCCAAAGGCCTATTACCCCCCGAATGTCTATCGCGAGCCGATCACGAAGCTGCCCAATCCGCAGGAGGTCAATCTGATGGAGATGGCGAAGGTGATGGGCATCGACCTGAGCAAATTCGGGAAATAGCCGCCCTGCGAGAGGAGCCGAGGACGATGGACATCGCGCCGGATGCACGCCAGGCCGCGCCGATCACGATCCTGACCGGATTCCTCGGCGCGGGAAAGACGACGCTGCTGAACCGCATCCTGACCGGCAATCACGGCTTGCGGGTCGGCGTGCTCGTCAACGATTTCGGCTCTATCAATATCGACGCCGAACTCGTCGTCGGGGTCGACGGCGACACGATCAGTCTGGCCAATGGCTGCGTGTGCTGCCAGATTCGCGACGACCTCGTTGAGGCCGTCGTTGGCCTGCTCGGCCGCCCGGAGGCGATCGACTACATCGTCCTCGAAGCGAGCGGCGTCGCCGATCCCGCCGGCATTTTCGTGACCTTCAACGATCCGAACCTGCGCGACCGAATCAGGCTCGACAGCGTCACCTGCGTCGTGGACGCCGACCAGATGTTCGCCCATCCCGAATATCCGCCCCTGATGGAGCTCAAACTGCGGCAAATCGGATTTGCCGACATGGTGCTGCTGAACAAGGTCAGCCTTGCCGGCCCCGAGCAGGTCTCGAAGGTCAAGGCGTGGCTCGACGATCACTTCAACCGGCTGCGCATCGTCGAGACGGACCATTGCCGGGCGCCTTACGAAATTCTTCTCGGCGTTGGCCGTTTCGATCCCGCGCGCGCGGACGCCAACCGGCGCGCCCTCGAACATGCCTGCGAAGACCCGCATTGTCGCGACCCCGACCACGACCACGGTCATCACGGCCACGTCCTTGACCATTCGCAGGTGTTCAGCACATCGAGCTATGAAACGGACCAGCCGATCTCGCTCGAAGCCCTGCGCGAGAAAATGCGCAAGTTGCCGGGGTCGGTCTATCGCGCCAAGGGTTTCGTTTATCTCGCGGACGCCCCCGAGAAGCGGGCGATCCTGCAAGTCGTCGGGCGGCGCGTCGACATCTCGCTGGAAGAGGATTGGGGCGACCGCGCGCCGCGAACGCGCGTCGTGGCCATCGGCGCGTCCGACCGCATGGATGCGGGCCTGCTCCAGAGGACGTTGGAGTCCTGCATTCACGTTGTTCAGCCCTGATCGAGACGAACATCGAGGAGGCGCCACATGGTCGACAAGCCACAGTCAGAGGGCGGACCGCCCGAGGAAGGCATGGGCGGGCGCGGCAGGAATGGCATAAGCCGTCGTGGCCTGCTCACGTCGGGCGCCGCTGTCGCCGCGACAGGTCTGGCGCCGGAGGCGCTCGTCAGCGCGGCCCTGGCCCAGGCGACGACGGGAGGCCGGCCCAACATTGTTTTCGTGCTCGCCGACAATGTCGGCTGGGGCGACTTCTCCTGCTACGGCGGCAGCATTCCCACGCCCCGCATCGACAAGCTCGCGAGCGAGGGCATCCGCTTCAACAATTACACGATCGAGTCGCAGTGCACGCCGACGCGCACCGCGATCATCACCGGGCGCCAGTCGGTGCGCTGCGGCACCTACACCGTGATTCCGGGACAGGGCAAGCTCGGCCTGACGCCGTGGGAATATGGCGTCGCCAAGCTGCTCTCCGACGCCGGCTACGCGACGTCGTGCTGGGGCAAGTGGCATCTCGGCGACACCGAGGGACGACTGCCGACCGACCAGGGCTTCGACGAGTGGTGGGGCTACCGCAACTCGGTCGACGAGGCCGGTTACGGCTCTTACGCGGCGTTTCGAGAGGCGGCGAAGGCCAGGGGCGTCGAATTGCCCAAGCTATGGGCCGGCAAGAAGGGAGAGCCGCCCGTCGCGACCGGCGATCTCGACTTGAAGGTGCGCCCGCTGCTCGACGAGATGATCGTCGACAAGGCCAACGACTACATCAAGCGCGCCGCCAGGGGCGGCAAGCCGTTCTTCGTCTATGTCGCCCTCTCGCATGTGCATCCGCCGGAGAAGGCGCATCCCGACTTCGACCAGACAGATCCGACGCGCCTGGGGATGTATGCGGACCTCATCGCGGAAATGGACCATCGCGTCGGCCAGATCGTCGACTGCGTGGATCAGGCCGGCATTGCCGAGAACACGCTTTTCGTGTTTTCGAGCGACAACGCGGCGCTGTGCGTTCCCGCCTCGGGCTTCGGCGGTTCGAACGGACCCTGGCGCGGCGACTTCTTCACGCCCCCGACCGAGGGATGCATGCGGGTGCCGGCGATGGTGCGCTGGCCGGGCCGGGTCCCCGCCGGCATCGTCACCGAGGAGATGCTGTCGGCGCACGACTGGTACAAGACCTTCGCGGCGCTTGCGGGCGCATCGGACAGGGTTCCGACCGACCGGCCGATGGACGGCGTCGACGCGTCCAGGTTCCTGCTTGGGCAGAGCGAACACACCGGCCGCGACGCGCTGCTGTTCTTCGGGCCGGACGGGTCGCTGATGTCGGTCAAGCGGCGCAACATCAAGATCTGGCTGCGCTACAGCGAGAGCATCGAAAAGCCGATCGTCACCCCTCAATTCCCGATGATCTTCGATCTCGGCAGCGATCCCCAGGAGAGGAACGCCCTGTTTGCCGACAAGATGGATAACGGCTGGATGTTCGAACTGATACTGCCTTACGTCGCCGAATACGAGAAGAGCATCGCGGAATATCCGAACATCAAGCCGGGCTCTGAGTTCAATGGTTATCCGAGGCGGACATAGCGGACATACGTGCGAGCGGATGCTCGCCGACAAGGACCGGCGAAAGGCGAAGAACGTGAACCATCGGACATTCCGCCTCGGTCTGCTCGCGCTCGGCGGTTCGCTGCTCCTGGGGCAAAACGCCAGCGCCGACGAAGGCGGCGTGAGCTACTGGCTGCCGGGGACCTATGGCAGCCTCTCGGCCGTGCCGAGTCAGCCAGGATGGTCGTTCGCGACCTTCAACTATTACGATTCCGTCAGCGCCGCCAAAGACATCAATTTCGACCGAGGAGGCGGGATTCAGGCCGGCCTGAACAGCCGTCTCGACATTCAGTATTTCTATCCAACTTATGTGTTCGTGAACCCGGTGCTCGGCGGGCAGGCTTCGCTTGGCATGGGAGGCCTCGTCGGCGGCAACACGACCTCGGTGTTCGGCGCTCTGACCGGGCCCGGCGGTGGAACAGTGTCGGGGAGCCGCAGCGATTCCATTTTTGGAATCGGCGACCTCTACCCCACCGGCTCTCTGAAATGGAATCAGGGCGTCAACAATTTCATGACCTATCTGACCGGCGACATCCCGGTCGGAAGCTACAACCCGGATCGCCTCGCCAATCTCGGCATCGGCCATGCCGCGATCGACGTGGGCGGCGGCTATACTTATTTCGATCCGCAGACCGGGCATGAGGCGTCGCTCGTGATCGGCGCGACCTACAACTTCATCAATCCGAGCACGAACTACCAGAACGGCATCGACGCCCATCTCGATTGGGGCGCCTCGCAGTTCCTGTCCGCCAATCTTCAGGTCGGCGCGGTCGGCTACGTCTACGACCAGATCACCGGCGATAGCGGGTCGGGCGACAGGCTTGGCTCGTTCGAGTCTCGCGTGATCGGCGTCGGACCGCAGGTCGGCTATCTCTTCCCGGTCGGCGGCCTGCAGGGTTATGTGAACCTCAAGGGCTATGGCGAATTCGACGGCCATGCCCGGCCGACCGGATATAACGTCTGGTTGACGCTTTCAATCTCGCCGGCAGCGCCGGCCACGCCGAGCGCGACGAAGAATTGATAAGCGGCGCCCCGAGGTCCGCAACCGCCGATCCACATTGTCGCCTGAACGTCTCCTTCCGAGTTGCCGCGACGATCAGCGGAGCGACAATGTTGGTTCGACCGGCGACGGTCGCCGCGAGCGTCGCAGTTGGAGGGAAACCGGCCGGTCGTCGTCGCCACGCGAGCGGCAGAGAGGCGCCCGCTCCCGTCGTTCAACCGATCTTGACGTCATCTCGGAAGCGGTCGTTCCTGTGATCGGGTAAGCCGACCGAGGTGGGCGCGGAGCCGCACGTCCGCTGTTCGGCCGCCTAGCACGATAGCAGAAGTACCGGTCGTCACTAGCGATGCAGTATCACCTCGAATGCTTCATCAGCGGCAGGCGGAACGAATTGCGCCGTAAAGAGATCGAAGTCCTCGTCGCTGACGATGAATTCGTGCTCGCCGCTCTTATTCCTTTGACGAAGACGGGCTCTACACACCTCGTCCGGCACATCAAGAAAGTGAAGCCGATGCGCGCACCCCGCACCCTCGAATAAGGTGCGCATCCATGCACGGCTGCCGGGCGTATTCGCGGGGAAGTCGAGCACGATCGATAGGCCGCTTCGCAACAGATCAACCAGATGCGTTGCAATGGCGCTCCGCAACCGGGTCGAATTGCGGACGTAATCAGCTAACGTGTTTTGTTCGCCCGGATAGAGCCGAGCGAGCCAATAATCTTCCCTCAGGACAATAGTACCCGGCCTTCGACCGAGTTCGTTGACGAGAGTCGATTTTCCGGCGGCGATCTTGCCGCACACTAGATGCAACGTAGGTTCGTTCGAAGACATGAAAGAAGACCTTTGAAGACGGAATTGGCGTCATGATGCTCACACGTCGACAAACCCGGCCCGACATTTCAGGCCGGGTGAGTAATTCGCCCGATGATCGTGGCGATCATGACGTGAGCAACTAAGGTCATCGCGCGATGATGCCAGCGCGCGCGCTTTTAGTCCAGCGTCGTCTTCGTCTGGCTACGGGCGGCGCATACCCGCGCGCAAATGGCGACATCGGGTCGACAAGAGCCGTAGGCATTTCGGAAACGAATGTTTGCTCGGCGCCCCGCGTGTTCAGTAACCCGACAGTCCGCCTTCGGCCAACCCTTCCCATTCGAGGAACGACTGCTCGGCGCCCATTGCGGTCGGCACCCCCCGTCAACACTGCATTTTTCGACAGCGGACGCGGGGGGTGCGTTCGCGCCGGGGCGAGGCGCCACATTGACGTTCGTCAATGTGGCGCCGGTTTGGGCGGGATAACACTACTTTTGGGCGCTAATTCTAGCTTTTTTTGCCAGTCCGCGTTAGAGTTATTCTTGTGGCGCACGACAGCGCCGCGGCGATTGCAAGGGAGGATCAGTCCAGTGTCCGACGACGCCAAGATCCAACGCAACATCCTGCCTATCCCAGACCAGCCGCAGGTCGGCCTGATGACCTATGACGCAAAGGACCCGGACACGAAATTTCCGCCGATCCGCGAGCTGCGTCCGCCGGCCAGCGCACCCAACGTGCTCGTCGTCCTGCTCGACGACGTTGGGTTCGGCGCTTCGAGCGTGTTCGGGGGCCCGTGCCACACGCCGAACTTCGAAAAGCTCGCCGCCAGCGGCCTCCGCTACAACCGCTTCCACACGACAGCGCTCTGCTCGCCGACGCGCCAGGCGATGCTGACCGGCCGCAACCACCATTCCGTGGGGATGGGCGGCATCACGGAGATCGCAACGTCGGCGCCGGGCTACAGCTCCGTCTTGCCCAATACCTGCGCTCCGCTCGCGAAGATCCTCAAGCTCAACGGCTACTCGACTTCGCAGTTCGGCAAATGCCATGAAATTCCGCCATGGCAGACGAGCCCAATGGGGCCGTTCACCGCGTGGCCGACCGGCGGCGGCGGATTCGAATATTTCTACGGTTTCATCGGCGGCGAGACCAACCAGTGGTATCCGGCGCTGTATGAGGGTACCACGCCCGCGGAACCGGACGAAGACTCCGGAGGAGGGCTATCACCTCACCGACGACATGACGTCCAAGGCGATCAAGTGGATCCGCCAGCAGAAGGCGCTCATGCCGGACAAGCCGTTCTTCACCTATTTCGCGCCGGGCGCGACCCATGCGCCGCATCACGTGCCGCTGGAGTGGGCGGACAAGTACAAGGGCAAGTTCGATCAGGGCTGGGACAAACTGCGGGAGAGCATTTTTTCTCGCCAAAAAGAGCTGGGCGTCGTGCCGCGCGACTGCGAGTTGACCGCCCGGCATCCGGAGATCCCGGCGTGGGACGCGGTCGCGCCGGAAATGAAGCCGCTGCTCGCGCGCCAGATGGAAATCTATGCGGGATTCCTCGAGCATACCGACCATCACGTCGGGCGGTTGATAAACTCGCTGAAGGAACTCGGCGTGCTCGACGACACGCTGATCTACGTGATCCTCGGCGACAACGGCGCCTCGGCCGAAGGATCGCTGCAAGGCTGCTTCAACGAGATGGCGCCGCTCACAGGATTTTCGCACCTGGAAACGCCGGAGTTCCTGCTGGAGCGCATCGCCAAGTTCGGCGGAACGGAAGCCTACAACCATTATGCGGTGGGATGGGCGCATGCCATGAACACGCCGTATCAATGGACCAAGCAGGTCGCCTCCCATTTCGGGGGCACGCGCAACGGCGCGATCGTGCACTGGCCGAAGGGGATCAAGGCCAGAGGCGAGGTGCGCAGCATGTTCCACCATGTGATCGACATCGCGCCGACTGTGCTGGAAGCCGCCGGCCTTCCGCAGCCCGTGTTCGTTGACGGCGTTCAACAGCGACCGATGGAAGGCGTCAGCATGCTGTACTCCTTCAACGATCCCAAGGCGCCCGAGCGCCGGGAAACGCAATATTTCGAGATGGCGGGCAACCGCGGCATCTATCACAAGGGGTGGACGGCGGTGACGAGGCATCGTACGCCGTGGGAGACCGGCCGCGTCGCCCTGCCCGCGTTCGACGACGACGTCTGGGAACTCTATGATACGACGACGGACTGGAGCCAGGCGCGCAACCTCGCGAAGGAGCATCCCGACAAGCTCCATCATCTGCAACGACTGTGGCTCATCGAGGCGGTAAAGTACAACGTGCTGCCGCTCGACGACCGTTTCGCTGAGCGCGCCAATTCGCAACTCGCCGGGCGGCCAGAACTGATCAAGGGCAACCGCCAGATCCTGTTCGGCGGCATGGGGCGGCTGACCGAGCACTCAATCATCAATTACAAGAACAAGTCCTACGCCCTCACGGCCGAAGTCGTGGTTCCCGCCAATGGGGCCGAAGGATCATCATCGCCGTCGGCGGAATCATCGGCGGCTGGAGCCTCTACGCCAAAGCGGGGAAGCTGCTCTATCACTACAATTTCTACGGCGTCGAACGGTACACGATCGAGAGTGCGACGCCGATGCCGCAGGGCGTCCATCAGGTACGGATGGAATTCGCCTACGACGGCGGCGGGCTGGCGAAGGGAGGCAACGTCGGGCTGTTCGTCGACGGCGCCAAGGTCGGCGAAGGACGCGTGGACAAGACGGAGCCGCTGGTGTTCTCGGCGGACGAGACCTGCGACGTAGGCTTTCAGTCTGGCTCGCCGTCGAGCCCGGACTATGGCCCCCACGACAACAGCTTCACCGGCGAGGTCAATTGGGTAGAGATCGACCTCGGCAAGGACGCCGTCAATCTCGACCACCTCATCGATCCCCAAGACCGCTTGCGTCTCGCGATGGCGCGGCAGTGAACTCGCCGCTGGGAGAAGATGATCCCCTCGCCTCGGTTCCGCGCCGCCGAGCCATGGTCTTCGTCGCGCAGGGGATCCGGCCGGTGGTCCGCGCTTATTAGGTTAGTGCGCCTTCAATCATTTTTCTGACGGTAGGAGGAACGCCACATCGAGGAGGCGGCGCGGGCCGGGGGAGATGGCCGCACGGCTGGCGGTGCTCCGGATACTTTGTTGTTTAACGTTGATCCGTTGAACGGGCGCGTTCGCGCCGCGTCAATTTGAAGCCGCCCGTCTGCTCCCGGCCGGTCCCGCCAATTGGGATTAGGTGAGCGAATGTCGGGAGTGGGTCGATAGGAGCCGAACACCGCTCCAGAATGAATGTCTGGTCTTTACCCGGCTCGATCAGTAAGCCGACCGTCCGCTCCCGGCTCGTCCTGCCCATTCCGGGCCGAAAGCGCGAGTGTCCGAAGTGGGTCGACCGGCGACGGTCGCCGCGAGCGTCGCAGTTGGGGGGAAACCGGCCGGTCGTCGTCGCCGCGCGAGCGGCAGAGAGGCGCCCGATGCGGTTGGCCCCCGCTCACGCGGCGCTTCTCGAAATCGGACGTCGCTTTCGAAAGACGCTCGACGCCGACGGGGCAGAAACGGGTCAATTCGCGTCGCCGCCCGACGTTCGATCTTCCTCAATCGTCCCGGCCAAGAGTCGACATCCCGCTAACTCCTGGTGGAACATTGGCGATCCTCGAACGTCGCTTATTCGGAAAGATGCAAATACCGAAGATCGTTCAATCGGATCGAGCGCGCGATTTGGACGTAAGCATGTAGAATTGAACGGGCGTGCGGCCTTAGCGAGGCGTCACGTCCTGAATGTCTTGGGCCTTGACCTGATCGAGCGGGAGATGCACCTCGCTCTGCAGCTTGGCGAAATCGATCTTCTTTAGATCAATCTGCCGCACGCGGCGGTTGTGCATGGTGTGATATTGTAGGACGAGGTTCTTCGTGTCATAGGCCGTTGTCCACAACGTGGCGCTTCGCATGCCCTTGACCTTGACGTCCCCATCGCCTTCGGCGGCGCCGAGCGGCAGATTGAAATTGTCCAGGATGCGGAATGCCTCATACATCGTCTCCTCGCCATCGGGCGTTGGCCTGGCCGTCTTCGCAAAGGCGACGGCGCGCACGAAGCGCGAGGGCGGCGTGAAGTCGCCGGGCAATCCGATCATGCCGGAACCGGCGCCAAGCGGCGCAAAGTTCAAGTCCGCGATGTCCCTGGAAGGAATGGCGACCGGCGACAGGTTGATGTAGTTGCGCAAGTTGGTCATGTGCCAGTCATAGGTGGGAGAATTGGTGATGACGCCGAGCGGGGCGTCGAAAATTTCCACCTCTTTCCTCGCGAACTCGATGACGATCGCCTTGCCACTGGGCTCGGTGACGATCAGGTGGATGGGCGGCGCGATGCCGATTGCGGGTTGGACGACGCCTATCACCTTCACCTTGGCCATGGCATTGCGCGCCTCATCCACGCTGGCGGCAGTGGTGAGGAGGTATTGCGCGACATCGAGGCTGCTCAGCGTCTGGGCCGCGTTGGCGGGGTCATAGGCGGGATATTCGGCGAAGCCCGGGTGATAGAAGACATTCACCGAAAGGCCCTTCTCGTTCATGCCGTCGACGATGAAATCCTTCTCGAGCGCATCGAGGCCAACTGCGCCGTAGACCCCCTTCCAGCCGAGTCCGTTAAGCCCCTCCGGGGTCTCCCCCCTGTATTCCTGGCCTCGCGGCACGATCACCAGCCGCGAATGCAGATCGAACGCGCCCCATTCGAGCGTACGGCCGAAGACGACCGCGCCATCCTTGGCTTTCAATGTAATGCCGGTGCAGGCCAGCGCCGAATTGGCGAGGAACGCGCCGATCGCGATGGCGGCGACGAAGGTCCGGACGATGCGATTTTCCACGATCGTGAGCCCCCAATCGTTGCACTGAAACGACAATCGCGGGACGACGGCACGGGATGACCCGCGTGTTGAGCCAAGGGTATTTGCGGTTGATGGCATTTGCAAGAGCTGGCCCGTCTTCGGATATTGCCCGGCATCCGCCGGATGGAGCCGCGCTCTCGCGCATCTCGTCCATTTGGGTTGCAGGCCCGAATGTCGCCTTTGGGTCGACCGGCGACGGTCGCCGCGAGCGTCGCATTTGGCGGGAGAGCCGTCACCTGGCGCGCACCCGCGTATCGTCGAGACAAGCCCAATACAGTCGCCAAATCGATGGCTATGGCGTCTCCGGAGCTGACGTGCAGGGGATTGGTGGGATCCTTGCCGCTTTAGGCGCGGGGCGTGCCTGACAAACCCGGTGCTTACTTCGCCAAATCGTCGATGCCAGCCATGGTAAGCCCCTCCGTCAGACGGTCGGCTTCCGCCGAGCCGCGGAACGGTAGGCGGCCTAGGTGCTCGACGAACGAGTATTTCGGATTAATCTCCAACAATTCGCGCCAGACCTGCCGCGCTTCGTCCGCCTCGCGGAGATGGCCGAGCGCGACGGCAAGGAAGGCGCGCGAGAGATCGGTCTTCGGACTGAGCTGGATCCGCTCCCTGAATGCGGCCGCAGCCACCGCGTAGTCGCCAGCGAGCAGATAAGCCGAGCCTAGAAAGTGCAGGTAATGCTGCTTGGACGCAGGATCCAACCGCATGGCCTGTTCTATGAACGGAACGGCGGTTAGAGGCCGCCCGCTATATATGCTGGCGAGACCGCGCGTGCTGTGCGCGTGAGCGTAATTCGGGTTGAGATCGATGGCCGCATCCGCCTCGACGATGGATCGATCGAGATCCTTTTTCCAGAAGAAGAAAACCGCAGCGATATGATGCACGAAGGCGACCCGCGGGCTTTTTCGCAGGGCGAACTCAATATTGTTTTCGGCGGCCTCCAGCGAACGGCTCCAATCGTCCGTCCAATGAGTTTGCCAGTTCAGAAGATGGGAGAACGCGAGTCCCGCATATGGCTCGCCGTAGTTTGGGTCCTCGGCCACCGCCTTCGCAAAAAGTTCGGTCGATCTATCGAACATCTCCCGATTCCTCGTCGTCAGCCCGAACAAGAGCTCACGGCCGGCGAGGAATTGGCCGAGGAAACCTGAAGGACAATCCGGTGGAGATCGGCGCGAATGTTTTCAGCCACGGCCGCTATGTCGCTTTCTGGATGCTGAGGTCGCGATCTCCAATAACCTCTTCGCCGACATCCTGCGGCTAATCGCCGCGTTGCGGCCGCCGCCGGTCACGTCATCAGCGCAGCGCGTTCGGATGTCACGCGTTCGGCAAGACCACGGGAGACGCGTGTCTTGGTCGAGGAAGATTCGGCTCTCCGAATGTTCGCCGCGGGTTTGGCGGGCCTCGGCGCTGTCCGCCGGCGCGCCGGCCGCAGTTAAGCTGCAAGCTCGTGCTTGTTTGGAACCCAAAAACGGCGCAGATTTCGCTCCAGTCGGGCTCCATCCATGGGATGCCGGTAAATATATGGTCTGAAGACGGGAATGTTGACCCTTCCTGGCTTCTGCCCGCAGGCGTTGGTCTGCGAAGCGAGGACGAGGGACCGCTGCGTCATTTCAAGTGCAAGGATCGCAGCAGCCGTTGTATTCGCCTTTGCGATGCCATGAAAGAGCGGCAGTCCATTTGGAGGATGGCGATGCGGAACGATTCCTATGGCCGGATTGTCGATATGTCTCGCCGCTCACTGCTGGCCGGCTCCCTGGCGTCTACAGCTGCATGGATGCTGCCGCCTTCTTCCGCCGGGGCCAAAGATATAGCCGCACCCGCGTCCGCCCGGGTCGCGCACGACGCCGTGCAGTCGGTGCGGGACGCGATCTTGCGGATTTCTCAGGAGGTTTGGAAAAATGCGGAGCTTTCCCTGCATGAGGAGATCTCTTCAAAGATTCACCTGCGGGAACTGAAGGAAGCAGGCTTCACGATCGTCAGCACCGGAACCTCCGGCATTCCCACCGCCTTCTTGGCCGAATGGTCGCAGGGTGAAGGCGGACCGAAGATCGGCTTCCTCCCGGAATATGACGCGCTTCCGGACTTGGGCAACGCGGCCCAGCCGCGGCGGACGCCCGGCCCAACCGGCGCCGAAGTCGGACACGGCTGCGGCCACAACATGTTGGGCGCAGGCTGCACCGGCGCGGCGTTGGCCCTAAAAAAGATGATGATCGACAGGAAGACGCCAGGCGCGATACGCGTCTATGGTTGCGCGGCCGAGGAAACTCAGGGCGCCAAAGTTTTCATGGCCCGCGACGGATTGTTCAACGATCTCGACGCCAGCCTGGCGTGGCATCCGGGACCCATGAATGCGACGGGCCTGCTTCGGACGGCCGCTGTCAACATGCTGCGCATTCGCTACACGGGCCGCACCGCCCATGCCGGCGTCGATCCCTGGGAGGGTCGTAGCGCGTTGAAGGGGGCCGAGCTGTTCGGCGTCGGCATCCAGTTCATGCGTGAACATCTCAAGCCCACCACGCGCCTCCATTACGTCTACACGGACGCAGGATCGACGCCCAATGTGGTCCCCGGCTCCGCCGAAGTGCTCATCACTATCCGCGATCAGGACAGGGCGGATGTCGATGCCGTAACCGGATGGGTCAAGGATGTCGCTAATGGGGCGGCGACCTCGACGCAGACCGAGGTCGCCATCGATCATTTCTTCGGAATGCATGACCTGTTGCCGAACGAAACCCTGGCGAGCCGCATTCACGCCCATATGTCCACGCTCGCCCTGGAGTGGACCGAGGAGGAGCAGCAGTTCGCCAGGGCTTGCCAGCGCGAAATGGGATTGCCCGAGGCCGGACTCATGAGCGACGTCATGCCCATTCTCCCTGAAATCACCACGGGGGGCGGAACCGATGTCGGAGATGTCAGCTACAATACTCCGACGGGTCTCTTCGCCCTGGCGACCATGCCGATCGGTGTCGGGCTGCACACCTGGGCGGTGACGGCCTGCGGGGGCGCGAGCATCGGGGACAAGGCGTCGATATATTCCGCCATCGTCATGGCCGGCGTCGGGTACGACCTCATGACCGATCCCGAACTGCGCGCGGCCGCCCGAGCTGACTTCGACCGTCGCAAGGCGGGACGAAGCTATGTGTCGCCTCTGGCCGAGAACCGGCTGCGACCGGACGGGATACCGTCGCATCTGCTGCTGCGCGACGGAAGCCAGGAGCTAGGCGTCGAGTTCGTGGAGGAGGCCAAGGCCTCGAAGACGCTGACGCCTTGACGACTAGGCGCGTCGCCGCGAGCGTCGCATTTGGCGGGAGAGCCGTCACCTGGCGCGCACCCGCGTATCGTCGAGACAAGCCCAATACAGTCGCCAAATCGATGGCTATGGCGTCTCCGGAGCTGACGTGCAGGGGATTGGTGGGATCGTTGCCGCTTTAGGCGCGGGGCGTGCCTGAGAAACCCGGTGCTTACTTCGCCAAATCGTCGATGCCAGCCATGGTAAGCCCCTCTGTCAGACGGTCGGCTTCCGCCGAGTCGCGGAACGGTAGGCGGCCTAGGTGCTCGACGAACGAGTATTTCGGATTAATCTCCAACAATTCGCGCCAGACCTGCCGCGCTTCGTCCGCCTCGCGGAGATGGCCGAGCGCGACGGCGAGGAAGGCGCGCGAGAGATCGGTCTTCGGACTGAGCTGGATCCGCTCCCTGAATGCGGCGGCAGCCACCGCGTAGTCGCCAGCGAGCAGATAAGCCGAGCCTAGAAAGTGCAGGTAATGCTGCTTGGACGCAGGATCCAGCCGCATGGCCTGTTCTATGAACGGCACGGCGGTTAGAGGCCGCCCGCTATATATGCTGGCGAGACCGCGCGTGCTGTGCGCGTGAGCGTAATTCGGGTTGAGATCGATGGCCGCATCCGCCTCGACGATGGATCGATCGAGATCCTTTTTCCAGAAGAAGAAAACCGCAGCGATATGATGCACGAAGGCGACCCGCGGGCTTTTTCGCAGGGCGAACTCAATATTGTTCTCGGCGGCCTCCAGCGAACGGCTCCAATCGTCCGTCCAATGAGTCTGCCAGTTCAGAAGATGGGAGAACGCGAGTCCCGCATATGGCTCGCCGTAGTTTGGGTCCTCGGCCACTGCCTTCGCAAAAAGTTCGGTCGATCTATCGAACATCTCCCGATTCCTCGTCGTCAGCCCGAACAAGAGCTCACGGCCGGCGAGGAAGAAGTCGTGCGCTTTGCTGTTGGTCGTATCGGCGGCGGCCAGCGTAGCGGCTTCGCCTGGGCTCAATTTGATCTTGAGCGCGTCAACGATCCGCCTGGTCACCTCGTCCTGAACCGCGAAGATGTCGCTCAGTTCCCGATCGAAACGTTCGGCCCAGAGATGTCCCCCGCTTTCCGCGTCGATGAGCTGCGCGGCGATCCTCACCCGGCCGCCAGCCCGGCGGACGCTGCCCTCGAGAACCGATCGAACGCCAAGTTCGCGGGCGACCATGCGGATGTCGACCGCCTTGCCTTTGTAGGCGAAGCTCGAATTGCGAGCGATCACCAACAAGCCGCGAATCTTGGAGAGGTCCGTGATTACGTCCTCGGTTATCCCGTCGGCGAAATATTCCTGCTCGGGGTCGCCGCTCATGTTCTGGAACGCCAAAACGGCGATGGAGGGCTTGTCGGGCAGCGCCGGGAACGCCACGGGTCCCTTGGGCGCAATTGTCCGCGTCGCCTTCGGCATGACGGGCGCGCCGACCTGAAGCGAATAGACCCTTATCGGTTCGGCGATGTTCTTCAATTTTGTCTCACCGAGATCGCCTATCGCGAAATCTAGCCTCGCCCTTACCTGCCGATAGGCGTCGTCAGAGATGCAGATCGCGCCCGGCTGGGCCACGCCCTCCAGGCGCGCGGCGATATTGACGCCGTCGCCCATGAGATCGCCGTCGCTCTCCTCCACGACGTCGCCGAGGTGGACGCCAATCCGGAACTCGAGGCGATCATCGGCTGAAAGACCCACGTTGCGCTCAATCATCGCAGTTTGGATGGCAATGGCGCAGCGCACGGCCTCGACCACGCTACGGAATTCGACCAGTACGCCATCGCCCGTGCGCTTGAACACCCGTCCATTCTGGCTGGCGACAGTGGGATCAATAAGTTCCGAGCGCAGTGTCCGCAGTCGCGCGAGCGTGCGGTCCTCGTCCGCGCTCGCCATCCGGCTGAAGCCAACCACATCAGCCGCCAGGATCGCGGCGATTTTCCGGGTTTCCGTCATCGGCTTCCCCAAAGCGCGGTCTAGCTTAGCACGCCGCTGCGCAGGGCGAAGGGCCGCTTTATATCGACTTGCGACCGTCGCCTCGACCGGGTTAGTTGGGGTAACTGCGGTCACTGGCCGGCAAGCATGCACTTGGCAATCTCGGACGCCGCCGGCGACTCGGCTATACTCGAGTATGTCAATGGCAAGCTCGTCATCCGCCGCGGCAAGCAACACAAGCTGTTGACCGACTCCCCCGCGTACGGTCAGCAGTTGGCCATTATGGAATATTGGAAGGACGCCGGCCCCCTGTCGAAGTCTTTGCCGGGAACTTCGCGCGCAGCCGGCCGCTCCGTTCGCGCAACTTTCTTGGCTAACGCAATCCCGGTTGAGGCGTCTGCGAAGGATATCGGCGGATCGCCGCGGCAGAAGTTCCTGGGTTCAGCGTGGCGGACGAGATCGCCAAGCTCGACGCGCTGAGGAAGTCGGGCTCGCTCAGCGACGAGGAATTCGCGCGCGTCCGCGCCAAGCTCGTCTAGTCGCGGAAAGGTCGGATCAGAACGATCCGACTGCCGATCCCAACGCAATGACCACGACAAGCGCGACGATCGCGCCGACAATGGCCACCATGAACAGGTCCCTGTAACTGTCCTTGTGGTTCGAGCCGCAGACGGAGAGAAGCGTGACGACGGCTCCGTTATGCGGCAGGCTGTCGAGCGTTCCGGACCCGATCACGGCCACGCGATGCAAAAGCGCGGGGTCCATGCCGATCTTCGCCGCGCGCTCGAGATAGGTCGCGCCCAGCGCATCGAGCGCGATCGTCAGGCCCCCGGATGCGGAGCCGGTCAAGGCCGCAAGGATGTTGGTCGCGACGGCGAGCGACACGGCAGGGCCGCCGCCGATGCCGAGCACCGCGTCGCGCACCACAGCGAAAGCCGGCATCGCCGCCACCACCGCCCCGAACCCCACCAGGCTCGCGACGCTGATCGCCGGCAGGGCGGACGCATTGACGCCGGCGTCCATGGTCGCGCGCAAATCGGGGATGCGCCGGAGGTTGAGCGCAAGCGCGGCGACGATCGCGCAACTGAGCGCGGCGATCACCGACCAGACGCCCGTGACCGAGGCCGCCGACGCGCCGCCCCATTCGGGCCTGGCGAGGAAGCTCAGATCGAGCCGCGGAAGCACGAATAGCGACAGGACCAGATTGACGAGGATGACGACGACGATCGGCGCGGCGGCGACGGCGAATGGCGGCGGCTGAATCTGCGACCCGCCCATGCGCGATCTCGGCCGGATCGAATTCGCGCGCGGTCGAGGCGCGCTCGCGCAGGGTCTCGTCCTTCGCCAGCGCCTCGGCCGAACGCGGAGCGCCCTCGCCAAAGCCCTCGCCCTTCGCCTTCGCGGCGGACTCCTGGAGCCCAAGCCACCAGAGGCCGAAGCCCAACATGATCGCCGAGGCGAGTATGCCCAGACCTGGCGCGGCGAAGGGCGTCGTGCCGAAGAAGGGCATCGGAATGGTGTTCTGAATCGACGGCGTGCCGGGCAAAGCCGACATGGTGAAGGTCGCCGTGCCGAGCATGATCGCGGCCGGCATCAGGCGACGCGGAATGCCCGCCGCCCGGAACAGATCCTGCGCCATCGGCGCGATCACGAAAAAGGCCACGAACAGGCTGACGCCGCCATAGGTTACGATGGCGCCGCCGAGCACGACCGCCAGGATCACGCGTCCGGCGCCGAGCTTGCGCGTCATGAAGTCGGCGATCGCGGTGACCGAGCCGGAGTCCTCCATCAGCTTGCCGAACAGGGCGCCGAGCAGGAAGAGCGGGAAGAAATTCGCGAAGAACCCCGCGCCGCTGCGCATGAAGGTCTGCGTCCAGTGCGCGAGGATCGGTTCGCCGGAGAACAGCGCCGCGACGACCGCGGCGAGCGGCGCCAGCAGAAGCACGCTCCAACCTCGGAAGGCCAGCCAGATCAGAATGCCCAGTCCGACAAGAATCCCCAGCAGCCCGATAAGAACGGAACCGCCCATCGTCTCAGACCTCAGAGAGCAGCACGTCGAGGTCGGCGGTCGAACGCTTTCCCAGGTCGTCGCCATGTTCGCGCAAAAAGGCGTCCGCGCATTCGACGCCCGTCCGCCTTCAGCAGCTCCAGAAACGCTCCTCTCAGCGTTGAGTTTCGACGAGGCGCCATATTCGGCGAGTTTGTCGGTGACTGATCCAGTGCGTTCGCATCCTCGCCCAGCGCGCGCCCTCTCCGGTTCCCGGATCGACGGCTTGCCGAAGCAGCGCGATCATGCGCAACTCCTTCATCAACGGCGAGTTGAAGGAAATTTCGTTGAGGCGGTTGAGGATTTCGGTCGCCGTGCGCGGGGTCTCCTCACGCACGCGCGGATTGATCTGAACCAGGATCACGTCGGCCGCCTCGCTCTCGCGCACCAGCGGCGTGATGGTCGGATTGCCGACGAAGCCGCCATCCCAGTAGGGCTCGCCTTCGATCTCGATCGCCTGGAACATGGTCGGCAGGCAAGCCGAGGCGAGCAGGACGTCGGGCGTGATGTCCTTGTTGCGGAAAACCCGCCCGCGGCCCGTATGCACGTTCGTCGCCGTGATGAAGAGCTTGATCGTCGCCTCGTCGAGATGGGCGAAATCGATGCTCTTCTCGAGTATGCTCGCTGATCGGGTTATGGCCGAAAGGGATTGAGGCTGTAGGGCGAAACCATGCGCGACATCAGGTCCATTGCGAGATAGGCGGGAGATGTGTCGAGGCTCCAGCGATTCATCATCCTGTCGAGCGGCGAGCGCTGCAGCGGACTGAACCGCGCGGCTTCGGCCACTTTGGCCCAATAGCGGTTGAGCGCCTTCCTCGCGCCCTCGGCGCCGCCCTGCCATATATCCGCTGACGAGCACAGCGGCGTTCATGGCGCCGGCCGAGGTGCCCGAGATCGCTTCGATCTTCAGCCACGGCTCTTCGAGCAGCCGATCGAGGACGCCCCATGTAAACGCGCCATGCGACCCGCCGCCCTGGAGGGCCAGGTCCACCTGCACAGAACTACGCTTCGCGGCTTCCGAATTGTCGGCTAGTTTCGGCATGTTCGCCCCGCCCAGTTCGACAGATTCAGCCAATCGTTCGCGGCTCGCGAACGAGAAGCTCCGACCTCTTGGATCTTGATTTCTTGAATTTTGGCTCGCAAGCGTCCGCCTGAAACGCTTGAGCGCATTGTCCTTGCAGGATGAGGGATGCAAGTCAACCCTGCGCCGTCTTGCGCCGCTCGTCTTTCAATCACGATCGGGCGCGGCGTTCGTCGCAGGGTCGACGGCCGCGATTCCTCCGACGAACCCAACTGCGCCGCCGCCAATCCGCGCAACCAAGACCGCTGCCTGAACCGGCTCGACGGCATAGCTCGATCCGTTCGTGAAACGCGGTCCGATCGTCATGCGGCGCCGAACGAGCGGTCAGAGTATGGCGCCCGCTCCTGCGTAGCGCCGCGCGGCGACAAGACATCCGCTGCCGCCGACGGAGAATGCGCGCTCGCCTGTGTCGACGCGGCGGGATCACGGTCGGAGCGACTCCCAGTGTCCGGGGCGTCGATCGTCACCGGCCGGTTTGGGTCGACTTGCGACGGTCGCCGCGGCCGTCTCAGTTGGGGGGATGCCGGTCCTCCAAACCGATCGGATCGCGCGTTGAGATAAGCAGGCGGCAATGGAAAGAGGCGGCGCCTCTTGAGGCGAAAAGACCTGGAATGTCCGAGCCAACGGAGCGCGCCGTTCCCGGCGGGAGGACGTCGATACATCGCGATCTCGGCGCCGACTTGTCCAATAAGGCCGAACCGTCGTAGCGTCCGGCCACAACCCAACGCGATCTCGCGCATTTGGGTTGAACGGCTACAAACGGAGGACGGGTTGGATAACGCCGATGCAATTGTCATCGGCGCGGGTCCGGCCGGCCTCGCCGCAGCGGCGAGCCTGCAGGAGCAAGGTCAAAGGGCCGTCATTCTGGACAAGGCTGAAAAGGTCGGCTCGGTTTGGCGGCGCCATTACGACCGACTTCATCTGCATACCTATCGCGGCCATTCCGGGCTGCCAGGGCTGCCGATGTCGCGGGCTTACGGACGATATCCCTCGCGCGCGCAAGTTGTGGAATATCTCGAACTTTATGCGTCGCGCTTCAAGCTCGAGCCTGTATTCGGCTGCAAAGTGGACGCGATACGGCGCGCAGGCTCGCTCTGGCGCATCGAGGCGGGTGCGAGAGTCTTTGCGGCGCCGGTCGTCGTTGTCGCGACCGGATTTGCAGACTTTCCTTATTCGCCGACTTGGCCAGGCATGGAGCTCTTCAAGGGCGCGGTCTTGCATTCCAGCGCCTATCGCAATCCCGCGCCTTACTCGGGCAAGCGCGTGCTGGTGGTTGGTTTCGGCAATTCGGGCGGCGAAATCGCGCTCGACTTCGCTGAGCATAAGTTTGATGTGACCCTCAGCGTACGCGGTCCGGTCCGGATATTGCCACGAGAATTGCTGGGACTCCCGATCCTGAGTTGGGCGATCGCCCAGCGCCATTTGCCGGCCCGCGTCGTCGATTTTGTAAGCGCGCCGGCGATACGTCTCGCCGTCGGGTCGATTGAGAGCCTCGGCATGAAGTGCGCCGCCAAGGGACCGCGGCAAATGGTGGAGGAGGATGGCCGCGTGCCGTTGCTCGATGTCGGAACCGTCGCGAAGATTCGCTCGGGCGCGATCAAGGTCCGCGGCGACATCGATCGGTTTACGCCTGACGGCGTGGTTTTCAAAGAGACGGGTCCGGAAAAGTTCGACGCGATCGTGCTCGCCACCGGCTTCCGCCCCGACTTGCGCGGGCTGCTGCCGGATGCAAGAGGCGTACTCGACGCTCAGGGCAAACCGCTGGTCAGCGGCAAAGCCACCGCGGAACCCGGCCTCTTCTTTTGCGGCGCCATAACCTCTCCAACCGGGCAATTGCGCGAGATCGGGATCGAAGCGACGCGAATCGCTAAAATGGCGAAAGAGCTTGCGGCCGCCAAATCGCAATTGGCGCCGTCATCGTGACCGCGAGCTGACGTCGATCTACAACCGCAGTTTGGCCGCGACGCGAACCAGCAGCACGAACCGAAGCCATGCCTTGGCGACGCAACCCGGCGGACCGCGCCTAGCGCGGAATGACCGCTTGGGCTCGACTGCGGCCTGTCGAGGCCGGGACCCAGCTTTAGCTTTCGACGCTGGCTCGCGATCTTCGCCGCCAGAAAGATGAGCCCGATCACGACGACGAGCAGAAATAGGATTTACGGCGACGCGCCCGTCATTTCCCTATTCTGCCGTCTCCCCGACGCGCTTCGGCTTGTCGCGGCAAGGCGTCGCAGCCGCGCGGGCGGCCGATCCTTTCCGAACGGCGAAGCGGGGGCTCCGGAATCGGCTTAACGCGCGAGCGCGGGTAGCTCGGCGGGACCCAGGATCATGCGGACGCGATTGGGCGTCAGGCGCCAGGCCCAGGCCTCGACCCCGTAGTCGCCGCAGGATTGGGCGAGCCGGTCGCGATGGAGCGCGCAGTCGTCGCCGCCGAAAACGACGCGCTCGCCCCGATGGCCCCGCGGCGTGACGTGGCGGGGACTGCGGCCGATGCCTTAAGCCGCGATGCCCGCGAGGATTGCCGTCACCGCCTCCGGCTGAGAAAGGAACGGCGAGTGGCTCGCCGCCAGGGTATGCACGGTCGTGGCGCTGCCGAGCGCGGCGTCGGCGGCGCCGATCATGTAATCCTGACCGGCCAGCGTGATGGCATGGTCTTCGGTGCAACGAATGTAGTGGCGAGCGACCGCGCCGAAGCGCTGTGCCGTCACGGCGCTGGGCCGCATGGCCGTGCTGGCGGGTTCATCGGGGTGCAGGGTCGCTGCGGTCTTCGCGACTTCGGCGTCGCTTACATCGCCGTAAAAGGCGTCCTTCAAGCGCGCGCGGTAGGCGGGATCGGCGGACCTCGGGTCGATGCGCAGCGCGCCCACGACGGCAGGGTCGGCGCAAAATAGCGAGGGCACGACGGCGGCGGCCATCGTCTGGTGCGTGATCACGGCTATCGGCGGCACGCCGGGCGCAAGCAGGAAAGCGGTGAGGTAAACGACCGCGGCGACATCGCGGGGCGAAGCCTCCACCACGTCGGAAATCGTTGCGCCGCCCATCGAATGTCCGACCAGGATCACCGGACGACCTATCGACTTGATCGCGGCGAGGACCGCTTGCGTGCGCTCCTCCTGCGTCACGGCGGCGTTCGGCGAGGATTCGGCGGCGAAGGCTGCGGGATCGAGCGGGCGCTGCAGGAAAGAGGCGGGGACCTTCGCATGGACGCCCGCTCCCGGCAGGTCGGGCGCCACAACCTCGAAACCTCTGGCTTCGAGACGCGGAACGACCTCGCGCCAACAGGCGGAATTGTGCCAGTAGCCATGTACGAGCACAAAAGCGGGCTTCCCTGAGCTCATTCTTCACTCCCGTTCCCCAGAGGGTCTCCAGATCGCGGCCCCGGGTTGGCCGAGGGTGCGTCCGCCGGCAGCGTTTTTCAAGGGGCAAGCGCCGTCGTGGATCGCCGATGCATTTGGCAGGTTTTCGACCGGCCATGGTTTTCGGCGCCTTACGGGCGTTGTTGCTCACCCTTTGATGCTGCCGGGCCTTTGGCAGGTCGTCCTGGCGTCGGCGTTTTCGCGGCGTGTCGAGATCTGCCGCCGTCGCTTCGTTTCGTTGCGGGTTGGTGCTTGTTGACCGGTGTTGGCGTGTCTGGCGCTCGCGCGAGGGGCACATGCAGTTCTCTCCTTGGGCGATGGGACTTCCTTTGCGATCGGAGAGTTCATCGCCGCGGTTTCGCTTTTGGTGAGCTATCGAGGCGCACATGCCGGATCGGACGTCTCCGAACCGCTCAGTTCGCTTACGAAGGCTGGATCGCGCCATCCACGAGCGTGCGACTCGGCTCCGACGTTTGTCGCCCATCCCAAGGGAATCGCGTTCGGCAACCTCAAGCAATGTGCGGATTGACGATAACTGGTCGACACCTCAACGTGCTGGAAGAAGAAGGCATCGTGGAAATCGTCAAGAGCTTCCCGAAAACCGCCCACAACCTGTGCCGATAACGACGCGGCGCCAACGATACCTCGACTACCTCCAGATTCTCGAAAAGGTCGTTCGCGATGCGGCGACGCGATGAAGACAGCGAACGTCGTCCACCGAGGCCAGCTTGTCGAAGGCCTGAGTGTTTTTTTGCTAACTTACTTTGCGATGCAAAGTGAGGAGTTTTTGCCCAATGCATGTCGCGATCATCATACAGAAACACGATGAGCACGCAGCGCAGCTTGCCGCTAACTCATCGTTCATCACGCTAGCGCCAAAACGCTCACACCGCATCTTGGAGGCAGCGCCTAGCTCAGCGAAACTCACTGTATTCGCTTTTTCCTCCGACAACTGTAAACTGCCTGCTGAGCGAAGTCTACTCACTGATGAAGCTGTTTCGTTCCTATCTGTGTAACGAATCCGAGCGTCATGCACTAAAGGAAGCTCACCTTTCCATCATAGCACACCGAGATCGATTGTCCCCCTGACTTGGTCAGATCAGATATCACGGCGACGCGCCCGTCATTTCCCATTCCGCCGTCGCCCCGACGCCTGTCGGCTTCCGCCCGCGCTTGCGCGGAGCCGGACGGCGCCCAGGGGGCTTCGGCTTGCCGCAGGAAGGCGTCGCCGCCGTGCGGGCGGCCGATCCATTCCGAGCGGCGAAGGGCGGCGGCGCCGACGCCCCGGGGCGCGGGCCTCACAGCGTCCTTGCGATCAGCACCTTCATGATCTCGTTGGTCCCGCCATAGATGCGCTGCACCCGGCTGTCGCGGAACATGCGCGCGATCGGATATTCGTTCATGTAGCCGTAGCCGCCGAACAATTGCAGGCATGTGTCCACGATCTTGTTCTCGAGATCGCTGATCCAGTATTTGGCCATCGACGCGGTCGCGGCGTCGAGCTTGCCCTCGAGATGCAGGCCGATCAGCCGGTCGACGAAGACGCGGCCGACGCTCGCCTCGGTCTTGCACTCGGCCAGCTTGAACTGCGTGTTCTGGAACTCGATCAGCGCCTTGCCGAAGGCCCTGCGCTGCTTGACGTAGTCGATCGTCTCCTTCAGCGCGCGCTCGATCGTCGCCATGCCCTGGACCGCGATGTTGAGCCGTTCCTGCGGCAATTGCTGCATCAACTGGACGAAGCCGCGGCCCTCTTCCGGCCCGATCAGGTTGGAGGTCGGCACGCGCACGTCGTTGAAGAAGAGTTCGGACGTGTCCTGCGCATCCAGGCCGATCTTGTCGAGATTGCGCCCGCGCTGAAAGCCCTCGACCTCGTCGGTCTCGACGACGATCAGCGAGGTGCCCTTGGCGCCGGCGCCCGGGTCGGTCTTGGCGACGACGATGATCAGGTTCGCGGTCTGGCCGTTGGTGATGAAGGTCTTCTGGCCGGAAATCAGGTAATGATTGCCGTCCTTGCGCGCGCTGGCGCGCACGCCCTGCAGGTCCGAGCCGGCGCCCGGCTCGGTCATCGCGATCGCGCCGACCAGTTCGCCGCTCGCCATGCGCGGCAGCCACTTCCTTTTCTGCTCCTCGGAGCCATAGTGCAGGATATAGGGCGCGACGATCGCGTTGTGCAGCGAGGCGCCGAAGCCGTCGACGCCCTTGCGGCCGATCTGCTCCATGAACACGACTTCATGGCGATAGTCGCCGCCGACCCCGCCATAGGCCTCGGGAATGGCCAGGCACAGCAGCCCGGCGGCGCCGGCCTCGTTCCACATTTCGCGCTCCACCACGCCCGCCGCGCGCCATCTGGCGACGCGCGACTCAGGCGCATGGGCGTCGAAGAACTTTCCGACCGAATCCTCGAACATGACGATCTCTTCGTCCTTCATGAATTCGGGTCGTTCGATGTCGAGTGCGGACATGGCGCCGGCTTCCCCCAGGGTTTTTACGCAACGAACCGTCAGCCGCGCGCGGCGCGGTCGCGGGCGTTCTGCGCCTCGATCGCGTCGCGCGCGGCTTTCCACTCGGCGTCGCCCCACTTGCGCAATTCATAGAAATTGCCGCCCGTCGCGAGCGCCTGGGCGCCGTCCATGGCGATCGTTTCGCCGCTCAGCCAGTTGCAGCCGTCCGAGAGGAGGAAGGTCGCAAGATTTTGTAATTCCGCGAGCGTGCCGACGCGGCCCTGCGGATTGATCTCGCGCGTGCGCGCGCCCGGATCGAGGCCGGGCGAGAGCCGCTTGCTCATGCCCTCGGTCGGGATCTCGCCGGGCGCTATCGCGTTGAGGCGGATGCCGTAACGGCCCCATTCGCTCGCCAGCGACATGGTCATGGCCTGGATGGCCGCCTTGCTCATCGCCGAAGGCGTGACGAACGGGCCGCCGTTGCGCGTCCAGGTGACCGTGATCGAGACGACGGAGCCGGGATGGCGGCCCGCGATCCAGCGCTTGCCGACGGCCTGAGTGACATAGAAGGTGCCGTGCATCACGATATTGGCGATCGCGTCGAAACCGCGCGGCGAAAGATCCTCGGTGCGCGAGATGAAATTGCCGGCGGCGTTGTTGACGAGGCCGGTCAGCGGCCCCGTGCTGAAAATATCCTCGACCATCGCGTCGACGGCCGCCGCGTCGCGGATGTCGACGCCATAGGTTGCGATGCTCCCGCCATGCGCTTGGGTCAGCGCCTGCGCGGTGGCGTCGCAGACCGCCTTGCGCCGGCCGCAGATCGCGATCTCGGCGCCGAGGGTCAGGAACCTTTCGGCCATCGCGCGGCCGAGGCCGCTGCCGCCGCCGGTGACGAGGATCTTCTTGCCCGCGAACAGGCGATCGCTGAACATGGCCGTTCCCTCCGTTGCTCGGGTTGCCGACGCCGAGGCGCGCCGCTAATCCGGATCCATGAACCGCGCCGCCCGGTTTTCGAGCCCGGCCCGGATCGCCTCGGCCTGGTTGGCCGAACCGATGAGCGCGCTCTGCTCCGCCGATTCCGCCATCAGGATCTCCTCGGTGTCCGCGTCGTGGATGCGGTTCATCAGGCGCTTGATCGCCCGCACCGCGTCGGGGCTGCGCGCCGCGATCTCCTCGGCGGTGCGCCGGGCCGCGCCGAGCGGGTCCTCATGGACCGAAGTCGCGAGGCCGTAGCTCGCCGCCTCCGCGCCGGTGAACAGGCGGCCGGTCATCGCGAGTTCGCGCAATACGTCCGTGCGGGCGAGTCCGCGGGCGAGAGCGAAGCCAGCCATGTCGGGCACGAGGCCCCATTTGATCTCCAGGATCGACAGGCGCGCGTCGGGCGCGACATAGCGAATGTCGGCGCCGAGCGCGATCTGGAAGCCGCCGCCGAGCGCGACGCCGTGAATCGCGGCGATGACCGGGACCGGCAATTCGCGCCAGACGAACGCGGCCTGCTGGGGCGCATTGGCGAGGCCGTGGGTGCGCGCCATCAGGTCCGAGGGCACGCCGCCCGCGCGCCCCGAGGCGAGGCCCGCGAAGGTCTCCTTGTCGAGGCCGGCGCAGAAGCCGCGGCCGTTGCCGGAGAGCACAACCGCGCGCACGCCCGGCGTCCGGCGCAATTTCTCGCCGGCTTCGACGATCGCCGCGAACATGTCGGGATCGAGCGCATTGAGCTTGTCCGGGCGATTGAGCCTGACGTCGGCGACGCCGCCCGATATCTCGATCGAAACCCGCTCCGCGCCCACGCTCCGCCCCCCGCCCGCTTTGAGCCAAAACGGTCGCGGATTTTGCCATGGGAGTCAAACGGCCGGCCCGCCGTCGAGCGGCGACGATCTCGCATCTGCGGCGAGCCGTCTCGAAGACCCGCAGGCAAGATTGGCTTGCGGCCTAGCCGCGCCGGGACGCAACGACCGCCCCGCCGACGATCAGCGCGCAGGCGAGCGCGAGCGAGGCCGAGGCGGGGGCGTATCCCGCGAGGACGAGAATCAGGGTGGAAAGCACCGGCGCGGCATAGGCGGCGACGCCGAGCAGGCGGATGTCGCCCTGTTTGACGCCGTAGTCCCAGACATAGAAGGCGAGGCCGACCGGACCGAGCCCGAGCCCGGCGATCGCCGCCCATTGCGCCGCAGTTTCGGGAACCACCGTCGTCTCGAACGCGAAATGGCAGAGCGCGGCCAGCAATGCGGTGGCGAGGCAGAAGCCGGCCACCGCCTCGGTCGGCGCCTGTTTGAGGAAGCGCGAGAGCACGGAATAGCTCGACCAGACGAACGCGCAGCCGAGCGCGAGGGCGTAGCCGAGCGCGACGTCTGAAGTCGGCGCGCCCGAAACGACGCCGCCGGTTTTGCCCCAGAACAGCGCCGCCGCGCCGGCGAAGCCGATCAGCGCGCCGACCAGATGGCGCGCGCTCAAACGCTCATCCGGCAGCAGCGCGGACATCAGAACGATCAACAGCGGCCAGAGATAGGCGATCAGGCTCGCCTCGGCGGGCGGGGCGAGCCGCAGCGCCGCGAAATAGAGCGCGTGGTAGCCGAACAGCCCGCCGACCCCGACCGCCCAGACCGGCCAGGGCTGCCTCAGCGCGCCGAGCCGGCCGCGAGCGGCGGCGAAGCCGAGCCCGATCAGGCCGCCAATCAGAAACGTCAGCGCCGCCAGTTCGAACGGCGGCGCGCGTCCCGAAGCCGCGGTCATCAGCGCGAGCATCGACCACAGCCCGATCGCGGTCAGCCCGACCAGCGTGGCGTCTCGGACCTTGGCGGCGGGAGGGAGAGCCTTCGACATAGGCGCCGTCGCTAACAGGCGCAGCCCCCCGGCGAAAGCGCTATTTCACACCCTTTGCATCGCGCGCTTGGCGATCGCGGTGACCACGCGGCGCGGCGTAAACCGCACGCTTTGCGCCATCGCCCAGTTCACCGCTCCGGGAATGGCGACGCGGCGACCCTGTTTCATCGCCTCCAAGCCGAACTTCGCCACCGATTCGCTGGTGGGCAGTCGCTTGCCCTTGACGTAAGCGGAGTCCTGCATCGCGGCCTTGTCCTGAAATCCGGAAGCGGTCGCTCCGGGGCAAAGCGCGGTGACGGTTACGCCGGTCTCGGCGAGTTCCTCGGCGATCGCTTCGGAAAAGCTCAATACGAAGGCCTTGGTCGCGCAATAGACCGCCATGTTCGGCCCGGGGACAAACGAGCCGGTCGACGCCACGTTGAGGATCTTGCCCTTCGTCGCGATCAGGTCGGGCAGAAAGAGCTTGGTCAGCGCGACGAGGCTCGACATGTTGAGCTGCATCATCGCCAGTTCGTTGGTCAGCGCAGTGTCCTTGAAATCGCCGAAGACGCCGTATCCGGCATTGTTGACGAGGACGTCGAGGACGAGGCCGCGCTGCTTGACGGCGTCGAACAGCTTGCCGGGGCCGTCGGGGACTTCCAGGTCGACCCCGACGACGTCGACCTTGACGCGAAACCTTGGCTCGAGATCGGCGCGAAGGGCTTCCATCTTCGCGACGCTGCGCGCCGCCAGCACAAGTCGGAAGCCGTCGGCCGCGAGAACTTCGGCCAGGGCCTTGCCGATGCCGGAAGAAGCGCCGGTGACCAGCGCGACTGCGGATGATGGTTTTGCAGCGCTCATTTCACTTTCCCATGGGTTCAAACGTTTGGACTTATCCGGCGAAACGCCGACAGACATTCATGAACGGGCCTTCAGGTGCAGGAGGCTTCCGCCAATTCGACCAGACGGCGCAGGCGCGTCAGCGCGTCATCGAGGCTGAGAGAATAGAAATTCTCGCGCGAAACCCGTTCCCGTTCGATGACGCCAGCTTGCATGAGCACCTTGAGATGATGCGAGACGGCGGGCCGCGAAAGCGCGATCCGCTCGGCGATTTCGTTGACGTTCAGACGCATTTCAGCCGCCAGCAGCATGATGATGTCCTGGCGGAACTTGTCGCCCAGCGCGTGGAATAGCGGCGTACAGGCGCGAAAGCTGGCAAGCGCCTGCGCCAGGTCGCCGGAGGTCGCAGGCGCGGACGGGTTGTTTGCGTTCATGTGTTTAATCTCGTCAACATAAATAGTGCGGGCGGACCCGATTGGCAACCCCGCCGCCGCCATTTGGGCCGGCGGGGATTCGCCGCTATGAACGGGGCTCCGGCAACAGGGGACCGTCGCGATGGACGTCATCGTCTACCACAATCCCGCCTGCGGAACCTCGCGCAATGCGCTCGCGCTGATCCGCAACGCGGGGGTCGAGCCGCATGTGATCGAATATCTGAAATGTCCGCCGACGCGAACGATGCTGCTCCAGCTCATCGCCCGCGCCGGATTGACCCCGCGCGGCCTGCTGCGCGAGAAGGGGACGCCGTTCAAGGACCTCGGACTCGACAATCCCGCGCTCTCCGACGAGGCGCTGATCGACGCCATGATGGCGCATCCGATCCTGATCAACCGCCCGCTGGTGGTCAGCCCCAAAGGCGTGCGCCTTTGCCGCCCCAGCGAACTCGTGATCGACCTGCTGCCTGCGCAGCGCGGCGAATTCTTCAAGGAAGACGGCGAGCGGATCGTCGACGAAAAGGGCCGGCGGGTGGCGACCGGTTAAGACACGGCGCGCGTCCATGCTATGGAATGCAAATGCGGCCGGTCATCGCGAATGAAGCCAAGCCATCCGTGAATGGCTCGGCTTCGCTCGCAATCCTGGCCGCTCGAAATCGCGCCCATGACCCCGAATCCCCGCCCCATGCTCCTGAGAACCGCACTCGCCGCCTGCCTCGTCCTCGCCGTTGCGCCGCCCGCGCTCGCCGATCCCCAGCAGATCATCTCGCCCTACGCGATCGCGCGGCCCGTCGTCGCGGCGCACGCCATGGTGGTCACGCAGGAAGCCGCGGCCTCGCGGGTCGGGCTCGATATTCTCGAGCGCGGCGGCAACGCGGTCGACGCCGCCGTCGCGGTCGGCTTCGCGCTCGCGGTGACGCTGCCGCGCGCGGGCAATATCGGCGGCGGCGGCTTCATGCTGATCCATCGCGCCGATACTGCATGTGACCACCGCGATCGACTACCGCGAGACCGCGCCCGCGCTGACGACCAAGGATGTATTCCTCGACGCCAACGGCCAGGCGGACCCGTTCAAGTCGCGCTTCTCCGGGCTCGCGGTCGGCGTGCCCGGCACGGTGGCGGGGCTGGAACTCGCCTGGCGCAAATACGGCTCGGGCAAGTTCACCTTCGCCGATCTCGTCGCGCCCGCGGCCGCGCTCGCGCGCAAGGGCCTGACCGTCGACGACGATCTCGTCGACTCGCTGCCCGTTCGCGCGGCCGGTCTTCGCGCTGCATCCTGAGAGCGCGCGCATCTATCTCAAGCCCGATCTACAGCGCGCCGCGTCGCGGGCGATCACATCGCTCTC
This sequence comes from uncultured Pseudomonadota bacterium, assembly GCA_963809055.1. Classification (GTDB taxonomy): domain Bacteria; phylum Pseudomonadota; class Alphaproteobacteria; order Rhizobiales; family Beijerinckiaceae; genus Roseiarcus. The sequence continues at coordinate 430,449 of CAWEID010000028.1, read as the reverse complement.
GACGATCTCGCGGCGACGCTGGAGCGCATTCAGCGCCAGGGCGCCGACGGATTCTACAAGGGCGAGGTCGCCGAAAAAATCGTCGCGGAGGTGCGCCAGATGGGCGGGCGGATGACGCTCGACGACCTCGCCAATTATCGCGCCGTCGAGCGCGAGCCGGTGCGCGGGACCTATCGCGGGCATGAAATCGTCTCGATGCCGCCGCCCTCCTCCGGCGGCGCGCATGTCATCGAGATCCTCAACATCCTCGAAGGCTTCCCGATCCGAGAAGCCGGGCTTAATTCGGCGGCCGAGATCCACGATCTGGCGGAGGCGGAAAAGCTCGCCTATGCCGACCGCGCGCGCTGGCTCGGCGACCCCGATTTTCTCAATATCCCGCTCGCGGGCCTGACGTCGAAAGCCTACGCCGAAGCGTTGCGCGCCACGATCCCGCCCGATCGCGCGCGACCGGCCAAGGAGATCATGCCCGGCGATCCCCAGCGCTACGAGAGCGATCAGACGACGCATTTCTCGATCGTCGACGCCGCGGGCAATGCGGTCGCCAACACCTACACGCTCAACCTGCCCTACGGCAGCGGGATCGTGGCCGAGGGCACGGGCGTCCTGCTCAACAACGAACTCGACGACTTCGCGGCCAAGCCGGGCGTCGCCAACGTCTACGGCCTGCTCGGCGACGACGCCAATGCGCCCGGGCCGATGAAGCGCCCGCTGTCCTCGATGAGCCCGACGCTCGTGTTCAAGGATGGGCAGGTCGAACTCGTCGACCGGCGCGGCCGGCGGCTCGCGCATCATCACGATGGTGTTGCAGATCATCGTCGATTTCATCGATCACGGCCTCAACGTCGCCGAGGCGACCGACGCGCCGCGCGTCGCACCACCAGGGTTTTCCCGACGAAGCTGCGCCTCGAGCGCGGAATCTCGCCCGACACGATCCGGCTGCTGAAGGGCATGGGTTACGACGTCGCAGTCGAGCGAGGCGATGGGTTCGGCCTATTCGATCGCGCGCGCCCCCGACGGAACGCTGACCGGCGCCGCGGACCCGCGCCAGCGCGGCACGCTCGCCGTCGGCTACTGAGGACCCTTTCGCCCGCGCGCCGCGCCGTGCCATAAGGCGCCGCGTTTGGCCGAGGGAACCCGCGTTTGAATGAGCCGCTTCTGGAGCGCGCTGGCGCGCGAACTCACCCCCTATGTCCCGGGGAGCAGCCGCGCATCGCCGATCTCGTCAAGCTCAACACCAACGAGAGCCCGCTCGGTCCCTCGCCCCGCGCGCTGGAGGCGATCCGCGCGGCGGCCTCCGACTCCTCAGGCTCTATCCCGATCCGGAAGCGACGGCATTGCGCGAAACATTGGCGGCCTATCACGGCGTGAGGGCGGATCAGACTTCGTCGGCAACGGCTCGGACGAGGTGCTCGCGCATATTTTCGCCGGCCTGCTCAAGCATGACAGGCCGCTGCTGTTTCCCGACATCACCTATAGCTTCTATCCCGTCTATTGCCGGTTCTTCGGCATCGCGCACGAGGCGATCCCGCTGGACGGCGAAATGCGGGTGCGGGTCGCAGATTACCGTCGGCCCGCCGGCGCGATCATCCTGGCCAATCCGAACGCGCCGACCGGCATCGCGCTGCGCGCGCCGAAATCGCGGCGCTGGTCGCCGCGCATCCCGACATTCCCGTCGTCATCGACGAGGCCTATGTCGATTTCGGCGGCGAGAGCGCGATCCCGCTGATCGCCGAGCATCCCAATCTGCTCGTCGTGCAGCACGATGTCGAAATCGCGCGCGCTGGCGGGGCTTCGCGTCGGCTATGCGCTCGGCGACGCGGCGCTGATCGAGGCGCTGACGCGCGTCAAGGACAGTTTCAATTCCTATCCGCTCGGGCGCCCCGCCCAGGCCGGCGCGATCGCGTTCGCTCGAGGACGAGACCTATTTTCAGGCGAGCCGCGCGACCGTGATGCGCGGGCGCGAGACGCATGACCGCAGGGACTGTCGCGCCTCGGCTTCGAAGTGCTGCCCTCGGCCGCCAATTTCGTGTTCGCGCGCCACGCCGCGCACGGCGGCGCGGAGCTCGCCGGCGCCCTGCGCGAGCGAGGCGTGCTGGTCAGGCATTTCACCAAGCCGCGCATCGCCGATTATCTTGCGCATCACGGTCGGCGGCGAAGCGCAGATCGCGCGGCTGCTGGCGGCGTGCGCGCAGGTATTGGGAGGCTGAGGCGCCGCCGCCAAGGCGCGCGCCGCCAAGCCATGATGGCCGGGCCCGGCGGCCCGCCTCTAGTTCCTGAATCCCGGATCGATCCGGTCGAGCTTGCGCAGCAGCGCCGGCCAGACCAGCTTTTCCGCGAGCGCCGACATGCCGCCCGAGCGCGCGAGCGCGGCGTTCTTTTCGATCACGTCCGGCGCGGTCGGATAGTCGCTCGCAGCGCCGCCGAGCATGCGCGTGCGCACCTGCATCGTGCAGGCGCGCTCGAGGAAATACATGCGCAGGAACGCCTCGGCGCAGGTCCGCCCGACCGCGAGCGTGCCGTGATTGTGCAGCAGCATGATATTCTTCGCGCCGAGGTCGCGCTGCAGGCGCGGGCGCTCGTCGAGATCGAGCGCGACGCCCTCGTAGTCGTGATAGGCGAGATCGGGGATGACGAGCTGCGCGGTCTGGTTCAGCGGCAGCAGGCCCTCCTTCGAGGTCGAAACGGCGGTTCCGTCGGCGTGTGCAGATGCATGACGCAGCCGGCGTCCTCGCGCACCTCGTGGACGGCGGAATGGATCGTGAAGCCGGCGGGATTGACGGGATAGGGCGAAGCGCCGACCGTCTTGCCGTCCATGTCGATCTTGACCAGGCTCGAGGCGGTGATCTCCTCGAACATCATGCCATAGGGATTGATCAGGAAATGATGCTCCGGGCCGGGGATGCGCGCGGAAATGTGGGTGAAGATCAGATCGTCCCAGCCGTAGAGCGCCACCAGCCGGTAGCAGGCGGCCAGATCGACGCGGATGGCGGCCTCGGCCTTCGCGGCGTCGATGGCCGCGGTCTGCGCATGCGCGTTCATGTCATCCTCCCGAAACGTGTTTTTCGGCAATTGTGAGCCGCCGGGCCGGCAAGCGCAAGCCTGGCTTTCGCCCCACGACAGGCCGCGCGCTCGTCGAAGGCCGCAGGGGCCGCCTTACGCGTTGCCGTGGGTCTCGAACATCGCCAGGTCCATCGCCTCCTTCGGGCTGCGGCCCGACCACAGGACGAACTGGAACGCCTGATAATAGTTCTCGCAGGCCGCGAGCGCCGCCTTAACGATCGTGCGGCATTGCGAGTTGCTCGCCTGCGCGCCGCCGGCCAGGCAATGGGCGTGGCGGAACATCACGATGTCTTCGCGGCTCCAAAGGTCGAAATGGCCGAGCCACAATTGTTCGTTGATCATCTGCACGAGCGCGGCCACTTCGTTGCGCTTGCGCGCGGGGATCTTCAGGTCGAACGAGCAGCTGACATGCAGGGACTCCAGGTCGGGCAGCCAGGTGAACGCGACTTCGTAATTGGCCCAGACGCCGGCCACGAGGATCGAGATTTCGTCCTCGTCGGCGCGGTCGAACGCCCATTCGTTGAGCGCGGCGAGCCGCTCGACCACGTCCACGGGATGCTCGGGCCGTTCGACGGATTCGGTTTCGCTGGGGATCATGCCTTGTCTTTCGGAGGGCGTGGACGGGACGCAAGGCACGTTACGCACATCCCGGCGATGGAGCCGCTTCTGACCCCGAATCACCTACGTCGAACCTACATGCCCGCGCGCCGATCAAACAAGCCCAAAGTCGACGATTCGCGCCGCCGCGTAAACCCGAGGCTCGCGATCGTCCACAGAATCTCTAATGCGAATCAAAAAGATGGGGAAATCAGGAATTTCCCGATTTATCCCTGGAAAGTCGCGCTTCGAGCGCGGCGATTCGCGCTTCGAGTTTCTCGTTCTCGCTTCTGGCGCGCGCCGCCATTTCGCGCACCGCTTCGAACTCCTCGCGGCTAACGACGTCCATGCCCGACATCAGACGCTCGAGTTGAGTGCGCACGATCGTGTCGACCTCGCGCCGCGCGCCTTCGGCCAAACCCGCCGCGTCGCTCATCAGGCGTGAAATGTCGTCGAAGAACCGGCCGCGGGTTTGGGGCATGGCGAACTCCCAAAGGGCGCCCTTCGCGCCCCGCTCTATGTGGCGCGCGGCGCCCGTCGGCGCAATAGTCTATTGGCGCGGCGGGAGCGCCCATGCGATGAAACGCCGCCGCGAAGGGAGCCCTTGCCCATGGCCAATACGAAAGCGCGCAACGCGCCCGTCCCGCCCGAGGCGCCGGTGCGCCCGCGCGAGCTCTCGGCGCATGGCGCGACCTGGCGCGACGACTATGCCTGGATGCGGGCCGAAAACTGGCGGGAGGTGCTGCGCGATCCCGCCGCGCTGCCGGCGGAAATCCGCGATGGCTCGAGACCGAAAACGCCTATGCCGAAGAGATTCTCGGCGCCGACGCGCGCCCTCCAGCGCCAGCTCGTGCGCGAGATGCGCGCGCGCCTCAAGGAAGACGACAGCGAGCCGGCCGCCGCCGGACGGCCCCTACAGCTATTATTCGCGCTTCCGCCATGGGGGCCAGCATCGCATCCATTGCCGGCGCCCGCGCGGCGGCGGCAGCGAGACGGTGCTGATCGACGGCGACGCGCGAGCGCGGGGCAAGGCGTTCTTCCATCTCGGCGGCGCCCGCCATTCGCCCGACCATCGCAAATTCGCCTGGAGCTCCGACGACAAGGGCTCGGAAATGCACGCCATCCGGGTGCGCGACGTCGCGGGCGAGGCCGATCTCACCGATCGGCTGGAGAACACGACCGGGGAAATCGTCTGGACGCAAAATTCGCAGGAGTTTCTCTACATCCTGCAGGACGAGAACCATCGGCCCTGGCGCGTGATGCTGCATCGGCTCGGCGAGCCGCAATCCGAGGATCGTCTGCGTCTTCGAGGAAGCCGATCCCGCCTGGTTCATGTCGCTCGCGCCGACCCGCCTCGGACGGCGCGCCTTCATCGTGGTGCACGGCCACGACGCCTCGGAGGCGCATGTCGTCGATCTCGGCTTCGCCCGCCGATCCGCCCCGGCGGATCGCGCCGCGACGCCCGGGCCTCGTTATCATCCGATGGATCACGGCGACGTCTTCTACATCAGGACCAACGCCGGCGGCGCCGACGATTTCAAGATCGTGACGGCGCCGAGCGAGGCGCCCGAAGAGGCGAACTGGCGCGACTTCCTGCCCGCCAAGAACGGCCGCCTGATCGAGACGCGCGGCGCTGTTCAAGGACTATCTCGCGCTGCTGACGCGCGAGGACAATGTCCCGCGGCTCGATCGTCCATCATCTCAATAGCGGCGAGAGCCATCCGATCGCGTTCGAGGCGCAGACCTATTTCCTGAAGCTGGAGACGGTCTACGAATTCGACACCCCGGTGCTGCGCTTCAGCTTTTCCTCGATGGCCTGCAGCCAGGAGACTTACGATTACGACATGGCGGCGCGCCAGCGCTTTCTGGTCAAGAAGCAGATGACGCCGAAGGACTTCGACGCGGCCGCCTATGTCGTGCGCAGCCTGCATCGCGCCCGCGCCCGACGGCGAGCAGGTGCCGATCTCGCTGCTCTATCGCCGCGGCGACGCCGCTCGACGGCACGGCGCCGCTGCTGATCTACGGCTACGGCGCCTATGGCCATGCGATCGACGCGAGCTTCTCGACCAACCGGCTTTCGCTGGTCGATCGCGGCTTCGTCTATGCGATCGCCCATGTGCGCGGCGGGACGGAAAAGGGCTGGCGCTGGTACGAAGAAGGCAAGCTGCCAAGAAGCCGAACACGTTTGGCGATTTCCTCGCCGCGACCCGCCATCTGATCGCTCGAGGGTTTTGCCGACAAGCGCCGCATCGTCGCGCACGGCGGCAGCGCCGGCGGCATGCTGATGGGCGCGATCGCCAACATGGCGCCGGAGCTTTTTGCCGGCATCATCGCCGACGTGCCGTTCGTCGACGTGCTCAACACGATGCTGGACGCGAGCCTGCCGCTGACCCCGCCGGAATGGCTGGAATGGGGCGATCCGATCCGCGACCCCGAGGCCTTCGAGACCATCCGCGCCTATTCGCCCTACGACAACGTGAGCGCGCAGAGCTATCCCGCGATCCTCGCGCTCGCGGGCCTCACCGACCCGAGAGTGACCTATTGGGAGCCCGCCAAATGGGTCGCGAGGCTGAGGGCGACGATGACCGGCGGCGGGCCGATCCTGCTGCGCACCGCGATGGGCGCCGGCCACGCCGGCGCCCCGGGCCGCTTCGACCGGCTGGAGGAGGTCGCGCGCGCCTATGCCTTTGCGATCGCGGTGGCGAACGGCGAGATCGGGGAGTGACCCGCGCCGTTTCGGGCCGCGCGTCTTACGTCAGGGCCGGGCCTGTGGCCGTCAACGCTCGCGCAACGCCTCCGAGGCCACCTTGGCGAGCGGGGAGAACAGGTAGTCGATGACGCGGCGGCTGTCGGTCTTGATTTCGACGGCGACCGTCATGCCGGGCGCGAGCGGAACTTCGGCGTCGCCCACTTTCATCTTCGTCTCCTGCGAGAGCGACGGTGACGGGGAAGACGAAGCTTTCGGGCTGGCCGGGGGCGGAAGCGGCGGGCGCGCCGCCCGGGCTCCCCGACGTGGTCGCATCGGCGAGCGCGCGCTTGGCCGAATTTTCGTCCACGGCCTCGGCGGCGATGCGGGCGACCTTGCCGTGCAGCACGCCGAAACGGGTGAACGGAAAGGCGTCGACCTTGATCACCGCGTCCTGACCGAGCTTGACGAACCCGATGTCGAGATTGGCGACCAGCGCCTCGACCTGCAACGCGCCTTCGGAAGGCGCGATGACGACGAGTTCCTGGCCGGTGGTGACGACCTGTCCGATCGTCGTGACCGAAACCTGCTGCACCACGCCGTCGCTGGGCGCGAACAGTTTCGTGCGTTGCAGGCGCGCTTGCGCCTTGGCGAAGCCCTCGCGGGCCTCGTCGGCCTTGCGGGCGGCGTCGACCAGCTTGTTTTCGTTGTCGGCGATGAATTGCGAGATCGGTCTTGGTCTTCTCGCTCTCGACCTCCTTGATGGCGGCGTCGGTCTCGATCAACTGGCCCTGATCGGAGGCGAGCGCCGACTGGGACTTCTCCAGCTCCTCCTTGGCGTCGTAGAGGTTGATCTTGGTGCCGACCTTGAGGTCGATCGCCTCCTGGCGCGTGCCGACCCGCTGGGTGAGCGTCTCGATCAGCGTGTTCTGAAAGGCGATGCTCATCTTGAGGCGCTCGCGGGTCGCCTCCTTCTGCGCCATCTGCTTGTCGAGGCTCGTCGAGCGCGTCGGCGAGCTGGAAGAGATCGGCCGAAAGCACGGCGCTCTCGCGCGAGCGCACCGATTGCGGCACGTTGGCGTCCCAAACGATCCGGCTCGCCGAATCGGCGGCGGCCTTGGCGATCGGCGACTTGTCGGTCGATCTCGAGGCGGCGGCGCGAGGCCTCCGGCTCGCGCTGCACCGAGCGCGCGATCTCGATCGCGGCGCGCCGGCGCGCGACTTCGGCCAGGCTCGCATCGCGCGCGTCGCTCTGCGCCATCGCATCGGCCATCGCCTCGGCCGGATCGAGCTCCATAACCAGGTCGCCGGCCTTGACGTGGTCGCCGAGCGCGACATGAATGGCGGCGATCTTGCCGGGTTCGAGCGGCTGGATGACCTTGGCGCGGCCCGCGCGCTCGATCTTGCCCTGCGCGACCGCGTGAACGTCGAGCCGGCCAAAGAAGGACCAGGCGAGCGCCGCCGCGAAGAACAGGCAGATCGTCAGCATCAGCGACGACGGGCATCGGCGGCGGCGGCGTCTCGAGGATCTCGAGCGCGGCGGGCAGGAACTCGCGGTCGCGCCCCTGTGACGCTGGCCTGAGTGCGCGGCTGGGCGGGCGCGGGCGAGCTCGGGGTATCGGCGGGAGGCGGGGTGCGCTGGTTCATGCTTCGGCCTTCGCCATTGTGCCGACTGCAGCTCCCACAGGCGGCGGTAAAGGCCGTTCGGACGAGCCAGCAATTCGGCATGGCTGCCGACCTCGACGATCTCGCCGCGGTTCATCCCGACGATGCGCGTGCAGGGCCTGACCGCCGCCAGACGATGGGCGATGATCAGCACCGTGCGTCCGCGGGCGATCGCGCCATGTTGTTCCTGGATGATGCGCTCGCTCTCATAATCGAGCGCCGAGGTCGCCTCGTCGAAGATCAGAATGCGCGGATTGGTCGCGAGCGCGCGCGCGATCGCGATGCGCTGGCGCTGGCCGCCGGAGAGATTGGCGCCGCGCTCCTCGATGATCGTGTCGTAGCCCTGCGGCAATTGGGCGATGAATTCGTCGGCGCCGGCGAGCCGCGCGGCCTGCATCACGCGCGCGCGCGCCATCGCGGGATCGCCGAGCGCGATGTTCTCGTGAATGGAGCGATTGAACAGAATGTTCTCTTGCAACACCACGCCGATCTGCCGGCGCAGCCAGCCCGGATCGAGCTGGGCGACGTCGACGCCGTCGAGCATCACCTGGCCCGGTCTGCGGGCTGTAGAGGCGCTGGACGAGCTTGGCGAGCGTCGATTTGCCCGAGCCCGACGGGCCGACGAAGCCGATCACCTCGCCGGCCTCGATCGACAGGTTGATGTTGCGCAGCGCGTCCGGCGCGTCGGGGCGATAGCGCATCGTGACGTTGCGCAAATCGATCGCGCCGCGCGGCGGCGGCAGCGTCAGCAGGTTCTGCGGAACCGGCTCGGGCGGCGCATTGAGGATGTCGCCGAGCCGGGCGACCGAGACCTGCACCTGCTGGAAATCCTGCCAGAGCTGGGACAGCCGCAGGATCGGCTGCACGACCTGCCCGGCGATCATGTTGAAGGCGATGAGTTCGCCGACCGTCATCGTGCCGTCGATGACCGCCTCCGCGCCGATGAACAGGATCAGCGCCGTCGTCGATCTTGCTCACGTACTGGATCATGTTCTGGCCGAGCGAGCCGAGGACGCCCGTGTCGAACGAGGTGCTCACGTAGGCGGCGAGCCGCTCCTCCCATTGCGCCTGGATTATCGGCTCGACGCTCGCCGCCTTCAGCGTCTGCGCGCCGACGATCGATTCGACCAGGAACTGCTGCGAACGCGCGCCGCGATTGAATTTCTCGTTGATCAGCTCGCGCAGCGATCGGGCGGATCACGGCGGCGATGACGATATAGACCGGGATCGTCGCCAGCACGATCAGCGTCAGCTTCACCGAATAGATGAACATCGCGACGAAGAAGACGAGGGTGAACACCAGATCGAGCAGCGAAGTCAGGCCCTGGCCGGTGAGGAACGCAGCGGATGGTCTCCAGTTCGCGCACGCGCGCCACCGTCTGGCCCGCCGCGCGCGTCTCGAAATAGGCGAGCGGCAGACGGAAGAGATGATGGAACAGGCGGCGGCCAAGCTCGACGTCGACGCGGTTGGTGGTATGGCTGAGGATGTAGGAGCGCAGGAACTGCAGCACCGATCTCGAACAGCCCGAGCGAGACCATGCCGATGATCGAGCACCACCAGCGTCGACAGGCCCTTGTGCACCAGCACCTTGTCGACGATGAGCTGGAAGAAGATCGGCGTCACCAGGCGCGAACATCTGCAGGAACAGCGAGGCGATCATCACTTCGGCGAGCGGCCTGCGATAGCGCAGCATCGAAGGCAGGAACCAGCGGAAGCCGAACGTGTTGGGATCGAAGCCCGCCGCCGCCGAGCCGGCGCGTGACCAGCACCACCTCGCCGTGCGCGAGCTCAGCGCAGTTCGTCGAACGTCAGTTCGCGCGTGGTGCGCGCGATCGGGATCGATCAATTCGCGCCCGGTCTTTGGCTGCGGCGACCGCGAGGATGGCGAACCGCCGCTCTTCAATGCCGATGATCATCGGCAAAGGCAGCGCGCGCAGACGCTTGCGTCCGATCTTCCGCAGGATGCGCGACTTGAGCCCGAGGAAATTCGCGCCGCGCGACCAGATCCTCGACATTGGCGAGTGCGCCCGCTCAGCGCGAGCTGATGGCGCAACTGCAGCGGGTCGGCGGCGATGCGGTAATAGGCGGCGATGAGCGAAAGACCGGCGAGGCCCGAATCCAGCGCCTGCGCGGGCGGCGGGGCGGGCGCCGCCGCGGCCGGCGCCGGCGCCGCCTCGATCACTTTGGCTTGCTCGGTCATAGGGTGTCCCGCAATGCTTCCGACCGCTTAAGAGTCGCGACCGTCTAAAAGTCGCCCAAGAGATTACGAATCGATTAGGCCCGCGGATCTCAGAACCGCTTTTCCTGGCCCTGATCGCATATTCTCGATTATAAATGCGTAAAACCACAAATCGAGCGCAGAATTCGGTGCGCCTGCTCGATCTGCGACATAGCTCTTGCGCCAGGAAAGATTTAAGCGATGCAAGGGGACAATTCAGCCGCACCGCCCTCGGCGCCGCCGGCCACCGCGCCGCGCACCAGCGCCTGGAGGGCGGCAGGATTTTCGCCGACCCGCTCGCGATCCCGATTCTGGGCGCGGACGGGGACGCCGCAATCGCGGAGGCCGAGGCCGCGGCCAATCCGTTCCGAAGCGGGCTGAGGACGTTCATCGCCGCCCGCAGCCGCATCGCCGAGGACGCCGCCCTGCGCGCGGTGCGCGAAGGCGCGCGGCAGATCGTCGTGCTCGGCGCCGGCCTCGACACCTTCGCCTGCCGGCTGACGCCGGTCGAGGGCCTCGTCGTCTACGAGATCGACCATGCCGCCACGCAGGCGGAAAAGCGGCGCCGGCTCGCGGCGGCGGGCATCGGCGAGCCCGGCCATCTTGTGTTCGCCCCCTGCGATTTCGAGCGCGCCGCTCCGGCCGAGGCGCTCGCCGCGGCGGGATTCGATCCCGCCCGGCGCGGCGTCTTCCTCTGGCTCGGCGTCGTTCCTTACCTCTCCGAAAGCGCGGTATTGGCGACGCTTGGGTGGATTGCCGGCCTTCCCGGCGGCGCCGAAGTCGTGTTCGACTACGCCAATCCGATCGAGAAGGTCGCAGATCCCGCCATGCGAGCGGCCATGGAAAGCCTGGCGAAGAGGGTGCGCGATATCGGAGAAACCCTGCAAACCTTCTTTGAAACGCCCGACCTGGCTGCAAAGTTGCGCGCGCTCGGCTTCCTCGAGATCGAGGATCTCGGCCCGAACGAAATCGCGGCGCGGTTCACTCCCGAACGCGTGAACGCCTCGCGCGCCCGCGGCGGCCATGTCGTGCGGGCGGCGACCTGAACGCCCGCTCAGCGCATATTGCCCGGTATGGCCGAGCGAATAGCGGCCGGGCTGCGGCCAGACCGTCAGGCCGTGCGGCATGCCGCCGACCGGGATCGTCTTGACCGAGCCGTCGGTCGTGTTGAATGCGTAGACGACGCCGTCGTAGCGGCCCGACAGCCACAGCCATTTGCCGTCGGCGCTGACGTTGCCCATGTCGGGGCTGCCGCCGCCGGGATGCGTCCAGTTGGCGACGATTGTGCGGGTGGCGAAATCCATCACGGAAACGCTGCCCTCGCCCTTGTGAACGCCGTCGAGATTGTGGGTGCCGCGGTTGGAGATATAGAGGTTCTTGCCGTCACGGCTGGGATAGAGCCCGTGCGCGCCGACGCCGGTCTTGATGAAGCCGGTTTCCTTGAAACTGTCGCCGTCGACGACGATCGAGCCCGTCCTGCAGCATGTCCGCGACGAAGAAGGCGGAGCCGTCGGGCGCAATCGCTGATGTCCTGCGGGATGTGCTTGCGGCGACAATTGCAGCATGCCGGCGAGCGTGTGGTGGACGAGGTCGATCTTCGCGAGCTGGTCGTTGTATTCGCAGGTGAAAATCGCGTAGGCGCCGTCGAGCGAGAAATCGGCGTGGTTGATGCCGGCGCAATGCGGGGCGTTGATGTAGCCCTGCAACGCCATCGTGTGCGGATCGCGGAATTCGAGCCGGCGCATCGCTTCGGCCACGACGATCGCGGAACGCCCGTCCGGCGTGAAATACATATTGTAGGAATCGGGCACGTCGATCGCCTTGCCCGGCTTGCCGGTCTTGGGGTCGATCGGCATGACCGAGGCGTGGCCGCCGCGATAGCTGATGTCGCCGGAAACCCAGAGCGTCTGCAGATCCCAGGACGGGACGATGTGCTGCGGGCTCGGGATCGCCACGAAACTGTCGACCACCTTGAACGTCTCGGGGTCGATCACGTCGACCTTGCCGGTCCACAGATTGGGCGAATAGATGCGCGGCAGCGCGTCGGCCGTCGCCGGGCTGAAATCGCCGGCCTGGGTTCCGGAATACACGTTCTTGGGATCGGGCAGCGCCGGCATCGTCAGATTGGCGGCGGGCAGGCCCTGGAAATTGGGCGAGCCGGCGAGTTCGTAGGCGGCGCGCTGGACGAAGGCTTCCGGAGTGCGCTCCTCCTCGGCGGCGCCCTGGCAGAGCGGGGGGCAGGGCTCGACGCCGCCGCAGAAGCCGGGCACGGTCAGCGACTGCGCACTGTCGATCAAGGAGTCCGAACCCATCAGGACGCATAGCGCCAGCGCCGCGGCGCCGACCAAAGATCGCGAAATCATCTGCCCCACAAGTCCCTTGGCCCGCGCGAAGCCGGCGCAAATCACCCTGAATGGATACAATGAGCCCTCGGGGATGACTATCGGATGAACAAAGCCGCGCGGGGCGCGAGCGCCGCCTTGCCGCCGCGGCGTTTGGCCGCGCCGCGGGAACCGGCGGGCCCCGGGTCGCTGCCTTCAGGGATGCAGCGGAAAAGGCGGGCGACCCGGCCCGCTCACGCAAGCGTTTGCGCATTGCCGGGTCACATCTGCTTGAACCCTCTCCCTAAAGTACGGAAATCTGCTAAATGATCGGGCTGAATAACTTGCCAAGACGCGCCTGCGTCTTCGGCTCCTAAGGTCAGCTATGGCATTTAGACATTATTTTTGGACGGCGGCAGCGCTGGCGGCCGCCGCCGCCGGATACGGCGCGTACGCGCCCGACGCCGTCGAGAAGATCGCGCCGGCGGCCGGCCCGCTCGCTTATCGCCTGCACGCGTTCCTGCCGGCCTCGCTCAATCGCGACGCCGCGCGGAGCGCAGCCGCGTCCGGCAATCCCGGGGCGGGCGCGCCGCGGGGCCCGCAGCCGATCCTGGTCTCGGTCGCGCCGGTCAAGCGCGCGGATTTCCCGATCGTCATCGAGGGCCTGGGACAGGTCCAGGCCTACAACACCGTCACCGTGCGCGCCCGCGTCGACGGCCAGATCATGAAGGTCGGCTACACCGAGGGCCAGGACGTCAAGGCGGGCGATCTGCTGATCGAGATCGACCCCCGCCCGTTCCAGGCCGCCCTCGACCAGGCCAAGGCCAAGAAGGAGCAGGACGAGGCCAATCTCGCCAACGCCAAGCTCGACCTGACCCGCTATTCCACGCTCGCCAAGCAGAGCTATGCGACCCAGCAGCAGCTCGACACCCAGTCGGCGCTGGTCAACCAGCTGATCGCCCAGATCGCGGCCGACGCCGCCGCGGTCGACGCCGCCGCGGTGCAACTCGATTACACCACCATTCGCGCGCCGATCTCCGGCCGCACCGGGCTCCGGCTGGTCGACGAGGGCAATCTCGTGGCGGCCAATCAACTGACGGCCCTCGTCAGCATCGCCCAGATCGAGCCCATCGCGGTCATTTTCACCGCGCCCGAGGCGGATGTCGGCCAGATCAACGCCGTGCTGGCCAAGGGAGAGCCGAAGGTCGCCGTCAAGAACTCCGAGGGCAAGCTGCTGGCGACCGGCAAGCTCACGCTGACCGACAATCAGATCGACGCCGCGACCGGCACGATCCGGCTCAAGGCCGAATTCGCCAATGAGGACCACGCCTTGTGGCCCGGGCTCGCCGTGACGGCGGACGTTACGGTCGGCGTCGACAAGGACGCATTGACCGTCCCGGCGGTCGCCATCCAGCATGGCCAGAAGGGCCTCTTCGCCTATGTCGTCGACGACCAGAACCGCGCGGCCCTGCGCAACGTGACCGTCTCGCGCCAGAACATCGACACGATGGTGGTCACGGAAGGCCTCAAGGAAGGCGACCGCGTCATCACGACCGGCCTCTTCCTGCTGCAGCCCGGCACGCCTGTCGCCGTCGACGTCGCCGGCTCCGGGAGCTGAGCGATGGACGGAGGCGTATCCGGACCCTTCATCCGCCGACCCGTCGCCACGACGCTGCTGATGGCGGCGGTGTTGCTGATCGGGTTGGTGGCCTATCCCTTGCTGCCGGTGGCGCCGCTGCCGCAGATCGACTTTCCCACCATCGCCGTCAGCGCCGCGCTGCCGGGCGCCTCGCCCGAAACGATGGCGGCCTCGGTCGCCCAGCCGCTCGAGCGCCAGATCGCGCAGATCCCCGGCGTCTCGCAGATGACGTCGACGAGTTCCCTCGGCGCGACCGCGATCACCGTGCAGTTCGACCTCGACCGCAACATCGACGCCGCGGCCAACGACGTCCAAGCCGCGATCAACGCCGCTTCCGGCCAATTGCCGAAGGATCTGCCGAGCCCGCCGACCTATCGCAAGGTCAACCCTTCCGACACGCCGATCCTGATTCTATCGGTGAAGTCCCCGGTCGAGCCGATCATCAATGTCGACGACGCCGGCGAAAACATTCTCGCCCAGCGCATAAGCCAGATCTCCGGCGTGTCGCTCGTTCGCATCGGCGGCCAGCAGCAGCCGGCGATCCGAATCCAGGTCGATCCGGCCAAGCTCGTCGAGAAGAACCTGCAGCTCGAGGACATCCGCTCGCAGATCTCGGCCGCGACCGTCGACAATCCCAAGGGGTCGATCATCGGCAAGAAGCAGGCGTTCACGATCTACGACAACGACCAGCTGACCGAGGCCAAGCCCTGGAACGACGTGATCGTGGCCTACCGCAACGGCGCGCCGGTGCGCGTGCGCGACATCGGGCAGGCGATCGCCGGACCCGCCGACACCACCCAGCGCGCCTGGAGCAACGGAAAGGAAAGCATCTTCCTCGTCATCTTCAAGCAACCCGGCGCCAATGTCATCAAGACCGTTCAGAGCATCAAGCAGACGCTGATCAAGCTCGAGGCCTCGATCCCGCCCGACATTCACGTCAGAGTGCTTTCCGACCGCACCACGACCATCCGCGCTTCGGTCGACGACGTCCAGTTCACGCTGATGCTCACGATCGGCCTCGTCGTGATGGTCATCTTCGTCTTCCTGCGCAGCGTCTGGGCGACGATCATCCCGAGCATCACGGTGCCGCTCGCGCTGCTGGGCGCCTGCGGGCTGATGTGGGCGGCGAGCTATAGCCTCGACAATCTCTCCTTGATGGCGCTGACGATCGCTGTCGGCTTCGTGGTCGACGACGCGATCGTGATGCTTGAAAACATCACCCGCCACATCGAGGAGGGCATGAAGCCCTATGAAGCGGCTCTGAAGGGCGCGGGCGAGATCGGATTCACGATCGTGTCGATCTCGGTCTCGCTGGTCGCGGTGCTGATCCCGCTCCTGCTGATGAGCGGCATCATCGGGCGTCTGTTCCGCGAATTCGCGGTCACGATCGCCATGACGATCTTCGTCTCCGCGCTGGTGTCGCTGACGCTGACCCCGATGATGGCCTCGCGCTTCCTCAAGAGCCACGACGAGGAGCATCACGGCCGCCTCTACGCCATGAGCGAGCGCGCGTTCGACGCGCTCGCCAACGGCTATCGGCGCGGACTCGATTTCGTGCTCCGGCATCAATTCGCGACGCTCCTGACCTTCATCGCGACTGTCGTTGCGACCGGCTATCTCTTCGTGATCATCCCGAAGGGATTTTTCCCGCAGCAGGACACTGGCGTGCTGTTTGGCACCTCGGAAGCCGGACAGGACATTTCCTTCCCGAAATGGTCCAAAATCCAGGAGCAGCTCGGCGCGATCGTCCAGGCGGACCCCGCCGTCGACACGATCGCGATGGCGCTCGGCGCCGGCGTCGGCAACTCGGCGCAGAACAACGGGCGCATGTTCATCACGCTGAAACCGCGCGAGGAGCGGGACGTCGACGCCTTCCAGGTGATTGCGCGGCTGCGTCCCAAACTGGCCGCGGTCAAGGGCGCCAAGCTCTATCTGCAGGCGGCGCAGGACGTGACGGTGGGCGCGCGCGCGGCGCGCACCCAGTTCCAGTACACCATCCAGGACGCCAATCTCGACGAGCTCAACCAATGGGCGCCGAAGATCCTCGACAAGCTGAAATCCTTGCCGGAATTGCGCGACGTCGCGTCGGACCAGCAGAATGCCGGCACCACGCTGCAACTGACCATCGACCGCGAAATGGCCTCGCGTTTCGGCATCCAGCCGCAACTCATCGACGACACGCTCTACGACGCGTTCGGCCAGCGGCAGGTGACGCAATATTTCACCCAGGTCAACACCTATGAGGTGATCGAGGAGGTGCCGCCCGCGTTGCAGGCCGACCCGGCGACGCTGAACAAGATCTATATCAAGTCGCCCACGACCGGGCAGTTGGCGCCGCTCAGCGCCTTCGCCAAATGGACGACCAATCCGGTCGCGCCGTTGTCGATCAGCCACCAGGGCCAGTTCCCCGCGATCACCATCAGCTTCAACCTCGCCAACGGCGTCGCGCTGGGACAGGCGACAAAGGCGATCCAGCAGGCGGAGGCGGAACTGCAACTGCCGCGAGCGGTCAGCACGACCTTCCAGGGCAATGCGCAGGCGTTCCAGGATTCGCTCTCAACCGTGCCGCTGCTTATCCTGGCGGCGTTGGTGGTCGTCTATCTCATCCTCGGCGTGCTCTACGAGAGCTTCATCCACCCGCTGACGATCCTGTCCACCCTGCCCTCGGCCGGCTTCGGCGCGCTCGCGATGCTGATGATGTTCGGTTACGAGTTCAGCCTGATCGCGCTGATCGGCACGATCCTGCTCATCGGCATCGTGAAGAAGAACGGCATCATGATGGTCGACTTTGCAATCGCCGCCGAGCGCGACGAAGGGCTCTCGACCGTCGAGGCGATCCGCAAGGCGGCGCTGCTGCGCTTCCGCCCGATCATGATGACCACCATGGCCGCGCTGCTCGGCGGCGTGCCGCTGATGCTGAGCCACGGCACCGGCGCCGAACTGCGCCAGCCCCTCGGCTACACCATGGTCGGCGGCCTGATCGTCTCGCAGGCGCTCACCCTGTTCACGACGCCGGTCGTCTACATCTACCTCGACCGCCTGTCGCATTGGCTGTCGGGATCGAAGGCCAAGGCCAAGCGCCCGGCGCCCGCCCCGGCCCATCCCGGCGCCGCCCCGGCTGGCTGGATCGGCCCGCAGAGGGAACAGCCGGCCGAATAAGGCCCGCGTTAGGGCGCGGCGCGTTCAGGCCGCGCCCGCCCACCGCACCGCGAAGGCGCTGACCATCATGCCGAGCACGTAAAGCGGCACCCCGAAGCCGCTGTACCACAGCGCCTTCTCGACCGGCGTGCGGATGAAGCTCGCCATCATGGCGAGTTGGCCGATCAGCAGCGCGGCGACGATCGCCGCGGCGATCGGCGCGCCCCAGGCCGTCAGCAGTCCGATGACGACGACCTGCGGCGCGGCCATGATGACGCAGGCCGCGAGCGCGGCGCCGTCGGGGCCGAGCAGCACCGGCACTGAATCTATGCCCATCTGCGCATCGCCCTTGATCGACTTGAAGTCGTTCAGCGTCATGATGCCGTGGGCGCCCAGGCTGTAGAGAAACGCAAGCTCCAGGATTCGCGCCGAAGGCAGCGCGCCGCCGAGCATCGCCGCCGCGCCGGTTACCCAGGCGAGGCCCTCGTAGGAAAAACCGCAGGCCGCGTTGCCGAGCCAGCCGTTGCGCTTCAGCCGGAACGGCGGCGCGCTATAGGCCCAGGCGAGCGCGAGCCCGAGCATCGCCGCAATGAGAACCCAGCGCCCGAGCGTGGCGGCGACGAGCAGCGACAGGATCGTCCAGATCCCCGCGATATAGAGGCCCCATTTTCCCGGGATGCGGCCGGAGGGAATCGGCCGGTTCGGCTCGTTGATCGCGTCGACCTCGCGATCGTGCCAGTCGTTGATCGCCTGGCTCATCGCACAGACCAGCGGCCCGGCGAGCACGACGCCGGTCAGCGCGACGCGCGCATTGGCGAGGACCGGCGCGCCCGAGGAGACGACGCCGCAGGCGAAGGCCCACATCGGCGGAAACCAGGTGATCGGCTTCAGGAGTTCGAGCACCGCCGAGGGCTCGGGATAGCGTTTCTCGCTCATGCGGGGGCCCGGATCGCGCGGTGGAATGCTGCCGAAAGGAATGGCATAGCGGATCGCGCCTTATCCCGCCACAAGCGGAAACACGGCGCCGATCGCCCAGGCGGCGGCGATCGCATTGGCCGCGCCCGCGACGAAGGGATGGCCGGCGCTCCTGTAGGCCCATCGGCTGAACAGGCCATAGACAATGAAGAAAAGGCCGATGATCGGCACGATCAGGATCAGGAAGAACAAACGTTCGAAGTCGAGCCCGACCGCGATAGCGAGCGAGACCAGGAACGCGATCTTGGATGCGGGATAGGCGCCCCGCGCCGCGCCCGCGCCGCGCGTCAGCCATTCGTCGCTGAGGAAATAGCACAGCGCCCCGACCGCCAGGGCGGCGATGACGCTCGCGCGCTCGGGACCGGGAACGAACGAAGTGAAATAGGCGTTGATCGGCAGGATCAGCGCGGCGAAGCCATAGGCCGCGACCGCAAGCGCGGCCGCGACGACCTTGCCGGACGGCGGCGTCGGCCGCGCCGCCTGGGGCGTCCAGGCGAGCGCGAGCGCCGTCAGGACGCCATAGAGCGCGAAATGCGCGGCGAGATAATCGGCGACCAGCACCGGCAGGAAATGCGTCGGCGCGAAGCGCAGCAAAATCGGGGTCGCCAGCGCCGGGGCGAGCATCGCCGGCAGAAGTCGGCGCCAGCGCAAAGAGGCCCCGGCAGGCGGCGCCGCGATGCGGCGGCAGCCAGGCGAACACGGGGCGCGCGAGCGCGACGGCGCCGGCGAGCAGCAGAAGGATCCAGGGACCCCGCGCGTCGAGGGCAGGCGGTTCGGCGCGGCGCACTCCGAAGGCCCGATCGAGCCATCCCAGCGCCTCGCGCATCGAGGCCTGGCTGAACAGCACGCCGATATGCTCGACATGCGGGCTGAACGCCGCTCGCCGGCCCGAACCTTCGCCGATGTCCCCGTAGGTCACCCCGGGCTCGGCCGGCGCCGGGGCGGTCGCGAGCCCAACCGCCCGAAGCGCTTCGCGTTTCAGGAAGCCTTCCCAGTCGCCGACGATGACGAGAAGATTGCGCGGCGCATCCGAAGTCACGGCCGGCGAGAACATCGAAACCGCAATCGTCGCGGCGACGTCCGGATGCGCCTCGGCGTAGCGTATGACGATATCAGAGGCCATGGAATGGCCGAGCGCCGCGATGCGGCCGTCGCCGAGCGTCCGCGCCGCGTCGACGACGCCGCTCAGGCTCGCCACCAAGACCTGCGTGGCGCCCTCGATGCGCTGCAAATCGCCGGTCATCGGCGTTCGGATTGCGGCCATGACCGGGAAAGTCGAAGGTGACAGCGACATAGCCGTTGCGCGCGAAGGTGAGCGCGAAGGACTGCATCAGCGCGCCGGAGCCGGCAAAACCGTGCGCGATCACGACGACCGGCCCGAGCGCTCCCGACGCGGGGCGATAGACCGTCGCGGGCGCGCCGCCAAGGCTTTCCGCCTCTATCGTCACGCCGGCGTATTGAGCGTTCAGGCGGATCACGGCGAGGCCGATGGCGAGCGCGGCCAGCGCCGCCACGAGGAGGTTCACCAAGCCGCCGCGCAATTCGAATTCGCCTCCGTGAACTCCCGTTCGGGACGGCACATTACGGTCGGCGGGAGGCGCCCACAAGGCGCCGGAGCGAGGCGCGAAACGGACCGCGCCGAAACTGCGGAAGGGTTGCGTTTAAATCCATCGGGCTTCAAGCTGCGTAACAGTTTCGCCAACCCAGAGGCGCGCTCATGAGAGTTCCGACACGCGAAAACGCCGCCGTTCTGTTTCTCGACCTGCAGGCCGAAATCGTCACGAACAGCCGCACCGTTTCCGTCGAGCGGCTTCGACGCGCGGCCGGCGCCCTCGCGAAACTGTCGGCGCTGCACAAACTGCCGGCCTTTCTGTCGGCGGTTCCGCCGGGCGGCGCCTTTTTCGACGTGGTCACAGGTCCGCTCGGCGGATCGGCGCCGCGCATGCGAACCCAAACCAGCGCATTCGCGGACGCCGCGATCGTCTCGGAGCTTGCCGCGAGCGGGCGCAGGACCCTCATACTGGCCGGCGTCGCCAGCGAAATCGTGGTTCAGCGCACTGCGCTCGACGCCCTCGCGGCGGGCTACGAAGTCTTGGTCGCGGTCGACGCCTGCGGCGGAATCGACGCGCGAACGGAAGACGCGGCGTGGCGGCGCATCGTCGCCGCGGGCGGCGCCACCACCTCCGCGGTCACGTTCGCGGCCGAGCTCGCCGGCGATTTCACGACCGAAGTCGGCGGCGCCACCCTCGGCATTCTCTACGAACTCCTGGGCGGCGGCTCGCAATGAAAATCCTGGCGCTCATCGACGTCGCGCCCGGCGCGCCGATAGAGGATATACGCGCCGGTCTGAAGGGCGAATTGCAGGAGTCCTGGAAACTTTTCGCCGAAGGCGCCCTCCGGGAGGCCTATGCGACGCAGACGCCGTCGCGCGTCGTCTTCGTACTCGAGAGTGCGAGCCTCGCCGAAGCCGCGGCGCGATTGCAGGCGTTTCCGCTGATCCGCGCGGGCCTGCTGACCTTTCAAACGATGGAGCTGCGCCCTTTCGTGAACTGGTCGCTCCTATTCGCCGGCTGACCCCAGGCGCGGGGCCTCCTCGGCCCGTCCGAAGACCTTCATGACTTGCCGGTCCCGGCGGCTTTCGCATTCCGGCGCGCGGAGGCTTTTTTCGTCGCCTTGAGCGTGTTCCTATCGATGGCCGCGCGCACGAGATTTCGCAACGCAGGCTCGTCGACCTCGTCGCCTTCGAAAAAATCGATCGCCCGTCTTGCATTGCCTTCGAGGCCGGCATTGAAGAGCTTGTCAGGATCCGGAAGGCTCGCCCCATGAGCGAAGGTGAGCTTCACCTTGCCCTTGTGGGCGTTTGCGACTGCGATAAGTCCGTCGCGGGACCAGGTCGGGCTGCCCATCCACTTCCATTCCTCGACGATCTCCGGGTCGGCCGCCAGGAGGCTTCGGCGCACGCTCGCGAGCGTCTTGCCGCGCCAGTCCGAGAGTTCGTCGATCAACTGGTCAATGCGTTCGGACGGACTCATGGGATCTTCTCGCTTCGAACTGCAGTTCGGTTTCACCCGGCCAAGGCGGCGACGAAACCTGCCGGTTTCGAGTTGAAATGCGATCGTCATCAGAACGCAAGAGCTTGGCCTCCGCAACGGGCGCCCGGACGCGGATGGAGCGCGACATGGCTGCGCGCGCATCTGGCGAGGCGTCTGTCCGC
Organism: uncultured Pseudomonadota bacterium; assembly: GCA_963809055.1. Classification (GTDB taxonomy): domain Bacteria; phylum Pseudomonadota; class Alphaproteobacteria; order Rhizobiales; family Beijerinckiaceae; genus Roseiarcus. The sequence continues at coordinate 408,935 of CAWEID010000028.1, read as the reverse complement.
CCTGGGCTATGGCCTATCGTCCGCGCAGGCGCCACACTGGGGCCGGGAGGATTACGATCATGGAACAGACCTGGCGCTGGTTCGGCGAAACCGACCCGATCCCGCTGCAACATATCCGCCAGGCCGGAGCGACCGGAATCGTGACCGCGCTGCACCATCTCGCGCCGGGCGTGCGATGGCCGCTCGAGGAGATCGAACGCCGCCAGCGCACGGTCGCGGCGAGCGGGCTCAGATGGAGCGTCTGCGAGTCGATCCCGACGCCCGATGCGATCAAGATCGGCGGCGCGGGCGCCGCGAGCGCGCTCGGCGCCTGGAAGGATTCGCTCGCCAATCTCGGCCGCGCCGGTATCGGCGTCGTCTGCTACAATTTCATGCCTGTGGTGGATTGGACGCGCACCGACCTCGCCTATCCCCTGCCGCCCGGCGGCCTCGCCTTGCGCTTCGATATCGTCGATTTCGTCGGCTATGACGCGTTCGTGTTGAAACGCCCCCGCGCGGCCGAGACCTACGACGCCGGCCTCGTCGAGGCGGCCGAGCGCCGCATCGCGGAAAAGAGCGATGCGGAGATCGAGCGGCTCGAGCGGAACGTCATCGCCGGCCTGCCCGGCGGCGCCGAGGCCCAGACCCGCGCCTCGATCGCCGAGCGCATCGCCGATTTCGAAGGGATCGACGATTCGGCGATGTTCGCGCATCTGGTCGCGTTTCTCCGGGAGGTCGTCCCGGTCGCGGAGGAATTCGGCGTCCGGCTCGCGATCCATCCCGACGATCCCCCACGCTCGCTGTTCGGCCTGCCGCGCGTGGTCTCCACGGCCGAGAACGCGCGGGCGCTGCTGAACGCGGTCGACAGCCCGGCGAACGGACTGACGCTCTGCGCGGGCTCCTATGGCTCGCGCGCGGACAACGACGTCGTCGCGATGGCGCGCGAATTCGCCCCGCGCATTCATTTCGCCCATCTGCGCAACGTCACGATCGAGCCTGACGGTTCGTTCCACGAGGCCGAACATCTCGAGGGCGGGACCGACATGGTCGAAGTCGTCGACGTCCTGCTCAGCGAGGAACGGCAGGCGAAAGCCGAGGGCCGGCGCGCGGACATCCCGATGCGGCCCGACCACGGCCATTTGCTCGGCGACGACGCGCTGAAACGCTCCAATCCCGGCTATTCCTACATCGGGCGGCTGAAGGGGCTGGCGGAACTGCGCGGGATCATGCGGGCGCTGAGCCGGGGGCATTGAGCCGCCCCCTCAACCGCGCCCCGTCCGCAGCGCCCGCAGCACCAGCGACAGCACCGCTTCGAAACGCGTCGCGAGCGGCGCGGCGGGCGTGTCCTTGTCGAGCTTGAGCGCAACCGGATGGATGAACCTGTGCGCGGCGTCGAAGATCAGCGACAACGCGCGCCGGCGATCGGCGAGCGCGAAGGCGCCCGAGGCGATGCCTTCCTCCACCACGCGCTGGATTTCCGACTGAACGCGCGAGCGGTGCCGGCGCACGCTCGATCGCTCCTTCATCAGCGCGTCGATCAGCAGGTCGAACAGGGCGGGATCGCTCTCCAGCCGCTGCCGATAGGCGCGATGAACCGCGAGCAGCATGCGCTCCAGCTTGTCATAGGCGGGATCGGCGCCGTCGGCGGCCTCGCGCAGCCGCGCCTCGAGCGGGCGCAGCCAGGAGGCGGTGATCTCCTCGAACAGTTCCGACTTGGAGGGGAAGTAGCGATAGACATTGGCGTGCGTCATGCCCGCCTCGGCCGCGATGCCGACGATGGTCGTGCGCGCCGCGCCGAACTTGCGAACATGCGCGCGCGCGACGTCGAGCAGGCGCGCTTCGACGGGTTCGGGCAAAACGGGAGACGGCAAGGCGGGACTCGACCCTGGAACTGGTTGGACCCATGGGCCCCAGGGGACGTTGAACCGCGGGCGCCTCCGGGTCAACCCGGCGCCGGCCCTTCAGGTGTCGACCAGGCCGCCGAGATCGCCGGTGTCGGCGCCGCCGCCGTGCGGGGCGGCGAGATAGTCGAGCGAGCGCATCTCGATCAGACGCGAGGCGCAGCGGGCGAATTCGAACGCCTCGGCGCCGCTGAGGCCCTGGTAGAGCGCATCCGGCTCGGCCGCGGCGGAGGCGACGAGCTTGACCTTGGCGTCGTAGAGCGCGTCGATCATCGTGATGAAGCGCTTGGCTTCGTTGCGCTCGGCCTCGCGCAAGACCGGGACATGGTCGACGAAGACGGTGTGGAACTGTTGCGCGATCTCGAGAAAATCGGCCGCGCCGAGCGGCCTGCGGCACAGATCGTCGAAGCCGAAGCGCGCGACGCCGTCGACCGCCTCGGGCACGGCGAGCTTGCGCCCGAGCAGTTCGAGCTCGCGCGGGGCGGCGCGGGCCTGGCCGGTCAGGCGAAGGAACGTTTCGTCCATCGCCGCGTCGGCCCTCGCGTCGTCGGGGCAGTAATAGACGGGCGCCCGCCGCAGCTTCTGCAACCGGTAGTCGGTGCGCGCGCCGAGCTCGACGATCTCCATCCGCTCGCCCAGCAGGGCGAGAAAAGGCAGGAACAAGGCCCGGTTGAGGCCGTCCTTGTAGAGATCGTCGGGCGCCACGTTGGAAGTGGCGACGACGACGACGCCGGCGGCGAACAGGGCGCCGAACAGCCTCGCCAGGATCATCGCGTCGGCGATGTCGCGCACCGAGAATTCGTCGAAACAGAGCAGCGAGGCCTCGGCCGCGAGGGCGGCGGCGACCGGCGCGATCGGATCGTCGCCCGCGACCTCGCCGCGCTTGCGCTGCTGGCGCCAGGCGTGGATGCGCGCATGCGCATCGGCCATGAAGGCGTGGAAATGCGCGCGGCGCTTGGGGGCGACGTCGGCGGCCTGGAAGAACAGGTCCATCAGGAAGGTCTTGCCGCGCCCGACCTCGCCATGGACATAGAGCCCGCGCGGCGGCTCGACGGGTTTGGCGCCGATGAGGCGCCCGAAAACGCTGAGGCGCTGGGCGGGCCGATAGCCCTGAAGCCGCTGCGCAAGGCCGTCGAGCCGCGCGGCAAGTTCGGCCTGCGCAGGATCGGCTTCGATCTTTCCTTCGGAAAGCAGCGCGCGATAGCGGGTCAGAACGCCCCCGTTCACGGGCCGCCCCTCGCGGGCCGCGGGACATCAGGAAAAGCGGCCATTGCGCGCAACCCGTTAACCCTTCATTAATCTTTTTCCGACCGCAGCCGCCGAAGGCGCCAGAGTGCGGTCCCGAGGCGGCCCAGCCGGAAGAGGAGCGTGATGAAGACCTTCGCGATCATCGCTTTCGCGGCCGCCTTGTGTCTGTTCGCGCCGCCGAAGTCAAAGGCCGTCGTGTTCGGTCCGGAGACGCGCGAGACGCCGGAAGCCTTCGCGCTGCAGCACCATCTCGACGCGGAAGCGCTGAAGCGCCAGCACGCCGCCTCGGGCGTGATCCATTGCGGCAACGCGCATGGCGCGGGGCAACTGACGCTCGCCGACGACGTCGTGACCACGGCCGCGCATGTCTTTTTCAACGAACAGGGCGCGCCGCGCGCCGACAACGCGCATTGCCTGTTCGTTGTCGAGGCGGATCATCGCGAGATCGCGACCGCGATCGACATGGGCTCGATCGTCGCCGGCAGCGCGAACCCCTATAACGAGAGCGCGGTGCATGACTGGGCGGTGGCGCGTCTGATGCGCCCTTTGCGCGAGGCGACGCCCTATGCGCTCGGCGCGCCGGCCGGCGGCGCGCCGATCCGGTTCGTCGCGCGCGGCCATTCCGACTGGGGCGCCGGTCGGCAGATGTCGCTGGAGGCGTGCCGAATTCGCGACGGGCTCGAGGCGGGCGCGGAGGGCACGCGCGAATTCTCGTTCGATTGCGCGGCCGGGATCGGCGCTTCGGGCGGCGCGCTGCTCGACCCCGCGGGCTCGCGCCTGCTTGCCGTATTCGTCGGCTTCCGCTCGATCGACCCGGACCGGCGCATGGCGTTCTCGCCGCAGAACTACAATTTCGCGGTGACTGTCGAAGGCGCCTTCCGCCGCGCGGTGATCCACGCGGCGCAGACGCAGACGGCGGCGCGATGAGCGGAGCCTTTCTTTCGCGCCCGATGTCCTGCGGGCGATAGAACTCGGCGCCGGCATTGGCTAGACTGGCGCCATGACCCAATCCCACCGCTCCGTCGGCCCCGGCGACCACGTATTCCTCGTCGACGGCTCGTCCTTCGTCTTTCGCGCCTATTTCCAGTCGATCCGGCAGGACCCGAAATACAATTACCGCTCCGATCGGCTGCCGGTCGGCGCCGTTCGGCTGTTCGCGACCAAGGTGCTGCAGTTCCTGCGCGACGGCGCGGCGGGCCTGAAGCCGACGCATCTGGCCATCATCTTCGACAAGTCGGAGAACTCGTTCCGGCGCGAGCTCTACCCCGCCTACAAGGCGCACCGGCCCGATCCGCCCGAGGACCTCGTGCCGCAATTTCCGCTGATGCGCGAGACGGTGCGCGCCTTCGGCATGACCCCGATCGAGCAGGACCGCTACGAGGCCGACGACCTGATCGCGACCTATGCGCGCCAGGCGCGCGAGCGCGGCGCCGACGTGCTGATCATTTCCGCCGACAAGGACCTGATGCAATTGATCGAGCCCGGCGTCGCGATGTTCGACCCCGCCTCGGGCGACCGCGAGGAGCGCCGGATCGGGCCCGAGGAAGTCGCGGCCTATTTCGGCGCCGGCCCCGACAAGGTCGTCGACATCCAGGCGCTGGCGGGCGACTCGACCGACAACGTGCCGGGCGCGCCGGGAATCGGCGTCAAGACCGCGGCGCAACTCATCAACGAATACGGCGATCTCGACACGCTGCTGGCGCGCGCGAACGAGATCAAGCAGCCCAAGCGCCGGGAGACGCTGACCAATCCCGAAACGGTCAATCTCGTCCGCATCTCCAGGCAACTCGTCACGCTGGTGCGCGACGTCGCGGTCGAGACGCCGCTCGAGACCCTCGGCATGCCGACGCTCGAAGGGGAAAAGCTGATCGCATTCCTGAAGGCGCTCGAATTCACCTCGATCACCCGGCGGGTCGGCGAGATCTGCGGCGTCGATCCGAACTCGGTCGAGCCCGATCCTCGTTTCATCGGCCCCGGCGGCTGGCGCGGACGCAACGGCGAGGCGACGGCGCCGCCGTCCGCCGCGGATGGCGCCGCCCCGTCGGCGAGCGCGGCTCCCGCCGGCAAGACCGCGCCCGCGCCGACCGGCGAGGCGACGCCGCGCGCGCTCGCCGCCGAACGCGCCGAGCGCGCCAGAGGGGAAAAGATCGACGTCGCGGCCTATCCCGCGGTGACGACGCCGGCCGAACTCGAAGGCTGGATCGCGCGCGCATACGAAGCCGGCTGCCTCGCCTTCGACACCGAAACAAGTTCGCTCGACCCGATGCAGGCGGACCTCATCGGCATATCGCTCGCCGTCGCGCCGGGCTCGGCCTGTTACATCCCGATCGGCCATCGCGAAGGCGACGGCGATCTCTTCAGCGGCGGCGGGCTCGCCAAGGGCCAGATGGCGGAGGCCGACGCGCTGCGGCTGCTGAAGCCGCTGCTCGAGGACCCCGGCGTTCTCAAGATCGGCCAGAACGTGAAATTCGACTGGCACGTGTTCGCCCAGCGCGGCGTCGAGGTCGCGCCGATCGACGACACGATGCTGCTCTCCTATGTCCTGGATTCGGGAACGACCAACGAAGGCCACGGCATGGATGCGCTCTCGGAGCGCTGGCTCGGCCACAAGCCAATTTCGTTTTCCGAGGTCGCGGGCTCCGGCCGCAATTTCATCGGCTTCGCTCGCGTGGCCGTGGACCGCGCGACGCAATACGCCGCCGAGGACGCCGACGTCACCTTGCGGCTTTGGCGCGTCCTGAAGCCGCGCCTCGTCGCCGAAGGCCTGACCACCGTCTACGAGACGCTCGAGCGCCCGCTGGTCGCGCCGCTCGCGCGGATGGAGCGGCGCGGCGTTTCGATCGACCGCGAAATCCTTTCCCGCTTGTCGGGCGAATTTGCGCAGGGCATGGCTCGCATCGAGGCCGAAATCTATGAAATCGTCGGCGCGCCGTTCAATCTCGGCTCGCCCAAGCAGCTCGGCGACATCCTGTTCGGGCAGATGGGCCTGCCCGGCGGCAAGAAGACCCCGACCGGCGCCTGGTCGACCTCGGCCAGCGTGCTCGAGGACCTCGCCGAGGAAGGACACAAGCTGCCCGCGCGCATCCTCGACTGGCGCCAGCTCTCCAAGCTGAAATCGACCTACACGGACGCCCTGCCCGGCTTCGTCAACCCGCGCACGCACCGCGTCCATACTTCCTACGCTCTGGCCTCGACGACGACCGGACGGCTCTCCTCGTCGGAGCCGAACCTGCAGAACATTCCGGTGCGCAATGAGGAGGGCCGCAAGATCCGGCGCGCCTTCGTCTCCGACAAGGGCCACAAGCTGATCTCGGCCGACTACAGCCAGATCGAGCTGAGGCTGCTGGCGCATATCGCCGACATACCCGCGTTGAAGACAGCGTTCTCTGAAGGACTCGACATCCATGCGATGACCGCTTCCGAAATGTTCGGCGTGCCGATCAAGGATATGCCGAGCGAGGTCCGCCGCCGCGCCAAGGCGATCAACTTCGGGATCATCTACGGCATCTCCGCCTTCGGCCTCGCCAATCAACTGGGAATCGCGCGCGAGGAGGCCGGCGCCTATATCCGGAAATATTTCGAACGCTTCCCCGGGATACGCGACTACATGGAGGCGACCAAGAGCCGCGCGCGCGCCGACGGCTATGTCAGCACGCTGTTCGGGCGCAAATGCCATTTCCCGCGCATCAACGCCTCCAACCCGTCCGAGCGCGCGTTCAACGAGCGCGCCGCGATCAACGCGCCGATCCAGGGCTCCGCCGCCGACATCATCCGCCGCGCGATGGCGCGCATGGACGAGGCGCTCGCCCGCGATCGGCTCTCCGCGCGCATGCTGTTGCAGGTGCATGACGAACTCGTCTTCGAGGCGCCCGACGACCAAATCGACGCCACGATCGCGCTGGTGTCCAGGGTGATGGTCGAGGCGCCCTCGCCGGCGGTCCATCTGAGTGCGCCGCTGCAAGTCGACGCGCGCGCCGCGCAGAATTGGGACGAGGCGCATTGACGCTGCGTCAACCGACGGCTCCGGGCGAGGACGCGCAATCTCCGCGCAAGGCGCGCGCCGAAAAGTGCCGCTCGGCGCCGAGGCGCTAACAAAACCTTGACGAATCTCGTCCAGTCTCCCGCTGAATGCGCCGGTCGCCGCCGACCGGCCGTCTCCGCGATCGCGGGCGGGACCCGAAGGGCCCGAGGAGCCAGAGTTCGGTGACCACAACCTCGCAATATCTGGCGATCGAGAACAATCTCGCCCGCTACCAGGAGATGACGGCGAACACGCCGGCGGTAAAGACCGCGACCGCGTATTACCAGGCCAATATCGGCAAAGTGACCTCGATCCAGGATCTGCTCGGCAATTACCGCCTGCTTTCCTACGCCCTGCAGGCCTATGGCCTCGGCGACCAGATCAATTCGAAGGCGCTGATCCAGAAGGTTCTGGAACAGGGCGCGAGCAACCCCAAGGCGCTCGCCAACACGCTGCCCAATCCGAACTGGAAGAGATTCGTCCAGGCGTTCAATTTCAGCGCGACGGGCTCTGGCGGCCAGTCGTCCGCGCAATCGGCCACGACGATCGACGATTACGACGAACAGCAACTCGAGAGCACCGCCGGCCAGTCCGATCCCGGCGTGCAGCTCGCGCTCTATTTCCAGCGCGTCGCGCCAACCGTCAAGAACGGGTATGGAATCCTCGGCGACCAGAACCTGCTCGAGGTGGTGCAGACCATTTTCGGGCTGGCCTCGACGGCCACGACCTCGCAGATCGACGCCGAAGCCGCCGCCGTCAACAAGCTCGTGCCGGTCTCCGAACTGCAGAACCCCCAAAAGCTGCAGCAGCTCGTGGAGCGTTTCACGGCCAATTACGACGCCAAATACGGACCCGCGTCCGGCAATTCGGGCTCGCTCGCGGTGACCTCAGGCAATACGCCCACATCCGCCAACGCCGCCTCCAGCGTGCTGAGCGGGGTCATCGATTCCAACGGAACCGAGCTGGCGAGCGCCAACACGTCCAATCTGATCAGTTCGAACCTGCTCGCCGGCCTGATGGGGCTATCGCTCGGCGGCTAGAGCCGCCAGACCGCGAAGCTGCTAAAACTTCGGCTTGGCCTCGGCGTTGAGCAGGAAGTTGCATTCGAGAACGCCCATGTCGGCAATGACCTCCGCCTTCATGCGGTTGTTGACGCGCAGCGTGAGCGCCCGCGTCATCTTGTCGAGCTCGAGCTTGTCGAGATGCGCGAAGTCGATCTTGTCGTCGTCGAAGATGTAGCGAAACGCCTCGTCCACCACGAAGGCGTCGGGCTCGACCGGCTGTTTCTTGGAGACCGCGACATCCACGATATAGGAGAGTTGCGTCACGACATACCCCTTCACCGCGCCGTCGCGGATGATCGGGATATTGATTTCCTTGGTCTTGCGCGTTTCCAATGTGGCGGCCTCGGCCGGAGCGGCGCGCTGCGCGCGCGCGTGCAGAAATTGCGTAACGCCGTAACTCGCGGCGACCGTGATCAGGCAGGCCCAGACGCCGATGAACAGGGTCTTGATCATCGCTCCTCTTCCCGCCAGGGATGAGGCGAATAGGTGCCGTCGGACTGGCCCTCGCGGATGGCGCGCGCCACGATGCCCGAGATCGTCTGCGCCGCGCGCAGTTGGGTGTGCAGGAGCCGGCGGTTGATTTCGAGCTGGGCCGAGAGATCGGCGAAGGCGGTCTGGGCGGCCGGGCTCGATTGCGCGCTGCCGAGCGCCGGACGAAGCCGGCTCAATTCGAGCAGGCCCTGGTTCTTGCGCTGACTATGGCTGTTGTAATCGACCGGGCCGCGCTGCGTCAGCTCCCGGTTCTCGGTTTCGACCACGACGCGCAGGCGTTCGATCACCGGCAGGATCATCGCCAACGCGCGTTCCTCGACGCCGCGGCGTTGGCGGCTCGCAACCTCGCTCATAGCGGCTTGCCGCGCGAGAAGAGGTAGGCGCCGTCGTCGACCTCAGCGGCGCTCGGCAGCGAGAGAGCGTTGGCGCTCATCTGCGCGACGCCGGAATGGCCGGCGCCGTCGGCATGCGCCGCATGGGTGAGCGAGGCGGCGGCGGACAGCGGACGGCCCTCGAACAGCCGCTTGCTGATTCCCAGCACGCCGGATTTGGCGATTTCGTCGGATATCTTCTCGGACAGCATCGATCTCCACATTTCCCCCGCCGTCCCCTGGCCGTAGGTCTCGGGCGCATCCTTGGGCAGCATCTGGCTGACGAAATTGTTCAGCAGCACGGATTCGAATTGCACTTCCGCCTGTTTGGCCTTGCCGCTCGCGGCCAGGCGCGAGTCGGCCAGACGCGCGCGCATGTCCGCTACGCCTGAGACGGCCGAATCGTTCGCCGATGCGCCCGTCTCATCCAGCGCCGCGGCGAAATCGGCGCCTGACGTGGGCCCGCCGGCGGCGAGCGCGCTGAGCTTCTGGGCGACGGCCGCGGCGCGCGTTGGATCCGCGGCGCGGGCGACTTCGAGGACAATGTCGGAGGGAGGATCTATGGCCATGGCGCGTTCGACCTGTTCTTATGCGGCTAGCTTCATCGTCACGGCTTGCGCGAACCTGAGTTGGAGGCCTGCAAGGTCCAGTCGATCAGCTCGGCGAGGCTCTTCTTCTCGACCTCGGTGCGATATTGCGCCGCCGCCGATTCGACAGCGCGCTCGGCCATGCGCGAGCGCACGCCATGGTCCTTGGCGTGCTTGGCCTGCGACTCGTATACGCTGCGCGCGGTCGCCATTTCGACCTCGATCGCGCGGATGCGCCGGGTCGCCGCCGCCGCCGCGCCGCCGAAGGAAAGCAGACCGGCCCCGAGCGCGTCGATCATCTCGGAATGCGCGGATGCGAGTTGGTCTCGCTGCTGCGCCATATGCGTCAGCCGCCACACCGACAAGTCATGCAGGCGCCGTTGCAGGGTCTCGATCCGCTTCAGCTTGTCCAAACGCTTTTTCACAAGTTTATCCCCAACTCAGCCATTGAGCGAAAGCCGCCATGAACTCGCCGACCTCGCCCCTGATGACGAAATAGAGCAGCGCCAGGCCGCCCGCGACGACGAACGGCGGAGCGACGAAGAAGATCGAAATCTGCGGCGTGACGCGATTGACCAGCGCCAGCGCGAAATTCGCGATCAAGGAATAGAGGAAGAACGGCGAGGAGACCCGGATCGCGACCAGAAACGACTGGCTCAGAACGTTCCCGATCTGCCGGATCGAGTAGCCCGCGTCGAAATCCGACTTTATCGGAATGGCGTTGTAGGACGCCACCAACCCGCGCAGGATCTCCCAGTGGAAGTCGGCCACGAAGATCACCGCGGTCGCCGCGAGCATCGCCAGGCTCGCGAGCGGGGGAATCGGAGCGCCGGTGTCGAGCGCGACGCCGAACGGATTGGCGAGCCCGAGCAGCGTCGCCGAGGCGACGGCGAGCGATTCCAGCGCCGAAAAGAACAAGCGCCCGAGCATGCCGATCATGCCGCCGATCAGCGCCTCCATGACGATCAGGCGCGCCATCGCGATCGGATTGTCGTCGTGCGCGAAGGGTTGGGCCTTGTCGAGGAGCAGCGGAGTCAGCGCGAGCGTGATCGCGATGGCGACGAACAGGCGGATCTGCATCGGGATCTGCGTCGTCGACACGCCGGGCGCCACCATCAGGCAGGAGCCGATGCGGCAGAACAGCACGAAGGTTCCCATTATGGCGCTGGGTCCAAAAGTGCCGATATCGCCTGCGGTCATGATCCCGGGGCCTCGTCAGGACACGACGCCGAGCGACTTCACTTCTACGCCGCGCGCGATTTCGAGCTGCGAAAGGACCGGCAGCGTCGGGAACATGCGCTCGATGATCATGCGCACGAACGGCCGCGTCTCCGCGGTCGTCACCAGCGCAAACAGGTGCTTCTCCTCGAGGCGCTTGCGCACGGCGGCGGAAGCCTGGGTCGCGAATTCCTCCATCAGCCGCGGGTCGATGTCGAACTCGGCGACGTCGCCCTTGGCGTCGCGCTTGAGGCTCTGGTGGAACACCATGTCCCAGCGATTGCCCAGGCGCAGCACCTTCAAGACCCCGTTGTCGAGCAGGCTGCCGCAAATCTGCTGCGCCATGCGCACGCGCACATGTTCGACAATCTGTTCGGGCCGCCTCACGTGCGGCGCGATTTCGGCGACCGCCTCCAGGATGAGATTGAGATTGCGGATCGAGACCCGTTCCGACAGGAGAAGCTTGAACACCGCGAGCAGGCCGGAATGCGATATCTGCGACGGGCAGACGTCGTCCAGCAGCCGCTTGTATTCGGGCTCCAGCCGATCGAGCAATCCGCGCATGTCCTTGTAGGACAGGAGCCGCGCGAGGTTGTTGTGGATGGTCTCGCTGAGGTGGGTCAGCATGACCGAGATCGGATCGATCGTCTTGAACCCTTCGCGCTTGGCCTCCTTGGCGAGCGTTTCGGGAATCCAGAGCGCCTTCATCCCGAAAGCGGGCTCGCGAATTTCGTCGCCCGGCGTGCTCGGGCGCTTTCCGTCGCCGACGATCACGAGCACGTCGTGCACGCGCAGCTCCTGCGTGGCGGTGACGGTGCCGTGGATGCGGATCTGATAGGTCTTCGCCGGCGCGCTGATTTCGTCGGTCAGCTTGATCTCCGGCACGACGAAGCCATATTCGCGCGCGAACTTGCGCCGCATCTTGGCGACGCGGCCGGCGATCTCGCCGTAGGACGCCAGCAGGGTGCCGGCGAGCTCCTTGCTGAAGCACAGCTCGATCTCGACCGGCTTGAGCTGCTCCTTGATCGAAAGCCGCGCATCGGACTTGAGCTTCTCTTCCTGGGCCGCCTTTTCGGCCTCCTCGCGCCGCCGCTCCTTGGCCAATTGATTGGGGATCGCGATGCCGACGAACGCCATCACGCCGGCCAGCGCCGCGAAAGGCAGGAACGGAAGCCCCGGCACGACGCCGAGGATCAGCATCAGACCGGACGCCATGAACAGCGCGGTCGGGTAATTGCCGAGCTGCCCGAACACCGCCTTTTCCGCCGAGCCGCGCGTGCCGCCCTTGGCGACCAGCAGGCCGGCGGCGAGCGAGATGATCAGCGCAGGAATCTGCGAGACGAGGCCGTCGCCGACGGACAGTTTGGTGAAGACGTCGCCGGCCGTGGCCAGGCCCAGGCCATGCCGAGTGACGCCGATCACGATGCCGCCGAAAATGTTGACGCCCAGAATGATCAGGCTCGCGATCGCGTCGCCGCGCACGAATTTGGAGGCGCCGTCCATCGAGCCGAAGAACGCGCTCTCTTCCTCGAGTTCGCGCCGGCGCAGTTGCGCGGTCTTGTCGTCGATCAGTCCCGCGGAGAGATCGGCGTCGATCGCCATCTGCTTGCCGGGGATCGCATCGAGAGTGAAACGCGCCCCGACTTCGGCGATACGCGTCGCGCCCTTGGTGATGACGAGAAAATTGATCGTGACCAGAATGAGAAAGACGATAATGCCGATGACGAAGTCGCCGCCCATCACGAGGCGCGCGAAGCCCGCGATGATGTAGCCCGCGGCCGTGGCGCCCTGCGCCCCATGCGAAAGAATCAGGCGCGTCGTCGAGATGTTGAGCGCCAGCCTGAGCACCGTCGCGACCAGCAGCACGGTCGGAAACGCGGAAAATTCCAGCGGCTTCTGAATCCAGAGCGCCACCATCAGGATCAGCACCGACAGCGCGATCGAGAACGCGAGCCCGAAATCGATCATGAACGCGGGAACAGGCAGGAAGAACAGACAGAGGACCAGAATGATGCCGACCGCGAAGCCGATGTCCCGGCCCTCGTAGGGCGCGGCCGCGGCAGGCGCAGGCGATGACGTCAATGACACTGGTCTGTCTCCCCGGGAACTCGCCCCCACCCTCGCGCGCGAGGCTTGCGCGGGTCTCGCGTCGAGAACGTCAGACTCGCGTTGGGAAGGATTTCAGCGCTGCGCCGGCCGCGCGCAGGCCGCTGCGTCGAGGGCTCACTCGCGATAGCCGTGCTCGATATGCGCATACACCGATTGGGTGAAGATCTCGAACTGCGACCCGAGGAAGGACGCCGTCAGGCTGAACACGACGAAGACGACGAGCAGCTTGGGCACGAAGGTCAGCGTCATCTCCTGCACTTGCGTCAAGGCCTGCAACAGCGCGATGGCGACGCCGACCGCCATCGCCGCGCCGACGACCGGCCCCGCGCCCACCACCACCATCCAGATCGCCGACTGGACGAGATCGAGTACGTCGCCTTCGGTCATTGGATCATCGGCGCCGTTGCCAAGCGAAATCGTCTTGCCGTCGGTCAGCGTCGCCGTGGAGCCGGTGCTGGTCACATTGACGGAAGCGACCTGGCCCGAGACCGTGTCCGTCCGGCGACGTGATCGTCCTGGCCAACCAGCAGCTCGGCCTGCGACAGCGAGCTCGAGGTCAACAGCGACGCCAGCGTCGTGTTGGTTTGCACCGCCTGGCCGACCTGCGAAACGGTCGCGAGCTGCGAAACCATCTGCGCCGGATCCATCGGCTGCGTCGGATCCTGGTTCTTCAGCTCCGACATCAGCAGGGTCAGGAAATCGTTGTAACTCAGCGAATTCGTCGATGTCGCGGCGCTGGCGGAGCTCGTCTGCGACGCGGTCGCCGTGTTGGCGCAGCGAAGACACTGGCGATACGGTCATGTGTCGTTCCTTTCAGGCCGCGTGAGAGGACGCCGATTCGGCGTTCGGATACATCTCGCGCTGCTCGAGCGCGTACATCGTGCGCAGCGATCTTCATCGCCTCGAAATAGCGGGCGCGCCCGATCATGTCGGTGATCGCGCGCAATCCGGCCTTGATCTCGGTCGTTTCGAACGCCCCGATCGCCTTGTCGATCAGGCCGAAGCGCGAGCTGCATCGTGGACTTGCGCCGAGGCCGGGTCCATCAGCATGACCTGAATCGACGAAATAGATCTGTCGCAGCGGCGTCGTGGCGTCGCTCGCCTGCATGACATGGGTTTCCAGCAGGAACGTCGCGTCATTGAGCAGCTCGATCGTCGCCTTGCGGTCGGTTCGAAGCACGGCCCCATTGATGTAGATCCGTTCGCCGGCTCGAAGCGTGATGTTCATAGGGCCCTCAGTTCAGTCCGTCGCGGATGATTTCGTTGATCTCGATCAGCGGTGAGATCCTCCGCCGCGCCGGAGCGCACCCGGTCGATTTCCTTGTTGACCCAGATGCCGATGGAGATCAGGCCAGCGCGCATCGCCTCGGGCAGGGCGTTCTCCGGATTGGCGAGATCCTCGAGGAATACCCCCCACAGACGTGCGCAACTGATACAGGGCGATAACGCATTCGCGCGACTTGGTCCCCGCTTCCGCCGCCGCCCGCAGCAGTTCGATCACTGTGTCGAGCGCCACGCGCTCCTGCGCGCGCATCGCCTGCGGAGACTCGTCGATAATGTCCTTGTAAGCGAATTCGTACATCAGACGCCCTGTTTGCGTTCAGGTGGGGAGATACTGCGCGAGGCTGAGTTTCTGCAGTTGCGCCGTGATCTGATAGGCAGTTTCGATCTGGGTCGTGAGCGTGTTCAGCTGGGTTGCGACTTGCGACGGCGTCGACATTGTCGAGATTGCCGATCTGCGTCTTCAGCAATCGTCATCTGCGAGCTCATGTCGCCGTTGGCCTGCGTGATCTGCGCCTGTGCGGCGCCGAGCTGCGACTCCGTCCCCGTGAAGCGCGGTGTTGCCTTGCGAGATCAGCGACATCGCCGTCGACACGACGGCTTGCATCGCCGACGCGCTGAGGTTGGAGCCGCCGAACGTCGCCAGCATCGCGTAGCCCTCGGCCAGATCCTGGAACCCGGGCTCGTTGGCGTTGGTCGAGGTTTCGATCGTCTGACCCGGCGCGATCTCGGACGTCGTGTTCGTGCTCGAAGCGGAGGACCAGTTCGCGGCCCAATTGGCGCCGGTGAATTGTTGCGCGAACGGACCGTCGAGGAAGGTCTGCATGTTCGCGGCGGTGATGGTCGAGGCCGCAGGCATCGCTCGGCGAGAACGCCGAACTGAGTCTGGAAGGCCTGCAGGAGCGCGGTCTCGGCGTTTGAGGCCGGATTGGTCGAGAAGGCCGCGATCGGCGGCGACGCTCGAATTGACGCCGCCGAACACGTATTGGTCGCCGGAGGTCGCATTCGCCATGCTGATGAAGGCTGCAGCGAATCGTCGCCGAGCTGGGCCAGGTCGGTCGTCGCGGACGCGTCCGACGACCACGTTTCGAGGTCCCCGATCGCGGTCTGCGCGGTTGACCGGATGGTGTCGAGCGCGCTCGTGGCGGCCGAAAGATTCGTGGTCGTGATCGCGTTGGCGCTGGTCAGCGCCTGCAGCAGGTCGTCCTGGTTGCGCAACGACAGTTCGTAGCCGGACTGATCGCCGAGCTGCAGGCCGAGATCGGCGTATTGACCGGTCGAGGATTCGACCTCGAGCTGGGTGAGTTGGGTTTGCGCCTGATTGACCGTCGGGAGCATCGCGGTCCCGAGATAGGGCGTCGAGACGGTTCCGATCGGTCATGGCGTCACGCCGCGTTCATCAAGGCGGAGAACATTGCGTTCACGGTCGTCAGCAGTTTTGCCGACGTGGTGTAGGAATTCTCGATGTTGAGCATGTTGGTCATTTCGGTGTCGAGATTGACGCCGGTCGCGTTGGAGAGCGCCGAGCTCGCCTGCGACGCCAGCGAACTCTGATAGTTCGCGGCGTCGGTGGCCTGCTGGTTCTGCGCCTGCAGCCAGCTCGACCGAGTTGCCGGCGTAGTCCGAGAGGCTGTCCGACGAGCCCAGGCCCGCGCTTGGGTCGAACGCCTGGGAGGTTGTCAGGGCGCTCATCATCTGCTGAATTCGACCGGTGTAGCTCGCCGATCCCGTCGTATTGTAGGTATAGGCGGGATTGCCGGGATCGGAGATGCCGCCGTCGCGCAAGCAGATCGATGTTGCCGCCCTGGCTGGGATCGACATTCGGGTTGACCTCGATCTCGGCCGCGAGGCCCGTGACGTCGGTGTCGGCGGGAACCCCGGTCGCGCCAGGGAAGGTGAACAGGCCGGGAAGCGGCGGCTGGGTCGGGTTCGCGCGACTGGTCCGTCTCGGCGAAGGCGCTGATCAGGCCCCCGGCGATTTGATCGAGCTGGGTCTGATATTGCGGCGCGATTGTATCGCGCAGCTCCGCATAGCCGGCGAGCGCGCCGGACTGGATCGCCATCGGCGCCGACGATCCCGTTATCGGGATGCCGTCGACGGTGACGGCGTTGCCGCTCGCCGCCCGCGAGCAGCGTGGGCGTCGGCGTGAAACTCACCGTCTGCGGAACGTCCTGGAACAGCGTTACGCCGCTGTCGGTATAGATCGACATCGAGCCGTTGGAGTTGGTCGTGGTCGATATGCCGATCTGCTGGGAGAGCTGGGTCAGGATCGAGTCGCGGGTGTCCTCGGCTTGGGACTGACGTCGGCGCCGGCCGCGAGGCCCTGCACGACCGTATTGTTCGCCGCGGTGAATTGGTTGAGCAGCGAATTGATCGTCGCGACGGACGATCGCCATGTCCGCGTCCGCCTGCTGAGCGGACCTGTTGCACCGCCGTCGCGCCGGCGTTGAGCGACGAGGTCGAGATCCTGCGCCGCGGTCACCACGGCCTGCGCCGGCCGCAGCGCTGCTCGGGCGTCGCCGCATAGGTCGCCAAGCGCGCTCTGCAAATTGCCGAGCATCGCGGACGGCGAATCGCCGTTCTGCGGCGCGCCGCGTCGCGGACGTCGCCGATGGCGCTGTCGTCTGACCGTTTGCGCCAGCGTCGACAAGCCCGCGGAGATCGCGCTCTGCGCGGCCGATTCCGAGGTCGAGGCTGTTGAGTTGGTCGAGCAGCGCGCTGTTGGCCTGGCGCGAGATCGAGACGACCTCGGAGCCGCCATAGGAGGTCGTGATCTGGTTCGCGATCTCGCGCGACATAGCCGGGCGTGTTCGACGTTCGATATGTTGCTGCGAAATGACGGCCGACTGCGCCGCCGGTCGACGCGAAGGCGGAATTGATGATCGCGAACGTGGACGACAGGCGTCATGGCGCGACCTCACGTCGAGAGGCGTTCGAGGTTAGGACTTGAGGTTGTTCAGGACATCGAACAGATTCGGCCCCGGTCTGGAAGACCTTGGAGTTGGCCTCATAGGAGCTTTGCGCCTGGATCATGTTGGTCAGCTCGGTCGCCAGATCGACGGTCGAGCTTTCGAGCGACGAGGAATTGATCGTGCCCAGCCCGCCGGTCCCGGCGTTGCCGACTGCATTGGCCCGGACTGCGTAGTTGGCCTGGATAGGCGTCGCCGAGCACCGAGGTCAGGTTGTCGGGGCTCGGCACATTGGCGAGCGGGATGACGTAGGCGTCGATCGAGGTGCCGTTGCTGTACTGGAACGACAGCGACGCCGTTCTGGCGAGATCGAGATGCCGGTCATGCGTGCCCGGCGCGTTGCCGTTGATCGTCGCGGAGGTCACGCGCGAAGGCTGGACGCAAGTTGCGTCGTCGTTGCTGAGATCGAGGCTGACGCGTCTGGCCGCCGGGAACCGGTATGGCGAGCGGCGACCCGCTGGTGAGCGCGCCGGTCGTGGGATCGAAGGTCAGCGTCGCCGTCGCCAGCGGACCGGAGGAGTAGGGGAAGCCGCCGCCGGCCGCCGCCGCTGGAATCGTCGTAGGCGTCGACTTCCCAGGTGCCGCCGCCCGTCATTGGCGAAATAGAGGTTGATCGTATGCGCGCCGCCGAGATTGTCGTAGGCGATCGACCGTCGTTTCGGCCGTGTAGGTCGGCGCCGGCCGTGTTGGTCGAGGGCAGATTCGCGGCCGGGATCGACGGCGGCGGTGGACGGCAGATTGGCGGTCATGCGCGGCGGTCGTCGAGGGCGTCGCCGCCGCGGCCGCGCCGTCGACGTTGACCTTCGTCAGGCCGCGAGATCGAATTGACCGATGACATTCGGCGTGCTGCCGTGTCGTGCTCGCGCGCCATCAGGTAGTAGCCGGCCGAATTGACGAGATTGCCCGGAGGCGTCGGGCACGAACGAGCCGTTGCGCGTGAGGAAGATGTCGCCGCTGGCGTCGGAGACGACGAAGAAGCCCGCGCCCTGGACGGCGAGATTGGTCGTCGTCTGCGTCGCCTCGACCTGCCCCTGCAAGGCGTTCAGCGAAAGCATGTTCGTCGTGACGCCGGCGACCTGCGATGGCGCGCCGCGGAGCGGGTCGACGAGCGCGGAGAATTCGGTCTCGACGTTCTTGTAGCCGGTCGTGTTCGCGTTGGCGACGTTCTGCGAAATGGTCGACAGCCAATTCGAGTTCGCCAGCATTCCCGAGACCGCGAGTGTCCATGACGCTCATGGGAAACAGCTCCTCCGACGATCGCTGACTTCACTTAGCCGTCGCAAGCTTGCGCGGGCCTAACTTCGGATCGCGCCGCTCAGGCGACGGAGCGCACGAGGCTGCCGATCAGCAAATTCCAGCCGTCGATCATCACGAAGAACAGCAGCTTGGCCGGCAGCGAAAGCACGGTCGGCGGCAGCATCATCATGCCCATCGACATCGTCAGCGTCGCCACGATCATGTCGATGACCAGGAACGGCAGCACGATCATGAAGCCGATTTCGAATCCGCGCCGCAGTTCCGAGATCATGAAGGCGGGGATCAGAACGCGCAGGTCGACCGTCGCGCCGGTCCTTGTCGTCGAATTGGCTCCTTCGAGAGATCCTCGAACAGCGCAATGTCCTTTTCGCGCACCTGCGCGAGCATGAATTCGCGGAACGGCTCGGTGATCGCGGCGAACGCCTGCTCCTGGCGTGATGGTATTGTCCATCAGCGGCTTGACGCCGTTCTGCCAAGCCTGGTCGAAGGTCGGCGCCATCACGAACAGGGTCATGAACAGCGCGAGGCTGGTCAGCACGATGTTGGCGGGCGTGCTCTGCAGCCCGAGACCCGAGCGCAGGAACGAAAGCGCGACGATGAAACGCGTGAAGCTCGTGACCATGATCAGCAGGCCCGGCGCGATCGAAAGCACCGTCAGAATCGCGACCATTTGCAGAACGCGCGCGGTCGCCGAGGCGCCGCCGCTCGGGATCAGCGTGCTCAGATCGACGCTCTGCGCGTGCGCGCGCCGACGCGGTCAGCGCGATCGAGACGACAAGGAACGGCGATCGCAAGTCGCTTCATTGCACCACCAGGGTTCGCAGGATCGAGTTCGCTGACCTTGCCGCCCGAACGCACGCGCGCGCGGTCGGTCGAGATCCTGGCGGATGTTTTCCAGGCCGATCGGCCCCTCGAGCTGCGCGATCGCGATCGTGCGGAGATAGGCGAGCTCGTCCGTCGCGATTTCGGCGGCGAGAATCTCGGGATGCGGCGTCGTCTTGGCGTCGAACACGATCGAGGCTTCCACGCGAACCCAGACGTCGGCCGGCGCGCCGATATTGGTCACGATCGGCGGCAGGTCGATCAGATTGGCGGTCGAGCTCGCGCATTCCGCGCCGCCCGCCGCCTTCGCCGCGAGGCCGCCCGAGCCCGGCGCATCGGCGGGCGGCGGGTCGAGCGACCGCGAGCAAGGCGCCCGCGCCGGCCGCGATCACGGTTGACGAGCGAGCATTTGCGACGATCATGCCTTCCAGCGAAGCCCCTTTCGGGGCCGCGGCGGCGGCCTCGCCTGCTGTCGATTCGGATCGCGGCCATTCGCGCGTCGACCTCCTCGAAGCTCAGAACGGCTTGACGAAATCGTAGATCTGCTGACCCCAGCGCGGGCTGCTGCACGTCGGTGAGACGTCCGCGACCGCCGTAGGAAATTCGCGCCTCCGCGACACGGTCGTAGGCGATGGTGTTGTTGCGCGAGATGTCGGCGGGATGAACGATGCCGGCGATCGTGAGCTGGCGCAGCTCGTAGTTGACCCGCACCTCCTGCGAGCCGCGAATGACGAGATTGCCGTTCGGCAGCACGCGGGTGACGACGGCGGGCACCGAGACCTGGATCTGCTCGGAGCGGTCGATGTTGCCCTGGCCCTGCGTGCTCGAGGAGGAATTCACGTCAGCCAGCAGCTTGCCGGGCGATCCCGACGACGACGAGGTTCCGGTGGTCGGCGGCGTGAATCCGAAATCCATCAGGAATCCCGTCTTGGCCTGCAGCGAACGATCGGTGGAATTGCCGAACGTCGCCTTGTCGTTGATCGAGATGATCACCGTCACGATGTCGCCGACATGCGCGATGCGCTGGTCCGATGTAGAGATCGGTCGAAGCGCCGTAGCCCGAGCCGTGCGAATGAACGGATAGCGGGATGTTCGGCTTCCTGCTCGGATTCGGAGGGCGTAAGTCCGCTGCCGACCGGCGAGAGCGCGGGCGCGCGCATGAACTCGTTGGGGGTGCTCGTGCAGGCGGCGAGCATCGCCGGCAGGAGCATCGCGAACAGGAACCGGGGAGGCAAACGCGGCATCATGATTTCTTTTCGTCGGTCGACGCGCCGGACATGAGCGTCGTCAGTTTGGCCGCCCGATCGGCGTCCATCTCGTCCAGAATGCCGCTTGCGGCCTGAGGCTTCAGCTTGGCGAGAATCGAGGCGGCGAGCGGATCGTCCATCGTGGCCATCTGCGCCGCGGCGGCTTCGGCGGTCATCTTGGCGTAGATCGCGACGACGTCGTCGGTGGCGGCCTTCATCAGTTCGTCGCGCTTGGTCACCCATTCGCGCGCGCCCTTCTCCGTCTTTTCCAGGATCGCGATCTCGTCCTTGATGCGCGATTCGAGCTCGATCAGGCGCTTCGATTGATATTCCATGCGCGCTTCGGCCGCGCTGGGCGCGATGGCTCCGCAGTAGCGCGCGATTTCGTTCTCGAGCGCCTTGTCGGCGATCAGGGGCGGCTGCGAAGCCGGCGGCCTGGCCTTCGCGGCCTCCTGCGGCCGCGCGGGCTCTGCTGCCTTGAGGGCTCTTGCGGTCTGGGCGGCTCCTGCGGCTTCAGGATGTCCAGCGGTTTCGAGGGATCCTGAGCCGACGCGGGCGCGCTGCAGCCCAGCGGCAGAACCAGCGCGCAGGCGACGAGGAGGCGGTTCAGGGAACTCGGCATGGCCGCGATCGGGAAGGAGGGGTTCACGACGCCAAATTGCGGCTATCGCCTTGCGTCGGGCTGACGCCCTATTGCACCACGAGGTCGGCCTGCAGCGCGCCCGCCGACTTGATCGCCTGAAGGATGGCGATGATGCCGGTCGGCTTGACGCCGAGCCTGTTCAAGCCGGCCACCAGGGCGCGCAGGCTCGCGCCCTGGATGACGGCGACCTGTCCGCCGGTCTGCTCGGACGTCGATCTGCGATCGCGGCGTCGTGACCGTCTTGCCCTTGCTGAACGGGTTCGGCTGCGAAACCTCGGGGGTTTCCGAGATTCTGCACGTTCAGAGTGCCGTGCGTGACCGCGACTGTCGAGATTTGCACGTCCTGCCCGATCACGACGGTTCCGGTGCGCGCGTCGATGACCACCCGCGCCGCGGTGTCGGGCTCGATCAGCAATTCGCCGATCATGGACATCAGCCGCGTCTGGCTGATCCCGGCCGGACGGAACACTTCGACCGATCGATTGTCTCGCTCGAAGGCGATGGCGCGGTGGAACAACTGGCGGCGCGAACTGGTTGATGGCGTCGATGATGCGCATGGCCGTGGTGTAATCGGGATTGCGCAGCTCGAGCATCATCCTGCAGTTCATCGACGGGCGGCGGCGCGTTGAGCTCGACGATGGCGCCGTTGGAGATGCGCCCTGCGGTCGGAACTCCCTGCGTGACCGTTTCGGCCTGGCCCTGCGCCTCGAAGCCCGTGACCGAGACCGCGCCCTGGGCGGTCGCGAACACCTGCCTGTCCGGTCCGCCGAGCTGGGTGAGCAACAGGGTGCCCCCGAGCAACGACGTCGCGTCCCCCAACGCCGAAACCGTCACGTCGAGCCTTTGACCGGCCTCTATCCCGGCGGGGAAGTCGGCGGTGACGATGACGGCCGCGACGTTGCGGTTTCTGCAGCGCGCTGCCGCGCGCGTTTATGCCCATGCGATCGAGCATCGACTGGATCGCCTGCTCGGTGAAGGGCACGTTGCGCAAAGTGTCGCCGGTGCCTTGCAGTCCCACGACGAGGCCGTAGCCGATCAGTTGGAAATCGCGTTGCCCGCGCAACGAGGTCACATCCTTGATTCGCACCGCCGCCGACGCTGAGGCGGCGCACATGCAGATCATCAGTACGACGAGAAACGCGCGCATCATCCCCCGCTCACCAGAACCGTGCCGTCCGCCTGGACCTGGCCGAACACGACGACGCCGCTGTCGACGTTGCGCAGCTTGATGACGTCGCCGATGGCGCCGTCCTGCAACGCGGCGCCCGTCGTGACGATCTGCAGGTCGCCGTCGACATAGACCATGCGGACCTGAGAGCCGTTCGTGATGAGGCGCGGATTGTCGATGCCTTGCAGCGGTATCGGGCGCCCGGGCAGCAGCGTGCGGTGCGACATCTTGCCCACGACATCCGAGCGCGAGAACGCGAACGGCCCGCCGATGCCCGGCGCGGCCGCCGGAATGTCCTCCAGCATGTCGTCGCGGATCACGTCGCCGGGATAGATCACGACCTTTGCCGCCGGCATGACGTCGACCCGCTCCTGAGCGCCGGCGCCGCAGCCCGCCGAGAGCGCGGCGAGAGCGAGAACCGGCATAATCGCGCGCCTGACATGGCGCCGTATCGCTTGCATGGCTATTCCTCGTCAGCTCCGGAGATTGGAGATCGTTCCCGACATCTGGTCCGCCGCCTGGATCACCTTCGAGTTCATTTCATAGGCGCGCTGCGCGGAGATCAGATTGGTGATCTCGGATACGGGATCGACGTTGGACGCCTCGACATAGCCCTGCTGGATCAGGCCGAAGGAGGTATCGCCGGGCACGCCGACATTGGGCGGCCCGGAGGCCTCGGTCTGCTGGAAAAGATTGCTGCCCAAGCGCCTGCAAGCCCGCCGGATTGACGAAATTGGCGATCGTCATCTGGCCCAGCGTCTGCGGATTCGTCTGGCCCGGAATGGTTGCGGTGACGAGCCCGGTCTGGCTGACCGTGAACGCGGTCGCATTGGCGGGAATGAGGATGGGCGGGGTGACCGTATAGCCGTCGGAGGTCACCAGCTGGCCGGAGGCATTGGTGTTGAACGCGCCGTCGCGGGTGTAGACCGTGTCGCCCGACGGCGTCGTCACCTGGAAATAGCCGAGACCGTTGACCGCAAGATCCATCGAATTGCCGGTGTTCGTCAGCGAACCCTGGATCTGCACGGCGCGGACTTCGGCCGTGCGCACCCCGAGGCCGATCTGGGCGCCTTCCGGCACCGTCGAGTTCTGCCCGCGGCTGCTGACGCCCATCAGCCGTTCGGTCTGGTAGATCAGATCGGTGAATTCGGCGCGCGAGCGCTTGAAGCCGGTCGTGTTGATGTTCGCGATGTTATTCGCGATGACTTCGATATTCTGTTCCTGCGCGCTCATGCCGGTCGCAGCGATCGATAACGCTCTCATGAAGCCATCCCTTTGTTACGCCTGACGTCAGATCGTCATCCGCGTGATTTCCTGATAGGCGGAGACCGCCTTGTCGCGGATCGAAAGCGCCTGCTGCAAGGTGCGCTGCGCACCCATGACCTGTTCGACCACCTTGAACGCCGGCATCGCGCCCTGAACGCCCTGGATCGCGGCGGCTTCGCCCTGTTGCAGCGTGCCGACGGCGTCGTTGACGACCTGGCCGAGCATCTGATCGAAAGTCGGACCTGACGCCGGGGCGACGCCGGCCGGCCCCGCGGTCGTCCGCCCCTGGGGCGCCAGCGCCACTTGATCGACGCTCGCGCCGAGCGCGGAAATGCCAGATATTGCCATTTCGTCCTCTCACGCCCCGCTTCGCCTCGACGGCTTCGCGACGACGCGCTCCTCGTTGGTTGATCGCGCGGCGAGCCCAGGCTCGCGCGCGGGGTTGCGTCCGTCAGGCGTCTTTCAGGAGACTGACGGTCTGGTTCATCAGATCGCTCGATTGCTTGGCCACCTGAAGATTGGCTTCGTAGGTGCGGTTCGCCTCGCGCATGTCGGTCAGTTCGACCAGCACGTCGACATTGGGAAGCTTCACGTAGCCGGTCGCGTCGGCGGCGGGATTGCCGGGATCCTGCACCATCTTGAACGGCGAATCGTCCACGCCGATGCTCTTGACCTTCACGAGCTGGAGACCCGCCGCGCGATCCATTTCGCTGTCGAACGAGACCGTTTTGCGCGCGTAGGGATCGCCGCCGGAGACGGTCGCGGTCGATTCGGCATTGGCGATGTTTTCGGAGATGATCCGAAGCCGGGTCGATTGCGCATCCAAACCCGCGCCGGCGATTTTGAGAGAAGCTTGCAAGGGGTCCATCTTGGCCAATCACTTCAGAGCGGACAACATCATCTGGTGGAAGATTTTCTTGATCGCGTTGGTCGCGGTATAGTCGCGGTTGACTTCGCCGAGCTTCATCATCTCGCTCTCGAGGTTGACCGAGTTTCCGGACAGCGTGGCGTTGGCGGAATCTTCATCCTCGGGCCTGGCGGGATTGAGGTCGAGTTCGGTTGGCGCGATATGGCCGGGATTGTCCGAGGCCATGGCGATGCCGGCGTTGTCGAGCACGGCCGAGAAGGGTTGCAGGTCCTGCGCCTGGTAGCCCGGCGTGTTCGCATTCGAGACATTGCCCGCGATCAGCGACTGCCGCACGTTGAGCCACTGCGTGCGCTGCGACGCGAGCTGGAAGAGATAGACATCGGACACGCGTCGATCCTCTCGCCGATGAGACGTTCACAAGCTAGGGGCGGCAACTTGCACGAGGCTTGCGGTCCAGCCGGCCTCGCCGGCGCGGCGCTCGGCGCAAGGCCTGCGCAAGCCTTCGCAAATGAATTGTCCGGGGACGGACTTTTGGGTCCCGACTCGATTCGACCCCCGGCGCGGCTTGAAGGCGCCTCCACCCGATCGACCCTTTGAGGCATGATGCAGACCGACGCGTCCGCCGCAGCGACGCCGATCAATCGTCCCGTTGCTCTTTACGCCGATGCGCTCGCGCTCTGGGACGCGGGCCGTCCCGGGGAGGCGGCGGACAGGCTGGACGAAGCCCTGCGGCTGCGACCCAATTTCGCCGAGGCGCTGAGCATGGGCGCCTATATTCTTCAGCAAGGCGGCAAGTCGGAGGCCGCGGTCCGCTTTTACCAGCGCGCGCTCGAATGCAAGCCGGATCAGCCCATTGCATGGTCGAACCTCGGCAAGCTGCTCTACAAGCTCGGCCAGTTCGAGGCCGCGCTCGCCGCGTTCGACGCGGGCGCGCGGCTTCGCCCCTTCGAGGCGGACTTCCACAGCAATCGCGCGAGCGCGCTGCGTTCGCTGGGAAGGCTGGAGGACAGCGAACGCGCGGCGCGCGAGGCGCTGCAAAGGCGACCGAACTTTCCCGAAGCCGCGCTCAACCTCGGCGCCGCCTTGTTGAAGCTGGGCCGCCACGCCGAGGCGCTGGCGGCCTTCCGCCGCGCCGGCGAGCTGCGCGCCGACTACGCCGACGCGCTATGCGGCGAGGCGCTCGCGCTGCGCGGGCTCGATCGCCTGGACGAGGCGCGCGCGGCCTTTGCGGCGGCCGAGGCGCTGGGCAGTCGCGAGGCGATCAGCGGGCGCGGCTGTCTCGATCTGCTCTTGGGCGATTTCGGGCCGGGTTGGGAGGGCTACGAGGCACGCTGGATTTCCGGCAAGTCGCTCGCCGACGCGCTCGGCATGCGCTTTCCGACCTGGAAAGGCCCCGGCCGGGCCGGCGAACGGGTGCTCGTGCTGAACGACCATGGACTCGGCGACACAATCCAGTTCGCACGGTATCTCGCGCTGATGCGCGAGGCCGGCGTCGAGGCGACGTTCGTTTGCCCGAGCAAGCTGCATCGCCTGCTCGGCGGCCAATGCGGCGCTCGGCTCCTCGAGGCCCCGCCCGCGGACGAGCGCTTCGATGCGCAGATCGCGCTCAGCAGCCTGCCGCGCGCCTTCGCGACCCGGATCGACAGCGTGCCCGCGCGCGTTCCCTATCTCTATCCGGAGCCGCATCGACAACGCCTTTGGGCGGATCGCATCGGCGAGGCCGGATTCAAAATCGGCGTCGTCTGGCAAGGCAATCCCAACCCTGAGGCCGACATGGCGCGCTCCTTCCCGCTCCAGCGTCTCGCCCCGCTCGCGGCGACGCCCGGCGTGCGGCTGATTTCGTTGCAAAAGGGATTTGGCGTCGAGCAGATCGAGCCGGCGAAAGGGCTTTTCCCGATCGAGAATCCCGGCGAGGCCTTCGACGCGGGGCCCGACGCGTTTCTGGACGCGGCCGCGCTGATCGCGCACGTCGATCTCGTCGTGACCTGCGACACCTCGATCGCGCATCTGGCCGGCGCGCTCGGCCGCCCCGTCTGGGTCGCGCTGAAGAAGGACGCGGAATGGCGCTGGCTGCGGACCCGCGCGGATTCGCCCTGGTATCCGACGATGCGGTTGTTCCGTCAGCCGGTCGCCGGCGACTGGGCGACGGTGTTCGCCGAAATGGCCGAGGCCTTGCGGCTCCCGTCCGCTCGCGCGCCCTAATCGCGAATGCCGTAATAGCGCCCGCGCAGCGCGAACCGCTGCGCGGGCTTCATCTGCGCCGGCGGTCCGCGATGCAGGATGCGCACGCCCACCGCCTGGCCCCGCCGCCAGGCCAAGATCGCAGTCACGATCTCTTCGCTCTCGTCGTCGTAAACGCCGATGCGCGCGGGCAACCCGACGTTGCGGCTGAGGAGAAGGCGCATCCCGTCGCTGGAGGCGTCCTGAACCAGGGCCTCGCACAGGAACGCGTTGGCGCCGTCGACGAGTTTGGCCGAGCGCAGCCGGGTCCGCCGCCGGACCTGACCGCGCGCCTCGCCGCCCGTCGCCGGCTTGGGCGTCGGGCGCATCGGCGACGCCGGAGGATCGACGATCACGCGATAGGCGACCTGCCCGCGCAGGGCGAGCGATTGCGCGGCCTCGGGCGAAAGCGTGTTGAAACGTCCGGCGCCGCGAACATCGGCGAAGTCCGCATCAAACCGCACGCCATCCAGGGTCTTGGTCATGCTTGCGTTTCTTTTCGGGCGGCGGCGGGCGCCGGGCCGGGTCCGGCTCGACAGGGTCAGGGTTCAGGTCAGGCGGGCGTCCGCGATCGCGGCGGAAAGCCGGGCGTCTCGATCGCAAAATCCTGGCCCGTCTTCATCCTCGAACAGCACGTCGTGAACCTCGACCGCGGCGTGCGCGCGGCCGATCGTCAGGCGAAAGAAGACGGTGACCGAGGCGTGCCGGAACTCCATGTCGAGCCGCACGCTCGGCGTCGAATCCCAGCGCAAGTCGCAACCGGCGGCGAGCGCATATTTGAGCGAGCCGCTCTTGAAGAACAGCTCGCTGGAGGAATTGACGAGGTCGGCGAGATTGGCGGCCTGCTCGCCGCGAATCATCAGCACGAACTCGATCGGGTCGGCGAGCCTCAGTTCCGTCGCCACATCGACGATCGCATCGGCGAGAATGCGCTCGTGGGCGCTGTGGTCGACGGCGCCATGAACGGTCCTCATCAATTGATCCTCCTTCGTCGTCGAGTGCCAGGAGCTGCGCTTGTCCTGGATCATGTGTACGACTTCTGCAACTGCACGGTAGAACTCGGGGGGAATGACGCTGTCGACGGGGACCGCGTCATACAACGAGCGCGCCAACGGCTTGTCCTCGATGATCGGAATCGCGTGTTCCGTCGCAATCTCGCGAATCTTCAGGGCGATCAGATCGACGCCCTTGGCCAGGACGACGGGCGCGCCGCCTTCGGATCTGACGTAGCGAAGCGCGACCGCGTAATGGGTCGGGTTCACGACGACCATCGTGGCCTTGGGCACCGCGCCGAGCATGCGCTTGCGCATGCGCGCCAGGCGCAACGAGCGGAAGCGCGCCTTCATCACGCGGTCGCCTTCGGCCTGCTTGACCTCGTCCTTGATCTCCTGCTTGCTCATGCGCTGGTCGCGGCGCCAGTGAATGCGCGACCACGTGATGTCGGCGCCGGCGATCACGAGCATCACCAATGTGACCGCGGCGGTCGCCTTGGCGCAGATGGCGAGCATGCGCTGCGGCAGGTCGGCGGCGTCCGCATACATTGCCGACAGCAGCGAATCGCGCTGACCGGCGAGCAGCAGGGCGATCGTCCCGCCGATCGCCGCGAGCTTGGCGGCGCTCTTGGCGAGCTGCGTCCAGCCCGCCGGCCCGAACATCCGGCTGAGGCCGCGCCCCGGCGAGATCCGCGAGAGATCGGGCATGATCCGGCCCGGCACGATGCGGGGCATGTTCTGGAAGACGGAGGCGCCGACGCCGAACGCCATCATCAGCAACATGGCCGGCATCGCCAGTCTGGCTCCGGAGAGCGCCAGGATCTGGATCAACTGTACGACGTCGTGGGCCTGACTGAGCCGCCATCCCGCGGGATCATCGACGAAATGCATCAGGGTGGCGGCCAGCTGAGCCGTATTGGCGGGCAGAATGAGCGTCTCGATCACGAGATAGGCGCACAGCGACATCAGCAACGTCACTTCGCGCGAGACCGGAACGTTGCCGCTTTCGATCGCGTCGTGGATCCGCTTCTCTGTCGGCTCTTCTGTCTTGCTGTCGCTATCGTCCGCCAAGTCGCGCTCTCCCGAGGATTAGGCGGCGTCCGCGCCGGGTTCGGAATCGGCGTCGGAGGTCGGCAGTTCGATTTCTCCGCGCTGGGCCATGACGAGCACCAGCTTGACGATCTGCCGGCGAGCCTTCTCCGTTTCGGCCGGCGGCGCCGAGGACGGATTGGCGAGTTCGCTCTCCACCAGACGACGCGAACGCGAGGCCATGGCGGAAAGCACCGGCTCGCGGAAATCCGTCTCCGTGCCGCGAAGCGCCAGCACCACCGATTCGGTGGACACCTTGTCGAACAGCAGCGCCCGCGCACGCTGTGTCAGGCGCGGCAAATCGTTGAACGAGAACAGCATCGTGCGC
This sequence comes from uncultured Pseudomonadota bacterium, assembly GCA_963809055.1. Classification (GTDB taxonomy): domain Bacteria; phylum Pseudomonadota; class Alphaproteobacteria; order Rhizobiales; family Beijerinckiaceae; genus Roseiarcus. The sequence goes on along the minus strand of CAWEID010000028.1, from coordinate 379,794 downwards.
ACGACGCGCGCGTCTTGCGGCCGCGTCGCGGACAGCGCCTTCATCACGTCCTCGGCCTCGCTCGGCCCCAGGCTGTTGATGATTTCGGCGATGCGCACGCGGTTGTCTTCGCCCGACGCGTTGGCGGCGCCGCCGAGCAGCGACTCCCGGATCGCGTTCTCGATGATCTCGAGCGCGCCCGGCGCGACCGTCGGCGGCGTCAGCAACCGGCACAGAACCTGGTTGCGAAGATCGCGCGGCAATTGCGCGACGATGCGCGCGGAAAGCGCCGCGTCCAGTTTCGACAAGATGAAGGTCGCGGTCAGCGGATGCTCGCCCTTCAGGAATGTCGACAGCAGCGTCTCGGGCAGATTGGCGATCGATTTCCAGACGTCGGGGCCATGACCGCCCAGGACTTCCGAGAGCATATCGGCGATCTGGTCGGCCGGCACGGCGTCGGCGAGCAGCGCCCGCGTCTGACCCTCGTCTCCCAGCAGCGGCGCGCCGGCCGAAAACGCGGTCGTGAAATCCGCCACGATCGTTTCGAGCTCGGCGCTCTGCACCGTCCCGAGGCGCGCGGCGGCGAGCGTCACCTCGCGCAGTTCCTGCTGAGTGAAATGCTTCAGCAACTGCGTGGCGGCGGGCTTGCCCATCGCAAGCAACAGGGCCGCCGCCTTCTGCGGTCCCGCCAGGCTAGAGGCGTCGCGCTTTGTGAGTTCGCTCAAGGAAAGCTCCGCCGATCGCATTCGCTCATCCGGCCCGGTCTTCCCGGGCGGAATTGACGATCTCGGTCAAGGTCACGCCGAATTTCGAATTGTCCTCGTCCACCACGACGACTTCGCCGCGCGCGACGATGCGTCCGTTGACGAGCACGCTGACCGGGGCTCCGACCTTCTGATCGAGCGTGATGACCGCCCCGCGCCCGAGTTTCATCAACCGCGCGACCGGCATGGTGGTCGTGCCCAGGACCACCTGGACATTGACCGGAATGGAAAGGATGGCGTCGAGGTTCGGCGCGGAGCCGGCGGTTGCGCCGACGCCCGACCCGGCGGCTGCCGTGGCCGCGTCGAGAACCGAGTCGGTGTCAATCGTGGGATCCATGTTCGGAGCTCTCTCTTCTCGTGAGAATGGATAGAGGGACCGGCGTTTCGCTCAACTCGCGGCGCCGTAATCTTCGTCGGGATTGTTCGCGATGATGTCCTGGACCTCGAGCGCATAGCGGTCGCTGCGTTCGCCCAGCTTGCAGAGGAATACGCCGCGCTCCACGCATTCGATTCGGATGTGGCTTTCGCCGACGTTGCTGAGCGGCAGCAGCCCGCCGACCTGCAGGCTGGCGACGTCGCCGAGCGTCATTTCGAATTCGTCGAGGATCGCCGTCAACGTCAGGCGCGCCTGCGTAACGCCCTGCTCCATCTTGCGCGTCCAGCTCGGATCGAGCTTGGTCGCGCTCGGGTCCGGGCCGCGCGCGAACGTCTCCGCCAGCGGCGTCGTCAGGGATTGCGGCAGCACGACCAGCAGTCGAAACGCTCCAGCCAGGGTCTTGACGGTGTATTGGGCCGAGATGGCGGGCATGTCGCGCGGACCCAGCAGATTCTCGTCGGCGATCGTGCTCAGGCTCTCGAATCCGATGTCGAAGCTCGCGACCGGCGCGAACGCGTCCTGCAGCGCCTTGGCGAGCAGTTTGGTGAATTCGCTGAGGAGGCGGGTTTCGAGCTCCGTGCGCTCGCGCGTCTCGGCGACCTCCTGGGCGAACGCGCCGTCGAGCGCCGGGTCGATTCCGAAAATCGCGTTGATGACGATATCGACGATGTTCTCGTCGAAGACCATCAGGCCGCGGGCGTCGAGCGCCGCGCTGCGCAGCACCGCTGCGGCGGCGCCGGAGTTGGCGCCTAGCAGGGCGAAGATCGTCGTGGTCTCTATCGTCTCGGTCGCGCCCGTTACGGCCGACCCGCAAATGCCCGCCAGCGCGAGGCCGATGTTCTCGGAAAATCGCTCGAGCGAAGCGTTGAGCTGCGGCAGTTTCTCGATCGACAGGCTCGAATTCTCGCCCCGGGAATCGCGGAGCCAAGCCGTCGAGGGATCGCGTTCATGCTGGGCGACCGCCATGGCTTAGGCCGCTTCCTTCACTTGACCGGCGCCGCCGCCGCCGAGCGAGGTTTCGTTTTCGACGGTGTCGATAGTCGGGCGCTCCTTGGAGGGGATCGTCTTGCGGCCGAATTCGACCGCGACCTGCGGCATGGCGCCGTTCATGAACGCGAGCAGGCTCTGCTTGACCAGCGTGTAGAGCCTGAGTTGCTTGGTGCGCACGACCTTGATCTTGGCCGCGATCGGCGCGATGACGCCGTAGGAGAGGAAGATGCCGCCGAAGGTGCCCACCAGCGCGGCGCCGATCAGCCCGCCCAGCACTTCCGGCGATTGGTCGAGCGCGCCCATGGCGTGGATGACGCCGAGCACGGCCGCCACGATGCCGAGCGCCGGCAGCCCATCCGCGACCGACTGATAGGCGTGCACAGGCTTGTTCTTTTCGTGGGTGAGCGTCTCGATCTCCTCGTCCATCAGGGCTTCGATCTCATGCGTCTTGGCGTTGCCGATGATGATCAGTCGGCAATAGTCGCAGATGAAGGTTACGAGGTCGGCGTTGGCGAGGAGTTTCGGGAATTGTTTGAATATTTCCGATTCCTTCGGATTGTCGAAGTGACTTTCCACTTCGCTGCGCGATTTGGCCCTGAGTTCGCGCATCAGGGCGTGCAGCACGCTCAGCACGTCGAGGAAGTCGCGCGGCTTGGGCACTTTGTCGGTAATCGCCTCCATCACCGCCTTGCCGCAATCCTTGATCGTGGGGAAGGGGTTGGCGACGATGAACACGCCGAGCGAGGAGCCGCAGATGATGACGAATTCGAACGGCTGGACCAGCACCTCGAGGTGACCGCCGAGCGCGGCGTATCCGCCGATGATGCTGCCGCAGGCGATGACCAGTCCGATTGCGAAATTCACAGAGAGTCCCCTTGCTGCGGCCACCGCGAAACGTGACGTCTCATCCTTACGCGAGACTGTTTTCGCGACGTCAGCTTCGAGCAAGTCGGCCAGGTCAATTCTGGGCCGTACGAGCCAGAGTGGGGCTCGGCCCAGTCAGGCGACTCATGCAGAACGGATTGTACGTAGCGCTGTCGGCGCAGGTGGCCCTGGAGCGCAGGCTCGACACGATCGCGGCCAATGTCGCGAACATGAACACAGTCGGCTACCGCGCGGACGGCATTTCGTTCGAGGCGCAGGTCGCCAAGGCCGGCGACAACAAGCTCGCCTATGTCACCTCGGGCGACGGCTACATCTCGCGCAAGTCCGGGGCGCTGGTCGAGACCGGCAATCCGCTCGACGTGGCGATCCAGGGCGACGGTTGGTTCGCGGTCAACGCCAACGGATCGACTATCTACACCCGCGACGGACGCATGCGCATGACCGAGAACGGCGCCCTGCAGGACATCAACGGGGCGGCGATCCTGGACGCGGGCGGCGCACCGATCCAGCTCGACCCGGCGGGCGGGGCGCCGACGATCTCAGGCGACGGCATGATCACGCAGGCGGGCAAGCAGACCGGCGCGATCGGGCTTTACATGCTCGACGACTCGACCAGGCTGACGCGGGCGGGCCATTCCGGCTTCACGACCTCGAAGCCCGGGATTCCGATCCTCGACTTCACTCAGAACAGCATTGTCCAAGGCGCGGTCGAAAACGCAAACGTCAATCCGATCGAGGAGATGACCAAGCTGATCGCCGTCACCCGAAATTTCGACAGCGTCGCCAATGAGGTGTCGCAGACGGAAAGCTCCCTGACCGACGCGATCAAGTCGCTCGGCTCGGCCGCATGAGCGCCGCCCCCGCCGCCTCTACTGCGCCCCCGACGCCGACGCCGGCGCCGCAGACGCCCGCCAATGCGCTCGAGCGTCTGGCCGCCGCCGTCGCGCTCGGACGCCGCACTTTGCCGCGCACCCGGGTCAGCGGCACGGTCACCGAAATCGCGACCTCGCATTACCGCGTCGCCGGTCTCTCCCGTTTCGTGCGGCTGGGCGAATGCGTCAGCGTCGAGGCCGGCGACCGCGAACAGATCGGCGAGGTGGTGCGGATCGAGGACGCCGCGATCACGCTCAAGCCGTTCGACTCCCGCTGCGACGCCGCCATCGGCGCGCGCGCCTATCGCGCCGAAAGCCTCTCGCTCTGGCCGCATGACGCCTGGAAGGGCCGCGTCGTCGATGCGCTCGGGCGTCCGATCGACGACAAGGGTGCGTTGCAATCGGGCGACCGGCCGATGCCGCTGGACGCCGAGCCGCCGCCCGCGCTGAAACGCGCCCGCGTCAAGACGCCGATCAAGACCGGCATCCGCATCATCGACCTCTTCACTCCGATGTGCGCGGGCCAGAGAATGGGCGTCTTCGCCGGCTCCGGCGTCGGCAAGTCCTCGCTGCTCGCCATGCTTGCGCGCGCGCCCGATTTCGACACCGTCGTGATCGCGTTGGTCGGCGAACGCGGCCGCGAAGTGCGCGAATTCCTGGACGACACGCTCGGCGAGAACAGAGATTCGGCGATCGCGGTCGTCTCCACCGGCGACGAAAGCCCGATGATGCGCCGGCTCGCGCCCAAGACCGCCGTGACGGTCGCCGAATATTTCCGCGACCGCGGACAGTCCGTTCTCCTGATCATCGATTCGGTGACCCGCTTCGCCCATGCCGCGCGCGACGTCGCGCTCGCCGCCGGCGAACCGGCGGTCGCCAGGGGATATGCGCCGAGCGTCTTCAGCGATCTGCCGCGTCTGTTGGAGCGCGCGGGTCCCGGCGTCGACGGCTCCGGCTCGATCACCGGCATTTTTTCCGTGCTCGTCGACGGCGACGATCACAACGATCCCGTGGCCGACAATATTCGCGGCACGCTCGACGGCCACATCGTGCTCGACCGCGCGATCGCCGATCAGGGCCGCTATCCCGCAGTCAACATCCTGGCTTCGATTTCGCGCCTGGCGGCGCCGCGCTGGACGCCCGAGCAGAGCGCGCTGGTCACGCGCCTGCGCGCGATGATCGCCCGCTTCGAGGAAACCCGCGAACTCAGACTGATGGGCGGCTACACGCCGGGCAGCGATCCGGTCCTCGATCAGGCGATCAAGACCGTGCCGAAAATCTACGAATGCATGATCCAGAACCTGAAATCGCCGCCCAGCCAGGACCCGTTCCTGGATCTGGCGATGGCGCTGCGCGCCTCCGCGCGCGCCGAGGAGAGCGCCGCCCAGGCGCATTGAGACGAGAGCCGTGGCAAAACTTCCAACCGCCTTCAAGGGACTGGCCCGCACGCTGCAAAGCGTCCCGCACGCGGCGCCGGCCAAGCTCGCCGCCGGGAAAGTCGTGGACATGGCGTTGATCGGATCGAGCCTCGCCGCGGCGGCCGGCTCGGTCGCCTTCGCCGGTTTCATGCTGATGCAGGGCGATCATCCGCCCAACGTCAACGGCCTGCAATATCTCGCCATCTTCGCGCAGCCGAAGGGCGCGCTGAAGTCCGACGGGACATCGGCGGCGCCGACGGCCGCGATCTCCTCGGCTGCGCCGGCACCATCCCTGCCGGCGGCCTCGGCTCCGCCCCTCGACATGTCGCCGGTCGGCGCGATCGGCGCTTCGCCGGGCTACGAGCTTGTGTCCGCGCAAGCGGGGCTGGCCTGGGTTCGCGCGGGCGGGCGCATCTTCCCGGTTCGTCCCGGCGACGAACTGCCGGGGCTCGGTCTGGTGCGCGCAGTCGCCTGGGGCGACGGGCGCTGGACAGTGATCGGCGACGACGGCGCCCCGCTGCTGACGAGCGGCCCGCCCGCGCCTGCGAAAGACGGCTCCGGCAAGGCGCCGTTCTCGCGCATGATGATATTCGGGCCGGACAATTAGCGGCGAGGGCGACGCGTTCCGGCTCGGGCCCGACCTGCCGGATCGGGACAAAATCAAAGTTTGCGCTGCGACGCTCCGGATCAACCTTAGCCCCGGCGGGAGGCGCTCGCGAAGACCGCCGGCGCTCGAGGCCTGACGGACGCATCATGAACCTGAATTCCGCGCGGACGCTCTCGTGATCGCCGACGCGTTCCATTCGAAATCTTTCGCGGCGAATCGCGATCAATTCGTTCAGCCCCTCAAGGGCGAGCGCGCGTCGCGGGCGAAGTCTCGGACCCGAACCGAACTGAAGGAGGCCTTCGCGTCACGCGAGCCGGGCTGCGCTTGTGAGGCGGGGCAGGCCAGGGCGCGCACATACCCGCGGATATGGGCGATCGCCCCGCAGCGCGCCGCGCTCGTTCGCAACGCGGATCGCGGCGGCGCTCCCAACTCCCACGGCCTCGCGATCTGAACGGCCGAGCGGTTGTTTTCGGCCTCTAACGCCGCTGCCGCCGCCCCGCAAATTCAGCGAGCGCGCGGTCGACCAGCATGTTGGCGATCGCGACGCGCCGATTGGCGAGGTCGGCCGGGATGTCCTGGCGCCGGTCGGGATGGTTGCGCCACATGAAGCGCCGCCGTGCGCGTTGCAGCGCGTCCGGCGTCGCCGCGTCGGGGAGCCCGAGTTCGCGCGCGATCGTCACGGGATCGTCGCTCGGCGTCTCGCGCCTCGGCTCGGGCGAAGGCGCGCGGCGCCGGTTGCGACGGGATCGGATCGTCGGACTCCGGCAGCCAGGCGAACGCCTGCTCCCAGAGATTGAGGCCCGCCGCCTCCAGCGCTTCGCGCCAGTCGAACGGCAGCGGCGGCGCCGCGAACGGGTTGGCGAAGCCGTGCGCATCGCTCCAAACCGCGCCGGTCTCGTCCTCCAAGTCGAGTTGATCGAGATGCTGATCGAAGGAGGAAAGAGCGGCCATGAGACCTCGCCAACGCAACGCAACGCCAATGGAAACGGCCCGGCCTCAGTGCAGCGCGACTTTGGCGCGCGCCCCAGCGCTCGCGCCGGGTTCGGAGTTCGTCTCGACGACCACCCGGTTTCGTCCGGCGGTCTTGGCCTCGAACAGCTTCGAATCCGCCCTGGCGACAAACATCTCGGCGGTTTCGCCCGGCGCGAGGCGAGCGAGCCCGAAGGAGGCGGTAATCGTGCCGAGGCGATCCTCCTTGGCGCCGACGACCCAACGTTTGGACTCCAGTTCGCGCCGGATCTTCTCCAGGATGGCCGCGGCGGCCTCGAGACTCGCGTTGGGAAACAGAAGAGCGAATTCCTCGCCGCCATAGCGCGCAGCCAGGCCCTTGCCCCGGATGTGCTGGCCGAGCAGATCGGCGAACAGGCGCAACAGGTGGTCGCCGACGACGTGTCCGAAGCGATCGTTGACCGATTTGAAGCGGTCGAGATCCGCGATCGCCAGGCAGAGATCGGCGTCGGCGGAGCGCGCGCGCGCAATCTCGTTGCGCAGCGCCTGATCGAAGAATCGCCGGTTGCCGAGTTCGGTCAGCGAATCGATCATCGCGATCTTGCCGACTTCCGTGATGTTGCTGCGCAGGCTGACGATCTGCTGATGGGAGACTTCCAGTTCGTGCGAGAGCTCGCTGACCTTGGACTGCATCTCCATGTTGCGGTTCATCAGCTTGACGATGATGTCCTGAACCTCGTTGCGGGACGGCAGCTGGGAGAGGCCGCTGTTCAGGCCGGTGAGGTTTTCCTGATAATCGCGGTGCAGGACCAGGAATTTCTTGATCGTGCTCATGACATGGTCGATCACGCCCTCATAGGCGGGGTCGAGGCCCTTGCGAACGGACTCGGGCCGGATCGGCGCAGGAGCCGTGGCGGCGCCCGAGGCGGCGAGCGCGCTGAGCCCGAATCCCATCAGGCAGAGCCCGATCAGTCCCAGCATCCCGCCCTCGGCCAGGGGATCGCTTTGCAGGCGCCACATCATGACCGCGCCGAGGGCGAGCACCGCCGCCGCGCCCAGCAATTGAAGGGTCTTCAAGAGGCGCAGCGTCATATCTCGCGCCCCGCGCGCAGGGGACTGGCCGGGCGGCGGCGTTCCTCGCTCGCCAGGGGCGCGGAGAGAGGCGGGCGGAAATCCGAGGCGTCAGGGCGAAGCGACATATCGGGCGATCAGACTTTGTCGCTGGGGCCGCCGTGATGGCGCCGGGCCCGTCACTCTGCGTTACGGACCTTCGCGGCTGTCTCTCCCGATTTCATTCGGGCCGCTCGACCTTAATCGCGATCCGTTACTCCACTGTTAACTCTTTGAGCCCGCCGGCGCCTGACTAGGCGGCGCCAGGACGCGAAATTGCGCTTTCCTTTCGCAAACGAGTTAGGTAGCCACGTTTCCCTAGCGTCAATACCGAAGAAATCCGCGTTTACGTAACGTTAAGCATGAAGCGTTTACCAATCGCGAACTGAGAATCCCATCGATCGGCAAAGTCCCGGCCATGCGCGCAATTCCCATCGACGTACTTCGAGCCTTCATCGCCGTGGTCGACTCCCGCGGTTTTACGCGGGCGGCGGAAGATTTGGGCCGCTCCCAGCCGACCGTCAGTCTCCAGGTCAAGCGCCTCGAGGAATTGATCGAGACGCCGCTGTTCGAGAAAACCTCGCGGCTGACGCTGACCCGCAGCGGGGAGATCTGCCTGCGCTACGGCCGCAAGCTGCTCGCCCAGCACGATGAAATGATGGAAATGGTCGCTCGCGAACGCGCCGGCGGCGATTTCGATCCGACTGGGCATGCCCAGCGAATTTGCGCCATTGCTGGTGCCGAGCCTCGCCGCGTTCTCCCAGCGCGACGGAAAGGGCGTGAATTTCGAATTCACATGCGAAATGTCGGAAACCCTGCTCGAGCGGCTGCGCAATAACCAACTCGACGTCGCCGTGGCGATGACGGCTGAAGGCGGCGCCGACGACGCGCTCGCCAGTTGGCGAATGCCGATGAGCTGGGTCTCGGCTCCGGGCTATCGCCTGCCGAGCCACGGACCGGTGCATCTGATCACGACGCCGGAAGGCTCGCTCTATCACAGTGTCGCTTCTGCCGCATTGCAGCGGGCGGGCCGCCCGTTCGAGATCGTTTGCAAGAGCGCCAACTTCGACGTGCTGCGCTCTGCGGTCGATTCGGGGTACGGCGTGTCGGCTTTCGTGACCGGCCTGGCGCCGAAGAGCGCGCAAGTGGTGCCTTCCACGTTGATCGCCGCCCTGCCCGACGTCACTCTCGGCCTGTTCGCGCGCGAAAGCGCCGCTTCCGCCTCGGCCCGTCCGCTGGTCGAAAGCATGATCGATCTTCTCAGCGCTTCGCTGGTCGTAGACCAGGCGGCCTGAGCAGGCCTCAGCGACAGAAGGCGCGAGCGTTCGGCGTCCAGCCGCCGACGCCGCTGGCGACCATATTGCCGATCACCGAACAGACGTAATTGCGCTGCGCCCTCGGATTGTCGGGTCCCGCATTGTAGCGAGCGACCGCGAGCGTCCAGGAGCCCTCCTCCGCTCTGAGCGTCTTGAGGAAGCTGGCGGCGTATTGCACGTTGCGCTCGGGATCGAACATCTCGTTTACGGACCGAAAGTTCTGCGCGTGCCAGTGATGGTTGATCTGCATGCAGCCGATGTCGATCAATTTGGCGCCATGGGCGCGTTCGAATTGGAACCGGGCGAGCGCCTGCGGCAGCGTGTCGGAATGAACCGCCCGCCCGTCGACGTTCATGTCGTAGGGACTGAGCGTGCCGTGTTGGCCGGTCTCGGTCAGGCCGACGGAATAAAGGATGTTGAGCGGGATTTGGTACTCGCGCGCCGCCCGCGTCATCTGCTGTTCGCATACCGGCACGGGCGCGGCGGCGGCCTTCGGCCCGGGTGAGACCGCCATCGCCTCAAACAATGAGATCGCCAGTAGCCACGCTCGGCGTCGGGCCGGCGGCGCCGGACGCCGCGCCTGCGAAAGCGCGTCGCTGCGCGTCGCCGCTTCGCCTTGACGCCGGATCGGCGTCGGTTTGGCTTTGCGCGTCGCCCTGGCTTGGCGCGTGAGGATCGGCCGCATCGTTACCCCCGACATGAACCTGCGAAGCCTCCTGAGAGCGGATTATGAGACTGTCCATCGAGTCCGGATCGACGCCGAGCCGGCGGGCGATCGCGTCGCGATCGCCTTCGACGGCGGCCAGCGTCTTCGGATTGGCGACGCCGATGACCACGGACAATTTGCCCCCGGTCAGCCGCAGCTTGACCGACAGCGCCCCCAGCTCCGCGGGATCGAGCGCGATTTCCAGTTCCTTGACGGCCTGCGTCGCGGTGAGCGGGGTCGCGTTGTCGCTCGCCGACTTCAATGCGCTCGCCTGTTCGGCGATGACGTCGGGCAATTGATCCAGGGTGGCCGAGACCGGCGCTCCGGCGCCGGGAGCGACGGGCGCGAGCGAGGCGTCATTGGCGGCGGCGGCCGGCGCCGCCTCGCTCGGGCCCGAGCTGGCGGAGCCGAGCAAGGCGCCGCCGCTGGAGCCGCGCCCGGTCGCCGCATTATTGGCGCCCGAGCCGCCGGGCGATTCGGCCGCTATGGCCGCGGAGCCGGCCGGCGCGCGCGAACCCGGCGCCGCAGCCGCGCCGGACGCGGGGCCGATCGCCGAACTCGAGGCCGCGCGGCGCAGCGCGGCGCCGGATCTGACCGGAATGGCTTCGGCGACTGCCAGATGGGTTTTCGGCTGAAAGCTTTGCAGCCCGAGCGAGGCGTCGGACGCCAGCAAGTTCTTCAAGGGAACGGCGCCGGAAAAGTCCAGGCCCTGCGAATCCGAGCCGTCGCTCGCCGATCCCGTTGCGGAGCCGAGCGCCGCGGCGCCGGCGAAGGCGGTCCGTCCCACGATCTTGCCGGCTTGCGAGCCGGCGGCCGAAGTCTGCGCAGGCGCGGGGGCGCCGGCGGCGGATAGGATCGAGCCATAGCCGAGCGCCGCAAGCGCGGCCTCGAGCGAGAGCGAGGGGTCGGACGCTGCGCGGTTCTCCGAGCCGCCGTCGCGCGGCTTCGCCGAACTCTCGGACCCCGCCGGATCGCCGATTTTCTTCCCTTGCGCGGCCTCCTTGCCGGCGCCGCCGTCGATCTTCGTCAGGATCGAGCCGAATCCGAGGTCGCCGAGGTTCGGCTCTGTCGCGGCGCCGGCGGGCGACGACGACAGCGGCATGGGGCTGAGCGCGGCGTTAAGGGCGACTGCGCTCATGGCATGGCCTCGCTCTTCCGGATCAGGTCCTCGCAGCCTTGCAGGACGGACTCGGCCTGATTGATCGTCTTGCCGACGGAGTCCCCGTCGTGCCGATTGGCCGAGGTCGGCGACTTCGCCAAGGCGACATCGTTTTCGTGCCCGGCCTCGGCGAACGCGGACGCAGAAGGCGTGTCGCGAAGATGCGCGGCGAGGTGCGAGACGGCCCCGAGCAGATCCTGATCGGGCTTCGAGAGGCGCGAACGATCGACCCACTTCAGCGTCTCGAGGCCGGTCTCGTAATTCGGGCTCACGATTTGCGCGGACGCCTCGAACAATCGCGCGCGCGCCTCGTCGGGGCTTCCCGGGGGGATTTCCTGCAGCGCCTCTTCGGCGGCGGCGCCGGCGACTTCGGATTTGCCGTTGAGAGTTTGCGCGCGCGAGACGGTAAGAAGGAAGCTGCGTCGCTGATCGGGCGATACGAGCGTGAGCAACGCCTCGAACTTGCCCAGGTTGGGCAGATCGTCGACCAGTCCGTATTTCACGCTCGTGGCCGCCAATCCCTGGATGAAATTGTCGGCGTAGATGGAATGGGGAAAGCGCGTGACATATTGCCGGGCGAGGAAGATGACGCGATCGCCGTCGTGCTGATCGCCAGTCAACAGAATCTCGCGCCTGAGCGCGGCCTCCTCGACGAGGCTGCCCGGCGCGAGAATGCGCGCCAGGTCGAGCAGTTCGATCGCGCGCTTGGGGTCGCGCGCCGTCATCAGAACGGACTGGGCGTAAGCGAGCTGGCCCGCCAGCCTCAGGCTCACGGTCTTGGCGTCGACGCCGTCGAGCGCGGCCTCGGCGTCGTGCTCGCGGCCCGAGGCATAGGCGAGCGCGCCGCGCAACAGCGATTCCTCGCTTTTGGGCACGTCGCCGCTCTCGAGCAGGCGCGCGATCGGCCGCGGCTGGCCGCCGCTGAGCACGAAGGCGACCGCCGCGTCCGTCTCGCCCTTGTCTTTCCAGGCCTCGGGCTTGGCCGCGCCGATCGCGTCGCCGATCGCCCTGAGCCGGTCCAATTGCTTGGCGTAGGCCGATTTGTCGCCGTTGGCCATCTGGACCTGCAAACGTTGCAGGTCGCCCATCATTTCGGAGATCGAGCGATCGCGCTCAGACGCGCGGGCGGCGCCGAACAGCGCGCCCGCGGCCACAAGGATCAGCGGGAGCCGCCAGGCCCAGTTCATCCCTTGGGCTCCCGCAGCAGGATTTCGATGCGCCGGTTTTCCGCGGCGAGGGGATGGGCGGCGTCGCGCAGGGCGCGGTCCGCGTGGCCCTCGACGCGTTCGATGCGGTTTTCGGGAATGCCGGCGCGGGTCAGCATGTAATAGGCCATCTGCGCGCGCGCGGTGGACAGGCGCCAGTTGTCGTAGGTCGCCGACTTGTACGGGCGAGCATCCGTGTGGCCCTTCAACACGATCAGTCCGGGGCGAGACTTCAGGAGTTGAGCGATCGAATCCATCGCCTGCACGACTTCGGGACGCGGTTCGGCGGAGCCGATCGCGAACATGCTGAAAGACAGTTTGTCGGTCAGCGAGATCAGAACGCCTTCGTCGGTCGCCTTGACGTCGATCGCCGGCGCCGAGGCGGACTTGGCCAGCGCGCCCAGCTTCTGCTGCAGGTCCTTCATCAATTGCGACGCGCTCGCCGCCAGGCTTGGCGGCGGCGCGGCAGATCCGGCGGGCGCGGGCGAGCTTACGGGAGTGGGCGCAGGCGCCGCCGCAACGTCCTGCCCCGCCGCCGGCGTCGGCGTCGGGTTCGCTTGCGCGCCGGCCTCGAGGTTGGGAGCCTGCGGCGCCGCGCCTGTGAGCGCTTTGGCGGCGTCGCCCTTCTCGGGTTCGAGGTCCGGCTTCTGCTCGGGCGTGGGCGGAGGCGGCGCGTCGGCCTCCAACGAAACCGCATCGCGAGTCGCGCCCGGCCCGACCGGCTTGAAGGGATCGCGAAAGACGTCGACGCTGGTCGCGCCGGCTTCGCGCGAGGGATCGGCGGAGCCGGTGTCCGGCGAGGCCGCCGGCGACAGCGCGGCGCGCCCGCCCGCGATCTTGTCGAGGCTCTGATAGGGATCGCTGAAGAGGGCGGTTTCCGTCATGGTCGGCTTGATGTCGACGGCGTTGGGCGGCTCCGGATGCGGCGACGCGTTCGGCTTCGGCTTTTCGTCCTTCCGGGCGGGCGCGGCCGCCGCCTCATTGGACTTGTCTTCCTTGGCGCCCGGCGCCTGGGGCGCGCTCGTCGACCCCGGCGACTGGTCGCCGCTGGTTTCGTTGCTGACGACCTTGCTCGAATCGACCCCGTGCACGCCCTTGCGCGCGCGGGCCGGATTTTCGAGTTTCACCGGATTGAAATAGCGGGCGATGACCGTCTTGGTGTCCTTGTCCGTCGCATTGATGATCCACAGCACGAGGAAGAACGCCATCATCGCGGTCATGAAATCCGCGAATGCGATTTTCCACGCGCCGCCGTGATGGCCTTCTTCGTGGTTCGACTTGCGTTTGATGACGACGATTTCGGCGTGATGCTCGCTCATGAGTTCAACCGGGTTCGCTCAGGGACGCGATGAGTTTCGCCCAGGGCGCGATCTCGGAGGCGATCGTCGTATGCTGCGCCTCGACCGTGATTTCGACCCCGTCCGCGGCGACATATTCGACGTCGACGGCGAGCGCCGAGATTTTCTCTTTCAGGACGTTCAGCAGCCGTTCGGGTCCACGGATCCTCAACAGGGCCGGCCGACCGGCGACGCGCAGCTTGGCGACGTTCTCCACGAGTTCCGCGACGACCTGATGCGTCACCGCCTGGGTGAGGAACGGCTGCAGGATCCGCGCCGTCACGTCCGCGATCCGCCGCTCGACCTCGCAAAGGCCGGCCGCGACCACTTCGGCCAGCTTGGCGTATTCGTTCATCTGGAAATCCAGGCGCTCGACCACGGCCCGCTTCTGCAACTCCGCGCGTTCGAGCGCACGGGCGGTCGCGGCCTCGGCGCGCGCCGCATCGAGACCTTCCTGGACGCCGCGATGATAGGCCTCGGAGAGCCGGTTCTCGATGTCGGGCGCCGGCTGCGGCGGCGAGGCTTCGCGCGGGCGAAACACCGCTGCGCCCCGGCGCGCCGGAGCCTCGTCTTCCGAAGCCCCGCGCCGGTCTTCCAGGTCTTCGGCAAGCGGGTCGACGGCGGCGAGCAGCGCTGCGCGGCGCGGCCCCGCCCCCGACGGAGCGGACGATTCGCTGGCCGCGATCGCCGCTCGCGGCCTGAACGGCGTCGGCTCGCGCGGAGCCGCCGGCCATTCGACCGGCGAAGTGCGGCTCTTCTGCTGGAGGTATTGCGCTAGCGGGCTCGCCTTCATCCGGTCGCTCCTTCGCGTATCCATTGCCTGAGAACCGCCGCGGCGTGTTCTTCATCGAAGTCGACCAGCTTCTGGAGCTGGCGCTGCGGCCCTTTGTCTCTTCGCTCGAGCAGGGCCTCTATGAATTGATCGGCGCTGTCTTCGGACTTTATGAGCAGGTTCGATTCGGCGTCCTCGCCCATCGGCGCGGTCGCGAAGGCGGTCTGCATTTCCCCGACTTCGGCGCTCTCGATCGCGGGCGTCTCGGCCGGCGGCGGAAGGGCGAGCGACTTGGCGATCGGCCGGATCCCGAACCAGATCAGCATCGCCGCGACCAGAACGACCGCGCCCGCGCTGACGATCGTGCCGGTCTGCCGTTCGAGCACCTCGAGATAGGAGGGCGGCGCCACCGGCTCGAGATCTCGGCCCGCATCGACGAAATCCACCACGGAGATCTTGACCTCGTCGCCGCGATCTTTCTGGAGACCCGCGGCGGAGACGACGAGTTGCTCGATTTCCTTGACCTGCTTGTCGATCGCGTCCGGGGTCGCCTTGTCGCCCAGCGAGGCCTGCAGCGCGGACCGGTTGATCAGCACGGCGACGGACAGTCCCTTGATCACGAAACCTTCGCTCGTGGTCGTAACCTGTTTGGAGGAGATCTCGTAATTGGTCAGCTCCTCCTTCTTGTCGGTCGCGTCGGTGGACTGTTTGGTGTCGGAGGCCGAATTCTGCGTCTTGGGCAGGTTCGCCTGCACGCCGGCCGGCGTCGTGCCCGCGTTGTTCTGCGAATTCTGCTTTTCCTTGACGACGCGCACCGAGCGCTCGGCCTTCTGGTCGGGATTGTAGACGGTTTCGTTGGTCTGGACCTTGTCCGCGTTCAGCCGAGCGGCGACGCTGACCTGAAAGTTCTTCATGCTGAGATAGGGCGCCAGCGTCATGTTGACGCTGTCTCTGACGTCGCGGGCGACGTTGCGCTCGAGACCGAGCAGATTGTCCGGCGCCTGCTCGATCGAATCGGCGCCGCTGGCGAGCAATTGGCCGTCGACGTTGAGGACGGTGACCTCGTCCGCCTTCATGTTCGGGATCGCCGCGGCGACCAGGTGGCGGATCGCCTGGCCGGTCATCCGGTCGTCGCCGCCGTCGGTGCGAATGATCACGGAGGCCGACGGCGGCCGGCGTTCGCGCCGGAACGAGCCCTCATCCGCAAGCACGATGTGAACCCGCGCCGCTTTGACGCCGCGCATCATCTGGATCGTGCGGGCGAGTTCGCCCTCGATCGCGCGCACCCGCGTCACTTCCTGCATGAACGAGGTCAGACCGAGCGAGCCGAGCTTGTCGTAGAGTTCGTTGCCGACGCTGCCGCTGTGCGGCAGGCCCTTCTCGGCGAGCGTCATGCGAGCCTGGGCGGTCTGTCCGACCGGCACCAGCACAGTGGCGCCGTCGGCGCTGACGTCGAAGGGTATGCCCGCGTCGCGCAAGGCCGAGCCGATGCCGATCACGTCGTCGCGATCGAGGCCGGCATAGAGCGTGTCCATGGTCGGGCGGCTGAGGTAATAGCCGGCGAAGCCCGTGAGCGCGAATACGCTCAGGCCAATCAATCCGAGCATGGCGAGGCGCCTTGCGCCCAGCGCCATCAGATTCGCCAACAGTCGCCTGGCTTGCGCCAACGCGTTCATAGAGCCACCCGTGTCCGCCAAGGTCCCGAGTCGCACCTTTGGCGATCAAGCTTGCGTGGACGTTGACGCGCACGCGGCCCTAGGAGCAGCTACGGCGAGACGCGCTCGGGGGCGGGGGAAATTCCTATTTTCCACGGTAACCTTATCTTAAGGGATGTCGGCCAATCTTCACCCGTTGTTCCCCGCCGAGACGCCAAGCGCGCGGTTCGGGGACGTCACACGGCGAATAGGCTCGCGTAATGGAGCCTACGGCATCAGGCCATTTCGTCGTCTCGGTGCAAATCCGAAATGTCACCCCCTTTCTTCGTGATCAATCGGACGGGAGCACCCCATGGATTCAATTCTCACAAATTCGGCCGCCCTTTCGGCCCTTCAGTCGCTCAACATGGTGCAGCAGGCGCTGCAGACGACGCAGAACCAGGTTTCGAGCGGCCTCGCCGTCGCGACCGCGGCCGACAACGCCGCCTATTGGGCGATCGGACAGCAGTTGACCTCGGACAGCGGCATCGTCACCTCCGCCAACACCGCCCTCGCGCAGAGCCAGGCGATTCTCGACACCGCGAACTCCGCGATTTCCTCGGTCATCACCACGATCGACGCGATCCAATCGGCGGTCACGGAAGCGACCAACCCGGGCGCCGACCTCGCCAACATCAATTCGACCCTGTCTTCGCTGTCGGCCCAGCTGACCGACTCGATCGGCGGCGCCTCATTCAACGGCGTCAACCTGCTGAACGGCACGCAGACGTCGGCTCTGTCGTTCGTCTCGGGTTATGACGCGACCGCCAACGGCGGCACGGTCAGCACCATCGGCTTCAACGCGCAGGCGCTGGTCGGCGGCGCGCCGGCGACCGCCGCGGCTGTGGCGGCCCCGACCAACGCATCGGTCGTCACCAACTCGTCGCTCATTTCTCAGCTCGAGGCCGTCCCGACGGCCGGCGAGACCGTCGACTGGGACGGCACGACCGGCACCTCGACGTTTGCGGTGGCCAACAACGTCATCACGGTCACAACCGCCGACCCGGACGGCGTGACGACGACGTCGACCTACACCGCCTATTCCAGCTACACCAGCGCCACGACCAACACGGCCGCGACCAACACCAGCGCGTTCTCGACGGACAACTTGACCGGCGCTTCCACGTGGACGGTCTCGACGTCCTCGACGGCCGGCACGAGCCCGACGGCCACCGGACTGCTGATCCAGAACGGCGCGACGCTCGTCGGCGGCACCTACGACCTCACGGCGCTCGGTTCGGGCGCCAACCAGACCGCTGTCACCGCCGACAACGCCAACGACATGCTGAGCGCGGTCGCCGCCGCGCTCTCCGCCGTCACGACCTACGCCGCCTCGATCGGCTCCACGCAGGTGGCGATGACGGCCGCCAGCACCTTCAACTCGGCCCTCAGCACCGACTACGCCAACGGCATCAGCGCGCTGGTTGACGCGGATATGAATACCGCCTCGACCCGCCTGCAGGCGCTGCAGACGCAGGAACAGCTCGGCATTCAGTCGTTGTCGATCGCGAATCAGAACTCGCAGCTCATCCTGAAGCTGTTCAACGGCTAACAGGGATATTCGCCGCCGGCCCTGCCGGCGGCTTGCGCTTCCCCGACGCGCGGACGACAACAAGTCGCCCGCGCGTTTTCGTTCTGGGGCCGCCTTTTGGCGCCGAACATGCGCGGCGTCCTGATCGCGATTCATTGCGGACGGCGCGCCGGCCTCGTGCCAAAGGATCGACCCCGGGGCGAGGCCGTATTTGGGCTCACAAGAACCTGCGAACGCCGCCGGCTCTACGCGGGCGCCGCGGTCCCGAGTTCGCGCCGCAGCGGCTGCAGAAATTCGGCGTAGTCGAGCCATGCGGGTCGCGGTCGCCGCTGGATTTTCTCGCGCACTTGCACGGCGCTCGCGGTGCGCACCGGCCGCTTGCTCTCATGGAAGGCGAGGCAAGCGGGATCCCAGGCGAGCCCGCAATGCTCGAGCAACCTGCGCGTCTGGGTCTCCAAATCGTCGACGACGGATTCGTGATCGATCTCGATCAGCGCTCCCGCGGGAAGGACTTCGCGCCAGTGCGCCATCAAGGCGTCGTGCGCTCGGAAGTAACGGCCGAGCTCGGCCAGATCATAGGCATAGGGATGGGCCTGTTCGAAATTGTGCCGGAAGCAGGAAAAGCAGCACTCCATCGGATCGCGGCGAATGTGAATTATGCGCGCGTTCGGCAGCGCCAGATGAATCAGCCCGACGTAGAGGCTGTTGTTGAGCGTCTTGTCGAGAATTCGCGCGGGTCTGCGAGCGCGCGCGCCCGCCACGCGCATATATTCCGCGCCGATCGCCGCGAAATGCGGCGGCGCCAGGGATTTGACCTGTTCGGGGAAGCGGAAGCCGCCGCGTCCGTCAATTTGAATGCGATGAATCACCTGCGCGAAGTCGTCGGTTTCGCCGGCGCCGAAGACGTCGGGATGGCTCGACAGGATCTGTTCGATCAAGGTCGAGCCCGATCGCGGCATGCCGACGACGAAGATCGGCGTCGCTGCGAGCAGACCTCGGCGTGAACGCGCCGCGAGGAACTCGCGTGTGAACAGAGCGCGGATGCCCGTCATCTGGCCGAGCGCCTGACTTTCGTCGTAACCTCGGCGCTCCCGCACGAGCGCATTGCCGCGTTTCCAATTCGCAAAGGCGCCCTCGAAATCTCCGATATCGCTGCGAGCCTTGCCGAGGGCGAAACGCAGCTCGATCTCCTCATCGCCGCCTTGCGCAATTTCGGCGGCCAGCCGCTCCATCGCGGCCAGTTCGGGATCCGTGGGTCGGAAGCGCGTCACCGAAGCGAGCTTGTGGTAGTGGCGCGCCTGTTTGGGCTCGAGGAGGATCGCCTTCTTGATCGCCTCGCGGGCCTCGTCCGCGCGGCCCAAGTCATGCAGGAACAGGCTCAACCAGTTTAACGGGGCGACAAAGCCCGGCGCCGTCGCGGCGGCCATGCGGCACTCCTGAACCGCGTCCTCGTGGCGTCCGAGCGCGAAAACAACCGCGGCCCGTTCGCATGTCAAGCTCGCCAGCGCCCTGGCCTGGGTCCGCGCCGGCAAGGCGCGGGCGGTCTGCAGCGCGAGCGCGCGATCATAGTCGGCGATCGCCGCGTCGAAGCTTACGAGTTCACACAAGGCGCGGGCGCGCCCGGCGTAGCCCTCGACGCAGTCCGGCCTGGACTTCACGGCCATGTCATAGGCGTCGAAGGCGTGGACCCAGCGACGCAGCAATTCGTTCAGAGCGCCCAGGTCGAGCATCGCCTCGGGTCGGTCCGGCTGCACCCGGATCGCCTTCATGAGTTCGGCTTCGGCCTCGTCGAAGCGTCCGAGCGAGCGAAGGCAGGCGGCCCGACCTATCAGCGCGGGCGCCAATTCGTCTTGCAGCTCCAGCGCAGCGTCATAGGCGGATAGCGCCTCGCTCCATCTGCCGAGCCGCAAGAGCGCCAGAGCGCGATTGGCCTGCGCCTGCGGGTCCCGGGGCCACATGTCGCACGCGGCATTCAATCGCGGCAGCGCGGCGTCGGGACGCCCGCGCTCGAGCAGAACGGCGCCCAGAGCGGTCAGCGCGTCGAAACGTCTGTGGCGTCGGGCGACGGGCCGCACGGGCAGGTCAATCGCGCTTGCTAGATCGTCGCGGAGCCGCCCGGGGCCGGTTCGATCGCCGAGCTCGATCATCGATTTGGCGCGGCCGGACAAGGCGGACTTCAGCATGGCTAAGGCACCGTTCGTCGATCATGGAAGGTTCGCTCGATCGCCCCTCGCGATGCGAGGCTGGAGCGGAACTTTGCCCGGCGGAGCTTTCACCAGCCTGATCGATTGCGCGAAATTGCTCTCACTCGCCAAAGCGGCGCGCGGAGCGCGCGCCGTCTGAACGTGGAGGCCCCGACACGTGTCCGGTTCAGTCGTCGTGCGGGTGTTTTTTGAGGCAGTAGCCGAGATACCGCTTGGAATCGATCGGATCATAGCCAAGGCGATGTTTCAGCTTCTTGCGCAGCTTGCTGATGTGGCTTTCGACGACGTTCTCGTCGACGTTCTCGTCGAAGATGCCATAGACCGAATTGAAGATCTGCGTCTTGGACAGACGCCGGCCGCGGTTCCTGACCAGGCATTCGAGGATGCGTCGCTCGCGGCGCGGCAGCGGCAGCGGCTTGCCGCGAATCTCGGCCTCCCGACCGTCGAAATAGACCTTGAGGTCGCCGATCGCGACATCGCGGCTTTCGCTGAGAGATCGACGGCTGATCGCGCCGACCCGCGCGAGGATTTCGCGCACATGGACCGGCTTGCGCAGGACGTCGTCGACGCCGGCCGCGAAGAGGCCGAGCGTGTCGTCGAGAGAGGGTCGCTCCTTCAGGCAGATCACAGGCGCGCTTGAGCGTTCGCGGATCAGGCGAGGGAAATGCTCGCGGCCCTGGCAATCGCCGATGAGGAAGGCCTCGACGGCCTGGACGTCGTTCTCGCTCGCCTTGCTGATCCATTCGCTGAATTCGATTGGATCGATTCCGGCGGTGGAGACGCCCTCCCTGTCAAAGCCCGAGGAATAGCCTCCAGTGACAATGTTACGATCGTCAACGATGATATACATGATTGCCCCGTTTTATGGCCGAAATCATTTCGGCGTTTTGTTCACGAACCGACGCAGGAACAGGGACTCGGCAACGCGCGATCCGTCGTTGCATCCGAAGGGATGCTGATGGATTCATAAATTGTTTTTATGGATTGAAGACGTCAGCTCCACTCAAGCTGGTCGGGCGATGCCGACGTCCGGGCCATGTCCAAACATTAGAATTAACAAGGTTAATATTTGGATAATCGCCCCCAATGATTTTATGGGATTTTTTTATAAGCGAGGCGCGGACTTGGGAATCTTCGCCGCCGCGCCCGGCCTGGCGCGAGATTCGTGAATTTTTCAGATGTTCGGCGCTTCTTTGAACCGCCCAGACGGCGCCCGCGGATCTTCCATGGCGGCTGCGTTGAAATGGCTCGCGCCGAATCCGGTCCGGCTATATCTTGAGCCGAAGTTCCCGGCCGACTTCTCAGGGAGACCGCATGCCGACGTTGACGGACGACTTTCGCCAACTCATCGAATATGATCAGAAATCGGCGCGTCCGCTGTTGACCGATCTCGTCGCCCGGCTTCCGAAATCTGCGGAGGCGCGCGGTCTGCTGGCGCAGTCCTATCTGCGCAGTCTCGAAGTTGCGACGGCGCTGGAGCACTATCAGGCCGCGCACGCGCTCGAGCCCAACAACCTCGTCTACCGCCAACAGATGGGTCTGTGCGCGATCGCTATGGGCGATTATGCGGGCGCGCTGAAATGTTACGAGGAGGCCAAGACGATTGCTCCGGCAGAGCATTCCGAAGCGATGGCGGCGCTGATGCTGCATCGCCTGGGACGGTTCCAGGAGGCGATCCAGGCCTATTCGGCCCTGCTCGCAAAACTCAAGCGCGACCATGTCGAATCGCCGCATGTGCTGCGCGGCATGGCGATGCTGCTGCGCGACGTCGGCGCTCCGCTCGCCTCCGACCGCTTCCTGCAGGAATTCATTTCGGTCTACCGAATCGATCCGGGGCGCGTCTCCGGCATGCTGATGGAGCGCGACACCTCGATCGATTTTCACGGATGGACTCGATTCGCGCACAAGGCCGATCTCGCCCGTGCGCTGAACGCGTCGCGCGGCAAGCCCGGGGCGCCGCGCTTTCCCGACTCCTTCGTGCTGCCGGAGGATCGGCAGGCGTTGATCGACTACGCCCAGCGCGAGCCGGGCGCGTTGTATATCGCCAAGCCGCAGCGCGGCACGGGCGGTCAAGGCATGACGATCACGCGCGAGGTAGGCGCGGTCGCCGATCGCGACGGCGTCGTGGTCCAGCGCTATGTCGAGCGGCCCTTCCTGGTCGACGGGCGCAAGGGCCACGTCCGGCTCTATGGTCTGGTGACGTCGCTGAACCCGTTTCGCGCCTATCTCTATCGCAACGGCATCGTGCGTTTCGCGCCCGATCCCTATGACCTCGCGGAGGCGAGCCTGGCCAATGTCCATGCCCATGTCACCAACACCGCGCTGCACCACAACCGTCCGAATCTCGTCGTCAGCGAGGACGCGACGCAGGAGAATGTCGGCGCGGTCTGGAGCCTGAACGCCTACCTCGAGCGAATCGGGACGCAGGGTCTCGACGTCGAGGCGATTCGGGGGGAGTTGCGCGCGCTCGTCGCCGGCTTTCTCGGCGTCGTCGCGGGAGAAGGCCTGTTCGCGGCGCAGGCCAAGACCAGCCCGCGCCGCGCCTTCCCCTTCAAGCTGTTTGGCCTCGACGCGCTGATCGACGCCGAGGGCAAGCCCTGGTTGATCGAGGCGCAGCGCAAACCCGCGCTCGGCGGATCGGCGCTGGTGCGCAAGGTCAATGGGCAGATGTTTCAGGCGATCTTCGAAATGAGTTGCGGCCTCGTCTTCGACGACGCGATGCCGGCCGATACGGATCGCCGCCCTCGCCAAGGACCGCGCCGCCCTGGTCCAGCGCGAATTCGAGATCGAGGATGCGCGCAAGGCCGGCTTCGAGCGGGTGCTGTGAGGCGACCGGCCTCCATGCGCGCCGGCAGCCGCCGCATTGCGAATCTCAGGGTTCTGCCGATGGCGGGATCGCGCGCGCGCGGTTGGCTGACGGCCGGACCGTTGCGGTTTCGCTGCGCGCTGGGCCCGGCGGGCCTCGTGCGCTGCAAGCGCGAAGGCGACCTGCGGAACGCCGGTCGGACGTTTCCGTCTGCTCTGGGGCTATTTCCGGCCCGATCGGCCGCGTCCCGACGCGGGCGGCGTTCGGCTCCTGCCGATGCGCCGCGACGCCGGATGGTGCGAGGACCCGGCGAGCCCGCGCTACAACCGCCCCGCGCGATGGCCCGCCCGCGACGTCACCGACCGCATGTGGCGCGAAGACCATCTCTACGATCTGACCTTCGTGCTCGATCAGAATTTCTCGCGTCGAGCCAAGGGGCGCGGCAGCGCGATCTTCTTTCATCTCGCGCGGCCGGGGCTGACGCCCACCGCCGGCTGCGTCGCGATTTCGCCCGACGACATGCGCAAGCTCGCGCCCCGTCTTTCCGCGCGCGCGACGATGAGGATCGGCTAGGCCCGGACGTGCCCAACGCCGCGGCGGCGGCGCGCTCCAGATGCGCGCGCATGCGCCTCGCCTGCGGCAACCGGATCTCGCCGCTTCGAATCGCGGTCGGCGATCGCGCGATGCTCGCGCACCGACGTCTCCAGGACGCTGGGGACAAGGATGTCGCCCACTTGCGACATGATCAGCGGCAGTTGCAGGCGCAGCGATAGGTCGGCAAGCTGCTTGTTGCCGGCCAAAGCCATGACGGCGGCGTGGAACGCGGCATTCTCGGCCATATAGGGTCCCGCCGCGCGCGGTTCGGACTCGTAGATCGGCCGGACCGCCGAGGTGAAGGCCGCGCGCTTGTCGGCTTCGTCGCGCCACGCGCCGCCAGGCGCGCGGCCAGCGATTCCAGTTCGATGCGAATCTCGAACAATTCGCGAATTTCGTCGCGCGTCAGGCGGCGCACCAAGCGCGCCGCGATTGGGCAGATGCTCGATCAGCCCTTCGGCCGCCAGCCGACGCAACGCCTCGCGCACCGGCCCGCGGCTGACGGCGAAGCGCTCGGTCAGATCGTTCTCGACCAGCCTCGCGCCCGGGCGGAAAGCGCAGACTTCAGAATATCCGCGCGCAGATGCTCGACGATATGGTCGACCATCGCGCCATGTGCGGGATGGACCTCGTGACGATCGTCGTTGACGTCGCCGATGAAGTTCGACGCGGTTTGCGGCAGTTGCATGGTCACCCTTCTCGCGCGTTCGTTTCGGATAAGTCGACCCGGGCCTGAACTCCAGATAATTTTGACGCTTTCTGCGGAACAGGCATTGACGCCGATCATACGAGTGATATTGTCCTACAATCTAATGGTGACGCGCGGCGCGCGAATGCAGTCGCATGGCGCGCCGCCGGCCCTGGGGGAGACGTCGAAATGATGATCGGAAAACAGGGCGCGGCGACCACGGCGATCTCCGCGGGACGGCCGGAGGGCGTCAGCGTTCGCGGACGCGATCTCGCCTCCGAAATCATGGGCAAGCCCAGCTTCAGCGAGTTTTTCTTTCTGCTCGCCGCCGGACGGGCGCCGAGCGAAGACCAACGCTTCTTCCTCGATCTCAGTCTGATAGCGATCGCCGAACATGGCCTGACGCCGTCCGTGCAGGCCGCGCGCATGACGCTCGCCGCCGATCCCGCCGCGTTGCAGGGCGCGGTCGCGGCGGGCGTATTGGGCTGCGGAACGGTGATCCTCGGCGCGGCCGATCTCTGCCGCAAGTTGATCGAGGAAGTCCTGGCCAAGGTCGACGCCGGCGCATCGATGCGCGAGGCCGCGCTCGCGGTCGCAAGGGAGTATCGCGCCGCCCGGCGGGCGATTCCGGGCTACGGCCACCCGCTGCACAAGCCGCTCGATCCGCGCGCGGAGCGCATGATCGCGCTTGCGCACGAGCGCGGCGTCGCGGGCCGCGCGGTCGCGGCGGCGAGCGAATTGACGGGAGCCGTCGCCGAAGCCTGGGGCAAGCCTCTGCCGATGAACGTCTCGATGGCGATCGCGGCGACGATGCGCGACGTCGACGTGCCCGCTTCGCTGATCCGCGGCATCCCGATCCTGGCCCGCACCGCCGGCCTGATCGCGCATCTGGGCGAAGAAGCGGAGACGCCGATCGGCTTCTATCTCGCCGCCAAGGCCGAAGAGGCGATCGAGCACACCTCGAAGTTCGCCGGGAGACGGGGAGTGATCGAGCCTGAAATCGAATCGGCGCCCTGGGAGTCGCAAGCCGCGCACGACGCGCAGCTCTATCGCGAGCAGATCCGCTATCTCTTCGCGCACTCGCGCTTCTACCAGGACAAGCTTGCGCGCGCCGGATTCGCGAATCCAGATCGCGGTCGGAGAGCTCGCCGACATCGCGCGCCTGCCGTTCACGGAAAAGGACGAGTTGCGCCGTTCGCGTTCGCGCGAAGAGCCGATCGGGACCCACCTGACGGCGAAGCCGCGAGGAGATCGTGCGGATCTATTCGACCAGCGGCACGACGGGAACGCCGAGCTACATCCCGCTGACCGCCTCCGATCTCGAAGTCTGGGTGCGCACCTCCTCGCGCTCCTACGCCGCCTCGGGCCTGTCTGCGCGGCGAGCGAATCGTCTCGACCTACAATGCAGGCCCCTTCGTCGCGGGAGCCGCGCTCGGCGCCTTCGACCGGCTCGGCCTTTGCCATATCCCCGTCGGCACCGGCAATACCGAGCGGCTGATGGCGGCGGTCGACCTGCTCAAGCCGACGGTCGTCGCGATGACGCCGTCCTACGCGCTGCATCTGACCGAATGGGCGCGCCAGCGCGGCATGGACCTGGCGGCTTCCAGCGTGAAGCGGGTGATGGTGGCGGGCGAGCCCGGCGGCGGCGAAGCCGCGATGCGCGCGCAACTGGAGGCGGGCTGGGGCGCGCAGCGTCACCGAGGCGATGGGCATCGGCGACATCTCGGTCTCGCTCTGGGGCGAGTGCGAAGAGAAGGCCGGCATGCATTTCAGCGGCCGCGGCTTCGTGCATTTCGAGCTGATCGATCCCGTCAGCGGCGACGCCCTGCCTGTGAAAGACGGCGCGACGGGCGAACTCGTGCTCACCCATCTGGTCAACCGCTCCGCGCCTCTGCTGCGCTTTCGCACGCGCGATCACGTGCGGCTCAGCGTCGGCCGCTGCGCCTGCGGACGCATGGCGCCGCGCGTGCGCTGCATCGGGCGCACCGACGACATGCTGATTGTGCGCGGCGTCAATGTCTTTCCGTCCGCCGTGCGCGAGATCGTCAACGAATTCGCCCCTGCCGTCACCGGCGTCTTGCTGATCCGCCCGGCCCAGCCGGGCGTACGTCAGGAACCTGCCGTTGCCGATCACGATCGAGGCGGCGCCGGGCGCGGCGGTCGCGGGTCTCGCCGAGCGCATTCGCGCGCGCCTGCGCGAAAAGCTCGTGGTGACGACCGAGGTCACGCTGGCCCCGGCCGGAAGCTTGCCGCGAAGCGAATATAAGTCCAAGCTGATTGAAAAAGCGAGCTGATCCAGGACAATTTACGGGAGGAGCGGCCAATGGAACGGATCCAGACTCAGGGTCTTCATCACATTACTTTGGTCGGCGCGGATCGTCAGACCTCGATCGACTTCTGGGAGGGCCTGCTCGGCATGCCCTTCATATTCGAGCAACCCAATCTGGACAATCCGCTCGAGAGCCACATCTACTTCGACCCCGGCGACGGGCGGCTGATCACCATCTTCACGCAGCGAGGACCGCAAGCCGATCGAGCGCCGCACGCCGACCGAGCCCGGCTGCGTGCATCACATCGCCTTCAACGTCTCGCGCGCCGTGTTCACACAGGCGCTGAAGCGGCTGGACGCGCGCGGCATCAAGAACACCGGCCTGCGCGATCGGCAGATCTTCGACGCCGTCTATTTCGAGGACCCGCTCGGATTGCTGATCGAGCTCTCCTGCTACAAATTCGAGCCGCCGGTCGGCCACACCCATGCCGACGTGCTCTACGAGGCGCATCTCTTGCGCGTCGCGCGCGGCGACCGCGCTATCGGAGAAGTGCACCTTGCCGACGCGATCGAAAATCTGACGACGCGCCGAACCAAGAGCCTGTCCGTCGACCGGACGGCGAAAAACCCCTACGGAAGGGGCTGATCCGAAAGGCGCCGTCAAACACAACCATGTGAGGGAGGAAACCATGTCCGCGATCAAGCTTCATGTCATCAAGCCAAGCGTCAACAACATGTCCGCGCGCGTCTTCGTGCGCGCCGCCAAACTGCCTTTCAGCGAGGATGACGTCTACGGAAGACGCGCTGGAAGGGTTCCTGGCCAAGAATCCCGCGCATCTGACGCCGATGGTCGAAACCGACGACCTGCCCAAGGGCGTGATGTGGGAGAGCTGCGCGATCATGCAGTATCTGTGCAACAAACATGATCTCACGCAATTTTATCCCAAGGCGCCGGCGGCGCGCGCGATGATCGACAGCGCGATGTTCTATATCATCGGCACGCTCTATCCCTATGTCGCGCGCGCGACCTATCCGGCGCTCGGCTTCCCTCAATATCCCGGCGAAGTCGGCGCCAGCGACGCCGACGCGCATGCCAAGGAGGCCGCGCGCAAAAGGCCGCCGCCGACGCGATCGCCGAGCCGCTGCATGTGCTGCACTCGTTCTATATGTCGGGCAAGCCGTTCATCGGCGGCGACCATCCCTCGATCGCCGACATCCGCCTGGCCGCGACGCTCGAATTCCTCGCCGCCATCGACTACGAACTGCCGGCCTGGGCCCGGCATTACAAGGAGGCGATGGAGAAGACCTTGGGCGCAGCCTACAGCGAACCGGCCGCAGACGTGCGCGGCTATATCGCCTGGGTGAAGTCTCAGAAGAAGTGAGCCGGGCGCTGGGACCTGCGCGCCGCCGGCCGGCGGCCCGCGAGTGTGAATATGCCTCGGCGCGCGCATCCGCGCCGAGCGCCTGCGCGTCATGACAGGCTTGGCGCGCACATTCGCTCGGCAATCCGGGGCGGCGGGCCATGCCCGAAGGAAATGCGCGGCTGAGAGAACAGATCTAGAGCGTGCGCGAAATCGTGAAAGCAGTCGAATCGAGGGCCGAACGAATCGCGCGCGAGATGGCCGGGGCGCGAGACGCTTTCAACGGCGATTATCGGAAGCCGGAACGGGACGCGCGCGTCGCGGATCTCGCCGAGTTCACGCTCGCCGCCGAGCCGGTCTTTCCGCGGGAGGGCTACGAGGCCCATCGAGCCGGGGCGCTTGCGCGGTCGCCGCATCAGGCCGCGCGTTCACTATAAAGCGTTGCTAATCTTTATTTTTTTGCAAATATTTGTCTTCATGCGGCAGCCGACAGGGGAGCGTGGCGTTTTACCCCTGTCGGTTAGGGCCGTCGAGCGCCGCCGCACTCTCGACGGCCCGCTGCACGGATCGCGCCGCCACGCGCGCCGCTCTGAAAGGCCGCCGGGAGCGGAACTCCAGCAACTCCATACAAATGCTGGAGCAAAAAAACGACCTTCCTCCGCACGTTTTTGATGCCTGGACTTGGTTAAGATCAGCTTACGCCAGGATTATGAAAACTTGCGCAGGACGCCAATTTGCAGGCGGCTTCCGGGTCGCGGCTCAGGCCGACAAAGGCCGAGGGCGCGCCTTCATTCGGTCCGTCGCGCGCCCCTGGCCGCGAGCTTGAGGACCAACCCGCCGCGAACCTCGGGCCGGCTGAACGGGCAGACCGCGATGCAGATCGCGCAGCTCGACGCCTCGTTGAAATACGGCAGGCACTTGTCGAAATCGACATACCAACGCTGCACGCCGCGCACGAGCGTCTTCTGCGGCCCGATCGCGTCGGGCGGGCAGGCGTCCGAGCAGACCCTGCAGTTCACGCAAAAGTCGGCGGCGCCGAAATCCTTGCGGCGATCCGGCGTGAGAGGCGCGTTGGTCAGTACGGCGGCGAGCCGGAAGTTCGACCCGAGCCGGGGATGAATCATCGAGCCGTGCTTCCCGAGTTCCCCGAGGCCCGCCTCGATAGCGGCCGGAATCAGCACGAAGGCGCCGGCCATCGGCCCGCCATAGGGAAACGCGTCATGGCCCTGTCGCCGCAATCCGTTCGCGATCGCCTTCGCGGCGCGCGTGCCGCGCGCATATTGGCGCGTGACTTCGACCAGCGTTCGCATCGAAGGCGCCGCCTTCATCGCCTCGTAGGCATGTTCGACCGCAATCAGGATCATCCAGCGATAGGGCGGGACCTCATGACCGGCGAAGACATAATCGGCCCGCATGGCGGCGATCCCGACGTCGTCGGCGCCGCACTCCTGAGCCATGCGTTTGACCTCGGCCGTCCATTCGTCGGCGCCGAGCTCGCGCCGCTCGGCGGCGACGGAAACCAGCGGCTCGTCGATCGCCCGCTGCCGATCGCGCCTGGCCTCGACGAGCGATTCGTCGCTGGCGCCCGTGCGCTGATAGAACCAGGTTTGCAACGGACCATGCGGAATGGAATCGGGCGGGTGCCAATAGATCGGCGAGGGGCGGCGGGGCCTCTCTTCGCCGACGCCATTGATGGCGTTGCCGGAAACTTCGGGCCAATGCGACATTTGATCGTCGCTGGGTCGCCAGACCGGCGCGCTTCGGCGTCTCATCCCCGCTCCCGCGATGTTCTTGTCGGCGGCGCCGCCACCGCCGCGGCGCCTGCGCGGCTGAGACTAAGGGCTTTTCCGGGAACATCAACCGGCGCCACGGCGCCAAGGGACAAATCCGACAGCCCCGGCGCGCCGCGACGGGCGCCCTCGCCCCGCCGCCGCATTACAAATCTTTCATGTTCGCGCCACGTCAGCGTTAGGCGGGCGGGCCCATGTTCGACCTCGTAGAGCCGGAGGCGGTCCGGCCATCGCCATCTCATTGGAGCGCCAAATGTCCGTTGTCCCGTTCCCCTCCAAGACCAAGCGCACGCTGCGTCAGGCGCTGCTCAGCGCCGTGGCGGTCGCCGCGATCGGCGGCGTCGCGCTCGATCATGGCGCCTTCTCGCCCACCGCGCGCGCTCGCGGCCAGCAGCCAGCCCTCGGCGGGCCCCGCCTCGTTCGCCGATGTCGTCGACCGCGTCAAGATCTCGGTCGTTTCGGTCAAGGTCAAGCTCGCCGACGGCGGCGACGCTGATGCCGAGTTCCGACCAGCCCGACATGCCGCATTTCCCGCCGGGCAGCCCGTTCGACCGTTTCTTCAAGCAGTTCGGCATGCCGAATCGAGGACGACGGCGAGCGCGGCCCGCGCCATCCCGCATCATCTGACGCAGGCGCAGGGCTCGGGCTTCTTCATTTCCGCCGACGGCTATATCGTCACCAACAATCACGTCGTCGACCACGCCACCGAAGTGAAGGTGACGACCGACGACGGCAAGGTGCTCGACGCCAAAGTGATCGGGACCGACGCGAAGACCGACCTCGCGCTGCTCAAGGTCAAGGACGACGGGAACTATCCCCTTTGTCGCTTTCGCCTCGCAGTCGCCGCGCGTCGGCGACTGGGTGATCGCGGTCGGCAATCCGTTCGGCCTCGGCGGCACGGTGACGGCGGGCATCGTCTCGGCGCGCGGCCGCGACATCGGCTCGGGCCCTTATGACGACTTCCTGCAGATCGACGCGCCGGTCAACCACGGCAATTCCGGCGGTCCGACCTTCAACGCCGACGGCGAAGTCGTCGGCGTCAACACCGCGATCTTCTCGCCCTCGGGCGGCAGCGTCGGCATCGGCTTCGCCATCGCCAGCGACGTCGTCAAGACCGTCGTCGCAGCAGCTCAAGGACAACGGCACGGTCGCGCGCGGCTGGCTCGGCGTCGAAATCCAGCCGGTCACGCCGGATCTCGCCGACAGCCTCGGCGTCAAGGACCCCTCCGGCGCCCTGGTCGCCGAAGGAGACGCGAATTCGCCGGCCGAGAAGGCGGGCGTCAAGGTTGGCGACGTGATCACCGCGGTCAACGGCGACAAGGTCGCCGACCCCAAGGAGCTTGCCCGCCGCATCGCCGCGCTCGGGCCCGAAGAAGGTCGCCGAACTCGCGATCTGCGCAACGGCACAGCCGCAGACCGATCGACGTCACGCTCGGCGCGATGCCGGCGGACAAGCAGGAGGCGAGCCTCGAGAGGCCGCCGCGGCCCGAGCGAGAACCGGCGAGCTCGCCAAGCTCGGACTGAAGCTGCAGCGGTCGAAGGACGGCGAGGACGGCGTGCGCGTCAGCGAGGTCGATCCCGACGGCGCGGCGGCCGAGCGAGGCATGCAGGCGGGCGACGTCATCCTGGACGCCGCCGGCAAGCCGGTGACGCGGCCCGAAGAAGTCGTCGAAGCCTTCGCCGCCGCGAAGGCCGACGGTCGCAAGGCGGTTCTGCTGCGGGTCAAGTCGGAGGACGCGGTGCGCTTCGTCGCCCTGCCGACGAAGTCCGCATCGTGATTCTGAGATTGGCCTCGGACAGCCCGCCCTCCGCCGAGGTCAACGCGGCCGAGCGTATCGCGCGAACTTCCCCGCTCTGCGCGAGCTCCGGCCCCAAGGCGGCAGGCCATTGCCCCTATGGCCTGCCGCCATCTTTCGTTGCCGGCGCTCTGGCGAATCTCCGCAGAACCGCTATAGGACTGCCATGCGGATTCTCATCATCGAAGACGACCGCGACGCCGCCGCCTACCTCGTCAAGGCGTTTCGGGAGGCCGGCCACATCGTCGATCACGCCGCCGACGGCGTCGTCGGCTACGACCTCGCGCTCGAGGGCGGCTACGACGTCGCGATCGTCGACCGCATGCTGCCGAAAATGGACGGCCTCTCGCTGATCGGCGCGCTTGCGCGCGCAGAAGAACGAGACGCCGGTGCTGATCCTGTCCGCGCTCGGCCAGGTCGACGACCGCGTCAAGGGCCTTCGCGCCGGCGGCGACGACTATCTCGCCAAGCCCTATGCGTTTTCCGAACTGCTGGCGCGCGTCGAGGCGCTCGCCCGGCGCCGCCCGAGCGGCGCGCCGGAAGAGACGGTCTACCGGCTCGGCGATCTCGTGCTCGATCGGCTCTCGCACAAGGTGACGCGCGCGGGCGAGGAGATCGTCCTGCAGCCGCGCGAATTTCGTCTGCTCGAATATCTGCATGCAGAACGCGGGCAAGGTGGTCACGCGCACCATGCTGCTCGAACATGTCTGGGACTATCATTTCGATCCGCAGACCAATGTCATCGACGTCCATGTCTCGCGGCTGCGCGCCAAGATCGACAGGGACTTCGACGCGCCGCTTGCTGCACACCGTGCGCGGAGCGGGATACATGATCCGTGACGGCGCTCGCTAAGCTGTTTCGCGCGACGGCGTTCCGGCTGACGCTGGCCATTCTCGGCATCAGCGCGATCGGCGCCGGCATCGTGCTCGGCGTCGTCGCCTGGCAGGTGATCAAGCTCGTCGACGAGGAGACCGACGCAGACGATCGAGGCCGAGGCGAGCGGCCTGGCCGAGCAATTACGGCCAGGGCGGCGTTCGCCGCCTCGGCGAGGCGATCGAGGCGCGCTCGCGCGAGCCGGGCTCGACGCTCTATCTCCTCACCAACAGCGGCGGGCGAGCCGCTCGCCGGCAATATCAGCCAACTGCCGCCCGGCGTTGCTCGATCACGCCGGCTTCGTCGACACGCGCTACGAAGCGACCGACGGCGCGATCCGAAATCGAACGCGCGCTCGCGAGCATATTCGCGCTGCCCGGCGGCTTTCACGTCTGCTGGTCGGACACGATCTCGCGGACACGCGCGCGGATCGGCGCGGTGATGGTGCGCGCGCTCGCGACCTCGTTGATCTTCCTGGCCGGCCTCGCCGCGCTCGGCGCGCTGTTCGTCGCGCGGCGCGTGCTGCGCCGCATCGATGCGATGAACACCTCCGCCCATGCGATCATGGCCGGCGATCTCTCGCAGCGCCTGCCGGTCGTCGGGCTCCGGCGACGAACTCGACCGGCTCGCCCTCGGCCTCAACGAAATGCTCGGCCGCATCGCCGATCTGATGGTCGGCCTGCGCGAGGTCTCCGACAATATCGCGCACGATCTGCGCACGCCGCTGACCCGGCTGCGCAACCACGCCGAGGAGGCGCTGCGGCTCGATCGCGACAAGCCGGAATATCGCGCCGCGCTCGAGCGCACGATCGAGGAATCCGACAGCCTCATCCGCATCTTCGACGCGCTGCTGATGATCGCGCGCGCCGAGGCCGGCGCGGACCGCGGCGGCATGAGCGAATTCGACGTCGCCGCCGTCGTTATGCGGCGTCGCCGAGCTCTACGAGCCGGTCGCCGAGGAAAAGGGCTTCAGCCTCAGCGTCGAGACCGCGCCGCGGCCTCGACGTCGCTCGGCAATCGCGAACTGATCGGCCAGGCCATCGCCAATCTGGTCGACAATGCGCTAAAATACGGCGCCGCGCCCGAAGGCGCGAATGCGAAGAGCGAAGTCGCGGTCGCGTCGCGGCGCGAGGGCGGGAACATCGTGATCGAGGTCGCCGACCGCGGCCCCGGCGTCGCGGAGGCCGACCGCCAGCGCGTGTTCGACCGGTTCGTCGGCTGGAGGGCGCGCGCTCGCGGCCCGGCTCCGGCCTCGGCCTTTCGCTCGCCGCCGCCGCCGCGCGAATGCACGGCGGCTTCGTGCGCCTCGAAGACAATTCGCCCGGCCTGAAGGTCGTCGTCGCGCTGCCGGCGGCCGAGGGACCGTCGCCGGCGTCCCGGCGCCGCGGCGTGACCGCGCCCGCTGCGCGCGACGCCTCAGCAGCCGCGCCGCGCTGCGCCTCGCCCGCCGCCGCGCCGACGCAAGCTCGACAGCCTGTTGCGCGAGCCCGGATTTCGCGCCCGGCGCGCGATCTCGCCGCCGGCAAGCCGTTGCGCGATCTGCTGGCTCGGGATCGCCGATCATTCGCCCTATCTCTGGCCGCTCCTTCGCGAGGACCCCGCGCGGCGCGGCGCGTCTGATCGCAGCGGCGCCCGGAGGATGCGCTCGACGCCCTGGTCGGCGCGGTCGAACCGGGCGCGTTTCGAGGACGAGAGCGACGCGATGCGAGCGCTGCGGCGCGCCAAACGCGAATCGCGCGCTGCTGATCGCGCTCGCCGACATCGGCGGCGTCTGGAACGTCGCCCAGACGACGGAGGCGCTGACGCGCTTCGCCGACGCGGCGGTCGCGGCGGCGCTGCGCTTTCTGCTGCGGCGCGCGGCCGGCGAGGGACGGCTGGCGCTCGAACCGGAAGCCGACGACATCGAGCGCGATCGCGGTCTTGTCGTGCTCGCGCTCGGCAAGCACGGCGCGCGCGAGCTCAATTATTCGAGCGATGTCGACCTGATCGTCTTCTACGATTCCGACGCGCGGCGATACCCGCCGGGCGTCGAGCCGGACCCGCTTTTCGTGCGGATCGCCAAGGCGCTCGCGCGACTGCTGCAGGAGCGCACGCCCGACGGCTATGTGCTGCGGGTCGACCTGCGGCTGCGCCCCGACCCCGGCGCGACGGCGGTCGCGATGTCGATCGCCAGCGCGGCCTCGTATTACGAGAGCCTCGGCCAGAACTGGGAGCGCGCCGCGATGATCAAGGCGCGCCCGATCGCCGGCGATCTCGCGCTCGGACGCGACTTCCTCAGCGAACTCGCGCCCTTCATCTGGCGCAAATATTTCGACTACGCCGCCATCGCCGACGTGCATGCGATGAAGCGCCAGATTCATGCGGTGCGCGGCCACGAGGTCGTCACCGTCCCCGGCCATGACGTGAAGCTCGGCCGCGGCGGAATCCGCGAGATCGAATTCTTCGTGCAGACGCAGCAGCTCATCTTCGGCGGCCGCCGGCCAAAGCTGCGCGGCGCGCGCACGCTCGAAATGCTGCGCGAGCTGCACGCCGAGGGCTGGGTGACCGCCGACGCGGTCGAGGAGCTGGTCGACGCCTATGGCTTTCTGCGGACGAGTCGAACATCGCCTGCAAATGATCGCCGACGAGCAGACGCAGCGTCTGCCGATCGAGGCCGACGCGCTCGGCCGATTCGCGAAATTCTGCGGCCACGCCAGCCTGAAGTCTTCGGCGAGGAACTGACGCACCCGATCTGCGCCGCGTCGAGAAGCACTATTCGCGACTGTTCGAGGACGCGCCGACGCTCGATTCGGCGGGCGGCAGCCTCGTTTTCACCGGCGTCGTCGACGATCCCGACACGCTCGACGACATTGCGCCGGCTCGGCTTCCAGCGCCCGGAAGCGGCGACCGAGACGATCCGCGGCTGGCATTTCGGGCGCCGGGCGGCGGTGCAGAGCCCGCGCGCCCGCGAGGTGCTGACCGAACTGACCCCGGCGCTGCTGGAGGCTTTTTCCGGTTCCGGCGATCCCGACGCCGCGCTCGCCGCTTTCGACGCCGCGCTCGCCCGCATGCCGGCGGCGGTCGAACTGATGTCGATCCTGCGCTCCAACGCGGCGGTGCGCGAATTGTTCGGCGACCTGCTCGGCGGCGCGCCGCGGCTCGCGCAGGTCGTCGTCGCGCGCCCGCACGTGCTCGACGCCGCGATCGATCCCGGCCGCGCGAGCGCGATCGCGGAAAGCCTCGACGAAGCCAAGCAGGCGCGCACGGGTCGACGCTTTCCTCGACGCGGCGGGCGGCTTCGAGGAGATGCTCGATCGCGCGCGCGATTTCGCCGCCGAGGAGACCTTCCTCATCGGCGTGCGCCTGCTCTCGGGCGCGCTCGATCCCGACATGGCGGGGCGCGCCTATAGCGCGCTCGCGCAGGGCCTCGTCGGCGCGCTGTTCGCGCCGCGTCGGCGAGGCTTTCGCGAGCGAGCATGGCCATGTGCCGGGCGCGCGCGCCGCGGTCGCTCGCGATGGGCAAGCTCGGCTCGCGCGAAATGACGGCCGCCTCCGACCTCGATCTGATCGTGATCTATGATTTTCCGACCGAAGGCATGGAATCGGACGGACGCCGCCCGCTCGGCGCCGCGCTCTATTACGCCCGGTTCACGCAGCGCCTGATCGCCGCGCTGACCGCGCCGACCAAGGCCGGCAAGCTCTACGAGGTCGACCTGCGTCTTCGCCCCTCCGGAAGAAAGGGGCCGCTCGCGACGCAGCTCAGCGCCTTCGCCCTCTATCAGCGCGAGGAGGCCGAGACCTGGGAGCACATGGCGCTGACGCGCGCGCGCGTCGTCGCCGGCGACCGGGATCTCGCACGCGAAATCGGCGAGCTCGTCGCCGGGACGATCGCGCGCGCCGCGCGACGCGGGGCGGCTCGCCAGGGATGTGCGCGAGATGCGGCAGCTGATCGCGCGCGAGAAGGAGGCCTCCGACCCCTGGGACCTCAAGCTCGTGTCCGGCGGTCTGCTCGACATCGAATTCATCGCGCAATTCCTCACGCTCGCGCACGCCCACGCGCATGCCGAGCTCGCCGACGTCTCGACCCGGGCGACGATCGCCAAGGCCGGCGCGCTCGAGCTGATTTCAGCCCAGGACGCGGCGACGCTCGCCGATGCGCATCGGCTCTACACCGACGCCACCCAGATCATGCGCCTGACCGTCGCCGGTTCGTTCGAGCCGGCCGAGGCCGCGAGCGGCGTCAAGCGCCGCATCGCGGCGGCGGCGAACCTGCCGCATTTCGAAGCGCTCGCGAGCGCGATCAAGGACGCCCGCGCCGCCGTGCGCTCGGTCTATGCGCGCATTGTCGGCGGCTAAGTCGGGCATGGCGGATCGATTGACAGGCCGTTCGCGCCCCGACATAAATTTCCACCCATGAATTTCCGCCCTTGCGCGATCACGAGACCCCCATGCTTTCGAACACGAATTTCCTCTCGCGCCGCGCCGGGATGCGCGCGGCGTTTGTCCTGACGACGAGCCTCGCCATGGCGCTGCCCCCTTTGACCGTGAACGCCGCCGAGACAAAGTTTTCCTCGCGCAAACAGGCGGAGGCCTATCTCGCCAAGACTCTGCCGGCCGCCACCGCCCGCAATCCGAAATATCTGACCAAGGCGGACGGCACGGAAACGGTCTGGCTGACCAAGTCGATCGTCTTCGCCAGTTTGCCCGGCGGACGCGGGGTCGAGGTCGCCACGGAAGAACACTACACCCAGACCAAGGACGGCAAGACGACGCCGAACACCCACAGAGCGAAGTTCGCGCTCGCCGACGTCGACATTTCCGAACATTCCAATCCCGACGACGTCACGCCGAGCGGAGAGCCCGCGATCGGCGTGAGCTTCAAGTGCACGACGCCCAAGTGCATTCTGGCCCATTGGGGCGGCCAGGCCTCGCAAAGCGACTGGACCGACGTCTATCTCCAGGAACCCGAGGTGCGGGCCAAAGTGCTCGCCGCGTTCCAGTTCCTCAAGGGCGCGCATTGAGCGCGCGCGGCGCCGGCGATACGCCCCCACCCGCCCCGGATCAGGCGAACCCTCCCATGCACGGCCGAAACCTGTTGCGCGGCAAACCGACGCCGCCCTCGCAAATTCCCGACTATGCGATCGATCGCCCGACCGGCGAGGAGATTTTCTCGGATAATTTTCAGGCGCGGCTGAAGGCGCTCGACAATTGCGTCAAGGCGTCCGGCGAGACGATCGAGGGCGGCCTGTTCTACTGGGACCGCGACGCGGACTTCCACGGCAAGGCGCCCGACCCGACATTGGCGCCCGGCCGTCGCAATCTGTGGCGGGCGACGCGGTTCAAGACGAGCCTCCTGGAGATCGGCGTCAACGCCGGCCACAGCGCGCTGCTCGCGCTCTCGGCCAATCCAAACCTCGTCTATCACGGCGTCGACATCGGCTTTCACAAATATACCGAGCCCTGCATTCGCTACCTCGAGCGCGAATTCCCGGGCCGCGTGCATTTCCATCACGGCGATTCTCGCGAGGTGCTGCCCTATCTGGCGACGCACCGGCGCGATCTCGACTTCGACATCTTCAATGTCGACGGAGGTCATACGCATGAACTCTGCCGATCCGACATCTCCAATTGCGTCCGCCTCGCGGCGAGCGGGCGCGGCAAGCATCTGATGCTGGACGACATCAACGCGAGCTGGATCTTCGACATCTATTGCGAATTCGTTTCTCTCGGCTGGCTCGCGACGGAGACTTTGTTCAACGATTGGGAAGACGTCGACCGCAACGTGCTGGCCCGAATTCTGTGAGCGGACGGGCGGTCGAGTTTGCGACCTTCTGGCACGGGCCCTTTCCGGCCTTGACCTATGCCTGCCTTGCCTCGTTTCCCGCCGTCGGGGCGCGCCTGCGCCTCTATGCCTATGACGTCGAAATCGAAGCCCCGCACGGCGTCGAGGTCCGCGACGCCCGCGAGATCGTCGCCGACGCGAGTCTCGTCGGGCGGTACCGGGTGGCGGGGCAGCCGTCGCTCGCGACCTTCTCGGATCGCTTCCGTTGCGACCTGATGACCGCAACGGATTGCTGCTGGGTCGACGCCGACATCGTCTGCCTGAAGACGCCCGAATTCGCCGATCCGTCGATCATCTGGGGACTTCAGACCGAGGCGCACGGGAAGGCGCTGATCAACAACGCCGTCTTGAAACTGCCCGCCGGGCATCCCGTGCTGCGTGAGATGCGCGCTCGCGCCGAGGCGGCCGTCGACGTCGACGTCTCCTGGGGCGCCATCGGGCCCTTCCTGCTGACCGATCTGGCCGAGGCGCACGGCGTCTACGCGACCGCGCGGCCGCAGAGGGACTTCTATCCCATCGGACCGGACGAGTTCTGGAAACTGCTGCTGCCGCGCTATCGCGAAGAGGTCGCGGGCGAAGTGGCGCAAGCGACCTTCCTGCATCTATGGAGCGAGTTGCTGCGCCGCTGCGGTTACGATCCCGCGCTGGCGCCGCCCGCGGGCTCCTTTTTGCATGGTCTGATCGAACGACTCGGCGTTCTCCACCGATTCCGCGGCGTCTATGACGAACGCGAACTCAGGAAATCGTTGAGCGATTGGCTGGCGGGCGAAGAGGCCGCCTAGGGTCTCTAGGCAAGGCCGCCGCGAGCGGCCACAATGGAAACATCGAAACCGGCGGCGGGCGGCGCGGCGTGTCAGATCTCAAGAGCGTGTTCGAGACCATCGCGGTCGAGAATAAATGGGGCGACAAGGAGAGCGTGAGCGGCGCCGGCTCGACGCTCGCCTATACCTACAATCTGCGCCACGAACTCGCCGACTTCGTGCGCGCGTTCGAGATCGGGACGCTGTTCGACGCGCCCTGCGGCGACTTCAACTGGATGCGCGCGGTCGATTTCCCCCCTGAGATGAAATATATCGGCGGCGAGATCGTGCCGGCCCTGGTCGAGGCGAATTCGCGCAACTACGGCGGCGGCGGTCGGACCTTCATGCCCTTCGACATCACCCGGGACGAATTTCCGGCCTGCGATCTCTGGTTCTGCCGCGACTGCCTTTTCCACCTGCCCTATCGTTTGATCTTCGAGGCGCTGACCCGATTCGCCCGCTCGAGCGCGCGGCTCGTCATGATGACCAACCACATCAACGCCACGGGCTTCGAAAATCGCGACATCGAGAGCGGCCAGTACCGCCAGCTCGACTTTTACGCCGAACCGTTCGCCCTGCCCCGGGACGTGCTTTACCAGATTCCCGACTACGTCTATCCCTTCCCGCAGCGCGAAATGTGCGTCTGGTCGCGCGAACAGATCGCCAAGGCGCTGCAGGAGCGCACACGCGCATTTTAACCGCCGGCGTTCGAATGGGGCTGGCGGGGCGGGTCCAAGGGATTATATCAGCCCCTCTTGGGCGCGGGCGGGCCGCTTTCGCGCCTTCCCGTTTGATCTGAAGGCGGAGACCCGTTTGACCGCTCAGTCGAGTTCGGCCGCATCGAGCCCGGGCGCCGAGCCGCATCGCTGGGGGGCGTTCGCCCATACGGCTTTCGCGGTCATCTGGACCGCGAGCATGGTCTCGAACATCGGCATTGCGATGTTCGATACCGCCAGCGGCTGGTTCATGACCAATCTGAGCCACGACCCGATGATGGTCTCGCTCGTCCAGGCGGCGACCAGCCTGCCGCTGTTCCTGTTCACCATTCCCGCCGGAGCGCTGACCGACATCGTCGATCCCCGGCGGCTGCTGATCGGGGTCGGGTTGGCGGTGGCGGCAGTCTCGATCGTCTTCGCGGAGCTGGTCTCGCTGGGTTTCGAGAGCCCCAATCTCCTCTTGGGAACCACGTTCCTGCTCGGCGTCGGGGGCGCGCTATGCGCGCCGGCCTGGGTTTCGATCGCCCCCCTGTTGGTGCCCACGCAGGATCTCGACCGCGCGGTCGCCGCCAACACCGTCGGCTACAATCTCAGCCGCGCCGTCGGCCCCGCGCTCGGCGGCCTCGCCATCGCCTGGGTCGGCATTTCGGCGCCGTTCTGGACCTATGCGGTCAGCAATCTCGTCGTGCTCGCGGCGCTGTTCTGGTGGCGCCAGGCGCCGCGCACGACCGACGGACTGCCGGCCGAGCGTCTGACCAGCGCCATCCGCACCGGGCTGAGACACGCCAAGAACAACAGCCATCTGCATTCCACCCTGGTGCGCACGCTCGGTTTTTTCCCGTTCGCGAGCGCCTATTGGGCGCTGTTGCCGCTGACCGCGCGCAGCCAGATGACCGAAGGACCGGAATTTTACGGCCTGCTGCTGGGCGCGATCGGCGTCGGGGCGATCGCCGGTTCGCTCACGCTCAACTGGCTCAAGGCCAGGCTCGGCCCGGACCTGATGGTCGTCGTCGGGGCGCTGGCGACCGCCGCCGCTCTTGCGATGTTCGGGCTCGCGCACGATCCCGCGACGGTCGTCGGCGCCTGTTTCATCGCCGGCGTCGCCTGGACCCAGGCGCTCGCCGCGCTCTATGTCTCCGCGCAGGTCGCGCTGCCCGACTGGGTGCGCGGGCGCGGCCTCGCGATTTTCCT
Organism: uncultured Pseudomonadota bacterium; assembly: GCA_963809055.1. Lineage (GTDB taxonomy): Bacteria > Pseudomonadota > Alphaproteobacteria > Rhizobiales > Beijerinckiaceae > Roseiarcus. The sequence continues at coordinate 339,215 of CAWEID010000028.1, read as the reverse complement.
GACGCTGATCTTCGGCGCCTCGACGATCGGCAGCGCCATCTGGGGCCAGATCGCCGCGCGCGAGAGCCTGGCGATCGCCTATTACATCGCCGCCGCCGGCGCCGTGGTCGCGGTCCCGCTGACGTGGCGCTTCAAGTTGCAGACCGGTCTCGGCGTCAATCTCACGCCCTCGCTGCATTGGCGCGCGCCGCACGTCGAGCTCGACATCAAGCTGCATCAGGGCCCCGTGCTGGTGACCGTCGACTATCGGATCGACCCCAAGGACCACATCGCGTTCCTGACCGAGATGGAAGAGGTCGGCCGCGAGCGCAAGCGCGACGGCGCCTATGCCTGGGGCATTTTCGAGGACATCGGGTCCGATGGGCATTTCATCGAAACGTTCCTGATCGAGTCCTGGCTCGAACTGATGCATTCCTACGAACGGGTCACCAACGCCGACCGCATGCTCGAGGAGCGTGTGCGTTGCCTGCTCGTCGGCGCGCCCAAAGTCACCCACATGATCGCGCCCAAGCGACGGCGGACGTTTCTGCGCCAGCGGGTGGGCAGCATGTAGTTCCCAGTTTGTCTCGAGGCTCGCCCGGCGCCGCCGCGGCGAAGCCGGCTGCCGTTTCACGCCCCGCCGATTTTCGCCGTCAAGGCGTCGTGCAGCGGATTGCGGCGGTCGAACACCTGCTCGACCGCGGTCACGGTGACGCGCTCGGCGCCCTGGGCCAGCAAATAATCGGCGAGCTCGGCGGCCTTGCCGCGCGGGCAATGCAGCGCGACGAACCCCTGGGGGTCGGCGTCTTCGCCGAACGCCGGCACCGCGTCGAACGCCGCGCAGGCCTGTTCGATCGAGGAGATGGACCGGCGTGGGCAGGCGCGCGCGCACCTCGCGCGAGCGGCGCGCTTCCTCGGTCGCGGCGATGCGCATCAGGATCGCCCGCGCGGCGGCGCGGGCCCCGCGCGTCCAGGGCGCGTTCAGCGAGGCGACGAGGTTGGCCTGCGAACTCAGGATCACGCCGTCTTCCAGCGTCTTCAGCGCATTGGCGGCGAGCGTCGCGCCGGTCGTCGTGATGTCGACGATCAGTTCGGCCGCGCCGGCCGCCGGCGCGCCCTCGGTCGCCCCGAGGCTTTCGACGATGCGATAGTCCGCCACGCCATGTTCGGCGAAGAAGCGGCGGGTCAGATTGACGTATTTGGTCGCCACCCGCATCCGCTCGCCGCGCCGCGCGCGATAATGCGCGGCGACGTCCTCGAGATCCGCCATCGTGCGCACGTCGATCCAGGCCTGCGGCGCGGCGACGACGACATTGGCGCGCCCGAAGCCGAGCGGGCGTGAGCAGCGCCAGCCGCTGCTCGGCGTCGGCGACCTGCTCGCGCACGAGATCCTCGCCGGTGACGCCGAAATGGGCGGCGCCGGCCGCGAGCTGGCCGACGATTTCGGAGGCCGACAGGAACGCGACCTCGACGCCGGGCAGATCGGCGATGGCGCCGCGATAGTCGCGCGCGCCGCGCCCCTGTACGAATTCGAGCCCGGCGCGGGCGAAGAACTGCGCCGCATTTTCCTGCAGCCGCCCCTTCGAGGGAACGGCGAGCACCAGAGGAGCGTCGATGGCGGCCTCGACGTCATTTCCGGTCTCCTCCGAACGGCAGTCGGTCGAGCCAGATCGCCGCGCCGATCGCGGGTGTGTCCTCGGCCGCGCCCAGACGGCGCGCCAGACCGTCGTAGCGGCCGCCGCCGATCGCCGGTCGCGCGCCGGGCGCGGCGGCGTCGACCGCCTCGAACACGAAGCCGGTGTAATAGTCGAGGTCGCGCACGAAAGCGGCGCAATATTCGAACCTGCCGATGTCCAGGCCGCGCGCGGCGAGGAAGCCGACGCGCTCGTCGAAGGAGTCGATCGGCCGCGCCGAGGTCGAGCTTGGCGTCGTCGGCGAGTTCGCGCAATTCGGCCGAACGCCGCGTCGGGATCGCCGGAAATCGTCGAGGAAGCGGCGGAGCACCGCCTGATGCTCGGCGTCGACCCGCCGCCACCGCCGCGCGCGGAGGCCTGTTCGAGGAAGCGATCGGCAATTTCGCCCGCGCTGCGCCCGCCGACGCTCGCGATGCCGGCGATGGAGAGCAATCCTCCACCAGCGCCTCTGGCGCCGGCGTGGTCGGCGCGCTCGAGCGCGGCCAGCACGCCCGACTGGGAGATGGCGCCCTGCGCCGCCGCCGTTCAAGATCGCCTCGAGCGGCCGCCCCTGCGCGAGCCCGCGCCGCACCCGGCGCAGCCAGACCTCGGGCAGGCCGAGCGCGCCAAGCACGCCGTCGAATACGCCGCGCGTCGCCGATCCTGACGTTCGAGCGGGCCGGCGCCGGCGAGCTCGGCCGCCTCCAGCGCCAGCGCAAGGATTTCGGCGTCCGCCGCCTCGATATCGCGCCGGCCGAAGCTCTCCAGGCCGGTCTGCATCATTTCGCCGCGCTGGCCGGGGCGAGCGCGAAAGACCGGGCCGAGATAGGCGTATTGCGCCTGCGAGCGTCCGCCGCGAGGAGGCCAGATGGGCCAGGCAGACGGGAATGGTGTATTCCGGGCCGCAGGCACAATTCCTCGCCCGAGGCGTCGCTGGTCAGGTAGAGCCGGCCGCGGATCTCCTCGCCGGACATGTCGAGGAACGCCGCCGCGGGCTGCAGGATCGGCGGCTCGACGCGGCCGAAAGCCGGCGCCGAGAAAATGGTCGAGCGCGCGCCCGCCGGCATCGCGCCGCGATACCGCCTCGGTCTCGAAGGATGCGATTCGCGTTCACCTGGCTTTTCCTCGAATTCGCGGCTTCATTTAACAAAGCCGGCGCGCCGACGCAGCCCTTTTCCCGCTTCCAAGGTGAACGGAGGACTCACAAACCCGGGCTCTGGACTTTGCGGCCACAGCGCGGCCATGGTCGGATGCGATGGGGCGGGTCACGCCCGAATCATTACTCCCGAGGAGTCCCTTGGTCATCGCTCGCGCCTTGCGCATTCTTTGGATTGCGGCTTTTGCCGCTCTTTTCGCGACCGCCGCCCTCGCGGCCGACGAGACGCCGCGCCAGACGATCGAAGCGGTGCGCAGCGCGCTCACGGAAATCGAGGCCGCGCTGAAGGCCGACGATCTCTCGGCGTCGGATCTGGCGCGGCTGCGCGCCGAAAATGATCCGCTCGCCGCGCGCCTGCAAGCCGTCATCGTCGACCTGACGCCGCGACTCGAGGCCTCGCGCAAACGACTCGTCGAACTCGACGCCGAAAAACAAAGAGACGACGGCGACCAGCGATTCGACGACCGACGAACTGAAGGCCGAGCAGGCCCGGCACGATGCGCTCGACGCGGACTTGCGATCGGCGCGCGCGCTGTTGCTGCAGACCGACGACGACGCCGCGCGCATCGGCGCGATGCGGCGCGATCTTTTCGCGAGGCAGACCTTCGTGCGCTCTTCGAGCGTGCTGAGCCCGCTGCTCTGGACCAGCCTCGCGCGCGAGACGCCCGACGATCTCGCGGTCGTCGGCGTGATTTTCGCGGATTGGGCGCGCGCGCTGCAACAGCGGCTCAGCGCGCCCCAGGCGCTCGGCTTCGTCGCGCTGATCCTCGCTCTGATCGTCATGATCGCGCCCGCGCACTGGATCGCGCGCCGCGTGATCCGGCGCGATCCCTCGGCGGCGGCGCCGAGCCGTCTGCGGCGCGCCATCGCGGCGGGCTGGACGATCGTTGTGCTGGCCGGCTTGCCGCTCGCCGCCCTCGGCATCGTCTCCTATGCGATGGACGCGTTCGACATTTCCGACCCTAGGATGCAACCGGCCTTCGACGGCCTGTTCGACGGGCTGCGGCTGATCGCGCTCGCCAATGCGTTCGGCCGCGGTCTGCTGGCGCCCGGCGAGAGCAATTGGCGGATCTACGATCTCAGCAACCGCGCGAGCGGGCTGTTGTTCCGCTTCCTGATGGCGGCCGCCACGATCTGGGCCGCCGAGCATCTTGCGGAGGCCGCGGGCGCCCTCACCACATCGCTCAATATTTCGATCGCCGGGCGCGCCGCCGCCGCCACGCTGATCGGGCTCGCGGCGGCAGCCACGTTGCGCCGGATCCCCCACCCGTCGGCGCCGCCGCCCGGCCGCGACCCCTGGGCGCCGGCGCGCACCCTGGCCTGGGCGTTCACGGTTCTCCTGCTCAGGCTCTGCGCTGGCCGGCTACATCGCTTTCGCGACCTTTCTGATCCGACCAGACCTTCTTCGTATTCGCCGTCGGCAGCGTTCTGTTCATATCTCGACACGCTGATCCAGGAAAGCTTGGATCTGTTCCTCAAGCCCGACGCGGCCATCGGCTATGGCCTGATGACCATGGTCGGGCTGCGTCGCGAAACGATCGAGCAGATCGTGGTCGTGGCGCAGGGCTTCGCGCGGCTGGCCGGCGTGATCGCCGGCCTGCTCGTCGGCCTTCGGGCCGTTCGGCCTGCCGAGCCGAGACATTCTGGCCGACCGCCCGCGCCGCCTATTTCGGTTTCAACGTGGGCGGCCTGACGATTTCGATTTCGTCGCTGATCGCCGCGATCGTCATGTTCATAGTCGGCCTCGTCGCGACGCGCGCGATGCAGAATTGGCTGACCGAGCGCTATCTGCCGCGCACGCGGCTCGACGCCGGGCGTCAGCAATTCGATCCGCACGATCATCGGCTATGTCGGCGTCGGTCGTCGCTCTGTTGCTCGGCGGCGCGCGGCTCGGGCTCGATCTGCAGAAATTCGCGATCGTCGCGGGCGCGCTCTCGGTCGGCATTGGTTTCGGCCTGCAGAGCATCGCCAACAATTTCGTTTCCGGCCTGATCCTGCTGTGGGAGCGCGGCATCCGCGTTGGCGACTGGGTTGTGGTGGGGACGGAGCAGGGCTTCGTGCGCCGCATCAACGCGCGCGCCACCGAAATCGAGACCTTCGACCGCTCGACGCTGATCGTGCCCAATTCGACGCTGGTCTCCGGCACGGTCAAGAACTGGATGTACAACGACCGCGTCGCGCGCATCATCGTGCCGATCAACGTCGATTTCAAGACGACCCCGAAGCGGTGCGCGAATTGCTGATCGCCGCGGCCAAGGCGCAGGAACTCGTGCTGTCGATCCCCGCGCCGCTGGTCATGTTCAACGAGTTCGGCGACTGGGCGCTGAAGTTCCAGCTCGTTTGCTATGTCGACGACGCGCTGATGGCGGAGCGCACCCGCAGCGAGCTCAATTTCGACATCCTGCGCCGCATGCGCGAGGCGGGAATGCGCACGCCCTATCCCTATCCGACGCCGCGCTGAGCCGGGCGGGCGCCGCGTCAGAGAATCGACCGGTCGATCGCGCGCTCGGCTTCGGCGATCGTCTTCGGGCCGCCCGACATGCAGCCAGAGCCCGTCGAGGCGCAGCCCGAAGAGACGCCCCGCTCGGCCGCCGCGGAAAAAGAACGGCGCCAGACGAAACACGTCCTCGGCGACGCCGTCGAACAGTTCGGGCTTCAGGATGCCGACGCCGGTGTAAACGAACGGCGCGACATGCCGCGGCTCGCGCGGCGCGAGCCGGCCTTCGCGGGCCATCGTGAAATCGCCCGGCCAGTCGACGCCGACGGCGCCGGCGCTCGCGGCGACGAGCAGCATCGCGTCCATCGCTCGGGATCGAACGCCTCGGCGAGCCGCTCCAGGTTCGAGCGCGGCCCCTCGATCCAGAACGCGTCGGTGTTGCAGACGAAGAACGGCTCGCGCCCGATCAGCGGCAGCGCCTTCTTGATGCCGCCGCCCTGATCGAGCAGCTTTTCGCGCTCGTCGGAGATGAGGATCTCGCGGCCGCGCGGCGCGAGGCCAGATGCGCCTCGATCTGGTCGGCGAGCCAGTGCACGTTGACGATGGCGCGCTCGACGCCGTTCTCGGCGAAGCGGTCGAGGCAATGGTCGATCAGCGCGCGTGCCGGCGACTTTGACCAGCGGCTTGGGCAGCGTGTCGGTGATCGGGCGCATGCGCGTCGCCGAGGCCCGCGGCGAACACCATCGCCGTCTTCGGCATCGCGGCGCCATCAGTCCGCGCCTCCGCGCTTCGCCGCTCGCGCCGAGCGCGCGCGGGAAGCTGCGTCTCGAACCAGGCGCGCAGCGGATGCAGCGAGGGATGTGCGAGATTCCTGGCGAGCGTGCGCTCGATGCGCGGCAGATGCCGGAGATATTGCGGCTTGCCGTCGCGCCGGTCGAGCCGGGTGAACATGCCGAGAATCTTGGTCGCGCGCTGCGCGCCCATGTCGCGTAGGCGGCGGTGAAGGCGCTCGATGTCGAAGCTCGGGTCGGCGGCGCGCGCCGGCGCGCGTAAAGCGCGAGCAGCCGCAATTCGAGATCGGCGGGGACCTCGACCCGCGCGTCCTGCAGCAGCGAGGCGAGGTCATAGGCGGGCGGCCCAACACCGCATCCTGGAAGTCGATCAGCCCGAGCCGCTTCACGCCCTGGCGCTCGGCGAGCCAGTGCAGGTTGGGCGAATGGAAGTCGCGCAGCGTCCAGGTCTTCGGCTCGCGCGAGGACCGGCGCCAGCGCCTCGCGCCACAGGCCGAGGAACTGCATGCGCGCGCCCGACGACGGCGCGCCGCGCGCGATCGCCGGCGCATACCAATCGAGCGCAAGTTCGACTTCGATCAGCATCGCCTCGATGTCGTAGACCGGGATCGTGTAGTTGTCGTCGTCGACCGGCAGGTCTCGGGCAGGACGCGCCGATGCAGGTCGGCGAGCAGCGCGGTCGCCTCGGCGTAGCGCGAGGCGTTCGGGACGCCGCCGCTCGGCGATCGTCTCGTCGCCGAAATCCTCGATCAGCGCCAGCCCGTCGGCGACGCTGTGCGGCGAAGATGCGCGGCGTCGAGAAGCCGAGCGTCGCGCAGCCCTTCGGCGATGCGCCAGAAAGGCGCGGATGTCGGGCGAGAGCCTGGCGATTTCGGGATAGGTCTTGCCGAAGCGCAGCGCGCGGCCCGCGCGGCGCGCGGCGGCGAGATCATCAGGATGGCGGTGCGCGCCGTCGTCGCGCGTCAGCCGCTCGTAGGCGCGGGTCGAGGCGTCGCCGTGCAACGGCGCGCGAGCGCGCCTCGCGCCCAGCCCGCGTCGTGCAAGCAATTGTTCGACCGCGCGCGCGCGACGCAAAGCGCGCCGCCATGCGCGCCGCGAGCGCGCGAACTCGCGCGCGGCGGAAATCGGCTCCTCGGGCCGGATCGAATTCCACAGCGATCTCGAGCCGATCCGGCGGGCAGCGCGCGCGGCGGCCGCTCGGGCCATTCGACCAGCGTCACCGCGCCCTCGATCGCCTCGTCCCAGCCGAGCTGGAGCGAGTTCCTCGGCGCCGCGCAGCCGGTAGAAATCGGCGTGGACGATGGGGTAGTCTCGGGCCGTCGTAGGTCTGGATCAGCGTGAAGGTCGGGCTCGGCGCCTCGAGCTCGGGATCGCCGGTCAGCGCGCGCAGAAAGGCGCGGGCGAACGCGGTCTTGCCGGCGCCGAGATCGCCGCTGAGAGCGCGATGAAATCGCCGGGTTCGATAAATGCCGGCGAGCCAGCGCGCGAAGCGCCGCGGTCGCCGCCTCGTCGGCGAGCTCGACGATTTCGAGCCGCGCATCGGCCGTCTTCGGCGCGCCAGCCCATCTCAAGCCGCCGGCTGGGCCAGCCGCTGGCGGTCTTGATCGGGAAAATGCAGGTGACGACAGTGCCCTCGCCGAGCACGGATTCGATCGTCACCCGCCCGCCGTGCAGTTCGACGAGCGCGCGCACGATCGAGAGGCCGAGCCCGGGACCGCGATGGCGCGAGCCGCTGGTTTGGCTCTCGAAACGGTCGAACACGCGCTCCAGCGCCTCGGCGGCGATGCCGCGGCCGCGATCGGAGACCTTGAACACCACCTCTTCGGCGCGCCGCATCGCCGCGAGCGTCACGGTCTGGCCCGGGCTCGGAGAAGCCGATCGCGTTGGAGAGCAGGTTGAACAGCACCTGCCGCATGCGCCGCCCGTCGGCGCCGCACGTCGCCGACGTCGTCGGTCGCCACGATGCGCAGATCGATGTTGGACTCGCTCAGGCGGTCCTGCACGCCCTCGGCCGCCGCCTTCATCGCTTCGACGACGTCGACCTCCTCGAGCCGCAGCTCCAGCGCGCCGGCGTCGATCGAGGCGAGATCGAGAATGTCGTTGATGATCGCGAGCAGCGCCGACGAAGAGGATTTGATGTAGCCGGCGTATTCGAGCTGTTTGGGATTCAGCGGCCCGGCGCCGCCGTCGGCGAGCAACTGGGTAAAGCCGATGATGTTGGTCAGCGGCGTGCGCAACTCGTAGGAGACGTGATTGACGAAGTCGTTGCGCAGCTTTTCGGCGCTGACCAGCGCCTCGTTGCGCTCGGTCAGCGCGCGCTCGACATTGGCGCTCGCGGTGGCGTCGAAGAAGGTGAGCAGCGTCGCGCCGTCGGGCAGCGGCAGCGCGGCGCAATCGAGCACCAGCCCGTCGGTGCGCTCGATGCGCGCCACGAGGCCGCGCCGCGCATCGGGCAGGCCGACGACGTCGCCGCGCAGCTCCTCCCAAGCCGCGCGGCTCGACGATCAGCGGCAGCAGGTCGCTGGCCGACTTCGTCGATATGCGGGCGCCCGGCGGCGCGCGCCGGATCGAAACGCCAGATCGCGGCGAAGGCGGGATTGATGAGCTTCATCCGCCCGTCGGCGCCGAACACCGCGACGCCCTCCTTGAGCGCGTCGAGCGTCTCGCCCTGCACGCGGGTCAGCGCATTGACCTGGGAGGCGAGCGCGAAGCTCTGCGTCGCGTCGTCGAAGAGATAGGTGACGCCGCCCTGCGGATTCGGGCTCGTCGACCACCCGCAGCGCGCGCCCGTCGGGCAGATGCCAGACCGTCTCGATCGGCTCGATCGCCTGATAGGCGGCCAGCGTCTGCGCCTTCCAGCTTGCGGAAATCCGCCTGCTCCGGCAATTGCCGCTTGGCGCGCAGGCGGTCGAGGATCTCGCCGTCGGTCGGCCGCTGATCGAGAAAGGCGGGATCGAGCGACCAGATCTGCCGATAGGCGGCGTTGTAGAAGATGAGCCGCTTCGACCGGTCGAAGATCGCCACCGCGGTCGACAACTGGTCGAGCATGCCGCGATAGGCGCCGATGTGACGCTCCATTTCCGAGCGCAGCGCTCTCGATCTCGGAGAGATCGAGCGCGAGGCCGGCCGCGCCCGCCTCGGTCGCGATTTCGATAGACCTCGAACAATCCTGCGCTCGCCGGCGACGATCGCTGGCGCGCGCGCGCGCCAGCGCCCGCCGCTCGCCGCGAGCGCGCGTCGCGCTCTCGCGCGCGCGCCGAGAGTCGAACAGTTCGAGGCGCTTCTCGACCGCCGTCGCCGCGATCGGCTTCGCCTCGACCGCGCGCGCATAGGCCGTGTTGACCCACTCGATGCGCCCGTCGCGGCGCGCGGGTCCAGGCCGGGATTCGGCGTGCGCGTCGAGCAGCTTGCGCATCGCCTCCAGCGCGGCCAGCGTTGCGCGCGTGGCTTTCGTGCAGCCTGACGAGCTGCAGCCGGTCGCCGGAAATGTCGCGAATGCGCATCACCGCATTGCCGGCGATCGCGCGGCCGAAAATCTCGAAATGCCGGCCTTTGAGGCCCGCGGCGGTCGAGCGAGAAAGCTTCGCCGCGCTGCAGCAGCTTGTCGACCGCCTCCTCCGCCTTGCGCGCGATCGCGCTCGGTTCGAGCCAGGCGGAGAAGGCGAGGCACGCGGCGCGGGTCGCGCGCCTCGGACACCAGCGACGAATTCGCCCTCGACGCGCGGTTCGCGCGTCGCGGCCGCTCCCAGGCGACGACGATCTGCGGCTCGCTGGCGAGGAACAGATTGGCGCGGTCGAGTTCGGCGCGAGCGCGTTCGAGTTCGTCGGGGAGCTCGCGTTCGTGGCTGGTCCAGCGGATACCGGCCGATCAGGTGCAGCACCGCCGTCAGCACGCCGAACAGCAGCAGCAGCAACAACATCAAGGTGCTGATGTCGGAATCCGAAATCGTGGAGAGATCCGCCGCGTGGGCGCCCGAGATCGCCGCGCCCGAAGCCAGCGCCGCCGTCGTCGCAATCGCCGTCCAGCGCCCTGGGGCGTTCGGCCGGTTCGATCGCAGCCATGGTGCGGAGCCTTTCGGCGCCAATAACCGTTGCAAGCCTGGGCCCCCTGAGACCGAGGCGACGCGCCCAGGCGCCGCCCGCGCGGGTCTACCGCCAATAGCTGTCGTGCTCCCTCCGCCGAGAAGACCCGAATCAGCCGTTTTCAGACTTACGCAATGCAAGGAAGAAAGTCGTTAACCGTAAATTCTCCCCCTGATCCCAACTTGGGGCAAAGGCGCCACTAATAGCGGCGCCTCGGCTCTTACCCCCGACAGCTTGCGTTATGCACATGGACCCGGCGAGAAACTCCCGCGAAAAAATTTCGCGCCTGTCTCATCAGCGCACCAGGCCCAGAATGTCCTTGATCGCGTTCATGTTGGGCAGAGCGATCGCGCGCGCTTTTTCTGCGCCGGCGGCCAGGACGGCGTCGACGTGGCCGGGATCGGCGTTGAAACGCAGCATCTCGGCGCGGATCGGCGCGAGCTTGGCCACGGCAAGGTCGACAAGGGCGCTCTTGAAGGTGGAAAACTGCGCGCCGCCGAGGGTCTTGAGCACGTCGGCCTTGGTCTCGTCGTTCAGCGCCGCGAAAATGCCGACGAGATTGTCCGCCTCCGGCCGGCCCGCGAGTCCTTCGACCTCGCGCGGCAGGGGCTCGGGATCGGTCTTGGCGCGGCGGATCTTCTGCGAGATCGCATCCGCGTCGTCGGTCAGCGCGATCAGCGAATATTCCGACGGATCGGACTTGGACATTTTCTTCGTGCCGTCGCGCAGGCTCATGACCCGCGTCGCCGGACCCTGGATCAAAGGCTCGGGCAGCGGGAAATAGGCGTCGCCGTGGCCGTTGGCCGCAATCTGCGCGGCAAAATCGTTGTTGAACTTCTGAGCGATGTCGCGCGTGAGCTCGAGATGCTGCTTCTGGTCGTCGCCGACGGGGACGTGGGTGGCCAGATAGAGCAGAATGTCCGCCGCCATCAGCACGGGGTAATTGTACAGCCCGATCGACGCGTTTTCGCGGTCCTTGCCCGCCTTTTCCTTGAACTGGGTCATGCGGTTGAGCCAGCCGAGCCGCGCCACGCAATCGAACACCCAGGCAAGTTCCGCATGCTCGGGCACGCGGCTCTGGTTGAAGACGATGTTCTGCTTGGGATCGATCCCGCAGGCCAGGAACGCGCCGGTGACTTCGCGGGTCGTGGCGGCGAGCTGCGCGGGGTCGTGCGGCATCGTCATCGCGTGCAGGTCGACGACGCAATAGATGCACGGATGCGTCGCCTGCATCTCGACGAAGCGCTTGAGCGCGCCGAGATAATTGCCCAGGTGCAGGTTGCCCGTGGGCTGCACGCCGGAAAACACGCGTTCGGTGAAGGGGGCCATCTCGATCCACTGCGGTCAAAAGGAAACGGGCCGCGTTATGACAATGCGGGGGCCGAGGCGCAACCCCTGCGCGCCCGCGCCGGGCGCGGCGTCGACCCATGTCCCTTCGAAACACGCCGTCATGGCGAGCGAAGCGAAGCCATCCAGCCCGGCCATGAAGCCCGCCCGCCCCGGGCCCACGCCGCCAGAGCGGGCCGCTTCCAACGCGACGCTGACGTCGCGCCTGGGTGGCTTCGCCAAGGCTCGCGAGGACGAAGTTCGCCATGACGATGCAGCGTCCCCGTCCCCTCACAAGATGAACCGGCTCAAATCGGCGTTGTCCGCCAAGTCGGCGACATGCGCGTCGACATAGGCCGCGTTGACTTCGATCGTCTCGCCGCCGCGGTCCGGGGCCGCAAAGCTGATTTCGTCGAGCACGCGCTCCATCACGGTCTGTAGACGGCGGGCCCCGATGTTTTCGACGGTCGAATTGACCTTGGCCGCGATCCTGGCGATGGCGAGGATCGCGTCGTCGGTGAATTCCAACTTGACCCCCTCCGCGCCCATCAGCGCGGCATATTGCTTGATGAGGCTCGCCTCGGTCTCGGTCAGGATTCTTCGGAAATCCTCCTCGGTGAGCGAGGACAGCTCGACGCGGATCGGCAGTCGGCCCTGAAGTTCGGGCAGCAGATCCGAGGGACGGGAGACATGGAAAGCGCCCGACGCTATGAACAGGATATGGTCGGTCTTGACCGCTCCGTGCTTGGTTGAGACCGTCGTGCCTTCGATCAAGGGCAGCAGGTCGCGCTGCACGCCCTCGCGCGAAACGTCGGCGCCGCCGCGGCCCTCGCGGGCGCAGATCTTGTCGATCTCGTCGAGGAACACGATGCCGTTGCTCTCGACCTCGGAAATCGCCTCGCGCACGACCTGATCCTGATCGAGCATCTTCTCGACCTCGGCGGCGACCAGAGGTTCATGCGCGTCGGCCACGCTCACTTTCTTTGGCTTGGTGCGCGGCCCAAAACCCTTGCCCAGCAGATCGGAAAGGTTGATCGCGCCGACCGAGGCGCCGGGCATGTTCGGCAGATCGAACATCGGCAGGCCGGTCGAGCCTTGCGGCAGTTCGATCTCGATATCCTTGTCGTTGAGTTCGCCCGCGCGCAGCTTCTTGCGGAACGCCTCGCGCGTCGCCACGGACGACGTCGCGCCGACCAGCGCATCGAGCACCCGCTCCTCGGCCGCGAGTTCCGCCTTGGCCTCGACCTCTCGGCGCTTGCGCTGCTTGACAAGCGAAATGCCGATTTCGACGAGATCGCGCACGATCTGCTCGACGTCGCGCCCGACATAGCCGACCTCGGTGAACTTCGTCGCCTCGACCTTGAGGAACGGCGCGCCCGCGAGCTTGGCGAGCCGGCGCGCGATCTCGGTCTTGCCGCAGCCGGTCGGCCCGATCATCAGGATATTCTTCGGCATCACCTCCTCGCGCATCGGCGAGACGAGGCGCAGCCGCCGCCAGCGATTGCGCAGCGCGATCGCCACCGCGCGTTTGGCCTTGTCCTGGCCGACGATGAAGCGATCGAGTTCCGAGACGATCTCGCGCGGGGAAAAATCGGTCATGTCTTCAGAGGCTTTCGAGCACGAGATTCGTGTTGGTATAGACGCAGATCTCGGAGGCGATCTTCATCGAGCGCCGCACGATCTCCTCGGCGTCGAACTCGATCGGCAGCAGCGCGCGCGCCGCCGCGAGCGCGTAATTGCCGCCCGAGCCGATCGCGGCGGCCGAGCCCGAAAGATCGCCTTCGGGCTCCAGCACGTCGCCCGAACCCGTGAGCACGAAGCCGGAGGTCCTGTCCGCGACGAGCAGCATCGCCTCGAGCCGCCTCAGATACCGGTCCATCCGCCAGTCCTTGCCCAGTTCCACGCAGGCGCGCGGCAACTGGCCGGGATATTGCTCGAGCTTGGCCTCCAGCCGCTCGAACAGGGTCAGCGCATCGGCGGTCGAGCCGGCGAAGCCCGCGATCACCTCGCCCTTGGCGAGGCGGCGCACCTTGCGAGCATTGCCCTTCATGACGGTCTGGCCGACGCTGACCTGTCCGTCGCCGCCGATCACGACCCGTCCGCCTTTGCGCACCATCAGGATTGTCGTCGCGTGCCAACCCGGCAGGCTGGGGCTGTTTTCGCTCATTGGGTCGTCTTCCCAGCCGCCCATGCGCGGCAAGGCCCCGATTTATGAGCGGGAGCGGTTCGGCGCAAGTGCGGCGCGAGGCCGCCCGGACGAGCCTCAGCCGAGTTCGTCGACCCAAATCGGATTGGTCCAGGCCCGCCGGCCCGCCCCGTCGACGACCGCGATCCGGAACCATTGCGGCGCTCCCGGATTCGCCCAGGCGTATTTCTGGACATTGGCGATGTCGAATGTCGCCGACGTCACGTGCCGGCCGATTTTGGAAAGCGCGCGCGAGGTGCCTGTCAGCAATGCGATCGAATGCACGGGCGAGCACACGACATGGACCTCGCCCGGCGTCACCGTGACGTCGATCAGGCGCGGGCCCTGGCTGGAATAGAACTGGCCCGCCTTCAGCGCGGCGAGCAGCGCGTCGGGATCTAGGCTTTCCGCCTTCACCTCGACGAAGCCGCCGAACGCGTCGTAATCGCCGTTCCTGAAATGCGCGTCGTCGGTCGCTATCGCCGTCAGCCGTCGCCCTTCGCCCAGCAATTCATCGAGCAGGTAAAAGCCGTCGCCGCGATCGTTCTCGACCGCGCAGCCGTGATTGTAGATCTCGACCGCATGGGCGCTGGCCAGGGCGCGCCCGTCGCCGATGCGCAATTGCGACCAGGCGGGATGCGCGATCGCGACGAAGGCGCCCGCCGCCCGCGCCCGAGCCGCCAGCTCCGGCCCGGTCTCGCCCGCGCTCGGGGGCGAGAAGTCGAGCGGCAGCCCGGCCGCGAGAATATGCCAGAGCTCGCCGACCTCGGTGCCCATCGCGTGCAGCTCCGCGCCGATCAAGGTGGTGAAATTGTTGGAGCGGAAGGCGCGAGTATCCGTGATCGGCCAGTCGTAACGCTCGATGAAATGGTCGGAGATCTGCAGGAAATCATAGCCGGCGCGCTTGTAGGCCTCGACCACCTCGACGGCCTTCAAGGCGCCGTCCGAGCCGTCGCAATGGGTGTGCAGATTGCCGCGCCAGAAACGGCCGGGCGTCGAGAAGGGGGCGATGCGCATGGGCGGCTCTCTGAGAAAGAAAATATTCCGATTTGCGGCGTCGGAATGATCCGAGCCCCACATCGACAGGGAGGGGAAGATTCGCGGCGACGCTCACGGCGCCGAGCTGGCGCCGATGACTCAAGCGCCGATGATTCAAGCCATGCGCTCGACCGCCATCGCCGTCGCCTCGCCGCCGCCGATGCATAGCGAGGCGACGCCGCGGGAGAGTCCGCGCGCCTTCAGCGCGGCCAGCAGCGTCACCAGGATGCGCGCGCCCGAGGCGCCGATGGGATGGCCGAGCGCGCAAGCGCCGCCGTTGACGTTGACCTTGTCGTGGGGAAGGTCGAGGTCGCGCATCGCCGCCATGGTGACGACCGCGAAGGCCTCGTTGATCTCGTAGAGATCGACGTCCGCGGATGTCCAGCCGGTCTTCTCGAACAATTTGCGCATGGCGCCGACCGGCGCGGTCGGGAATTTCGAGGGCTCGGCCGCGTGCGTGGCGTGGCCGACGATGCGGGCGAGCGGCGTCAGGGCGCGCCTTTGCGCTTCGCTCTCGCGCATCAGCACCAGCGCTGCGGCGCCGTCGGAGATCGAACTCGAATTGGCCGCCGTCACGGTGCCGCCTTCGCGGAAGGCGGGGCGCAGCGTCGGAATTTTTTCGGGCCGCGCCTTCGGCGGTTGCTCGTCGGCGGAGATCACGCTCTCGGCCTTGCCGGCCTTGATCTTCACGGCAATGATTTCTTCGGCGAAGGCGCCCTCGCGCATCGCGCG
The DNA here is from genome assembly GCA_963809055.1 of uncultured Pseudomonadota bacterium. Taxonomy (GTDB): domain Bacteria; phylum Pseudomonadota; class Alphaproteobacteria; order Rhizobiales; family Beijerinckiaceae; genus Roseiarcus. The sequence goes on along the minus strand of CAWEID010000028.1, from coordinate 323,815 downwards.
ATTGGCGCGCTCGAGCGAGGCGAGCGCGAACGCGTCCTGCGCCTCGCGGGTGAACTGATAGTCTTGCGCGCAATCCTCCGCGAAGGTCCCCATCAGGCGACCCTTGTCGTAGGCGTCCTCGAGGCCGTCGAGGAACATCGAATCCGACACCTTGCCGTGGCCCATGCGGTAGCCGGCGCGCGCGCGATCGAGCAGGTAGGGCGAGTTGCTCATGCTCTCCATGCCGCCGGCGACGACGACGGCCGCGCTGCCGGCGCGAATGAGGTCATGGGCGAACATCGCCGCCTTCATGCCCGAGCCGCACATCTTGTTGATGGTGGTGGCGCCGACGCCGAGCGGCAATCCGGCGCCGATCCCGGCCTGGCGCGCGGGCGCCTGCCCGAGGCCATGCGGCAGGACGCAGCCCATCACGACTTCCTCGACCTCGCCGCCGCCGAGACCCGCGCGGTTCAGCGCGGCCTCGATCGCCCGCGCGCCGAGCACAGGGGCGCCGACATCCTTGAAGTCGCCGAGAAAGCCGCCCATCGGCGTGCGCGCGGCGCCGGCGATTACGATCGCATCGTCCCTGGCCATTTTTCCTGTCTCCGATCTGTCGACCGGCGAGACTAACGGAAACGGGCGAAGCGGGAAACGGGGAAGCTGGATTTATAGGGCGCGCTCGGCGAAGCGCGGGCGCCCGCGCGCGACAAAAAGGCCGGCGACGGGCCCGTCGCCGGCTCAAAGCTGGTTTCGCCTGAAATCGGCCGTCAGGCGGCTTCGGCTTCCGCGCGCTTCTTGACGATTTCGCGCTTCAACGCGACCGCATGGGACGAGAGCTCGCTGTCGCTGGCCTTGATCAGGAAATTGTCGAGGCCGCCGCGGTGCTCGACCGAACGCAACGCCGCCGCCGCGACGCGGAAGCGGACGGAACGGCCGAGGGCGTCGGAGATCAGCGTGACCTGGCAGAGGTTCGGCAGGAAGCGCGTGCGCGTCCTGCGGTTGGAATGGCTGACATTATTGCCGGACTGGACGGCTTTGCCAGTCAACTCGCAACGGCGTGACATAGCGCATTTTCCTTGACTAGAATTCGGATCTGAAAACGCCGAGCTGACCTGGCCGGAGGCGCGCTTTTGAAAAAGGCTGCCGTCCGCCCAATCGTCCCTGGCGTCTAGGGTCGCGGGTCTATAGGGGAAGGGGGCGTAGGCGTCAAGCATGGACGTTGCCGCATCCGGGGGCTCTTGACCTCGACCCCGCTGCAGGCGCATGCGCCCGATCGGCCATCATTATCGGAGCCGACATGACCTCGACCCGCCCCGACGATCCCCTTGGCGCCGTGCCGCGCCTCGAGGCCTTGCGACAGGCGATCGCCCAGCGCGCGCGCGATTGCGGCCGCTCGCCCGGGGACGTGACCCTGGTGGCGGTGTCCAAGACGTTCAGCGCCGACGAGGTCTGGCCGACGATCGCGCTCGGCGGGCAGCTCGTCTTCGGGGAAAATCGCGTGCAGGAGGCCGAGGCCAAATGGAGCGACCTGCGCAGCCGGTCGGCCGCCATCGGCAAGAGGATAGACCTGCATCTGATCGGGCCGCTGCAGAGCAACAAGGCAAGAGAGGCGGTCGAGTTTTTCGATGTGATCGAAACCATCGACCGCGAGAAGATCGCCGGCGCCGTCGCCGCCGCGATCCAGAAGGCCGGCAAGACGCCCCGGCTGTTCATAGAGGTCAATACTGGCGCCGAGCCGCAGAAGGCGGGCGTTCTGCCCGAGGACGCCGATCGCTTCATCGCGCTTTGCCGCCAGACCTACAAGCTCGAGATCGAGGGCCTGATGTGCGTGCCGCCGGTGGGCGAGCTCGCTTCGCCCCATTTCGCGCTGCTCGCCGCCATCGCCAAGCGCAACGGCCTCGAGGCGCTTTCGATGGGCATGAGCGGCGATTGGCCGCTCGCCGTGCAGCTCGGCGCCACCTATATCAGGGTCGGGTCGGCGATCTTCGGGTCGCGAGCGGCCCATCACGGCTGATCGCGCGGGAAACATCGCGCGCCCCGCCGCCTTCAGAACTCAGACCAGCCGCCGTCGGCGCGTCCGCCATTGACGACCTTCTTGGGCGACGGACGAACCGTCTTCGCAAGATGCTGCGCGGGCGTGGCGGCCGGCGACCGGGACTCTTGCGCGCTGCGCTTCAGCGCCCTGACTTCGCTCGCGCGCCCGAACTCAAACTGCTCGATCTGTGAAAGCAGGTTGGCCGTTTCGCGCGAAAGCGAAGCGCTCGCCGCCGTCGCCTGCTCGGCCATCGCGGCGTTTTGCTGGGTCACCTGATCCATCTGGTTGACCGCGATGTTGACTTCCTGCAGCGCCGTCGCCTGTTCGCGGCTGCTGGCGGCGATGTCGCCGACGACGGCGTCGATCTCCATGATGCGGCTCGCAATCTGGCACAGTTTCTCCCCGGTGTCGGCGACCAACTTGACGCCTATGGAGACCTCGCGACTGGAGGTCGCCACAAGTCCCTTGATCTCCTTGGCGGCTTCGGCCGAGCGCTGCGCGAGCGCGCGCACTTCGGAAGCGACCACGGCGAAGCCGCGCCCGAATTCGCCGGCGCGCGCCGCCTCGACGCCCGCATTCAGCGCGAGCAGATTGGTCTGGAAAGCGATTTCGTCGATCACGCCGATGATCTTGCCTATCTCTCCTGAAGATTTCTCGATATTGCCCATCGCTGAGACCGCGTCCCGAACCACATTGCCGCTCGATTCGGCGCTGGTCTTCGCATTGGAGACGATTTCGCGGGCGTGCCTGGCTCCCTCCGCCGTCTTGCCGACCGTCGCGGTCACCTCTTCGAGCGCCGCCGCGGTTTCCTCGAGGTTGGCCGCCTGCTGCTCGGTGCGATACGAAAGATCCTGCGCGGCGGCGGCAATTTCCTCGGTTCCAACAGCGATCGCATCCGAGCCCTTGCCGACTGACTGCATCGCATTCTGCAACTGCGCCATGGCGGAGTTGAAGTCGCTCTGCAAACTGCGGAACGCTTCGGGAAGGTCGGACGAGATACGGTAGTTCAAGCGTTTGCTCGCAAGATTCGTGAGGCCTTCGGCAATGGCCCCCACGGCCAGCGCGCGCGCTTCGTCGCCTGCGCGCTTGGCCGCCTCGGCCTTGCGGCGTTCGCCCGCCAACGTATCCAGATAGATCGAGATCGCGAGCTCCATGTCCATGAAGACGGCCTTGGCGAGCGAACCGAGCGCGGCGCCGATTTCCTCGCCCTTGCGTGCGCCGCCCCGCGACATCATGCCTTTGGGCCAGGATTTCGCGATCGCCGACCTGATCAGGTGTTCGAATATGAGTCCGTAGCCGCCGATATACCATTGCGGCTCGAGCCCAATGCGAGCATGCGTCAGGCCAACTCTACGCACGTTCTCGGCGTACCTGGAGTCGAATCGGGCGGAACTTATGGCGTCCCAATGCTTGGCCTGCGCGCCCTTTGCGCGCGAAATTTGCGATTCTTCGCCGAAGAAGCGCCGCACCTCGGGGGTCGCGCGCAACTGATCGTAGAAAAGGTCGAGCGCCTTGGGAACTTCGGCGTCGATTAAAGGCTTCAGGGTGCGAATGTTTGCAAGGGCGCCCGCGTCGATCCGCATGAAGCTCATGCGGCTGTCCAGATCCATTTCGTCGTTGTTGTAAACTGCCTGTTCGTCGTGAACGCTCATAAGCCGGCCCCGTTCATGTTATCGCAACCGCCCTGCAGCCGGTCTCCCGCCGCACGCGTGGAGCCCAAGCCTCACGTCATCGGGCTGCGACGGGCAGGTCAGCATTTGCAAAGCGCACAGTTCGAACGCCGATCGGAACGCGCCCGCGAGACCTGCCTCGCAATCGCCCAATACACGTTCGCCACAACCTTAAGTTGCATCGGTTGTATTGAAATTGGGTTAATCCCGAGGCGGGGGGCAGCGGCGCCGTTCCCGGAATCGTCGATATTATAATGCTTTATGCTTATGTGTATTATCTCGACGTAGATTAGGCGGCGAGGGTCCTGCGCCCGCTAAGCCTTGCCCGCGAAACCGGCGGCGTCCATCGCGAGATGAACCTTATTCTGAAAGCTGGCGTCCTCGCCGGCCGCCAGCAGATCCGCAGCGCGCGCGACGGCGTCGCAGAGCGCCTCGACCCAGCCCATTTCCGATTTCGCAAAATCGCCGAGGACATAGGGATAGACCAAGGCCTTGTCGCCGGGGTGACCGATGCCCAGGCGCAGGCGCTTGTAGTCGTTGCCGATATGGGCGGTGATCGAGCGCAGACCGTTGTGGCCGGCATTGCCGCCGCCGACCTTGAGGCGCGCCTTGGCCGGCGCGAGGTCGAGTTCGTCGTGGATGACGATGACCGATCCGACGTCGATCTTGTAGAATCGCATCGCTTCGCCGACGCTGCGCCCGCTCTCGTTCATGAAAGTCTGCGGCATCAACAGGGCCGCTCGGGCGCCCCCGATCGCGCCATCCGCCACGAGGCCCTGGAAGCGCGCGCGGAAAGGACCGATGCGATGGGCCGCGGCGATCGCCTCTATCGCCATGAACCCGATGTTGTGGCGATTCTTGGCGTAGCGGGGGCCCGGATTGCCCAGGCCGGCGATCAGGATCATCGGCGCCCCGCTGGAAAAGCGTCCAATCTCAAGAAGAAGGCCCGCCCGCTGGGGACGCGGACGGGCCTGACGAAACCAAGCGCGAGGATTACTTCTTCGCAGCGGGCTTGGCGGCGGCCGGTGCGCCCTTGGCGGGAGCCGCGGCGGCCGGAGCGCCCTTGGCCGGAGCCGCAGCGGCCGGAGCCGCGGCAGCGGCGGCGGCGGCGGCCGGAGCTTCTTCCTGATAGACGGTCGGCGGCACGATCGTCACCACGGTGAAATCGGTCGTCGCGTCGGCGGGTCGGCAGCCTTCCGGCAGCTTGATCGCGGAGACATGCACCGAATCGTGGAAGTCCAGACCGGTCAGATCGATGGTGATCGCCTCCGGAATTGCATCGGCCGGGGCCAGCAGCTCGATCGAGTGCAGCACGAGATTGACCGCGCCGCCCTTCTTGATTCCGGGCGAGGCTTCGCGATTGACGACGTGCACGGGCACGCCGATGCGCACGCGCGAGCCGGCGCGCAGGCGCAGGAAATCGACGTGGACGGGCTTGTCGCTGACGACGTCGAGCTGATAGTCGCGCGGCAATACGCGCTCCTTGCGGCCGCCGAGGTCGATCTCGAAAATCGTCGTCAGGAAGTGGCCGGCGTAGATGAGCTTGTTCAGCTCCTTGAACTCGACCGAGATAGGCTCGGCCGTCTCGCCGCCGCCATAGATTACACCGGGTACGCGGCCTTCGCGACGAACGGAGCGGGCGGCCCCCTTGCCTGTCCCGCTACGCGTCACGGCCGCGAGCTGCTTGATCGCTGCCATGTCGAATGTCCTTCTGATGTCCCGCGCCTCGCCTCCAGGGGTGTCGGAAACGGCGCGAAGCGCGGGCTTATAGAGAAGACCGGAGACATCGGCAAGTCCGGGGCTCGAATTTCCCATCACCAGGCGTCGATGACCGGCCCCCTCGACGCCCTCGTTTTCGTGGAAGCGAGCCCGCGCGCGAGCCAGGCCCGGCTCTCCGCCGGGTCGATGACGGCGTCGATTTCCAGCGTCGTGGCCATGTTGATCGCGCTTCCCGCCTCGTAATGCTGGGCGAGCAGCCGGCGGAACAGCCCCTCGCGGGCTTCCGGCGTCGGCGCCGCGTCCAGTTCCTTGCGGAAGCCGAGCCGGACGGCGCCCTCGAGTCCCATCGCGCCGAATTCGCCGCTCGGCCAGGCGGCGATGAAATCGGGCTGGTGAAAGCCGCCCGCCGTCATGCCCATCGCCCCGAGCCCGTAGCCCTTGCGCACAACCAGGGCAAAGAACGGCGTGCGCAGCGCCGCCGCAGCCAGGAACAGCCGGCAGACGTGGCGCACCTGCGCCTGCGCCTCGATCTGCGGCCCGACCATGAAGCCCGGCGTGTCGACGAGGCTCAGTACGGGCAGGGCGTGCGCGTTGCACAATTGCAGGAATCGCGCCGCCTTGTCGGCTGCGTCGACGTCGATGGCGCCGCCCAGATGGGCCGGATTGTTGGCGATCACCCCGATCGGGCGGCCCTCCAGACGCCCGAGCGCGGTGAATATGCCGCGCCCGAACCCGGCGCGAAGTTCGAGCACGCTGCCCGTGTCGAGCAGCAGTCGCATCAAGGCGCGCATGTCGTAGACGCGCGACCGGTTTTCCGGCACGGCGCCCCGCAGCCGGCGCGGGTCCGCGCATGAAAAAGACGCGAGCGGTCCCTGAAAATACGAGAGATATTGTCGGGCGCAGGCGACCGCCTCGGCTTCGTCCTCGACGAGCGCGTCGATCACGCCATTGGCGGCCTGGACGTCGCTGGGGCCGATCTCCTCCGGCTTGAAACGCCCGAGGCCGCCGCCTTCGATCATCGCCGGGCCGCCCATGCCGATATTGGAGCCGCGCGTGGCGATGATCGCGTCGCAGCAGCCGAGCAGGGCCGCATTGCCGGCAAAGCACCGTCCCGCCGCGATCCCGACGACGGGCGCCTGGCCGCTCAGCGCCGCGAACCTGGCGAAGGACGTCAGGTGCAGGCCCGCCACAATCGCGGCGTCAGTGTCGCCCGGCCGCCCGCCGCCGCCCTCGGCGAACAGCACGAGCGGCAGCCGGTTGCGATCGGCGACCGCGATCAGCCGATCCGTTTTCTCGTGGCCGCGCAGTCCCTGAGTGCCCGCAAGCACCGTGGCGTCATAGGCGAGCACCGGCGGTGCGCGCTTTCTCAGGACCGAACAGGGCGCCGTTGACGGCGCCGATCCCCGTGATGATTCCATCCGCCGGCGTGTTGGCGACGAGATCGTCGAGGCTGCGGCGCGCGCGTTGGGCCGCGACCGCGAAGGCGCCGTATTCGCTGAACGAATTCCGGGATCGCAGAGATCGGCGATGTTTTCGCGCGCGCTGCGCAGGCCGAGCGCATGGCGCTTGGCCATGGCGGGCGCCCGGGCTTGGTCGCGCGTCGCCTGCCAGCGATCGCGGACGCGCTGGAGATCGGCGCGAATGCGATCGGAATCCTCGGCTTCGAGCGCCGAGGCGGCAATCGCCGCCGCGCCGGGTTCGCTGAGGAAAAGCAGCGGCGTCCCCGCGGCCACATGATCGCCCGCCCGGGCGTTCGCAAGGCGCACCCGGCCGGCCCGCTCGGCGAGCACGAGATGCTCCATCTTCATGGCTTCGAGCACCGCGATCGGCGCGCCAGGGGCGACGAGACTGTCGTTCTCGACGCAGATCTCGACGAGCCGTCCCGTGATCGGCGCCGGGACCGCGACGGCGCCCTCGGGCGTTTCGACCGAGGCGCCGTCCGAGCTGACGGTCGCCGCCTCCGGCTCGAAGGCCCTGGCCTCTTCGGCCAGTTCGGCCAGATGGCGTTCGAAATACTCCGTATCGACGCGCTGCGCCGCGAAGTCCGGCCGCGCGGCGAGCGCGCGCAGCACGGCGAGGTTGGTGGCGGCGCCTGTCGACGCGGCATTCCGCCAGCGCGCGCCGCGAGCGTCGCAGGGCGTCGGCGAAAGTCCCGTCCGCCGAGCGCACGATCAGCTTGGCGATGAGCGGGTCGTATCGCATCGACGAAGCGAGGCCCGCCGCGGACGCGGCGTCGACGCGCACGCCGGGGCCGGCAGGCCAGTCGAAAGCGCTCCGCGGTTCGGAAGGGCCGGCGGTCGTCGAAGCTTCCCTGTTGATCCGCCACTGGATCGCGAAGGCGCGCGGCGCGGGCGGCGCCTGGGGTCCAGCCCGATTTCGTTCAAGGCCCGCCCCCGCGCGATCTCGATCTGCAGACGCACCAGGTCCAGCCCAAAGGCTTCCTCCGTGATGGTGTGCTCGACCTGCAGGCGGGGATTGGCCTCCATGAACACGAAGGGAAGCTCGGCGTCCTCCTCGGCGACCAGGAATTCGAACGTGCCGAGGCTGCGATATTCGCAAGCCCTCGCCATCGCCAGCGCGGCGGCGACGAGAGCCTCGCGCGTCGCCTGGGAAAGTCGCGGGCTCGGGGCGATTTCGACGACCTTCTGGAACCTTCGCTGCAACGTGCAATCGCGCTCGCCGAGCGCGACGACCTGCCGCCCGTCGCCGACGATCTGGACCTCGATGTGCCGGGCGTTTTCGATCCGGCCCTCGACATAGACTCCCGTGAGGCCGAAAGCGCCGCCCGCCTCGGAGACGCAACGGCGATAGGCGGGCTCGAGCTCCTCGGCGCGGCGCACGGCCCGCATTCCGCGCCCGCCGCCGCCGCCGATCGCCTTGATCATGATCGGCCGGCCGTCGCCGGCCGCGAAATACGCCCGCGCTTCGTCGAGGCTGACGGCGCCCGCGCTGCCCGGCGCCAATGGAACTCCGCAGCGCGCTGCAAAAGCTTTCGCCGCCGCCTTGTCGCCGAACAATTCGAGCTGCTGCGGCGTCGGGCCGATAAAGATGAGGCCGGCCGCCGCGCAGGCGCGCGCGAAATCGGCGCGCTCGCTCAGGAAGCCATAGCCGGGATGAATGGCGTCGCAGCCGTAATCCCTCGCGATCGCGATCAGGTTGTCGCCGTCGAGATAGGCGGCGGGGCCGCTCGCCTTCAGGACGACGCTCGCCCCTCCCGCCACGCCGCGCGCGGCGTCGACATCGTCCTCGGCCGAGACGGTCACGCAGGTCATGTCCATATCGGCGGCCGTGCGAGCGATCCGCAGCGCGATCTCGCCACGGTTGGCGATCAGGATTTTGCTCGGCATCGCGTCGCGCTTCCCCCTTGGACCCGGCTCCGGCGCCGATCCGCCCTCCGAGGGAGACTAGAGCGGGCCGCGCGCTTGCGCGCAAGAGCGGGCGCCGACGCCGCCCGCGCCTTCGCTCAGACCCTCACGAATTCGGGGCCGAGAAGATCGTCAGTCTGTCCGCGGCCTGCCTGAGCGCGGCGCGGATCGGCATGTCCTCGACCGGTCCGTCGGCCAGGGCGCGGGCGAGCGTGGCGAACTTGTTGGCTCCCTCGATCTGCAGAGCGAGCTTTCGCGCGCGCAGGATCACGCGGCCTGTCAGCGTCAGGCGCGGTTCCGGCGCGCCCGGCGCGCTGATCGGCGCGACCAGCGCGCGCGCGGCCGAATCCATCGCCTCCGCAAGCCCATCGGCGTGCGGGAAACCACGATGCGGTGTGGCCGTCGTCGCCCATGCCGAGCACGACGAGATCGGCCGGCAGCGGCAGGCTGGCGACGCGCGCGCGGCCGCGGCGAGTTCCTGCTCCGGCGTCAGCCGCGAATTCGGCGAGCGGCGCGAAGGCGCGCCTTCGCCGCGCAGATTGCCAAGCAGCGCGCCGCGCACGAGCCGCGCGTTCGAGCGCGGGCTGTCGTCGGGCACTCGCCGCTCGTCGGCGAGCGTGACGCGACGCGCGACCAGTCGAGCGTCCTCGCTCGACAGCGCCTCGAAATAGCGAAGCGGCGTCGATCCGCCCGAGACGACCAGCAGCGCCACGCCGCGCGCCGCGATCGCCGCCTGCAGGATTTCGGCGGTCCAATCGGCGAAAGCCGGCGGCGAGCTTCGCGCCGTCGTCGAATTCGCGGCGCGGGAACGCGGTCGCGCTCATTCGTATTCCTCGTTCCAGGTGCGGCCGTCGCGCTCGATGAGCGCGATCGAGGCGGCGGGGCCCCAGGTTCCGGCGGCGTAAGGGCGCGGCCGCTCGCTGCGATGCGCCCAGGCCTCGCGGATCGGATCGATGAAGCGCCAGGCCGCCTCGACCTCGTCGCGCCGCATGAACAACGAGGCGTTGCCGCGCAGCGCGTCCATCAACAACCGCTCGTAGGCCTCGGGCGAGGGCGTCGCGAACGTCTTCGGCGAAGCTCATGTCGAGCGGGACATGCTGCAAGTCGCATGCCGCCGGGGCCCGGCTCCTTGATCATCAACCAGAGCTTGATGCCCTTCGTCGGGCTGCACGCGGATGACGAGGCGATTGGCCGGAATGCCGTCCGAGCCCGCATCGAAGATCGCATGCGGGACGCGCCGGAATCCGACGACGATCTCGGAGAACCGCTGCGGCAGCCGCTTGCCGGTGCGCAGATAGAAGGGCACGCCCGCCCAGCGCCAGTTGGCGACGCCGAGCTTCAGCGCGACGAAGGTCTCGGTGTCGCTCGCCTCGCGCTCGATGTCGTGGAGATAGGACTCGAGCCGGCGCGCCCTCGGCGAAGCCGGCGCGATATTGTCCGCGCACGGTCAGCGACGACGACGTTGCTGTCGTCGATCGGCGTGAGCGACTTCAGCACCTTCAGTTTTTCGTCGCGCAATGCGTCGGCCTGCAGCGAGGAGGGCGGCTCCATCGCGACCAGACACAGCAATTGCAGCATATGGTTCTGCACCATGTCGCGAATCGCGCCCGATTCATCGTAATAGGCGCCGCGCCCGCCGACGCCGAGCGTCTCGGCGACCGTGATCTGGACATGGTCGATATGCGCGTTGTTCCAGAGCGGTTCGAGCAATGCATTGGCGAAGCGCAGCGCCATCAGATTCTGCACCGACTCCTTGCCGAGATAATGGTCGATGCGGAAGATGTTCTTCTCCATGAACACCGACCCGATCGCGTCGTTGATCGCGGCGGCGCTCGCGCCGTCCTTGCCGATCGGCTTTTCCACGATGATGCGCGAGCGCGGCGTCGCGAGCCCGGCCTGCGCCCAGGCGCTTGGCGATCGGGCCGAACAGATCCGGCCCGGTCGCCATGTAATAGGCGCGCGATGCGCTCGTCGCGGTCCGAGCAGCTCCTTGAGCTGCGCCCAACCCGCTTCGCTCGGCGGCGTCGACCGCGATGTAATCGAGGCGCTGCAGGAAACGCTCGAGTCACGTCCGGTCGCAACGGCTTCGTCGCCGTTGAATTTGATCGAGCGCGTCGCGAACGGACGCGCGAAACGCGTCGCGCTCGAGCGGCCGGCGCGACACGCCGATGATGCGCGTGGGGTCGGTGAACTGCTCGCTCTTGTCGCGATGAAGCAGCGCAGGATAGAGCTTGCGATAGGCGAGATCGCCGGTGCCGCCGAAGACGACGAGGTCGAACGGTTCGACCTTGATGATCTTGGCCGCCATGAAGTCCTCATGAGTTTGGGGGGCAGATAGCTCTGTCTAGATGCGACGGATAAGAGGCGCTTGTGCAACCACGCCGCGCGCGGGCCGTTACCGACGGGCGGACCGGGCGGCGCGTCAGCCCAATCCGTTCGGCGCGTCCTTTAACAAGCACTTCGCGGTCGCGCGCAAAGTTCTTGATCAGCGGCAGCGCCGCGCCGCCGATCGCGCGCGCATCGGCGCCGATCGCGCCTTCGAGAATTCGAACGTCGGAAAGTCCGCGCCGGTCCATGTTCTCGATCTGCGCGGCGACGCGATGGCAGATCTTCTGGCGCACCGTCGACCGGCATCGCGCCGTCGATGACGATCGCCGCGACGTCGATGACCGAGAGCGCCGCGATCGAGGCCTGGGCAAGCGCAAACGAGGCCTCCTCGATCCATTGCTCGAGATGCGTCGCCATAATCGTCCCACGCATCCGGCGTTCGCCAAATCGAAGAGGGATCGAGTCCGGCCGCCTCGAGCGCGACGCTCCAGCTGATAGATCGAGGCGCAGGCGATCAATTGCGAGGGCGCCCTCGCGGCCCGGCGTCGCTATCGGCATCGAGCCGAACGCCGCCGCATTGCCGGTGCGCCCGGTGTAGAGCGCGCCGTCCAGCACCAAGCCGCCGCCGAGGAAGGCGCCGAGGAAGAAATAGAGAAAGTCGCGCTGCCGCCACGCCTCGCCGAAAAAGAATTCCGCCGCGCAAGCCGAGGTCGCGTCGTTGCAGAGCGTCACCGGATAGGGGCAGATCCGGCCCGAGTTCCTCGGCTATCGAGAACGTGCGCCAATCGTCCATCGCGCTCGACGGGGCGCCGATTTCCGCCGCCCAGTTCCACAGCTGGAACGGCGCCGCGACGCCGAGCCCGGCGATGCGCCTGGCTTGCGCCGGGCGTGAGATGCGACGGTGATCAGGGGCAGCGCCGACTTCGACGAAATCCAGCACGATATCGGGCGTCGGATAGGCGAAAGTCTCGTGCGCGCGTCGTCGCACCCCGCCGCAGAAATCGATCAACACGAGATCGCAACTGCGCCGGCCGATCTTCAGCCCGATCGAGAACGCGCCCTCGGGTCGAGCGAAACCGGCACCGTCGGCTGGCCGACGCGGCCGCGCAGCGGGCGCCTCGCGGCGCAGCAACCCGTCGGCCTGCAGGCGGTTCATGATCGCGGAGGTCGATTGCACGGACAATCCCGTCATCCGCGCGACCTCGATCTTGGAGAGCTGGCCGAAGCGACGCACGAGGGAGAGCAGCAGACGCTCGTTGTATAGGCGCACGCCCGATCTGATCGGCGCCGCTGGCGACGGGCGCGACTCGGCGAAGGCGCGGCGATCGGCTCGGCCGCTTCCGGCATCGTCAACCCTCAGGTCGTCCGCGCGCGCCGCGCCGGCCTTGCGTCATCTCCCGCGCCCGTCGTGTCGCTCAGTTGCTTGCACCGATAACATGTGAGCAAGCGGACCGCGCTGTCAATAATAATTCAATCCGATTGAATTATCCATTGACTTCGGCTCGGATTTTGGCCCTATGGCGACGCGACGGCGCGGCATCGGCTTGCGAAAGATCGCTTCGGCGCTTCGCCGTCAGCGCGCGAAGCGCTTCGTCGCAAAGTCGTCGTTTCGGGAGGAACTCAATGTCCAAGAAATTCGGTATCTTTGCGACTGCCGCCGTCGCCGCGCTGGCGGTCGCGCTGTCGAGCGCGCCGTCTTTCGCCGCCGATACGATCGTCGGCCTCATCACCAAGACCAACACCAATCCGTTCTTCGTCAAGATGAAGGAAGGCGTCGAGGCCAAGGCCAAGGAGCTCGGCCTCACGCTGCAGGCCTACGCCGGCAAGGCCGACGGCGACAACGACGGCCAGGTCGCGGCGATCGAGCAGCTGATCGCCGCCGGCGCCAAGGGCATCCTGCTGGTCCCGAGCGACTCCACCGCGATCGTGCCGACCGTCAAGAAGGCGCGCGAGGCCGGCATGCTCGTCATCACGCTCGACACCCCGCTCGATCCGATCACCGCCGCCGACGCGACTTTCGCCACCGACAACTTCAAGGCCGGCAAGCTGATCGGCGCAGTGGGCCAAGGCGCACCCTCGGCGACAAGGCGGCCAGCCGCCAAGATCGCCACGCTCGACCTGGCGGCCAACGAGCCACGGTCGACTATCTCCGCCACAACGGCTTCCTCGACCGGCTTCGGCATCAGGTGCCAAGGATCCCAAGCACTTACGCGATGAGCGACAGCCCGCAGATCGTCGGCTCCGACGTGACCGCCGGGCTCGGACGAAGGCGGCCGCAAGGCGATGGAGAACATCCTGCAGAAGGCCGACCAGATCGACGTCGTCTACGCGATCAACGAGCCGGCCGCCGACGGCGGCTATGCCGCGCTGAAGGCGGCGGGCAAGGAAAAGGGCGTGCTCGTCGTCGCGGTCGACGGCGGCTGCCCCGGCGTCAAGAGCGTCAAAGAGGGCGTCATCGGCGCGACCTCGCAGCAATATCCGCTGCTGATGGCCGCCGAGGGCGTCGAGGCGATCGCCGACTTCGCCAAGACCGGCAAGAAGCCGAAGACCCCCGGCATCGACTTCTTCAACACCGGCGTGAAGCTGATCACCGACCATCCGGTGCCCGGCGTGCCGTCGATCACCTCGAAGAAGGCGCGAAGCTCTGCTGGGGTTGATTTCGTGAATGTTTGAACGCTTAATGTCATGAAACGAACCGGCGCTCGCGGAATCAAGCTTTCGCAGCGCCGGTTTCATAAGAGGCGCGAGGCTGCAACCGGGAAGCGGGGAGGAGCGACGATGAGCGGATGCCTCGAGCGAGCCGGCGGCCAACGCCGCAAGAATTCGAGACGCGTGCTCGCCGCGGCGTCGACCGTGCAAGCCTCGTTCGAGGAGGAACAGCATCTCGTTCATCAAGCGCCTCCAGCGCTTCCTGCATCTCTATCCGACGACCGTGCCCGTTCGTCGTGCTGGTGCTCGGCCTGCTGCTCGGCATGACGCGTCAATTCCACGCATTTCGTCACCGGCAGCAACATTTCGACCGTGCTGACGCAAGTGACCATCATCGGCATTCTCGGCATCGCGCAGACGCTGGTCATTCTGACCGCCGGCATCGATCTCTCGGTCGGCGTCATCATGGTGATTTCGTCGGTCGTGATGGGGCGCCTGGCGGTTATCGACGGCGTGCCGATATTTCTGGCGTTTCCGCTCGGCCTCGTCTGCGGCGTCGCCTGTCGGCTACCTCAACGGCTTGCTCGTCACGCGGCTGAAGATGCCGCCGTTCATCGTCACCCTCGGCACGCTCAGCATCATCGGCGCGCTGAACACCTTCTATTCGCAGAGCGAAACCATCCGCGATGCAGGACCTCGAGGACAAGGCGCCGTTCCTGCAGCTGATGGGCGTGCCGTTCGATATCGGCGGCGCGCGCATCATCCTGGGCAGCTTCCTGCTGATCGCTGCTGGCCGCTGGTCGTCTGGTACGTGCTCAACCGCACCGCCTACGGCCGCCACGTCTACGCCACCGGCGACGATCCCGAGGCGGCGCGGCTGGCCGGCATCGACACCGACCGCGTTCTGCTCAGCGTCTACGTGCTCGCCGGCCTGATCTCCGCGATCGCCGGCTGGGCGCTGATCGGCCGCATCGGCGCCATCAGCCCGACGGCGGGCGAGAACGCCAACCTCGACAGCATCACCGCCGTGGTGATCGGCGGCACCTGCCTGTTCGGCGGACGCGGCTCGATCGTCGGCACGCTGATCGGCGCGCTGATCGTCGGCGTGTTCCGCTCCGCCGTGTCGCTCGCCGGGCCTCGACGTGCTCTGGCAGGAATTCGCCATCGGCGTCCTGATCATCGTCGCGGTCGCGCTCGACCAGTGGATCCGGAGGGTTTCGAAATGAGCGTCGAACCGATCCTCACGGCGCGCAGCCTCGTCAAGCGCTATGGCCGCGTCACGGCGCTCGACCACGCCGATTTCGATCTCTATCCCGGCGAGATCCTCGCCGTGATCGGCGACAACGGCGCCGGCAAGTCGACGCTGATCAAGGCGATCTGCGGCGCCGTGATCCCGGATTCCGGCGAGATCCGGCTCGGCGGCGAGGTCGTGCATTTCCGCTCGCCGATCGACGCGCGCGAGGCCGGCATCGAGACCGTCTACCAGAACCTCGCGCTGTCGCCGGCGCTGTCGATCGCCGACAACATGTTCCTCGGCCGCGAGGTCGCGACGCCCGGCGTTCTCGGACAGTGTTTCGGGCGCTCGACCGCACGAGAATGCAGAAATTCGCGCGCGAAAAGCTCAACGAACTCGGGCTGATGACGATCCAGAACATCAACCAGCCGGTCGAGACGCTCTCGGGCGGCCAGCGCCAGGGCGTCGCGGTGGCGCGCGCGGCGGCCTTCGCCCGCGCGTCGTCATCATGGACGAGCCGACCGCGGCGCTCGGCGTCAAGGAATCGCGCCGCGTGCTGGAGCTGATCCTCGACGTGAAGAAGCGCGGCCTGCCGATCATCCTCATCTCGCACAACATGCCGCATGTGTTCGAGGTCGCCGACCGCATCCACATCCACCGCCTCGGCCGGCGCCTTACGGTCGTCGACCCGAAGAAGAGTCACGATGTCCGACGCGGTGGCGATGATGACCGGCGCCATGGCCCCGCCGGTCGACCAGGCGGCGTGACCCAGGGGAAGAGCCGCCAGCTATGGCTTCAGCACTTCTTTAACCATATTCAATTTTCAAGAAACTGCGACCTCTCGTAAGGGAAGCATCAACGTTAAGACGCTAATCCTCGTCCGGTGACGGAAGGGAATGCGTGAGCGTTTGATGTACCCGTGGGTGAGGACGGCCTTTTGGGCCTCGTGGGGAGTGGGGTTTATCGCCCTCGCCACGGAACCGATCAGCATCCGCGGACAGTTCGTCATCGGGGTCGTCGCGCTTTCGTTTATGGCCGGCATCCGCGCATTGCGGTTGAAGGGCGTCTGGCGGCACGTTTTCCTGGTGCTGGGCGCTGCGATCGTCCTGCGCTATTTTTTCTGGCGCACGGTCAACACCCTGCCGCCGATCGCCGACCCCGCAAATTTCATACCCGGCATTCTTCTCTATGTCGCAGAGATTTACAGCGCCGTGATGCTGGCGATCAGCCTGTTCGTGATCGCCGACCCGCTGGAGCGCGCGCCGCCGCCCGATCTGGCCGACGACGAATTGCCCACGGTCGACGTTTTCATCCCGACCTATAACGAGGACCCCGAACTGCTCGCCATGACGGTCATTGGCGCGGTCGGCATGGATTACCCCAAGGACCGCTTCAAGGTGTTCGTGCTCGACGACGGAGGCACGGACCAGAAATGCAATCAGGACCACCCCGACAGGGCGCAGCAAGCCCGCGAAAGGCGCGCTCACCTGCAAGCCCTGGCCGCGGAGCTGGGCGCGACCTATCTCACGCGCGCCCGCAACGAGCACGCCAAGGCCGGCAACATGAACAACGGCCTCGTCCTATTCCTCGGGCGAACTCATTGTCGTCTTCGACGCCGACCACGTTCCCGTGCGCGAATTCCTGCGGCAAACCGTCGGCTATTTCCGGCAGGACCCGAGACTTTTTCTTTGCCAGACCCCGCATTTCTTCACCAATCCCGACCCGCTCGAGCGAAACCTCGAGACGTTTCAGCGCATGCCGTCGGAGAACGAAATGTTCTACGGCATCATCCAGAAGGGCCTCGACAAGTGGAACGGCGCCTTCTTCTGCGGCTCGGCGGCGGTCGTGCGGCGAGCCGCGCTCAATGAAGTCGGCGGCTTTTCCGGCATCACCATCACCGAGGATTGCGAGACCGCGCTCGATCTGCATTCGCGCGGTTGGAACAGCTGCTACATCGACAAGCCGATGATCTCGGGGCTGCAGCCGGAGACGTTCGCCTCCTTCATCGGCCAACGCTCGCGCTGGGCGCGCGGCATGTTCCAGATCTTCCTATTGAAGAATCCTATCTTCAAGCGCGGCCTCAGCTTCGCGCAGAAGATTTGCTACCTCTCCAGCATGACCTATTGGTTTTTCCCGATATTCCGCCTGCCGTTCCTGGTTTCGCCATTGCTGTTCATCTATTTCTCGATGCAGATCTATGTCGCCAATATTCAGGAGTTTTTCGCCTATACTGTGATCTACATGATCAGCAATATGATGATGCAGAACTACCTGTATGGATCGGTGCGCTGGACGCTGGTCTCCGAGGTCTATGAATATGTGCAGACGCTCTATCTCAGCCGCGGCCTGTTGAGCGTCATCCTCAACCCGCGCAAGCCGACCTTCAACGTCACCGACAAGGGCCACAGCCTCGACAAGGACCACCTCTCCGAATTGTCGACGCCCTATTTCGTGCTGTTCGGCGTCTTCGCGGTCTCGATGCTCGTTTGCATCTGGCGCTGGTTCACGGAACCCGACGCCAACGAACTGCTGGCGGTCGTCGCGATGTGGAACTTCTTCAACCTCGTCTGGCGGGCGCGGCGCTGGGCGTCGTTTCCGAACGCCGCGACCGTTCGCACGCCGATCGACCGCGCCGCCCGGCTGGCTCTGGGGCCCGCGATCCACGCCGCGCGCGTGCTCGACGTCTCCTATGGCGGTTGTCACGTCTACGTTCCCGGAACCCGCGCCGAGTCCGCGCTGCGCATAGGCGCTCCGGCAGTTCTCGACGTGGAGCTCAAGCGCGCGGAGTCCGGCTGGCAGAGCGTGCCCGTGATCGTCACGCACGTGCGCCCATGCAAGGACGGACTGCGCGTCGGCTTTGCCTTCGGCAAGACTGATGCGCCGCCATTACCGCGCGGTCGCGGACATGATGTACGGCGACATCGGCGGATATCGAACAATTCCGCGCCAGCCGCCGCATCCCGCATGGCATAATCTTCGGCATCTACATGTTCTTCAGCTGGGGCGTGTTCGGAGCGGGACGCGGGTTCCGGCTGCTGCGGGTCCGCCTGGACGAGTGGCGCGACCAACGGCGCGCGAAGCCCGCCCCCGTCGCGCATCCCGCAATCGAAGTCCCGGTCCCGGCCGCCGACCCGACTCCCGCCGCCGCTTCGGCCGCGGTCGCGAACGCGTCGAAGTAGAGGGCGCCATGCTGTTGCGCTCCGCCCTCTTCGCCGCTCGCCTTCGCGGCCTTTGCTTGCGGCGACCGCGCGCACGGCGCTGCGAGCGCGCCGCAGGGTTCGATCCACCGGCTCGGCCCGGACGCGCGCCAGCTCCGATTCGAGGGCGAGGCGAGCGCCCGGACCTGGGCGATCTATGTCACGCCCGCGCAGGCGCAGACCCGCGCGCAGGGTTCGCCTGAGCTATTCCAACGCAATTTCCGTGATGCCGGAAACTTCGCGGCTCACGATCTTCGTCAACGACATCCAGGTCGCCCAGACCCCGATCGCGGCGGCGAGCGATCCGGGCGGCGTCGACGTCGAACTGCCCAAGGGGCTTCTGACCGCGGGCTACAACCGCGTGCGCATCGCGGTCTCGCAGCGTCATCGGGTCGATTGTTCGCTGGAGGCGACCTACGAACTTTGGACCCAGCTCGACCCTGCGGCGAGCGGATCTGACCTTCCCCGGACTCGCCGACGCCGGCATCAATACGCTCGACGACCTCGCCGCAATTTCGCCCGATGCGTCGGGAGCCGTCGCGATCCACGCGGTTCTGCCCGAGGGCTCGGACCCGGCGGCGATCGACCGCGTTCTGCAGGCTGTCCAGGCCGTGACGATGCGAGCCGGGATCGTCCGCGCCCAATGTCGAGATCGTCAACGCGATCGACGAGCGGCCGGGCCTTTGGGTCCTCGCGGGCCTGCGCGCCGAACTCGCGGCGCACGGCTTTGGCGAATTCGTTCGCGACGGGAACGGGCCGAGCCTGCGCGGTCGCGAAGTCGCCGGCCGAACGGTGGTCGTCGCTTCCGGCGACGACCCCGGCGCGACGCTAGCGGCGATTCGGGCGATACTGCCCCCGCGCCCCGTTTGAATTCGCCGAGGCGACCCCCACTTCGAGCGCGCTCGCCAATGTCAACGGCTTTCCGGTCGTCGGCGGCGCGACGGTCTCGCTTCGCGGATCTCGGGCTGCAGACCGAGGAGTTCGACGGCCGGCTCTATCGCGCCGGCTTCGACCTGTTGATGCCGCCGGACTTCTATCCCGCTGACTACGACAAGCTGACGCTCTCGATCAGCGCTGGATACGCCAAGGGCCTGTCGGCGGGGTCCCAGATCCTTGTGCGCGTCAATGACAAGGAAGCGGGTTCGATGCCGCTGCGCAATCCGCGCGGCGACCTGTTTCACGATCGGCCGATCGCGGTTTCGCTGAGCGCGCTTCGCCCCGGAGTCAATCACGTCGTCATCGAGGCGCAGACCCCGGCGCCCGAGGACGCGGCTTGCGAGGTCCGCAACATGATGGCCTCGTCGAAGCGCTTCGTCCTGTTCGACAAGTCCGAGCTCATCATTCCCAATTTGGCGCGCATCGCGCGCATGCCCAATCTTGCCGCCTCGATGTCGAGCGGCTTTCCCTACGCCGGCGCGCAGCCGGGGCGTCTGTATCTGGCCCGGCGCGACACGGCGACGATCGCCGCCGCCGCTACGTTTCTGGCCAGAACCGCGGCCGTCGCGCAGCGCATGGTCGGCGTCAACGCCACCTTCGATCGCCCCGATCTGAGGTCCGGTTCCGGCTTTCTGTTCGGCTCGCTGACGGACTTCGATCCTGCGATATTCGGCCTGTTCGACGTCGATTACGCCGGGCTTCGCAACGCCTGGGCCACGCCTGGAGCGATCGAGACCGCCAATGCGGACAGCCTCACGGCGGCCACGGCGGCCGCTCCGGCGGCGACGCCCGAAATTTACGATCAATGGGCGCAGGGCGTTCATATCGCGCCCGCCGACTTCGGGGCCCGCAACTCGCCGCGGGCCATCTACGACCGATATATCAACGTACACCGCCGCGATTTCGCCTGGCTTCGCGATCCCCCCGCCAAGATCGAGGCGCCGGAACGCTCGACAATGCTGATCGCCCAGGCGCGCGGTCCCGGGGGCGGCCCTAGCGCCTGGACTCTGGTCGTCGCCGCCAGCCCCGCGGAACTGGCCAAGGACATGCGCGGGCTCGTCGCGCCGGCCAACTGGAACTCGGTCGAGGGCCGCGCGGCCGCGTTCAAGCCCAGAGGCGGCGTGGTCAACCTCAACGGCGCGCCCGACGCCTATTTCATAGTGACGCAACCCTTGACGCCGCGAAATCTCAGGCTCGTCGCCGCGGGATGGCTGTCATCCAACATCGACTATTTCGCCCTCGCCTTCGCTTTCGGCGCCGTCGTGCTCGGCGCCTTGACGACATGGACCCTGCGCGCTCACGGAGCGCGCCGGTGAGGACGCTCGTCGCTCTGTCGCTTGTCGTGGCGACGCTCGCCGGCATGGCCGCGCCAATGGCGCGGGCGCAATCGGCGCCGCCAACGCCCGACGCGCTCTGGGCGACCTACAAGCAGCGCTTCATCAGCAGCGAGGGCCGGCTGATCGACGACTCCGCCGGCAACGTGAGCCATAGCGAAGGCCAGGGCTATGCGATGCTGCTGGCCGCGTTCGCCGGAGATCGCGAGACCTTCGACAAGCTCTGGTCCTGGACCGCCGCCAATCTCGAAATTCGCGGCGGACGGCCTCGCCGCCTGGCGCTGGCGCCCGCAAGACCGCCCGAACGTCGCCGACAAGAACAATGCGACCGACGGCGATCTGCTTATCGCCTGGGCTCTCGCCGAGGGCGGTCGTATCTGGAAAGACCCCCGCTATGACGCGCGCGCGGCCCGCGCATCGCGCGCGCCATCGCCGCGCACGCGACGTTTCCGTCGATCTTCGGCCCGGCGCTGTCGCCCGGCGTCAGCGGTTTTGGCCCGAAAGACAGCGAGGATGGGCCGCTCGTCAACCTCTCCTACTGGGTCTTTCCGGCGTTCGACGCTCTGGCGCGGGTGGCGCCGGACGTTGATTGGGCGGGCCTGCGCGCGAGCGGCCTCGCGCTGATCGATGCGGCGCAATTCGGCCCGCAGACGGCTGCCGAGCGACTGGATATCGCTGAAATATGGCGTGCAGCCTGCAGCCGGCTTTCCCAAGCGGTTCGGCTATGACGTCGTGCGCGTGCCGCTCTATCTCGCCTGGGGCGGGCCCGAGGAAAAGGCGCGGCTGGGCGCGCTCGTCGACGCCTGGGCCGGCGCGGACGACATTGCGCCGCCGGTCGTCGACATCGACACGGGGACCGCGAGTTCGACGTTTCAAGGCAAAGGCTATCGTGCGGTCGCGGCGCTCGCGCGTTGCGCCGCGCATGACGTGAAATTTCCGGACGAGTTGCGATCGGTCGATTTCGACGCCTACTACCCTTCCACCCTGCACATGCTCGCGCTGACCGCTTTGCGACAGAGGCGCTGGCCATGCTGACCCGCAGGCTCGCGCTCGCGTTTTCGTTCGTGTTCGCGCTGGGTTCGGCCTCGCTGCGCGCGGAGGACCATGCGCCGGCGCCCGTTCGGACCCCGCCGCTGGGCGTCTACGCCAATCTCTATCAGGGGCCTCTGTTCGGCGCGCTGTTTCCGGTCGCCGCTGACGAAACGGCGGTCGACGAGAGCGCGCTGCGCTATTACGCGTCGCTGCATAACATCGCGCGCACCAACGCCGAAATTCGCCGGCTGAAGACCCTTCACCCCAACTGGAGCCCGCCGACCAACATTTATTCGGCGGCAGGCTCGGGGAACGACGAACAACCTTTCTGGGACCTGCTCGCCGGCGACCGCCTCGACGAATTGCACGCCGGCATCGCGCTGCGCATGAAAAGCGAACCGGGCTGGAGACCCTCGCGCGATCTGACGACCAAGATCGCGCGCAAGGAGGCGATAATCGCGCTCACGCAGGCCGCGGACGCCCAGAACTGGACGCGCGTTCTCGAGATCGCCGACGCCGACCCCTCTGTGCTCCATTGCGCCTATATGGACGCCGACTGGCGCGTCGCCGACGCGTTCCTCAACGTCGGCTTGCCGACGCGCGCGTTCGAGATCTATCACGCAATTCTCGCGAGTTGTTCCAACCATGACGAACGCCTGGCCACGGTGCGCAAGGCGATCTCGCGCTTCCATGTCGATCAGGTCAAATCCCTGATCGCGATGGGCGCGAAATCGGACGACGGCGCTTCGGAATTCGACGCGGCCAAGATCGACCTCACGCGCGCGCGCATCGCCGCGGTCAATTCGGGCGGCAAGGCCGACGATATCGAGGGCTCCGACCTCGACGCTTTCTTCGCCGAGGCGGCGCGCTCGCGTGAGCGCGGCGACCTCGCGCTGGCGGGATGGTGGGAGTATGATCACGCCCGCTTCGAGCAGGCCGAGACATGGTTCGCTCTGGGCGCCCCGAACGAGCCTCCGGGCAAGTCGCCCGATGACGTCAAATTCGCCGAAGGACGCGCGCTTTCGCTTTGGAAATCGGGCGGATCGAAGCCGCGCTCGGCGTCGCCTCGGCGTGGCGCGACGCCTCGCAGATCATGCGCCAGACCTACATCGGCGTCTGGGTCGAGCTGCTGACGCGCGCGGACCCGCAGTCCGCGATCTCGGACGCGGGCCTGCAGGACTTCGTGACCGTCGTGCAAGGCGATCGGCTTTTTCAGGGCGCCGACGCGATCGGATGGTTCCATCAGAACCGCCGCGAATGGGAGGATTCGCGCCTCCTGGTTCCGAACCGCGCTGCAATGGCGCGGAGTGGAGCCCATGGCGGGGCCGGCCGCTGGTCTCGACGACGGCGCGATTTTCAAGACGATCGAGGGTTATGCGACGGCGCTGGCCAATCTCGGCCGGGTCGACGAGGCGCTCAAGGTCGCGGACGCGTGGCGCGGCGGCGCTCCCGCCTTGCGGCGGTTGTTCGTATTGCTCGGCGTGAGCGCGGTAGGCGCCGCCGAGCGGATCGACGCCGTCGCGCCCGAGCGGCTCGCCGATTTCATCGACGTCGTGAACGCGGATCGCTCGACGACGGGCGCCGCCGCTCTGGCATGGCTGCACTATCGCTCGGAGAATTTCGCCGGACGCCGTCGATTGGTTCGCCAAGGCGGTGGCGTGGTCGTCCACCGGCAGGGGCGACCTGAAGACCAACCAGGGCCTCGCGCTGGCCTTGCAGCGCAGCGGGCGGCTGGCGGAAGCGGAGGAGGTCGCCTGGGCCTGGCGGCAACAATCGGCGGAGCTGAGGACGGCTCTATATCGACATCGTCGTGGCCGAGCTCGCGCAGGAGCCGGCATCGCGCGCGTTCGGTCAGGCGCGGATTGATCGCTTCGTCGAACTGGTGCGCGCCGATCGATCGCCCCTCGGGGCGCAAGCCTTGGGATGGCGCCGGCTGCGTGAAGGCAATTGCAGCTACGCCGCGCCGTGGTTCCGAGCGGCCACGGCCTGGAGTTCGGATCGCAGCGGCGACCTCAAAACCGCCGAGGGACTTGCGCTGTCGCTCAGCGCCGTCGGCCAGTACCGCGAGGCCGAGGACGTCGCCTACGCCTGGCGCGACCGCTCGAGCCGCTTGCGCGCGCTCTATCTCAGCATCGGCGCCGAAGCGCTGACGCGTGAAATTCCGCGGCTGGACGTCAGCGAAGCGCGCCTTGCGCGCTTTTCCCAAATCGCGTTGGCCGATCATTCCGCCGTGGGCGCGCGCGCGATCGCCTGGCGGCGCTACGCGGACGCCGGCTGCGGCTTTGGCGCCAATTGGTTCCGCCTCGCGGCGCTTTGGAGCGGCGACGAAGGTCGCGACGCCAAGACGGACGAAGGCTTTGCGCTCGCGCTGCGCGCCGTCGGCAGATTGAGCGAAGCCGAGGCGCTCGCCAAGCGCTGGATCCATATGTCGGCGCCGGATTCCGGCCCGATGACGAAGCTCTACATCGACGTGATGGTGGAGGAGCTTGCGCGCGACAATCCGCCCGAACCCATCGACGAGGCCGGGCTCGCCGATTTCGTCGGCGTGATTGCGCCGATCAAGTCTGCGCTGGGCGCGCAAGCGCTCGGCTGGTATCGGCTGGAGCGCGGCGAACTCGCCGAAGCCGGCAAATGGTTCGAAAACGCGGTCGCGTGGTGGCCGGCGCAGCGCGAGAGCGGCGCCCAGCGTCTCTCGGCGCCGGTCGAGGACTACAAGCCGATCCTCGCCAAACTCGCGCTCGACCGCGCCCAATACCAGCGCACGCCGCGCGCCTATCCCAATTCGTCGGCGCTGATCGGCAAATCGCGTGAAAACTATGTCGCCACGCCGGAAGGCAAGGCCAAGACCTACGAAGGCTATGCGCTGACCCTGCGCGCAAACGGGCGCGGCGAGGAGGCCGAGCGGATCGCCTTTGCGTGGCGCGATCGCTGGCCGGCGCTGCGCCGGCTCTTCCTCGACATCGCGGCCGAGCAGCTCGGCAACGCGGAGGACGCATCGCTGTCGAACGAGCGCATTTCGCGCTATCTCGCCGCGATCGAGGAGGACCGCTCGATCCCCGGCGCTTCCGCTATCGCCTGGCGCGACTATCGGCACAAGGATTTCGCGGGCGCCGTCGACTGGTTCCGCCGCGCGGTCGACTGGTCCGCAAGCGCCGCGAACGCTGCGCCCGACCTCCATCTGCTCGAAGGCTACACGCTCGCCCTGCGTTCGGCGAAGAAGTTCGACGAGGCGCTGGCGGTTGCAGAGCGCTATCGCTCCGTCTCGCCGCATTTCAACCTGCTCTATCTCGAAACGGAGCTGCTGGCTCTACGCGACTCCGGCAAGAACGACGCTCTGTCGGCGCAGAAATACGCCGAGGTCGAAGCGACGATGAACGAGGCCCGCTCGCGCGAGGGGGCGTTGTCGATCGGCTGGATCGCCTATGAAAGCAGGGACTATCCGAGAGCCCTGAGCTGGTTCCGCAAGGCGGTGGAGTGGAGCGCCGACCAGGAGGTCGACCCCAAGGCGCTCGAAGGCCTGGCGCTGACGCTGAAAACCCTGGCGCGGTACGATGAACTCGCCCAATTCGCCAGGCAATGGCGGGAGACCTCGCCCGCCGTGAGGCGCGTGTATTACGGCGCGATGATCGAACTCTCTACGCAGACGGCGGAAGCGGATCTGTTCAGTGCGGACCTGCGCTCCGATTTCGAGACGCTCGTCGAGGCCGACCGCAGTCCGGACGGCGCTCAGGCGATCGCCTGGAGCTACGCCGCGCGCAAGACCTGGGAGCCGGCGCAGCGCTGGTTCGAGCTCGCGCTCGACTGGCGCGGGCTCGACCCGCTCGCCTCGCCCGCGGATGCGAAGGTGGACGCTGCGAGCGCGAAGCTGATCGAAGGCTACGTGCAATCCTTGCGCGGCGCGGGAAAGCTGACGCAGGCCGAGAACATCGCCTTCGCGTGGCGCACGCACGCGGACGCCCTGCGCGGCCTGTACCTGCAGGTCTTCACGCAAGAACTCGCCTCCGCCGAGACCTCGCCGCCCGCCGATCGCGTCGCGCGCTTCGCGGCCGTCACCGACGCCGAGCATTCCGTCGTGGGCGCGCAGAACCTCGGCTGGATGAACTATCGCAATTCAGACATGGCGACGGCGATCGTCTGGTTCGAGAAGGCCATCGGCTGGTCGCCGGGGCGTCAGGGCGATCCAAAAACCAACGAAGGCTATGCGCTCGCGCTGATCGCGGCCGCGCGCTTCCCGGAAGCGGAGGAATTCGCCTGGTCGCGGCGCGACCAATCGCCGGAATTGCGCGCAGCCTATGTCACGGCGGTCTCCAATCAATTGTCCAAGCCGGAGCTCGCCGCGAAAGTCGCGCCGGCGCGGGTCGAGCGTTTCGCCGCCCTGGTTCGCGCCGACAAATCCGCGCCGGGCGCCGCGGCGATGGGCTGGCGGCGTCTGCAAGATGGCAATTGCGGATATGCCGTCAAGTGGTTCCGCTCCGCCCTCGCGTGGACCCGCGACGCCAAGGACGACGACAAGACCAGGTCCGGCTATGCGCAGGCCATGCGCAGCGTCGGCATGTTCCACGAGGCCGAGGACGTCGCCTATGAAGGGCGCGACCGCTCGCCGGAATTGCGCACGCTCTTCATCAACATCGTCGTCGAGGAGCTGACGCGGCAATTGCCGCGCGTCGAGATGAGCGAGGCGCGCATCGCGCGCTTTGCCGCGGTTGCGCTCGCCGATCGCTCGACCGCGGCGGCGCAGGCGCTGGGATGGCGTCGCTACGGCGAGGCCGGATGCGGCTACGGCGGGCAATGGTTCCGCCTCGCCGCGTCCTGGTCGAGCGACGGAATCGGCGACGCCAAGCTCAACGAAGGCTATGCGCTGAGCCAGCGCGCCGCCGGACGGCTCACGCGCGGCCGAGTCGATCGCCTATCCCTGGATCGAGCGGCAGGCGGCGATGAAGAAGCTCTATATCGACATCGCCGTCGAGGAGCTTTCGCGCGACAATCCGCCCGAGCCGATGCCGCCGGCGCGCATCGCGCAATTCGAGGCGACGATCACGCCGATCAAGTCGGCGCTCGGCGCTCAGGCGTTGGGTTGGTACCGCTATTCCCGCGGCGAGAGCCAGCAAGCCGCCGATTGGTTCGCCAGGGCGCTCGACTGGTGGCCGCATCCCAAGAACGACGGCGATCAGAAGCTCTCGGCGCCGGTCGAGGACTACAGGCCGATCCTCGCCAAACTGGCCTTGCGTCCGGAGGACTATCGCCGCACGCCCCGCGCGTATCCAAATTCCTCGCTGCTGATCGGCCAGGACGCGGAGAGCTATGTCGATACGACTATAGGTCTCGCCAAGACCGTAGAGGGTTACGTCCTGAGTTTGGGCGCGCTCAATCGCTGGTCGGAGGCGGAGACGCTCGCCTGGCAATGGCGCGACCGCTGGCCGCGCCTGCGCGAATTGTTCGTCGAGATCGCGATCAAGGAAATGAACGCGGCCGGCGCGAATCCGGTCTCCGCGGAACTGCTGGAGCGTCTGACTGCGATCGTCGAGGCGGACCGCTCCGCGCCAGGCGCCGAGGCGCTCGCGTGGCGCGATTTCGCGGCGCATGATTTCGAGGCGGCTTCGCGCTGGTTCAAGTCCTCGCTCGATTGGGCCAAACCCGACAGCGCGCCCAGTCTCGGCCTGATCCAGGCCTATGCGGCCTCGCTGCGCGAGGGTCATCAGCCGGAGCAGGCCTTGCGCGTGCTCGCCGCCTGGCGCGAAAAGCTGCCGGACCTGTTGCCGCTCTATGTCGAGGTCGAACTCGACATATTCCGCGCGCTCGATCCCGCCTCGCCGCAGTCTGCGCAGAAATTGGCCGAAATCGCCGCCGACGTCAGCAAGTCGAAGTCCGCGGCGGGCGCGGCCTCGCTGGGGTGGCTCGCTTATCAGCGGCAGGAATTCGCGGCGGCGCAAGCCTGGTTCAAACAGGCCATCGTGTGGGCGCCCGCGGGCGCCCCGCCCGAAGCCAAGGCGCTCGAGGGCTATGCGCGCACGCTGCAATCGCAGCAACGCTACGCCGATTTTCTCACTTTCGTCTCGCAATGGATGGAGCGCGTCGCGAGCCTGAAACCGCTCTATCTCGAGGCCGCCGCGCAGGCGCTCGCGGCCGCGGCCGCCAGCGGCGAGCCGGTCCCGCTCGAGACTCTGGTGCGCGCGGGCAACGCTTTTGCCGAGGCGCATTCGGCCGAGGGCGCACAAACGCTCGCCTGGCAGCGGATGGCGGCGAAAGACTGGGTCGCCGCAGCGGCATGGTTCCAGGCGGCCCGCGCCTGGAGGGGGTCGGGCGAGGAAGACCCGAAGACGCTCGAAGGCCTCATTCAGGCGCTGCGAGAGTTGCGCCGGGACGACGAGGCCGAGGAACTCGCCTACGCCCGCGCGGCGCATGAGGACACGTTTCGCGAGCTTTACCTCGAGATCGTCGCCGATCGCCTGACCCGTACGCCTCCGGCGCCGCCCAATGAAGCCGGCCTGCGGCGGTACGCCGAATTCGTCGTCTCGACCAAGGCCGCCAGCGGCGCCGAAGCGCTCGGCTGGCTCTCCTACAACACGCGGCAATGGCCGGCCGCCGTCGCATGGTTCGATAGGTCGTTGAGCTGGGACGCCAACGAGAGCGCCGCGCTCGGCCTCGCGCTCGCCTACAAGCAGAGCGGCGATCGCGCGTCCTATGCGCGCGTCGTCGAATCCTACCGCGACCGCTTCGGCAAGCTCGCCGACTTGGGATCCGGGCGCATTGACAATATCCGGGAAAAGCGAGCGGTCGTCGAAGACGGCGCTGTCGATGCGCCAGCGGATTCGCCGCCTCGCAAGCGCGAGCGGGGGCATGGGGACGCCGGCTCGATCGCGGCGGCGCTCAATGCGAAGGACTATTCGGCGTGCGTCGCCCGCGCAGACGCGGCGGCGCGCAGCGGCGGGCTCAATGCGGGACAACAAAATGCGCTGGGATGGTGTCTGATGAATCTCGGCCGCATGCAGGAATCCCTGCGCGCCTTCGACGAGACGCTGCGGATCTCCAGCGGAAAGACGCGCGACGAAGCCCTCTATGGCAAGTCGCTGGCCTTGCTCGCCAGCGGTCAGGCCGTTGCGGCGACGGGCGCCGCGGCCGAGGCCAATCTGACCCCCGAGCAACGCAACGCCCTCGGCGTCGAGGTTCTCGAGCAGCGCGCCTGGGGCGCGTATAACGCGCGCCGCTATGGCGAAGCGCTGCAATGGCTCGATCGCCGCGCGACCTTCGCGCCGGAGACGCGCGACCTCATGCAATTGCGCGCCTGGTGTCTGGAAAAGCTGGGGCGCAGCGACGCCGCTCAGGCGCTGGAGAACGCCTTGGATGCGCAACTTTCGCGCTGAAGAGGCGCGCTTCGGTCCGGGCGCCTACGGAAACTTAAACATTAAAACAGTAGTATCCGAGGGAAGTGTTTGTTCAGGGTTGTGCGATGCGTTCGACGCGTTCTGTCTTGCTTGGCCTCATCTTGCTTGCGAGCGCGCTCGACGGATGTTCCGTTACGCCACGCGACACGCGCGCCGCATATGAGCCGGTTACCGACGCGACCGCGAGCGCGACCCCAATGGCTCAGCTTCCGCCCGACGCCGGCGAAGTCGTCTCGGTGCTGCAATCGCGCATCGCGGGGGTCCTGTCGCAGCGCATCGTGCTGCGCGGCGACGGCGGAGCCGAGGGCGAGAACCAGATCGAGGTCAACGTCGACCAGAGCGACCGCAGGCCCGGCGATGTCGACGGCCCGGTCGCGAAGCCGACGCAATCGATGATCGTGAACGAGCTCGACGCCAAGTTCCCGACGATCGACATGCGACTGTCGCAAACCTGGAACCGCAACAGCTTCGGTCCGTTCGGCTATGCGATCGGCCATGCGCCGCGCGGCGTGACCTGCATCTACGCCTGGCAATTCTCGGCCGGGCGCGCGCCGCGCCTGATCGACGATCCCGCCTTGGTCGCCTCCGCGGCCTCGATGCCTAGCGCCCCGACCTCGGTTCGCGTTCGGCTCTGTCGCGCCGGCGTCAGCGAGGAACAGGAAGTCGCCTTGCTGCGGGCGATGCAGGTCTATCCCCCGGGATCGAGCGCGCCCTATGTCGATCCCTCCTATGAAGGCGTCGGCCCGCTCGGCGCGAGCGACGCCTTGCAGGCGGCGGGCGCGCCCGGCGCGTTTTTCCTGGCTCCGCGCGCTGCGGCGCCCGACCGCCTGCATCGCCAAGCCGAAGCCAAGCCGGCGCGCCGCCACCCTCACGCGCGGCCCAGAGAAGCGAGCGAATTACCTGCGCGCACGCCTGCGGCGACGCCGTCCGCTTCCAGCCTCGCCGTTCCCCTGCCTCCAACCGGCTCGACGGCGTCGGGCGCCTCCGCCAATCCGCTGCTCGCGCCCCTGAAGGACCTCGCGGGCGGGCGCGTCACCTCCGCCGCCGGCGACATGCCCCTGCCGGGCCGCGCGGCGAGCCCATCTCCCGGCGCGACGCCCGCGGAGGGCGGCCCTGCCGCCGGCAAGCCTGCACTGGCGCCGATGCCGTTGCCGAACTGAAGCGCGAGAGACAAAGTCCCGGCGCCCGACAACGCCTCTTGCGTGCGCGGCGCTGTCAAGCTTACTTGCGTCTGGGCGCAAATCGGCGCGACTTTTATCTCAGGAAGTTCACATGCGCTTTCGACCTCTCGGCAGGACAGGGCAATTCGTCTCGGAAATTTGCCTGGGGACCATGACATTCAGCGGCGGCGCGGGATTTTGGCGCGCGGTCGGCACGGTCGACCAGAAGGGCGCGAGCGCGCTGGTTGCGCGAGCGCTCGAGGCCGGCGTCAATTTCATCGACACGGCCGATGTCTATTCCGAGGGCCAGTCGGAGGTCCTGCTCGGACAGGCGCTGCGCGATCTCAAGGTCGCTCGCCAAGATGTGATCGTCGCCACCAAGGTGCGCGGCCGCACCGGACCCGGTCCCAACGCGGTCGGCCTGTCTCGCGGGCACATCATGGATCAAATCGCCGGCAGCCTGAAGCGTCTGCAGCTCGATCACATCGACCTCTATCAGATCCACGGCTTCGATCCGGTCACGCCGATCGAGGAGACGTTGCGCGCGCTCGACGATTGCGTCTCGCGCGGTTACGTGCGCACGATCGGCTGCTCCAACCTCGCCGCGTGGCAGATCATGAAGGCGCTCGGGATCTCCGAGCGGCGCGGCTTCGCGCGTTTCGAGACCGTACAGGCCTATTATACGATCGCCGGCCGCGACCTCGAGCGCGAAATCCTGCCTCTGGTCGAGGACCAGGGACTTGGCGTGATGGTCTGGAGCCCGCTCGCGGGCGGCTTTCTCTCCGGCAAGTTCACCCGCGAAGGCGCGAAGTCGAATGACGCGCGCCGCTCGACCTTCGACTTCCCCCCCGTCAACAAGGAGCGCGCCTACGACATCATCGATGCGATGCGCGCGATCGCCGAAAAGCGCGGCGCCTCGGTCGCCCGCGTCGCGCTGGCCTGGCTGCTCGCCCGCAAGGGCGTGATGAGCGTGATCATCGGCGCCAAGACGATCGAACAGCTCGACGACAACCTTGCCGCAGTGAAGCTCGAACTCTCCGCCGAAGAGACGGCGGAACTCGACCGCGTCAGCGCGCCGCAGGCGGAATATCCGGGTTGGATGATCGCCAGACAGGCCGATCAGCGAATTCCGGCGCCAAAGACTGACGCCGAATAACAGGGAGGAAACCTATGAGCCGCACCGTCAAATGGGGCGTTCTCGGCGTCGCCAAGATCGCGACCGAGAAGGTCATACCCGCGATGCAGCGCGGGTCGGTGGCCAGGATCGAGGCGATCGCCTCGCGGGACGCCGCCCGCGCCCGCGACGCGGCGAGCGCTCTGGGGATAGCGAAGGCCTACGGCTCCTATGAAGAACTGCTGGCCGATCCGGAAATCGAGGCGATCTACAATCCGCTTCCCAACGAACTGCACGTGCCCTGGACCGAGCGCGCGCTGGCAGCGGGCAAGCACGTTCTGTGCGAAAAGCCGATCGCGCTCGACGCCGAGGAGGCGCGCCGTCTCGTCGCCGCGCGCGACAAATCCGGCAAACTGGTCGCGGAAGCCTTCATGGTGCGCTTCCATCCGCAATGGCGGCGCGCACGCGACATCGTCCGGTCCGGCGAGATCGGCGAGGTCGGCGCGATCCAGACCCTATTTTCCTATCGCCTGCTCGACGGCGGCAACATCCGCAACAAGCCGCCGGGCGGAGGCGGGCTCTACGACATCGGCTGCTATGCGATCCTGACCGCGCGCTATATCTTCGCCGCCGAGCCGACGCGTCTCGTCGCGGCGCTGGAGATAGATCCGAAATTCGGCACCGACCGTTTGGCGAGCGCGATCCTGGAATTTCCGGGCGGGCGGCATTTGACGTTCAGCGCCAGCACGCAACTGGCCGGGCATCAGCGCGTGACCATCGCAGGCGCCGCGGGGCGGATCGAGGTTCAGGTTCCCTTCAATGCGCCGATCGATCGACCCTCGAAAATTACGGTCGATTCCGGCGTCGATCTCGTCGGCTCCGGCGCGCGCGTCGAGGAATTCGCGACCTGCGATCAGTACACTCTGCAGGGCGACGCATTTTCGCGCGCGATCCTGGGCGAGGAAAAGCCTGAATATCCGATCGAGGACGCCATCGCCAACATGCGGGTCATCGACGCATGCTTCCGGTCAGCCAAGAGCGGGCGCTGGGAGACGCCCTGAGGCTCGCCTCGCCCGCAGGGATCCGGGCAGTCTCGCCGCGCGCAACGATGGGCGGCGCGACGGCGGGCGCGTTCACCACTTCGAGAAATGCGCCTCGACCTTCCTCAAGAAGGCGGCGCGGCGCTCGGGCGTGGTGTGGTTCATGTCGTAATGCGCGAGGTAGTCGCAGCGCGCGCCGGGCGCGCAGGTGAGCGCGCATCGAGCGCGTGAGGAAGCGCCGCATGCGGATCGCCCATCAGGAACGTCGCACCAGCGCGCGCCGCCATAGGTGCACACGACGCCGAGCCGCTTGATGTTGTGCAGCGTCGGCGTGTAGTCGCCGTCCTCGTTCAGATGGAAGCTGACGCCGGGCAGGAACACCTTGTCGACGAAGCCCTTCAGGATCGCGGGAAAGCCCATGTTCCAGACCGGAAAGCGAGAAGACCAGCGCCTCGGCCGCGAGCAGCCGATCGACATAGGGCGCGACGCGTGCGACGGTTGACGCCGACGTCGTGATAGTCGATCCGATCCTGCCGGCGTCATCACCGGATCGAAGCCTTCCGCGTTGAGATCGCAATCGTCGACCTCGTGGCCGCGCGCGCGCAAGCGTCTGCGACGACCTTGGCGTGCAGCGCCGCGCCGAAACTCGTCTCGACCGGATGGGCGAAGAGCACGAGGATGCGCATGAGTCCTCAGCCCTGCGCGGCGAGCGCGCGCGCCTCGAGGCCGGGGAACAGGAAGTTCTTGCCGGCGGCGAAATCGAAATTCGGGTCCTCCCAGGCGATCATCTTGCCGGGATTGAGCAGGCCCTGCGGATCGGTCTCGCGCTTGAAGGCGAGTTGGATCGCGTCGGTCTGCTTCATGCCGCCCTCTTCGAGCGTGTAGCGGTGCGGATTGAAGATCATCGCGCCCATCGCCTCGTGCGTCGTCGATGATCTCGCTGCAGCCGCTCCTCGGTGGTGAATCGCACCAGCGGCAGGCCGGCGAAGCCGATCCTGCCGTTGAAGCGGATGAATTCGAGATGGCCGATCACCTCGGCGCCGAATCGTGTCGTGGATGCGCTTGATCAGCGCCGAGCGCGTCCGTCGCTCGGGATAGCGCACCTGCAGATAGGTGATCGCGGGATCGACGCGCAGCGCGCGCAGAGTCGTGTGGTTCCAGGCCAGCTCGTAATTGGGCGGCAGGCCCTTCAGCGTCTCCGGCGACGGCGCGGCTGGAGTCGAACAGGATCTCGCGCCTCGGAACGGCCGGGTGAAGGCGTCGAAGGCGTCGAGCGCATGCGGCGCGATCATCGCGATGACGACGCTCTTGCCCGCCGGGATCAGCGCCGCGATGGCGCAGGAAATAGTCGTGCGGCGCGGGCGCGGCGACGACCGTGACGAGCTTCTTCAGGATGCCGTCCTGCTCGCCGAGCGCCAGGCCATAGGCGGCCGCCGCGTCGAAACTGTCGAAGCCGACGATGACGTCGACCCAGTCGTAGCGCGCGGCGAGCGGCATCTCGACCTCGATGATGACGCCGTTGGTGCCGTAGGCGTGCACCGCCTTGTGCAGATCGGCGCCGGTCGAGTTCGAGCGCGCGCGGCTCGGCCTCCATCGTCAGCACGCGCAGGCGCAGCACATTGCCGAAGTCGCGCAAGCCGCCCCAGGTGATCGAGCCGACGCCGCCCGAGCCGCCGGCGACGAAGCCGGCGATCGAGGCGGTCGCGCGCGTCGAGGGGAACATGCGCAGTTCCTGGCCGCTCGCGGCGGCGCGCCTTGTCGATGTCGATGCAGGATCGCGCCGGGCTCGCAGACGACCCGGCCGGGCTCGATCGACAGCGACCTTGTTCATCTCGGCCAGGTTGAGCAGCACGCCGCCGGTCAGCGGCATCGCCTGGCCGTAATTGCCGGTGCCCGCCGCCGCGCGGCGTGACGGGAATGCCGAGCTCATGCGCGGCGGCGAGCACGGTCGCTGACTTCCGCCTCGCTCGTCGGCGAGACGACGATGTCGGCGGTGACGGCGTCGAGTTCGCGCTTCAGCACCGGCGAGTACCAGTAGAAATCGCGGCTCTTCTGTTTGACCAGAACCGGATTGTCCTCGCACTTGATCGCGCCGATGCGCGCGCGGAACGCGGCGATGTCATAGGCGCGGCTCATGGCGCGAGACCCTCCAGGGCGTCGAGTTCGGCGTAGTCGGGCGGCGCGGCGTCGATCGCGGCGCCCGTCGCGCACGACGATGCGATCCGACTGCGGACGCGAGAAGCAGTTCGGTGAAATCGCGCGCCTGCGTCAGGATCATGATCGGCGCGGCGCGCCGACGCGCAAACGCCGGCGGCTCGACGCCCATCGCCTTGGCCGGCGCGGCGCGCACGACGTCGGCCCAATCGGCGAAGGGATAGTCGAGATGCAGGATGCGCACGCCCTCGCGCCAGACCTCGAGCATGTCGAGATCGCCATAGGCGTAGAAGGGATCGCGCGTGTTGTCGCTGGCGATCATCACGTTGACGCCCGCCGCCTTGAGTTCGTGCAGCGCGGTGACGCCGCGCCAGCGCGGCGTGCGGCCCGCACTGTCGGTCCTGCAGGAACATGTTGCACATCGGCAGCGAGACGACGCTGACCCCCGCCCGCGCGACGGTTTCGATCGTGCGCGCGCGATCGCTCGTCCTCCTGGCGCGCGAGCGAGCAGCAATGGCCGACGAGGATGCGCCCCGCGAAAGCGCCGCTCGAGCGCCGTCTCGGCGATCGACGCCGAGCGAGCGCGCTGCGGGATCGGCGGTCTCGTCGACGTGGAAGTCGAGGTCCCAGCCCTTGCGCTCGGCGAGCGCGAACAGCGCCGTCGAGGCCCTCGCGCAGCCGCGGGATCATGTAGGTGACGGCGCCGAGGATCTTCGAGCCGTGCGCGTCGACCATCGCCTCGACGTCGGCCATGTGCGCGGGGTCGAGCGCGAAATCGATCGCTGAACAGCGGCGATCGCCTGCAGATCGATCCGGCCGCGCCAGCGCTCGCGCGCCTCGGCGAACGACCGGCCAGGAGATGCGCGTCTGCGGGCCGACGCTGTCGATATGGGTGCGGATCGCGCGCGTGCCGTGCGCGTAGGCCGCGCGCAGCGCGAATTCCATGCGCGCGGCGACGTCCGCGCGCGCTCCAGTCGCGCCGCGCGGTCCTCGGCGACGGTCTCGAGCGCGCCGGCGAAGTCGCCGGTCGGATTGGGCGCGCGCCGCCAGATATGGCCCTTGTCGAGATGGGTGTGGGCGTCGACGAACGTGCGGCAAGCACGATCCGCCCGGCCATCGGCATCCGCGGCGCGTCGCCGAAGTCGCCGCGCGCCGGCCGGCGCGAGCGCCGCGATGCGGCCGTCGTCGATCAACGACGTCGACCTTGGCGAAGCCGTCGCGCGTCGACGGGCGCGGCGGCGGCCGGAAGATGCCGCGCGAGCACGCGCGCGCCGACCAGCGCGCAGCGCCGCGTCCTGGCGATGCGAGCGGGAACGCTCACGTCTCGCGGCTCCGCGCGCTGTCGTGCCAGCGGTGCAGCAGCAGAGTAGGAGAGCGCGCTCAGCGCGAGGAAGATCAGGACGCCGGTCACGGAGATCAGCAACAGCGCCGCGAACATGCGCGGGATGTTGAGCCGGTAGCCGGATTCGACGATGCGGAACGCCAGGCCCGCGCCCTGCCCGGCCGAGCCCGCCGCGATCTCGGCGACGATGGCGCCGATCAGCGCGAGCCCGCCGCCGATCCGCAGGCCGCCGAGGAAATAGGGCAGCGCGGAGGGAATGCGCAGCCACAGCAACTGCCGCCAGCGCGAGGCGCGATAGAGCTGGAACAGGTCGAGCAGATTGTGATCGACCGAGGACAGACCGAGCGCGGTGTTGGCCAGGATCGGAAAGAAGGCGACCAGGAAGGCGCAGACCAGCACCGCCTCGCCAGAGCTGAGATAGACCAGCAGCAGCGGCGCGATCGACGACGACCGGCGTCACCTGCATGATGACGGCGAAGGGGAAGAACGCGCGCTCGACCAGCTTCCATTGCGCGAAGACCAGCGCGAGCAGCGTGCCGCCGATCGTCGCGGCGATCAGCGCCTCCAGAGTGATCGACAGCGTGACCTCGAGCGAGCCGAACAGCGTGGCCAGTCCTTGACCAGCGTCGCGACGATCAGGCTCGGCGAAGGCAGGATGACCGGCGGGATGTCGTTGATGCGCACGACGGCCTCCCAGCGAACAGAGCGCAGCGAGCAAAGCCAGGCGCCGGCAGGGCGTATTGCTGGAATCTTGCCCGATTCACGCTCAGTGGGCTCCCCCGGCCGATCCGCCCATCGCCATCGCGTCGTGCAGGGCGCCGCGAAGTCGCGCGGCAGCTGTCGGCGTAGGCGGCGCCGAGGCGGAATTCCTCGTCGCGCGGCAGCGGCGCGGGCACCTTGATCTCGGCGACGACCCGGCCGGGCCGCGGCGCCATGACGACGATGCGGTCGGAGAGATAGACGCTCTCGTAGACCGAATGGGTGACGAACACGACGGTCGCGCCGAGTTCGCATTTGAGCGCGACGAGATCGTCGTTGAGCTTGGTGCGGGTGATCTCGTCGAGCGCGGCGAACGGCTCGTCCATCAGCAGCATCGCCGGCCGCGTCACCAGCGCGCGGGCGATCGAGACGCGCATCTTCATGCCGCCCGACAATTCGCGCGGATAGGCCTTGTCGAAGCCGGCGAGGCCGACCTTGGCGAGCGACTTCCTCGATCGCGGCCCGCGCGCCGCCGCGCGAGACGCCTTCGAGCCGCAGCGGCAGCCAGACGTTGTCGAACACGTTGGCCCAGGGCATCAGCGTCGGCTCCTGGAAGACGAAGCCGAGTTCGTGCTCGTTCTCGCGCCAGTTGATGTAGCCCGCGGCTCGGCGAGGTCAGGCCCGGCGAGCAGCCGCAGGATCGTCGACTTGCCGCAGCCGGAGGGACCGAGCAGCGAAAGGAACTCGCCGCGCCGGACGTCGAGATCGACGCCGGTCGAGCGCGACGACGCCGTTGGCGAACGTCTTGCCGACGCCTTCGAGGCGCGCAAGCCACGCGGCCGCCGGACGGCGGCGCGGACGCCGCCGTCGCGGCAATTCGCGAACGTCTTGCGGCATACACTGCGGCGCTCGATCACTTCGGCTTCTGATCGAGGCCGACGCCCTTGTTGACGAATTGCAGCGTGTAGGCCTTCTTGTAGTCGAGCCCGGCCTGCACGACGCCCGCCTTGACCATCGAGTCGTAGAAGTCCTTGACGCGCTCGTCGGTCATCGCGCCGATGCCCATCTTCAGCGTGTCGCCGGAATCGACGAGGCCGTATTCCTTCATCTTGGCGATCGAGAAGGCGATCTGGTCGTCCGTCATTTCCGGATTGTCTTTCTTGATCAGCTCATTCGCCGCTCTTGTTGTCGCCATAGAGATAGTGGTACCAGCCGATCGTCGAGGCGTCGACGAAACGCTGCACGAGGTCCGGGTTCTTGGCGATGATCGTCGGCGCGGGTTTCGACCGTCGTCGCGTAGGTCGAATAGCCGTAGTCGGCGAACAGGAAGATGTTCGGCTTGAAATGGCCTTCCTTCTCGACCGCATAGGGCTCGGAGGTGATGTAGCCCTGCTGGATCGACTTCGTGTCGGCGATGAACGGCTGCGGATTGAACGTATAGGGCTTCACGTTGTCTTCCTTGAAGCCGTAAGCGGAGACCATCCAATCGATAGAACGGGCGGCCTCCTTGGCGATGAAGGCGGGCGCCTTCGGCAGATCCTCGCAGTTTGTCGAGGCCGACGCCGGGATGCGACATGAACATCTGCGGGTCTTTCTGGAAATGCGCGGCGACGACGACCAGCGGGATGTTCTGCTTCGACCGCGTCGAAAGCCTCGAGCAGGCTGCCGCCCATGTAGAAGTCGAGCTTGCCGGAGGCGAGCAGGATGCGCGTTCGCCGCCTGCGGGCCGCCCGGGACGATTGTCACGTCGAGGCCGTATTTCGCGTAGGTGCCGTCGGCGACGGCCTGATAATAGCCGCCGTGCTCGGCTTCGGCGAGCCAGTTGGTGCCGAACGAGACCTTGTCGGCCGCCAGCGCCGACGATGCGGTCAGAAGTAGGCCGGCACGCGAGCCAAACGCCAACGTGCTTCATGGAACACTCCCCGAGATTGAGAACCGCCGCAGCGGTCCGTAACCGTAGATCTGCCTGCAACTTAGGCGCCATTGTCGAACTTGCCTTGCCGTCTGGCAAGGGGTAACCCAAAGGGCGTCCAGCGGGAAGCTGGTCTTCACATGCGCAGGCTGAATCCGAATTCGATCCATCCGCCTTTCGCCAATTACGCGCATGGCGTGAGGTCGATCCCGGCGCGCGGATCGTCTTCTGTTCGGGCCAACTCGGCATCGGCCGCGACGGCGCAGTTCCCGAGAGCGTCGAGGCGCAGGCGCATCTGTGCTTTCGCGCGATCGCAGCCATTCTCGGCGAAGCCGGCATGACGCTCGCCGACGTCGTGCGACTCAACGCCTATGTCTCGCAGCGCCGAATATTTGGGCGGCTACATGAAGGTGCGCGATGAATTCGTGAGCAGCCCGCCGCCGGCCTCGACGCTGATGGTCGTGCAGGGTTTCGCGCGCCCGGAGTTCAAGGTCGAAATCGAGGCGATCGCCGCGCGGGCGCCTGGACACTCGCAAGGAGAGCGGAATGCTGCCGACCAAATTTTGGGCCGAAATGAGCTGGCGCGATTTCGCCGCCGCCGACATGAGCAAGGTCGTCGCGGTGTTGCCGGTCGCGGCGATCGAGCAGCACGGCCCGCATCTGCCCGTCGGCGTCGATACGTTCATCAACGAGGGCTATCTGAGCCGGGCCGTCGAGCCGCGTGCCCGCCGATATGCCGGTGCTGTTTCTGCCGATCCAGGCGATCGGCAAGTCGAACGAGCATATCGAATTTCCGGGCACGCTGACCTTCTCGCTGGAGACGATCACGCGCGCCTGGACCGAAATCGGCGACAGCGTCGCGCGCACGGGCTGCCGCAAGCTGATCTTCATGAATTCGCACGGCGGCAACGTGCCGGTCATCGACGCGGTCGCGCGCGAATTGCGCGTTCGCCACCGCATGCTCGCCGTTCACGCGGCCTGGCATCGCCTCGGCTATCCCGAAGGCATGTTTTCCGCCAAAGAGCGCGCGCACGGCATCCACGGCGGCGACGCCGAGACTTCGCTGATGCTCGCCTTCAAGCCCCAGACCGTGCACATGGAGCGACGCGAGAATTTCGTGAGCGCCGCGGTCGCGATCGAGCAGGAGTTCAAGCAGCTGCGCGTTACGCAACCGATCGGCTTCGGCTGGATGTCGAGCGATCTGCACGAACTGGGCGCGGCGGGCGACGCCTCCAACGCGACCGCGGAGAAGGGCGAGGCCTTGCGCGGAAAGCGGCGCCGACAACTTCATCGATCTCCTGCGCGACGTCCTGGCCTTCGATCTCGCGCGCCTGCGTCCGGGGCCGCTTGCGCGCAAGTGAACGCGGGTCCCGCAGCGCCGGCCCGGATTTCGCGCTGGAACGCGCGTGCATGGCTCGCGGATCGCGACGAATCGCCGGGGTCGACGAGGTCGGCCGCGGCCCGCTCGCGGGTCCGGTCGGCGGTCGCGGCCGTCATTCTCGATCCAAGCAAGATTCCGCAAGGGCTCGAACGATTCGAAAACCTTGAGCGCGGCGCGGCGAACGGAGCTTGCCGGCGCGGTCTTCGCCTCGGCCCTCGCCGTCTCGATCGCCATGGCGAGCGCCGAGGAGATCGACGCCTACAATATTCGCGGCGCCACGCTGCGCGCGATGGCGCGGGCGCTGAATGCGCTTTCGCCGCGCCCCGACTACGCGCTGATCGACGGGCGCGACGTCCCGCCCCATCTTATCTGCCCCGCCAGCGCGGCGATCGGGGGCGACGGGCGATCCTTGTCGATCGCGGCGGCTTCGATCGTCGCCAAAGTCGCCCGCGACGCCCTGATGACGCGGCTTGACGCGCATTTTCCCGGCTATGGATTCGCGCGCCACGCGGGCTATCCCACTCGAGAGCATCGCGAGGCGTTGGAGCGGCTCGGCCCGTGTCCGCTGCACCGCCGATCGTTCCATTCCCGGCCTGTTTCCGGACCTTGAGAACGGCATCGGACGCCATCTCAGAAAGTCTTTAGAATTCGTTGATTTGATTATAAATTTTCTGCATGAGCGAGCGTGCGAAAACGAGACATGTCCGCAGGCGTCGAGCTAACGCCGCCTTTACCTGAATCAAGTCATAACGCTGACGTCGGAAGCGTTGATTCCGAAGGTTGTCCCGAGTGTTGCGTAAATGCGTTCCTCCCGTGCCGGAGCATCCGGCCGCCCCGCCCAGCTTCAGGTTTTGCGTACTGGAAGCGCCGCGGCCCGACGCTCCGTCACGATGGACGCGCCGCAAGGCGACGCTCCGCCCAAGGACACGATCCTGGTGGGCGATTGCGTCGCCGAGATCGAGAGGCTTCCAGCCGGCAGCGTCGATCTTGTGTTCGCCGACCCCCCCTACAATTTGCAACTGGAAGGGGCGCTTTCGCGTCCCGACCAAAGCGTGGTCGACGCGGTCGACGACGACTGGGACAAATTCGCGGATTTTGCCGAGTATGACAGCTTTACGCGCCGATGGCTGACCGCGGTCAGGCGCGTGATGAAGCGCGACGCGACCATCGTGGTGATCGGTTCGTACCACAACATCTTCCGCGTCGGGGCGATCCTGCAGGACGCCGGCTTCTGGATTCTCAACGATCTCGTCTGGCGCAAGGCGAACCCGATGCCGAACTTCCGCGGCCGGCGCTTCACCAACGCGCACGAGACGATGATCTGGGCCGCGCGGTCGGCCGACGCCAAAGCCTATACGTTCAATTACGAAGCGCTCAAGGCCGGCAACGACGACTGTCAGGCCCGCTCGGACTGGTTCTTTCCCATCTGCACCGGCGCGGAGCGGCTGAAAGATCCGCAGGGGCGCAAGACCCACCCGACTCAAAAACCCGAAGCGCTGCTCGCCAAGGTGCTGCTGTCCGCCTCGAATGTCGGCGACCTCGTGCTGGATCCGTTCTTCGGCTCGGGCACGACGGGCGCGGTCGCGCGCCGGCTGGGGCGCCATTTCCTCGGGATCGAGCGCGACGAGACTTACGCGGCGGCGGCGCGGGCGCGAATCGACGCCGTCATCCCCCTGCCCCGGGAGGCCGTGGCCCCGATGCCGACCAAGCGCAGCGAGCCGCGCGTCGCTTTCGCCAGCGTCGTCGAGGCCGGCCTCGTCGACGCGGGCGAAAAGCTCTACGACGGCAAGCGCCGGCACGGCGCGACGGTGCGCGCGGATGGCGCGCTCGCCCTGGGTCCGGCGATCGGCTCGATCCATAAGATCGGCGCGCTGGCGCAAGGGCTGCCCGCCTGCAACGGTTGGACCTTCTGGCACGTCGAGCGCGCCGGGCGGCTCATGTCGATCGACGAGTTTCGCACGAGCCTGCGCGCCTCGATGCGCGAGGCCGCGGAATAAGGCGAATCAGCCGCGACGCTTGGTTTTCTTCTGACCCTTGCGCACGGCGAAAATCAGATCGCCCGCGCGCGCGAAAAACACTTCCCCCTCGCTCTCCTGCGTATCCAGCCAAAGCGCCTCCAGGTCTGGAAATTCCGCCTCGAGAATTTCGCGGCCCTGCCCGATCTCGCAGATCAGCGCCCCGTCGGGCTCAAGGTGGGCGCGCGCCTGGCCCAGGATCCGTCGGACGATGTCGAGGCCGTCGGCGCCGCCGGCATGGGCGAGCCTCGGCTCGGCCGCGAACTCGGGCGGAAAGGCGGCCAGCGATTCGGCGTCGACATAGGGCGGATTGGTCAGGATCAGATCGTAGCGGCGGCCTTTGAGCGGAGCGAACAGATCGCCCTCGAAAAGTTCGATCCGATCGGCGAGGCCGTGTTCCTCGACGTTGCGCTTTGCAACCTCGAGCGCGCCGGCGGAGATATCGACGGCGTCGACGCGCGCGTTGGGAAACGCCCGGGCGGCGAGGATCGCGAGCGACCCCCCGCCGGCGCACAGGTCCAGCACGCGCTCGACTTCGCGCGGATCGGGCAACAGGCCGCCCTCGCCCGTCAGTTCGGTCGACAACAGTTCGCCGATAAAGCTGCGCGGCACGATCACGCGCTCGTCGACG
Source organism: uncultured Pseudomonadota bacterium (assembly GCA_963809055.1). GTDB lineage: Bacteria > Pseudomonadota > Alphaproteobacteria > Rhizobiales > Beijerinckiaceae > Roseiarcus. The sequence goes on along the minus strand of CAWEID010000028.1, from coordinate 281,507 downwards.
TAGAACGGCACGCCTTGGATATAGGCGCGGTTGAGCAGATAGGCCGCAGGCTTGCGGGTGGCGACGCGCGAATCGATCAGCTCTGCAAGCCGGCGGCGCTCGTGCGCGAGCAACCGCGCGTCAAGGAAGGGATCGAGCGCATCGATGGGGAGCTTCAGTCCCTCCAGGATCAGGAACGCCGCCTCGTCGACCGCATTGGTCGCGCCATGGCCATAGGCGAGGCCCGCCGCATTGAACCGGCTGATCGCGTGGCGAAACCAATCGCGGGGGGTCAGAAAAAGATCGAGACGCTCGTCGGACATGTCAGGCTCGCGCTGGGCTCGACGAGAGGGAGGCCGTCGGAAAAGAATATGGCCGGCTGGGCGCCGGCCACGCGTGAAAGCGCCGCGACTGCGCGGCGCTCATTTCGCCTTTTTGCATTCGGCGAGGAATTTCTTGCGCTCCTTCGAGTGCAGGTTCTTGGCGTCGGCTTGTTTGCCGCATTCCGCCGATTTGGCCGCCGTCTCCGCGGCGTCGGGTTTGGCGGGCTCGTCCGCGAAGGCGGCGCCGGAAACATACATGCCGAGCGCCAACGCGGCGGTTAGAGACGAGATCTTCATGCGCTTTTGTCTTTCGAGAATTGGACAAATCTGACGCCGCCGGCTCGACGTTTCGGCTCGCGCGACGCAGCGGACTTATAGTTCGGCGCGGGCAAAGAGCACAAGCGCGCGCGGGCGGGCTTTCACTTCGGCGGCCCGGCGCTCCAAGCCGCCCAATCCGACGAGATCTCCTGGGCGAGCCGCCCCGCGACCCGATAGGCGTTGGCGACGGAGATCGGATAGCCGCCGGTCTTGGCGTTCAGCGCGTCGACGGCGCCCTGCCCCGGCGGCTCACGATCGAAATCGGCGCCGGCGCGCAGCACTGCGACGCGGCTGAAATCGACGAGCCCGGCCTGCGCCCCCCGTTTCAGCGCGGCCAGGGTCGCGTTGTCCTCCTGCTGGGTCGTGCAGGGATCGGCGGCGCCGTCGGTGGCGAGCCTGGCGCGCGCTTCCATCGCCGCTTCCAGCCGGGCGCCGAACCACCATGTGTCGGAGGATATCGTATCGCAGATCGTCACAACAGGCGGCGCCGAGGCTGGCGGCGAGCCGTACCGGGCGCGGTAGGCTTTAGCCGCGTCGTCGTCGGCGAGTTCGACATTCCGCGTCGCCTTGAAGGCCGCCTGCAACAGATCCTCGTCGAGCCGGAAGACTTCGGAGCCATAGTTCAATTCGCCCTTCTGCCCCGGTCCTGCGGCTCCAAAAGCGAAATAACCGGCAGGCCAGTCCGGGGGCGCCTCTCGAGGGTCGATCTCATGCTGCAGCCCGCCGTCGACCGCCCAGCGCGCCCAAGCCGCCGAGCCCAGCGTGCCCTTCGCAGGATCGATGCCCGCGATGCCGGCGATGATGACGTAAGTCCTGGTCAGATCGAATTGCCGGCTGAACAGGACCGCGGCCAGCGAACTTGCGGCGTTGGCGAAACCCATGCCGGTCGTCATCACGCAGAGCCCCGCGTCGGTACAGGCGACTGCGGGATAAGCGGGGCTGAGGCCGGGAACCGCAATCTTGCGGGTGAGGGGTTCCCCCTCAACCCAGGGTTTCGCCTCGCCGCCGAACATGGTCACGACGAGAACCTTGGGCGCGAACGCCGGTTCGTCAGCGGCCGCGGGAGCGACGAGCCCAGACGCCACCAGGAGCGCGGACATGGCGCGGTACATGCGAGGAAGCTCCTGAACGGACGGAGAGCTCGACACTATCCCGGCAGACCGCGCGACGGCAAACCGCCGAGGCTCAAGATTTATTATGTCGCTCCTTGAACTTCTCCAGATTGATCGCGCCGCGCCGGTGCGTGCCGTCGCCGATCTTGCGCGTCCCTTCGTAGGCTTCGACTTCGAACACTACGCTGCGGCCCGAGATTTCCCTGACGCGCGCCGTGGCGACGATCGTTGCGCCGACCGGGCTCGGCGCGAGGTGACGGATGTTGACCTCGCTGCCGACCGTCACCCACCCCGGCGGCAGATGCGGCTTGAGCGCGGCGGCCGAGGCGATCTCCATGGCCATGATCATCATCGGTGTGCCGTAGACCATCGGCATGCCTTCGACATGGCCGCCGACCGTCTTCTCCGGCGTGACGATCTCTTCCATGCGGCCGGTCATGCCGACTTTGATGTTTTCCAGCGGTTCCGTCATTGCGCGTCGTCTCGATGTCTGCGAGCGCCAATATGTCGCGCATTTGCGCGCCGGGAAAGACCGCTCGGACTTGTCACCGCGTTGGCGGCGTGCGAACGCATAGGCTCCGAGTTTTCCCAGCGAGACCCCGCCTTGCCGCCGCCTTCGCCGGCCCTGATCAGCGTCGATTGGGGCACGAGTTCGTTCCGCGCCTATCTCGCGAACGCGGAAGGCGCGACCCTCGGCGAAATTCCTGAGGGGACCGGTTCGCTTTCGCTGAAGGCGGGCGAGCATGAGCCCTATATCGCGGGCCGCCTCGCCGAATGGCGCCAACTTTATCCAGGCGTTCCCGTCATCGCCTCCGGCATGGTCGGCGCACGGCAGGGCTGGATCGAGGCGCCCTATGCGGCCTGCCCGGCCGGGGCGGAAGAAATCGCCGCGGCGACGATTGTGGCGCCCTCGCCAGCGCTCGGCGGCGTGCGAATCATACCCGGCGTCAGCGCGGTCGACGCACGCGGCGCGCCCGACGTGATGCGGGGCGAGGAGACGCAAATTCTCGGCGCTCTCGCCGCACACGGCGGCGCGGACGGCGTGTTCGTCCTTCCGGGCACGCATTCGAAATGGGCGCGCGTCGAAGCGGGCCGAATCGCCGACTTCGAAACCTTCATGACCGGCGAAGTATTCGCCGTCCTCAAGGAACACAGCGTGCTCGGCCGCATGATGGCGCCCGCCCAACCGCGCGCCGGGGCGCCGGGCTTCACGCTCGGCCTCGACGCCGCTGCGGCGTTGGAGCGCCCCGGCGACTTGCTGCATGCAATGTTCATGACGCGTACATTCGCATTGTTCGGGCGCGTCGAGCCTGACCAGTTGTCCGAATATCTGTCCGGCCTGTTGATCGGCGCGGAGGTCCTCGCTGGCGCGCGCGGCGTCCGCGAAGCGACCGTCATCGGCGCGCCGGCGCTGGCCGAGCGCTACGCCCGCGCCGGCGAGCGGCTCGGCGTCGTTCTGAGCCGAGCGCCCGACAATTGCGCGACTCTCGGGCAGATCGACGTGCTGCGAAGGTTGGGCGCGCTCTGACGGGGCTCGCGGAGCCCGGTCTTTCTCGGATCGCGATCAACCTATCGACATCAGGCTTGCATTGCCGCCGGCCGCCGTGGTGTTGACGCAGAGCGAGGTTTCGCTCAGCAGCAGATCGAGCGGCGCCTCGTCGCGCCGCACCGCGTCCGCGTCGAGGCGATACACATTGACGATCGGTCCCTCGCGCCGCGCGATGGCGGCGCAGAATGCGATGAGGTCGTCGCCGGTGCGGTCGCTGAGGACAAGGTCGAAGCGGCTGGCGGGACCCGCGCGCTCCAGTGGAACGCCCGGCAGCGACGCGATCAACCTGTCCGCGAACGCGCCGTCGACGACCGCGCGATTTCCCGACGCAAGCGCACAGGCGATCTGGGCGATCGAGGCTTCCTCGCTCGCCCCATCGCAGAGCACGCCGCCGCGGCCCCTGAGCGAATAGACGTTGCGCTCGCCGACCGGCCCGGGCAATTCGATCTCCAGCCCGGCTCGCGAGCCGCGCGCGAGCCGGCGCGTCAAGTCCGCGAATTCCCCCCTCCCCGTCGCGTCGAGCGCGTTCGCGAAGGCTTCGGCGGCCCGCGAGCCGAGGCCCGAGGGCAGCGTTGGCCAATTGGCCGGCGTGCGCGCGAACAAGCGCTTCAGATAGAGCGGTCCGCCCGCCTTCGGACCTGTGCCGGAGAGGCCGTGACCGCCGAACGGTTGCACCCCGACGACGGCGCCGATGATGTTCCGGTTGACATAGAGGTTGCCGGCCGCCAGCCGCCCGCAAATGAGATCAATCGTCGCGTCGATGCGCGAATGCGCGCCGCCGGTCAGCGCATAGCCCGAAGCGTTGATGTCGTCGATCAGCTTCGTCAGCGCCTCGCGCTTGAAGCGCAGCACATGCAGCACGGGTCCGAACACCTCGCGTTCGAGGTCGCGGACGGAGCCGATCTCGATCAGCGTCGGCGCGAGGAAAAAGCCGTGCGCGCAATCCGGCCCGAGCGGCTCGCAATGGACGCGATGGCCCTGGGCCTGCATCGACGCTACGTGGCGCTTCAGCCCCGCGAGAGCCTCCGCCGAAATGACCGGCCCGACGTCGCAGGAGAGCCGATCGGGCGGACCGACGTGAAGCTCGCCCATCGCCGCCTTGAGCATCTCGAGCGTGCGGTCGGCGATGTCGTCCTGCAGGCAGAGCACGCGCAGCGCCGAGCACCGCTGGCCGGCCGAATCGAAAGCGGAGGCGAGCGCGTCGGCTACGACCTGCTCCGCAAGCGCGGAACTGTCGACGATCAGCGCGTTCTGGCCGCCGGTCTCCGCGATCAGCGGAATCGGCCCGCCGTCGGGGCCGAGCCGCTTGGAAAGGGCGGCCTGGATAAGACGGGCAACCTCGGTCGAACCGGTGAACATCACGCCGGCGACGCCCGGCTGCGCAGTGAGCGCGGCGCCGACCGAGCCGTCGCCAACGACGAGCCTCAGCGCATCGGCCGGAACGCCCGCCTCGTGCATGAGACGCACCGCCGCCTCGGCGATCAGCGGCGTTTCTTCCGCGGGCTTGGCGATGACGCAATTGCCCGCCGCAAGCGCGGCGGCGATCTGGCCGGTGAAGATCGCGATCGGGAAATTCCAGGGGCTGATGCAGACGACGAGGCCGAGCGGGCGATGCGTGGCGTTTTCGACGCCGTGCGAAACCTCGGCGCCGTAGAAGCGCAGAAAATCCACGGCCTCGCGCACGTCGCCGATCGCGTTGGGCAAGGTCTTGCCGGCTTCGCGGCAGATCAGCCCGGCCAGGCGCTGCGCATGCGCCTCGAACAGAGAGGCGGCGCGGGTCAGGATCTCGCCGCGCTCGGAGGGCGGAAGATCGCGCCAGGCGGGCCAGGCCGCCGTGGCGCCGGCGCAAGCGGCGCCGACTTCCGCAAGGTCGGCCTCGAGGATTGAGCCGACGATGTCTCGCTGGTCGGCGGGGTTACGCACCGCACGCGGCGCGCGCGGCCCTTCCCGCGGGACTTGCCGGGGCGCCGCGCTCGCGGCCAGCGCCTCGCCGAATTTGGCCAGCCGCGATTCGTTGCTGAGATCGAGGCCGGCGGAATTGAGCCGTTCGGGGGCGAACAGATCGCGGGGATGAGCGATCCGCGGATGGGGCGCGCCGACGGGATGCACGGCCCGCGCGGCGGCGACCGGGTCCTCGATCAACGCCTCGACCGGAACCTGGGGATCGGCGATGCGGTTCACGAACGAGGTGTTGGCGCCGTTTTCAAGCAGCCGACGCACGAGATAGGCCAGAAGAGTGTCGTGCGAGCCGACCGGAGCATAGACGCGGCAGGGCCGGTGCAGGCCCGACGCGCCGACGATCTGGGTGTAGAGCGGTTCGCCCATGCCGTGCAGGCACTGGAATTCATACTGGCCGGCATAGAAGTTCGGGCCGGCCATCGCATGGATGGTGGCCAGCGTCAGCGCATTATGGGTCGCAAATTGCGGGAATACCGCGTCGGGCGCGGCCAGCAGCAGCTTGGCGCAAGCGACATAGGAGACGTCTGTGTGGATCTTGCGGGTGAACACCGCAAAACCTTCGAGGCCCTCCACTTGCGCGCGCTTGATTTCGCTATCCCAGTAGGCGCCCTTGACCAGCCGCAGCATGATGCGCCGCCGGGTCGCGCGGGCGAGCTCGATGATCCATTCGAGCGTGGGATAGGCGCGTTTTTGGTAGGCTTGAACGACGAAGCCGACGCCATTCCAGCCTTCCAGATCGGCGTCGTGGCAGAGCGCCTCGAGAAGATCGAGCGAAATGTCGAGACGCTCGGATTCCTCGGCGTCGATATTGAGCCCGACATCCCAGCGGCGCGCGCGCACGGCCAGAGCCTTCAAGCGCGGATAGAGTTCCGACATCACCCGCGCGCGCTGGGCGCGGACATAGCGCGGATGCAGGGCGGAGAGCTTTACGGACAGGCCGGGACCCTCATAGATCCCCCGCCCCGCGGAGGCTTCGCCGATCGCGTCGAGCGCGTTCTCGTAGGACTTCAGGTAGCGCGCGGCGTCCTCGGCGGTCACCGCCGCCTCGCCGAGCATGTCGTAGGAATAGCGGAAGCCGCGAGTCTCGAGGGCCATCGCATTGGCAAGCGCGGCCTCGATGGTCTGGCCGCAGACGAATTGCTCGCCGAGCACCCGCATCGCGGTGTCGACGCTGGCGCGGATGATCGGCGCTCCGGAGCGGGCTATCAGACGGGTCAGCGTGGCGCCGAGCCCGGTTTCGTCGACCGTGCCGACCAGCCGGCCGGTGATGAGAAGCCCCCAGGTTGCGGCGTTGACGAATGGGGAGGGCGATTGGCCGACATGGGCGCGCCATTCGCCGCCGCCCACCTTGTCGGCAATCAGGGCGTCTCGCGTGGCGGCGTCGGGAATGCGCAGCAGCGCCTCCGCCATGCACATCAGCGCGACGCCCTCCTGGCTGGAGAGCGCGTATTCGCGCATCAGTCCCTGCACCAGCCCGCCCGCGGGGCGCGCCCGCAGGCCCTCGATCAGCTTGCGCGCGAGCGCGGCCGCGTCGGCTCTTACCCTTTCGGGCAGTTCGGCGGCGTCCGCGAGGCGCGCGACGCAATCGGACTCCGCGGCGCGATAGGCGGCGTCGATTTCGCCTCGGCGTCCGTCATGCCGTTGAATTTCTTTCAAAAAAGCATCGAACGGCAGAGAAGGCGCTGGGCTCGCGGAGGAGGACGGCTGGGGGGACATGGCGAGGTATCCGCCGTTCATGAGAGGAGCGATTCCTCTCCTCATACACGCGCCGCTGCGCGCGCGGAAGGAAAGCGCCGAGGCGCGACAATGAGCGGCAAAAGATTTCGCCGATCCATTACGGTTTCAATTGCTGCACTGCAACATTTGTGCTAGACATAAACTCAATGTCGCAGAATTTTTAAATTCGTCTGAGAAATTAGCCGTACCGCCAAAGGGATGCATCCGAGGCCGCCATGACCACGACCTGGAAAACCAAATGGGGCCCCCGCCGCGTCCGCAAGGAGCCCCCGACCATCGAGGAGGCGCTTATCGCGGCCGAGGCGATGACCGACGATCCCGCGCAGCGCGTGGAAATTGCGGCTTCGCTGATGGGCGTCTCGCATGATGAGGTCAAGGCGCTCGCGGCCAAGCAGCACGCCCAGTCGCGCGGTCGCGCCACGCTGGTGAACGGGCGAACCCGCGCCGTCGTCGTGGAATACAAGCGTCCTCGCACGATCCGCCCCGCCATGCCGCTCGGTCGCCGCTGAGGCGCAGGCCTCGGTTGGCCGGGTCTCCAGCGGGCGCCGACGCGGCGCGAATCAGGGTCGACCCCTAGGCCAGGGCGCCGCTCGCCGCATTGTCGAACAGGCGGCGCGCCGCGGCTTTGGTCAACGTCACGGGATTGCTGCCCGCCGTCGGGTCGTGGATCGCCATCTCCGCGATCTCGTCGGCGCGCTCGAGCGGCACGCCGAGCGCAACCAGCGTGTGGGGCACGCCGATTTCGGCGCGCAGGTCGAGTATCCATTGCAGGAAAGCGTCGAACGAGGCCTTCAGCCCGAGATAGGCGGCCAGGCGCCCGATCCGCGGCTCGATCGCCGGACGATTGAATGCGAGCACGTAGGGCATGAAGACCGCGTTGGTCATGCCGTGATGCGCGCCGTGGATCGATCCGATCGGATGCGAGAGCGAATGCATCGCTCCCAGTCCCTTCTGGAACGCCGTTGCGCCCATTGCGGCGGCCGCCATCAACATCGCGCGCGCCTCGATGTCCGAACCGTTCCGCACGGCGCGCGGAAGGTATTCCTTGACGAGCCGCATGCCCTCGAGCGCGACGCCGTCGGCCAGCGGATGAAAGCCCGGCGCGCAAAAGGCCTCGAGGCAATGCGACAGCGCATCCATGCCGACGCCCGCGGTCAGACGCGCCGGCAGGCCGATCGTCAGCTCGGGATCGAGCAGCGCGACGCGCGGCATCATCCTGGGGTGGAAGATGATCTTCTTGGTGCGGGTCGTCTCGTCGGTGATGACGCCGGCGCGCCCGACCTCCGAACCGGTGCCTGAAGTCGTCGGCACGGCGACGATCGGCGCGATGCCGTCGGGATCGGCGCGCGTCCACCAGTCGCCGATGTCCTCGAAGTCCCACATCGGCCGGACCTGCCCGGACATGAATGCGATCACCTTGCCTGCGTCGAGCGCCGAGCCTCCGCCGAAAGCGATCACGCCGTCATGCCCGCCCGCGCGAAATACGGCCAGGCCATCCTCGACATTGCGCGCGACGGGGTTGCCCTGGACTTTGTCGAACATCGCGACGTCGAGACCCGCCGAGCGGCAGAACTCCATCGCGTCGCCGATCATCTTCAGGCCGGAAAGGCCGGGATCCGTCACCAGCAGCGGTCGCCGCAACCCGACCGATTTGCAGATTTCGCCGAGTTCGCGAATGCGGCCGGGTCCGAAACGGACGGACGTCGGGTAGTTCCAGTTGCCGGTAAGGGTCATGTGCAGCTCGCGATCAACGGAGAAGGGTTCGGTTCTTGGCTTAGGCGCGGACCCGCGCGTGAAGCGCGTCTGCGCGGGACGCGGCGGACGAAGCCATCAAAGTCGCGTCCGCAGATGAAACGACTTCGGCCGAGTCAGGCTCTCATAGCCGAGGCGCGAAAGCGTCACGCCGCGGCCGGTGTCCTTGACGCCGGTCCAGGCGAGCGCGGGGTCCAGATAGTCGCAGCGGTTCATGAACACGGTGCCGGTCTCGATATCGCGCCCGAGCGCGGCGACCGCGTCGGCGTCCGCGGTGAAGATCGCGGCGGTCAAGCCGTAGGGGCTGTCGTTCATCAGCCGCACCGCCTCGTCGTCGTCGTCGACCGGCATGATTCCGACCACGGGGCCGAAGGATTCCTCGCGCATCAGCGACATCTCGTGGTCGACGTCGACGACGACCTGCGGCGCCATGTAGGGCGAGCCCGCCGCATCGCGCGGGAAGCTCTTGGGATCGATGAGCGCCGTCGCGCCCGCGCGCGCGGCCTCGGCAATCTGCCCGCGCACGAAAGCGGCGGCCTCGGCTCTGACCAGCGGACCGAGCGTCGTCTCGCCCTGCAAGGGATCGCCGAGCACGTAGGTTTTTGTCAGTTCGACAAAACCCTCGACGAAGCTCTTGTAGCGCCGCCGGTCGACGTAGATCCGCTCGATGCCGCAACAGGACTGGCCCGAATTGAAAAAGGCGCCGTCAACCAGCGTCTCGATCGCTTGCGCGAGATCGGCGTCGGCTCGGACATAGGCTGGGTCCTTGCCGCCGAGTTCCAGTCCGACGCCGAGAAATCCGCCGCTCGCCGCGCTTTCGATCGCGCGTCCTCCCGCGACCGAGCCGGTGAAATTGACCTGATCGACCGCGCGGCCCGCCAGGATCGCCGCCGTCTGCGCATGCGTCAGCACGAGATTCTGAAACAGGCCCTCCGGCAGGCCCGCCGCGTCAAATGCGCGCTGGAAGCGTTCGCCGACCAGCAGCGTCTGCGCCGCATGTTTGAGCACGACCGCATTGCCCGCCATCAGCGCCGGGCACGACCGAATTGACGGCGGTGAGGTAGGGATAGTTCCAGGGCGCGACGACCATGACCACGCCCAAGCGGTTCGCGCGCGATCCAGCGCTTGAAACCCTCCTTCGGGCCCGGATCGATCGGCGCCAGCGCCTCGCCGGCGATGTCGATCATATAGCGCGCGCGCTCGGCGAATCCGCGCAATTCCCCCGCGCCGTAGCGAACCGGACGGCCCATCTGCCAGGCCAGCTCCGCGGGGATTTCCTCGCTCATGGCGAGCATCGCTTCGACCGCGGCGAGACAGAAGCGCGCCCGTTCGGCGATCGGCTCGCGCCGCCATTGACGCTGTGCGGCGCGCGCGGCGGCGAGCGAAGCGGCGAGATGCGCCTCGCTCGCGGCGATCCGCTCGGCGTAGACGCGCCCGTCGACAGGCGAAACACAGCGCAGTCTCTCAGACATGTTTCCGGAGTCTCCCGACAAAGATGGGCTCAAGAGCGCTCGAACCCGCGCTTCAATTCCCAATCCGTTATCCGCCGATCGTATTCGCCCTGCTCCCATTCGGCGGCGTGGAGGTAATGATCGACGACGGCGTCGCCGAAGGCGGCGCGAAGCATGTGCGAGCCGCGCAACGTGTCGGTCGCCTCGCGCAACGTCTTGGGGATCTCCCGGAGTCGCTCGCCGTGATAGGCGTCGCCGACAAAGGGCGGCTCGAGTTCGAGCTTTTGCTCGATTCCGGACAGGCCCGCGGCGATCAGCGCGGCGAAGGCGAGATAGGGATTGAGGTCCGCGCCGCCGATGCGGCATTCCGCGCGGATCGACTTCGTGTCCGCGCCGCACAGACGGAAGCCGGCCGTTCGGTTGTCGACGCTCCACACCGCACGCGTCGGCGCAAACGTGCCGGCCTGGAAGCGCTTGTAGGAATTGATGAACGGCGCGAGGAAATAGGCGATCTCGCGGGCATGCGCGAGCTGGCCGGCCATGTAATGGCGCATCAATTCGGACATGCCGAGCGGCGCCTTCGGATCGGCGAACAGCGGGGTGCGGCCGTCGATGTCCCACAGGGAGGCGTGGACATGGCTCGACGAGCCCGCCAGATCGTAGCGCCATTTCGCCATGAACGTGATCGCCTTGCCCTTGAGATGCGCGATCTCCTTGCAGCCGTTCTTGATCAGGACATGCCTGTCGGCCATTTCGAGCGCCTCGGCGTAGCGCACGTTGATCTCTTCCTGGCCGGGGCCCCACTCGCCCTTGGAATTCTCGACCGGAATTCCGGCGCCGTGCAGGCCGTTGCGGATCGCCCGCATGACCGGCTCTTCCTTGCTGGTCTGGAAGACGTGGTAATCCTCGATGTAATAGCCAGCGGTCTTGGGTTCGCGATAACCCTTGGCGTGGATCGCCTCGAAGCTCTCGTCGAACAGATAGAATTCGAGTTCGGAGGCGAAAAACGCCTTCATGCCCAGCCGGGCGAGCCGCGCGATCTGCGCCTTCAGCATCGCGCGCGGCGAGTGCGGGATTTCGTCGTGATGATGGTGATCGACGACGTCGCAGAGCACGAGCGCGGTCGCCTCCAGCCAGGGAATCCGGCGCAGCGTGGCCATGTCGGGCTTCAAGGTGAAGTCGCCGTAGCCCTGGCTCCAACTCGCCGCGGCGTATCCCGGCACAGGCTCCATGTCGATGTCGTTGGCCAGGAGATAGCAGCAGGCGTGGGTCTCGCGATGCGCGGATTCGACAAAATGCGAAGCGTGGAAGCGCTTGCCGACGAGTTGTCCGGCCATATCGGCGAAAGCGACGATCACCGTGTCGATCTCGCCCTGAGCGACGGCGGATTCCAGGGCGTCGAGGGAAAGCATTCCCGGCATGGGCTCCTCAGGCGAATCGCGCAGGGACCGGCCCCGAACGCATGGGCGCAGTCTGGCGCCCCCGCCGCCATTCGTCGAGCCGGCGGCGGTCTTCGCGGCTGCGCGCATTGCGCCGGTCGAGACAAGCGGCAATAAGCGCGTCGTGGCAGGCGAGGTCCCAAATCATGGCGCTGCGGCTTCTGATCGTCGAGGGCAATATCCGGGAGGACCGCGAGGCCTATCTCGCGGGATTCGGCATGACGGCGAGCCAATCCTACGCGGCGACCTTGACGGCGATGGCGGGCGACGCGCTGTGCGAAATCTGCACTCCCGCGGACGCGGGCGCGAACCTTCCCGGCGGCGACGGGCTGGAGGCCTATGACGGCGTGTTCGTGACGGGTTCCGCGCTCAATGTCTACGATGGCGGACCTGCGATTGATCGGCAGATCGAGCTCGCCCGCGCGGTTTTCGCCTCGCGGACGCCGTTCTTCGGCTCTTGCTGGGGATTGCAGCTCGTCTGCGCCGCGGCCGGCGGCGAAGTGACCAGGAACCCGAGGGGTCGCGAAATCGGCATCGCCCGGAATATTTCGCCCACTGAGGCGGGGCGGACCCATCCCCTGCTGGCCGGCCGTCCCCGCGCCTATGACGCGCCGTGCTCGCATATCGATCATGTCGCGGTCCCGCCGCCGGACGCGACCGTGCTCGCCTCCAACGCGATGAGCGAAGTCCAGGCCGCCGAAATCCGCTACGCGGGCGCAACCTTCTGGGGCGTGCAATACCATCCGGAATATTCGCTGGGCGAGATCGCGCCGATCGTGGCGCGCCGGGCGCCCGCGCTGACCCGCGAGGGCCTGTTCGCTGGCGTAGACGAGGCCCTGTCCTATGCCGGGGATCTCAAAAACCTCGACGCCGCGCCCGACCGGCGCGACCTCGCCTTTCGGCTCGGGATCGGCGAGGACGTGTTGGAACCGGCGCGGCGGCGCCTCGAACTGAGCAATTTCCTCGAGACGTGGGTAAGGCCGTTCAAGTCCGCACGGGGGCGGGCGTGAGCGGCGCGCCGGCCCCGCGAACATAATCGCTCAGGCCGGCGGCGAGATGGTCGAACAATGCGCGCAGGCGCGGCGTCGACTTCAGGTCCTCATGCATGACGAGCCATATCTCCAGCGGAATCGCGATTTCGTCGGGGAACAATCGGACCAGCTCCGGCGAACGCCGCGCGATATTCTCCTGGCAGCCGCCTATGCCAACCCCCGCGCGAAGCGCCGCGAGTTGCGCCAGGTCGCTGTCGCAGCGAAACCCGAACACGTCCCGCGTAAAGCGCGATGCCATCGCGCCAAACGCTCGGAGCGCGCGATCGTCGCGGTCGTAGCCGATCATGCGATGGCGGACGAGTTCTTCGAGGTTGGCCGGTCGGCCGCAGCGTTCGAGATAAGCGGCGTGGGCGAAAAGCCCGATGCGCGTCTCGCCGATCCGGCGCGCGACCAGCGCGCTTTGGGTCGGCCGCACCATCCGCACCGCGATGTCGGCGTCGCGACGCAACAGGTCCTCATTGCGATTGGTCAAGGCGAGTTCGACGACGATCCCGGGAAAGGCCGCTCGAAAGCTCGCCAGCATGGCAGGCAGCACTTCGCAGCCGACGATCTCGCTGGCGGTTACGCGCACGACGCCTTGATCCGGCGAAGCCTCTCCAGCAGCCACGCGCGCCAGCGCCGCCGACGCGGAGGCCATGGCCTCGACATGCGGGGCCAGGTGAAAGGCGGCGTCCGTCGGCGCAAGCCCGCGCGGCGAACGCACGAAGAGCGCAAGCCCGAGCGCCGCCTCGAGGGCGTCGATATGCCGGCCGGCCGTGGGCTGGGCGACCCCGAGCCGGCGAGCCGCTCCGGATAGGCTGCCGTCGCGCATCACCTCTCGAAAGGTGCGCAATTCGTCCCAGTTTGGTTCGCGGCGAGTCATACGTTTATGAATATCAGACCGACTTAAATATGCAATTCTATATAGGTTGCGACGCTCCTATGTCTGCTCGGCCCGTTCGGCGGGGCTCATTCGAGGAGGTTGAGATGGCGCATGCGATGAAGGTTCCCCTAGCGGCTCTCAACAGCCGTCCCATGGCTTCCGACGCCGCGTCGGGCGCTGCACGCGGCGGGGTGCGTTGGATGTTGCGGGCCGAAGGTTTCGCACTGTTTGTCGTTGCGACCGCAATCTATGCCCGGCTCGGCCTCGGCGGGGGCTTTTTCGTCCTGATGTTCCTGGCCCCCGACCTCAGCTTCGCCGCCTATCTCGCCGGCCCGCGCTGGGGCGCCGCGGCCTACAACAGCCTTCACAGCACGCTCGCGCCGCTCGTCCTCGCCGCCTTGGGCTGGGGCCTGCAATCGCAGATCCTGGAGTTGCTCGCGCTGGTCGGCCTTGCCCATATCGGCTTCGATCGCGCCCTCGGCTACGGCCTGAAGTACGCAAGCGCGTTCGGCGACACCCACCTCGGCCACACCGGCAAAACCCGGGCGTGACGCCCGGTCTCATCGGAGGCTTCCCCATGCGCATCCACGCCATTCAAACCGGCCGGGTCCAAGTCAAGAGGGCGCAGCTCGCCGGGCGCGGCCACGGCCTCGCTCGCCGGCTTGGACCCTTGCTCGACGCGGCCTGGTCGGACTGGCTGCCGACATACGCTTTCGCCATCGAGCACCGCGACGGCGTCATTCTGGTCGATACCGGCGCGAATGCGGGCCTGGCGAAATTGCCGAAGTGGCACCCCTATTTTCGCCTCGCCGTACGTTTTGCGGTCGAACAGGGAAGAGGAAGTCGGACCTCAGCTCGCCGCGCTCGGGATCGGCCCGCGCGATGTCAAGACGATTGTCTTGACCCACATGCACATCGATCACGACGGCGGGCTGAAGGACTTTCCCTCGAGCCGCGTGATCGTGAGCGCCGGCGAATTCGCCGCGGCTTCGGGCCTCGCCGGGCAGTTGAGAGGCTGCCTGCCTCAGCGCTGGCCGGCGGGCTTCGATCCGGAACCGCTCGAATTCTCCAACGAACCTTTCGGCCCCTTCGCCCGCTCGCGCCGGATAACTGCGGACGGCGCCGTCGTCGCCGTGCCGACCCCGGGCCATACGCGGGATCATCTTTCGGTCGCCGCCGAAGATGGCGGCACAACGATCGTTCTGGCCGGCGATGCTTCCTATACGGAGGCGAACATGCTGGCGCGCGTGGTCGACGGCGTGTCACTTAGCGAGGCCGATGCCCGGGCGACATTGAATGGCCTGCGCGAACTCGCTTTGCAGCGACCCGTGATCTACCTTCCCGCCCACGACCCGTTTGCGGCCGAGCGGTTAAACCGACGGCAGACGACCATTCCCGAGCCGCGGTCGCCCGGCGGGCCATTCGCCGCCTGAATCCGAAGCTCGGCGGTCACAAAGCGTCAGTTCGCCTCGAAACCCGCCCGCTCGCGCCAAAAACAAGGCGGATCAATTGACTTGGCGGGGGTTCCATGGGAAATTTCAGGATCGGTTTCCGGGCCGGCGAGTTGCGGAAACGCGAATTTTCATACACCGCTCGGATCAACAACCCTAGGAGATAAGCCATTCGTCGTCCTATGAAAGCCGCCGCGGCTCCGGAGAAAGGCGGGCCGCGCGTAAATCGCGATATCCGCGCCGTTCAGGTCCAGCTCATCGACGCAGAAGGTCAGAATTGCGGCGTCGTCAATCTCGCGGATGCGCAGCGCCTGGCCGACGAGGCCGCGCTCGATCTGGTCGAGATCGTTCCCAATGCGACCCCGCCGGTCTGTAAAATCTTGGATTTCGGAAAGTTCCGCTTCCTCGAGCAGAAGAAGTCCGCCGAGGCGCGCAAGCGCCAGAAGATCGTCGAAATCAAGGAAATCAAGCTGCGTCCCGGCATCGACGACCACGATTACGAAGTGAAGATGCGCTCCGTGCGCCGCTTTTTCGAGGAAGGCGACAAGGTCAAAGTCACCCTGCGATTCCGCGGTCGCGAAATGGCGCATCAGGACATCGGTTACCGCCTGCTTCAGCGCGTCAGGACCGAGACGGCGCCGATCGCCAAGGTCGAGGCGGAGCCCTCGATGGAAGGGCGACAGATGATCATGGTGCTGGCGCCGAAGTGATCTTGGCGCCGGCGCTGTGGGATTGTATTTTCATCACATCCCCTTGAGCGGCGGTCGCGGGGACTAGGCGCGTTTTCCCTTTGGACCTAAAGACGGGCGCGCCGGGGTTTGCGCCCGCGGCGGCGACGTCGTGAGGAGGCATTCCGTTGAGTCTGGCGCAGAAGGTGGGCGCGCCCGCCCCGGTGATCGAAACGGCCCGAATCGGCGTCGCGCAGACGACCGCGCTCGGCATTCTGTTCGCGGTCAGCGGCTCGCACATGTTGAACGACATGATGCAGTCGCTCGCCCCGGCGCTGTATCCTGTTTTCCGGGACACCTATTCGCTTTCCTTTTTCGAGACCGGGCTGATCACCTTCACCTTCCAGCTCACCGCCTCGATGCTTCAGCCGCTGATCGGCATGTTCACGGATCGCCGGCCGGTTCCCTATGCGCTGCCGTGGGCGATGGGTTTCACGCTGGTCGGGCTGGTCATGCTCGCCTTCAGCACGAATTACGCGATGCTGCTCGGCTCGGTCGCGCTGATCGGCGTCGGCAGCGCGGTCTTCCATCCCGAAGCCTCGCGGGTCGCGCGCGCCGCCTCGGGCGGCCGGCACGGCTTCGCGCAGAGCCTGTTCCAGGTCGGCGGCAATTTCGGACAGTCGCTGGGACCCCTGATGGCGGCGTTCATCGTCGTGCCGGGCGGACAGCGCTCGGTGCTCGCCTTCACCGTGCTCGCCTTCATCGCGATTTTGCTGCTCGTGCGGGTCGCCAATTGGCACATCGCCCATCGCGCCAAGCGCTTCGCCGCGACCGCGGCGCCGAAATCGGAACTGCCGCGCGGCGTCGTGCTGCGTTCGCTGGCGATCCTGGTCGTGCTGCTGTTCTCGAAGACATTCTATCTCGCGAGCCTGAACAGCTATTACACTTTCTACCTGATCCAGACATTCCACGTCTCGGTGCAGGACGCGCAGGTGCTTCTGTTCGTGTTCCTGGCCGCGGTCGCGGCGGGCACATTCATAGGCGGGCCGATCGGCGACAGGATCGGGCGCAAATATGTGATCTGGGTCTCCATCCTGGGCGTGCTGCCGTTCACCTTGCTGCTGCCGCATCTCGGCCTCGTCGGCACCGTGATCAACAGCATCGCGATCGGCCTGATCCTGTCCTCGGCGTTCTCCGCGATGGTCGTCTACGCTCAGGAACTCGCGCCGGGCAACGTCGGCGCGATCGCCGGCCTGTTCTTCGGACTCTCGTTCGGGCTCGGCGGCATCGGCGCGGCGGCGCTCGGGCTGCTCGCCGACTACACCAGCTTGACCTTCGTTTATAAGGTTTGCGCCTATCTCCCGGCGATCGGGCTGCTGACCTATTTTCTGCCGGACATACACTCGCGCCGACTGTAATTCGCGAGCCGCGGGCTTTCGCCAGAATCTCGCCATGATTTGCCGGCATGGGAATGAACGTTCATTTTCATGGTGGGCTCCATGTCTGTTTTGCCGACGGCCGCTCAGGCGGGCGCGGGTCCCAAGCGGCTTGCCGATGAGGATCGGCGCGCGCGGATCATCGCCGCGGCCGAGCGCGCCTTCGTTCGCCACGGCTTCCACGCCACGACGATGCAGCACGTCGCCGACGAAGCGGGGATGAGCGCCGGCAATCTCTACCGCTACTTCGCGTCCAAGGAGGCGCTGGTCGAGGGTCTGTGCTGCGCCGACCAGGTGGAGCGCTCCGAGATTTTTTCGCAAATGGCGGTTGGGGGCGACATTCCCGCCGCGATCGTGGCGACCTTGCAGGAGCATCTGCTCAGCCGCCCGCCGGAAAAGGCGCGCATGATCATCGAGATCTGGACCGAGGCGGCGCGCAATCCGCGCATCGCCGAGATAACCCGTTCTCTCGACGACGACGTTCGCTCGGGGCTCGAGCGAATCCTCGAAGCCGCCAAGGCCGCCGGAGCGGTCGCCGCCACGCTCGACAGCCGTTTCGCCGCCAGCGTGATCTTCACGCTGGTCGCCGGCCTGTTCAAACGCATCGCGCTCGAGTCGGGATTTGACGCCCGGGCCGAGGCCGCGATGGCGGTGGGCGTACTCAGGGCGCTGTTCGCGGGGGCGATTGTCCCGGCGACGGACTTGCCCGTCAGGGAGATTTGAAAATGCCGCGCTCGCTGCTGTTCGTGTTGACGCTCGCCATATTGGCGGTCGCCGGCCTGTGGGCCGGCAAGACTTTCGCGCCTTGCTCGGCGCCGATGGAGGCGCTGTCCAGGTACGGCCTGAAGACGAGCGCCGTCTGCCCGCCGCCCGCGGTCGCGGCGGTCGAAGCGCCGCATGAGATCGAGCCGCCCGCGGTGACCGTCGCGTCCGCGGCAAAGCGCGCCTTCACGGATCGCCTGTTTGTCTCGGGCACGCTTGTGGCGCGCGAGGAAGCTCAGGTCGCCGTGCGCATCGACGGTTTGACCATCGTCGAGGTCGACGCCGAGGACGGCGACCGCGTGACGGCGGGACAAGTGCTCGCGCGGCTCGACCGCAGCCAGCTCGACGCGCTTCTCGCGCAGAACGACGCCGCAACGGCGCGCGCGGACGCGGCGATCGATCAGGCGCGCAGCCTTATCGAGCAGTCGGAGGCGCAGGTCGGTTTCACCAGCGACGATTACGAGCGCGCGCGCAAGCTTGCGGGCGGCATCATGTCCGCCTCGGCCGTCGAGCAGCGCGAGACCGCGCTGAAGACGGCCCAGGCGCAACTGGCCGCCGCGAAGAATGCCTTGGCGTAAGTCAGGCCGATCGCCAGAGCGCGCGGCGCCGAGCGCAAGGAATTGCTGGTGCGCATCGACCGGACGGAGGTCAAAGCCCCGGTGTCCGGCATAGTCAGCCGCCGCTCGGCGAAGAGTCGGCGCAACGGCGTCCGCCGTCGGCGAGCCGCTGTTTCGCATCATCGAGGACGGCGCGATCGATCTCGAAGCCGACGTGCCGGAGCAATTCCTGCAGCGCCTCGCCGTAGGCATGCCGGCCAAACTCACTTTGCCCGGCGTCGAGAGCCCGCTCGAAGGCACCGTTCGGCTCGTCAACAACGAAGTCGACAAGTCGAGCCGAACCGGCAAGGTGCGGATCGCGCCTGAAGGACCCGTCGCTCGCGCATTTGGGCGCATTCGCCTCGGGAGAGGTGTCGATAGCCGCCAGCGAGGGAGTTGGCGTGCCCGCCACCGCCGTCCAGCGCGACGGCGGCGGGCGCCCATGTCCTGGTCGTCAAGGACGGCGTCGTCGAGGACCGCAAAGTGACGCTCGGCATCGCCGAGGGTGACATGGTCGAGGTGCTCGACGGGCTGGCCGAGGGCGAAACTGTCGTGGCGCGCGCCGCCGCTTTCCTCAGGCCGGGCGATCATGTGCGCCCGCTCGCGGCCGTCACCTCGGCCATGAACGACACGGGAGCCGCCAAATGAGACTGAACGTCTCCGCCTGGTCGATCCGCAGCCCGATCCCCGCGATCGTGTTCTTCATCGTGTTGACGCTGCTCGGCTTTTTCGCGTTCAAGAATCTCGCCGTCGAGCGATTCCCCAATATCGACATCCCGATCGTCTCGGTGACGATCACCCAATCGGGCGCCGCGCCTTCCGAGTTCGAAACGCAGGTGACGAAGAAGGTCGAGGACGCGGTCGCCAGCCTCAACGGCATTTGGCACATTGTCTCCACCGTCTCCGACGGCGTTTCGACGACGGTCGTCCAGTTCAACGTCGGCGCCGTCGACATCGACCGCGCGCTTAACGACGTCAAAGACAAGATCTCGAACATCCGAAGCGACCTGCCGCGCACGATCGACGAGCCGGTCGTGTCGCCGGTCGACGTCGAGGGCCTGCCGTTCGTCACCTACGCCGCCTCGGCGCCGGGATGACCACTGAAGAGCTTTCCTGGTTCGTGGACGACACGGTCGCGCGAGAATTGCAGGCCGTGAAGGGCGTCGGCTCGGTCGAGCCGCGCCGGGGGCGTCGATCGCGAGATCCGCGTTTCGCTAGATCCGCAGAAGCTGCTCGCGCTCGGCGTGACCGCGGCGGCGGTGAACGCGCAGGTGCAGGCCGACAACATCGACCTCGGCGGCGGCCGCGGCCAGGTCGCGGGTCAGGAACAGGCGATCCGCACGCTGGCCGGCTCGCATACCGTCAAGGACCTTGCGGCGTTGCCGATTTCGCTCCCGGGCGGTCGCAAGGTTCGCCTCGACGAACTCGGCACGGTCGAGGACGCGGCCGCCGAGCAGCGCACGTTTGCGCGCCTCAACGACAAGCCGATCGTCGCCTTCGGCGTCGTGCGCGCCAAGGGAGCCAGCGACGTGACTGTCGACGCGCTCGTCGCCAAGCGCCTCGCCAAGATTCAAGCCGCACATCCCGAGGTCGACTTCACCAAAGTCGACACTCAGGTCGACAATGTCGTGGGCAATTATAATTCGACGATGGAGACCCTGATCGAGGGCGCGCTGCTGGCCGTCGTCGTCGTGCTCCTGTTCCTGCGCGACTGGCGCGCGACGCTGGTGACGGCGCTGGCGCTGCCGCTGTCGATCATCCCGACCTTCTTCGTGATGAGCGCGCTCGGTTTCTCGCTCAACCTCGTCAGCCTGCTTTCCATCACCATCGTGACCGGCATCCTCGTCGACGACGCGATCGTCGAGATCGAGAACATCGTGCGCCATATGCGGATGGGCAAATCCGCCTATCGGGCCTCGCTCGAGGCGGCCGATGAAATCGGCCTCGCGGTCATCGCGATTTCGTTCACGATCATCGCGATTTTCGCGCCGGTCAGTTTCATGGGCGGCATCGCCGGCCAGTATTTCAAGCAATTCGGCCTCACCATCGCGATCGCCGTGCTTCTTCTCCCTGCTCACGGCGCGCTTCATCACGCCGGTGGCGACCGCCTATTTTCTGCGCGCCCCGGAGGAACCGACGCATCGCGACGGATTCATCATGCAGGCCTACCTGCGCGCGGTGCGCGCCTGCGTGCGCTATCGCTGGGTCACGTCTGGCCGCCGGCATCCTGATTTTCGACGGCTCGCTGCAGGCCTTCAAATACGTCCCTTCACGCTTCCTGCCTCCGGACGATCAAAGCCGCATCGAACTGGCGATCGAATTGCCGCCGGGTTCGCTGCTGGCGGACACGGACAAGGTGACCCGCGAGATTGCGGCGCGTCTGCAGGCCATGAAGGAAGTGCGCTCCGTAATCACCTATGGCGGCCAAATCGTCGCCGGCAGTTTCGGCGGCGGTTCGGTCGAACCGCGCAAGGCGACCTTCATCGTCAATCTCGTCAACAAGACCCAGCGCGACGTCACGCAGAAGGACATGCAGACGCGCATCTCGTCGATCATCAACGATATCCCTGATATCCGCTTCTGGTTCGTCAAGGACAATGGCCAGCGCGACATCCAGTTGATCATTGCCGGGCCCGACGTCGAGACGATCAATGCCGTCGCCGACCAACTCGCCAGCGAGATGAAGCGGATCCCGATCATTGAGAACCCGATCTCGACGGCGGAACTCGACCGACCGGAATTGCGCGTCCAACCCAAGCGGCAAATCTCGGCCGAACTCGGGGTCTCGACCCAGGCGCTGTCCGACACGATCCGCGTCGCGACGCTCGGCGACATCGACGCCAATCTCGCCAAATTCGACGCCGGCGACCGGCTGGTGCCGATCCGAGTCGAACTCGACGAAAGCGCGCGCCAGAACGTCGGAATTCTCGAGGACCTGCGGGTGCCGACCGCCTCGGGCGGCGCGGCGCCGCTGTCCGTGCTTGCGGATTTCTCGATCGGCCATGGCCCGACCGCGATCAATCGCTATGACCGGACGCGACGCGTGACGATCGAGGGCGACCTGCGCGGCGACTCGGCTCTGGGCGACGCGACGACCGCGATCCGCAATCTGCCGACCGCCCTGCATCTTCCGCCGGGCGTCGAGATCAAGGACACCGGCGACGCCGAAATCCAGGGCGAGGTCAACGCCGGCTTCGCCGCGGCGATGGGCGCGGGCCTGATGATGGTCTACGCGCTGCTGGTCCTGCTGTTCGGCTCGTTCCTGGCGCCGATCACCATCCTCGTGTCGCTGCCGCTGTCGATCGGCGGCACGATCGCGGCGCTGCTGCTCACCCGCACGCCTGTATCCATGCCTGTCATCCTCGGCATTCTGATGCTGATGGGCATCGTCACCAAGAACGCGATCATGCTCGTCGATTTCGCGATCGAGGAAATGTCGCGCGGCACGCCTCGCCTCGAGGCGCTGGTCCAGGCCGGTCACAAGCGCGCGCGTCCCATTATCATGACGACGATCGCGATGGCGGCCGGCATGTTCCCCGCGGCGCTGGGCTTGGGCGAGGGCGGAGGGTTTCGCGCCCCGATGGCGATCGCCGTCATCGGGGGCCTGATCGCCTCGACGCTGCTTTCGCTCGTCTTCGTGCCCGCGGCGTTTTCGCTGATCGACGATCTCGGTCGCGCGATCTGGTGGCTGTTCGGCAGGTTTGTCGGCAGAGCCGATGAACCGGACGCCCAAGACGCCAAAGGCCCGCAGGGCTCGGAGGCTCCCGACGGCCTGCCGGCGGCGGCGGAGTAGCGGATCCGGCCAGTTGCAGCGGGCGCGCCTCCGGCGGCGTCTCAGTTCGCGAGCAATTGCGTAAGCAAGTCCGGCAGCGCCGCGATATCCTCCACGACATGGTCGGCCAGCGGCGCCAATTCGTCGCGATTCGCGGGCCCCGAAAGCACGGCGATGGCGACCGCGCCGGCCGCCTTGGCGGCGCTGAGATCATGGCGGGCGTCCCCGACCATGGCGACGCGCGAGGCGGGAACCCCGAGCCGGCGTGCGAACGCCAGGATCATGCCGGGCTCCGGCTTGGAGCCGTGCCCAGAAATCGTAGCCGGCGATGAATTCGACCGACTGGGCAAGACCCAGCGCATCGATCTGACGGCGGGCGCTCGCTTCCGAAATCATTGGTCGCGAGCCCGAGCCGCAGTCCCATCGCTTGAAGGGTTGCGAAGGTGTGACCGGGTTCGCCGATTGGCGTCAGCGATTTCAGCAATTCGATCGCCGTGAGCGCGTCGATCTCTCCCTTCAGAACGGCAAGGTCGCTACGACCGAGCGCCTCGCCCCAAAGGGAGCCATAGGTCGCGGAGGACCCCGCGATCAGCGGCGAGGTCGTACGAAACGTCTTATCGTCGAGCGAGAAATGTAAAACATCCGCTTGGGCGCGCATCTTGGCCCGATCGCCGCCCGCCAAAGCCTCGATCACCGCATGGGTCGCCGGTCCCCAGGTTTTCTCGAAAGAAATCAAGGTCCCGTCCTTGTCGAACAAAACGCCGTCGAGTCTCATTTCGCCCATGTCTTGTCTCATTAGCAGCGCCGGAACGTCATTAGGCCAGCCGGGCGCCGTTAAATCGTCCTTAACCGGTTTCCCTCAAATTGTAACGATCGGCTCGCCCGCGAGCGCCCTCGAGACAAGAGTGTACCTGCGTCATGCGTCAGAACTCCATGGCCAATTCCGATGTCGTCGAGGCGCCCGCCGGCCGGAGCCGCCTGCTGTCGCGGCTCTACCGCGAAATAGGTCTGGCCGCCGTCGCGGTGGAGCTGGAGCTCACCCGCGAGGAAATGGATCAGGACGTCGCGCAGGCGGTCGAGCGCGGCGCGCGCTACCTGCTGACCCGGCCGCAACTCGCCCTGGCCTCCTGAGTCGAGCGCCGCTCGCCCTTTTCAACCGAAGATTTCCCGCCGAGGCGGCGGCCGCCGCTTGTGCCGCGGGCCGCCGGGACCGCGTGCGGTCAGGCGCCCTTCACCGCGAATTCCACCGCGACATTGCCGCGCGTGGCGTGCGAATAGGGGCAGATCTTCTCGTGCGTCTCGCGCACCATGTCTTCGAGTTCGGCCTGCGGCAACGAGGCGTCCTCGATGCTGAGCTTGACCGTGATCCCAAATCCGCCGGCCTCGCGCGGCCCTACGCCGACCGCGCATGTCACGGTCGCGTTTTTGGCGTTCTTCTTGCGGCTGGTTGCGACGAAATCGAGCGCGCCGCCAAAACAGGCGGCGTAGCCGGTCGCGAACAGGTGCTCCGGCGTGGTCGTTCCGGGACGGCCCGGCCCGCCCATCTCCTTGGGCACCGAGAGGTCGACGCTGACCGATTTGTCGGTGGTTTCGCTGTGGCCGTTGCGGCCGCCGCGACTGACCGCGGTCGCCGTGACCAGCGTTTTGACGGGCGAAATCATGGTTGAGCCTCCTTCCACAAGTTACAACCTGAAATTCGCAACGCCGCGGGCCTTGCGACCGGCGCTATTTGACGACGACGGGCGTTCCGATCTGGACGCGGCTGTAGAGGTCGATCACGTCGAGGTCGCGCATGCGGATGCAGCCCGACGAGACCGCCTGCCCGATTTCCGACGGCTCGTTGGTGCCGTGGATGCGATAAAGCGTGTCGTGATTGCCCTGATAGAGGTAGAGCGCGCGCGCGCCGAGCGGGTTGTCCTAGGCGCCGGCGAGCGGCCCGTGCTTGCAGATAGACCTTGAACTCCGGCCAGCGCGACATGATCGAGTAGGTCGGCATCCACTGCGGCCATTCGGCCATGTGGCCGACGGTGGCGCGGCCGGTCCAGCCGATAGGCCTCGGCGCCGGTCGGCGACCTGATATTGATCGCCTGCTTTGCCCGGGAGGACGAAATAGAGCTTCTTCGGCCGAGGTGTCGATGACGATCGTGCCCGGCGGCTCGCCGGTCGGGTCGGAGACGCGTCGGCGCACGAGCGGGATCGACCATTCCTCCGGCGGCGCCAGCGCCAGCATCTTCTTGTCGCGCTCGGTCAGCTTGGTGTCGCGGCGCCATCATCGCCGTTCATGGCGACAGCTGCTCCGGCGGCGAGCAACCCGCCAGCATCGAAAGCTCCGCATAATGGCCGCAGCAATCGCCAAACTTGCGAAAGTCCATTCATGCTCGCCCGTTTGCGTTCGACCTAAGATTGGCCGACCATTGTATCTCGGCCCGATTTACCCGCCCTTTCGCCCATGGCCATCTTAATTGCGCCTCTGACCATACGACGGCACCGCGTGACGCGACGATATTCAAGTCTCCCCAACTGCGGCATTGCGCCGCGCTTGCCTGGGCGCGCTTCGCGCGTCGCTATGGGCGCGACGTCGAATTCACGCAGGGCGCGCCGCGTGCACGAACACGAACCCGCGTCGACGAAGCGCTGGCCGTCGCGCACGGCCTGAAGCCGGACGAATATGCAGCGCTTCGTCGCCCTGATCGGCCGCACGCCGACCTTCACCGAACTCGGCATCGTCTCGGCGATGTGGAACGAGCATTGCTCCTACAAATCCTCGCGACTGCACCTGCGCAAGCTGCCGACCAAGGCGCCCTGGGTGATCCAGGGCCCCGGCGAGAACGCCGGCGTGATCGACATCGGCGACGGCGACGCCTGCGTGTTCAAGATGGAGAGCCACAACCACCCTTCGTTCATCGAGCCCTACCAGGGCGCGGCGACCGGGGTCGGCGGCATCCTGCGCGACGTGTTCACCATGGGCGCGCGGCCGGTCGCCTGCCTCAACCTGCTGCGCTTCGGCTCGCCCGAGCATCCCAAGACGCCGCATCTGGTCGCCGGCGTCGTGGCCGGCATCGGCGGCATTACGGCAATGCCTTCGGCGTGCCGACGGTCGGCGGCTCGGTCGGCTTCCACAAGCGCTACGACGGCAACATTCTCGTCAACGCGATGGCGGTCGGCGTCGCCGCGCGCCGACGCGATCTTCTACGCCAAGGCGACGGGCGTCGGGAATCCGATCGTCTATCTCGGCTCCAAGACCGGGCGCGACGGCATCCACGGCGCGACGATGGCCTCGGCCGCGTTCGAGGCCGACGCCGAGGAGAAGCGCCCGACCGTGCAGGTCGGCGATCCCTTCGCGGAGAAGCTGCTGCTGGAGGCCTGCCTCGAACTGATGGCGTCGGGCGCCGTCATCGCGATCCAGGACATGGGCGCGGCGGGCCTGACCTCCTCGGCGGTCGAGATGGGCGCCAAGGGCGATCTCGGCGTCGAGCTCGATCTCGACCACGTGCCCTGCCGCGAAAGCGGCATGACGCGCCTACGAGATGATGCTTTCGGAGAGCCAGGAGCGCATGCTGATGGTGCTCCATCCCGAGAAGCGCGGCGAGGCGCGAGGCGATCTTCCGCAAATGGGGCCTCGATTTCGCCGTCATCGGCAAGACTGACCGACACGCAAGCGTTTCGTCGATCAAGCATCGGGGCGAGGTCAAGGCCGACCTGCCGATCAAGGAGCTCGGCGACGAGGCGCCGCTCTACGACCGGCCCGTGGACGCCGACGCGCGCCTGCGCCCGTGCTCGGCGCCGCCGCGGTGACGCCGACGCTGTTCGACCCGCGACGCGCTGCTGAAGCTGCTCGCCTCGCCCGATCTTTGCGTCGAAGCGCTGGGTCTACGAGCAATACGACTCGCTCATCCTCGGCAATACGTCGCAGGGCCCGGGCGGCGACGCGGCGGTGGTCCGGCTCGGCGACGGGCCCAAGGGCCTGGCGTTCACCACCGACGTCACCGAGCGCTATTGCGAGGCCGACCCGGTCGAGGGCGGCAAGCAGGCGGTCGCCGAGGCGTGGCGCAACCTCGTCGCGTCGGCGCGAGGCCGCTCGCGCTGACCGACAACCTCAATTTCGGCAATCCCGAGAAGCCGGAGGCGATGGGCCAGTTCGTCGGCTGCTCTGCAGGGCATCGGCGAGGCGGCGCGCGCGCTCGATTTCCCCATCGTTTCCGGCAATGTCTCGCTCTACAACGAGACGATGGGCGTCGGGCATCCTGCCGACGCCGTCGATCGGCGGCGTCGGCCTGGTGCCGGACGTCGACGCGCACGCGCCGCGCCGCCTTCAAGCGCGACGGGCGACGAGATTTTGCTGATCGGCGGCGCGCCGGGCTGGCTCGGGCGCTCGGCCTGGCTCGCAGGTCTGCGAGGGACGCGAGGAGGGCGCGCCGCCGCCGGTCGACCTCGCCGCCGAGCGGCGCAACGGCGAGTTCGTGCTCGGCTGCATCGCGGCGGGCGAGCTCGACAGCCGTGCATGACGTCTCCGACGGCGGCCTCGCGGTCGCGCTGGCGGAGATGGCGATCGCGGGCGGCGTCGGGGCCGCGATCGACGCCGGCGCCGTCAGGGCTCGGCCCATGCCTTCTTCTTCGGCGAGGATCAGGGCCGCTATGTCGTCGCCGCGCGGCGCGAGACGGCGGCAGCGCTGCGTCGCGCGAGGCGTCGCGCGGCGCAGTTCCCGCGTCTGACGGCTCGGCGTCGACCGGCGGCTCGACGCTCGACCTGCCCGGCGTGAGCGCCGATCGCCGTCGCCGAGCTCGACCGCGCCTTCGAGTCCTGGCTTCCCGCCTACATGGAAGGTCCGCGAGGCTGATGCGCTGAAGCTCATCCGCGATCAAGGCGCTCGCCGGCTTCAATTATGTCCGGCCCGATCAGGTCATCGCCATCGGCGCGACCGAACCGCGCAAATGCAACGTCTACCTGACGGGCGGCGTGACGATCCCCTGCCACGAGCCCGCCAAGGACGTGATCGCGAAGCTGAGGCGCGCGCGCAAGCCGCGGCCTAAGCCGCGACACGAGCGAGGCGACCGCCATGGCGATGGCGAAGCGCCGAAATCGAGACGATGATCCGCGAGGCGCTGCCCGACGCGAAGGTC
Organism: uncultured Pseudomonadota bacterium; assembly: GCA_963809055.1. Lineage (GTDB taxonomy): Bacteria > Pseudomonadota > Alphaproteobacteria > Rhizobiales > Beijerinckiaceae > Roseiarcus. The sequence continues at coordinate 254,168 of CAWEID010000028.1, read as the reverse complement.
GAGATCAACGACCTCGCGGGCGACGGCGAGCATTATTCCGCGACGCGTCGTGAGCGCCGCTTTCAAAGGCAAGAGCCGGGTGCAGCAGCACCAGATCGTCTATGCGCGCGCTCAAAGGCCGCATGGGCGGGGTTCTGCACGCGCTCGCGCTGCAGACCTCCGCCGAATAGCCGCTCCGCTCTTTACCGCACGCTCGGTGCGAGCTTGCCTTCGCCGGGCGTTCTGGATATGAGACCGCGCAAGCCAAACGCCGGAGTTTCGATTCCGCCGCAACGCGCGCCGCAATAGCTCAGCTGGTAGAGCACGTCATTCGTAATGATGGGGTCGGGGGTTCGAATCCCTCTTGCGGCACCATTTCATCGACAAATTATATAAATATATTAACAGCTTAAAATATTATTAGGATTTCGCCGCCCGCATATGTTCCTATACTGCGCTCGGGTGTCGTTGCGCGGGAGATCTTTGTTGAAGAGGTTCGGCTGAACCGGGCGATTGCATGTTTCCGGCGCGACCTGCCACGACCCAAGGTCAAATCGCGGCGAACGTCGGCGGCGTGACTGTAATTGTCCGTCGAAGCGCAACCCCGCCGCTTGACCCGTTAACCAATGGATAAGTTGACATTTTTCCGCAGCTTCCCGGGGTTCCGAGTCAGCGCGCGCCGGACCCTCCCATGGATTATGTCCTCATCAATTATCAGTTCGGTGTGAAATTTGCGCCGGGGGGTCCCGCTGGGACGAAGAATCAGACGCCGGTTTGCCGAACGGGCTCGGCGGGGCTAAATACGAGCGCGATTGGAACCGCTGATGACATCATCCCGACCCGTGAAATCGCCGCCCAGACCGGGCCTGCCGCCGAGGGTTCTAGCCTTCATCGCGGTCGGTTTGGCTTTGGCGGCCCTTGGGCTTGGCCTCGCCTTCGCCCTCCGGCGCCAGCCCCTCGTTGGTCGGCGGGCCCTTTGAATTGCAGACGGCCGACGGCAAGACGATCACCGATGCGGACATGAAGGGCAAGCCCTTCCTGGTTTATTTTGGCTACACCCATTGTCCCGACGTCTGCCCGACGACGCTGGCGGAAATCTCCGACGTGCTGAAGCGCATGCCGGATACCCCGATTCGCGTGCTCTTCATCACGGTCGATCCCGAGCGCGACACGCCGAAGCTGATGGCCGATTACGTCAGCAGCTTCGATCCGCGCATCATCGGCGTTTCCGGCAGCGCGCAAGAGATCGCTCAGGTCGAGAAGGCCTATCGCGTCTATGCGCGCAAGGCGCCGACCAAGGACGGCGACTATTCGATGGATCATTCCTCGGTAGTCTATCTCATGGACGCGAAAGGGGGCTTCGTCGAGGCGTTCAATCTCGAGCGCTCCCCGGATGCGGCCGCCAAGGAATTGGCCAGCTATTTCTGACCGCCAAAGGGGAATTACGCCATGTCGGAGCACAAGATACTCAACGACGCGGAAATCGGCCAGGCGCTCGCCAAGTTGCCCGACTGGTCCTTGAACGCCCCAAACATCGAGGCGAAATTCGAGTTTCAAGGCTTTCGCGACGCGATCGCCTTCATCATGCAGATCGCGATCGAGGCGGAAGTCATGAATCACCACCCCGAGTTCCACAATTCCTGGAACCGGGTCTCGTTTTCGTTCTGCACTCACGATGTCGGAAACAAGATCACCGACACCGACATCAAACTTGCCGAACGCATCAGCGCGACGGCGCGGCGCTTCCTGAGCATGAAATAACCAGCGCCCATGCGGGAGGGGGCGACCTGCTTTCGTGCGCGATCCGCTAGACCGGCCCTGCGGGCGCTGTGCATTGCCGCCAAAGCCGGGGCGAGGAGGGGGCGGAGGATGTCTCTTCGATCCACAAGGGCGGGCTGAATACCTTTACAAACGCCGCCATTCCGGCGAGATCGGGATCGGGCTCCCGCGCCGGCGCCAAGGATTTGTCGATGGGTCGCGACCCCTTCCATGCTAATCTCGACACGGCCGGCGCCGAGCCATCCGGAAGACGACGCCCGCCCAGTCCGGCCTCTCGCGCGTTCCCCGTCGCCTGCACGATCATCACGCTCAACGAAGTCGATCGGATCGAGCGGGCGATCCTATCCGTCAGGGATATTGTCGACGAAGTGCTCGTTATCGATTCCGGTTCGACAGACGGGACGGTCGAACTTTGCGAGCGTCTCGGCGCGCGGGTGATCCACAATCCCTGGCCCGGATTCGGGCCGCAGAAGCGCTTTGCCGAAGATCAGGCCCGCTACGACTGGATCTTCAATATCGATGCGGATGAATGGCTCTCCAGCGGACTGCGTGACGAACTCCGAGCGCTTCTGTCCACGACGCAGCCCAACACGCGCGCGTTTCGAATTCGGGTGCGGATCGTCTATCCCTCTCGGGACGCCCCCGCGCCCTTCGCCGATTATCACAATTACATCAGGCTATATAATCGAACCGCGACCCGCTTTCGTGATTTTCTGACACATGACGAGGTTCTCCCGACAGAAGACGTCGTGCAGCTCAAAAGTCCCATGTATCACAAGAGCTATCGTAGTCTCGCGCACGTCATAACGAAGACGATAAAGTACTATGATTTGCAAAGAATTGAGGGCAAGCGAATTGGAAATTTCTTTTACATCCGCGCTTTGACCGAATTCCCTTTTCAATTCGTCAAATATTACATTCTGCGCAGACATCTGTTTGGCGGGCTCGCCGGGTTCTATTACGCGATGGCGCTCTCGATCGGCAGATGGAGCCGGCTGTTCATTTTGTTCTCGCCCGACGGCGCGGCCCGTCCGGAAACCGAGAAGCGCCGGCAATTGAGACAAAAGCTTCCGACTTAGGCCGAAATTCCGATGAATTCCGCCGATCGGAATTGCCGGCGCCTCGCGTCGAGGTCGCGGCCAGGATCCCGACGCCGCGGGCTTGAGATCGAATTTGATACCCGCTAATGGCCTGCTCCGGGGTCCGGTTCATTCACGGCCACGGCGTTGCGGATATCGGCGCGCCGGAAAGCGAGGCCTGTTGTCGGATCGGGACAGCGAACCAGGACTGCAACACGCGGGGCCGGCCATGTCTTCGACTTGGCGTCCGATCTCCTCAATTCGCAGCCGGGTGCAGCCATGAGCGATTCCGATGAGATCGGATCTGCAAGAGCGCAACAGCCGAAAATCCTCCAGGTCCTGCCTCGCGGCATGCGCTACAGCCGCAACTCGGCGACCTCAATCGACCTATTCGTCGCGGAGGTGGTCGCCCATAGCCGCTTTCGCGTTGAAGTTGTTGCAGAGGCGCAGACGCCGACGTTGCCAGCTCAGACCATCCACAATTTGCCGAAATTCGGCTTCGCCAACACGCTTCGCAGGGCCCGGCGCATCGCGGAGATCGTGCGCCGCGAACATCCGGCGCTGCTTGTGGTGCAGCAGCATCTGCCCTCGGCCGCGGCGATTCAGGCGCAGGTTCGGACGCCGGTCATCTTGCAGCGGCATAATTTCATGCGGCCTCCGAGGCGCTCGGGACTCCTGGGGCCGCTGTCCCGGGCAAGACACGCCCGGCAGCTCAATGCGCTGGCGGGATTGACCTTCGTCAGCGCCGCCGTCCTCGCGGATTTCGAACAGGACTGGCCAGAGGTGACGACGCCTCGGCGCGTCGTCAACAATGGCGTCGACTTCGCGAACTGGAGCCCGAGCGCGGAGCGCGAGAATTTCGTGCTTGTCGTCGGGCGCGCGACCGCCGAGAAGGGCTTGGTCGAGGCGGCCCAGGCGCTGAGCCATATGCTGCCGAAGCATCCGCGATGGTCGGCGCGTTTCGTCGTGTCGGAACCCGAGCGCGACCCCGCCTATTTCGATGCTTTGCGCGCGGCGCTCGCGCCGCTGGGCGATCGGGCGAAGCTGCTGGTCAACCGTCCGTTCCGCGACGTCCAGGCGCTGAGCGAGTCGGCGGCGATTGCGCTCGTGCCATCCAAGTGGCGGGAGCCGTTCGGGCGCACCTGTCTCGAGGCCCATGCCGGAGGCGCAGCCGTAATCTCGTCGGGATCGGGCGGACTACGGGAAATCAGCGCCGATGCCGCGGTCTATCTCTCGGCCGTCGAAGCCTCGCCGATCGCACAGGCTCTCGACGCCTTGATCGCCGACGACGACTTGCGCCATCGCCTGGCCGCGGAAGGCGCGGCGCGGGTGCGCAGATTGTTCGACGTCAGGCAGGTGGCCGCCGACCTCGACGATTTCTGCGCATCGGTCATCGAACGCGCGGCTCGCGGTTAACGGCCTTCGTCAAACTTTCTGATTTGCCTCATTCGGCGGCGATGGAAGCGTGATAAATATACCAGATACAGTCGCTTAGAAGATTGAGAAGTTCGCGTAAGAGGAGGTCGTAAGATGCTGAGTTCGATCTCGAAGGCGATCGCCGTGGCCCTGTTGACGCTCGCCGTGGCTTTGACGGTCGTATCGCCTGTGACCCCGGCGCAAGCCGCGACTTGGCACGGCGGCGGCGGTTGGCATGGCGGCGGCGGTTGGCATGGCGGCGGCTATGGCTGGCGGGGCGGCTGGGGCTGGCGCGGCGGTTGGGGCTGGCGCGGCGGCTGGGCGCCCGGTTGGGGTTTCGGCGGCTGGGGCTGGGGCTATCCCGGTTGGTGGAGCTATCCCGGCTACTACTACCCCTACAACGGCGGCTGCTGGGTCTATCGGAATGTGTGGGACGCGCATGGGCGCTATCTCGGCCGCCGTCTCGTGAACATGTGCTACTGAACTCATAAGCCGTCCCGGGCGCGTCGCGCCGAGGCGCCCGTTTGCTATAGGCCCGCGAGACCGGGCGGGATAAGCGTCGGATTGCCGGCGCTCGAGCGTTATTGATTTTCATCAACGACAGCCCGCGTCTCCGCGTCTTCATTGCGCCCCACAATAAGGGAGGGCGCGATGAAAGGGGCGGAAGTCATTTTCTTGATCGGATCTGTCGCCGCATTCGTATTTTTTGCCGCAACGCTGATTTGGGCCGACGCTTACTCGCGCGACGTTCGTGAAGGACCCAAGAAATAACGAGCTATGCGCCGGCGTTCGCGCGGACGGTCCATGCGTGATCACGCCGCCCGCGCGGGAACCGTGAAAGCACGGTTCCGTCGCCGGGCCAGACGTCTTTGTGTCGCGCTTGTCCGCATGTGAATTTCGATGGTGGGCGCACAAGGGCTCGAACCTTGGACCCGCTGATTAAGAGTCAGCTGCTCTACCAACTGAGCTATGCGCCCATCGAAACCCGGGGGGCCGCCCCGCGGGAGGCCCGGCATTTAGCAAAGGCGCCGGGTCCTGTCTAGTGAGAACCGAGCGGATTTCGTCGGGGGGCGCCGGCCGGGTTCTCAAATCAATTCTTGGCCTTGTCGACCAGCTTGTTCTTGCCGATCCAGGGCATCATCTCGCGCAGCTTGGCGCCGACTTCCTCGATCGGATGGGCGTTGACGCGCGCGCGGGTGGCCTTGAACGAGGTCTGATTGACCTTGTTCTCGAGCATCCAGTCGCGCGTGAACTTGCCCCACTGGATGTCGGCTGAGAACCCGCTTCATTTCAGCCTTGGTCTCGGCAGTGATGATGCGCGGGCCGGTGACATATTCGCCATATTCGGCCGTGTTGGAGATCGAGTAGTTCATGTTGGCGATGCCGCCCTCGTAGATGAGGTCGACGATCAGCTTCACCTCGTGCAGACACTCGAAATAGGCCATTTCCGGGGCGTATCCGGCCTCGGTCAGCGTCTCGTAGCCGGCGCGGATCAGCTCGACGAGGCCGCCGCACAGCACGACCTGCTCGCCGAACAGGTCCGTCTCGCATTCCTCGCGGAAGCTCGTCTCGATCACGCCGGCCCGGCCGCCGCCGATCGCCGAGGCGTAGGAGAGGCCGAGGTCGTGCGCATTGCCGCTCGCATCCTGGTGGATCGCGATCAGACAGGGCACGCCGCCGCCGCGCTTGTATTCCGAGCGCACGGTATGGCCGGGCCCCTTGGGCGCGACCATCAGCACGTCCAGATCGGCGCGCGGCTCGATCAGGTTGAAATGCACGTTGAGGCCATGCGCGAACATCAACGCCGCGCCGTGCTTCATGTTGGGCGCCAGCTCGTTGCGATAGATGTCGGCCTGCAACTCGTCCGGCGTCAGCATCATCACGATGTCGGCCCACTTGGCCGCGCTCGCGACGTCGAGCACCTTTATGCCTTCGGCCTCGGCCTTCTTGGCCGAAGGCGAAGCCCGGCGCAGCGCAACCGCGATGTCCTTCACGCCGCTGTCGCGCATGTTGAGCAGATGGGCGTGGCCTTGGCTGCCGTAGCCGACGACAGCGACTTTCTTGCCCTTGATCAGATTGAGGTCGGCGTCCCGATCGTAATAAACGCGCATAATGGATCCTTCGCTGGCGTTTCCAACGCTTTTTCGGAATGAAAAGGGCAGGGCGAAGCCGCGCCGGTCGCGGCCTTCTAGTGAATGCCCGCGCCCCGATCAAGCGCGGGCGGCCGGAATTTGGCTTATTCGCTCGCGAAAAGGCGGTATCCGGGGCGCCGCTTCCCGGGCGGCTGCGGTCCGGGATCGTCTGGAGCGACGGTGGAAAGCATGAGCGCCGCCGCCATTCGCGCGCGCAGCGGGCCGCGCCGGTTCGCTCGCCGGCGGGCCGGCGACGGCGCGATCCGCGGCGCCGGCGCAGGGGGCTCGACGCGGCCGGCGCCGGAGGGACGTCGACGGGCGCCGGCGACGGCTCGACGACATCGGGGGCGCTCAATCGTTCGTCCGGGGTGCGCCAGACGAACGCATCGAGCACGCCCGACGGCGACACCGGGGCCCAATGGTCGCTGATCACGCCGTCGGCGACCCAGGCGCGGTCGCGCGGGGCGCGCGCCGCGCGGTTCAGCCATTCGCGCACGGCGCCCTCGGCGCCGCTCGCCTCCTCGATTTCCGCCATCAACAGGCAGACCCGCACGGTCGGGCGCCGGACCCGGGGTCGCCGCGCACGAGCGGCGCAAGCGCGGCGCGAGCCGCCTCGAGGTCATGGGCGTCGATCGCCGCGCGGGCGATCGTCATCTGGCTTTCCGAATCGAAGGGGGCGACCCGTGCGAGCGCGCGCGCCCGGGCCAGCCGGTCGCCCAGGGAATCGCCATGGCGAACTCGAAATATACGCGGCGGCGAGATCCGGATGCGGAGTTTCGCGATACGCGGTCTCGATGATTTTCGAGGCGCGGCGATAGTCGCCGGTCGCGGCGGTCAATCGACCGCACAGAGCGGCGGCGGGGACAAGGCCCGGCGCGAGCGTCAACGCATCCTGAGCCAAGCGAGCGCGCCTTTGGCGTCGCGCTCCGCGCGTTCCTGCGCGAGCGCCGTCTTCAGCACCGCCCGCCAGCGGTTGGCCGTCGCTTTGTCCAGGAGCTTCGCCGCGGCGTTCGATTCGACGGTGGCGAGGGCGCCGCCCAGTCGCTATGCGCGGCGCGATCGTCGAGAACCGCCTGAGCGGCCCAGGGCAGCGCTGCATGTTTGTGCGCCCGCGCGGCGTATTCGAGCGCGGCCTCCGCTCGCCGCTGCGGCGCGCTTCCACGTGCAGCCCGCGCAGTCCGAGCGCATGGGTCTCGGCATGTTCGAGCATCTCGTTGAACGCCGAGACGGCGCTGGCGCGATCGCCATTGAGTTGGGCGGCCTGCGCGCGCAACAGCTTGGTCAGCGGTTCCTCGGCCAGAAACTTCCGAGCCTCGGCGGCATGCCGGTTGGCGGCGCGCGCATCGCCCGAGCCGATCGCGATCATGCCGCTCGAGAGCGCGGCGATAGCCCTTCTCGCGCCGGCGAACGCGCGAGGCGATCGAGATCAGCGAGGGAATGCGGAATACGAAGCGCAAATCGTCCAGACGAGCCCGAGCGCGACGGCCAAGGCGAGCACGAGGCCCAGCGCAAGCGGCAACGAGCCTCGTACTCGACGCCGCGCCAGTCAGGGCGACCCGCCGGGTTGTCGGCCAGCCACTCAGGCCGATAGGCCGCCAGGGCCAGCACCACCAGGAACAACAACAGGCGCACCATGACGTCCCCGCACGCGACCTCGAGACGCTCACCAGCGTCAGGTTAATCCAATTCTTTCCGCCGCGGGCGTCTTTCGCACACGCGCCGATTAATTCTTTGCCGCCGCGAGCCGGGCGATTGCGGTCTGCCGGAGGCCGCGGGCTGCAGCTTCCGCGACCGCAAGCGCGTTGGCCGATTTCGCCCAGTCCGCGGAAGCCGAGCGCGCGGATTCCGGCAGTTTGGCATAAATCGTCAGCGCGCCGGCGACATCGCCACGGCCCAGCGCGGCGGCGATCTGACTTGCCAACGCCGCGGGATCGTCGCCCGCGGTTTCGCCGACTTTGCGCACTTTGACGAGCCTGCGCATGCGCTCGAGCAGCCTGTCGACGAAGCCTTCGCCGGCTTCGGGACTCTCGGGCGCGACGAAGCCCGGCGCCAGCTTTTCGAACTCAGCGGCGAGCGCCGCCGAGGTCGGCGCGCCCTGGTCGGCATAGGGCTTGAGCGTCGCGAGCGCGCCTGCGTCGACGCCCATGCGCGACAACGCCGCCCATTCCGCAGCGAAGGACTGGCCGGCGCGCAGACGCTCGTCGAGCGCGAGCGCGGCGACGGCCTGCGCGGCCGGATCGGCGCCGCCTGCGCCTTCGGACGGCGCGACCCGCGCCTCCGATTTCGCGCTGCCAACGCCGCTTCCAGTTTCCCGATGCGATCGACCAACGCGGCCTGTTCACTCTCCAGCTTGTTGATTGGGGGTCGGGCGCCGCCGGGGCTGTCGGCGAGGCGGCGCCGGCTCGGCCCGAAGCCGAAGCGAGCGCCTTGTCCGCGGCGGCCTGTGCGGCGCGAACTTCGCTCTGAAGCGCGAGCCAGGGCGTCGGGCTTGACGCTCGACGCCTCGAGTTTGGCGAGCCGCTTCTCGAGGGCCTCGAGCGCAGGGGCGCCTTTGTCGCGCCGGACTGCCCGGCTTCGAGCGCCGCCAGCCGCGCATCTTCCGACTTTGCGCCGGCGGTTGCGGCCGTCATCGCCGATTCGAGCGCGCGCTGGCGAATCCGAGCCCGCTCAGCGCGTCCGCGCGCGGATCATAAATCCACGCCCCCAGGAGCGCGGCGCCGGCGCCCCGACGGCCCCGGCCAGTCCATAGCCGAAAACCCAGCCTCTGCGCCGCGGGACCGGGCGACAGGCTCGCCAGCCGTCTCATCCGCGACTTTGACGGGCTCCGGCGAGGACGAGGCCTCGGACGGCGGCGCCGTCCAGTTTCGACCGCGGCGGTTCGGCCTCCGCAGGCTCAGATTGGTCCTGGCTTAGTGGGTCGCGTCCCCGTCGATCACGAGCGGCTCTCGCGGCGGTTTGGGGACCGTCGGGACGGGGCTGACCGCGTCTGCATCCGGAGTTTGGGTCGCTTCCTCGGTCATACGCTCTCGCCTCTGCAACGGCTGGTTTTATACGAGACGGCGCGCACGAAAGAAGAAAACCCGGCCGTTTGTCGCGCGCTCCGATTGTAGAACGAGGCGTCAATTCGGGATCGCCTCGGCGAGCCGGTCGAACAGTTCCTGCTCGCGCGCGAGCGCGGCGACATAGACCCGACGCGCGCCGAATGCATGCAACGGCGCGGCCGCTTCCTCGGAAATGCAGATGTGGGCGACGTTGCGCCAACTATCGGCGAGACCGCTGCGCCGCGCGAGGAGGCAGGCGAGCTCCGCGCTTCGACGGGAGTAATGCAGCGCCGCCGCGCATCCTGCGAGCGCGGCGATTTCGTCCGCGCGCCAGGCTTCGCGCGCTCTGCGCTTCGTAGGACTTTTCGGGAAGGTCTCGACGTAATGACCAGAGGCGCGCAACGCCTCCTCGAGATCGTGCTTGCGATCGCGGCCCGCGAGATAGGAGACGCGAAGCCGGCGCGAGGCGCGCCGCCGTGTCTTCAGCCAGCGAGACGGCGTCCAGCGCGGGCGAGGCGACGTTCGAGAAGCCGCGCGCAACCGCGGCCGCGGCGCTCCGCTCGCCGACCAGGAACAACGGCAGCGCCCGCGCCGAAGCCAGAACCGGGTCGCTCGCGAGCTCGAAGGCCCGGGCGCTCGTCGCCAGGACTGCGTCAAAGGACCCCACCGGGGGCGGCGCTGCGAGCGAAACCGTCTCAGGACCGGCGCAATCGCAGAATTCGAAGCCGCGTTTGGAAAGATTCGCCGCGCTACGCTCGGCGTCTTCGCGAGCGCGCAACAGAGCCACCGTCCGCTTCACGCGCCGACCTCCTGCGCTTTCTTTAGGCCCTGTCGCCCGTCGCGCCAAGCGTATAGACACATCGTGCGCCGCCGCCGGGGCGGCGTTTCCGAATCGGGGAGCCGAATCCGCCGCGATGCGCGTTCTGGGAATCGAGACCACCTGCGACGAGACCGCCGCCGGCGATCGTCCAGCTGCAGGCCTGACGGGACCGGCCGAGATCCTTGCCGACGAGGTGATCAGCCAGATCGCGGCGCACGCCGCCTATGGCGGCGTCGTGCCCGAGATTGCCGCGCGGGCCCATGTCGAAATCATCGACAGCTGATCTGCGCGGGCGCTTGAAGGCGCGGCGTCGCGGCAAGCGAATCTCTCGACGGCGTCGCCGCCGCGGCGGGGCCGGGTCTGATCGGCGGCGTGCTGGTCGGGCTGATGGCGGGCAAGGGCATCGCGCTGGCGGCCGGCAAACCGCTGATCGCGGTCAATCATCTCGAAGCGCATGCGCTGGTCGCGCGGATGGTCGGACGCGTCTCGTTTCCCTATCTGCTGCTGCTCGCGTCCGGGCGGGCACACGCCAGATCCTCGCGGTCAAGGACGTCGGCCAATACGAGCGGCTCGGCGCGACGATGGACGATGCGATCGGCGAGGCCTTCGACAAGACCGCAAAGATGCTCGGCCTGCCCTATCCCGGCGGGCCCGCGGTCGAGGCGGCCGCGCGGGAGCGGCGACCCCAACGCGCTTCGCGCTGCCGCGCCCGCTGCTGGGGCGCGCGAACGCGGACTTTTCGCTCTCGGGCCTGAAGACGGCGACACGCCAGACCGCGCTGGCGATCGCGCCGCTGAAACCGCGCGACGTCGCCGACCTCTGCGCCTCTTTCCAGGCGGCGGTCGTCGATGTGATCGAGGACCGGATGCGCGTCGCGCTCGGACTGTTTCCGCCAGCGCGCGGGCGTGGCGCAGGCGATCGTCATCGCAGGCGGCGTCGCGGCCAATGGCGCGATTCGCGAGGCGATGGCCCGCTTTTGCGCGCAGTCCGGCGTGGCCGCTGATTGCGCCGCCGCTGAACCTCTGCACTGACAACGGCGCTATGATCGCCTGGGCCGGGATCGAGCGCCTTCGCCGCGGCCTCGTCGATGGTCTCGACGCGCCGGCCCGCCCTCGCTGGCCGCTCGACCCGACGGCCGAGCGATCGCCGAACGGCAAGGCTTGATCTACGGGGTCAATACGTATGCGCCGCGGGCTCGGCCGCCGGAGCTAGCGCCTGTCCCTGGGCGGCGCCCGCCGCTGCTTCCCTGCGCTTCTGCATGACCTTCATGTGATGGCCGACGATGCAACCGCCGACCGCGCCGATCGATGCGCAAGGCTGCGCGCGGAGCGGCCTGTTTGACGATTACAGCCGAGGCCAGGAGAAATCGTCCGCTCGGCCGGCGCGCGGTTCGTCGGGCTCGCCGACCCGGAAGACGCGGGTGACGTCCAGCGCTTCGGCGAGCGGGCGGTTTTGGCGAGACGCGAGTTCGCCCCCCTGTGAGGACGGGCGCGCCGTGAGCGACAGGATGGGGCCCGCCAGCGGTCGATTCGGGACTTGCGGCCCCGCCGCTCCGGCCTCCGCCGGAGCGGGAACGCCCATTTCGCGGCGGATCTGAGCGTTGATGTCGTCGGCGGCCTGCTCGATGTCCGGCGGCAATGTCGCGACTTCGCTCGCCGGGTTGAGCTTATCGAATGACCGTTTGATTTCCGCCTCGAGAAAATGCGCGACCTTGCGTGCGCCCGCCTTGGTGAAGCGGATGCCGTCGGCGCCGCGCAGCTTGACGTTCTGACCGTCGATATTGGGTCCAAACGCGTCGTATTGGCCGTTCTGATCGGCAAAGGCGTCCCAGATGTCGATGTACTTGGCGCCGGCTTTTTCGGCATGTTCCTTGTAGATTTCGTTCAGCTTGATCGCCTCGGCGTTGACTCGATCCGTGCGCATCGGCGGCAGGCCCACCCAGGCGACCGCGATATGCGCCGCGCGCAGCGGCGCCACGACCGCCTCGACGCGTTGGCTGTAATGATCGCGCCATCGATCGCTGAGGGCGTCGAGCGTGTCGGCGCCGTCCCGCATCGGCTGCAGGTCGTTGATGCCCAGCATCACGACGACGAAGTCGATCTTGTCCTTGCCGCTCGCCAGATCGTTGGCGAATTTCGGCCAGTCGAAATAGTCGTCGCGCACCAAACCCGAGGCGTCGCGCGCCTTGTCGACGACGGCGATCTCCGGCTTGTCGGCAAACGCGTCTTTCAGACCATCCGCCGCCTGCACGGCTAGGCTGTCGCCGATGACTTCGACGTGAAAAGTCGGCTCGACCGGCGCGCCGCCCGGGGCGCCGGGCGCGCGCGTCGTCGTTGCCGGCACGAAATCACGCTTGTGGGAAGGTTTATGGAGCGGCGTGGGCCCGGAATCCTGCGGTTTGGCGGGCGGGCCGCCGAAAAGGCGGAAGAGAAAACCGGGCAGCCCGCTGTCTTCCGCAGGCGCGGAGGGAGCGCCGGCGACAAGGCCGAGGGCAAGCACGGCCGACAGCCCGAGGACCCTGAAAATCCCAGTTCGACCCCAAGAGATCCGCATCGAATGTATTCCGCGCTCCCGCTGGCGAACCTCGCCTAGCGACGAGCCTTGATCATTTTCAGGAGCGCCGGCGTCGCATAACCGTCCGCCGCCAGGCCGACGCTCTCCTGATAACGCCGCACCGCCGCACGCAATGCGTCGCCGGCCCGCCCGTCGATGTCTCCGACATCATAACCCATTTTGTGCAACCGAGTCTGCAAGTCCCTGACCTCGGCGGGCGAGAGCTGCCGGTCGTGCGTCGGCCAGTTTGCCCGAAGGCCAGGGCGGCCGAGGATCGCGTCGCCGAGCAAGGCGACCCCGAGCGCATAGGCGGTCGAGTTGTTGTAGCTCTTGATCGTCTTGAAATTGTTGGTGATCAGGAAGACCGGCCCGTGCAGGCCGGCCGGGATGAGCAATTGCGTCGACCCCGTCTTGGGCATCGGCTCGCCGTCGGCCCGCTCGACCCCCCGTTCGGCGAAGGCGGCAAACGTCGCCGGAATATTCGAATCGTCTGCGGTCAGCTTGAAATCGTCGGGAAGGCGAACTTCGAAGCCCCAGGGAAGGTCGCGGGTCCAGCCGTGCTTGGCGAGATAATTGGCGGTTGAGCCGATCGCATCGGGCGCATTGTTCCAGATATCGCGCCGCCCTCCGCCATCGAAATCGACGGCATATTCGAGGAAGCTGGAAGGCATGAACTGCGTTTGCCCCATCGCGCCCGCCCAGGATCCGACCATTTCGCGCGGGCCAATATCGCCTGCCTCGAGGATCGAAAGCGCGGACATCAACTCATTCTTGAAATAGTCGCCGCGAAAATGAACGAAGGCGAGGCTCGCCAGCGAACGGATCACATTGTTCGAGCCTTCGAAGGCGCCGAACTCGGTCTCCATGCCCCAAATTCCCATAAGGACGGCTTCCTCGACGCCGTATTCCTGGCGGGCCTTGGAGAGCCAGGAGCGCTCGGCCTCCAGCTTCGCGCGGCCGCGCTCGACCCTTGAGGGCGAGACCGCGCTCGCGAGGTATTGCCATATCGGCTTGGCGAATTCCGGTTGCGCCGTCGTGAAAGCGATGATCCTGGAATCGAAGGTCACGCCCCGGAACGCCTCGTCGAAGGTCTTTCGCGAGATCCCGTCGGATTCGGCCTCCGGCCTCAGGCCCTCGACGAATTTGGAAAACGCGGCCGCCTCGCTGGGCGGTTTTCTCTTCGCCGAGGCGGGCGAAGCGAACGTCGCCAACGCCAGCGCCGCGGCCACGAAGACGGCGGCGGTCGATCGGAGCCCGGGAAAACGAGCGGGATGCGACGACGAAGCTGTCACCCCGGCGTCTTGATGTCTTCAGGGCGCGGCATCGAGATGATGTTGTAGCCGGCGTCGACGAAATGGGTTTCGCCGGTGACGCCGGCGGACAGGCCGGAGAGCAAATAGAGCGCCGCGCCGCCGACGTCTTCGATCGTCACGGTGCGCCGCAACGGGGAATGCTCGCGTTCGAAATTGAACATGAACCTGGCGTCCGCGATTCCGGCGCCGGCGAGCGTGCGAATCGGCCCCGCCGAGATCGCATTGACCCTTATGCCGGCTGGCCCGAAATCGGCGGCGAGGTAGCGCACGCTGGCTTCCAGCGCCGCCTTGGCGACGCCCATGACGTTGTAATTGGGCATCACGCGCGTCGAACCGCCGAAGGTCAGCGTCAGCAGGCTGCCGCCGCCCGGCATCAACGCCGATGCGCGCTTGGCGATCTCGGTGAAGGAAAACGCCGAAATGACCATGGTGCGCGAGAAATTCTCCCGGGAGGTGTCGGCATAGCGACCCTTGAGCTCGTTGCGATCGGAATAGCCGATGCAATGAACTACAAAGTCCAGGTCGCCCCACTTGTCCCGCAGGGTATTGAATACGGCGTCGACCGACGCGAGGTCCTCGACGTCACAGGGCAACACGAGCGTCGAATTCACGCTCTGCGCCAGCGGCAGCACACGCTTACCCAGCGCCTCGCCTTGATACGTGAACGCAAGTTCCGCGCCCTGGTCGGCGAGCGCGCGCGCAATCCCCCACGCAATCGAATGGTCGTTGGCGACGCCCATCACGAGGCCGCGTTTGCCGGTCATCAAGCCCGAGGTCATTGCGATTTTTCTTCTTTCCTTGGACGTCCGGGTTTTCCTCAAGCGTCGACGTGCTTGAACACGATCGTGGCGTTGGTGCCGCCGAATCCGAACGAATTCGAGAGAACCGTTCGCAGACTGACATTGTCGCGACGCTCGCGCACGATCGGCATGTCGGCGAACGCCGGGTCGATCTCGTCGATATGGGCGCTCGCGCAGATGAACCCGTTCTTCATCATCAGCAACGAGTAGATCGCCTCGTGCACTCCGGTCGCGCCCTGAGAATGGCCGGTAAGCGACTTGGTGGCCGAGATCGGCGGGCACTTCTCTCCAGAGCCGAAAACTTCGCGCAACGCCTCGATTTCCTTGAGATCGCCGACCGGCGTCGAGGTCGCATGCGGGTTGATATAGTCGATGGGCGTCTTCAGGGCGGAGATCGCCTGCCGCATGCAGCGCACCGCGCCTTCGCCCGACGGCGCGACCATGTCGGCGCCATCCGATGTCGCTCCATAGCCGACGACCTCGCCGTAGATTTTGGCGCCTCGCGATCTCGCGCGTTCGTAATCCTCGAGCACGAGCACGCCGGCGCCGGCCGAAATGACAAATCCGTCGCGGTTTTTGTCATAAGCGCGCGAAGCGCGTTCCGGCGTTTCATTGTATTGCGAGGACATGGCCCCCATTGCGTCGAACAGCACGGAGAGCGTCCAGTCCAGGTCCTCGCAGCCGCCGGCGAACACGACGTCCTGTTTGCCCATCAGGATCTGTTCGTAGCCCGCGCCGATGCAGTGATTCGAGGTCGCGCAGGCCGAGGAGATCGAATAGCTGATCCCCTTGATCTTGAACCAGGTGGAGAGGGTGGCCGAGGCGGTCGAGCACATGGATTTGGGAACGGCGTAGGGACCGACGCGTTTGGGCCCCTTCGCTCGCGTGATGTCGGCGGCCTCGACGATCGCGCGCGTCGACGGCCCGCCGGAGCCCATGATCAGCCCGGTCCGCTCGTTCGAGACTTCATTCGGCTCCAGTCCGCTGTCCTGGATCGCCTGATCCATAGCGACATGGTTCCAGGCGGTCCCGCCGCCATGGAACCTCATCGCGCGGCGATCGAGGATCTCCTCGGGTTTGAGGCTTGGAGCGCCCTGAACCTGGCTGCGGAACCCAAGTTCCGCATATTTCTCGGCTCGCGAAATGCCCGATCGCCCCGAATGCAGGCTCGCGAGCACCTCTTGCGAGTTGTTGCCGATCGAAGAGACGATCCCCATACCCGTGACGACGACGCGTCGCATGCGGCTCTCCCTTGCCCTTTCGATATGCCTGTCGGGGCGAAGCTTAGACGGCGCCCGGCGCGGGCGCCCCGAACAATCCGACGCGCATGTTCGCCACGTCGTAGATCCGCCGTCCGTCCGCCTCGAGCCATCCGTCGGCGATCGCGAGATTCAGCTTGCCGCGGAAAACCCGCTTCACGTCGACGCCGTAAACAACTTTCTTCACCGTCGGCAATACCATATCCGAAAACTTGACCTCGCCGACCCCGAGCGCGCGGCCCCGGCCGGGCAAACCAAGCCATCCGAGGAAAAATCCGGTCAGTTGCCAGAGCGCGTCAAGGCCAAGGCACCCGGGCATAACCGGGTCCCCCTTGAAATGACAGCCGAAAAACCAGAGTTCGGGCTTGATGTCGAACTCGGCGAGCACGCCGCCCTTGCCGTGGGCCCCTCCGGTTTCGGTAATTTCCGAAATCCGATCGAACATCAGCATCGGCGGAAGCGGCAATTGGGCGTTGCCCGCGCCGAACAATTCGCCGCGACCGCATGCGAGGAGATCTTCGTAGGCGAATTGGGTGCGCCGCTCTGACATTTCCGTGCGAAATCCTTGAACCTGCCTGCGGAACCTCCGCGAGCCCATCCACCTCGGCTTCGTAGCACAGGCCCCCAGGACCCGGAAGCGTCGCCGTCGGATCTTTGGTCGAAGCCCGACTTGCAGTTGAAGGCTGACGAAACCCGATCTACATGTTAAAAACACGGTTGGCGATAACCGGTAATGATTTTTTTCCGTAGAAAGGAAAACCTTCGCGCGTGCCCGTAAGTTCTTTGCCCCTCGTTGCGCGCGCGCCCCGGCCGAGCGTCATGGACGGTTGCCCCATTCACGCATTGCGTAAGCGATTGCGGGGCGCCGGATTGCGCCCGACGCGTCAGCGCGTCGCCCTGGGTTGGTTGTTGTTCGCCAAGGGCAATCGCCACGTGACCGCGGAAATGCTGTTCGACGAAGCCAAGGCCGTGAAGGCGCCGGTTTCGATGGCGACAATTTACAATACCCTTCACCAGTTCACCCAGGCGGGCCTGCTGCGCGTCATCGCCGTCGAGGGGTCGAAGGCCTTTTTTGACACCAATCCCTCGCCCCACGCGCATTTCTTGGTCGAGGAAAGCGGTGCGCTGGTCGATATTCCCGCGGTCGACCTGCGTCATGTCGAGCTGCCGCGCCCGCCGCAGGGCTACGAGATCGACCGTGTCGAATTGGTGGTTCGAATTCGCAAAGCACAGGACCGGACCGGCAACGCCGGCTGAAATCAGAAGCCCTCCGGGTCCGTCCCGATGATCCCGAGCGTCGTCACCACGACCCATTCCCTGCCACGTTTTTCGAACCTGAGCACGCGTCCGGCCCCGGGGATGACGTCGCCGGGCGCAACGGTCAGCGGCCCGTCGCGGCCGTCGATCATGGCCTCGCCGTCTCGTATGTCGTCCAGCGCGTAACCGCGCAGCAACGGCTTGGGTTTCTCGATCGATCCGGTCGTTTCGTTCGAGACGTTGGGGGCGCCGGCGAGGGGCGCCGACGCCGGCTTTTGCGGCGCGACGGGCGCCGTGGCGGCAACCGCGGGCGCGGCGGCCTTCTTCTCGAGTTTGTCGATGCGCGCGGCGATATCGGCGAATCGGGCGGCCGCGTCGCGGTCGATTCGTTCGCCCAGCTTGTCAAAACGGGCGCCTTGATCCTTTTCGACCCGGTCGACCCGCGCGGTCAGTTGTGCGAGCGAGGCTCCGAAGCCCTGCGTCGCGGAAGCCCCGGCCTTGATCTCGCCGAGGACCTTGTGCAGATCCGCGATCTCTTCGTGGGCGCGCGCCGCTTCGATGGCGTCCAGCCGGCTTTTCAATAGGTTGACGTTGGCGGCGAGATCTTGGGTTTCCTGCGCCTTGACGGCGAAGGCCGCGGACTGGCGCATGTGGTCGTAGGCCGCCAATCCACCGATCCCGACGAGACCGAGCGCGGCGATTCCCGCCGCGATCGCGACGGGGTCGAAACGCCATTTGGCGCGACCGGCCGCGGATTCGAGCCGAGGCGGATCCTCAGTTTGGGAAAACCAGGGGATGAGATCTTGCGTTTCGAGCCGTGGCGCGGGTTCGGGCTCAGACGCAAGCTCGACGGGCGGGGCGTCATTCCCGCGCGCATCCGCTCTGTCCGACGGCGCGTCGAAATCCGGCTCGACACGAGCGGTCTCCGACGCCGGCTCGCAGGTCGCGCCGCCGACCGCATCGGATGCCGCCGTCGCACTGGGTTGGGATTCTCCGCTCTCGGAATCGTGAATGGAAGTCAATTCGGCATTCGGTTCCATGAGTCGAGCCCACCGCGGTGAATATTCATCAATTGTCAACTTCATGCGTTAACGGACCCTTGACCAAAGACGCCGTTCCCGCGCAAATTTTACGGCGAAACTTTGCGCCAGCGACAAACGGATCGCGCGCGAGCCAAAAATGGCGAGGAGCTCGAGGCCAATGCAACCGATGAAATTTGGAATTGGCCAGAGCGTGAAGCGGGTCGAAGACGTCCGCCTCGTTTCAGGGCGCGGCTTTTATTCCACCGACGCGGCCGATACGGCCGCGTTGCGCGCCGTCTTCCTGCGCAGCCCCTATGGACACGCGAAATTCTCGATCTCGGATATTGATGCGGTGCGGTCCATGCCGGGCGTGCGCGGCGTCTTTCTCGCCGCCGACTTTGCCGAGCTCGGCGGGCTGCCCTGTCTTGCGCCAGTCGATAATTCCGACAAGTCGCGGACGCCGCTGAAGCCGTTTCCGGTCATGTCCGGCGAGACCGTCCAGCACGTCGGAGATATCATTGCGATGGTTGTCGCCGATTCGGCGCTGGAGGCTCGCGACGCCGTCGAAGCCATCCAGGTGCGTTGGGACGAATTGCCCGCGGTCGTCGAGTCCGAGGATGCCATAAAGCCGGGAGCCCCGGTTGTGTTCCCCGGCGCGCCCGGCAACGTCGCCTATGACACGCACATCGGCGATATCGAAAAGACCAACGCCGCGTTTGCAACGGCTCCGCACAGGGTCCGTATAAAGATCGTCAATCCGCGGGTCGTCGCCAATTTCATGGAGCCTCGCTCCGCGGTCGGCGAGTACGATGCGGAATCGGGACGTCTGACATTGCACGCGAGCAGCCAGGGCGTGCACAATATTCGCAATGTCGTCGCCAATGCCATTTTGAAGATCAGCCCGGAAAAACTCCGCGTGGTCACTCAGGACGTCGGGGGCGGGTTCGGCACGAAGTCCTTCGTCTATCGCGAGTATCCGCTCGTGTTGGAAGCGGCGCGACGGCTCGGCCGGTCGGTGAGTTGGACGGCGGACCGCACCGAGCATTTCTTGGGCGACGCGCAAGGGCGCGACAACATCACGACCGCCGAGATGGCGCTCGACGCGAATGGCCGGTTCCTGGCGATGCGCGTGGACATTCTCGGTAATCTCGGCGCCTATCTCCACCTGTTCGCGCCCTACATTCCCTGGCTCGGCGCCTCGATGGCGACGGGGCCCTATCACATCGATACGCTGCATGCGCGCGTTCGCGGCGTGTACACCCATTCGGTGCCCGTCGACGCCTATCGCGGCGCGGGCCGACCGGAGGCGGCCTATGTGCTGGAGCGTCTCGTCGACGCCTGCGCGCGCGAACTCGGGATGGCGCCCGAGAAAATCCGAGCGCTGAATTTCGTCAAGCCGGAGCAGATGCCCTATCACACCGTCACGGACCGCGATTACGACGTCGGCGATTTCGAGGGCGCGATGCGGGCTTGCTTGGCGAAAGCCGATTACGCGAATTTCGCCGCCCGCGCGGAAGCGGCCCGCAAGCGCGGCGCCATCAGAGGCTTCGGCATTTCAAGCTATATCGAGTGCACGGCGTGGGGCGACGGCGAAGAGGGGTCCGTCAAGCTGGA
Organism: uncultured Pseudomonadota bacterium; assembly: GCA_963809055.1. Classification (GTDB taxonomy): domain Bacteria; phylum Pseudomonadota; class Alphaproteobacteria; order Rhizobiales; family Beijerinckiaceae; genus Roseiarcus. The sequence continues at coordinate 234,104 of CAWEID010000028.1, read as the reverse complement.
GAAGGACGGACAGTTCACCGTGCTGATCGGCACGCAGTCCAACGGGCAAGGCCACGAGACAGCTTACGCCCAGGTGGTCTCGCAACATCTCGATGTGCCGCTCGATCGCATCAAGGTCGTCCAGGGCGACACCGACATTATCCCGAGCGGCAACGGAACAGGCGGATCGCGATCGATTCCGGTCGGCGCGGTCATGGTCACTCGCGCTTCGCAGAAGCTTGCCGCCTCGCTCAAAGAACTGGCCGCCGACAAGCTCGAAGCCGCGGTCGCCGACCTGGAGATCGCGGACGGCAAGATCCGCATCGCAGGCACGGACCGCGCCATCACTTATGCCGAACTCGCTGCGCTGCCCTCTGCGACGCCGGAGAAGGTGAAGGCGATCGAAATCTTTCGAGCCGCCCAACGCGACCTATCCGAACGGCACGCACGCTTGCGAGGTCGAGATCGACCCCGAGACCGGCGCGACGCAAATCGTTCGCTACACCATCGTCGACGACTTCGGCTTCACACTGAATCCGCTGCTGCTGGCGGGGCAGGTGCATGGCGGCGTCGCGCAAGGCGTCGGGCAGGCCTTGCTCGAGCGCGCGGCATTCGACCCCAATGGTCAATTGCTCACTGCGAGCTTCATGGACTACGCCATGCCGCGCGCGGACAATCTGCCCGCGTTCGAATTCGAAACCCGCAATGTTCCGTCCACCACGAATCCGCTCGGCCTCAAGGGCGCGGGCGAAGCGGGCTCGATCGGATCGACGCCGGCCGTAATGAACGCGGTGGCGGACGCCTTGTGGCGGGCCTACCGGGTCAAACATATCGACATGCCGGCGACGCCGTTCGCGGTGTTCGACGCGATAAGGCGATCCGGCGCAGCGGCGTGAAAGCCGGGTTCGCGTCGAGAGGGAAGCCCAGGGCTGGTTTCAAGCTCTTGGCCGCCTTTCGCTATTGAGGAGGAGGACGGCGATGAAGCGATGGGCGGCAACGGCCTTGATATTGTCATTGGGCGCAGGTTTGGCTTTCGCCGAACTCCGATCCGATCAAGGAACGACGCGAACTGATGAAAGCCAATGGCGAGGCTGCGAAGACGGTCGTCGGCATGCTGAAAGGGGCGCCGTTCGACCTGGCGGCGGTCAAGACGGCGCTGCGAACCTACGCGGAGGCTGCAACCAAGGCGCCGGCCCTATTTCCGGACTCCAGCAAGACCGGCGACACCAACGCCTTGCCGGCGATCTGGGAGAACAAGAGCGACTTCGAGGCGCGCTTCAAGAAATTCGCGGACGACGTGAGCGCTGCGTCGACGGCGATCGTCGACGAAGCGAGCTTCAAGGCGAACATGCCCGGCGTTCTCAAGAATTGCGGCGGCTGCCACGAAAAGTACCGGGCGAAGCAGAATTGATCGCGACAACGCGAACCGGGGGCGACGCGGCATAGGCTCCGCCGCTCCGGGCGCTGTCTGGAAGGACCGCACGGGATGAGATTGCGCATCGCGGGCATAGCGCTCGGGTTCGCTCTCGCGGCTGTCTTGGCATGGATAGTCTCGACGCCCCGGACGATCGGCCTCGAAACCGCCGTAGCCGTGGCGTCTCCCGGGGATCCGGCCGCGGGGCGGATTGTTTTCTTTGCCGGCGGCTGCGACTCGTGCCACATGAGCCAAGGGCAGACCGACCCCCTGCGGCTGGGCGGCGGCCGGCCGCTGGCGACGTCGTTTGGGATCTTCTACCCTGCGAATATCTCGCCTGACGAGCGCGACGGCATCGGCCTCTGGACTCCGGTCGATTTCGCGAACGCGCTCATGGAAGGCGTCTCGCCGCGCGGCACGCATCTCTTTCCCGCGTTCCCTTACACGTCTTATCGCTTCATGACTCCCAAGGACGTGCGCGACCTCTTCGCCTTCCTGAAGACGCTGCCGGCAGTGCAGGGACGGCCGCCGGAAACCTCCCTTGCCTTTCCCTTCAACATCCGGCGCGCGGTGGGGCTCTGGAAACTGCTCTATATGCGGGAGCCGACCCCAGTGGACGAGACCCATCGGAGCGAGTCCTGGCGGTTCGGGCGCTATCTCGTCGAGGGCCCCGGCCACTGCGCGGAATGTCATTCGGCCCGCGACTTTCTCGGCGGGATTCGCGCCGGCGCAAGGCTGACGGGCGGTGTTATGCCGGACGGCAAGGGCAAGGCGCCGCCGCTGACAGAGGCCGGATTGAAGGACTGGACCGCCGCCGACATCGCCGAGGCGCTCTCCAGCGGCTTTACGCCCTCAGGCGATTCCCTGGGAGGCCAGATGGCCGCCGTGGTGCGCAACACTTCGGAACTACCGCCCGCGTACCGAGAGGCGATCGCTGAATATCTCAAGAGCCAGCGCCCGTGACGGCGCATGACGACCCGCCGGCCGAGCGTGGCTTGCCTGGGCGCTGACGGGCGCGCTTCACAGACGGCCCGAGTTCGGGCCGCGGAGTTCGCAACGCGTCCTAGACACAGTTGGACGCCGCCGAGCCACGTTCGCGATTCCGCCGCGACGCCTTCGGTTGCCCCTTTCGCGCTTCCACACGGCGCAAATTCAAGTTCGGCGTCTTTCGCCCGGCCGCTAGGCCATGGCGAGAGCATCGGAACGAATGCGCTCGATCATTGAGCGCACGCCGTTCGAGCGCTGCGGGGTCAGGTGCTGCTCGAGGCCGAGTTCCCGGAAGGCCGCCATTGCGTCCTCCGCCAGAATCTCACGCGGCGTCCGGTCGGAATAGAGCGCCAGCGCGATGGCGATCAGGCCCTTTACCAGATGCGAATTGCTGTCGCCGCGAAAGTGCAGGATCGTTCGCCCCTCGGCGTCGGTTCGCGTTTCGAGTTCGATCCAGACCTGGCTGACGCAACCGCGAACCCGGTTGGCTTCGTTGTGCGACGACGCATCAAGCGGTTCGAGCGATCGGCCGAGTTCGATCACATAACGGTAGCGATCTTCCCACTCGTCGAGGAAAGCGAAATCTTCGCGTATGGTTTCGATTGTATTCAGGTTGCGTCCTCGCGCCTTTTCTCGCGCGATGTTTATAGCTCGCGAGCGGCGCGACTGGCTAGCTCTGCTTGGGGCGCGGCGCGGGCGGCAGCGGCGGCGACTGGCGTCCGATCCAGACCGGCTGCCGATCACGATCGGTCAGTGATTGCGCGGACGCCTGACGGATCGGAGCGGAGTTTTGCGGGGCGGATTTCGCCTGGACGGGGGCGGCAGTTCCCGACGCCAGCGCCGCCACGCAGCCCACGGCCGCCGCATCGCGATAGGCCGGCTCAAGCGGTCCCAGACGATCGGCAATGGCGACGTTGGCGGAACTGCACAGCAGCGCCTCAGGCCTCAAATTGGCGCGGGAGGACAAATCGACTTGCGGCAATTGCCCGAGCGGCATGGCGTAATAGACGAGGCCGAGCCAAAAGGCGGATCTGAGTACGTATCCCATATTTGCGCCCCTATTGCGCTGCCGGCCAAGAGATCGGCGGCCCTGGGGGACGCTAGCGTAGACGCCTGAAAGTGAGGTCGAAAATTTTGGGCAATATGGAACGACCTCATTTACCCCGCCTTAAACAGCCCTGCAGGTCGGGCGAGCGGAAGAGGAAAATGTCAACCATGATGAGAAACCGGACGCGGGTTTTTGCACGGAATTCGGCTGGGCGCTCAGACGGGCCCGCATTCTTAGGCGGGAGTTAACGGGCGGCTGGGATCGTAGTGTTGGGTAGCATTGGCCGAAAGGCCGTGGAGTGCTCATTCGGTGTCGCAAGTCATTCTGCATTGGCGGCGTTGGTTGGCGATCTTGCCGACGGCGTCGCAAGCGCTTCGAACGGGCCGTCGTCGCGCGCAGGGCGAGGCTTTCGCGCGACCGGCGATAGCCACGCTGGCCGGGCTGCTGGCGCCGCCAATGCTGATGCTTTCCGACGCGGAGATGGGCAGGCAGGCCTGGGTCTGCGTTGCGATGGTCCTGCCGGTCGCCGCGATCTTCATGCTTTCGCGCGCCGAAGAGGCGACCCCGGCGCAATCACTGGCGCTGGGCGGCCTGTTCGTCATTACCGCGATCGTCGTCGTGAGCGCGCAGGCCAGCCCGAAAATCGCGCTGGCCTGGACCATCCTGACGCCGATCGAGATCGCGATCATCGTAACGGCCGCTCTTTCCATGATAGGCGGGCTGTTTCCGGTCGGATTGCTGCTTGGACTTGCGTTCGCGGAACGGATCGGACTGATCGGGAGCGGGCCCGAATTGCGCGCCGCCGCGCTTCTGGCGCCGCCGGCCGCCGTATGCGGCGCCATACTGATCCATGTCATGCGCGCAACGCGCGAAGCCCAGCGGCAAACCGACTTTGTCAGCACGCGTCGCTATGGCGCGCTCGCGCACGCGGCGGGCGACCTCGTCTTGCATCACGATGTCTCCGGCAACGTGCTGGCCGTTGGCGATGAAGTCTCGCAATGGCTGCAGATCGAGAGCGACGCGCTGACGGGAACTCGTTTCCTGCACAGATTGCACGTGGCGGACCGGCCGCTTTTCCTCCACGCCTTCAGCACGGCGCTGCATGGCGACGTCACGACGACGGCGACCGTCAGGCTGCGCTCCGGGGCAATCGAGAAATCGTCGATCGGCTTTGCTGAGCCGGTGTTCGTCTGGATCGAAATTCGCCTGCGCCGGTTGCCGAGCGATGATGGCAGGGTCGAAGCCGGCGACGGCGCGGCCGTAGTCTCGTCCCTACGGGACCTCACGGACGCCAAGGAGACCGAGCGTCGGTTGGAAGTCGCCCGCGCGGAGGCGGCGGTGGCGGTCTCCATGAAGGATCGGATGCTGGCGAACGTGAGCCACGAGCTGCGGACCCCGCTCAACGCCATTCTCGGTTTTTCTGAAATTCTGGGCGACCCCGACCTCGTCCCCTCCGAGGCGGATAAACGGCGCGAATACGCCCGCATCATTCACTCCTCGGCGGAGCACCTGCTTTCCGTCGTGAATCTCGTCCTCGACATGTCCAGGATCGAGGCGGGCAAATTCGAAATAGCGCCGGAGCCGTTCGACATCGAGGGCCTGATCCGCGGTTGCTGCGACATGTTGCGCCTCAAGGCGGAAGCGGGCAATGTCGAGCTGGTTCGCACGCCGGCGGCCGGCGATCCGCACGAACTTGTCGCGGACAAGCGCGCCTGCCGCCAGATTCTGCTGAATTTGATGTCGAACGCCGTGAAGTTCACTCCTCCGGGCGGCCGGGTGACCGTGGGCGCCGAGACCATCGACTCCATGATCCACGTTTACGTCGCCGACACCGGGATCGGGATCGCCGCGGAGGACCTCCCGCGGCTCGGGGACCCATTCTTTCAAGCCAAATCGAACTACGATCGCAGCTTCGAAGGCGCAGGGCTGGGTCTTTCCCTGGTGCGCGGATTGGTGGGACTGCACGGCGGCGCCCTCTCCCTCGAAAGCGCGCCCGGGATGGGCACGCGAGTCACCGTCCGATTGCCGCTCGATTGCCGAACCCATGTGAAGACGATCGGCGGGGTCACCCGTTTCGAAACCGCCTCGATGATCGGCAGGACGACGCCCGGCGCCTCCGGCTCGACGGAGCCGCCGTTCCGGATACGGGCCTCGAAGGAGAGAAAAATTGCCTGAAGCCTTGGCGCGCATGCGCCATGATTCCGTGCTGACCGCTCCGCGTCGAAAGGCGGAGCGGGGCCGCGCCGTTCGCTCGCCTCTCCGTTGGCTCGCGCTCGCGCCCAGGCGCCCGAGCGCCTACGCGGCGGCGGTCCTGAGCGCGACTATCCTGGGCATCATCGTAAACGCCGTGGGCTTGCAGCACGAACGCCATCCGGCGCCGTTCTTCACAAGTGCCGCCCCGATGTCCTCCGGACCCGCGGCGCGCTCTGCGCCCGCCGGGCCGGCGACCGCCAGCGCCCCCCCTTCCGCGCCGGCGATCGCATCGGCGCCGCCGGCCGCGCCGCCGATGCGCCCGCTGGAACCAGCCGCGGATCCAGACCCGGCGCCGCTACCGGCTGCTCGCGCGGCGGATCCGATCGGCGATCTCCTGCGCACGGGCGGCGCCAAGGAGGCTTCGCACATGACCGTCGCCGCCCAGAGCGCGCTCATCAAACTGGGCTATTCGTTGAAGGCGGACGGAGCGGCCGGGCCCGATACCGGCGCCGCGCTGCGCGATTTCGAAAAATCCCACAATCTGCCGATCACGACGGAAATTACGCCACGACTGGTCAAGCTTCTGACGGCCGCGGCCAATTCTTCGACGTCCCGCTGACCGCATTGCGGCTGCGCTCCGACATATGGGTTTCCGCCTACCTCCGGCGAGCGGAGGTCGAAGGCGCCTACGCGGTCCTGCGCCGGCGAGGCGCGCCTGAGGCCGGTGCGATCTATGTCGTCGTCGATCGGTTGGACGGCCGCGTCGCCCTGTACGCGCCCGGCCCCGCTGACGAGGAATCCGGGGGAGAACGCCGCTGGATGCGCGCGCATGCCGCAGAATGGATCGATTCGGCTGAGGCCGACGCCCGCCTCGCGCGCGAGGCCCGCTTTGATCCCGACCTATGGGTCGTCGATCTCGAGAGCCGGGACGGTCGCCATTGGCTGGACTTATCGGCGAACTGATCTCGCGCGTCCGGACGCGGCGCCGATTCAGCCCCCCATCAGAGCGGCGACATGCGCGGCCACGGAACGCGCGAGGCCCTCGAGATCGTAACCGCCCTCTAGCAAGGAAACCACGCGGTTCTGGCATCGTCTTTGCGCAATCGCCATCAGCCTGCGCGTCGCCCACGCGAAGTCCTCTTCCCGCAGCTTCAGATTGCCCAGCGGGTCGCGGTAGTGGGCGTCAAACCCGGCCGAAATGATGATAAGGTCGGGGCTGAACGCCTCGACGCGCGGGAGAATCGCGACGTCGAAGGCCTCGCGGAAGGTCTCGGAGCCGTCGCCGGCGCGTAGCGGCGCGTTGACGATCTGGTCGTACTCGCCGCGTTCGCCGAGCGCGCCGGTGCCGGGATAGGCCGGCATTTCATGGGTTGAGGCATAAAGGACCGTCTTGTCAGCCCAGAAGATGTCCTGCGTCCCATTGCCGTGGTGAACGTCGAAATCGACAATCGCGACCCGCTCCGCCCCATGCACGGCCTGCGCGTGACGCGCGGCGACCGCGGCGTTGTTGAAAAAGCAGAACCCCATCGGGGTCGCAACTTCGGCGTGGTGCCCAGGCGGACGCGTCGCGACGAAGGCGTTCTGCACCTTGCCCGAGAGAACCTCGTCGACGGCGAATACGGCCCCACCGCTCGATCTGAGCGCGGCCTCCCAGGTTCCCGGCGACATCGACGTGTCTTGATCCACGCGCACGCGTCCCTGCCTGGGCGAAGCCTGTTCGATGGCGGCGACATAATCGGCGGGATGAACTCGGGTCAGCGCCTCGATCGGCGCCCGCGGCGCCTGATCGCGGGCAAGCATCTGAAATATCTCGGACTCGAGCGCCTGGTCGACCGCACGCATGCGCTCAGGCCTCTCGGGGTGACCCTCCCCCATATCGTGCAGGGAACAAGCGTTATGTGTCACCAGCAGCGTAGTCACCCGAGGCGATCCTCCCGCGACCTCTAACGTTTGGCTCAACATCGCGCGAATGTGGGCGATTGTCTATCGCCGGATCGTCGCGCAACGCCTGGCGCCTCACTTTGTCGGCGGCTCGGGCGTACAGGCGAGCTCCTTCGCCTGCGCCTCCGCATCGCTGTAGAGGCTAGGCAATTCACTGAATACGCGCACAAGCGCGAAGCCCTCGCTCGTCGGCGAAACGATGCGCAAGTCCTCGGAGGGATTGTCTTCGTCCTCGTCGGCTTCGAGCGCGCGCAATTGCGCCGGCGTGACGATGACCGCCTGCATTCGTCCGTGCGACGCGGCCCGATCGGTGAGGGCGTAGAAAACCGCCCCGCGACGGGAGTGAAAGGAGATCGACGCGAATCCGGCTCGGCCGGTCGGAGCGTTCACGCGCACCGGGCCGCCGCTGAGATCGAAGCGGCAGAAGGCCATCGCCACGGCGGGATCGGCATAGGGAAACGAGCGCTCGGACGGCGACGCCTGGGGAAGAACGAATGTCGTCCCCAACGGACCCATCTCCGCGAGTTTGGCGTAGGCGTCGCGAGTTGCGACCAGGGGAATGACCAGGACGACGACGAAGTGAACCAGGGCCGCCAGAAGCAGCGCGGCGACAACGTAAAGGGCGGCGTCCGCAATCCGGGCGCGTCCGTTCACGCGCAAGACTCCCGTTTCACCGCGGGCGCCGCCGCCTTTTCGATTCCGCCCGCCGTCGCGCTCAGCGGCGAATCAGTAGAGTCTGAGCGCCAGCGCGAACGGGCGATCAGAGCCGACCGGCAACCAATTGCCGGCATGCGCCAATGCCGAAACAAAGATCGCGAAGCTGCCGTCGGGCTCTCTCTGGATTTCACTGGACCGGAAGACGAAACGGCCCGAGGGATTCTCGATCGGAAAGCCCTTCCTGTCGACGACCTCGAGTGTCCAATAACGCGCCGCCGGCGTTCTCGGCGCCACGCGGTAGACGCAATGGGCGCGCAGCGGCCGGCCGTCGTCGTCGACGCGCGCGATCAGGCGCAGCCCTTCGCCCAAAGCGAGCGGAATTTCGCCGCTACGCTCGAGACTTGCGCGCGTATAGGGATCAGCGTCGATCGCTCCGGCGCGGGTCGCCACGCTCCACGCGCCCAAGGAGACGACGTCGAACGGGCCGCCGTCGGCGAGCAGGGCCTGGGTCGCCCAAAGACCGAGCGCCAAACCGGCCGCCGCGGCGAGGATCGCTTTGATGAATGTCGTCACGCAGCATGTCCGATGGCGGGCGGGCGCGGTGCGATAAAGCGCAAGGCGAACGCCTCAAGTCAAGCGTCGCTCAAGGCGCCAGAACGGCGGCGCCCTTGTCAGACGGGCTCGCGCTCGCCTGGTCCGAGGGGCTGGACGAAGACTCCAGAGCCGCGCTCCGCTTGCGCGCGTTGCGCGCGAAATCGCCGATCTCGAGAATGACTTCGGTCGATCGCGGCGCAAGACCGACCTCGCGCGGAGCGCCTTCCGGTGCGCCGCTGCCGGACTTGGCCTGCGTGGCTTCGACGCTCTGAGAGTTTGCGCTCGGCGCCGCCGGCGCGACGCCATAGGGCGGTTTCGGTTCGAGCCCCTCGTGGGCGTAGACCATGATCTCGCGCCAGCTCTGCGCCGGCAATGTGCCGCCGGTCATGTTTTCCGTGGGCGAATTGTCGTCGTTGCCGAACCAGACGCTGCCGACGAGATTGCCGGTGAAGGCGTTGAACCACGCGTTGGTCGAATTGTTGGTCGTTCCTGTTTTGCCGGAAATGGTCAGGCCGGGAATTTGGGCCGCCCGGCCGGTGCCCTCGGTCACGACATGCGTCATGATATTGTTCATCTCGGCGATCTTGTCGGCCGGGATCACCTGCACCGGCGGCGGCGGTCGGCGTCGTGGGTATAAATCACCGCACCCGCGGAATTGCGGATCTCGATGGCGGCATAGGGCGTCGCGCGCTTGCCGCCGTTGGCGAGCAGCGCATTCGCGCCCACCATGTCGATCATCTTGACCTCGTCGGCGCCGACGGGGAGCGAAACCGTATCCACGAGCGGCGTCGTCAGTCCCAAGGCGCGCGCGGTCTCGACGATCTTGGCGCGTCCGAGCGCCGCGATCTTGGCCAGGTGATAGGGCTGCTTGGGCGGCCAATAGGCCTCGCCGATCTTGATCGACAAGCGGATCGCGGCCGTATTGAATGACTCGGCCAGCGCCCGATAGAGCGGCATCGAGCCGCCGCTCTCGCCGTGATAATTGTGGACGCAATAGTCCCCGATGCAGACGCTGGACGCGTCGATCGGCGTGTTCGCGTGGAACTTGCCGGTCAGAAGGGCGGTCAGATAGACGAAAATCTTGAACGACGAGCCGGGCTGGCGCGCCGCCTCGGTGGCGCGATTGAATTGACTGGCGCCGTAGTCGCGCCCGCCGACGATCGTCCTGACCAGCCCGGTGGGGTCTGCGATGACCGCGGCCGCCTGATGCGCCTTGTAGGCGGGCGCCTTGTCCCTCAGCATGTCCTCGAGGACGCTTTCGGCCTTGAGCTGAAGGCCGGTGTCGAGCCCGGTTCGCACGACCAGCACCCGGTCCGATCCCAGCTTGCCCGCGTCGGCCAGCCCCTTGACCTCGTTGTAGGCGAAATCCAGGTACCAATCGGGGCTGTTGTGGCCGCTCTGGTCGACCGGGGTCGCGGGATTGCGGCGCGCCGCATAAACCTGGCCCTCGGTCATGAAGCCGGCGTCGACGAGATTGGTGAGCACGTCGTTGGCGCGCGCGCGCGCCGCCGGCAGATTGACGTTGGGCGAATATTTCGTGGGCGCCTTGAAGAGGCCCGCGAGCATGGCCGCCTCGGCCAGATTGATGTCGCGAGCGGACTTGCCGAAATAATATTGCGCGGCCGCTTGGACGCCGAAAGCGCCGCCGCCCATATAGGCGCGGTCGAGATAGAGGCCGAGAATCTCGCTTCTTCGTCAGGTGGTGCTCCAGCCAGAGCGCGAGATAGGCCTCCTTGATCTTGCGCGAAATCGACCGCTCGTTGGACAGAAACAGGTTTTTCGCGAGTTGCTGGGTTATCGACGAGCCGCCTTGCACGACCCCGCCGGCGTGCGCGTTGACGGTCAGCGCGCGAAGGGTGCCGACGACGTCGATGCCGAAATGGCTGAAGAAACGCCGATCTTCGGTGGCGAGCACCGCCTTTATGAAATGGTCGGGCAATTCCTCGAACGGGATCGCGTCGTCATGCTTGATCCCTCGCCGCCCGACCTCGACGCCATATCGGTCGAGGAAGGTCACCGCGAGGTCCTGCCGCTTCAGCCAATCCTCGTCGCTCGTTTCCCGATAGGAGGGAAGCGCGAGCGCGATCGCGAATATCAACCCGACGAGCCCGACGTTCAAGCCTTCGCAAATGAGGTCGATCGCGGCCTTTGCGATTCCCGAGACCCGAAGCCCTTCCGAGAATGCCGCGATCGCCTGCCCCGCACGAACCGCGCGGCGTTGCGCATTGAACATCGAGGAATCGACGAACGCGTCGAAGGCCAGCAGGGCGCGCGCGACCGCCTTTGCGAAGCCTGATTTTTGTCGATCGTTCGGCACCGCGCCTTCAACTCCCTGACCCGACGGTTCTGCCCGATGCCCTTGTTACCACGTTCTCGCGCCTTGCGCGGGCTTGACGTGCGCCCCCCGTTGCGGGAAGCCCGATAAAGCCCCTCGTCGGTCTCGAAATGCGAGGCCGCGCGCCGCGGCGCCGAGCGCGCCGGATCAGGAGACCGCCATGACGAAGACCCCCGACCCGGCTGCCCCGTTCTGGCGGGTCAAGCGCTCGAAGAGATGTCGGCGGCCGAGTGGGAGAGCCTGTGCGACGGCTGCGCCCGCTGTTGCCTGGTCAAGCTCGAAGACGAGGACACCGGACAGATCCATTACACGGATTTGGGATGCACGCTGCTGGACAGCAAGACCTGCCGATGCCGAGACTACGCGCACCGACAAGAGCGGGTCGCGGATTGCGTGAAATTGACCCCGCAGGCGGTTCGCACGCTGTCCTGGCTGCCCGTCACCTGCGCCTACCGAGTTTTGGCGGAGGGGCGCGATCTCGCCTGGTGGCATCCGCTGGTTTCGGGTTCGGCGGAAACCGTCGTCGAGGCTGGCGTCGCGGTCGGCGGACGCGTTGCGGCGAGCGAAGACGACTTGCCGATCGAGAAGTGGCCCGAACATATTGTGAAATGGCCGAACCGGCCGTCTCGAATGTCCCGCGCGGCCGGGCCGAGCCCAGCCAAGTCGGCGCGCAACGCCCCGAAAACGCGGTAAGGCTTTAGCCATTGAGCCGTCGCGCCGCGGGGCGGTCCGGGCCAAAAAAACGCCCCGGGCTTTCACCCGGGGCGTCTTCGGATTGGGGATTTGAAGGCTCAGAAGCTGAGGCGCAGACCGACGGTCGGGGCCCAGTTGTTGTTTTGGATGTAGCCGTTGGCCATGCCGCCGCTGACGATGGAGTACATGAAGCCGCCGTAGACATCGAGACGCTTGTAGGGCTTCCAATCGAGCATCGCGGAGAAGACGTTGGTGTTGCCGGCGCAGGCGCCGGCGTTCGAGCCCTGCGGGCTGGCGCCTGTGATCGCCGGCGTCGGGTTCGGTCCGCAACCGACGCCCGTCGCGGTGCCCTTGGGATGCGCCTTGCTGACGGGAACGTTGTAGCTGGTGTATTCGTTCGTGTAATTGTTCTGCCACTCGTAGTAGTAGCCGGCCGCAGCGCTCAAGTCGGGGGTCAGCGCATATTTGCCGCCGATCCAGAGAACCTGCAGAACCTCGGGATTGACGAATTGGTTGGCCTGGATGATGCCGGGCGAGCCGCTGTTGACGAAGTTGACATACCAGCCGCCCGACTTGCCGTTCGCGGACGCGCCGTAAAGGTTGGACGCGCTCGACAGCTGCGCATATTCATAGCCCGCATAGAGCGTCAGCGCGTTCCAGACGTATTTGCCGGTCAGCACGCCCGCGTTGATGTTGCCGACATAGGCCTTCAGCGTATTGTCCGGGTCGGGCACGCCGGTCGGCAGCGAGCCGGCGTAGCTCTTCAGGACGAGGGCGTCCTGCGCATAGGCGTAGATCGCGTCGAACGAGAAGCCGTTGAAGTCGGCGCCGATATCGGCCTGGAAGGCGCCGTTGGAGCCGTTGCCCTGTTCCAACCCGCCGAACTGCCAGAACGCGCCGGCGCGCAACCCGTTGTAGGCGACCTGATACTTGATCGACGTGTTCGCGCGGGCCGTCTCGGTGAAGCCGGTGCCGGCCAGCACCGTGCCCGAAGTGCCGATCAGCGAGAACGCATAGGCGCCGCCGAACGGATCGTAGGCCGAGGACACGTCGTTCGTGAACGAATACTGACGGCCGGCCGTCAGCGTGCCGTAGGTGGTGTTGCTCACGCCGACATAGGCGCGGGTGTTGATCGGGCCGAAGGCGCGGCTGGAGTCGCCGTTCGCCTGCTGGTAGCCGAGCTTCGTGGCGTTTTCATCCAACAGCGACTGCGGGCCGTTGGCGAACTGCAGCGAATAGGGGTTGAAGCCGAAGTTGACGTCGCCGACGAAGTACCAGTTCGGAACGATCTGCTCCTTGACCTTCACGCCGACGTTCGACTGGCTCAGGCCGTTGGGAACCCACTGCCACCTGTCGCCGTTGTTGAACTTGCTGATCAGCTCGCTCACGCCGTTGGGATAGGAGGCGTTGAACCTGGCGCCGTTGGTCTCGTAACCCGCGCCGGCGTCGATCGTGCCGTAAAGCGTGATCCCCGCCACCGACAGCGGGCAGTCGGCCGCGCTCGATTCCAGCCAGGTCATGAAGCTGGAATAGCAGGACGCCGCCGGAGGCGGCGCCGCCTCTTTCTTCGTCGGCAAATCGGCGGCCTGGGCCCCCGCTCCGAAGGCGACGCCCGCCACGCCCGCCAAAAGGATCGACCTCATCAAGCTCATATCGCGCCCCATATTTTGGCGCCGCGCGGGCTCTTCCCGCTTCGGCCGCACGTCTCAACCGAGACTCTTTTTCATCGCCCCACTCGTTGGGAAAAGCCGCGTTTTCCGCCGAACGCCTCAGCGCAATAACGATCCCTTGTCGAGCTCTGCGGTATGTCCATAGGGAGGGTGTATGACAGTTAGGTGACATGGCAATAGCCGGATCGGCCGTCGCGAAATTATGACAGCGACTGGGCTCAAATTGACGGAATGCGTTGCGAATTTGCCACAATTTGAGACCCGTCAGCGCCGCCATTGCGCGACGATTGACTCGATCCAATCGCGCAGCGGCGCGATCAGAGGTCCCTGAGTGACGGCGCCGCACTTGCCCCCGGAGGCCCCATTCGTCCAGGCAACGATGGCGAGCACCGATTCGTTGTCCGCCGCGAAGATCGGCCCGCCGGAATCGCCCGAACACGCGCCGGCTTCGCCCTCGGGACCCTCGGTCCACAACAGGATTTTAGAGATGGGCGCGCGAACGACTTGCCCGGCGGCCCGAAGCGCGCCGCCCGTCTTCGGTTCGCCCTCCTTCGCGACCCCGAAGCCGACGACCGTCGTCGGCTCGCCGACCCCCGGCGGTTCGGATCCGGCAAGGCGCGCCGGCCGGAAGTTCGCCGGCAAGGGATTTGCGTTTCTATCAATCCGAGGTCGATCGAAACCACGCGCTGTCTGACCGCGTCCGGGCGAAACTGGGGATGGGCTTTCGACTGCTTGACCGGAATGAGGATCGGCGCGCCGGCCGCGTCGCGAAAATGGACGACCATGTCGGCGGCCGGGCGCAGGCAGTGAGCCGCGGTCAGAACAATTCTGGGCGCGAGAACCACGCCCGTGCAAAAGCCGGACCCTTGCGGTCCCCGCGTCAGGATCATGACGACGCGATCGGCGAAGGCTTCGCCGCGGCTATCGGACCCCACAATCGCCCGGGCGGGCTGAAACTGGCCGGCGGTCAGACCCACGGCCACAAGGAAAAGCGCAATTCGGGCAAGGATTGTCATGCCGGCGAGCTATCGCGTCGGGGGTATCGGCGCAAGCCGAGGTCCTGTAGGATATTGGCGGGGCGCGGTCTCATTGCTATCGCATTCATTCGCCATTCAGGCGCGGAGCGAAACACTTCCATTATGAATTGCGGCTCGTCGATTTTCCTTGCATGGGTCCTGGCGGCCGCACCTCTCGGCGCGGCGACTTTCGCCTTTGCTGCGGAAGCTGAAGGGCATTCCGCGATGAAACCGGTCTGCCTGCCCCCTGGAGAAACCCGGGAAGAGGTCAAGGCCCACCATCTGCTCGAACCTTACGCCGTTCTCAAGGCCGCGCAGACCCAATTCAAGGCGGAAGCATTGTCGGCCCGGCTCTGCCGGCTGAGCGAGGAATTCGTCTATGAAATCGCGCTTTTGCACCGCGATAATCGATTCTTCCACGTCGTCATGAACGCGACGACCGGGAAATACATCGAGACGCTCCACGTACGCGAACCCGTCTCCAAGAACTGATCGGCAGGGAAATTCGGACCCATGCGCCTGCTCGTTGTCGAAGACGATAGAGACCTGAACCGCCAGGTCGTAACCGCCTTGGAAACCGCGGGATACGCGGTTGACCGCGCATTCGACGGCGAGGAAGGCTGGTTCCTCGGCGACACGGAACCTTATGACGCCGTCATTCTGGACATCGGCCTGCCCAAGCGCGACGGCGTCTCCGTACTCGAAGCCTGGCGGAAATCGGGCCGCACGATGCCTGTTCTCATCCTGACGGCGCGCGACCGTTGGAGCGACAAGGTACAAGGATTTGACGCCGGCGCCGACGATTACGTCGCCAAACCCTTTCATATGGAGGAGGTGCTGGCGAGGCTGCGGGCGCTGCTGCGCCGGGCCGCCGGACATGCGACCAGCGAACTGGTGGCCGGCCCGGTGCGGTTGGATGCTCGGGCGGGCCGCGTGAGCGTCAACGGCGCCGCCATCAAGCTGACGAGCCACGAATACCGGTTGCTTTCCTACCTCATGCATCATGCGGGGCGGATCGTATCTCGCGGCGAGATCGTCGACCATCTCTACGAGCAGGATTTCGACCGCGATTCCAATACGATCGAAGTGTTCGTCGGACGTTTGCGCAAGAAGCTCGGCGTCGACATCATTCAAACCGCGCGCGGCCTGGGCTATATCATCGAGACGGATTCGGATGCGGCCGAGACAACGCCCTCTCGCAGACACGCGCGCTGAAAGAGGACCTGACGCGGCGGCGCGGATCGGATCGCGGACATGCTGAAAGCGCTGAACGCGCAATCGATCGCCTCTCGGCTTTTTCTGTCAGCCGCGTTCTGGAGTTCGTCGATCCTCATTATCGCCGGATTAGGCCTCTCGGCGCTGAACGCACGGTGGAGCGAGACGAATTTCGACGACCAGCTGGGCGTCTACTTGAAGGCGCTGGTCGCCAATGTCGCGGTCGCGGAAGAGGCCAAGGGCGGGGCGCCGCCCGTCATCGCGCCCCAGTTCGAACTCGCCTTCTCCGGCTGGTACTGGCAGATCACCCGGCTCGACGGCGATCACCCCGACGTGCGCACTTCGCGATCGCTGTTCGCCACGCAATTGCCCAGGATCAACGAGCAGGAGGCCCGGGAAGACCGGGGCGCCTGGCGCGGCTATGTCGTCGGCCCCGGGGACAAGCCTTTGCGCATGGTTCAGCGCGAGATCGACGCGGGCGAGGAGGGGCGCTACCTCATCCAGGTCGCCGCCAACGCCGACGTGATTCAGACGCAGATCGAGAATTTCGAATATGCGCTCGCCGCCACATTCCTTATCCTGGCGGTCGCTTTGCTCGGATCGACCGCGCTCGCGGTTCGTTTCGGATTGCGGCCTCTGCGCGTCCTGCAGGAAGGCGTTACGACGATTCGGCGCGGCGAAGCTGAAAGAATCAATGGCGAATTCCCGCAGGACGTCGCGCCGCTCGCCGCCGAGGTCAATCTGCTGCTGGACGCCAATCGCGAGGTGGTCGAGCGCGCGCGCACCCAGGTCGGCAATCTCGCGCACGCGTTGAAGACCCCCTTGAGCGTGATCGTCAACGAGGCCGAATCGCAGAGCCCAACGCTTGCGGACAAAGTGCGCGAGCAGGCCGAGATCATGACGCGGCAGGTCAGCTTCTACCTCGACCGCGCCAGGGCCGCCGCCCGGGCGAATTCGCCGAGCGCGGCGACGGAATTGCGGCCGGTGATCGAAGGGCTCGTAAGAACATTCGACAAGGTTTATCGCGATCGCGATCTCGAGTTCGAGATTTTCGCGCAGGAAGGCCTTCGATTCCGCGGCGAGTCGCAGGACTTGTCCGACCTGATCGGCAATCTGCTCGATAACGCCGGCAAATGGGCGCGCTCCCGGGTCCAAATTAGGGCGGAGCGCGATCCGCTTCCCGATTCGGCGGGACGGCCCTATTTCACGGCGCGCATTGACGATGACGGACCGGGGCTTGACCCGCAAGCGCGCGAGGCGGCGCTTCAGCGCGGCAGAAGGCTCGACGAGTCGCGGCCAGGGTCGGGCCTGGGCTTGTCTATCGTCGTGGACCTGGCGGCGATCTATGGCGGGTCGTTGCGGCTCGAGGACAGCCCGCTCGGAGGCGTTCGCGCCAGCCTGCGATTGCCCGGCCTCTGACGGCCGTGGAAGCGCCATCGGCGGAAAACCGGTGTTTGCAGTGTACGGCGACCGACGAAGCGCGGTCGCGAACGACGAGGCGCCGCCGTCGCGATTGGACGCGCCCCGCGCTTTGAGATAACAGCAGGTCCGCCCTTCCCCTGCTCGCCGAGCCGTTGCGCCTTCCGCCGTAAGGAGGGGAGGCTAGCGCTTGAAGAGGCCGCGTTGATGTTGTGGTTCATCCTGGCCGTCATGACCGGAGTCGCGGTTCTCGCGGCTCTGTGGCCGCTGGCGTTCCGCCGCGCGCCCCGCGAGGCCCAGGCCAGCGAGGCGGCCTTCTATCGGGCCCAGCTCGCCGAGATTGAGCGGGATGTCGAGCGCGGCCAATTGCCGCCGACCGAGGCGGCGTCCGCGCGCGCCGAAGCGGGCCGCCGTCTGATCTCGGCCAGCGCTTCGACCTCCGCTCCGCCGCCGAAGGAAAACGCGCTGGCGCGCCGCCGCGCCGCTTCGCTCATGATATTGATCGTCGTGCCGACGATCGCGCTTGGCCTATACGGCTATTACGGGAGTCCCGACATCCCCGATGCGCCGCTTGCCGAACGCAAGCTCGACGCGTCGTCGCCAGGGGCCCTGGAGGCCGCAATCGCCAAGATCGAAGCGCATTTGGCGACTTCGCCCGATGACGCGCGCGGATGGGCGGTGCTGGCGCCCGTGTATATGCGTCAGGGCCGGTTCGACGACGCAGTCGCGGCCTTCCGGCAATTGCTGCGCCTGAAGGGCGAAAGCGGCGATTTGCGCGCCTCCTATGGCGAGGCGCTGGTGGCCGCGGCAGGCGGGGTGGTGACCGCGGATGCGCGGTCCGCCTTCGACACGGCGCTTGCCGATTCGCCGGGCTTGCCGATGGCGCGTTTCTATCTCGCGCTCGCCGCCGAACAGGACGGCGACGCCAAGGGCGCGACCCAGACCTACGAGGCGTTGCTCCCGGAAGCCGGCGGTTCGGCGCCCTGGATGATCGGGCTAAGAGCCCGGCTGGCCGCCTTGAAGGGGGAGCCGCCGCAAGAGGCGGGCGCGCCCGGCCCGGCGGCGGACGCGCAGGCTCCGGGCGGATTCACCGCCGAACAGCGGACGATGATCCAGGGCATGGTCGCTCAACTCGCCAATCGTCTCGCGCAAGGGGGCGGCAGCGCGGAGGAGTGGGCTCGCCTGATTAGGGCCTATTCGGTACTGCACGAAACCGATAAAGCCAAAGACGCGCTGGCGGCGGCTCGCAAAGCCTTTGCCAACGACGCGGCCGCCACGGCGAATTTCGCCGCGCTGGCGCACGAATTGGGGCTCGGAGAGTGACGCAATGACGCGCAAGGGCCGACGCATGGCGATGATCGCGGGAGCCTTGTGCGTCGTGGCCGCGGCGGCAGGGCTTGCGCTCTATGCGCTCAGCGACAATATCGTTTTCTTTTACAGCCCGAGCGAACTGGCGGCCAAGAATGTCGCATCCGGGTCCCGTCTTCGAATCGGCGGGTTGGTGGAACCCGGCACGGTCGTCAAATCCGGCCAGGACAAGCTCGAATTCTCGATTACCGATGGGTCGAAAGACGTGAAAGTCTCGTTCGAGGGCCTGCCGCCGGACCTGTTCCGCGAAGGGCAGGGCGTCGTCGCCGAAGGCGTCCTGGAAGCTCCGGGCCAGTTCCGCGCCGAGACGATCCTGGCCAAGCACGACGAGCGCTACATGCCGCGCGAAGTCGTCGAGTTGCTGAAAAAACAGGGACGCTGGCGCGAAGGCGAAGCGGGGAACGTCAAGCCATGATCGTAGAGGCCGGCCATTTCGCCCTGATGCTCGCGCTCGGACTCGCGATCGTGCAGACCCTGGCGCCTTTTTGGGGGGCCCGGCGCGGCGACAGCGCGCTTATGGGCGTAGGCGTCGGCGCGGCGCTCGGACAATTCGTCTTCGTGGGCTTTGCCTTCGCAGCGCTCGCCAATGCGCATTTGCGCTCCGACTTCTCGGTGCTGAACGTCGCCGAGAATTCCCACAGCGCGATGCCCGCGATCTACAAATTCTCCGGCGTCTGGGGCAATCACGAAGGGTCGATGCTGCTGTGGTCGCTGATTCTGGCGGCCTTCGGCGCCTTGGTCGCGCTGTTCGGACGCTCGCTCCCGGAAAGGCTGAGGGCGGACGCCCTCAGCGTGCAAGGGCTGATCGGCGCCGCGTTCCTGGTGTTCATACTGGCCACTTCGGACCCGTTCGAGCGGCTCGTTCCGGCGCCGTTCGAGGGCCGCGACCTCAACCCAATCCTGCAGGATCCAGGTCTGGCGATCCACCCGCCGCTGCTCTATCTCGGCTATGTCGGCTTCTCGATCGTCTTCTCATTTGCCGCCGCCGCGCTGATCGAGGGCCGCATCGACGCCGCCTGGGCGCGTTTCGTGCGCCCGTTCGCTTTGATCGCCTGGGGCTTTTTGACGCTCGGCATCGCTATGGGCTCCTATTGGGCCTACTACACGCTCGGCTGGGGCGGCTTCTGGTTCTGGGACCCGGTCGAGAACGCTTCGCTGATGCCCTGGCTGGCGGGAACTGCGTTTCTTCACTCGGTCGCCGTGATGGAAAAGCGCGACGCGCTGAAGGTCTGGACGATCTTCCTGGCGATCCTGGCCTTCTCTTTCTCGCTGCTCGGCACGTTCCTGGTGCGCTCAGGCGTTCTGACTTCGGTGCACGCCTTCGCCAGCGATCCGCGCCGCGGCGTATTCATCCTGGTCATTCTGGCGGCGTTCATCGCAGGTTCGCTTTCGCTGTTCGCCTGGCGGGCGCCGGCGCTGAAGCAGGGCGGCCTGTTCGCGCCAATTTCGCGCGAAGGCGCGTTGGTGCTCAACAATCTCCTGCTGACGACCGCCTGCGCGAGCGTCTTCTTCGGAACCCTTTATCCGCTCGCCCTGGAGCAATTGACGGGCGAGAAAATCACGGTCGGCGCGCCCTTTTTCAACATGACCTGCGGTGTGCTGCTTTTGGCGTTGACGCTGCTGACGCCATTCGGCTTCTCCTTGGCGTGGAAGCGGGGCGATCTCCTGGGCGTGGCGCAGAGGCTCGCCTTCGCCCTTGGCGCCGGTCTGCTCGTTCTGGTCGAGTCTCCTCGCCGCTTTTCGCGGCGGGCCGCTGCTCGCCCCGATCGCCGCGGCTCTCTCGGTCTTCGTCATGCTCGGGACGCTCGCCGAAGTCGTCGCACGGGTGCGCCGTGGGGCGTCAAACGCGTCTGTCGCACTTGCGCGGGCGCGTGGGCTGCCGCTCTCGTTCTGGGGCGGCGCGATTTCTCATTTTGGCGTCGGCCTGTTGCTGCTCGGCCTTGCGGCGACCGGTTTCGGAGTCGAGAGGATTGCGTCGATGCGGGTAGGCTCCGCACTGCATGTCGGCCCGTATGAAATTGTCATCGACTCTGTGAACCTGCGCACTGGCCCCAATTATCAAGAGACGGTCGCGCGCATGAGCATCCGCTCCGGCGGCGCAACCGTCGCGACCGTAGAACCGGCTCGGCGTCAGTTCGCCACGCGGCAGATGGAAACGACGCAAGCGGGAATTGCGACATTGGCCCTTGGCCAGGTCTATGTCGCGATTTCCGATCCCGCCGCCGACGGAACTATCCCCGCGCGTCTTTACTGGAAGCCGCTGGTGACCCTGATCTGGCTCGGCGCCTGCGTCATGGCGTTCGGCGGCGCGGTCTCGCTCGCCGACCGGCGGCTGCGTTTCGGAGCGCCGGCGCGCGCCAAGGCGGGCGCGGGCGCCGCAGCGATGGCGTCGGGCTGACCCATGCGGATCATTCGCTTCGCGCTCATAATCGCGCTCATGCTCGGAGCGCCTTTCGCCCGCGCGGTTCAACCCGACGAGATGCTGAAAGATCCCGTATTGGAGGCCCGCGCGCGCGACCTGTCCGCCCAGTTGCGCTGTCTCGTCTGCCAGAACCAGTCGATCGACGATTCCGACGCTTCGCTCGCCAGGGACATCCGCGTCCTGATTCGAGAACGGATTTCCAAGGGCGAGACCAACGACCAGGTCAGGGATTTCCTGGTCTCGCGCTATGGCGACTTTATCCTGCTCAAGCCGCCGTTCAAGGCGGAAACAATGCTGCTGTGGCTGAGTGCGCCGCTGACGCTGGCCCTCGGCGCGCTCGCGATAGGTTTCGCGACGCGGCGGACGCCGGCCCCCCCGCCGCCGCTCAGCCAAGAAGAAGAAAGGCGCGTGGCGGAACTCGCGGGGACGAACGGGTCGGCGGGGCCGTCAAACTGAACGCCGATTCGTTCGACAGGTATTCAAGTCGCTTGTGGCGGGCGCGTCTCTGCGCCAAACAGAACATGATCAGGGGAGGGCCTATATGCTGCACGTAGTTCCTGCATTTTCGCGAATTGGCGAGGAAAACGCGTTCGCCGTTCTCGCCAAGGCGGCCGAGTTGCAGCGTCAGGGGCGCGACGTCATCAACCTCGGCATCGGCCAGCCCGATTTCAAGACCCCGGCCCATATCGTCGAGGCCGCGATCAAGGCGCTGCGCGACGGCGAGCACGGCTATACGCCGGCGACCGGCATCCCCGCGCTGCGCGAGGCCGTCGCCGCCGATCTGCATCGGCGATTCGGCGTCGGCGTATCGCCCGATCTCGTTCTGATCGTGCCCGGAGGCAAGGTCACCATGCATATGGCGATCCTGATGTTCGGCGAACCCGGGGCCGACATATTGTATCCCGATCCAGGCTTTCCGATCTATCGCTCGATGATCGAATTCACCGGCGCGCGGCCGGTCCCGATACCTGTTCGCGAGGAGAACGGCTTCGCCTTTTCCGCCGAGGAGACTCTCAGCCTCATGACGCCGCAGACGCGGCTGATCATTCTCAATTCGCCGGCCAATCCGACCGGCGGCGTAACCCCCAAAGCCGAGATCGACAAACTGGTGGCCGGCCTTTCCGCCTTTCCCGACGCTGCAATCCTCTCGGACGAGATTTACGGACAGATGACTTATGACGGTCTCGAACACCGCACGCTGCTCGCCTATCCGGAAATCCGCGATCGTCTGATCCTGTTGGACGGCTGGTCGAAGACCTATGCGATGACTGGCTGGCGGCTCGGCTATTCCGTATGGCCCAAGACCCTCTACGAGGCGGCGCGCAAGCTCGCGGTGAATTCTTATTCCTGCGTCAACGCTCCCGCGCAATACGGCGGGCTCGCCGCGCTGACGGGGCCGCAGGACGCCGTCCGCGCAATGGTCGCCGAATTTGACGCGCGCAGAAAGGTCGTAGTGGAGGAACTCAATCGGATTCCCGGGGTGCGCGCGGCGACGCCGAAGGGCGCTTTCTATGCTTTCCCGAATATCTCCGCGACTGGATGGAAGGCCAAGCCGCTGGCGAACGCCCTGCTCGAACAGGCCGGCGTCGCGACCATCGGCGGGCCGGATTTTGGGGTCTACGGCGAAGGTTACATCAGATTATCCTACGCAAACTCCACCGATAACATTCGCCGGGCTCTCGGCCGCATCGGAGATTTTCTTGCCAGCGCCTCGCCTGCGCGCTAGGCGATCGCCGGAGTTAAGGCTAAGAGAGCGTTTTTACTCGGAATGATTGAACATGCGTTGGCTCATTTTCGCTGCGGCGCTGGCCGGTTCGATTTTTAGCGCGCGCGCCGAGGAAGCGCGCCCGTCGCAGGCGGCTTGCGACCCCCAGAAGATCGGAGCCCGCGAACTCGCCGACTGCCTGCGCAATGCCGCCGACAAGTCGGACAAGGAACTGACGACGGAGGTGGAGGCGGCCATCAAGTCGATAGACGCGCGCGCCGGTCTGCTGTCTTCGCAAAAAGCGCGTTGGAAGCGTTCTCTTACAAATTCGCAAGCGCAGTGGATCAGCTGGCGAGACGGGGAATGCCAGGACGTAGCGCCTTTCGAGGCGGGAATGGGCGCCAAGGGCGGCGACCCCAGGCTTGCCTGCATCATCGACCAGGACTCGCGCCGCATCGCCGATCTCAAGGCGAGATATCGGTGAGCTCGAATGCGCCCGGCTACGGCTTTTCAGGCGCGGGCGTCTTGTGCTGAGGGTGCGCGATATAGGCGCCGATGCGCCGGGCGAACGCGCCGGGGCGCTCGGCGAATAACCGCTCGAACTGGCTGCGTGCCCTTCGTTCGACGGGCCTGCGCGCGCGCAGCACCAGCGCCACGAGATGTTCGGCGGCCTCCGCCGAAACCTCGCGCCGTGAAAGCGCGAACTCGCCCAGCACGGTCAGATCATTGTGATCGCCGAGCGATTGGCGAAGCCTGTGCAGTTCGGCGCCGTAGGCCGCGAACAGGTCGGGCCAGACGGGTTCGAACAGCGCGCATTGATGCCCGAGGTCGACCACATGGGTACGCAGATCATGGAGGTCGTTGGCGTCCTCGCTCGCCCAGGCCGCCCGGCCGCGGCGTTTGGCGGCCCGGTAGGTCAGACGAAGCGAATGAACCAACGCCTCCGGATCTTCCGAACCCAGGTCCCAGTTCGCCGCGGTCTCCGCGCAGCCCAGCAATTCCCGAGTAAATTTAGCGGTTTCGCCGCTGGCGTGATCTCCCCTAACCTTGCCGCGTTCGAGCGCGATCGCCCGCATCAACACGTCCCGCGTCAAAGGCTCGCACTTCAGTCCCGCAAGCACTCGCGGCAAAATGTCGAGATCGCGCGCGCGTCCGACCTGGCGGCGCGCCGCGTCGACGATTTCGATCGCGCTGTAAGCGGGCGACCCGATGATCGGGGCGAACATGCGTGCGATGGACGCGGCGCGCTTGAGTTCCTTGCGCGTGTCATGGACAATTCTCGCCCCGTCCGCTCCAGCCTTCGGGAACAGTTCCGCCGCGGTCCTCAACGACGCAACGAGCCCGCTTCGGCAATGTTCGGTCCAGGAGGGTCGGAGCGCGCTCATCAATTTGCCGAGGACAAAGCGCGCGCCTTTTCGCGGAGCGCGAACTTCTGCACTTTGCCGGTCGACGTTTTCGGG
Source organism: uncultured Pseudomonadota bacterium (assembly GCA_963809055.1). Taxonomy (GTDB): domain Bacteria; phylum Pseudomonadota; class Alphaproteobacteria; order Rhizobiales; family Beijerinckiaceae; genus Roseiarcus. The sequence continues at coordinate 209,988 of CAWEID010000028.1, read as the reverse complement.
ATTTCCGCGAATACGACATGTCGCGGACACTTGTACCGCGCCATACGTTCGCGGCACCATTCAATCATCTCGTCTTCGCTCGCCTTGTGACCCGGCTTCAGCTCTATGAAGGCGCACGGCGTCTCACCCCATTTTTCGTCGGGACGCGCCACGACGGCGGCGAGTTGCACGGCGGGGTGCTGAAACAGGACATCCTCGACCTCGATCGAGGAAATGTTTTCGCCGCCGGAAATGATGATGTCCTTGGAGCGGTCTTTGAGTTGAATGTAGCCGTCGGGATATTTGACGCCGAGATCGCCCGAATGGAACCAGCCGCCGGCGAAGGCCGCGTCCGTCGCGGCCTTGTTCTTCAGGTAGCCCTTCATGACGACGTTGCCGCGAAACATGACTTCGCCCATGCTCTTGCCGTCGGCGGGCACGCTTTCCATGGTTTCGGGATCCATGACCTCGAGACCCTCCAGGGCGTGATAACGCACGCCCTGGCGCGCCTTCAGCGCCGCTTGCGCATCCGCATCGAGCGCGTCCCAATCGTCCTTCCAGTCGTTGACCACTGAAGGCCCATATGTCTCGGTGAGGCCATAGAGATGTGTGACTTCGAAGCCCGCTTCCTTCATGGCGCGAAGAACCGCCGCGGGCGGGGGGGCCGCCGCCGTGAAAAAGCGAACCAGGTGCGGCAGCGGCCGCCTTTCCTCGGCGCTCGCGTTGAGCAGGATCGACATCACGATCGGCGCGCCGCAAAGGTGGGTCACCTTCTCGTTGACGATCAGATCGTACATGGTCTTTGCCCTGACCTGCCGCAGACAGACGTGCGTCCCGGCTTTCACGCTGATCGACCATGGGAAGCACCAGCCGTTGCAATGAAACATTGGCAGGGTCCAGAGATAGACGGGATGACGCTCCATGTCGGCGGTGACGACGTTGCCGACCGCCAGAAGGCTCGCGCCGCGATGGTGGTAGACAACGCCTTTGGGATCTCCGGTTGTTCCCGAGGTGTAATTGAGCGTGATCGCGTCCCACTCATCGATCGGCGCCACGCGTTGATAGTCAGCGTCGCCTTCGCGCAAAAAGGCCTCGTATTCGATTGCGCCGAGCCTCACGCCTTGTCCGTCATATTCGGGATCGTCGTAGTCGATGACCAGCGGGCTGACCTTGGCGATTTTCAGAGCCGCCGCGATTACGGATGAGAATTCGCGGTCGACGATCAAGACCTTGGCCTCGCCATGGTCGAGCATGAAAGCGATCGCGCCGGCGTCGAGTTGCGTGTTCAACGTGTTGAGCACGGCGCCGCACATCGGCACGCCATAATGACATTCGAGCATCGCGGGCGTGTTGGCGAGCATGACCGACACCGTGTCGCCATGCGACAATCCGCGCTTGGCGAGCGCCGAAGCCAGTTGGCGGCTGCGCCTGTGAAAATCGCGGTAGTTGCGCCGCAAGGCGCCATGGACGATCGCCAGCCTGTCCGGAAATACCGCCGCCGCGCGCTCGAGCAGCGTCAACGGCGTTAACGGCAGATGGTTCGCGGGATTTCGATCGAGGTCGCGGTCAAAAGGCCTCATGGACATCGAAGGGCTCCTCGGAAATTCATTTCCATCATAACCTCGCGTCGCGGAGGGACGAAATCCTGATCGACGTCGAAATCGTGCATTCGCGGGCCATCGGGTCGAGACCGGAGGGGATCGGAAGGACTTTCCGAGCCGATCGGGCCAATCCGCCTCTAGTCGGGCCGGCGGCGGCGCTGTACCGAAGAGCCGATGCGAAATCCTGAATCCGGGAGCCTACGCCATGGCAAATCTGAAAGTGACTGCTGGCCCGTTCGTCTTCGGCGCCCGGCTCGAGACCGAACTGGCCCCGAAAACCTGCGCGTCCTTCCTGGCGCGATTGCCGTTCGAGAGTCAGGTCGTGCACGTTCGCTGGAGCGGCGAAGGCGTCTGGATCCCGCTCGGAGACTATGATTTCAAGGTCGGTTACGAAAATCACACGAGCTATCCCGCGCCCGGCCAGATCATCTTATACCCCGGCGGCGTCAGCGAGACTGAAATTCTTCTGGCTTACGGCGGCGTGCATTTTGCTTCCAAGGTCGGCCAGCTCGCGGGCAACCATTTTCTGACCCTCACGTCAGGTCTCGAGAATTTGTATCCGCTCGGGCGGAAGACGCTATGGGAAGGCGCTCAGAAGATCCTGTTCGAGCTTGCGTAATCGTCTCGAGCGGCGGCGCCGGGGAGCGGAATTCCCCCGCCGGGCTCCATGTCATTATTTTCAATTATAGCCGTCCCATGTAACTAGGATCGATTCGGCGCGACTGGGGCCCCCGGGAAGCTTCGATCCTCCAATTCATGGGACGGGCATGCGGCTTGCGGTTATCGGATGCGGTTACGTCGGCCTCGTCTCGGGCGCCTGTTTCGCCGATTTCGGGCATATTGTTGTCTGCGTCGACAAGGAGGCCGAAAAGGTCGCCGCGCTCCGCAAGGGCGAAATTCCGATCTTCGAGCCCGGCCTCGACGAAATCGTGGCCGCCAACGTCCGGCAAGACCGGCTGTCGTTCAGCCAGGACATCGCGGAAGCGGTCAGGGGCGCCGAGGCGGTCTTCATCGCCGTCGGCACGCCGTCGCGCCGCGGCGACGGGCATGCCGATCTCTCCTTCGTCTATTCGGCCGCGCGGGAAATAGCGGCCGCGCTCGACGGCTTCACCGTAGTCGCGACGAAGTCGACGGTTCCGGTCGGCGCCGGGGACGAGGTCGAGCGCATCATCCGGGAGGCCCGGCCGGACGCGGACTTCGTGGTGGTGTCAAATCCGGAATTCCTGCGAGAAGGCGCAGCGATTAGCGATTTCAAACGACCCGATCGGATAGTGATCGGCACGACGGATCCTCGCGCCCGATCGGTGATGAGCGAGATCTATCGACCGCTGAACCTCAATCAGCCGCCCCTGTTCTTTGTGGATCGGCGCACTTCGGAATTGGTCAAGTACGCGGCCAATGCTTTTCTTGCGACCAAGATCACGTTCATCAATGAGATTGCGGACCTTTGCGAGAAGGTCGGCGCTAACGTCCAGGATGTCGCGCGCGGCATCGGACTGGACAATCGCATCGGCTCGAAGTTTCTGCATGCCGGTCCCGGCTACGGCGGCTCCTGTTTCCCCAAGGACACGATGGCGCTGGTCAAGACCGGACAAGACGCCGATTCGCCGTTGCGCATCGTCGAGACGGTGGCCGCCGTCAATGAACAGCGCAAACGCGGTATGGCGAAAAAGGTGATTGCGGCTTGCGGCGGAAGCGTTCGCGGCAAGACGGTGGCGCTCCTGGGGTTGGCGTTCAAGCCCAACACCGACGACATGCGCGACGCGCCATCGCTCTCGATCGTCATGGCGCTGGAGGACGCGGGGGCGAAAATACGCGCATACGACCCCGCCAGCATGGACCAGGCCCGCCCAATGATGCCGAACGTCAAATTCTGCGAGGATCCCTACGACTGCGCCGAGGGTGCGGAAGCGTTGGTGATCATTACGGAGTGGGATCCCTTTCGGGCGTTGGACCTGAAGCGCCTGTCCGGACTGATGGCTTCGCCGACTATCGTCGACTTGCGCAACGTCTATCGCCCGGAAGACGTGCGGCGGCGCGGGTTTCGTTACATCGGCGTCGGAATTCCTTGACGCTTTCCCCGCGCCAAAGCGCCCGGGAACGCCTCAGCCCGCCGGCGGGCTGGTCGATTGCGAGGTCGTCGCCGGAGCGGTCGGCCTGGGCCGCTTCTTCGCGGCGTTCGACTGCAACGCCTGCCAGGAATCATTTTGGGCTATCATTTGGCGGATGGCTTGCACGTTGCGTTCGGCATCCTCTGCCGACATGTCTTGGCGGCTGACTTGCTCGGATTCGGAGAATTTCCCTTCGAGCGCCAGCACGAGAGCGAAATTCTGGCGAACCCGCGCGTCCGCCGCCGGACTCGCGACCGCCTGCCGCATGGTCTCGTCCGCTAGCGCCAGTTGCTTGGTGAGTGCGTATGACAGTCCGAGATTGCAAAGAACCGACGGTTCGCCCGGCGCAATCTTGAGCGCCTCACGATAAAAAGCCTGTGCAGCGTCGTAATTGCCCAACCTGTCCTCGACCGAGCCCTGCACCGAAAGGATCGTCCAGTCGGGGCGTTCCATCGGGTAGGCGCGCGTAAGCACATCCTTGGCTTGGGCGAAATCCCCCGCATCGGCCAACGCCTTCCCGTAAGCCCCCAGGACTTCATAATCTTTGGGCGACTTCACCGCCGCGACGCGCATAACGGCTTCGGCCTCGCTGTATCGGGTCAGGGCCCGAAGCGCGCGCGCGTAGTTGATGGACGCGACCTTTTCGCCAGGATTTTCATCGTAGGCCTTGCCCCAACGATCCGCGTAGGCGCGCAGGCCCGCGGGGTCGGTCGGCATCTCCTGACTGCTGTGCGAGACGGAGCCAGTTACGTCGGAAACGTCGTGGCAGCCGGCCAATGGCGCGGCCAGAAGCGCCGCCGAAATCCAGCCGACGGCCCCGATTGAGCGAAAGAAACCGCGACGGCGGATCAGGAGCGACATGGGCTGGCCTTCGATTGCGACTCGTGTCCAAGCAATATTTCGTTAACCCTAACGTGGGGTTAACGCATGCATGGCGGACGCGGCCGCGGCCCGGTATGCTTCGCCATTCGAATTGCCGTTGCAGTTTGGGGAGATTGCGAATTTGTCTGCGCTTTCAAGGCCTGACGGCACGCCGATCTGGTTCGTCAACTCCCAGACCTGGGAGGGCGTTCGAGGTCAGATCGGCGAAAGCGCCGCCCGGTTCGCCGAAGCGTGCGGTTTCGCGCCCACGCCCGGACGAATCCAACTGCTTCCCGACCCGGACGGGCGCGCTTGCCGGCGTGTTGTTCGTCGAATCGCCGACGCCCGCGAACGACGGGGGCGCGTTATCCGCGGGAAAGCTGGCTTCGAGCCTCCCGGAGGGCGTCTATCGGTTCGCCAACGCCCCCGCCAATCCGGAGCAGGCGGCTCTCGGCTTCTTGCTCGGTCTTTACAGGTATGAACGCTTCAAGGCCGATTCCTCCCCTCGACCGCGCTTGACCGCTCCCGAGGGCGTCGACTTTGACGCCTTGATGCGCATCGCGGACGCTGTCGGATACGGGCGCGACCTGATCAACGCGCCAGCCAATGTTCTCACGCCCGCAGCGCTCGAGGAGGAGGCGATCCGGCTCGCGCAGGACTTCGGCGCCGCCGTCGAAACGATCTGCGGAGAGGGCCTTCTGGCGCGGAATTTTCCGCTGATCCATGCCGTGGGCGCGGCGGCGGCGGAGCCTCCTCGGCTGGTCGAAATGGTCTGGGGCCGAGCGGACGCGCCGAAAGTGACGTTGGTCGGCAAAGGCGTCGTCTTCGACACCGGCGGCCTGGATATAAAGCCCTCCAGCGGCATGGAATTGATGAAAAAGGATATGGGCGGCGCGGCGACCGCGTTGACCCTCGCCAGGCTTGCAATGGGGTCGAAACTGGATTTGCGGTTGCGCGTGTTGATCCCGATTGTCGAGAATTCCATCTCAGCGCGCGCGATGCGTCCCGGCGATATCATTAGAAGCCGAAATGGTCTGACGGTCGAGATCGGGAATACGGACGCCGAAGGTCGTTTGATCCTGGCCGACGCTCTCGCATATGCCGCCGAGGAGGAGCCTGATCTTATTCTTGATTTTGCGACTTTGACGGGCGCGGCGCGGGTCGCCCTCGGACCGGATCTGCCGCCGTTTTTTACCCCTGACGACGAGCTGGCGGAAGAAATTGGTCGGCATGCCTCCCGGGCAAGCGACCCTGTCTGGCGGCTTCCCCTGTGGCGCCCCTATGACTCGATGCTGGAGAGCAAATTCGCCGACCTCAACAATGCGCCCGGCAGTCCTTTCGCCGGCTCAATAACCGCGGCCCTCTTTCTGCAGCGCTTTGTGAACGGAGCAAAGTCGTGGGCCCACTTCGATGTCTACGCCTGGAACTCCAAACCCCGCCCGCACGGCCCCCAGGGCGGCGAAATTCAGGCCGCGCGAGGGTTGTTCGACTTGCTTTCCGCCCGCTACGGCCGGGGACAGAGCCGAAATTGAGGTCGCCGCCGCCGTGCCAGGTTCAATTTGGCGCTTGGCGACGACGGAAAAAAGGGATAGTCTGATCAACAGAATTGTCGACTTGAGGTCCGTGAGAGCGGATCGCGGAAGTGGCCGAGCCGATGCCTCGGAAGCGTGGGAGACGCTGCTTCTAAAGCGACGATGGGCTGGAATTATAGAACAGCCGATTTCCGAACGATCGTTGAGTTGCCGCTCGAAAACGATTGGCGCGCTCCCACGAGGCAACGGCAGGGCCGGCCTGCTAACGCTCATGCAATGATCGATTCAAATCCGTTCGAGGGGACTTCGCGAGGCCACGCGGAAGGGCCATGCGACGCCGTTCGCCCAGCAATTGGGACTTTGAGATTTAGAACATGCGACAGTCAAGGACTATGAAATGAGACCTGGTCAGAACAAGCGGATGCGGGGGCGTCCGACCAATAATCGTCGTGGGCCGAATCCGCTTACGCGTTCCTACGAGTCGAACGGGCCCGACGTGAAGATCCGCGGCAATGCCCATCACGTCGCGGAAAAATATCTGCAACTTGCACGCGACGCGCATACAAGCGGGGACCCGGTCGCGGCGGAAAACTACCTCCAGCACGCCGAACATTATTTTCGTCTGATCGCCGCGGCGCAAGCCGCGCAGCTCCAGGCCCAATCCGGCGCGGCCCGGCCGCCGGGCGAAAGCGACATCGAGGATGCCGACGACGAGGACGACGGCGGGGTGCTCGCCGACCGCTTCGCCTCTCCTTCCGAGCGAGTGGCGACGCGCCCTATGTCCCGCCGCCTCAGCCCTACGCTCCGCAGCCCAATGTCGGAGGCTCGGGCGGACAATATGCCTACAACGAGCGCCAGCCCTACGAAGGCGAGCGCCAAAATCAGCAGCCCGATCGCAATAATTTTCAGCCTCGCCAGGATCGACCGCAGAACCGCCACCAGGATCGTGGACATCGGCCCGATCGACCCTATCAGGATCGACAAGACAATCGGGACAATCGCGGCCCGAACGACGGACGCCAACGCGATTTCAGACCTTATCGCGACCCCGGCGCCCCGCGAGAGTCGATGGCGCCCGACGTCGTCTCTCCAGCTCCGCTGCCCTCCTTCATCACCGCGGCGCCGAGAATCGTCGTCGGACAAGAGGATGCCGAAGCGCAGCCGCAGGTGGCTGCGCAACTCGGCGCGGAATCCGCAGGCGGCCTCAACGGGCCGGCCGAGCGTAGCGACGCGCACGGCGAGGGGCGTTTCCCGTCTCGCGGGCGACGCCGGCGCTTGCGCTCGCCTTATGGGTTTCACGCGGGGTCGAACGACGAGGACACGCCGACGTCGCCCGCGGGACCCGACGAAACGCCGGTCTCGGACTAGTTCAGAAGTTCGCGAAGCCCTTCGGCTTGCTCGTCGTCGCGGCGCATTCCTGCGCCGCCTGGAAGCGCGCTCAGCAGACGCCCAGGCCTTCGAACTTCGCCTGAACCAATTCGCGATCGAACGGTTTCATGATGAAGTCGTCGGCTCCGGCGTGCATCGCGCGCGCAATCTGCGAAACGTCATGCTCGCTCGTGCAAAATACGATCTTTGGCTTTTCCCCGCCGGGCATTCGCCGAAGTTCTTTCAGAAATTCGAACCCATCCAGAACAGGCATGCTCGCGTCCACGAAAATCGCGTCGGGCATCTGAAACGAGCAAGCGGCCAGCGCCTCTCGCCCATCCGCCGCCTCGGACGTGTGCAAACGCATGTTTTCGAGAATTCTCCGAGCGATCTTCCGGATCACCGGCAAGTCGTCAACGACAAGGACTTCTTTCATACCAGTCTCCTGACTTTTTGTTGTGGTTGCGTTGGCTCGGCTTCGCCGCGGCCGTGAAAATCACAAATGAAGGCCAAATCGAGGATTGGAACCAGCGTTTCGCCTCTGGACACCGCTCCGGAGAGCGCCTCGACGGGACGCCAGTCGGCGCAGGCGGGCAAAGGAACGACGTCGTCGTCGCGGACACATAGAAGCTCGCCGATGCCGTCGACCGCCAAGGCGCAAAGTTCGTCGTGAACTTTAACTACGACCGCGGTCGAGCCGACCCGTTCGATGCTCGCGCCAGAACTCCATTCGCAGAGCCAATGAAACAAGCGGGACGATCTTGGCTCGGATGTTGACCAGCCCCAGCACAAAAGGCGGCGCGCACGGCACGCGTGCGACCGACTCGACTTTGGCGATGGAGCAGGCGTGCGCCGCTGCGAGCGCGAAGGTCCGGCCCCTCAAGCCAATCGTCAAGTAGGTTCGCGACAGGGTCTGATGGCGTTCGGCGGCGCCGAGACTGGCGCTCATGCCGCAATCTCCGCCAGAGGCTCAGACTCCCGCTCGAAGTTGACCGCGGCCAGAATTGCCGCGCGATCGAACTTGCCGATCGCGCTGGCGAGGCCCGCCCGACGCGCCTTCGAGCGCGCAAGAGAACCATCATGGGCGGCAAGTCCAATTACGACCGGGGCTTCGTCAATGGAATCGCCCTCGATGAGGCGGATGAAATCACCTTGGCTGGCGGCGATTGTATCGAGGTCGACCAGAATATGTCCTACAGCGGGTTGCGTTCTGACCGCCTCAAGCCCGCCGGCAAGGTCGGCGACGGTTCTGGTCCCGTAGCCATGGCTCGCAAGCGCATCCGCGATCATGTCTCGAAAGAACCGATCCGGCTCGATCAACAATACGCAGGGCGGCGCGACTTCGCTCCCAAGCCGCCTGCGGCGATTCCGATTCGGATGGAGAAAGAAATTCGGATCCAGCATCTCTATAGGTTGGCCACGCATTTCCGTGACGGCGAAGACGCCGGGATTCGCCTCGGTTGGTTCGAGGTTCGATGGCTGTTTGACGATGTCGATCACCTCGTCCACCACCAATGCGGACCTGTTGTTTGCGTCCTCGAGAATGAATGTAGAGACGCTTCGCTCATGCGTATCGAAGGGCGCTTCCGGCCCTAGCCAGAACATGGGCAGCAATTCACCGCAGACATCGGCGAAATACCCGTTGTCGGCTTGTTGGATCCGACCCGGACCCAGGCGTTCGACGCTTTTGACGACCGCAACCGGCAAGGCGCGCAGTTGAGAGCCCCCGGACCGGAACACGATCCAACGGGCCGCGTCCCGCCCCTCGTCGAACTGGGCGTGCGCGTACGGGCGGAGCGCCTCGGACCGGGGAAGCCCAAACGCAGCAGCCAATCCGCCGGCGTCCAACGCGAGCACGATCGATCCGTCGCCAAGCAACGCCGCTCCGGAGAAAAGATCTAATTTCCTGAGGGGCGCGGGCATCGGCTTGATTACGATCTCTTGGACTTCGAGAATTTCGTCGATAACGATTGCAAAGTCCTGAACGCCGCGACGGATCCGCAGAAGCAGCCGTCGATCTGCCTGGGAACTCCGATCCATTTGGGAACCGCAAATGATCTCGGCCAGCAGGAACACGGGAATTGAACCCTGTTCGACCCGAAGCGACAACATGCCTCCCGTTTCGACCAGACGATGGCGATCTTCCGATTCGATCTCGATGATTTCGTGGATCTCGTGTTGTGGAAGGGCCAATCTTTCCAGGCCAGACCTAAAGATCAGGGCGGATTGAACCGGTTCGTTGAGCGGAATTTTCAGGGTATAGGCTGTGCTCCGTCCCGGCCGGCTCGAAACGGATACGGATCCGCCGACCTGCTCAATAGCCTCTCGGAGTCGGATCAACCCGGCGTAGAGTTGGAACTCCGGGCCTTGATCCTCCTCTGCCGGGAGGTCGGGCGACGACGTCAAATCCAATAGATCCGCCACGCTCATCGTTGCGGGATCGACGGCCGCCCGTTGACCTGACGCGCATGTATATTTGCGGACAAGTTCGGCGCTCAACCCGCGACCGTCGTCACGCATTTCAATCAAAACGAAGCCGGAAATACGGCGCGCGGACAGCTTGATGCGACCGACCGACGGCTTGCCATGACCGCGACGCTCCGCAGGCGGTTCGATGGCGTGAGCGACCGCATTGCGGATGAGTTGGCTCAACGGCCCTCGGATGGCCTCGACGGAGTGCCGGTCCAGCGCGACTCCGCCGCCGCGCAGCGATACCTCCGCCTTCGTCGCGCTCTTGGACGAGAGTTCGCGAACGAGGCCTTGGAGATCGGCGAATAACCTCTCCAGCGGAAGCATCCGTGCGGAAAACATGGCCGTCTCGAGTTCCGCCGAGAGGCTGTCAAATCGCTGCATCGGCGCCGACATGCTTTCAAAAGCCGGGGAATGGCCGGTTTCGAGCAATTGATCTCGCGCCAACGCCAGTTCCGATAACAGCAAACCCATGCGCACGATATCGGCGCGCGACGCGTCTGCGCCGTCGAAACGACGCTCCCGGGCAAGCTTCCCAGCGGATGCGGAATCCGCGCGTTCGGCGCCGACTGACCCCGATGGGTCGGGCGGCCCCCCGTCGACTGCGACGGCGCTCTTCAACGTGTTGGCGATAGTCGCAAGCCTTCCGTCTCCCGCAACCATTGCCGGGAGCGCCGATTTGATCTCGTCGATGGCCTTTTGGACCGACGCAAAGGCGAAGTCGGCCGGGCGAGGACCGTCCAGAAGCTGATCGACCGCAGCCTCCATCGAAGCGAGAGTGTTTTCGGGATTAGGCGGGCTCAGGAGGTTGCAGGCATTCCTGATCGCCCTGACGAGACGAAAAATACTAGCGATCGTGCGGGCGTCGGAAGGATCGTGTTGCAAACGCACCAATTGGGCCCGGATCGCGTCCAGGCGCTCGACGCTCTCGGTCAAGAAATCTCTTATCAAATCGTCCATTCGACGCGGCCCCGCCGAAGCGATGCCGTCAGTGTGGCGCGCCGACGTTAAGAAGCCTTGAAATGTCGAAATTTAGGGGATGGCTCGGAATACAATTCGGCGATGAACGGAACCTCACGCCGAGGCTGGGATTTCCGAGGGATGGGCGGGAGCCGCCGCAAGCGCCGTCGGACGGGCCACCAAGCTCACCTCCTCCGGTTGAACCGCGACTTCGACTTGCAGTCCGCATTCGCGAGCGACCAGACCGGTGAAATAAGGCTGGATCGAATGCGCGTCGACGTGGCCGCCCTCAGGGCGGCCGGCGAGCAGGTCAGCGACTTCGGCGGCCAGGCGGGCGTTGGGCCCTCGCGCGGTGACATGCAGTTCGATGCCGTCGCCCTCCCCGACGAAGTCCACGGTCAGGACGCCGCCCCTCGGGATCGTCGCGGCGGAGATCAGGCAAAGATTCAATAGCAATTTGACCTTGTTCTTGGCTAGAAATTGTCGCGCGGCGTTCCACGCCAGGCTCGTTTTCTCGCTTGCAATCAGCCCGCGAGCCACCGATTTGGCGTCTCCGGTGTCGATGGACGCCCCGACCGAACCTGCGGCGCCGAAGGCCAACCTGCAAAACTGCAGCCGGGCCGAAGCCGAACGGGCGCTCTTTTTGATAAGGTCCAGCGCCACGTCGCGCATCGACGGATCGTCCTCGTCCTCGAGAACCTCGAGACCGTTGACGATCGCCCCGACCGGGCTGATCACGTCGTGGCAGACGCGCGAACACAGAAGTGCGGCGAGGTCCATCGGATCTAGGGCTAGGATTGTCATATCGCAGGTCCTGTGATCAACCGCGTGAAAAAATGGCAGGCGACGCGAATTGGCTCTTGTCGGATCGTAGCGGATTCTCGGCCGCCCTGCGACCGCCCGATTCGGAATGTTCGTAAATTACATGGGAGACCTGATGACCGAACCTTCCGATCCGCCGTTCTTCGACGCTCAATCCGCATTGGCTTCGCGCGACGCCCTGGCGCGCGCCCTGGCCCGAACGGCCCTCGCCGCAGGACCTGTGGTTATGGAAGTGTACATCGGAGCCGCGGGAGTGCAGTCCAAGGCCGACGGAAGTCCGGTCACTCTGGCCGACGTGAGGGCGGAGGCCGTCATCCGAGGCCATCTCGAAAGCTTCGCCCCGTCGATCCCGATCGTCGCGGAGGAGGCGGTGTCGGCCGGCGGCTCGCTGTCGGGGGCCGCAGAGTTCTTTCTCGTCGACCCCCTGGATGGAACGCGGGAGTTCATCGCCCGCAATGGCGAGTTCACGATCAATGTCGCGTTGATATCCGCGGGCGCCCCCATCGCTGGCGCGGTATATGCGCCCGCGCTGGAGCGCCTTTGGTTCGCTGGAGACGCCGCCTTTGTCTGCCCCGCGCCGGTCGGATCGGACCTGCCCGCGCCTTCCCATTGGCGCCGGCTCCGCACCCGGGCTGCGCCGCAGGCGCTCGTCGCCCTGGCGAGCCGATCCCACGGTGACCCGGAAACCGAAACATTTCTGTCGCGATTGCCGATCGCCGAACGCAAATCCGCGGGTTCGTCGCTCAAATTCTGTCTCATCGCGGAGGGCGAGGCGGACGTCTACCCACGCTTCGCCCCGACAATGGAATGGGACACGGCCGCGGGAGACGCCATTCTGCGCGCCGCCGGCGGAATTGTCTTGCGCGCGGATGGACAACCCTTGGACTATGGAAAATTGAGCCAACAGTTGCGAAACGGCGGATTTGTCGCCTGGGGCGACAAGCGAGCGCCCGAACGCATGCTGCATCGTTAACAATGTCTAAAGAGCCTGACGGGATATTCCCTTCGGATAATCGCGCCCGGCGATTCGCCATCAAGGCGACACTTTCGACGGGAAGGCTCGCGCAATCCCTCTGCAAAAAGGGGTATGCGGAGCATGGAGGAGTGCCGGCGATGCCGAATTTGACGCGTCGACAGGTGTTGAGCGGCGTCGCGGCCTTCGCCGCGGCGAAGGTGCAGCCGGCGCTGGCCGACGCTCCAGCGCCTTTCTCTATCGATGAAGTCGTCGATAGCGGCCATCGGTTCTTCGGCGCTTTGTCGCGCGGCCTGGCCGAGGCCGTGCAAGAGGCCGGCCGTTCGCTGGGGTCTGCCCAACGGCTACATCCTGGGCCAGGAGGCCTCTGCGGCGTTTGTCGGCGGTCTTCGTTACGGCGAAGGCAAGATGTACACGCGCAACGCCGGCGACGAACCGATCTATTGGCAGGGTCCGTCGCTCGGCTTCGACGCAGGCGCAGACGGCGACCGCACCATGATGCTAGTCTACAATTTACCGGCCGTGAACGCCATTTATCGGCGCTTTGCGGGGCTGGACGGGTCGGCCTATTTCGTCGGCGGCTTCGGATTCACCGCTTTGGGTTCGGACGGAATGGTTGTGGTGCCGATCCGCACGGGCATCGGCGCGAGGCTCGGCATCAACGTGAGTTACTTGAAATTCACGCCGCGGGCCACGTGGAATCCATTCTGACCCCCCGTATTGAGAACCGGCGCAGGGTCGAGGCGGGCCGGTTTTGCCAGAGGCGGCGCCGACATGCGAATGTATCCGATAATTCATGGAGGTTTGTCGGGCCCTTGGTCGAGTTGGCGATCTTCTTCCTGATCGGATTTCTGGTCGCCGCGCTCCTCGCGATCTCGGCGGCGCCGGCCGTGTCGAGGCGCGCCATGCGCCTTGCCACGGCGCGCGCGCGTCTGCTGTCGCCGTTATCGGAGACTCAGGCCAAAGCCGAGAGGGACGCGTTGCGGGGCCAGCACGCAGTCGAGGTCGTCAAGCTCGAACGGCGTTTGGAGTTGATCGAGACGGATCGCGCGTTGGGCAAGGCCGAGATCGGCCGGCAGGCCGGCCGCATTGCCGACCTTGAGGCGTTGTCTCAAAATCGGGCCGAAGAAATCGAGCTTCAGCGCTCGGAAATCTCGGCCTTGTCGGTCGAAGCGCGGGAATTGAGGGTTCAGCTGGGCGCTCAGGAGATCGCTTTGCTCGACCTGACGCATCAGCGCGATATCGCAATCCAGGAGTTTTCGCGGGCGCGTGCGCGCATCATGGAAATGGAAACGGCGATCGACCAAAATCGCGCTGTCATCGCGACGCTGGAAACCCGAATGGCCGGCCTCGGCGTCGAACACTCGGATTTGCGGCGTTCGTCGACATCGGCCGCCGCTGCCGCGGAAGCGGAACGGAAGCGACTGTCGGCCTCACTTGCCGAGATGAGCGAACGCGTCGCCCGCCTGGCCGACGAACTCGCCGCCGCGCGACGGCGCGCGACCGCTTTGCAGGCCGAACATGAGGTGCAACTTCTGGAGACGTTGCAACTGCAGGAGCGCGTCGACAGCCTCGAGGCTCGCTTGGCCGGCAGCGAATCGGCTCGCGAAGAAGCGACGCTCGAAATTACTCGGCAATTTGCGCGCATATCGGAACGCGACGCCGCCCTCAAGCGGGCCGAGGCCGAAGTCGCCGAACTGACGCGACAGATTGAAGCCGCCAAGGCGCGAGAGGCGTCGCTTGCCACTCTGGCGCAGTCCTCGGCCACATCGAACGCCGCCTCCGAGGGCGCCCTCAACGCCGAACGCCACGCCCGCAGCGAGCTGCAAAGAGAAGTCGAGCACTTGCGCGCGCGACTGGCGGAAGCCAACGCAGCGGCCCAAACGGTCGCCAAGGGAGATCAAGCCTTGCGCCAATCGATTGCGCGCTTGGGACGGGAGATTGCGCGCGCGCACGACAACGCGGAGTCCGAATCTCTTCATGACGCTCAAATCGTGAATTTTGCGCGTCGCGATCCTGCCGCGACGTTCGGCCTGGTAGCCGATCCGACCGCCGCCGCTGGCGTGCGCGACGGCCAGCCCGCAGCCTCCGGCGGATGAGCGAAAATTCGACGGACGTCTGGATTTGCAGGGTTGACGTATCGATGCGGCAATGGCTTGAAGCCGCTGCGCGGCCCAGTCGCGCAGTGGATTTCAGGACAGGACATGGGGGGATTTAATGGCTGAGCCGCTCGAAGAGGCCGTCGAGTCCGAGGATAAGAAGGTTGCGCTGATCATCGCGATTCTGGCCCTTTTCCTTGCGCTTGCAGAGGCAGGCGCCAAGAACGCCGAGCATCGCTCTACCGAACAGAATATCGAGGCTTCCGACCTCTTCAATTTCTATCAGGCGAAGAAAGTCAGATCGACCGTCATCGAGACCGCGCTCGAAAGCCTGGAAGCGACCGCTCCCGTCGTCGGCGACGACAAGGCCCGGGCCACGATCGAAAAGCAAATTTCGACCTGGAAAAACACGGTCGCCCAATTCGAGAAAGACGCCAAGAAGCCCGAAGACAGTCTCGAGGCGATCCAGGAGCGGGCAAAAGCGGCTACCGAGGGGCGCGAACTTTCAAACCGAAAGCTCGCTCATTTCGAATACGCGAGCGGCGCGCTTCAGATCGCCATCGTTCTCGCATCGGCGGCGATTATCACGGGAATCGGAGCCTTGGCATGGTTTGCCCTTGGCCTGGGAGGCATAGGCGCTGTGCTGATGGCGTTCGGATATCTCGCGCCCACAGTCCTGAGTTTCCTTGGCTGAAACAGCCCGCCTAATGATCCCGCGACTTCCGTCTTGCGGCGAGAAAAGCAAAGGCTCGTCGCCGACGAACGATGGCCGTCGTTTCCGCCTCGTCCCGCTGAGGACCGGGCAAGGCGGGCCGCGCTCGGCGCTCCGTCGCCGCGGGCGAGACCATGCGCGACGTGGCTTCGCGCCGCTGAACGAGCGGTTCTCGCGGATCTCCTGTCCGTGATCCTCCCACGATTGCCGAGATTACGCGGCGCGCCGCCGATGGGCTTAGCGCATCTTGAAGACGCGCCAGCGCGCCCACGCGCCGGTAGTCGTGCCGGTCGTGCAAATCGCTCGAGGTCAGTATGCGGACGCTGACATCATTGGGCGCGCCCATCGCGGCGAGCGCCACGGCCAGCGGTTCGCCGGATCTGTCGGCCGCCAGCCGCTGCGCCATATCCGAGTTGCAACCCAATATTTCCGCCAACGTCATGACGAAGAGTTCCGTCTCGCCGGCGAGGGCGTGACGCTCCAGCCGAAGAATGGCGGCGCGCGGCGCGGCCACGCCCGCAACAACGGCAGACTGGCCGAGTTCTGCGCGCTGCGCGGCGAGCAGGATGGCGCTGCGCTGCCCGGACGTCGCCTCCAGGAAAGAGGGGCAAATTCTGCGCGCATGGGCGAACCGGCGAGCAGTCTGTCGGCCAATCTACGATCCCCTGTGCGCTCGATGGCGTCCCGCGCCCGGCGAGCGAGGGCGAGAAATTCCGGCCCTGCCAGGCGGGCGCGCGGGTTCGCCGCTAGAGCGGCCAGCGCCTCCATGTCGTCCCCGGCCAGGATTTCAGCCACGAGGTCGTCGTCGAGATCGTCGCGGCGTGCGATCGCCCGCGCTTTCACTTTGTCCTTTGCTGCGAGCCTCAGCAACTCGCGGGGAAGGCCGCGTGCGCGCGCTAGGGTCAAGACGCCAGCCTCGTCGTCCAGCCCCGCCAGCGCAATCAGGATCGAAATCGGCGTTTCGGCGCGCGCAACGAGCTTCTTGGCTATCGCAAGTCTCGCGGACTCCTCGGCCGATTGTAGACAGCTCGAGAAGGTCCGAGAAAAAGATTCGCCCTCCGCCCATGCGGCGGCGCCGGCCTCGACAAGATAGTCGGCGGCGATGCGCAGCCAGAGGGATTGATCTTCCGGCCGCCGGCTCTGGGCAAGAGAAGTCAAGAAACGGCAACGGGCTGGAAGGGCGTTCGCTCGCCACGCGTAAACTCCGTTTGAAGATTCGTGCGATTTGGACAGAGTAATCCTGATCTCGTTGACCGAGTGTTAACCTTCTCTCAACGTAATGAGATTCGAGGCGCGTCGTTTCGGGACGAAGTTGCGGCGCGCTTGGAGGTTGGCCATGGGCGAAATTATCTTGTTTCCACCCCAGAAGGGTCAGGTTTCCCAAACCCGCGGGACGGCGGAGGGGGCGGTCGCGCAAATCATGTTTTTCACCGGCGTCCGCTATGAACGCGCGCAAGAGGCCTTGCCCGTGGATCACGGCGCCGATTCCGGGGCGCCTCCGGCCGGCGGTTTCGGCGGCGCCCGCCCTGGCCGACGCCGACGCCGCGGATAATTCGCGCACACGCGCCTGCGGATGCTTGTTGCCATAACCTGCAATAATATGTAATTTATGGCGTCGCCGGCGAGTCCGGCAATTAAGTCCAACCCTGCGTTGGCCACCGGTCCCGAATTGTCGCAGATTTGGATCGGCGTCTGGAAGGCCCCGCCCGAGGCGGGGCTTTCTTTTTTGAAATTCGAACCGGGACGTTCGGCCCCGCCGGTCCCGCCCGCAGGTTGGCGGCGCCGCCGTTTCATGCTTAGACCCGCGGTAAGAACTGTCTGGAGCGCCCATGAGCCCCGAAGCCCGCCAAGCCGAAGTCCTGAAGGTCATGACCCTCGCGCCGGTCATACCTGTGCTGACGGTCCGCGACGTCGAGGACGGCGTCGCGCAGGCGCGCGCGCTGGTCGCGGGCGGCCTCTACGCGATCGAGGTGACCTTGCGCACCTCCGCCGCGCTGGCGGCGATCGCGGCGATCGCACGCGAAGTTCCCAACGCCTATGTCGGCGCCGGAACGATCGTCGAGGCGAAGCAGATCGGCGAAGCGGTCGCCGCGGGCGCCCGCTTTCTCGTCAGCCCCGGCGCCTCGCCGCGCCTCGCCGAAGCCGCCGCCGCGGCGCCGGTCCCGTTCCTGCCTGGGGTCGCCACGCCCTCCGAGGCGATGGCGCTGCGCGATCTCGGCTTCCGCGCGCTCAAGCTGTTTCCCGCCGAGGCGGTCGGCGGCGCCAAGTTGCTCGCCTCGATCGCCGCGCCGCTGCCGGACCTGATGTTCTGCCCAACCGGCGGCATAGATCTGGCCAAGGCGCCGAGCTATCTCGCCTTGCCCAACGTCAAATGCGTCGGCGGTTCGTGGATGCTGCCGAAGGCGGCCCTTGAGGCGCGCAACTACGCCGCGGTCGAGGCATTGTCGCGCGAGGCGGCCGCGTTGCGCGGCAAAGCCTAAGTCGGTTTTTCGCTTTCTTCACCGGATGCTCAACTCTCGGGCCTATAAGCCCGAGATTGCGCCGACGCCCTCGCCCGTCGACGAATCGCAAACCTCGGGAAACCCATGTTCAAGGGCCTTTACGCCAGGATCATCGCGCTTTCGCAGAGTCCCCAGGCGCCCTATGCGCTGGCCGCGATCGCCTTTGCCGAGAGTTCGGTGTTTCCGATACCGCCCGACGTCATCCTGGCGCCGATGTCGCTCGCGGCGCCCAAGCGGGCCTGGCGCTACGCCCTGATCGCGACGATCGCATCGGTGCTTGGCGGCGTCGTCGGCTACGGCATCGGCGCGCTGCTGTTCGACACGTTGGGACAGTGGCTGATTCACGTCTATGGCTATGCCGACAAGATGGCGGCGCTGAAAGAGACCTACGCGCGCTGGGGCGCCCTGGTGATCCTCATCAAGGGCCTGACGCCGATCCCATTCAAACTGGTCACGATCGTCAGCGGGTTGCTCGGCTATAATTTTCCGCTGTTCGTGCTGTTGTCGGCGATCACGCGCGGCGGGCGTTTCTTCCTGCTGGCCGGCGCGCTCAACCATTTCGGCGATCCGTTGCGGCTTGCGCTCGAACGCCATTTCGCCACTTTTATCGTTTTGATGGCGGCCTCGGTCGTCTTAGGCTTCTACCTCGCGGCCCATGTCCTGTAGCGATGGACATGTCTTGCGAGGTTCGGCGCGTCGTTCGAGGTTCGGCTTGAATCGGTTCCTTCCGCAAACGCCGGCCGCCAGCGCGCTCGCGATCCTGGCGCTCGCCTTCGCGACGATCGCCGGCGCCTGGATTTTCGAAGCCCTCGGCTATGCCCCCTGCGACCTCTGCAACGAGCAGCGCTACGCCTATTACGTCGGCGTGCCGCTCGCGGCGGTCCTGTTCGCAATGGCCAGAGGCTCGGCGCCGCGCGCGCTTGTCATCGTCGGCCTCGCCGCGCTCGGCGTGATTTTCGCGGCCAATGCGGCGCTCGCCGTTTATCATTCCGGCGTCGAGGCGAAGCTGTGGCAGGGCCCGACCGCCTGCACCGCGGGGTCGCCCGGCCCGGCGAACGCGGCCGACCTGCTCACGCAGTTGCAGACGGTCAAGGTCGTGCGCTGCGACGCGGTCAGCCTGCGCGTCTTCGGCCTCAGCCTCGCCAACTGGAACATATTCATTTCGGGCGCGCTGGCCCTTCTGGCCGCCCGCGCGTCCTTTCGCCCGCGCTGAAGGCGCGCGTTTAGAACGGAGCCTTGCCGAGCGGCAGGCCGTTCACTTTCATCACCCCGTCGGCGCCGATTTCGCCGACCCAGCTCAGGGCGCCGTCGGGATCGGTCTTGGCAAGGCCCTTCGCCATCGCGAGCGCCGGGACCATCTGCTTTTCGGTGTCCGGACCGAGGCCCTTGACCGCATTCACCGTCTTGTCGAAATCGCGCATGTGGACGGTGATCGTTCCCGTGGGCTTGCCGCCGGGCGTATATTTGACCTGGCCCTCGAAAGCGATGTCGAGTTGCGGCGCGACGATATGCGAACTCGGGATATCGACGATCAACGGACCTGCGCTCAAGAGCTTTGCGAGCACTTTG
The DNA here is from genome assembly GCA_963809055.1 of uncultured Pseudomonadota bacterium. Lineage (GTDB taxonomy): Bacteria > Pseudomonadota > Alphaproteobacteria > Rhizobiales > Beijerinckiaceae > Roseiarcus. Next base: position 190,431 of record CAWEID010000028.1, on the reverse strand, counting down.
TCGTTGTCCTCTTTCGAGATCGCCGGACCGTCGCCCGCCAGATGCATGTTGGCGATCGCCTCCGCTCCCGCCGCCGTTAGATTGAAGCCGCTGAGTTTGAAGCCGATGTCGAAGGAGGTCGGCACGAGATCATGGAACATCGCCGGCACGATCGTCGCGGGCAGGGCGAGGCTGGTCGCCGCGAAGCGCTCCTCGAAATAGCTCGTCGGCCCGGTCGCCGCGCCGGCGATGCCGATCTTGACGCCTTCGAGCGCGATCGGGCCCTGCGCGCCCAGCACGGTCAGCTTCTTCATGTCGACGCTTTCGTCGATCGCCGCCGGGTTGGCGAGCGCAGCCGATAGCAGCGTCTTCAAGGCGGCCTCGTTGGCGGCGAGTTCCGGCCGGCCGGGATGCGCGACCAGGAAGGCCCAGAGATCGAGCACCGTCTTCATCTTCACGCCGCCGAATTTCACGTCGGCGCCGAGCCCCTCGGCATTGGCGGCGACGTTGACCGGCTTGGCGTCCGCGATGCTCTTGGGCGTGGCGATCTTGGGATCGACCGCCATGGTCAGCGCAAAGGCGCCGATCGTCTCCTGAATCTCCGCCGCCAGGGCGCCGTCGGCCGCCGCCTTCCCGGTCGAGGTCGCCTTGAGCGGGCCCATGTCGATCGTCTGATCGACGCCGGGACCGTGGACTTGGACGGCCATCTTGTCGATGGCCGTGTCGCCGCTGCGGATCCAGCCGAGCGCGGGGTCGAGCACCATGACGTTCTTGAAGCCGGTCGTCGTCATGGTCGTCTCGAGCGTCTTGTCGTCCTGCTTCGTCTGCCCCTTGATCGGGGGGAGGTCGGCCTGCTCGATCCTCCAGGCGCCGTCGTCCTGCTCGAACGCCTTGAAGTGTCCACGATCGCGGGGCCGTAGCTCACGCCCATCGCCGCGAGCGGCGCGGTCAAAGCGCCGATGTCGATCGAGACCAGATAGTCCGAGCCTTCCGGTTTGACCGTGAAGTCCGGCGCCGTGGCGGCCTTGCCGATGTAGGTCGCGAAAAAGTTCGTGATCGTGTTGACGCCGTCGGCGCTCGCGCGGCAGATCCTTGGCGGCGGCTGCGGCGCTCAGCGCGAGAACCGCGACCCCGCCATAGAGCATCGATCGGCCATGAATTCGCAAATGCCGAGACGACATGCCGGGTTCCTTTCCGTAAAAGCCAAAAGCGCAATGCAAATATGGCGGGACAGTCTAGGCCATCCCGCCCCGCGCGTCCCGCAGAGGAAACGCACATTCAAATCCATCCTCGAACAATCCGAGGATATCGTGAATGTCTTGCGACCGAAAGGCGCCCCGTCAGGGCGCGGGCAGCGCCGCCGCCGCGCGCTTGCTCGGCAGCTGCTGGGCGCGCGCCAGGCCGGCCTTGACCGCCGCCTGCACCTTTTCGAACGCGCGCACTTCGATCTGACGCACACGCTCGCGCGAGACGCCGAACTCGGTCGAGAGCTCCTCGAGCGTGATCGGATCGTCGGCCAGCCGCCGCGCCTCGAAGATGCGGCGCTCGCGCGGGTTGAGCACGCGCAGCGCGTTGCGTCAGCGCGGAAAGGCGCGCGTCGCTCTCCTCGCGGTCGACCAGCACGGTCTCCTGGTCGGCGCTGTCGTCGACCAGCCAATCCTGCCATTCGCCCTCGCCGTCCTCGCGCAGCGGCGAATTCAGCGACGCGTCGCCGCCGAGCCGGCGGTTCATGTCGATGACTTCCTGCTTGGCCACGCCGAGCCGAGTGGCGATCGATGGTCACCTGATCGTCGCGAAGGTCGCCTTCGTCGAGCGCGGAGATGCGGCTCTTGGCCTTGCGCAGGTTGAAGAACAGCTTCTTCTGGCTGGCGGTCGTGCCCATTTTCACGAGCGACCATGAGCGCAGGATATACTCTTGAATCGAAGCGCGGATCCACCACATGGCGTAAGTCGCGAGCTTGAAGCCCTTCTCGGGCTCGAAGCGGCGGACCGCCTGCATCAGGCCGACATTGCCCTCGGAGATGACCTCTCCGATCGGCAGGCCGTAGCCGCGATAGCCCATGGCGATCTTGGCCACGAGGCGAGGTGTGAGGTGACGAGCTTGTGGGCGGCCTCGCGGTCGCCATGCTCGCGCCAGCGCTTGGCGAGCATGTATTCTTCCTGCGGCTCCAGCATCGGGAACCGCTTGATTTCGGCGAGATAGCGAGAAAGGCCGGATTCTCCGGCAATCAGCGGCAGGGCGGCGGCCATGAAGTCCTCCTAGCGGCGACCCGGTTCAAGGCCGGGCTCCGGCGGGCGCCATCGAGGCGCCGCGTTGCACCATATAGGTTGGCGAACCTTGGCCGAAAGAGGGCGGCCAAATTAATTCCGGCGTCCGCAATATGAAAATTTGTTCATGTTGCCGAGGGACAATCCGAGCGCCGCCGCCGCCGCGGGCGTGGCGCGCACGCTTCGCCGCGGCTTCGCCACACGCGCCGTTACCGCGTAAAGCTTTGATAAGATTTTCGAAATCTTCCGGCGGCGCGCTCTTGAACAAAAGGTTTTCGCCCGTGATCGGATGTTCGAACCCCAGCACCGCCGCGTGCAGGGCCTGCCGTCCGAGTGCGGCGAGGGCTTGCCGCGCATTGTCCGACAACAGGCTCGCCTTGGTTTTGAAGCCGCCGCCATAGACCGAATCGCCGAGCAAGGGATGGCCGATAGAGGCGAGGTGGACGCGGATCTGGTGCGTGCGTCCCGTCTCCAGCCGGCACGCGACCAGCGTCGCGCTGTCGAAGCTCTCCTCGACCCGCCAGTGCGTCGTCGCATGGCGGCCTCGCGCGGGCGAGACCACCGCCATCTTCTCGCGATGATGCGGGTGCCGGCCCGAGCGGCGCGTCGACTGTCCCCGAGGGCGCGGCGAAAGCGCCCCAGGCGAGCGCGAGATATTCGCGCACGAGCGAACCGGTGCGGCCGTGATCGGCGAAGAGATCGGCAAGCCCCTGGTGGGCGGCGTCGGTCTTGGCCACCACGATCAACCCCGAGGTGTCCTTGTCGAGCCGATGCACGATCCCAGGTCTGCGAACGCCGCCGATGCCGGAAAGGCTTTCGCCGCAATGGCCGATCAGGGCGTGCGCGAGCGTGCCGGCGGCGTGGCCGGGCGCGGGGTGCACGACGAGCCCGGCGGGCTTGTCGACGATGATGAGATGCGCATCCTCGAAAACGACCTCGAGCGGCAGATTTTCGCCCACGAGCGGCGAGTCCTCGGGCGGCGGCGCGGCGACCTCGATATGCGCGCCCGCGGCCACCTTGCGCGCCGGATCGAGCGCGGGCGAGCCATCGACCCTGACCTCGCCCGATTCGATCAGACCCTTCAGCCGCGTGCGCGAAAGCGTGAGCGCGCGCGCTTCGGCGGCCTTGCTCAGGAAGCGGTCCAGCCGCACGCCCGCGTCGTCGGCGCCGACCTCGAACCGGAGCGGCGAAATCCCAGTCGGGTTCACGCGCCCTCCCGGCTGCGCCGCCGGGCGCGCGGCGCGGGCTCGGCGGCCAGAGGCGAGGCGAGCGGCCCGAGCGCGGCGACGATGGCCGCCATGTCGGGCCGGGCCCCCGGCGCATGCGAATCGAGCGTGCGGCGCATCGCGGCCAGATGCGCGGGCTTGGTTCCGCAGCAGCCGCCGATGATGCGAACGCCCGCGTCGACGGCGAGCCCGGCATAGAGCGCCATCAGCTCCGGCGAGCCGGAATAATGGATATGCGCGCCGCGCCATTGCGGCACGCCCGCATTGGCCTTGGCGATCACGATCGCCTCGGGGCGCGCCTCGGTCATCGCGAGCGTCGATACCAGCAGGTCGGCGGCGCCGACGCCGCAATTGGCCCCGAAGGCGAGCGGGGGCGGATCGATCGAGTCGAAGAACGCCGCGAAGGCCTCGGGAGTCAGCCCCATCATTGTGCGCCCGGCCGTGTCGAAGCTCGCGGTCGCGGTGAACGGCATGCCGACGGCGATCGCCGCGCGCGCCGCCGCGCGGATTTCCTCCGGCGCCGACATGGTCTCGATCCAGGCGACGTCGGCGCCGCCGTCGCGCAGGCCCTCGATCTGCTCGATGAAGACCTCGACCGCCTCGTCCTCGGTCAACGGGCCGAGCGGGGCGAACAGGTCGCCCGTCGGGCCGATCGAGCCGGCGACCGCGACGCGCCGGCCAGCCCTGTCGGCGACCGTGCGCGCGTTTTCGGCGGCGAGCTTGTTGAGTTCGTAGGCGCGCGCTTCCAGTCCATGCAGCGCGAGCCGGCGCCGGTTGCCGCCGAAGCTGTTGGTCAGGATGATGTCGGCGCCGGCGTCGACGAAGCTTTGATGCAGCGCGCAGATCCTGTCGGGATGGGTTTCGTTCCAGGCCTCCGGATTTTCGCCCGAAGTCAGCCCGACCTCGAACAGATTGGTCCCCGTCGCGCCGTCGGCAAGAAGGGGACGCCCCTCGGCGATGAGTTTCAGCAGCATGGCGTTTCCCGATTGCGATGAGCGCGCGACACGCGTTTAGGCCCGCATTTGCCGGACCGCAACCCACCGCAGCCCCGCGCGGCGCTTGATTCCGGAGGTCGCGTGCTTTATCGGTTTGGGCATCGATTGCCGGCCGACGACTTGGCTCCGCGTCTTGCGATGCGCTCCGACGAACCTACCCTATATCGATATTCACGTCGGCGCCGACGCGCCTACACGCCTAGATACTCGTAACAATGGAAGACTTTCATGGCTAAGGGAACCGTTAAGTGGTTCAACGCCACCAAGGGCTACGGATTCATCCAGCCCGACGACGGCGGCAAGGACGTTTTCGTCCACATCAGCGCTGTCGAGCGCGCGGGGATGCGCGAACTCAACGAAGGCCAGAAAGTGGCCTATGAGATCGTCGCCGACAAGCGAACGGGCAAGTCCTCCGCAGGCAATTTGACCGCGGCCTAATCGGCCGGGACAAAATATCCGAGGACCTGTTTCGAGCCCCGGCGACAACGCCGGGGCTCTTCTCTATTTTTGCGGTCGAGGCCGAAGGCCGGGCCGGCGTTTTTGGACCGGCCAAAATTCGGGGGAGAGACGCATGACGGGCGGCGCGCGCGACAGTGAGACCTTTCTCGGCCTCGACATCGGCACCTCCTCGATCAAGGCCCTGCTCGTCGATGCGGACCAGCGCGTCGTCTCGGAAGCCTCCTCCCCGCTCGAATTGTCGCGCCCGCATCCGCTGTGGAGCGAGCAGAGCCCGGAGGACTGGGTCGAAGGCGTCGAGGCCGCGGTCGCCACGATCCGCCGGCACGCTCCGCAGGCCTTCCGGCGTCTCGCCGGCGTCGGGCTGTCCGGCCAGATGCACGGCGCGACGTTCCTGGACGCGCGCGAGCGCGTGCTGCGCCCCGCGATTCTCTGGAACGACGGTCGCTCCTTCGCCGAATGCGCCGAGCTGGAACGTCGGGTTCCCGATTTCCGTCGCCGCGCCGGCAATCTCGCCATGCCCGGCTTCACCGCGCCGAAGGCGCTCTGGGTCGCCGCGCACGAACCCGAAACGTTCAAGGCGACCGCGCGGGTGCTGCTGCCGAAGGATTACGTCCGGCTTCGCCTGTCCGGAGAGGCGGTGTCCGAGATGTCCGACGCCTCCGGCACGCTCTGGCTCGACATCGGACGGCGCGTCTGGGACGACCACTCCTGGCGGCGACCGGCCTGAAAGTCTCGCATATGCCTGGACTGGTGGAGGGCTCCGAGGTCTCCGCGGCGCTTTCGCATGACGTCGCGGCGTCCTGGGGTCTTGCCGGGCGTCGCATTCCGATCGCGGGCGGCGGCGGCGACAACGCCGCCTCGGCGGTCGGCGTCGGCGCGGTCGGCGCGGGCGAGGGTTTCGTCTCGCTGGGAACATCGGGCGTCGTGTTTTCCGTGACGGAAAAATACGTCAGCCTGCCTGAGCGGACGCTGCACGCCTTTTGTCACGCCCTGCCGGGCCGATGGCACGGCATGTCGGTGATGCTGTCGGCGGCTTCGGCCTTGAGCTGGGTCGCGGCCTTGATCGGGCGCGGCGACGCGATCGGCGCCTGTGTCGAGGAGGCCGAAGCTTTCGCGCAAACTCCCGCCAACATCGCCGGCGCGCCGATCTTCCTGCCCTATCTCAGCGGCGAGCGCACGCCGCACAACGACCCCGAGGCGACCGGCCTGTTCGCCGGACTGACCGCCGGCCACGGCGCGGACGCGCTGGTCTATTCCGTGCTGGAAGGCGTCGCCTTCGCCTTCGCCGACGGAGTCGACGTGCTCACGGCGGCGGGCGCGCGCCCGGTCACGCCGCTGTTGGTCGGCGGGGGCGCCCGCTCCGGCTTCTGGGGCCAGACGATCAGCGACGTCACCGGCCTGTCGATCGATCTGGCCGTCGGCGCGGAGGCCGGGGCCGCGCTCGGCGCCGCTCGGCTCGCCATGCTCGCGGCGGGCGCCGGGGACGTGAAGTCGATCTGCGCGCGCCCCGCCCCGCAGCGCCGCTTCGAGCCCGACGCCGCCCGCGCCGCGATGCATGCGCCGCGCCTGCGGCGATATCGCGCACTCTACGGAGCCGAAAAAGCCGCCCGCTGAAACCGCCCAAGCGCATTCCGGCGCCGCGACTTAACCCTTCCTGAACGCGGCGCGCCTAGGCTTTGCGGCAAGTTCCGGGAAGGGGTTGCGCGTCATGGAAGTCCTTCGCTCATTTTTGGCCGCCGAATATTCCCTCATCAGGACCACCTTCAGCGCGGGCAGCCCGTATGGCGCGCCGTCGCTCCTCGGCGCCCTGATCGTGGCCGCGGCCTATTATGTGTGGCGCCGGCGCTCGCGCGGGCGGAAGGCCAGCATGAAGGGCTTCGTGCGCTCGATCTTCGCGCCCCGCATCCTTCTGCATCCCTCCTCGCTGATCGACATGAAGATGTGGGCGCTCAACGGGCTGGTGCTGATGCTCGCTTACAGCATGTTCGCGGTCGGCGGCCTGACCTGCCGCAACGTGACGATCGATGCGCTCACCCGCACGTTCGGCGCGCACGCGCCGACGCCCTGGCCATTGTGGCTGGTGATCGCGATGACGACGCTGTTCGAATTGCTGGCCTATGAGCTCGCCTATTGGTTCGGCCATTACCTCTTCCATCGCTTTCCCGCGCTGTGGGAATTCCACAAGGTGCACCATTCGGCCGAGGTGATGACGACGCTGACCGAACTGCGCCAACATCCGGTCGAAGTGCTCGCGTTCATGAACCTGATCGGCGTCGCGACCGGAATCGTGTTCGGCGCGATGACCTATGTGTTCGGACCCGGCGCGCATCACTTCACGCTGCTCAACGCCAATATCGTCCTGATGATCTTCCTGCTGACCTGGGGCCACCTCCGCCACAGCCACATGTGGATTTCGTTCACGGGCCTGGCCGGCGTCCTGTTCCAGAGCCCGGCGCATCATCAGCTGCATCACTCCGACAATCCCGCCCATTTCAACAAGAACCTGGGCTTCGCGCTCGCGGTCTGGGATTGGATTTTCGGCACGTTGCAGATTCCCGAGAAGGCCCCGCAGAACATCCGATTTGGCGTCGGCGCCGAACATGAGGACTACGACACGGTCACGACCTCGTTCGTGCGCCCGTTCATCCGGTTCGCCGAGCATTTCGCGCCCGCGCACGAGACGCCCGCGCAAGACGTCCCGCGCCCGCACGCCTGAAGGCGCCCGTCGCGGCGTCTGACGCGCTTGTGTTCAAATCCCGCGTGGCCTTCGCCGTGAAAACGGCGTAGGCGAGGGCGACGGGGGGCCTCCATGCCGGAACAAGCCGCCGCGCGGAGGCGCGGCCTCATTTTCGTACTCGCGGCGACGTTCATGTGGAGCCTGGCGGGGTTGTTCGCCCGCCTCATTCCGCATCTCGATTTCGGCACTGTGCTGTTCGGCCGCGCCGCGTTCGGCGGCGGCTGCGGCCTCATCGTCGCCTTCCATGACTGGCGCCGCGCGCGGCTCGACGCGCGCCGGCTGGTCACGCCGCTCGCCCCGCTGGTCATCCTGCTCTCCTCGACCGCCATTTCGGCCTATGTCGCGGCGCTGATGACGACGACCGTCGCCGACGTGCTGGTGATCTACGCCACGCTGCCGTTCGTCGCGGCGGGCATGGCTTTCGCGATCACGGGGGAGCGCTCCTCGCGCCGGACGCTGATCGCCGCCGGCGTCGCGATGATCGGCATCGTCGTGATGGTCGCGGGCGGCCTGGGGCAGGGGCGACTGCTCGGGCAGGCGCTGTCGTTCCTGATGACCGCGACCTTCGCGCTGCTGGTCGTGCTTCAGCGCCGCGATCCGCTTCTGCCGGTCGCGCCGATCAATGCGCTCGCCGCTTTGGTCGCGGCTGGGTTCGGCTTCATGGTCGCCAAGCCGGCGACGGTGACGGCTTTCGACGTCGGCGTGCTGTTTCTGTTCGGCGTCACCACGATCACCATCGCCTTCGCGATGTTCATGGAGGGCGCCAAGCACGTGCCGCCCGCCGAGGCCTCGCTGATTGCAATGCTCGATGTGGTGATGGGTCCGCTCTGGGTCCTGATCGCGTTCGGCGAAAGGCCCGATGCGACGACGTTCGTCGGCGGCGGCTTCGTGCTCGCGGCGGCGCTGTGGCGGCTGGCGCCGGAGCTGCGGGGCAAGAGCGACACTGTCACGCCGGCCGCTTCGCCGCTATGATCGGGCGAAAAGGACCGGAGCTTGCCTTCACGGGAGGAAATCGAAACCATGAGCCAGGATAAATTCGCCTTGATCACCGGCGGCGGGGTCGGGATCGGCAAGGCCTCGGCGCTCGCGCTCGCGCGGGCCGGTTGGAACGTCGCGGTGACCGGCCGCCGCCTCGAACCCCTGACGGCGGTCGCGCGCGAGATCGAGGGTCTCGGGCGGCGCGCCCTGGCGCATGGCTGCGACGTCGGCGATCCCGATTCGGTCGCGCAGCTGTTCGCCGCGGTCGAGGGCGCGTTCGGCCGGCTCGACCTGCTGTTCAACAATGCGGGCGTCGGCGCCCCGGCCGTGCCGATGGAAGACCTGACCTACGCGCAGTGGAAGAGCGTCGTCGACGCCAACCTGACCGGCGCTTTTCTCTGCGCGCAGGGCGCGATCCGCATCATGAAGCGGCAGTCGCCGCGCGGCGGGCGCATCATCAACAACGGCTCTATCTCGGCGCACACGCCGCGCCCTTTCAGCGCGCCCTATACCGCGACCAAACACGCGATAACCGGCCTGACCAAATCGATCGCGCTCGACGGACGCCCGTTCGACATCGCCTGCGGCCAGATCGACGTCGGCAATGCGCTGACGGAGATGGCTTACAAGATGACGCAGGGCGTGCCGCAGGCGGATGGGCGCATCGCGATCGAGCCGACGATGGACCCCAACGAGGTCGGCGCCGCGGTCGCCCACATGGCGGGCCTGCCGCTTTCGACCAATATCCTCACCATGACGATCATGGCGACCAAGATGCCGTTCGTCGGCCGCGGCTGAGGCCGCGCGCCGCCGCGGTTCGCGTCACTCCGGCGCCGCGGTCAGCGGCTCCAGCGGCTGCGGGATCAGGCCGTGCTCCCGGTCCCGTTCGTAGATCCTGAGCCCCATCTTCTCGTTGCCGTTGGGATGGACGAGCACGATCGAGCCGGGCGTCGGCCTGCGGCCGAGCGCGAGCCAGGCGTCGGCGCCGAGCGCGATCAGATGATGGCGCCGCGCGGCCTGCATCAGCGGCTCGCTCGAAATCAGGCCGGGGAATCGGAAGAACAGCGACGGCGTCTGTCCGTTGGCGATCAGCAGGCGTTCGGTCTCGAGGATCTCGTAATCGGGATCGACGCCCGGCGTCAGCATGAAGTTGCGGTCGTTGGAAACGCCGCGACGGAATTGATGATGGTAGGAATGGTTGGTCCAGAGAATCTCGATCTCGCCGGCGGCCTGCCTTTCCAGCAGCCAGCGGTAATCGGCGAAGTGGCGCGTCAGCCATAGACCGGAGAGCGACAGCGCGACCGGCGCCGGCCGGCTCTGCGTGGCGACGGTCTCGAGGAACGCGCGATCGAGCGGGCGCGTGCTCGGGCAGAGATCGCCGGTCAGATAGGAGCCGGGTCCGGCGCCATGGGTCAGCCCGGCGTTTTCGAGAAAGCCGCGATGCTCGATGCCTGGCGCCTCGGCCGACTGGACGACCGCGCGCATCATGCGCGTATCGGCCAGCGCCGCTTCGTCGACGTCCGCGCATTTCCAGCAATTCGCGCTCTCCAGCCGCGTCGTCAACTGCGTGGCGTCGGCGAGCAACAGCGCGGGTCTGCCGCCCAGGGTCATCGTCCGGGTCGCGACGGCGCGCGTCCCGCCGGGGCCTCGGCATTGGCGCAGCACGGACTGATAGTCGGCGACAATGTCCGTCTTCATCAGGTGGGATGGCGGCTGCGGGGCGATCAGGCACGCGTCGACGTCTTGCGCGCGCGCCGCGGAGACCGCCAGCGGGGCGGCGAGCCAGAGCCAGAGCCAGATCGGGAGCGCGAATGCGCGGAATAAATTCATTCGACGAATGTTCTAGCGCAGGTTGCGATTCGTGAAAACCCCGGCGCCGGGTCGGGCTTCATCCCATTTGCGCCGCCGCGACGAGCGCGCGCGTGTATTCCGCCTCGGGCCGCTCGAAAATCGCCGCCGTCGCGCCGCGCTCGACGACGCGCCCTTCCCGCATGACGAGCACTTCGTCGGCCATCGCGCGCACGACGGCGAGATCGTGGGTGATGAAGAGATAGGTCAGGCCATGTTCGTCCTGCAGGCGGCGCAGCAGGGCCAGGATTTCGCGCTGCACCGACCGGTCGAGCGCCGAGGTCGGCTCGTCCAGCACGATCAGGTCGGGCTTCAGGATCAGCGCCCGCGCGATCGCGATGCGCTGGCGCTGTCCGCCCGAAAACGCGTCGGGCGTGCGCTGGCGCGTCGCGGGATCGAGGCCGACCGCCGCCAACGCGCGGGCGGCCTCGGCGTCGCGTTCGCGGGCGCTCATGTCTGGCGCATGCACGCGCAGCCCCTCGGCGACGATGGCGCCGACGGTGAGGCGCGGCGAAAGCGAACCGAAGGGGTCCTGAAACACCATCTGCATCCGACGGCGCAGCGGGCGCAAGCGCGCCGCGTCGAGCGCCTGCAGATCGCGCCCGTCGAACGCGAATGCCGCCCTCGCTCGGCGTCAGGCGCAGCAGAGCGCGCGCGAGCGTCGACTTGCCGGAACCGGATTCGCCGACGATCCCGAGCGTCTGGCCGCGCCTGACCGTCAGGTCGACGCCGTCGACTGCGCGAAAGCGGCGCGCGCGCGCGAAGAGTCCCCTCGCTTGGCTGTAGCTCACGCCGACTCCCGAGGCCTGCATGCAGAATCGGCGCGTCGGCGGGCGGCGGCGGCCTGGCGCCCGAGGGCTCGGCCTCGACGAGCTTGCGCGTGTAGGGGTCGCGCGGGTGCGCGAGCACTTCTTCGGCGAGCCCGGCCTCGACGACCCGGCCCTCGCAGAATGACATAGACGCGGCGCGCGATCCGGCGCACCAATCCGAGATCGTGGCTGACGAAGATCATCGCCATGCCGAGTTCGCGTTGCAGGCGCGCGATCAGTTCGAGAATGCGGGCCTGCACGGTGACGTCGAGCGCGGTGGTCGGCTCGTCCGCGATCAGGAGGCGCGGACGATTGGCGATCGCCATCGCGATCATCGCCCGCTGGCGCTCGCCGCCGGAAAGCTGATGCGGATAGGCGTTCGCGCGCGCGGCCCCGCCGGCGACGCCGACCTCCTGCAACAGTTCGCCGGCGCGCAGGCGCGCCGCGCGCTTGGCCAAGCCGCCGTGCGCGATCAGCGGCGCGGCGATCTGGGCGCCGATGGAATAGAGCGGATCGAGCGCGCTCATCGGCTCCTGGAAGATCAACGAGATCGCCGATCCGCGGATCCGATTGAGCTTCGCGGACCCCGCGCCGATCAATTCCTCGCCCTCGAAGCGCGCCGAACCCGTCGCGCGAGCGTTGCGCGGCAGCAGTCCGAGCGCGCGCGAGCATGGCCTGCGACTTGCCCGAGCCGGATTCGCCGACGATCGCGATCGTCTCGCCCGCGGCGACGTCGATCTCGACGCCGCGCACGGCGCGGACGACGCCGTCCTCGGTGTCAAACTCGATCCTGAGATCGCGCAGCGAGAACAGCGGCGCCGGCATCTCAGCGCTCCCGCGCGTCGAGCGCGTCGCGCAGGCCGTCGCCGAGGAAGTTCAGCGCGTAGAGCAGCGCGGTCAGCAGACCCGCCGGGAACATCAGCAGCCAGGGCGCGTCCTCGATGTGGCGCGCGCCGTCGGCGACCAGCACGCCGAGGCTGGTCAGCGGCTCCTGCACGCCGAGGCCGAGAAACGACAGGAAGCTTTCGAGCAGGATCACGCGCGGCGTCAGCAGCGCGAGAAACGCCGCGATCACGCCGATCAGATTGGGCGCGATGTGGCGGATCAGGATTTGCCCGGGACTGGCGCCGAGCGCCTCGGCGGCGAGCACGAATTCCCGGTTCTTCAGGCTCAGCGTCTGGCCGCGCACCACGCGCGCCATGTCGAGCCACTCGACGGCGCCGATGGCCAGAAAGATCAGCGCGAAATGGCGTCCGAAGAACGCCATGAGCAGGATGACGAAGAACATGAACGGCAGCGCATAGAGGCCGTCGACCAGCCGCATCATCGCCATGTCGAGGCGCCCGCCCGCAAAGCCCGCGATCGCGCCATAGCTCGCGCCGATGACCAGCGCGACCGCGCAGCCGAGCGCTCCGACGACGAGCGAGATCCGGCCGGCGATCATCATGCGCGCCAGCAGGTCGCGCCCATTGGGATCGGCGCCGGCGATCAGCCAGATCCGCTTCAGCGGCGCCGCGACGACGAGTCTGCGGCCGTCCTCGCCGCGCTCGACGACCGTCGCGGCGGCGAATGCGCTCGAGCGCTCGAAATAGGCGAGGCCGCGCTCGCTGATCGGCCGCGCGGCGCGCAGGGTCGCGCGCACGCCCTCGGGCCCGAAATCGGCCTCGGCGACCTCCGCGCGCAGACGCGAGGCGATGGCGTCGAGCGCGAGGCGCGCCTCGGCCTGGCTCGGATGCGCCCGCAGCGAAGGCGGCGCGCCGACGTAATCGGGGTAGACCTCGTCATAGCGGGAGGAGATCAGAAACGGCCCGAGGAAGCAGAACGCGACGATCGCGAGCAGCGCGATCGCCGCGGCCATCGTCGCGCGGCGACGGGCGAGCCGCCTTAAGCGCGCCGCGGCGGCGCAAGGCGACGGGCTCTGCGAGGCCGGCGTCAGTCAATCCGCACCCGCGGGTCGATGACGACATAGGCGAGATCGACGACGAGATTGACGACGATCACGACGCAAGCGATCAGCACCACCGCGCCCATCGCGAGCGTGTAATCGCGGTTCAGCGCCGCCTGCACGAAATAGCGCCCGACGCCGGGAATGCCGAAGATCGTCTCGACGACGACCGAGCCGGTCATGACCGGCCGCCGCGGCCGGGCCGAGATAGGAGATCAGCGGGATCAGCGCGGCGCGGAACGCATGGGCGAGGACGACGCGGCCGGGAAGGCCGTAGGCGCGCAACGTGCGCGTCGCCGGCGCCGCGAGCGCCTCCACCATGGCGGAGCGCGTCAGACGCGCGACCGCGGCGATCTGCGGCGCCGCGAGCACGACGACCGGCAGCGCGAGATGGCGCGGATCGCCCTCGCCCCAGCCGCCGACCGGCAGCCATTTCAGCCCGAGGCCGAAGACGAGTTGCAACAGCGGCGCCACGACGAAGTTCGGCAGCGCAATCCCCGAGACTCGCCGCCGCCGTCACCGCATGGTCCGCCGGCCGGCCCGCGCGCGCGGCCGCCAAGGCGCCCGCGGCCGAGCCGACCACGAGCGCGAGGGCGAGCGCGAGCGCGCCGAGGCCGGCGGAAATCGGCAGCGCGAGCGAGAACAATTGCGCGACCGAGAAGTCGCGCCAGTAATAGCTGGGGCCGAGGTCGCCGTGGGCGAGCGCGGTCAGATAGGTCAGATATTGCCGCCACAACGGCTCGTCGAGCCGGTAGATGCGCGCCAGGTTCTCCATCACGGCGGGATCGAGCGGGCGCTCCAGGTCGAACGGCCCGCCCGGCGCCGCGCGCATCAGGAAGAAGGAGAGGGTGACGACCAGCCAAAGGGTCGGGATCGCCCAGGCGATCCGACCGGCGATGACGCGGCCCATGTGACGCTCCGCCGAATTGAGGTGAAAACGTCAAGGCATAGGCGGATTCGAAAGCGTTAGCGAGGCCCCGCCCCGCGACGCAGGCGAAGGGAACTAGGCCGCGCGGCTCGCCTCGCCGAGACTGGCGCGCAGCGCCGCGATATTGCCGGCGTAGGCGCCCGGGCCGCCCTTGAACACGGCCGAGCCCGCGACCAGCACGTCGGCGCCGGCGGCGACGACCAGAGGCGCGGTGTCCGCGCTCACGCCGCCGTCGATCTCGATGTGGATGTCGCGCGCCGCCGATCATGCGCTTGACGCGCTCGACCTTCTCGACCACGGCGGGAATGAACGCCTGCCCGCCGAAGCCGGGATTGACCGTCATCACCAGCACGAGATCGACCCGGTCGAGCACATATTCGATCGCTTCGGCCGGCGTCGCCGGATTGAGCGAGACGCCCGCCTTCTTGCCGAGCGCGCGGATCGCCTGCAGCGAGCGGTCGAGATGCTTGGTCGCCTCGACATGGACGGTGATGATGTCCGCGCCGGCCTTCGCGAACGCCTCGAGATAGGGATCGCAGGGCTCGATCATCAGATGGCAATCGAAAATCTTTGGCGTGTGCGGGCGGAGCGCGGCGACGACCGGCGGGCCGAAGGTGATGTTGGGCACGAAATGGCCATCCATCACGTCGAGATGGATCCAGTCGGCGCCGGCCGCGACGACGTCGCGAACCTCCTCGCCCGAGCTTGGAGAAATCGGCGGAGAGGATCGAGGGCGCGATGAGCGACTTCTTGACGTCACGCGGCGGCCTCCTTGAGCTGGAAGACCCGGCTCTGCCGGATGTCCTCGGGCTCGATGGTCACGAGTTGCTCCAGCGTCAAGTCCACGTCGCCCGCCGCGAAGCAGCGGTTGGCCTGGCGCAGCCGCGCGCGGTCGAGCGCGTTGCGGATCGAGCGCGCGTTGGCGAAATGCGGCTGGCCGCGCCGCATCGGGATATATTCGGACAGCGCCTGCCGCGGCCGCGTCGCTGAACTTGTAGTTCAGCGCGGCGAGCATCCTCTCGCGCGATCGCGAGCAGCTCCTCGTCGGAATAATCCGGAAAATCGATGTGGTGGGCGATGCGCGAGCGGAAGCCCGGGTTGGACTGGAAGAACCGGTCCATCCGGTCGGCGTAGCCGGCGAGGATCACGACCAGGTCGTCGCGCTTGTTCTCCATCACCTGCAGCAGGATCTCGATCGCCTCCTGGCCGTAGTCGCGCTCGTTCTCCGGGCGATAGAGGTAATAGGCCTCGTCGATGAACAGCACGCCGCCCATCGCCTTCTTCAGGATTTCCTTGGTCTTGGGCGCGGTGTGGCCGATATACTGGCCGACGAGATCGTCGCGGGTGACCGAGACCAGATGGCCGCGCCGGATGTAGCCGAGCTTGTGCAGGATCTCGGCCATGCGCAGCGCCACCGTGGTCTTGCCGGTGCCGGGATTGCCGGTGAAGCACATGTGCAGCGTCGGCGCCTCCGCGGCGAGGCCCGAAGCGCTGGCGCACCCGCTCGACCAGCAGCAGCGCCGCGATCTCGCGGATGCGCTGCTTGACCGGCGCGAGCCCGATCAGTTCGTGGTCGAGCTGTTCGCAGCACCGGCCCGATGCCGGATTGCGCGAATTCGGCGGCGAGGTTGATCCGCGCCCGGCGGCGCGGCGGCGCTCCTGCGCGCTCATGAATAGCGCCGCCCTTCCGGCCGGTCGGTCGCATAGGCGCGCGTGGTGTAGCGCTGCTGCGGCCGGCGCCCTCGCCGCGCTCCAGCCGGAAGCCCTCTTCGTTCTTCGGCCGGTTGACGATGAACGACAGCCGCACCGATTCCCAGCCGTGCGTGGAATCGAAGGCGGAGATCCGGATGTAGCGGTCGCCGTAGACCTTGCGGCAGGCCTGCAGTTCCAGCAGCACGCCCGTGGCGTCGCGCAGATCGAACATCGGCAGGCCCCACATCTCCCAGTAGGTGTTGCGCGGATGCGGATCGTCGGTGAATTCGAGATTCACCGCCCAGCCCTTGTTCGAGGCAATACTGCACCTGAGCGAGAATCTGGTCGTCGGTGAGATCGGGCAGGAAGGAGAAGCAGCCTTGGGTGATGCGCATGGAAAAGTCCTCGAGTTCGGGTTCGCGGCAGGACCCTCGCCCGGCCCTCTCCCGCTTGCGGGAGAGGCGGCGCGAAGCGTCGGATGCGGGTCGTAGGACTCACGCCGCCGTCGGCGTCGGGACGTAATCGGGCTGGTCGGTCGAGGCGTAGTTGAAAGTGACGTCCCTCCAGACGTCGAGCGCCTGGCGCAGCGGCGTGCAGGTCTTGGCGGCCTCGGCCAGAATCTCCGGACCTTCGGCGACGTAGTCGCGGCCCTCGTTGCGCGCGAGCACCATCGCCTCCAGCGCGACGCGGTTGGCCGTTGCGCCGGCCTGGATGCCCATCGGATGGCCGATCGTGCCGCCGCCGAACTGCAGCACCACGTCGTCGCCGAACAGGTTCAGCAGCTGGTGCATCTGGCCGGCGTGAATGCCGCCCGAGGCCACCGGCATCAGCTTGTTGAGGGAGGCCCAGTGCTGGTCGAAGAAGATGCCGTGCTCGAGCTGCATCGGATTGAAGTCCTCGCGGCAGATGTCGTAATAGCCGCTTCGTCGTCGCCGGATCGCCTTCGAGCTTGCCGACCACCGTGCCGGCATGGATGTGGTCGACGCCGGCGAGCCGCATCCATTTGGCGATGACGCGGAACGAGACGCCATGCGATCTTCTGCCGCGTATAGGTCGAGTGGCCGGCGCGATGCAGATGCAGGATCATGTCGTTCCGGCGCGCCCATTTCGCCATCGACTGGATCGCGGTGTAGCCGATCACGAGATCGATCATGACGATGACGAGCCGAGCTCCTTGGCGAATTCGGCGCGCTCGTACATGTCCTCCATGGTGCCGGCGGTGACGTTGAGATAGGTGCCCTTGATCTCGCCGGTCGCGGCCTGGGCGCTTGTTGACCGCCTCCATGCAATAGAGGAAGCGCTCGCGCCAGTGCATGAAGGGCTGCGAGTTGATGTTCTCGTCGTCCTTGGTGAAATCGAGCCCGCCCTTCAGCGCCTCGTAGACGACGCGGCCGTAATTGCGCCCGGACAGGCCGAGCTTCGGCTTGACGGTGGCGCCGAGCAGCGGGCGGCCGAACTTGTCGAGCCGCTCGCGCTCGACGACGATGCCGGTCGCCGGCCCCTGGAAGGTCTTCACATAGGCGACCGGCAACCGCATGTCCTCGAGCCGCAGCGCCTTCAGCGGCTTGAAGCCGAACACGTTGCCGATGATCGAGGCCGAGAGATTGGCGATCGAGCCGTGCTCGAACAGATCGAGATCGTAGGCGATGTAGGCGAAATACTGGCCTTCCGCGCCCGGCACCGGATCGACGCGGTAGCATTTGGCGCGATATTTCTCGCGCGCGGTCAGGCGGTCGGTCCAGACCACCGTCCAGGTCGCGGTCGAGGATTCGCCGGCCACCGCCGCCGACGCCTCGATCGGATCGACGCCGTCCTGCGGCGTGACGCGGAACAGCGCGATGATGTCGGTGTCCTTGGGCTCGTAGTCGGGCTCCCAATAGCCCATCTTCGCGTATTCCATGACGCCGGACTTGTAGCGATCCTTGCCTTTGACGGTCAGCGACGGTTGGGGGTTCATGACGTTACTCCTGGCGAGCCTTTCCGGGCTCGTCGTCGGAGCTCAGCCCTTTCAGGGGCTGAGCTTGGCGGCCGCCGCGACAATCGCGTCGGTCGTGATTCCGAAATGCTTGTAGACGTCGGCCGCCGGCGCGCTCGCGCCGAAGCCGGGCATGCCGATGAAGGCGCCGCTCTCGCCGATCCAGCGGTCCCAGCCGAAACGTTCGGCGGCCTCGATCGCGATGCGCGGCGCGGAGCCGAGCACCTGGCGCGATAGGCTTCGCTCTGCGCAGCGAACAATTCCCACGACGGCATCGAGACGACGGCGACATGCTTGCCCTTGGCGCGCAGGACCTTCGCCGCCTCGACGGCGAGCGAGACCTCCGAGCCGGTCGCGAGCAGCGTCAGATCGCGCGCGCCGTCGGCTTCGCTGAGCACATAGGCGCCGCGCGCGCTCGAGATTCGTCGTCGGCCGACGTGCGCAAGGTCGGCAGGTTCTGGCGCGACAGCGCGAGCGCGGACGGATCGTGCGTCGAGGCCAGCGCGATCTCCCAGCACTCCGCGGTCTCGATCGCGTCGCAGGGCGGAACACGTGAGATGCGGGATCGCGCGCAGCGCCGCCAGATGCTCGACCGGCTGATGGGTCGGGCCGTCCTCGCCGACGCCGATCGAATCGTGGGTCAGCACGTAGATCACGCGCATCCCCATCAGCGCGGACAGGCGGATCGCGCCGCGGGCGTAGTCGGAGAACACCAGGAACGTGCCGCCGTAGGGGATGAAGCCGCCGTGAAGCGCGATGCCGTTCATCGCCGCGCTCATGCCGAATTCGCGGATTCCGTAACGGATATATCGGCCGGAGAAGTCGCCGGGCGTCATCGACGCCATGCCCTTGGTGAGCGTGAGGTTGGAATGGGTCAGGTCGGCCGAGCCGCCGAGCGTGATCGGGATCGCGTCGTTGATCACGCCAAGCGCCATTTCCGAGGATTTGCGCGTCGCGACGGCGGGCTTGGCCTCCACCAATGTCGCCTTGTAGGCGGCCATCCGGGCGGAGACGCCTTCGGGAATCTGGCTGGCGTTGGCGCTGACGAAGGCGTCGCGCTTGGCGTGAGATTGCGAGCTTCGCCTCCCAGGCTTCGCGGACGCCGCGCGAGCGGGCGCCGGCGGCGCGCCAGGCGGCGAGGCATTCCGCGGGGATTTCGAACGGGCGGATAGGGCCAGTTGAGGCTGGCGCGCGTCGCGGCGATCTCGGCGGCGCCGAGCGGCGAGCCATGGGTCGATTCCGAGCCCTGCTTGTTCGGAGCGCCGAAGCCGATGGTGGTGCGGCAGGCGATCAGGGTCGGGCGGTCCTGGCGCTGCGCCTCCTTCAGCGCGGCCTCGATCTCGCCGGGATCGTGGCCGTCGACGCCGATCGTATGCCAGCCGGCGGCCTCGAAGCGCGCGCGCTGGTTGGTGCTGGTGGCCTGCGAGGTCGAGCCGTCGATGGTGATCCGGTTGTCGTCCCACATCAAGATCAGCTTCGAGAGCTTGAGATGGCCGGCAAGGTCGATCGCCTCGTGGCTGACGCCCTCCATCAGGCAGCCGTCGCCGGCAGATGACGTAAGTGTGATGATCGACGAGGTCGCGCGCCGAAGCGCTGCGCCATCGCGGCGCTCGGCGATCGCCATGCCGACCGACATCGCCAGACCCTGTCCGAGCGGGCCGGTGGTGGCCTCGACGCCGAGCGTGTGGCCATATTCGGGATGGCCGGGCGTCTTCGAGCCGAGCTGGCGGAAACGCTTGATCTCCTCGATCGTCATGTCGGCATAGCCGGTCAGGTATTGCACCGCGTATAGCAGCATCGAGCCGTGGCCGGCCGACAGGACGAAGCGGTCGCGGTCGGGCCAATGCGGGGCGGCCGGGTCGAACTTCAGGATGCGGGTGAACAGGACGGTGGCGACGTCGGCCATGCCCATGGGCATTCCGGGATGGCCGGAATTGGCCTTCTCGACCGCGTCCATCGCCAGAAACCGGATGGCGTTGGCCATCAGGTCGTGCGGGACGGCTGAAATGACGGGGTTCACGGTCGCGTTCATGGGGAATGGCCTTTCGAATCGTCCGCCCTCAGATCGTCCGGCGGCGGCGTTCGACGAGCTTTAGGATCATCGGCGTCAGAATCAACTGCATCGCGATGTCGAGCTTGCCGCCGGGGATGACGATGGAATTGGCCCGGCTCATGAAACTGCCGTGGATCATCGAGAGCAGATAGGGAAAATCGATGCCGTGGGGATCGCGGAAGCGGATCACCACGATCGAATTCGTCGGGCGTCGGAATCCAGCGCGCGATGAACGGATTGGAGGTGTCCACAGTCGGCACGCGCTGGAAATTGATGTCGGTGTGGGTGAACTGCGGGATGATGTAATTGATGTAGTCGGGCATGCGGCGCAGGATCGTGTCCGTGACCGCCTCGGTGGAATAGCCGCGCGCGGAGCGGTCGCGGTGCAGCTTCTGGATCCATTCGAGATTGAGCACCGGCACGACGCCGATCTTGAGGTCGGCGTGGCGCGCGACATTGACCGTGTCGGTCACCACGCAGCCGTGCAGTCCCTCGTAGAACAGCAGATCGGAGCCGGGCGTGAATTGCGTCCAGGGCGTGAATGTGCCGGGCGCGCCGCCGTGCAGCTCGGCTTCGTCGGCGTCGTGGATGTAATAGCGCGTCTTGCCGGTTCCGGTCGCGGCGTAATCGGCGAAGCTCTTCTCCAGCTCCTCGAACAGGTTCGCGTCGGCGCCGAAATGGCTGTAGTGATTGTCGCCGCGCCCGGCCGCCTCCTTCATTTTCTCGCGCATTTCCACGCGATTCCAGCGATGGAAGGCGTCGCCCTCGATATAGACCGGGTTGATCTTCTCGCGCCGGAAGATCTGCTCGAACGTGCGCTTGACCGAGGTCGTGCCGGCGCCCGAAGAGCCCGTGATCGCGATGATGGGATGTTTGATCGACATCTCAGGTTTCCCGTCTCGCCCGGTTCAGCGCAAGAGGCCGCGTCGGCCGAACAGCGGCGCGCGCGCCGCCGACCGATGGCCTCCGACAAAATAGTCGCGGATGCGCTCGATCTTGTCGGTCGAGCCGAAGATGAGCGGCGTACGCGCATGCAGGTCGGCCGGCGGAATGTCGAGAATCCGGTTGACGCCGTCGATCGCCAGGCCGCCGGCCTGTTCGACCAGCAACGCGATCGGGTTGGCCTCGTAGACGAGCCGAAGGCGGCCCTGCGCATAGCCGGCGCGCGCGTCGTCGGGATAGAGATAGGCGCCGCCGCGCTGCAGAACGCGGTAGGCGTCGGCAACCAGCGAGGCGATCCATCGCATGTTGAAATCCTTGGCGCGCGGGCCGGTCTCGCCCATCAGGCAATCGTCGACATAAGCGCGCACGGGTTCGGGCCAATGGCGCGCATTGGACGCGTTGATTGCATATTCCGGCCTGCCCTCGGGAATGTGGATATGGCGCCGCGTCATCGCGAATTCGCGCGCTTCGGGGTCGAGCACGGCCACATGGGTTCCCGAGCCGAGCGTGAAGACCAGCGCGGCGTGCGGACCGTAGATGAACATGCCCGCCGCGCATTGGCGATGCCCGGGCTGAAGGAAGTCGGCGACATCCGCCGCGCCGCTCTCGGGCGCCGGCAGGACGGAGAAAATCGATCCGATCGTGACGTTGACGTCGATGTTGGACGAGCCGTCGAGCGGATCAATCGCGACCAGATATTTGCCGCCGGGGTTGAGCGGCGACGGCGCCTCGCGCTCCTCGGAGGCCAGTGCGCGCACGCTGGCGCCCTTGAGGGCGGTCTCGAAGGCGGCGTCGGCATAAAGGTCGAGGGCCTTCTGAATGTCGCCGTCGGTATTGGCGCCGACCGCCGCGCCGAGTTCGCCCCCGAGCGGTCCGCGCGCGATGCGCGCCGCCAGCGGCGCGGCGGCGCCGGCCAGGGCGAGCACGATCGCGCCGAGTTCGCCGGAAGGGCTGAGAAAATCGGCGAGGGATTGGACGGGCGACGCGCGGTCGAGCGGGTCGATGTGGGTCATGGCCGCCTCCTCCTCGCCTCGGCCGCGCCGCAGGGCGCGCTTCTTGCCGCTACTATGAAGGCTTGCAACGAAAAGAAAACTGACTTATTTTTGATTTCCATTAGAAATTTTCGAATAGGTTGGACGCGCCTTGCGGAGCCTGACCCTTCAGCAGCTCGAGACGTTGGAGGCGATCGCCGGGGCGGGTTCGCTGATCGCCGCCGCCGCCGATCTCCACATGACCCCGGCCGCGCTGACGGCGCGGTTGAAGGGCCTCGAGACCGCGGTAGGCATGCCCCTGTTCGACCGGACTTCGCTTGGGCTGCGGCTCAATCCGGCCGGCGAGATCGCGCGCGAGCTCGCCGCGGGGGTCGAGCGGGCGGTGCGCGAATTTTCCGAGGCGATGCAGGCGGTTCGCACCGGGCAGGGCGGGCGGCTGTCGGTCGGGTCGTTTCGACCGCCAAATATTTCGCGCCCCGCCTGATCGCGGCCTTCGTCGAGCGGCACCCCAAGCTGGAGCTGCGCTTCCTCATCGGCAATCGCGACGAGACCGTGGCCTCGCTCAAGAGCCGCGACGTCGAGATCGCGCTCGCCGGCCGTCCGCCCGCCGATCTGCCCGTCGCCAAGGCGCCGATCGGGCCGCATCCCTATGTCATGATCGCCCCGCCGGGCCATAGGCTCGCCGGCGCGGGCAAAATCGCGCGCGCGCAGCTCGCCGGCGAGGCGTTCCTGTTTCGCGAATCCGGCTCCGGCACCCGCTCGCTGTTCGACTATTTCATCGGAGACACGGAAATCCGGCGCGTGCAGCTCGGGATGGAGCTGGGTTCGAACGAGACGATCAAGCAGGCCGTGATGGCCGGCCTCGGCGTCGCGCTCATCTCCGCCCATACGATCGCGGCCGAGGTCGCCGACGGGAGGCTCGTCGTGCTCGACGTCGAGGGCCTGCCGATCGTCAGGCAATGGTTCGTGCTGAACCGGACGGACCGGCCGCTTTCGCCGGCCGGGCGGGCGTTTCGCGATTTCGCGCAAAACCGCGGGGGCGACTATCTCCCGACCCTGCCCGCCGCGCCGCCGCGTTGAGGCCCGCAGCGGCGTAACTATCTTGATAGATTTGATATAAATGAAACTTGACCTTACCGCCGCCTCCCGGCATAGCAGCGCCCTTCGCCGGTCGCCGACGGCTTCGCCGGCTCGGCCGTCTTCCTCGGCCCCGCGCCCGTGAAACTTGGAAACGCAACCCATGTCCAGCGATTTGCCGCTGCATCTGCGACGTCTGGAAGCCGAAGCCATCCATATCATGCGGGAGGTCGTGGCCGAGTTCCGCGCCCCGGTCATGCTGTATTCGATCGGCAAGGATTCGAGCGCGATGCTGCATGTCGCGATGAAGGCGTTTCACCCCGCGCCTCTGCCGTTCCCGCTGCTGCATGTCGACACGACCTGGAAGTTCCGCGAGATGATCCAGTTTCGCGACGAGACCGCCAGGCGGCTCGGGCTCGACCTGCGCGTGCACATCAACCAGGAGGGCGTCGCGCGCGGCGTCTCGCCGATCGCCTCGGGCAGCCAGGTGCACACGCAGGTGATGAAGACCGAGGCGTTGCGCCAGGCGCTCGACGCGGGCAAGTTCGACGCCGCTTTCGGCGGCGCGCGCCGCGACGAGGAGAAGAGCCGCGCCAAGGAGCGCGTCTTCTCGCATCGCTCGGCCGCCCACGCCTGGGACCCGCGCAACCAGCGCCCGGAGCTCTGGCACATCTACAACACGCGCATCCGCGAGGGCGAATCGGTGCGCGTCTTCCCGCTCTCGAACTGGACGGAACTCGACGTCTGGGAATATGTCCGCGCGGAGAAGATCCCGGTCGTGCCGCTCTATTTCGCCAAGGAGCGCCCGGTGGTCGAGCGCGCGGGCACGCTGATCATGGTCGACGACGATCGGCTGCCGCTGGCGCCCGGCGAGACGCCTCAGATGCGCCGCGTCCGATTCCGCACGCTCGGCTGCTATCCGCTCAGCGGCGCGGTCGAATCCGACGCCGAGACGCTCGAGCAGATCATCGCCGAGATGAAGGCCTCGACGACTTCGGAGCGGCAGGGCCGGCTGATCGACACCGACGAAGCCGGCTCGATGGAGAAGAAGAAGCGCGAGGGGTATTTCTGAGCCATGGACGCCAATCTCCGCCCTGCGGCCCTGCCGACGCTGCGCTTCCTGACCTGCGGTTCGGTCGACGACGGCAAATCGACCCTGATCGGCCGGCTGCTCTACGAGCAGAAGCTGATCTTCGACGACCATCTGTCCGCGCTCGAGCGCGATTCCAGGAAACACGGCACCACGGGCGCAGACATCGATTTCGCCTTGCTGGTCGACGGCCTCGAGGCCGAGCGCGAACAGGGCATCACGATCGACGTCGCCTATCGCTATTTCGCGACGGAGAAGCGCTCGTTCATTGTCGCCGACACGCCCGGCCACGAGCAATATACCCGCAACATGGCGACCGGCGCCTCGAACGCCGATCTTGCGATCCTGCTCATCGACGCGCGCAAGGGCCTGCTCACGCAGACGCGCCGGCACGCCATGATCGTTTCGCTGCTCGGCATTCGCCACGTCGCGCTGGCGGTCAACAAGATCGACCTTGTCGAGTTCGACGAAGGGGTCTTCCGCGAGATCGTCGCTGCTTTCTCGGAATTCGCCGAGCCTTTGTCGTTCCATTCGGTGGTCGCCATTCCGATGTCCGCCCGCTTCGGCGACAATGTGTCGGCCCGGAGCGAGCGCACGCCCTGGTACGAGGGCCCGACGCTGATCGAGCATCTCGAATCCTGCGATGTCGAAGAGGACCGCGGGACGGCGCCCTTCCGCCTTCCCGTGCAATGGGTCAATCGGCCCAACCTCGATTTCCGCGGCTACGCCGGCACGATCGCGAGCGGCAGATTGCGCCGTGGCGATCCGATCGTGGTCGCGGCCTCCGGGCGCGCGTCCACGGTGGCGAGCCTTTATCGCGCCGACGAAAAGGTCGAGGAGGCGGTTGCGGGCGACGCGGTGACGGTGACGCTCGCCGACGAGGTCGACATCGCGCGCGGCGACGTGCTCGCGCGCCCCGAGTCCAGGCCGGAGGTCGCCGACCAGTTCACCGCGCATGTGATCTGGATGAGCGCCGAGCCGATGCTGCCGGGCCGCTCCTATTTCCTCAAGACGGCGCGCGCACGACGCCCGCCTCGATCACCGAACTCAAGCACCGCATCGACGTCAACAGCCGCGAGAAGCTCGCGGCCAAGACGCTCGCGCTCAACGAAATCGGGTTCTGCAACGTCGCCACCACGCTGCCGATCGCATTCGATCCCTATGTCGAGAACCGCGAGACCGGCGCCTTCATCCTGATCGACCGGCGCACCAACGAGACCGCAGCGGCGGGCGTCATCGCGCACGGCCTCAGGCGCGCGACCAACGTGCATCGCCACGGCTTCACGATCACGCGCGAGGCGCATGCGGCGCTCAAGCATCAGAAGCCGGCGGTGCTGTGGTTCACCGGCCTGTCCGGAGCCGGCAAGTCGACGATCGCCAATCTCGTCGAACAACGGCTGTACGCGCGCGGCGTGCATACCGCCCTGCTCGACGGCGACAATGTCCGCCACGGCCTCAACAAGGACCTCGGCTTCACCGCAGCCGACCGCGTCGAGAACATCCGCCGCGTCGCCGAGGTCGCGAGGCTTATGACCGACGCCGGCCTCATCGTGCTGACTTCGTTCATCTCGCCGTTCCGCGCCGAACGCCGGCTCGCGCGCGACATCGCGGCCGAGGGCGAGTTCATCGAAATTTTCGTCGATGCGCCGCTGGAGGCGGTGATCGCGCGCGATCCCAAGGGGCTCTACAAGCGCGCGCTCAAGGGCGAGATCAAGAACTTCACCGGCGTCGACCAGCCCTACGAGGCGCCGGAAAGCCCGGAACTCGCCTTGAACACTGCCGAGATGAGCGCGGAGGCGCTCGCCGACCGCGTCGTCGCCGAACTCGAGGCGCGCGGCGTGATCGCGCGGCTGTAGGGTCCCCGGCCGGCGCGTGCGGCATGAAGGCCGCCTCGGGGCCATTGCGCTAAAGCCAAAAACGCGCTTCGATGCGCGTAATCGAGACCGCGTGCGACGGCGCGACGCCCTCGCCCGAGCCCGTGAGCAACGCGCAGCGTATAGGGAGAAAATCATGAAAACGGCGAAATGGGTCAGCCTCGGGCTGGCCGCATTGTTGATGGGATCGACCGCCGCAGCATCGGCCAAGACCCTGGTCTATTGCTCCGAGGGCAGTCCCGAGAATTTCCAGCCGGCGATCAACACCACGGGCACCAGTTTCGACGCCGCGCGGCCCGTCTACAACCGCTTGACCGAGTTCAAGCGCGGGACGACCGAGGTGACGCCGGGCCTCGCCGAAAGCTGGGACATCGCCGACGGCGGCAAGACGATCACCTTCCACCTGCGCAAAGGCGTCAAGTTCCATTCGGTCAAGGATTTCAAGCCGACCCGCGACTTCAACGCCGACGACGTGATCTTCTCGTTCGACCGGCAATGGAAGCCCGATCATCCCTATTCCAAGGTCTCGGGCGGCAAATATGACTATTTCAACGACATGGACATGCCTTCGCTGCTCGATTCGATCGAGAAGAAGGACGATTACACCGTCGTCTTCCATCTGAAGACGCCCAATGTCGCGATCCTCGCCAACCTTGCGATGGATTTCGCCTCGATCGCCTCGGCCGAATACGCGGACTTCCTGATGAAGAAGGGAACCCCGGAGCAGTTCGACCAGATTCCGGTGGGGACGGGGCCGTTCTCGTTCGTCGCCTATCAGAAGGACGCGGTGATCCGCTTCAAGAAGAACCCCGATTATTTCGGCGAGAAGGCTCTGGTGGACGATCTCGTCTACGCGATCACGCCCGACGCGACCTCGCGCTACGCCAAACTGAAGGCGGGCGAGTGCCACATCAACGCCTATCCGCGTCCCGCCGACCTCGCCGAGATGCAGAAGGACCCCTCGCTGAAGGTGATCAGCGCCTCGGGCCTCAACATCGCCTTCTGGGCGTTCAACACCACCAAGCCGCCGCTCGACAAGAAGGAAGTGCGGCAGGCGCTTTCGATGGCGATCGATCGCGACGCGATCATCCGCGACGTCTATCTCGGCGCCGGCGAGAAGGCCAAGACGCTGATTCCGCGCACGATGTGGTCCTACAACGACAGCATCGTCGACTATCCCTACGATCCCGAGAAGGCCAAGGCGCTGCTGGCGGCCGCCGGCGTCAAGCTGCCGCTCGACATCGACCTCTGGTACCAGCCGGTCCAACGCCCCTACAATCCCAACGGCAAACGCATCGGCGAGATGATGCAGGCGGATCTGGCCAAAATCGGCGTCAACGCCAAGCTCGTCACCTACGAATGGGGCGAATATCGCAAGCGCGCGCAGGCCGGCGAGGACATGACCGCGCAGCTCGGCTGGACCGGCGACAACGGCGACCCCGACAATTTCTTCTTCCTCGACGGTTGCACCAACGGCAAACCGGCCACCAACAGCATCCCCAAATGGTGCAACGCCGAATACAACGACCTGCTCGTCAAGGCGCGCGTGATCCCCGATCAGGCTGAACGCGCGAAGCTGTATATGCGCATGCAGGAGATCGAGCACGACGAGGCGCCGGAATTGCTTGTGGCTCATTCGACGGTGTTCGAGGCGATGCGCGCCAATGTGACGGGCTACAAGCAAAGCCCGCTCGGCACGCACACGTTTGAAGGCGTCGACGTGCAATAAGCCCGCTCGACCCCCGCGCGCCGCGGCGCGCGGGGGTCGGCCTTTCCGGATCCGCCCATGCTGATCTACTTCCTGCGGCGGCTTGCGCTGACGATCCCGACCTTCGTCGCGCTCATGTTCGTGACCTTCGCCGCGATTCGGCTCGTTCCCGGCG
This sequence comes from uncultured Pseudomonadota bacterium, assembly GCA_963809055.1. Lineage (GTDB taxonomy): Bacteria > Pseudomonadota > Alphaproteobacteria > Rhizobiales > Beijerinckiaceae > Roseiarcus. The sequence goes on along the minus strand of CAWEID010000028.1, from coordinate 162,681 downwards.
ATCCCGTCGAAGTCCGCGTCGGCGAACACGGCATTTCGCCCGAGCGCCTCGCTTTCTTCCGCCATCAACTCGGCCTCGATCAGCCGGTCTGGAAGCAGTTTCTCGACTACGCCTGGCAGATCGCGCGCGGCGATTTCGGGTGTCAGCCTCGCGACCCAGCAGAAGGTGCTGACAGAGTTCCTCACCCTGTTCCCCGCGACCGTGGAGCTTTCGTTCTTCGCGATGATGTTCGCGATTTTGTTCGGCGTGCCCGCCGGGGCGATCGCGGCGGTCAAGCGGGGCGGGTTCTTCGATCAGGCGCTGATGACGATATCGCTGTTCGGCTATTCCATGCCGATCTTCTGGTGGGGTCTGCTGCTGATCATGTTTTGCTCGGTGCAGATGGGCTGGACGCCGGTTTCGGGGCGCATCGATCTCATCAACTATTATTTCGACCAGCCCACCGGATTCATGACGATCGACGCCGCGCTTTCCGATCAGCCCGGCGCCGTCCTCGACGCGCTCCGGCATCTGATCCTGCCGTCGATCGTGCTCGGCACCGTGCCGCTCGGCGTCATCGCGCGCATGACGCGCTCCTCGATGCTGGAGGTGCTGAGCGAGGACTATGTTCGCACGGCGCGCGCCAAAGGGCTCTCGCCGCTCCGGGTCGTCGGGTCCATGCGCTGCGCAACGCGCTGTTGCCTGTCGTGACCGTGATCGGGCTGTCGATTTCGGCGCCTGATGGCGGGCGCGGTGCTCACGGAGACGATTTTCTCCTGGCCGGGCGTCGGCCATTGGCTGATCGATTCGATCAGCCGGCGCGACTATCCCGCCCTGCAAGGCGGCGTTCTGCTGGTCTCCACGGTCGTCATCCTGGTCAACCTGATCGTCGACCTGCTCTATGGCGCGATCAACCCGAGAATCCGCCATGGCCGCTGACGTCGCGCTAGCTCCCTCCGCCGACGAAAGCGCGCGCGTCCTCGCGCAGCCCTCGCCGGTCGCCGCGTTCTGGTCGGCCTTTCGCGAGAACCGCGGCGCGCTGATCGGCCTCGGCGTGGTCGGCGCGGTGGTGCTGATCGCGATCGGCGCCGATTTCATCGCGCCGCATTCGCCGATCGAGCAGTTCCGCGATTTCGTCCGCGCCCCGCCGGTCTGGAGCGCGGGCGGAACATGGCGCTTCCCGCTCGGCACGGACGGCGACGGACACGACACGCTTTCCCGGCTGATCTACGGCGCGCGCGTTTCGCTGTTCATCGGCCTTGCCGTGATGAGCGTCTCTTTCGTGATCGGCGTCGCGCTCGGCCTCGTGGCGGCGATGACGGGTTCGGCGGTCGACGTCGCCATCACGCGCGTGATGGACCTGATCATGGCGGTGCCGAGCCTCGTGCTCGCCATCCTCGTGGTGGCGATCCTCGGGCCGAGCCTCATCAACACGATCGTCGCGGTCACGATCGTCTATCTCCCGCGTTATGTCCGGTTGGTGCGCGCCTCCGCGCTCGGCGAACTCAACAAGGATTACGTCGACCGCCGCGCGCGTCGCCGGCGTCGGGCCGCTGGGCTGATGTTCGTCGACCGTGCTGCCCAATTGCCTGGCGCCGCTGATCGTGCAGGCCGCGCTCGGCGTCTCCGACGCGATCCTCGAGGCGGCGGGGCTCGGCTTCCTCGGCCTCGGCGCCCAGCCGCCGACGCCGGAATGGGGCTCGATGCTCGCCGACTTCGCGCGAATTCATCCGCTCCGACCCCTGGATCGTCGACGCTGCCCGGCCTTGCGATCCTGATCACCGTCGTCGCGATCAACCTGACCGGCGACGGGCTGCGCGACGCGCTCGACCCGAAGATGCGGCGGAGCTGACGATGCCCCTGCTCGAAGTGCGCAATCTCTCGGTCTCCTTCGCCACCCGCCACGGCGCGTTCAAGGCGGTGGACGGCGTCGACGTGACGGTCGACCGCGACGAGGTGCTCGGCGATCGTCGGCGAATCGGGCTCGGGCAAGTCGGTCGCGATGCTCGCGGTCATGGGGCTGCTGCCGTTCACCGCCAAGGTCGAGGCCGACCGCATGGCCTTCGACGGCGCGCGATCTGATGACGATGTCGCGCGAAGGATCGGCGCGCGCATCGCGGGCAAGGACATCGCGATGATTTTCCAGGAGCCGATGTCGTCGCTCAACCCCTGCTTCACCGTCGGCTTCCAGATCGGCGAGGCGCTGACGACCCATCTCGACCTCGACCGCGCGCGCAGCGCGCGACGCGGATCGTCGAGCTGCTGCGCGAGGTCGGCATCCCCGATCCCGAGCGGCGCGTGACGCGTTTCCGCACCAGCTCTCCGGCGGCATGAGCCAGCGCGTGATGATCGCGATGGCGCTCGCCTGCCGGCCCAAGGCTGCTGATCGCCGACGAGCCGACGACCGCGCTCGACGTGACGATCCAGGCGCAGATTCTCGACCTGCTCATGTCGCTGCAGACGACAGAACGGCATGGCGCTGGTGCTGATCACCCACGACATGGGCGTCGTCGCCGAGACCGCCGACCGCGTCATCGTGCAATACGCGGGACAGCAGGTCGAGGCGAACGCGACGCGCGAACTTGTTCGCCGACCCGCATCATCCCTATACCGCGGCGCTGCTCGCCGCCCTGCCCGAGCGCGCGACGCGAGCGCCGCCTGCCCGCGATTCCCGGCGTCGTGCCCGGCCAGTTCGACCGCCCGCGCCGGCTGCCTGTTCGCGCCGCGCTGCGGCTTCGCCTTCGACCGGTGCCGCCGCGCCGCGCCGCCGCCGCGCCGCGGCGGAACTCGGCCGCGCGCGCTGCTACACGCCGCTGCGACGACGGCGCGCCGCGTCGCTCGCGCGCGAGGGGCGGCCGCATGAGCGCCGGTCCTCGAAGCGCGCGGCGCTCTCGCGCGAATATCGTCGTCTCGCGCGGCCTGTTCCGGCCGCAGGCGACGGTGAAGGCGCTCGCCGGCGTCTCGCTTCTCGCTGGAGGCCGGGCAGGACGCTCGCGGTCGTCGGCGAATCCGGCTCCGGCAAATCGACGCTCGCGCGGCTGCTGACGCTGATCGAAACGCCGACGGCGGGCGCGCTGATCATCGACGGCGAGGACGTCGCCGACGCCGACGCGGCGCGCCGGCGGCGGCTGCGCGCGAAGTGCAGATGGTGTTCCAGAACCCCTACGGCTCGCTCAACCCCCGCCAGAAGATCGGCAAGGCGCTCGAGGAGCCGCTGCTCGTCAACACCCGCATGAGCGCAGCCGAACGCGAGGCCGCCGCGCTCGCGATCATGGAGCGGGTCGGGCTGCGGCCCGAATTCTACCACCGCTATCCGCACATGTTCTCCGGCGGCCAGCGCCAGCGCATCGCGATCGCGCGCGCGCTCGTGCTGCGGCCGAAGATCCTCGTGCTCGACGAGCCGGTCTCCGCGCTCGACGTCTCGATCCGCGCGCAGGTGCTTAATCTGCTGGCGGAGCTGCAAGAGGAATTCCGGCTCGCCTATGTCTTCGTCTCGCACGATCTCTCGGTCGTCAGGCACATCGCCGACGACGTGATGGTGATCTATCTCGGCCATGCCGTGGAGATCGGCGCCGAGCGAGGCGATCTTTTCCAGGCCGCAGCACCCCTATACGCGGGCGCTGCTGTCGGCGACGCCGATCGCCGAGCCCGGCGCCAGGCGGGAGCGGATGATCCTGAAGGGCGAGCCGCCCTCGCCGTTCATCCGCCGGCGGGCTGCACGTTCCATCCGCGCTGTCCCCTCGCCTTCGAGCGTTGCCGCACGCGATCCGCCGCAGCTAGAGAGGAAAGCGGGGCGCGACGTCGCGTGCTGGGCGGTTGAGGGATGAGCGAGACATTACGATTACATCGTCGTGGGCGCGGGCTCGGCCGGCTGCCTGCTGGCCAACAGGCTCAGCGCCGATCCCGGCAATTCCGTGCTGCTGATCGAAGCGGGCGGGCGCGACAACTGGATCTGGCTGCACATTCCCGTCGGCTATCTCTATGCGATCGGCGACAAGCGTTCCGACTGGCGCTTTCGCACCCAGCCGGAAAAAGGCCTGAACGGGCGCGACATCGCCTATCCCCGGGGCCGCGTGATCGGCGGCTGCTCGGCGATCAACGGCATGATCTACATGCGCGGCCAGGCCGCCGATTACGACGGCTGGCGCCAGCTCGGGCTCGAGGGCTGGGGCTGGACAGACGTGCTGCCCTATTTCCTGCGCCATGAGGACCATCACGCCGGCCAGGCGCGAACTTCATGGCGCGGGCGGCGAGTGGCGCGTCGAGCGCCCGCGCATTGCCTGGGACATCCTCGATGCGGTGCGCGAGGCGGCGGCCGAGATCGGCATTCCCAAGATCGACGACTTCAATCGCGGCGACAACGAGGGCTCCGACTATTTCGAGGTCAACCAAAGGCGCGGGCTGCGCGTCTCCGCCGCCACGGCTTTCCTGAAGCCGGTGCTGTCGCGCAAGAACCTGAAGCTCGTCACCGGCGCTCAGGCGCGCCGGCTGCTGATCGAGAACGGCCGCGCCGTCGGCGTCGAATATCAGCGCGACGGCCTGTCGAGAGCGCGCGGGCGCGGCGCGAGGTGGTCATGGCCGCCGGCGCGATCGGCACGCCGCATCTGATGGAGCTTTCCGGTCTCGGGCGCCCCGACGCGTTGCAGCGGATCGGCCGCGAAGTCGTGCATGCGCTCCCCGGCCTCGGCGAAAATCTGCAGGACCATCTGCAATTGCGCACGATCTTCCGCATCCAGGGCGCGCGCACGCTCAATGTCGAATTCCAGTCGCTGTTCAAGCGCGCGCTGATGGGGCTCGATTACGCCGTCAACCGGCGCGGGCCCCTGACCATGGCGCCTTCGCAACTCGGCATGTTCGCCAAATCCTCGCCAGATTATGCGACGGCCAATGTAGAGTTCCATGTCCAGCCGCTCTCGCTCGACAAGTTCGGCGATCCGCTGCACGACTTCCCCGCGATCACGCTCAGCGTCTGCAATCTGAGGCCCGCGAGCCGAGGCTTCGTGCACGCCGCGAGCGCCGATCCGAGCGCGCAACCGCGGATACAGCCCAATTACCTCAGCGAGGAGGAGGACCGCCGCGTCGCCGCCGATTCGATCCGGCTCGCGCGCAAGGTCGCCGCCGCGCCCGCGCTGGCGCGCTTCCATCCGCAGCGAATACCTGCCGGGCGCGGACCTGGTCAGCCAGGACCAGCTCGTCAAGGCGGCCGGCGACGTCGGCACGACGATCTTCCATCCCGTCGGCACCGCGAAGATGGGCCGCGACGACGATCCGATGGCGGTGGTCGATGTGCGCCTGCGCGTGCGCGGGCTCGCCGGACTGCGCATCGCCGACGCCTCGGTGATGCCGCGCATCACGTCCGGCAACACCAATTCGCCGACGCTGATGATCGCGGAAAAGGCGGCCGAGATGATCCTGGCCGACGCGAAGGGCTGAGCCATGGCCGACCTTCTCCCGGATGGTCGGCAATCCGAGACCGCGCTGAGCATCGCGCGCGGCGTGCGCCGGCTGTTGCGCGCGCGCGGCTACGCCAGCGTAACCGAACTGCCGCTGCTCGACGGCCGGCGCGCCGACGTCGTCGCGCTCAACGGCGACGGCCATCTGACGATCGTCGAGATCAAATCCTCGGTCGCCGACTTTCGCGCCGACCGCAAGTGGCGCGACTACGCCGCCCATTGCGACCGGCTCTATTTCGCGATCTCGCACGAGATGCCCGCCGAGATCATGCCCGAGGACGCCGGCCTGATCGTCGCCGATCGCTGGGGCGCCGAGATCGTGCGCGAGGCGCTCGCGCGTACGATGGCGCCGGCGACGCGGCGCGCGGTGATGCTGCGATTCGCGCTCGCCGCGGCGGACCGGCTGCACAGGCTGGCGGACCCGAATGGAGGCGCGGGTTAGCCCCGCCCGGCCTCCCAGCCGATGATCGCCTGCTTGCGCGCGAGGCCCCAGTGGTAGCCCGTCAGCGCGCCGGCGCGGCCCAGCACGCGATGACAGGGGACGACGAAGGAGATCGGGTTGCGGCCGACCGCGGCGCCGACCGCGCGCGCCGCCTTGGGATTGCCGATGCGGGCCGCGATGTCGGAATAGGTGGTCGCGCGGCCCATCGGCACGCGCAGAAGCGTCTCCCAGACGCGCACCTCGAAATCCGTGCCGATCATGACGATGCGCAGCGGCTCCTCGGGGCGCCATTGCCGGGGATCGAAAGCGCGCGCGGCGAGCGGCCGGGTCCCCTCGGAATCGAGCGTGAAATTCGCGCGCGGCCAGCGCCGCTTCATGTCCGCGAGCGCGGCGTCGCGACCGCCTTCGTCGACGAAACCGAGGCCGGCGAGCCCGCGCGGCGCGGCGACGACGATCGCCTCGCCGAACGGCGAGGGGTGGAAGCCGTAGCGCAGCGTCAGGTCGTCGCGGCGATAGTCGCCGGGGGTCAGCGCCTCGTGGGTGACGAAGAGATCGTGCAGCCGGCCCGGGCCGGACAGGCCGACGTCATAGGCCGCGTCCAATACGCTCGCCGAATTGCGCAGCAATTCGCGCGCGCGCTCGATCGTGATCGCCTGCAGGAAGGCCTTCGGCGTCAGCCCGGCCCAGCGCTTGAAGACGTGCTGGAAATGCGAGGGCGAGAGCCCGACGTGCTCGGCGATCGCCTCGATCGAGGGCTGGTCGCGCCAGCGCGTCGAGATGAACTCGATCGCGCGCTTGACGACGGCATAATCGGCGCCGATTTCGACGGGGGCGTTGGGCATGTCCAGCATGGCGGCAAAATCCTGGCTTGGGCCGCCATCCTCTCCCCTTTGACCGGCCCGCGCCACCCGAAAACGACGGCGGCTCAGCGCACGTCCGCCACCGCCGACCAGCCCCATTCGAGCAGCGGCAGCGCGTCCTTGGCGAAAGCCGCGAGTTCGCCGATCAGCGCCGGCTTGGCGAGCTGCTTGTCCGCGATCGGCCTGAGGCAGATGATCGATTTCAACTTGAGGCCGGCGGCGAGCGTCTCGTCCTCGACCTCCTCGAAGCCGCGCGGCAATCGCTTCATCGCATATTCGTCGGACGGGGCGAGGCCCGCCTTGTCCAATTTGGCGAGCGTCTGCTTCCAGGCCTTCGGGGTCCTGACGATGGCGGCGCGGATGCGCGCGAGCGCCTCGGGCTCGGGCTGGTAGAAGCCGGCGGCGGCGAAGCAGCCGTCGGTCGCGACATGGATGTAGAACAACCCTACGTCGTTCTTGGAGCCGCCGCGCGTCAGCACGGCGCCGACATTGGTCTTGTAGGGGCTCTTGTCCTTGGCGAAGCGGACGTCGCGATTGAGGCGGAACAGCGAGGCCTTGCGGTCGCCTTTGAGCGGGATTTTGGCTTTCGCGAAGGCGCTCGCGAGGTCCTCGACGAGATCGCCCATCGGCGTCTTCAGATCGCTCTCATAGGTCGCGCGATTGGCCTCGAACCATTCCTTGGTCTGGTGAAAGCCGAGCGCCTTCAGGAAAGGCAACGCCTGGGGGCCGAAACCTTGGAATGACATGACGGGCCTTGCTGACAGTCGCCGCCACGACGGCGGGCGAGTGTGCGCATCATCTAGCCTGCCGACCGCGCCTCACGCAATCGCGTCCGGCTTCGGCCCGCCCATGCGCCCAGTCGATCAGCTCCATCGTATGCACGATCGGAATGTCCGTGCCCGCGCCGATCTGGGTCAGGCAGCCGATATTGCCCGCCGCGATCACGTCGGGGCGCGTGCGCGCGATATTGGCGACCTTGCGCTCGCGCAGTTGGCGCGCGGTCTCGGGCTGCAGGATGTTGTAGGTGCCCGCCGAGCCGCAGCACAGATGCGATTCGGCGGGCGTGCGCACCTCAAAGCCGGCGCGCCGCAGCAGCATTTTCGGCGCCTCCGTGATCTTCTGCCCGTGCTGCAGCGAACAGGCGGAGTGATAGGCGACGACGAGCTTTTGCGGCGCGGCGAATTCGAGATCGAGCGAGGCGACATATTCGCTCGCGTCCTTGGCGAGTTCGGCGACCCGCGCGGCCTTGGCGGCATAGGCGGGATCGCCCGCGAGCATGTGAGCCGTAGTCCTTGATCGTCGCGCCGCAGCCCGAGGCGGTGATCACGATCGCCTCCAGACCCTCGCCCTCGATCTCGCGCATCCAGGCGTCGACATTGGCGCGCGCCTGCGCGAGGCCGGGCGCCTCGCGTCCCATGTGATGCAGCAGCGAGCCGCAGCAGGTCTCGCCCTTGGGCAGCACGACGTCGATCCCGGCGCGGTTGACGAGGCGGATCGTCGCCGCGTTGATCTCAGGCGCCAGCACGCCCTGGGCGCAGCCGGTCAGCAAGGCGACGCGCCGGCGCTTCGGGTTGGCCGCCTTCGCCTTGAACTGGCCGGGCCCCTCGGTCTCGACGCGCGCGGGCAGACGCCGGGGCGCGAGGTCGAGCATCGCCGCCATTTGCGGGCCGACGCCGGGCAGCCGCGCGACGACAGGTTGAAACGGCCGCCCGATTTTTGCGAACAGCAACGCGGCCCGGAAACGGGCGCGCGAGGGCAGCACAAAGGCCAGCACGGCGCGCAAGAAACGGTCGCCGAAGCCGCGATGGTAGCGCGTCTCGATCAACTCGCGCGAATGATCGATCAGCCTGCGATAATCGACGCCGGAGGGGCAGGTCGTCATGCAGGACAGACACGACAGGCAGTGGTCGATCGGCTTGACGTCCTCGTCGGTCGGCGCGCGGCCGGTCTCGAGCAGGTCCTTGATCAGATAAATGCGCCCGCGCGGGCTGTCGCGCTCGTCGCCGCCGGTGACATAGGTCGGGCAGGTCGCGGTGCAGAAGCCGCAATGGACGCAGGAGCGCAGGATCTTCTCGAGCGAGTGGAGCTTGGGGTCCGCGAGCTGTTCGGGCGAGAAGTGGGTTTGCATCAGACGGCCTCGCGCTTGCCGGTCGTCAGCCGCGCGTTCGCCCTGCCCTCTCGAGGGTGAGGGGACCTGCGAAGCCGTGTCGCGCGTGTCGCCGCCGCGTCAAATCCCGGCATACATCCGCCCCGCATTGAAAAGTCCCTTCGGATCGAGGCTCGCCTTCACGTCCCGGGTCAGGCGCCGCAACGTCGGCGTCAGCGGTTCGAACACGTCGACGCTGGCGCGAATTTGCGCCGGCGCGCGCATCAGCGTCGCGTGGCCGCCGAGTCCGCGCGAGCGCGCGGCGCACGGCCTCGGCCGCCGCCGCGGTCGGGTCGGTCGCGATCCAGACGAGGCCGCCGCCCCAGTCGAGCATCGAGGCCTGCGCGAGCGCGCCGAGCCGCGCGAGCGCGTCGGGCCCGGACGAAGGCTTGACGCTGATCCGCCAGACCGCGCGCTCGCGCGGCTCGGCGAGAAATTCGACGTCGCGGATCGAGCGCCAGAGCTTTCGCGAATCCTCGCCCTGCAGCGCATGCTCGGCGCCGAATTCGGCGAGCAGCGCCATCAGCTTCTCGCTGCGATAGGCGACCGACTCCTCGAAGCCCTCGATGCGCAGGAAGGTGCGCGAGAATTCGCGGCCCATGCCGGCGTGCAGCGTCGCGGCGCCGCTGACGCCGAACGGCGAACCCAGCGCGCGCGACATCGCCTCGAGCGCCTGCCCGTCGTCGAGGCGGCGCATAACGACCGTCGCCTCGCTGCGCGGGCGCGGCAGCAGCTTGAACGTCGCCTCCAGGATCAGCCCGAGCGTCGCCGTGCGCGCCGCAATTGAGTTTGACGAGATCGAGGCCGGTGACGTTCTTCATCACGCGCCCGCCGGTCGAGAGAATCTCGCCCGAGCCGTTGACGAGCTTCAGGCCGATCAGGCTGTCGCGCACCGCGCCGGCGCTGATGCGGCGCGGGCCCGAGAGCGCGGTCGCGACCAGTCCGCCGACCGTCGGCTCGCCGGTGGCGCCCCAGAGCCGGCGCGGGTCCATCGGCTCGAACGGCAGCATCTGATCGTGCTTCGCGAGCGAGGCTTCGACGACGCGACAGCGGCGTGCCCGCCCGCGCGCGAAGCGTCATTTCGGCCGGCTCGTGGAACACGATGCCGGAGAGCTTCGGCGGTCGACGATCGCGCGCGCCCCCTCGCGCGGACGCCCGAATCCGGCGCGCGTTCCCCCGCCCGCGATGTCGAGCGCGGCGCGGCCGTTCGCGCCGCGCGACGATCTCGGCCGCTTCGCGCCTCGTCGGCCGGCCTCAGGACTTCCAGGCTCATGCCGCGCGCTCCTCGAGCGGGAACACCTTGGCCGGATTGAGCCGCGCGTCGGGATCGAACACCGCGCGCACGCGCTTCTGCTGCGCGAGTTCGGCCGGCGTGAACTGATGCGGCATCAGATCGCGCTTCTCGATGCCGACGCCGTGCTCGCCGGTCAGGCAGCCGCCGAGCTCGACGCACATCTTCAGGATGTCGGCGCCGGCGGCCTCGGCCTTTTCCTGCTCTTTCGCGTCGTTGCAGTTGTAGAGGATGAGCGGATGCATGTTGCCGTCGCCGGCGTGGAACACATTGGCGACGCCGAGCCCATAGGAGGCGCAGATTTCGCCGGTGCGGCGCAAAGCCTCGGGCAGCCGCCCGGTCGGCACCGTGCCGTCCATGCAGATATAATCGGCGATCGCGGCCGGTCGCGCCGAACGCGGATTTGCGGCCCTTCCAGATCTGCGCGCTCTCCATCGCCGACATGGATTCGCGGATCGTGCGCACGCCATGCGCGCGCGCGATTTCGGTGATCTTGGCCAGTTCGCGACGCCATTTCGGCCTCGCCGCCCTCGACCTCGACGATCAGCATCGCCTCGACGTCGAGGGGATAGCCGGCATGGGCGAAATTCTCGGTGATATGGATCGCGGGCTTGTCCATATATTCCATCGCCACCGGCAGGATGCCGGCGCCGATGATCGCGGCGACGCATTGGCCGGCGGCGTCGGCCGAATCGAACCCGAACAGCACCGGCCGCGCGCCTTCGGCGAGCCGTAGCAGGCGCACCGTCGCCTCCGTGACGATGCCGAGCTGGCCCTCGGAGCCGCAGACGAGGCCCAGCCAGTCGAGCCCTTCGGGATCGAGCGCGGGACCGCCGATGTCGATGATCTCGCCCTCGAACGTGACCAGCCGGACGCCGAGCAGATTGTTGATGGTGACGCCGTATTTCAGGCAATGCGCGCCGCCCGAATTCATCGCGATATTGCCGCCGATCGTGCAGGCGAGCTGCGAGGACGGATCGGGCGCGTAGAAGAAGCCGTCGGGTCCGACCGCTTCCGAGATCGCCAGGTTGGTGACGCCCGCCTCGACGCGCGCATAGCGGTCGGCAAGGTTGATCTCGAGGATGCGGTTCATCTTGGAGAGGCCGATGACGATGGAAGTCCTCCAGCGGCACCGCGCCGCCCGACGAGCGAGGTGCCTGCGCCGCGCGGCGTCACGTTGACCCCGGCCTCGCGGCAGAATTTCAGCGTGCGCGCGACCTCTTCGGTCGTGCGCGGCAGCACGACGGCGAGCGGCACGCGGCGATAGGCGGTCAGCGCGTCGGTCTCGAACGCGCGCCGGCCGGTTTCGTCGATGATCAGGACGTCGGGCGGCAGGAACGCGGCGAGCCCGGCGTAGATCGCCTCCCGGCGCGCCAGGATCGTGGGATCGGGTTCGGGGAAGGCGATCTGCGACATGGCGGGACTTCCTTCTTGTTGGATCGGCGCGGTTCTCGTCCGGCGTTCGGCCGCCGTCTCCCGCTTGCGGGAGACGGGTCAGGCCGAGGGGCCTTACGGCAACGACGGAATGATCCAGGGGATCAGGTATTGTTGCGCCGCGACCAGCAGGCCGAATATGAGTGTCAATATAATCGAATGCGGGAAGGTGCGTGCGAACACTTCGCCCTCGCGCCCCTTCAGATTGGTGACCGACACGCCGGTCGCGATGTTCTGCGGCGAGATCATCTTGCCCATCACGCCGCCGGACGAATTGGCCGCCGCGAACAGCACCGGATTGAGGTTGAGCTGCCTGGCCGCGACGACCTGGAGATTGCCGAACAACGCGTTGCCCGAAGTGTCGCTGCCCGACAGGAACACCGCGACCCAGCCGAGGAACGGCGACAGGATCACGAACAGACCGCCGACCGAGGCGACGCCCTTGCCGAGCGTATAGGCGAGGCCGGAATAGTTCATGAGGTAGGCGAGGCCGACGATCAGGCAGACCGTTATGACGGCGAGCCAGATCTGGCGCACCGTCTTGCCGACGCTGGCCAGGAAGCCAGCGGGACCGACGCCGCAGGCGAGCGAGGTCAGGATCGCCGCGACCAGGATGCCGGTGCCCGTGGCGAGCGGCTGGAACACATAGACGGCGGCATAGGGCTTGTTGTCGTAGAGCGTGATCGAGATCGCCTTGTGAAGGCCCGGCCAGGGGACGCTGATCTGTCCGATCGAGAAGACCTTGAAAGAAGTCCAGAGGATGACGACGGCGGCGACGATGATCCAGGGCAGCCAGCCCCGCCAGACGTTGACGTCGCTGGCCGAGCCTTCGTCGACCGGCGCTCTGACGATCGCGAACTCGGGATCCGGGGCCGGTTTCCAGAAGGTCAGGAACGCAAGCGTGAGGATCAGCGACCCCATCGAGGCGAGTACGTCGGTCAGGCTGTAGTCAATGAAATTGGAGGACACGAATTGGCAGAGCGCGAAACTGCCGCCGGCGACCAGCAGCGCGGGCCAGAGCGCCTTCACCGAGCGCAGGCCGCCATAGATGAACATGACGTAGAACGGCAGCATCAGCGCCATGAACGGCAATTGCCGGCCGATCATCGCGCCGAGCGTCGCCGAAGGCAGGCCGGTGACGGCGCCGAGCACCGTGACAGGCGCGCCCAGCGCGCCGAACGCGACCGGCGCGGTGTTGAATATCAGCACGAAGACCAGCGCCTCGAGCGGGGGAAAGCCGACCAGGATCAACAGCGAGCTGGTGATGGCGACCGGCGTGCCGAAGCCGGCGACGCCTTCGAGCAACGCCCCGAAGCAGAAGCCGATCGCGACCAGCACCACGCGCCGATCATTCGGAAGGTGCTGCAAGGTCCAGCGCCGGAAGGCGTCGAAATGGCCGGAATAGACGGCGATGTTGTAGAGCAGCATCGCGTTGAACACGATCCACATCACCGGCCAGACCGCGAACACCGCGCCGTTGGCGACAGAGTTCGCCGCCAGGCCGACCGGCAGTCTCCAGAACGTGACCGCGATGATGAAGGCGACGATCAGGCCGGCGAGCGAGGCCTGCCAGGCCGGCCGGCGCAGCACGCCCAGCCCGACGAGCACCACCAGGATCGGCAGCGCGGCAACCAGAAAGGACAGCCCCAGACTGTCCGATACCGGCGTCAACAATTGTTGGAACATCCGTTTCCTCCCCCTCGACGCGGTCGTCGCCGCGCCTCCCGGCCCCAGGTTAGAGCCCTAACGCGCCCTTGTCATGGTCCATATATCTGACCAAGGATATATTGGTCAACTAAAAATACCAGACATAACCCCGGCGATGCTCTATAACCAAAGTAGGGGGAGCCGGAATTTTTCGGCTCGTGCGAAGGACAGGACGGCCATGAGCGAAACGATCAAGACGCCCCGGCTCGCCGACGCGATCGCCGACCGCCTGCAGGCCATGGTGCTGGAAGGCGTGCTGCGGCCCGGCGAAAAGCTGATCGGCGAGCGCGAGCTCGCGGCCAAGCTCGGCGTCTCGCGTCCCTCGTTGCGCGAGGCGCTTTCGCTGCTCGAGGCGAAGGGACTGTTCGTGACGAGCAAGACGGGCACAGTCGTCGCGCCCTACCTGGCCGGCCTCGTCGACCCGCTCGCCGAACTCTTCCGCGACGACGAACGGGTCAGCGCCGACTATTTCGAGTTCCGCCGCATCATGGAAGCGCATGCGGCGGGTCTGGCCGCCCGTCGCGCCACCGAGCCCGACCGCGCGCTGATCCGCGAATGCCTGACCGAGATGCGCCGCGCGCATGAACTCAGCGATCCCACGCTCGAGGCCGAGATCGACGTGCGGCTGCATGTCGCGATCTACGAGGCGACGCATAATGTCGTGATCCTGCACGTGCTGCGCGCGCTCAGCGACTTGCTTCGCAAGGGGGTGTTCTTCAATCGCGACAGTTTCTACCGCCGGCCCGGCGTGCGAGATCTGCTGCTGGAACAGCATCTGCGCATCGGCGAGGCGGTGCTGGAGGGCGATCCCGACAAGTCCGAGGCCGCGGCGGCGGCGCATATCGCCTTCGTGATGGTCACGCTCGACGAAATCCGCCGCGACGAATTGCGCCAGGCCGCCTCGCTCCGGCGCTTTGCGCGCGAGGACATCGTCGCGGGATAGTTTTGAGCGCGAATCGCCGGGGGGCGGCCGCTCGGCGATCGACCGGCGGGACCGCTGTAAAAAAGGAGGCGTGAGGCATTCCATATTTACGAAAAGTATGCGATATTTAAGATTGGATTTTCGAAACTGCGAGGCCTGCGGACCCGCCCTGCCCCGATTTCACGGCACGCGGAAAACCGCGAAACAAAACGCCCGTTAAGCCGTTGATTTTATTGGAAATCGCGAAATGCGCAGATTTCGCAGGCAATAATTTCAAGGCGTTATGACCCCCGAAACGAAACGCCGCCGTTTCGCAAACGAAATTTCCGTTTCGCATGCGAAGCCCGACGGCCTCAGGCGAAACCGGGGCGCAACCCAGGGACCCGGCAAGGATGTCGTTCCTGCGCCAGCCGGACTCGGTCTTTCCCCGGCGCCGCCCTGCGACGCCGGCAGCGGACCTTCGCGGGATGTCAGGCCGCGCGGGCGCGGGTCGCCGTCACACCAGCACGGGCTGCGCCGTCATGCCCGCGACGCCGAACACGCGGCGATAGCGCGCGATCTCCTCGGGCGGGCCGAGCACCTTGTTGGGATTGTCGGAGAGCTTCACCGCCGGGCGTCCCTCGACGTCGACGACCTTGCACACCAGCGAGATCGCGCTCAATTCGCCGTCGACGCCGGCGGGCGCGCAGCCGCTGAAGTCGTTGGTCAGGTTGGTGCCCCAGCCGATCGAGAGATTGATCTGGCCCCGCAGCGCCCGGCTCGCGCGTTCGATCGAATCGACGTCCATCGCGTCGGAGAGCACGATCAGCTTCTCCCGGGGATCGCGCCCGCGCCGCGCCCACCATGCGATCAGTTCGCGCGCGGCGTCGATCGGCGCTTTCGAATCCGGCCTCGCGCCCTTCCAGTCGGCGACCCAGTCCGGCGCCTGTTCGAGGAAGGCGGTCGTGCCGAAGCAATCGGGCAGCACGACGAGCAGGTTGCCGTCATACATGCGCGCCCAATCGCGCAGCACGTCATAGGGCGCGTCGCGCAATTCGGCGTCGTCGCGCGCGAGCGCGGCGTAGACCATCGGCAGTTCATGCGCATTGGTGCCGATCGCCTCCAGGCCGGTGTCCATCGCGTGCTTGATGTTGGAGGTGCCGACGAAGTTCTCGCCCAGGCCCTCCTGCAGCGCTTCGACGCACCAGCGCTGCCAGAGGAAGCCATGCCGGCGGCGCGTGCCGAAGTCGGAGACGCGCAGCGGCCCTTCCCTGGCGAGCCCACGCAGCCGCTCGACCTTGCTCCACAGCTTGGCCTTGGCGCGGGCGTAGAGCACGTCGAGATCGAACCGGCTCATCGAGCGCATCGCCGCCCGCGCGCGCAATTCGTTGATGATCGAGAGGGCGGGGATTTCCCACATCGTCGTCTCGGTCCAGCGCCCCTCGAACCGCAGTTCGTACTGGCCCGAGCGCCGCGTCAGCTCATAGGCCGGCAGGCGGAAGTCGGCGAGCCATTCCATGAAGGCGGGTTCGAAAATCTGCTTGTTGCCGTAGAACGTGTTGCCGGCGAGCCAGATCAGTTCGTTCTTGGCGAGCCGGAGCGAGCGGGCGTGGTCGAGTTGGTCGATCAGTTCGCGCTCGTCGACGATGTCGGCGATGCGCACCTCGCTCGTGCGGTTGATGAGCTGGAAGGTCACCCGCCGTTCGCGGTGCAGCTTCCAGATCATCTGCAGCATCAGCAATTTATAGAAATCCGTATCGAGCAGCGTGCGCACGATCGGGTCGATGCGGAACGTGTGGTTGTATACGCGCGTGGCGAGATCGGGCACCATGGCGCGAGATTAGGCGGGCGGAGGCGGCGCGGCAACCCATTGCGCCGGGCCGAACCGCGGCCGAACCGGGGGGATGCGCATGCCGGGTCTGGAGCTCCTGAGCCGCTTGCCGGCCCAGCCGAATGGAAAACCGCCGCTGCTGTTCGTCCACGGCGCCTGGCACGCAGCCTGGTGCTGGAGCGAGCATTTCATGCCCTATTTCGCCGAGCGCGGATATCCGTCTTACGCGCTCAGCCTCAGGGCGCATGGCCGCAGCCCGGGCAGGCTGCGATGGGCGAGCCTTGCCGACTATGCCGCCGACGTCGCCGAAATCGCCGCGAACCTGCCCGCGCCGCCGATCCTGGTCGGCCACTCCATGGGCGGCGGCGTGGTGCAAAAATACCTCGAGAGCCACGCCGCCCCGGGCGCGGTCTTGCTGGGCTCGATGCCGCCGGGCGGCGTGATCGGGATCACGCTGAAGGTCGCGCGAAGCCATCCGCTGCGCTTTCTCAAGGCCAATCTGACGCTGAGCCTGTTCCCGCTGGTGGAGACGCCGGAACTCGCCCGCGAGATGTTTTTCTCAGACGAACTGCCTGCGGACAGGGTCGCGAGCTACGCCGGCCGCCTGCAGGACGAATCCTACCGCGCGTTTCTCGACATGCTCGCACTGAACCTGCCGAAGCCGAGCCGGGTGAAAACCCCGATCTGCGTGCTCGGCGGCGAGCGCGACGCGATCTTTCCCCCGCCGGCGGTCGAGGCGACCGCTCGGGCCTATGGCGTGACGGCGAACATCCTGCCCGGCCTTGCCCACGACATGATGCTCGACGCGCGCTGGCGCGACGTTGCGCAGGCGATCGCGCAATGGCTGGACGCAGGCCCGGGCTCGCGCGCGCGAACCGCAGGATGACCGCGTCGCCTGTTTTCTGAATTCTCGCCGCGGCGCATTTGCGCGCCGGCCGCGCTTCAAGCCGCGGCGGTTTCCGCATCTGCGGGGCGCCAGGCAAAACGCGCCCCGGGGAACACGCGATCGATCAGCAGGCTCGCCGGCGAAAGCAGGACCAGGGATATGTAAAGCGCGGCCTTCTGTTGTTCGTGATAGGCGAGATAGAAGGCGAGCGCGGCGACCAGGAAGGCGAACGTCAACCGCCCCAGCGAGGCGCGCGGAGTTGTCGGCGGGTCCGAGATCATGAAGAAGGCGAATATCAGCAACGAGCCGCTCATCAGCGCATGGATCGGAATGTCCAAGGGAGCGCCGACCCATAGCGCCCGCCCGATAAGCAAAGCGGCTTGGATGACCAGGAAATAGATCGCGATATCCGCGCGCCGCGCGGCCGGCAGCACCAGCGCGGCCAGCAGGGCGACGAACGCCGCGAAGTCGGCCTTGGCGCCCCAGATGCCCGGCGAGACCCAGACGCCGGCGCCGGAAAGCAGGAGGACCGTGATCGCGAACGCGGACGGGTTGAACACATGCCGGCCGTCAAAGCGCAAAACGAATTTGGAGCCCACGCCGATGGCGGCGCCGATCATGAGCCAGACCGGCGAGGACGTCCGCAACAGCAGACTGAGGGACAGCGCCGTTATCGCCGGCGAGCGCCAATCGAAGGGAATGCGCAAGATCCGCGCGGCGATCGCCTGGGTCGTCAAGCCCACGGCCAGCGAGGCCACCGCGCCGAGCGGGGTCGCCCCCCCGTCGACCACGGCGAACTGGAGGAACAGCAGGCTCGTCAGTATGCCGAGTTGGGCGTATCTGGCGTCGAAATGGAGGGCCGGCAAAGATCTGTTTCTCGCAAATATCATACAAAACTGTTTCCCAATCCGGGGGGAAAACCAAGATGCGCCGATGCGTTTCCCCGCAAAAAGCGATCGACGTAGTGAATCGCGGTTCGCGTGGTAAAGCGGACGACCGGCCCCCCTTGGCCGCCGCTAGGCCAGACGCCGTCGCTACGGGCCCGAGGCCGGCGCGAAAAGCCCTTTCGCATGTCTTGAACCGGCGTCCGGCCTTGAAACGCGCCCGGCGCTGGTCCAATGTCCGGGCCCATTCCAGGGGAGGGCGCATTTGACTGAGGCGGCAACGAATTCCCCGGGCGCGGGCAAGCGCGTCGGCCTGTTCGTCACCTGCCTCGTGGACACGATGCGGCCGAGCGTCGGCTTCGCCGCGGTCAAGCTGCTCGAGGACGCGGGCTGCAAGGTCGTCGTGCCGTCGCAGACCTGCTGCGGCCAACCCGCCTTTAATTCCGGCGATCGGGCGAACGCAAAGCGGATCGCGCGCCAGACGATCGCCGCCTTCGAGGGCTGCGATTTCGTGGTCGCCCCGAGCGGCTCGTGCGCCGGCCAGCTCGCCAAGCATTATCCCGAACTGTTCGACGACGAACCCGACATGGCGCTGAAGGCCGCCGCCTTCGCCGACAAGTGCCGCGAGCTGATCAGTTTCCTCGTCGACGCGCTGGGCGTCAAAAGCGTCTCGGCGCGCTACGACGGGGTCGTGACGTACCACGATTCTTGCTCGGGCCTGCGCGAACTCGGCGTCAAGGGCCAGCCGCGCGCGCTGCTGCAATCGGTCGAGGGCTTGAAGCTGGTCGAGATGGACGACAGCGAGGTCTGTTGCGGCTTCGGCGGAACCTTCGCGGTCAAATACGGCGAATTGTCCGATTCGATCGTGACCCAGAAAAGCGCCAGGATCGCCGCCTCTCAGGCCGACACGCTGCTCGCCGGAGATCTGGGCTGCCTCATGAACATGGCGGGCAAGATGCAGCGCGAGGGCCGCAAAGTGAAGGTTCGACATGTCGCGGAGGTGCTGGCGGGGATGACCGACCTGGCGCCGATCGGCGAGCCCGCGGGAGAGGCCAAGTCGTGAGTTCGATCGCAACCACCCCGCATTTCAAGACCAATGTTCACGACGCGCTCAATGACGCGCGTCTGCAGCGCGCGCTGCATCACGCCAGAAATTTCGTGCCGCGCCGCGCCGCCGCGGCCGATCGGCTGCCCGAATTCGACGCCTTGCGCGACAGCGCGCGCGACATCAAGAACCACACGCTCGCGCATCTCGATCTCTATCTCGAGGCCTATGAGAGCAAGGTGACCGAGCTCGGCGGACATGTGCATTACGCGCGCGACGCGGCGGAGGCTTGCAAGATTTTCCTCGATCTGGCCAAGGCGCGCGGCGCGCGGCGCGTGACCAAGGGCAAGTCGATGATCTCGGAAGAGATCGGGCTCAACGCCGCGATGGAGGCCGAGGGCGTCGAGGCGATCGAGACCGACCTCGGCGAATACATCATCCAGCTGCGCGGCGAGGCCCCCTCGCACATCATCGCGCCGGCGATCCATGTCACGCGCGACGACATCGAGGCCGATTTCCGCAAGGCCCATCGGGACCTGCCGGGCGATCGCGATCTGACCCGGCCGGAGCAATTGCTCGCCGAGGCCCGCGCGATCCTGCGCAACAAGTTCCTTTCGGCCGACATCGGCGTCACCGGCGCCAACTTCCTGATCGCCGAAACAGGCAGTTCGATCATCGTCACCAACGAGGGCAACGGCGATCTCACCCAGATCCTGCCCAAGGTCCATGTCGTAATCGCGTCGCTGGAAAAGCTGGTGCCGACGCTCGACGACGCCGCGCAATTGCTGCGCGTGCTCGCGCGCTCGGCGACCGGCCAGGACATGTCGGTCTATACGACGCTGTCCACCGGACCGCGCCGCGCGGACGATCCCGACGGGCCCGAGGAATATCACGTCATCCTGCTCGACAACGGCCGCTCGGCGATGCTCGGCGGGCAGTTCGAGGACATGTTGCGCTGCATCCGCTGCGGCGCCTGCATGAACCATTGCCCGGTGTATCAGCAGGTCGGCGGCCATGCCTATGGCTGGGTCTATCCCGGCCCGATGGGCGCGGTGCTGACGCCCTCGCTGATCGGCGTCGCTGAAGGCGGCCAGCTGCCGAACGCCTCGACCTTCTGCGGGCGCTGCGAGCAGGTCTGCCCGATGCGCATCCCGCTGCCCAAGATGATGCGCCATTGGCGCGAGCGCGAATTCGAGCGCCATCTGCAGCCCTCGGCCGCGCGCTACGGACTCGAGATATGGGCGTTCTTCGCCGCGCGCCCCGCGCTCTATCGCTTCGCCACCGACGTTGCGATGCGCGCGCTGAGCCTGATCGGCCGGCGCAAGGGCCGATTTTCCTGGCTGCCGCTCGCCGGCGGCTGGACACGGTATCGCGACCTCGCCGCGCCGCAGGGATCGACCTTCCAGGCGCAATGGCGCGCCAAGAGCGGAGCGGTGCAATGAGCGCGCGCGACGAGATCCTCTCCTCGCTGCGCCGGTCGCTGCACGTCTCGGGCCGCGAGGCGCCCCGGCGCGCGGCGGTCGCGGCGCGGCTCGGCTCGCCCCCGCGCGGAATCATTCCCGCTCGCGGCCAGGGCGACGCGGCGACGCGGCTCGCGACCTTCAAGTCGGAAGCCGAACGCGCGGCGGCGACGCTTTCCCAAGTCGCCTCGGCGGCCGACGTTCCCGCGGAAATCGGGAGGTATCTGCGCGAGGGCAACTTGCCCGCGACCTTGCGCATGGGCGACGACCCGAGGCTCGCCGCCATGCCCTGGGACGGCACGTCGCTGGATATCTTGCACGGCCCTTCCGACGGCCACGATCTCAATGCGGTCAGCGCGGCTTTCGCGGCGGTCGCCGAGACCGGCACCATCGCTCTGGCCTCGGGCGCGGGCAATCCGACGACGCTCAACTTCCTCCCCGACAACCACATAGCGGTCGTTTTCGCCGAAGATGTGGTCGGCGATTTCGAGAGCGTCTTCTCCAAACTTCGCCAAGTCTACGGCGCCGGTCGAGCGCCGCGAACGCTCAATTTCGTCACCGGCCCGTCGCGCTCGGCCGACATCGAGCAAACGCTGCTGTTCGGCGCGCACGGGCCCCGGCGTTTGCACATCGTGGTCGTGGGTTCGGCCTGATCGCGCCGCGAGAAAGCCGTTGTGGCGAATTAGTAACCATCGCATGGTTAGTCATTGCTGAATCGCCGTCAGCGCGGAACGGTTCGTGAAAATGCATTTGCGTGCGAAATTCGTCGGCGGGCTGTTGGGCCTCGCCGTCAGCCTGGGTTGCGCGGCCGCGCAGACCGCGCCGGACGCCGGCGCGCCCGCGCAGACCATCCCCATCCCGCTGGCGCCGCCGCTGCCCGATTCGCCGCCGTCGCCGGCGCCTTCGACGCCCGCCGCATCGCCGAACGCAGCCGCGCCGACGCCGGGCGCCGGCGCGACCGTGGCTTCCCCGATTCCGGGCGAACCTTATCCCGGGCGCCCCCCAATGCCGCGATTCCGGTCAAGCCGAAGAAGAAGGCGCCGCCGCCGCCTCCGCCCCTGGAGACCGCGCTCTCGACCGACCCGATGCCGACGCTGCAGCCCGACACGTTCTTTTCGACCGCCAAGGCGGCTGAGCGTTATCAGGCGATCGTCGAGGCCGGAGGCTGGCCAACCGACATCGTCGCGCTCCGGGCCGGCGCCAGGGGACCCGCGGTCGCGCAGCTGCGCAAGCGTCTGGCGATCGAGGGCGATCTGGAAGCCATGCCGGCGAGCGACAAGGCCGCCGAGGCCTGGGACAAGGGTCTGACCGACGCCGTCAAACGGTTCCAGGCGCGCATGGGCCTCAGGGAGACCGGCGTCGTCGCCGGCGCGACGCTGAAGGCGATCAACGTGCCCGCCGAAGTCCGCCACGGCCAGTTGGCCGCGAGCGCGCAACGGCTTTCGGCCTTCAATTTCGGGTTCGGCGACCGTTATGTCGTAGTCAACCTGCCCTCGACCTCGGTCGAGGCGGTCGAGGACGGCCGGGTCGCGCATCGCTATGTCGCGATCGTCGGCGATCCCGAACATCCCTCGCCGGAGATCGCCGCCCACATCTCGGTCATCAATCTCAATCCGACCTGGACGGTGCCGGTTTCGATCATCAAGAAAGAAATCATCCCGAAGATGCAGAAGGACCCGGGCTATCTCACCCGCTCCAAGATCCGCATCCTCGACGGGACCGGCAAGGAGATCGATCCCAAGGCGATCGACTGGTCCACCAACCGCGCGGCCAATTACACGCTGCGGCAGGATTCCGGGGCGAGCAATTCGCTGGGCACGATCCGTATCGGCATGCCGAACAAGCTTGCCGTCTATATGCACGACACGCCTTCGAAGCGCCTGTTCGGCGCCGACTACCGCTTTCTCTCGCATGGCTGCGTGCGCGTGCAGGGCGTCTTTGATTACGCCGAATGGCTGCTCCAGGGCACGCCCGACGACAACGGGGCGCCCTGGGACAAGGCGGCCCTGCTCGCCAAAGTCAAGGACGGCGAGCGCGAAGACATCAAGCTGGTCCATCCCGTGCCCGTCATCTGGGTTTATCTGACCGGCTGGTCCAACGGCGACGGACCCGCCAATTTCCGCAACGACGTCTACGGCGTCGACACGGCGCCGGAAGCGAGCGCGAGCGCAGATCCCAATGGCGCGCCCGCCGTCGGCCTCACGCCTTCGCAATGAGCGCGCGCCGGAGCCCGGACGCGCCGCTCTGCAACCGCGTCGATCCGTTCGGCGAACTCTGGGCGGTCCCGGCGCGAGGCGCGCTGATGGGCAATCGCGGCGGCAAGTTCCATCGCGACGACCGGACGCTCGGGCGCCGCCGTTGGGCGAACGCGCAATGGATCGCCTGCGTCTGCGAGTTCAAGAACCGCAAGCGCGACGTCTGGGGGCGCTTTTACACCGAGCTGTTCTTTCTCGACGAGCCGACCGCGCTCGCGGCCGGCCATCGACCCTGCTTCGAATGCCGCCGCGCCGAGGCCGAGGCGTTCCGCAACTCGTTTTCCCCGCATGCGCGCATGTCAGCGCCCGAGATGGACGAGCGCCTGCATCGCGAGCGCCTGATCGACGGGCGCAAGCGCCTCCATGAAATGGCCTTCGAGAGCCTGCCCGACGGGGCGATGATCGCGCTCGGGGGCAAGGCTTTCCTGGTGCGGGGCGCCTGGCTGTTGCCCTGGAATTTCGAAGGCTATGGCGCGCCAATCGCCAGGCCGCAAATCGGGCGCGTCGACGCGCTGACGCCGCCTTCGATAGTGTCCGCGCTGCGCCAGGGTTACGCGCCGCGCGGGACGCCTTGACGGCGCGCGCGCATTGCCGACACATTCGCGCAACGCCGCGCAGCGGCGTCGGGGAGGTCGTCATGGTTCGCAGGATTTCAATCGCCGTCGCATGCCTGGCCGCGACAGCATCCGCCGCTTTGGCCGGCGACGTCTCGGGCGAATGGGCGCGCACCGACGGCAAGGCGAAGGTCAAATTCTCGCATTGCGGGCCCTCGATCTGCGGCGTCGTGACCTGGCTGCAGGACATGTCGGGGCCGGGCAAGATCGGTCAGAAGGTGTTCTATGATATGATTCCGAGCGGCGACAACGCCTGGGCCGGCAAGGCGTTCAATCCCGACGACGGCAAGGAATACACCGGCAAGATGCTGCTGGAAGGCGCGGGCCTGACCACGTCTGGATGCGTGTTCGGCGGTTGGATCTGCAAATCGTTCACCTGGACCCGTGCGCAGTGAGGCGCGCCGCGAGGAAAATCGGGCGGCGCAATGCGGCGCTCGGCCCTTGAGATTCGGATAACGAAATCCGCCGGAATGCGCGATCCGGCCCGCGCGCAGGTACCCATGGCGGCGAAGCGCTGGCGACGTTGGCGGCCGGCAAGCGCTAAAGGTCTTGTGCAAAGGCGCAAGAGCCGACGGCTCGCTTTACTGCGCCGCCTGCACGCTCGGGAAGGCGACCTCGACCAGCGTGCCCTGGTCCTTGCGGCTCTTGATCGAGAAGTCCGCGTGGTTGGCGTCCGCGAGCGCCTTGGTGAGCGGCAGGCCCAGGCCGGTTCCCTCGTCGTGGCGTCCGCCGCCGACGCGCTTGAACGGTTCGAGCGCGAGGCCCAGTTCGCTCTCATTCATGCCGACGCCGGTGTCGCGCACGCGGATGATCGCATGGCCCGCCTCGTCGAGCGCGGTCGAGACGATCACCTGTCCGCCCGGTTCGTTGTATTTGACCGCGTTCGACATCAGGTTGAGGATGATCTGGCGCAGCGAACGCTCGTCGGCCATCACGTTGGGCAGTTTGTCGAACAGCGACAGGCGAACGATGATGCGCTCGCGAGCGGCCTGCGGCTGCATCAGCGCGACGCATTCGCGGATGATGCGATTCGCGTCGACCGGCGCGAATTGCAGCTCCATCTTTCCGGCCTCGATCTTGGCCAGATCGAGCAAATCATTGGCCAGGCTCATCACATGCTGGCCCGAAGCGTGAATGTCCTTGAGATAGTCCTTGTAGCGTTCGTTGCCGATCGGGCCGAACCGCTCCTCGATCATCACCTCCGTGAAGCCGAGGATGGCGTGCAGCGGCGTGCGGATCTCATGGCTGACGGTGGCGAGGAATTCGGTCTTGCGCGCGCTGATCTTTTCCGCCGCCTCGCGCGCGGCGTCGCGGTCGCGCTCTGTTGCGCGGGCCTGCGTGAGGTCGTTCACGATCGCGAAGAATTCGGGGTCGACCGTCGAGGTCATGCGTCCCAGCGTCAGCCTGGCCGGGAACGCGCGGCCGCCGCGGTCGCGCGCGGAGACCTCGACAGAGCGCGCCGCCGCGGAGGCCGTCTCTTTCGTCGCCTGTTCGAGCGC
This sequence comes from uncultured Pseudomonadota bacterium, assembly GCA_963809055.1. Lineage (GTDB taxonomy): Bacteria > Pseudomonadota > Alphaproteobacteria > Rhizobiales > Beijerinckiaceae > Roseiarcus. Next base: position 137,994 of record CAWEID010000028.1, on the reverse strand, counting down.
CGCGGTCGCCGCGGCCTGGCTGGTCGGCGCGAGCAGCATGAGAAAGCTCTCGCCCGCCGTCTCTTTCTGGTCGTAACCGAACAAGACCTCGGCGCGCGCGCTCATGGCCAAAATGCGCCCCGACGCGTCGAGTCGGACCATGCCGTCCGCCGCGGCGTCGAGCGCGGCCATCAAATCGCGCGCCTTGGCGGCGTGCTCGCGCGCTTCATGCTCGGTTGAGCGCAACTGCTCCTGATGCTCCGCGTCGCGAGATCGGCGCAGCGCGATCAGCGTCGCCGGCGCGCCCTGCCAGGAAATCGGCCGCGACAGCGCATGGACCATCGCCAGTTCGCCGTCCGCGGCGACCAGCGGAACTCCCGAGCCGCCCGCGACGAAGGACTCGGGGTCCCGGCCGCGGAAAATCTGCTTGACGCCGTCGCCCGCGCGAAACGCCTGCAGCGTCGCAAAACCGACGAAGTCGAGCAGCGAACGGTTGGCGTACAGGGCTTCGCCCGCGCGAACGACCAGGGCGCCGACGGGAAGAACATCCACCAGCGCAGCGACATCGTCGCGCGGCGAGGCCGCGAGCGGCTGATGCAGCGCGGCTTCCGCCTCGGCGGGCGCGATCAGGCTCTCGACGTCGGCCGCCGGATGCGCAGGCTCGTCGCTTGACCCGCCGTTCGACGCCCCGTCCGGCGCCGTGTCGCGGGGCGGGCGAACGCGCACGCCCAGGGCGCGCGCGATTTCCCGGAAGGCGTCGCGCTCCTGTGAAGTCAGCGAGACGCTCTCTTCGCCGCGCGGCGGCTCCGGCTCTTCGGGCGGCGGCGCGAGCACATTGAGGGCGCCAGGTCGAATCGGCACGACATTCGGAGACGCATTGGCCGGGCGCAGCATGACGATTTCCGCGCCCGCGCGCGTCACGGGCGCGGGGGTCTCCGCTGGCGGAGCAACCGCCGCTTCGGGCGGACCGGACACCGCCTCGTAAGAATCCGGCAAGCCGGCTTCCTCCTCAGGCGCGGTCCCGGCGAAGGTCTCGACGCGCGGTTCGCCCGCGGCCTCCTGCGGCGGGGCGACGGATTCGAGTCCCAGTCCGTCTTGCGGCGCCTGGGCTTCGGGTTCGAGCGGAGCGCGTTCGAAGCTTTCCGGCGTCAGAATGCCGAAGCCCAGAAAGCCGGCGTAATTTCGGGAGCGATCGAACTGCGGCGCTCCGGAAATGCGCGTCACGCGCGCGCGCGCTCCGCCGTATTCGGTCCATTCGACCCTGAGCGCGGAGAACGTAGCGCGCGCCGCGACCGCGGCAGACCAGGCGTCCGACGGCTCCAGCCGCACGCGCGCCTGAAATTGGGCGAGCGACTCGCCGGCCAAAGGCGCATGGGGACCCAGGCGCGACGCCAGCGCCGGATCAATGTTTGAAAATCTATCCTCGGCGTCGAGCTTCCAGACAAAGCGGACCGGGCCGACGATTGGAGCCGGCTCGAATGGCGCGGCGATCGATTCGGCGCCTGCGGCGGGCATTTCCGGCGCCGGTTCGAGTTCGGGCGCCTCGCCGGCGGCGTGCGCGGGCGATACGGCGACAAGCCAGGAGCCCCCGCCGGGGGTCTCGATTCGCCCGCAGACGAGGCCGCAGGCGAAGGGCAGCCGGCCGCGGTAGAATCTGAGCTGCTCAAGCCGCGGAGCGCCGCCGATCGGCAGCGTATCGGCGAGCTGGCGCAGCCGCCGCGCCCCCGGGCTCGCGGACTGGAAAATCGCGCTTTCCAAAGCCTCCAGGCTCGTTGCGCCGAACATTGTCAGAGCTGCGGGCGAGGCATAAACTAGTTGTTGAGGATCGCCACCGCTGAGCGTCAAGGCCGCCCCGCGCGCCCAAGCCTCCGCGAAAGGCCCGTCCGCGAGCAGCGCGGCGACCTCTCGGGCGGTCATCGGTTTAGAGGCGGCGTCCATGCGTCCCTTGAATTCGGTCGTTTTGGCCCTTGCGCGGCCGGCGGACGATCCCTGCGGCTCGTGCGGCGCAGCCGATTATCCTTATCAAATCCTTAAGCGCTCCGCTCGAATTTGGCCAATCCGCCCACAACCCTCTGGCGTTAGGGTTAAAAAAATTGGTGCGACGCAAAAATCATGTTGCAGCGCAACAAAAATGGTGGTATAAGATAGCTAAAGGTCAAAAGTGGAAACACCAGGGAAGAGCGAGAAAAAACATGGCAAATGCACCTTTTGAGATCCCCAACGAGCTCAGAGATTTCGCGGAACGCAGCGTCGATCAGGCTCGCAAGGCGTTCGAAGGTTTCGTTTCGGTCGCCCAGAAGGCCGTCGGCACTGTGGATGACGCCACTGCGGCGACTCAGACCAATGTGAAGTCGGTCGGCGCGCATGTGCTCGGCTATACCGAGCAGAATGTGAACGCCGCGTTCGAACTCGCCCATAAGCTCGTTCAGGCCAAGGACCCGCAGGAAGCCTTTGCGCTGCAGAGCGAATATCTCAAGTCGCAGCTCAATGCCCTGCAACAACAGGCCAAGGAAATCGGCGCGTTGATCCAGAAGAGCGCGCTTCCCGGGTCGAAGTGATCGCGGCGCTCAGCGCGTCCGCACGTATCGGACTTATGAATTGAAGGATGAAAGCTATGGCTAGCGCCCCCAAGAAAAACTCCACCGCCGCCTCTACGGAGTCCACTCCGCTCGATCCGGCCAACGTCGAGAAGACCGTCGAAGCCGCAGTGAAGGCTCCGTTGGCGATGTTCGCCGATGCGGCCAAAGAGGCCGGCAAGATGTTCGAGGCGCCGACGGCGTCGATCAATGAAATACAGACCAAAGTCCGCACCGTGCTGGAGAAGGGCATCGAAGAGACCCGTGCGAACTATTCCAAGGCCAAGAGCGCGGTCGACGAGGCGTCCAGCGCCTTCGAGACCAGCTATGCCCACGCCAAGACCGGCGTTTCCGAGTTGAACGTCAAGGCGCTTGAGGCGTTGCGCGCGACCGCCGAAGCAAACTTCGATTTCGTGAAGTCGATCCTCGGCGTGAGGTCGGTGGCGGACTACGTGACGCTGCATAGCGAGTTCGCCCGCAAGCAGATCGAGATGCTGACCGGCCAGACCAAGGAATTGAGCGCATTGGCGCAGAAGGTCGCCACCGAGTCTGTCGAGCCGATCAAGACGCAAGTCGCCAAGAGCTTCAAGATCGCTGGCTGATGGGATTTGTCCGGCGCCTCGAGCGTGTCAGTTGCGTTGAGTGGGTAGAGGCGGCGCGTTTCCTCCCCGCGCCGTGAGTAGGCGCCGCTCCTTTTGGGGCGGCGCTTTTTTCTTTTCAGCGGCTCGGGAGGCCGACGAGAAAGACCGAGGCGCGACCATCGCCATCTCGCGCTCGGCGCCGCCTGCGGCCGATTCCGCTGCGGCTATTCTTAGCCTACGCGCGACGCGCCCGCCTTCACGCCTGCCGTGACGGTCCAGCGGTCCGGGTCAGGACTGTGTCCGATCAAGGCCAGGCCATAGGCGATCGACTCGAACTGGTCCGCCGAGGTCAACCGCTCACTGCCGAACCTCTCGGAGAACAAACGCTGCACCGCAGGTACGAAGGAGGTCCCGCCGGTCAGGAACACCCTTTCCACCTCCTGAGCGGCGACGCCGGCCTCCAGCAGCACCTTGTCGATGGTCGCGCCGAGGCGGGCGACATCGCGGGCGATCCAGGCTTCGAAGTCGCTTCGGGCGATGGTTGCGCGGATTTCGACGCCGCCGCCATCGAAGCGGAAGTCCGCCTCGCCGCGGGCTGACAGCGCGACTTTTGCGTCGGAGATCGCACGATAGAGCGAAAAGCCGAGGTCGAGGTCGACGATCGCAATGAAATCCTTCAGCGGACCCGGCTTCAGCGCGGTGCGGGAGAGTTCTCTCAGGCCGGCCAGGTCGCCGCTGCCTTTCATGATCGCGAGTTGATGCCAACGCGCGAGGTTGGCGTAATAGTGGTTGGGGATCGGCAGCACCTTGTCGAACGAGCGGTAGCCGTCGCCCTTTCCCAGTCGCGGCGACACCACGTGGTCGACGATGCGATAGTCAAATGTATCGCCGGCGATGCCGATGCCGGCATGGCCGAGGGGTTCGGCGCGCAGCATGCCGGCCACTCGCGAGAAGCGCATCACGGAGAAATCGCTGGTGCCGCCGCCGAAATCGGCGACGAGCACAGTCGCATCACGATCCAGCCCGCGGGCGAAGGAGAATGCCGCCCCCACAGGTTCGTAGACATAGCGCGCATGACCGGCGCCGACGCGCTCGAAAGCGGCCCGGTAGCGCTGCATCGCCAGCGCCTCGTCGGGATTGCCGCCGGCGAAGCTCACGGGGCGGCCGACCACGATGGTTGGCGCGTCGAAGCCGAACCTGTCTGCGCCGTGGCGCGCCAGCGTCCGCAGGAACGCCGCCAGAAGATCCTCGAAGCGGTAACGCTGCCCGAACACCTCAGTCGAATTGAAGCTCGCGCTGGCGGCGAAAGTCTTGAACGACTGGATGAATCGGTGGACGTGGCGCGATTCCAGAAATTGCTCGATCGCCCACGGGCCGCCTTCCGCCTGAGGTCCCGCGCCCGGCCGCTCCTCCCAGAAGCACAGCGCCGACACATAGACGCTGTGCAGACTTCCGCGATGATCGAATCGGATGGCCTCAACCCGGCCGTCCTCGGTCGCGAGCGCGACGACCGTGTTGCTGGTGCCGAAGTCGATGCCGATCGAGACGGCGGACGAGGCGCTCGACATGAACCACTTTGGAGCAGGATGGGAGGGGGCGGACCCTTAGCGGCTTCGCGCAACTCTGCCAAGACCCCGTCCGCCGGAGCGGCCGCCGGCGACGTCGTCACGCGGCCCGCGGCCCGGCCTAATCTTCGACGAACTCGTCCCGGCTGACCCCCTGGGCATAAAGCAGCGCGGTGAGGTCGGCGTAGTCGATGCGGGCCTGAGCGGCGGCGGCGACTTTCGGTTTGGCGTGGAAGGCGACGCCAAGCCCGGCTTCGCCAAGCATTTGCGAGATCGTTCGCGCCGTCGCCGACGCCCATCGTCTGCGAAGTCTCGAGCCCGAGTTGCGCGGTGAGTTCGCGCAGCGCGTCGCGCTTGGCGTCGGCGCCGAGGATCGGCTCGATCACCTCGCCCGTCAGCCGGTCGCCCGAAATCGCGAGCCGATTGGCGCGCTGCTCGTCGGCCCCCAGCCGGCGCGCGACTTCCTCGGTGAACGGCGTGAAACCGCCCGAAACGATCGCGACATAGCCGCCGCGCGCGCGCATGGTGCGCACCAGCGTGCGTGCGCCCGGGGTCAGCGTGATCCGGGTCGCGAGCACTTGGTCGATCACGCTGAGCGGCAGGTTGGCGAGCAGCGCGACCCGTTCGCGCAGCGCCGGTTCGAAGGCGATCTCGCCGCGCATCGCGCGATCGGTGATTTCGGCGACGTGATCGCCGATACCGATCGCGGCGGCGAGCTCGTCGACGCATTCCTGTTCGATCAGGGTCGAATCCATGTCAGCGACCAGCAGCCGCTTGGCGCGGGTCGCGACCGGCTGAACGATGACGTCGGCGCCCTCGGCCTGCGCGATCGCTTCGAGCGTCGAGCGCGCCTCGCCCTCGTCCTCGAACTCGAAAAAGAGGTCCGCCGCTCGGCCAGGGTCGAGCCACCGGCTCGCCGCGAACCCGGGCAGGGCTTGCGCCGCGCGCGCGATGAAGGCATCGCTGAGCGTGGGTCGCGTCGGATCGACGACGAGCGTGGCGACGTTCGCGCGCGACGGCAGGTATCGGGCAGGCGAGGGCATGGTCATTCCGGTTGCGCGTGAGTTGTGTGAATTGGGAATTGGCGATTGAGGATTCGCGCGCTCCTCATCGCAGGACCGACGGCGAGCGGCAAGTCCGCCGTCGCGCTCGCCTTGGCGCCCCGGCTCGGCGCGGTCATCGTCAACGCCGATTCGATGCAGGTCTACCGCGATCTCCGCGTATTGACCGCGCGTCCGGACGCGGCGGAAATGGCAATTGCGCCGCACCGCCTGTTCGGCGAGATCGACGCGTCCGTGAATTTCTCGGTCGGGCGATGGCTGGAGGCGGCCGCGAAACTCCTCGCCGAGGCCTCCTCGCCGCTGATTTTCGTCGGCGGCACCGGCCTTTATTTCCGCGCGCTTACGCAAGGGCTGTCCGACATCCCGCACGTGCCTGAAGCCGTGCGCGAGCAGGTTCGCGCCCTGGCGCAAGATGAGGCGACGCCCGCCCTGCACGCCCGCCTCGCCGAGCGCGACCCGGCTGCGGCGGAACGGCTGCGGCCGAGCGATCGTCAACGTATCTTGCGCGCGCTGGAGGTGTTCGAGGCGACCGGGCGCTCGCTCGCTCAGTTTCAAGGCGCGCGCGAGCCGGCGCCATTGCGGCCCGGCGAATGGGCCGGGCTCTTTCTCGCGCCGCAGCGCGCCGCGCTCAACGCCCAGAATCGCGGCCCGATTCGAGGGCATGTTGAAGGCGGGCGCGCTCGAAGAGGTCGAAGCGCTCGCGCGCCGCCGGCTTGATCCGGCCCTGCCCGCGATGCGCGCGCATGGGGTTCCCCACCTGATCGCACATCTGGAGGGTCGGCTTTCGCTCGCCGAGGCGAGCGAACTCTCGATCCGCGACACGCGCCGCTATGCGAAGCGACAAGTCACCTGGGCGCGCCATCAAATGCCCGACTTCCGATGGGCGCCGCCGGAAGCCGGGGAAGCGACGGGGGCCGAGGCGTTCGGCTTCCGCTGAAGCCTGCGTTGCGATAAATCAGAGTTCATGCCCTCCCATCCGACGCCGCCCGAAAAACTCTCGCTCGACGCCGCCCGCAAGGAGCACACGCGACTGGGCGCCGAACTGGCGGAGCACGACCGGCGCTATCACGGCGAGGATGCGCCGATTATTTCGGACGCCGAATATGACGCGCTGCGCCGCCGCTACGAAGCGCTGGAAGCGACGCATCCGGAACTCGCCGACGCCGAATCGCTGACCCGCCGGGTGGGGTCGGCCCCGTCGGAGAAATTCGCAAAGGTCCGCCACGCAGTGCCGATGCTCTCGCTCGGCAATATTTTCGCGGACGAGGAGGTGGAGGAATTTTGCGCGCGCGTGCGCCGGTTCCTTGCGCTCGCAGACGAGGCGCCGATTGATTTCACCGCCGAGCCAAAGATCGACGGGCTTTCCTGCTCCCTGCGCTACGAACACGGCCGGCTCGTGCAGGCGGCCACGCGCGGCGACGGCTACGAGGGCGAGGACGTCACCGCCAACGTGCGCACGATCCAAGCCGTCCCGAAGACGCTGCACGGGGCGCCGCGCGTGCTCGAGGCGCGCGGGGAAGTCTATATGGCGCATGCCGATTTCGAAGCGCTCAACGCGCGCCAGCAGGCTTCGGGCAAGCCGAGCTTCGCCAACCCGCGCAATGCCGCGGCGGGCTCGCTACGTCAACTTGACCCCGCGATCACCGCGGAGCGCCCGTTGAAGTTCTTCGCCTACGCCTGGGGGGAAGTCAGCGAGCCAATCGCCCGGACGCAAATGGGCGTCATTCAGGCGTTCAAGGAGTTCGGTCTGCCGGTCAATCCGCTGACGCGGCTCTGCGGTTCGGCCGCGCAGATGCTCGCACATTTCCGCCTCATCGAAGGCAAACGCGCGCATCTCGGTTACGACATCGACGGCGTCGTCTACAAGGTCGACGACCTCGCCTTGCAGGAGCGGCTCGGCTTCGTCTCGCGCAGCCCGCGCTGGGCGACCGCGCACAAATTTCCGGCCGAGCAGGCCACCACGACGGTGTTAGCGATTGAGATCCAGGTCGGGCGCACCGGCGCGCTGACGCCGGTCGCCAAATTGCAGCCGGTGACGGTCGGCGGCGTCGTCGTCTCCAACGCGACGCTGCACAACGAGGACGAGATCGCGCGCAAGGACGTGCGCGTCGGCGACGCCGTCGTCGTGCAACGCGCGGGCGACGTCATTCCGCAGATTCTCAGCGTGGTGCTCGACAAGCGCCCCGCTCACAGCAAGCCGTTCGAATTTCCGCACATCTGCCCGGTCTGCGGCTCCGCGGCCCTGCGCGAGATCGACGAGAAGACCGGCGAGGCCGATGTCGTGCGACGCTGCACCGGGCGCCTGGTTTGCGCCGCGCAGGCGGTCGAGGGGCTGAAGCACTTCTGTTCGCGCAACGCCTTCGACATCGAGGGGCTCGGCGACAAGCAGATAGAGCTGTTCTTCGCGCGCGGGCGCATCAAGACGGCGGCCGACATATTCACTTTGCGCGAGCGCGACGGCGTTGGCGCGCCGCCGCTCGCCGAGTGGGACGGTTTCGGCGAGACCTCGGCGCGCAATCTGTTTGCCGCGATCGAGGCGCGGCGAAAAATCGTGTTCAACCGCTTCTTGTACGCGCTCGGCATCCGTCACGTCGGCGAAACCAACGCGCGCCGTCTTGCTCGCCATTTCGGCGACATCGAGGCCCTGCGCAAGGCGGCGACCGCGCCAGATGCGCTCGAGGAATTCTCCGGCATCGAGGGGGTCGGCCCCGTCGTCGCCGAGGGCGTCGTCGATTTCTTCCGCGAGCCGCACAACGAGAAGGCGCTCGACGCGCTGCTCGATCAGGTAACGATCGAGCCTATGGAGGCCATTGCGACCGGCCATCCGCTCGCCGGCAAGACGGTCGTTTTCACCGGCTCGCTGGAGCGGATGACTCGCGACGAGGCCAAGGCGTTCGCCGAACGGCTCGGCGCGAAAGTGTCGGGCTCGATCTCCGCCAAGACCGATCTCGTCGTCGCGGGTCCCGGCGCCGGATCGAAGCTGACCAAGGCGCGCGAACTCGGCGTCGAGACAATCGACGAGGAAGAATGGCTCAAGCGATCGGGGCGAAGCTGATGGGCGTCAGCTATAGAGGTCCGCCCGCGTCGGCGGCAGGCCGACGGGGCCCTTGACGCGCTTGGACGACAGAGTCTGGTAGAGCCCGCAATTGTTGCGCTCGAACGTGATCGAGCAGGCCGCAAGATAGACCAGCCAAATGCGCACGTTGACCTCGCCGGCCTCCTTGCAGGCCGCATCGTAATTGGCCAGCAGCCGATCGTGCCAAAAGCGGCAAGTGCGCTGGTAATGCTCGCGCCAACCCTCGACGTCGTGAATTTCGAAGCCGTGCCGTTCCAGATTGGTGACGGTGCGGCCGATATAGTCGAGCTCGCCGCCGGGGAATATGTAGCGCGTCAACGTCTCGAATTCGGCCCGCCGCTTGCCGGTTCGCGCAGCCGAGCTCTTGCCGGGCCGCGTGATCGCGTGATGCAGGAAGAGCCCGCCGCGCTTCAAGACGCGATGGACGGTGTTGAAGTAGGTCGGGAAATTCTTGATGCCGACGTGTTCGAGCATGCCGATCGCCGCGACCTTGTCGAAGCGCTCATGACCCTCGACCAGCGCGTAATCCTTCAGCTCGATGGTGACGCGGTCCTGCAGACCGAGACGTCGGATCTTTTCGTTGGCGTAGGCGACCTGCTGCTCGCTCAGGGTGACCCCATAGGCCTTCACGCCGTAGTGCTGCGCCGCGTAGCAGGACAGCGCGCCCCAGCCGCAGCCCATATCGAGCAGGGTCTCGCCAGGCTTGAGGCGCAATTTGCGGCACACCATGTCGAGTTTCTGCAATTGGACCGTGTCGAGATCATCGCTCCAATCGTGAAAATAAGCGCAGGTGTACACCATCTCTTTGTCGAGCCACAGCGCGTAGAATGCGTTCGAGACGTCGTAGTGATAGGCGATGTTCCTCTTGTTTTCGGCCGCGCTGCCGTCGCTCTCGGCGTCCTTGCCGATTGCCTCGAGCGGCCAGGGTCCCCCGCGCGGCGTGAAAAGGAAGGCGAACCCGGCGCGCAGGGCCGCGAATTTGTCGAGGTTGCGCGCAGAGTTCGCGGTGCGGCCCTTCGGGCGCGCCGCGACCAGATCGAAAATACTGCCGTTGAGGAGGTCGAGCCGCTTGGACGCCCAGAGGTTGGCCAGCGTCTCCAATTTGGGCGCGCGCACCAGGCTGGCGAACACGCCCTCGTCGGCAATTGCGATCGCAAGGCCGCCGGCGGGCCAGTTCTGCGGGACCCGCGAGCCGTCCCACAGCCGAAATCCGAATTGCAAATCGTACTTCTTATGCACATCGATGAGCAGCGTCCTGAAACTTGCCAATCGTTTTTCACTAGCGTTCATCCGATTCAAACCCTATCTCGCGCAACGGGCGGCTTCCCTGGGTTTTATAATAGACGTCCAGGGTAGGACTGAGCAAATCCGTCTACGACGAAATTGGGGATGGTCGAACTTGCAAACACTCTGGCACATGGCGCCGCCGTGATGGTTCGCGCCGCTTCGCCCCACGACCTCGAGGCGATCTTTGCCCTGGAATGCGCGGTCTTCAGCGCGGATCGGCTGTCGCGTCGCGCGCTGCGGCGCTTCATAGCCGCGCCGCATCGCCCGCTGCTGGTGGCCAAATTCGGGGCCGAGCTGGCGGGTTATGCCCTGTTGGCGCTGCGCAGCGGCGGCAAGACCTGTCGCATCTACTCGATTGCGGTCAGTCCCGTCTTCGCTCGACGTGGGGTCGGGCGCGAATTGCTGAACGCCTGCGAGCGTTACGCGCGCGCCCATGGCCGGATTTCGCTGCGGCTGGAAGTGCGCTACGACAACGCTCCGGCAATCGCGCTGTACCGTAAGCTCGGATATGCCGAGTTCGGACGCTATCCCAGCTATTACGCAGACGGCGCGGAGGCGTTGAGGTTTGAAAGGCGGCTTGAGTCTGGCCGCAGGGGCTGAGCGGCGGGCTCCGCAAGGGGAAAATTAACGCAGGCGCGTCAGTATGGGTTGCGTTCGGCCGGGGCGCTCCCCATGCTCCGACCCGAATCAGGCGAAGCCGATTCGGCGCCTGTCGGGCGCGACGGCTTTCGTCCGGCCAGGGAGCCGCACGATCGAATGAGCCAGGGCAGATATTTGTTCCCGGCGCGCCCGAAATGACGGGCTGGGTCATTCTCGTCGATCAGGCGCGCGACTTTCCCAATGCGGAAACGCCGCATAAGGTCATCACGACCAAGGAATATCTCGCGCGTCCGAAACTGTTCGGGGGGCCGGGCAGGCCGAAGATCATAAATCTGTCGCGCTCGTACAATTACCAGTCCAACGGCTATTACGCCTCGCTGCTGGCTGAAGCGCGCGGCCATCGCATCATTCCGACCGTCGAGACGATGCTCGAATTGCGCGAGCTCAAGCTCTACGAGCAGTCTCTGCCCGACCTGCAGGAATCGTTGAACGCCTGCGCCCAGCGCGCCCGCGCCGACGAGACAACCACCTTCGACTTGCTGTTCTGCTTCGGCCTTTGCCAGGACGCGCGGTTCGAGGTCGTTCGGCCGTCTGCTGTTCGACTGGTACCGCTGCCCCGCGCTCGAGGTGACGATCAGTCCGGGCAAGCGCTGGGAGATCGACCGGCTGCGCGCCCGCCCGCTCGCCAAACTCGGCCCCGACGAAGCCGCGTTCTTTCGTCTGGCGCTGCAGCGCCATACTGAGCGCGACTGGCGCAATCCGCGCGCGCGCGCCGTAGCTAAATATTCCCTCGCCGTGCTGCACGATCCGCAGGACGAATTGCCGCCCTCCTCGCTGGAGACGCTGCGCTATTTCCAGCGCCTGGCCGAGCGCCAATCGGTCGAAGTCGAACTCTTGACCAAACGCCAGTTGGCGGAACTGGCTGAATTCGACGGGCTGTTCATTCGCGCGACGACTTCGATTGACAACTACACTTATCGCTTCGCGCAGCGGGCGCGGCAGGAAGGGATGCCGGTCATCGACGATCCAGTCTCGATGATCCGCTGCACCAACAAGGTCTATCTCCACGAATTGATGGACGCGCATGGCGTTCCGATCCCGCCGACGGTGATGCTCGCGGACGACGAGGATCTCGTCAGAGCGGAGAAACAACTTGGCTGGCCGATGGTGGTGAAGATCCCGGACGGTTCGTTCTCGCGCGGCGTGCACAAGGTCGCCGACGCCAAGGAGTTGAAAAAGCTGACGGACGAATTATTCGAGGACACCGACCTGCTGCTGGCGCAGAAATTCATGCCGACGGATTTCGATTGGCGCGTCGGCGTGCTCGACGGCGAGCCTTTGTTCGTTTGCCAATATCAGATGGCGCGCGGCCATTGGCAGATCATCAAGCACGGCCCGAGCGGCGCCAAAGAGGGCGGCTTCAAGACGATAGCGATTTCAGAGACGCCGCCGCGCGTGATCGACCTCGCCTTGCGCGCCGCGCGCGCGATCGGCGCGGGCCTCTACGGCGTCGACCTGAAGGAAGCCGGGAACGAAGTCGCCGTCATCGAAGTCAACGACAATCCCAATCTCGACCATGGCGTCGAAGACATGGTTGGCCGCGACGAGATCTGGAGCCGCATACTCCAGTGGTTCATCAAGCGGATCGACGCCTGAACTGGCTCCTTCGCCGCAGGCGCCCCGAGGAGCGTCGAGCAACGGGCGCGAGGTCGACGGGGCGCCGACGATTCAGTGCGGCGTGTCGCCGTAGATGATCGTCGGCAGCGCGCCATGATGCTGCGCCTGGCCGCCGCTCAGGATCTGGGGTTCCTCGCCCGAAGCGGCCGGCGCGCCGTCCTTGTTGATGTAGATGATCTCGGGACCGCTCGAGACGACCGCCGGCGCCGGCTGCGCCGCGACGAAGACCGGAACCGGATAGAGAATAGGGGACGGCGGCCGCGAGCGCTCCGCCGGCGTTCGGCTCGGCGCCGGCGGGACCAGGCGTGTAGTAGAAGGCGCCAAATCCAAGGTTCAGGCCTTGGTTGTTGTATCTGTTCGCGTAGCCGCGGTCGTTGTCATAACCACGGCTCCAGGCTGCATGATAATTGCCGTAGTTTCGCAGGCCCCATTGCGAGTTGTCCTGGCAATAGTCTCGCCCGCCCCAACCCTCGGAATATCCATAGCCGGGACGGCTCCAGTTCCCCGCGCGGGACCCTGCGCCGGGACGCTGCATCGGAATGGGTTGCGACATCACGCCCGGGCGCGGCGAGGCGGCGCCATGCGGGACGGACATTGCGTAGCCCGCGAGGGCGTCTGCGCTCATCGCGACCACGCCGACGCTCAAGACGATGCAGAAGAGACCGGACGCTTTCATGGCGACAGTTCCTATTGAGGCGGCCTCCTCAACACTTTTTTAACCCAATTTGTCGGCGCTCGAAAGTCCCATTGAGAATATGGTTAAGGCGGGAGTTGACTGAAATGTGTGATGTGATAAAAGTGATAAATCATCAGTCGTCAAACGTTAGCCGCTTTCGATCATGAACATTGCTGAACGCCGCACACCGGAAGAAACCCGCGCCCGCATTCTCGAGGTCGCCTGGAACCTGTTCCGCCAGCTCGGCGCGCGCACCACGGTTGCCGAGCTCGCCGACAAGCTCGGCATGTCGAGCGCGAACGTCTATCGATTTTTCCCGTCGAAGCAGGCGCTTTGCGAGGCGATCTGCGCCAACCAGCTTGCATCGATGACGGCGCTCGCGCGGCAGACGGCGGTCGGGCCGGGCTCGGCCGCCGAGCGCATCCGGGCGACGCTGCTGGCCCTGCACCGGGCGATGCGCGACCAGATGATCAACGAGTTCCGCGTGCACGAAATCGTCGACGTCGCGATCCGGGAGCGCTGGGCGCCGATCGACGCCTATCAGGAGAGCCTCGTCGTCATCCTCGCCGAACTTGTCGCGGAAGGTCAGGCCAAGGGCGAATTCGGCCCCGGCGATCCGGCAATGCTCGGCCTGCAGACCCTGTGCGCGTGCTCAGGCATCCATCATCCGATGCTGATCGCACTCTACGACGCGCCCGATTGCTCGCCGACGCCGGGCGAGATCGCAGAGTTCGCCGTGCGGGCGCTCGCCAACCTCAATCCCCCCCGGAGTAGCGCGGGAGCGTAACCGATGAATCGCGTCGTTCTCTTTGTCGCCCTTGCCGCTGCTATCGGCCTCGCCGGTTGCAGCGAAACCAAACAGGCGCGGCAGGAGGCGGCGGCGCGGCCGGTGCTGGTCGCCGCCGTGCATTACGAACCGCGCGAGCGCTTGCAAGCCTTGCCCGGCGTCGTCAAGGCGCGCACCGAGAGCGATCTCGCCTTTCGCGTCGGCGGCCACGTCGAGCATCGCTTCGTCGACGCCGGCGCCTTCGTACGCAAGGGCGACGCGCTGGCTAGCCTCGACGACGGCGACTTCAAGCTGCAACTCGAACAGGCCGAAGCGGAACAGGCCTCCGCGCATTCCGCGCTGGCCGAGGCGGAGGCGCAGGAGAGACGGATCACCTCGCTTTCCCTTCAGGGCTGGGCCGCCAATTCCGAATTTGACCGGGTCAAGGCGCTGGCCGATCAGGCGCGCGCCGCCGTCGACCGGGCGACGCGCGCCGTGTCGCTCGCGCGCAACGCGCTGAGTTACGCGACCCTGACCGCCGACGCCGACGGCGTCGTCAGCGCGACTGAAGCCGAGCCGGGGCAAGTGGTCGCGGCCGGCGCGCCAATCGTTCGGCTCGCCCATACCGACGTGAAGGAGGCCGCGGTCGCGGTGCCGGAAAGCCTTGTCGACCGGGTCCGGGCCGCCGACGCGAGCGTCGAATTCTGGGCGCTATCGGGGGCCGCGACGCCGGCGCGATTGCGCGAACTCTCGCCGAACGCCGACCCCGCGACGCGCACCTATGCCGCGCGCTTCAGCCTGCCCGAGGCGCCCGCCGGCGCGCGCCTCGGCATGAGCGTCACCGTCACGCTCGCGCAGGGCCGGCCGTCTCTCGCGCGCGTACCCATCGGCGCCGTGTTCGGCGCCGGCGAGAACGCGAGAGTCTGGCGCGTCGATCCCGGCTCGGGCGAGGTGACCGCGGCGCCGGTGAGCGTCGATTCCGAGGACGCCGATTACGCCTATCTCGCCGCGGGCGTCCCGGAGGGCGCTCGGATCGTCGCGCTCGGAGTCCATAAGATCGACGCGGGGCAGAAGGTTCGCATCGTCGAAACGCTCGCGGGGCTGTAATGAGCCGGTTCAACCTTTCCCATTGGGGCATCAAACATCCCCAACTCGTGGCGTTCCTGATCCTCGTGATCGGCGTCGCCGGCGCCTTCGCCTATTCGCGACTCGGCCGCGCCGAGGACCCTTTGTTCACGGTCAAGAACGTCGTCGTGAGCGCGCAATGGCCGGGCGCGACCAGCGAGGAGATGCAGGATCAGGTCACCGACCGGATCGAGAAGAAGCTGCAAGAACTGGCTTGGGTCGACAAGATAGAGAGCTATTCCAAGCCCGGCTTCGCCGCGATTTCCTTCCTGTTCAAGGATTCGACGCCAGCGCGCGAAGTGCCGATGCTGTTCTTGCAACTGCGCAAGAAGATGACCGACTTGAAAGCCGATCTTCCGCCTGAAGTGATAGGCCCTGAAGTCAACGACGAGTTCGGCGACGTCGACGCGGTGCTTTTTACGATCTCCGGCGATGGGGCGAGCTATGCGCAGTTGAAACAGGTCGCCGAGGCCCTGCGCAAACGGCTACAGCGGGTGAACGACGTCACCAAGGTCGACCTCTACGGCGATCAGGCCGAGCGCATCTATGTCGAGTTCAGCCACGCAAAACTCGCTACGCTCGGCGTGCCCGTGCAGGCCCTGCTCGATTCGCTGGCCAAACAAAATGCGCTCGCGCCGGCTGGAGAATTCCAGACCCGCTCGCAACGCATTCCGATTCGGGTCAGCGGAGCGGTCGAGGGCGTTGCGGCGGTCGAGGAAACGCCGGTCTACGCGAATGGGCGCACGTTCCGCCTCGGCGACATCGCGAGCGTGACGCATGGCTACGAGGACCCGCCCAGCTATCTCATCCGCGCCAATGGCGCAGCCTGCGCTCGAGGTCGGCGTCGTGATGCAGAAGGGTGGGAACATTCTCGCGCTTGGCAAGGCGCTCGACGCCGAAATCGCCGATTTCAACGCCGAACTGCCGCGAGGAATCGTCATCGATCGAATCGCCGATCAGCCCAAGGTCGTCGACGCCGCGGTGTTTGAATTCACCCGTTCTTTCCTGGAAGCGCTCGCGATCGTGCTTGCGGTGAGCTTCCTGTCGCTGGGCTGGCGCTCCGGGCTGGTCGTGGCGACCTCCGTGCCGCTGGTGCTCGCGATCGTCTTTGTCGCGATGTCGATCCTCGGGCTCGATCTGCAGCGCGTCACGCTCGGCGCCCTGATCATTGCGCTCGGCCTGCTGGTGGACGACGCGATCATCGCGGTCGAGATGATGGTCGTGAAGCTCGAACAGGGCTGGGACCGCGAACGCGCCGCCTCCTTCGCCTGGACCTCGACCGCTTTTCCGATGTTGACCGGCACGCTCGTCACCGCCGTCGGCTTCTTGCCGATCGGCCTCGCGAATTCCACGACGGGCGAATACACCAACGGGATTTTCTGGGTCGTCGGAATCGCGCTTGTGGCGTCTTGGTTCGTCGCCGTGCTGTTCACGCCGTTCCTCGGCTACAAGTTGCTGCCGAGCTTTGTCGCCGGCCAACGTCGCCATGACGAAAATGCGATCTATTCGACGCCGTTCTATCGCGCGTTTCGTCGTGCGCTCGAGTTCTGCGTCGCGCGCCCGCTCGTGACGATCGTATTCGCCGCCGCCGTGCTCGGGCTTGGCCTGAGCCAGTTCAGCAAGGTGCAACAGCAGTTCTTCCCGATGGCGGAGCGGCCCGAACTGTTTTTCGAACTGCGGCTAGCCGAAGGCAGCGCGATCGGGGCGACCGACAAGGCCGCGCGCGAAGCCGAAGCGCTGATCGCGGGCGACGAGGACGCGCGCAGCTACACCACCTATATCGGCAAGAGTTCGCCGCGCTTCTGGCTCGGCCTGCTGCCCGTGCAACCGAACGAGGCTTTCGCTCAGATCGTGATCGTGGCCAAGGATGTAGCGGCGCGCGAGCGGCTCAAGGCGCGGATCGAGGCCGCCGTCGCCAGGGGCGCCTTGAGCGTGGCCCGCGTGCGGGTCGACCGGTTCAATTTCGGTCCGCCCGTCGGCTTTCCCGTCCAGTTCCGCGTGATCGGGCCTGACGCCGATCAAGCGCTCGCGATTGCGTCCAAAGTTCGCGATGCGATGCGCGAGGACGAGCGCGTCCTCGACGCCCATCTGAACTGGGGCGAGACGATGCCCTCGCTTCGGCTCGAGGTCGACCAGGCGCGTGCACGGGCCTTTGGCCTGACGCCCCAGGACATTTCCCAGACTTTGCAGACGCTGATCGGCGGCGCGACCGTGACGACATTGCGCGCCGGCGAAGAGCGCATCGACGTCGTCGCGCGAGCCGTCGCAAGCGAGCGCGCGGCGCTCGACCGCGTCGGCGACATCACGCTCGAAGCGCGCGACGGCGCGGCGATCCCGGTCAGCCAGATCGCGCATGTAGTGCGCACGACCGAACAGCCGATTCTGTGGCGGAAGAATCGCGAGACCTTCGTGACGGCGCTCGCCGACGTCGCCGATGGCGCGCAGCCGCCTGACGTCTCCAACGCGCTCTGGACGAAACTTGCGAGCCTGCGCGAATCGCTGCCGCCAGGATTTCGAATGGAAATGGGCGGCGCAATCGAGGAATCGCAGAAGGGTACGAGTGCGATCTTCATTTTGTTCCCGATCATGGTCATGACCATGCTGACTCTGCTGATGATTCAGTTGCAGAGCTTCTCGCGTCTCGCGATCGTTTTCTTCACCGCTCCGCTGGGCATCGTCGGCGCTTCGATCGCGCTCAATCTGGCGTACAAGCCGTTCGGCTTCGTCGCGCTGCTCGGCCTGATCGCGCTCGCGGGCATGGACATGCGCAACACGGTCATCCTGGTCGACCAGATCGAGACCGACGTCAGAGAACGCGGGATGACGCGCCGCGAGGCGATCGTCTATTCCACGATGCGCCGCGCCCGCCCGGTCGCGTTGACCGCGCTCGCCGCCATCCTCGCCATGATTCCGCTTTCGCACAGTGCGTTTTGGGGGCCGATGGCCTACACGATCATGGGCGGGCTTTCGCTTGCGACCCTGATGACGCTCTTCCTGTTGCCTTCGATCTATGCGCTATGGTTCCGCAGGTCGCTAGGCCCCGCGACCGAGCGCGACGCCAAGACGGCGCCGCCGAACGCAGTTCCCGCGTTGGCGGAGTGATTGGGCCAAGGGGAGTGCGGGATGTTCGTCGATTGGCTGCTGGCGAGTCTGCATCATCTCGCGATGTTCACGCTCGCCGCGATCCTCGCGTTCGAACTTGCCCTGACGGCCGGCGCCGTCGACGCGGTCGTCATCGATAGGCTCGCGAAGGTTGACGCCTGGTACGGCGCCTCGGCTGCGCTCGCGCTTGCCGCGGGGGTCGCGCGCGTATTCCTAGGGGCCAAGGGGGCCGAATATTACGGCGCCAATGCGCTGTTCTGGCTCAAGATGGCGTTATTTGCCCTCGTTGCCGCAATCTCGGTGCTGCCGACGCTGCGTTACATCGTATGGCGGCGCGCGACCCGCATCGATCCCGAATTCACGCCGGGCGACGCAGAGATCGCGGCCGTGCGGCGCGCGCTGTGGAGCGAGGTCGCCCTCTTCGCTTTCATTCCGCTCGCCGCCGCAGGTTTGGCGCGCGGCTACGGAATTTGAGCGCTAACCTCAATCCGCGCTCTTGAGCTCCTTGAGCTTGCCGAAGACCGAATCGACATCGATCTTTTCTTCGGCCGGCTTCGCCTTGGGAGCCGAGACGCCGAACACGTCGGCGTGGCCGCTTGGGGTCGGCTTGGCGGTGGTGATCTCGGCCGAGACGAGCGTCTGGCTCCGATCCTCTTCGACCTTGGGGCGATCCTTGGCGGCGCGATTGACTTCGAAATCGAGATCGATCTGCGAGCACAAGCCGAGCGTGACAGGGTCCATCGGCTGAAGGTTGGCCGAATTCCAGTGGCTGCGCTCGCGGATGGATTCCAGCGTATGTTTGGTCGTCCCGACGAGGCGCATGATCTGCGCGTCCTTCAACTCCGCATGGTTGCGCAGCAACCACAGGATGGCGTTGGGGCGGTCCTGACGGCGCGAGAGCGGGGTGTAGCGGGCGCCGCGAGGCTTTTTGAACTCGGGCACGCGCACCTTGGACTGGGCCAGATGCAAGCGGCGGGACGAATCGGCTTCGGCCGCGGCGATCTCTTCGCGGGTCAATTGCCCGGTCGAAATCGGGTCGTAACCCTTGATGCCGGTGGCCACTTCGCCGTCCGCAATCCCTTTGACTTCAAGAGGATGCAGCTTGCAGAACTCAGCGATCTGGTCGAATGTCAGCGAAGTGTTTTCGACCAGCCAGACCGCGGTGGCCTTGGGCATCAGCGGTATATCGCTCATCGAGGGGCTCCTTGATACTTTTGAGGCGAGCGCCGCCGCCCTTCGGCCAGGGGCGAGGCGGGAGCCTCATGACGAAACTCTAGGGGATAGTTGCTTATAGGCGCCGCCGCCAGAAAATGCAATCATTACCGCCGTCGCTACGACTTTGGCCCGCATTAGGCCGGCCTTCGCCCCGCTACCGTCACGGGGCCGTGAGTTGATGTTGCTGGCGCGCTGTGCAAAGCGGTCCTTTCCGATTTCGAGACGGAAGCATGAACGAAACAGTAGATCCCGGTTCCATCGCGGAAGCACGGCCGACGCCCCTGTCGCCGCCGCCAACGCGCAAGCGTTATCGCATGGGCCGGGCGGCGCTGTTGTTGGCGCTTGCGGCGGCGTTGATCGCATTCGGCCTGTATTTCGAGAGGATCGGCAATTCGACGCTGGATTCGACCCGAAAAACGCAGGCTGCAGGTCCGCCGCCGCAAACTGTGGCCGTCGCCGAGGCCGCCGCAGGCGACATGCCGGTCACGATCGACGCTTTGGGCACAGTGACCCCTTTCGCGACCGTGACAGTCAAGACGCAGATCGCGGGCCGATTGATGTCAGTCGGGTTCCAGGAAGGCCAACTCGTCAAGGACGGCGATTTCCTCGCCCAGATCGACTCCCGCCCCTACGACGCGGCGCTCGCGCAGGCGCAGGCCCAGCTCGCGAAGGATACGGCGCTGCACGATCAGGCGGTAGCCGACCTCGCGCGCTATGAAACGCTCATGAAACAGGATTCAATCGCACATCAGCAAGTCGAGGACCAGAAGTTCCTGGTCGCGCAGGACGCCGCCGCCATGGCGAACGACCAGGCGCAGATCGACACCGCCAAGCTCAACGTTTTCTATACTCATATCGTTTCGCCGATCAACGGGCGAGTCGGCCTCCGATTGGTCGACCCCGGCAATTACGTACAACCGAGCGACGCCGCCGGCCTCGTCGTCATCACGCAGCTCGATCCGATCAGCGTGGTGTTCTCGACGCCGGAGGACAATCTGCCGCGCATAACGCGGCGGTTGAACGCTGGCGCCAAGCTGCAGGTCACCGCGTTCGATCGCGCCAATGTCAAACAGCTCGCGGTCGGCGAATTGACGACTTACGACAATCAGGTGGACACGACGACGGGCACCGTCAAGTTCAGGGCGACCTTCCCAAACCCCGACAATGTTCTGTTCCCGAATCAGTTCGTCAACGTGCGCCTTCTGGTCGACACTATGAAGGGCGCCGTAGTCGTGCCTAACGCCGCGGTCCAACTCGGTCCCGCCGGCAGCTTCGTATATGTCGTCAAGGACGATGACACGGTCGCGGTGCGCAAGGTCGTCACAGGGCCGGCCGACACGACGCGCATCGTCATAACCCAGGGCCTGGCGCTGGGTGAGAAGGTCGTCACCGACGGCGCCGACCGGCTGCGAGAAGGCTCCAAGGTCAGGGTCGCAGCCGCGCAGGCGAGAAATGCTGGGGCGGGCTCCGGCGCCGCCGGGGCGGGCTCATCGGGCGGCGACGGCTCGGCCGACGGGTCGGCGCAGCATCCGTATCGCCATCACAAGACGGAGGACGGGGCACCCGCCCCCGGCGCGCCGGCCGCTTCGTCCAATCCGACGCCCAGCCGGACCCCTAGCGGGACCCCCAGCGGGACCCCATGAGTTCCGCGCGGGGAGAGCAACGCGCATGAACCCGTCCCGTCTGTTCATTGAAAGGCCGGTCGCGACGACGCTGCTGATGTTCGCCATCCTGATGGTGGGCGTCGTCGCCTATAAGTTCCTGCCGCTGTCCGCGCTCCCGGAGGTCGATTATCCCACCATTCAGGTGCAGACCTTCTATCCCGGCGCCAGCCCTGAGGTAATGACCTCGTCGGTCACCGCGCCGCTCGAACGCCAGTTCGGTCAGATGCCGAGCCTTTCCCAGATGATGTCGCAGAGTTCCGCCGGCTCGTCGGTGATCACGCTGCGCTTCGGCCTCGACATCGGGCTCGACGTCGCGGAGCAGCAGGTTCAGGCGGCGATCAACGCGGCCGGGAACCTGCTGCCCTCGGACCTGCCGGCGCCGCCGATCTACGCCAAGGTCAATCCGGCGGACGCGCCGATCCTGACCCTCGGCGTCACCTCGAAGACACTGAAGCTGACGGAACTTGAGGATATCGTCGAGGGCAGGCTAGCGCCCAAGCTGTCACAATTGCCCGGGGTCGGTCTGGTTTCGATTTCGGGCGGGCATCGTCCCGCCGTGCGCATCCACGCCAATCCGCTCGCGCTCGCCGCCTATTCCGTCAATCTCGACGACCTGCGCACCACGATCAGCAATCTCAATGTCAATACGCCAAAGGGCAGTTTCGACGGGCCCTCGCAATCCTTCGCCGTCAACGCCAACGACCAGATCCGCAATCCCAACGACTATCTCAATTCGATCGTGGCCTATCGCAACGGCGCACCGGTGCTGCTCAGCGACGTCGCTACGGTCGAGATCGGACCGGAGAACGCGCAACTCTCCGCTTGGATGAACACGACGCCGGCGCTGATCGTCAACATCCAGCGCCAACCCGGCGCCAATGTGATCCAGGTCGTCGACAGCATCAAGAAGCTGTTGCCGCAATTGACCGCTTCGCTGCCGCAATCGATCGAGATCAAGCCGCTGACCGATCGCACGACGACCATCCGCGCCTCGGTGCAGGACGTCGAATTCGAGCTCGCGTTGGCGGTCGCGCTGGTGGTGCTGGTTATCTTCCTGTTCTTGCGCAACATTCCCGCGACGATCATCCCAAGCCTTTCGGTTCCGCTCTCGCTCGTGGGCGCGCTCGCGATCATGTACGAGCTCAATTTCAGCCTCGACAATCTCTCGTTGATGGCGCTGACGATCGCGACCGGATTCGTGGTCGACGACGCAATCGTCGTGATCGAGAATATCGCGCGCTACCTCGAGGCGGGCGAGACTCCGATGCAGGCCGCCCTGAAAGGCTCCGAGCAGATCGGCTTCACCATCATATCGCTCACAATCTCGCTGATCGCGGTGCTGATTCCGCTGCTGTTCATGGGCGACGTGGTCGGGCGCCTGTTCCACGAATTCGCGATCACGCTCGCTGCGACGATCGTGATCTCCGCCGTGGTCTCGTTGACCCTGGTGCCGATGCTGTGCGCCAGGCTGCTGCGCCCAAGCCCATCGGGCGCGCATGGCGACCACGCGTCGGGCGGCCGCTTCTTCCGCGCGCTTTCGCGCGCTTACGGCTCGGCCCTGACGGTCGTGCTCGACCACCAGGGCCTGACGCTGTTGGTGGCGCTCGGCACATTCGTGTTGACGGGCTATCTCTATCTGACGATCCCGAAGGGGTTCTTTCCGATCCAGGACACCGGCGTCATCCAGGGCGTCACCCAGGCCTCCGAGGCGATTTCATTCGACAAGATGGCGACGCTGCAGCAGGAACTCGCCAAGGCGGTGCTGACCGACCCCGACGTCGAGAGCCTCTCCTCGTTCATCGGCGTCGACGGCACAAACGTGACGCAGAATTCCGGGCGCATGCTGATCAACTTGAAGCCGCACGCCCAGCGGACCGCGACCGCGAGCGAAATCATCCGCCGGCTGCAGCGGGAAACCGCCGAGGTCGCGGGCATCCAGCTTTTCATGCAGCCCGTGCAGGACCTCTCGATCGATACCGCGGTCAGCGCGACGCAGTACCAGTTCACGCTCGACAACCAGGATCTGACGCTGCTGCAGCAATGGACGCCGAAAGTGCTGGAGCGCCTCGCGCGCATTCCCGATATCGTGGACGTCGCCAGCGATCTTCAACCTAACGGGCGGTCTGTCACGGTCAATATCGACCGCGCCAGCGCCGCGCGGTTCGGCATCACGCCGGCCTCGATCGACAACGCGCTTTACGACGCCTATGGCCAGCGCATCATCTCGACGGTGTTCACCCAGTCGAACCAATATCGCGTCATTCTCGATATCGATCCGCAGATGAAGCGGTCGATGAAGTCGCTGGATTCGATCTATCTGCCAACCTCCGCCTCGACCTCCGGCCAAGTGCCGCTCAACGCCATCAGCAAGCTGGAAGTCAAGACCTCGCCGTTGCAGATTTCGCATCTCAAGCAATTCCCGGTCACGACGATCTCATTCAATCTGGCGCCGGGCGCTTCGCTCGGCGGCGCGGTCGACGGGATAAACGCCGCTTTGAAGGAGATCGAACTGCCGCAGAGCTTCGCGGTCAATTTCCAAGGCGCCGCGCAGGCCTTCCAGTCCTCGCTCTCGAACGAAGTGTTCCTGCTGCTCGCCGCGGTGCTGACCATGTATATCGTGCTCGGCGTCCTCTATGAGAGTTTCATCCACCCGATTACGATTTTGTCGACGCTGCCCTCGGCCGGCATCGGCGCGCTGTTTCTGCTCAACTGGGCCGGCGCAGGCCTCGACATCGTTGGCGTGATCGGCATCGTGCTGCTGATCGGCATCGTCAAAAAGAACGCGATCATGATGATCGACTTCGCGCTCGAGGCGCAGCGCGTCGACGGCCTGAATGCGCGCGACGCCATCTACCGGGCTTGTCTTCTGCGTTTGCGGCCCATCCTGATGACGACGGTCGCGGCGATGTTCGGCGCGCTCCCGCTGATGCTGGGGACGGGCGTCGGGTCTGAGCTGCGCCATCCGCTCGGTCTGGCCATCGTCGGCGGTCTCGCCGTCAGCCAGGTGCTGACCCTGTTCACGACGCCGGTCATCTATCTCTTCTTCGAGCGCATCGGCGCGAGCCTCGGCTTCAGCGCAGCCAGCGGCGCGGTCGCGACGGAGGCTCCGTGAGGAACCGGTTCTCCGAGTTGTTCATTCGCCGGCCCGTAGCGACGACGCTGCTGACGTTCGGCATCGCATTTTCGGGAATACTCGCCTTCCGGCTGCTGCCGGTGGCTCCGCTGCCGCAGATCGACTTCGCGACCATTCTCGTCAGCGCGAGCATGCCCGGCGGCAGTCCGAGCGACATGGCCTCGTCGGTCGCGGCGCCGCTCGAGAAGCACCTCGGCCAGATCGCCGACGTCACCGAAATGACCTCGCAGAGCACGCTGAGCAACTCCCGCATCACGCTGCAATTCGGCCTTGATCGCGACATCGACGGCGCCGCGCGCGACGTCGAGGCCGCCATCAACGCGGCGCGCGCCGACCTGCCGACCAGCCTCAAGCAGAATCCGACCTATCGCAAGTTCAATCCGGCGGATTCGCCGATCATGGTGCTGGCGCTGACTTCGACGACGCGCACGCCCGGCGCGCTCTACGACATCGCGTCGAACGTCCTTCAGCAACGGATTTCGCAGCTCGACGGCATCGGCAATGTCGACGTCGGGGGCAGCGCGCTGCCCGGCGTCCGGGTCGAGCTCAATCCCGGCGCGTTGTTCCAGTATGGCGTCGGGCTCGAGGATGTGCGCGCCGCGCTCGCCTCCGCGAACGCCAACAGCCCGAAGGGCGCCGTCGACGACGCCGATTTCCATTACCAAATCTACGCCAATGATCAGGCGAGCAAGGCCGACCAGTATCGCGATCTCGTGGTCGCCTATCGCAATAGCGCGCCGGTTCGGCTGCGGGACGTCGCCGAGGTCGTCGATTCGGTCGAGGACCTGCGCAACGCGGGACTCGCCGACGGCAAACCGGCGATCGGGCTCATTCTCTATCGCGAGCCCGGCGCCAACATCATCAAGGCGGTCGACGGCGTGAAAGCCGAACTTCCCAGGCTGATTGCGGCGTTGCCGGGCGACGTCGACCTCACCGTCATCGTCGACCGGTCGATTACGATCCGCGGCTCGCTCGCCGACACGATGCGCACGCTCGTCATCGCTGTGGCGCTGGTGATCCTGGTCGTGTTCGTGTTCCTGCGCAGCGTCAGGGCGTCCGCGATCCCCAGCGTCGCGGTGCCGGTCTCGATCATCGGCACGTTCGGCGCGATGTATATGCTCGGATTCAGTCTCGACAACCTGTCGCTGATGGCGCTGACGATCTCGACCGGTTTCGTGGTCGATGACGCGATCGTCGTGCTCGAGAACATCACCCGCCACATCGAGGAGGGCAGGAGCCGGCTGCAGTCCGCGATTCTCGGGGCGAGCGAGGTCGGCTTCACCGTGGTCTCGATCAGCCTTTCGCTGATCGCCGTGTTTATCCCCCTGCTGCTGTTAGGGGGCCTGCCGGGCGTCTTTTCCGCGAATTCACGATTACGCTTTCGATGGCGGTGCTCATTTCCCTCGTCGTTTCGCTCACGACCACCCCAATGATGTGCGCCTATATCCTGCCCGAGCGGGCGGACGCGGCGCATGGGCCGCTCTATCGCGCGACCGAGCGCGGCTTCGAGGCCATGCTGGCCTTCTACCGCTATACGCTCGGCGCCGCGCTGCGCTGGCCTCTGGTCTCTGTCGGAGCGTTCTTCGGATCGATCGCCCTGACCTTCTATCTGTTCTTTCATATCAACTATTCCCTGTTTCCTGTGCAGGACACCGGGCTGGTGATAGGCGCGGTCCAGGGCGACCAGAGCATCTCGTTCCAGGCGATGAAGCAGAAGCTCACTGACTTGCAGGCAATCGTCCAGGAGGATCCCGCGGTCGCGCATGTCATGGGCTACACCGGCGGTCGGCAGGTCAATTCCGGTTTCCTCTATATTTCCCTCAAGCCGTATGCGCAGCGCAAGATCACGGCCGACGGAGTCGTCAACCGCCTGCGCGGCAAGCTCGCGGGGGTCGCCGGCGCGCGCCTTTTCATGTTCGCGGTCTCTGACCTGCGCACGGGCGGGCGACAGAGCAATGCGGCCTATCAGTATACGCTGCTATCCGACGATTCGAGCGAACTCGACAAATGGACTCCGCTCCTGACCGAAGCGCTGCAGGGCTCGAAAATCCTCACGGACGTCAATTCCGATCAGCAGCAGGGCGGGCTGGAGGCCGACGTCAATATCGACCGTGAGACCGCCATGCGTCTCGGGCTGACGCTGAGCGCGATCGACAACACGCTCTACGACGCCTTCGGCCAGCGTCAGGTCTCGACAATCTACAGTGCGGTCAACCAATATCACGTCGTGATGGAAGTGGCGCCGCGATATTGGCAGGATCCCTCGACGCTGCGCGACATCTGGGTTTCCACATCCGGCGCCAATCCGACGGGAACCCAGACCACCAATCTCAGCGTGGCCAGTTTTGACGCCGCCAGCAACAGTTCGAACACCGCGCGCGACGATCGCTGCGGATTCGGCGCGCAATCTGGCCACCAATGCCCTTGCCGCGAGCGGACATTCCAGCGCGTCCTCGGGCGCTGCGGTTTCCACCTCGCGGGAGACGATGATTCCGTTCTCCGCCTTCGCGAGAGTTCGAGCCCGGCCACACGCCGCTCAGCGTCAACCATCAGGGCCAGTTCGCGGCCTCGACGATCTCGTTCAACATGGCGCCCGGACACGCCTTGAGCGAGGCGCAGGGCGAGATCGAAGCCGCCAAGCGCAGCATCGGAATGCCCGCCGCCGTCCGCGGCGCCTTCGCGGGAACGGCCGCCACGTCGCAGCAATCCCAGGGCAGCTTCGGACTGCTGATCTGCGCCGCTTTGTTGACGGTCTACATCGTGCTCGGCGTGCTCTACGAGAGCTACATCCACCCGATTACGATCATTTCGACGATTCCCCCTGCCTGCGTCGGGGCGCTGATAGCGCTCTACCTCTTCAACACCGAGTTGACGTTGATCGCCTCAATTGGGTTCATTCTGCTTATCGGCATCGTGAAGAAGAACGCGATCATGATGATCGACTTCGCGCTACAGGCCGAACGCGAGGGGCTCGACACCAAGGAGGCGATCACGCGGGCCTGCCTGCTGCGGTTTCGCCCAATCATGATGACGACCTTCGCGGCGATGATGGGGGCGCTGCCGCTCGCCTTCGGCTCCGGCGAGGGCTCGGAATTGCGCCATCCGCTGGGGATAACCATCGTCGGCGGCTTGCTGTTCTCGCAGGCGCTCACGCTTTATACGACTCCGGTCATCTTCCTCTATCTCGATCGGTTTGGTAAGTGGGCGGGGAGGGCATGGCGGCGGGTCTATTTGCGGCAGTCGCCGGCTTCGGCGGCGGGGGCGTAACCATGCGCAAATTCAAGCGATGGCGCGCCCTGGCGCTGGCGACGTCCCTGCCGCTTGCCGCCTGCGCCGCCGTCGGCCCCGACTACCAGCGCCCGCAGGCGATTGTTCCGGCCAAGTACAAGGAGTTCAAAGGCTGGAAGCAGAGCGCGCCGCGCGACGACTTCGCCAAGGGCGAGTGGTGGAAATCCTTCGGCGACCGCGAGCTCGACCGGTTGGAGGCCGAGGTCAAGGTCTCGAACCAGACCCTGAAGGCGGACGAGGCCAATTATCGTCAGGCGCTTGCGCTGATCGCTGAGGCGAGATCGGGTCTGTTCCCAACGCTCAATTTCGATCCAACCTTGTCTCGCTCGAGCCCGGGCGTCGACAATTTGAACGCCGAGGCGAGCGGGAGCTGGACGCTCGACGTCTGGGGCAAGGTTCGCCGCACGATCGAAGAGCAAGGCGCGGCGGCCGAAGTCAGCGCGGCCGACCTCGCCAATGCGACTCTGTCGGCGCAATCGGCGCTGGCGATCGCCTATGTGCAGTTGCGGGAGGCCGATTCCGCGCATGATCTGTTCGAGGACACGGTCAAGCAATATCAGCGTTCGCTCGACATCACCAAGAACCAGTATGAGGCCGGCACCGCCGCCAAATCCGACGTCATTACCGCGCAGGCGCAATTGCTCGCCGCCCAGGCGCAGGAAGTCAGCACCGGCGTGGCGCGCGCGCAGAACGAACATGCGATCGCGGTGCTGATGGGCAGGCCGCCCTCCGAACTCTCGGTCCCGCATGGGAAGCTGGCGGAGGACGTGCCGGGGATACCGGTGCGCGTGCCTTCGAGCCTGCTCGAGCGCCGGCCCGACATCGCCGCCGCCGAGCGGACGATGGCCGAACAGAACGCGGCAATCGGCGTCGCGATATCGGCCTATTATCCCGACATCACGCTGTCGGGCGCGTTCGGCTATGTCGGCAATCCGTTCATTCGGCAGATCACGGGCGCCAACCCGGTCTGGACCTATGCGCTCTCGCTTTCGCAGATCTTGTTCAACGGCGGCCTGACGGACGCGCAGGTCGCGGCGGCCAAGGCGACGTATGAATCCAGCGTCGCCACCTACAGGCAGACGGTGCTGACCGCGTTCCAGCAGGTCGAGGATGGTCTCGTCGCGGTCCGCGTCTACGGCGAAGAGGCGAGGGTGCAAGTCGAGGCGGTCAAGGCGGCGGAGCAAGCGGTGCAGATCGCGCTCAACGAATATCGCGCCGGCACGCAGAACTTCACCACCGTCGTGACCGCCGAGGCGACCCTGCTCAGCGACGAGGAATCTCTGCTGACGACGCGCGCCGAACGCCTGACCGCTGCGGTCAATCTGGTCGTCGCGCTTGGCGGCGGCTGGAGCGACGCGAAGCTGCCGCGCTCCACGACAAACTCGATGGCTGTTCCGTGATCAGAAGCCGATCGGGGCGTAGCGCCGCGCGGCGTCCCAGGCCGCGCGCGCATCGGCCTTGGCGATCGGCCGGCCTTGAGCGCCCTCGACAGCCTCGATAGCGGCGACCAAGGAGGCCGGCCCTGTGAAGGGTTCGAGCCGCTCTCCGGGGGAGAGCATCGCCGCGCGCAGCCGCTTGGCCGCCTCGCCGTCCGGGATCTGCAGCGCCGCCAGCATCAGCGCGACCAGCGGCCGCGGCGCCTTCGAGAGCCTGGCCAGACGATATGCGTTGTGCAAGCGCTTGATCGCGCGCGGCGTCGCCGCGGTCAGCGGCGCCAGGGCGGTCAGCACGGCGGTTTCGGTCGGCGAAAGCGGTTCGGCGAGCGCCGACCTGTGCGGATCGATCGCTCGGCCCCCGCCGATTTGCGGTCCGCTGGCGAATAGACGGGCTGCGACCCTGCCGCCGTCCGTGGCGGCGACGGCGGCCGGATCGAACACCACGTCGAAATGGCTGCGTTCGAACCCGCGCGGATCGGCCGGGGAAATCGACGCGGGATCACACGCGATGAGGCCGACGCAGCCGACCCCGAAAAGCGCCCGCGCGGTGCGGATCAGCCGGGCGGCTTCGTCGGGGGCCAGGACCTCGAGATTGTCGACGACGAAAATGAGCCTCTGCGGTTTCGGCATATCCTTTGCGGCCGGCGCGCTCATCAGGCGCGCGAGTTCGGCGAAGAACTCGCGCGCAGTCCTCGCGGGCGCATCCTGCGAGCGCAGGAAGACTGGCCCGGGCGCGCGCGAAACATTGGCGCCGCCGCCGACGCGACGCGCCAGCGTTTCCGCCCGCTGGCTCGCCGCTTCCGCTTCGCCGCTGAGTGCGGCGACGCGCCGCTCAAGCCGGGCCGCGCTCGCATCGAGCTCGCGCCGTCGTTCGCGAACATCGATGTTGAGCAGACGCAGGCCGCGATAGAGCAGGGTAGAAAAGCTGAGCGCGCGCCAGACGTTGAGCAACGCGGCCGCGAGCGCGATCACGAATAGCGCGTCGACGGCGTTCTCCGCCCAGGCGGCGTGCGCATGAAGCCAGTCGATCGCGGGCGCGGCGTTCGCCGCGAAACCGCCGAGCACGCCCTCGGCGGTCGCGGTGCGCAGCTTGTCGATGCCGACGCCCGCGAGGATCGCGAGTACGGCGATCAGCAGCAGCGTCGTTTGTCCGCGATAGGCCCATATCGCGCGCAGCGCGAGCGTATAGCGCGAGGCCGCGCCCAGGCTGGAGAGATCGCGCACAAGATCGCGATAATTGGCCGCCGAATCGTCCTCGGCGAGCCCGAACCGGCGCAATCTCGCTTCGATCGTGGGGCGGCTGGTGCGGATCATCGTGTCGACCCGCGAACCCGGCGTCTCGTAGAGCAACGCTTCAAAAAGGCGGGCGCGCTTGGACTCTACTTCGTCGCGCGCGGCCCGCTCCGCTTCGAGCCGTCGGCTGACATCGTCGTGCCGCTCCGCGGCCGCCGTTGCGGCGCGGCGGGGGTCGGTCGTCGCATGCGCAGCTTCGTCAGCCAGCGCGTGATACGAGACGCCGCCGCGTTCGCGCTCAAGCGCGACGAACGCCGCCGAGGCCAGGGCGCTTGCCGGATCGCCAGAAAGCCCCGCGGCGTCGAGCCGGGCGACGGCGATTCTGGAATGAAAGACGGCGCCCGAGGCGGCGCCCGCGGCTGCGGCAAGGGTCTCGACGGCGCCGGCGAGGCGTTGAAGCGCGAAGCTCTTGCCCGAACCCGAGGGGCCTACAAGGCCGATCAGCAGCGGCGTCTGCGCCAGCGGCGAAAGCGAGAGTTCGGCGAGCGGTTCGACCGCTTCGGCGACGCCCAGCAGATCGGCCGAATCGGCGACGTCGGCGAGCGCCACGGCCTCTTGCGCATCCTGCGGCTGCGGGGCCGGGCTCGCCAACGGGCGGATCGAAGGCGCCGGGGGCTCCCGCATCGTTCGGTCGAGCTCAAGCGCCATGGACGTTCTCCTCAAACGCTGCTGTGTCGGCGGCTACGGTTTGGCCGCGCCTGCGACGCTCGTCAAGCGCAACGCCGCCGAGCATATGATGCCGAGCGCACGTTTTCGGAGAGGTGAAACCGCGCAACGCCCATATTGGCGGCCTTTCGCGTCTCGATTTCGAGGGAGGAGCGAGCACAGAAGGAGGTCCTTGGATCGCTTGGCCCGAGGCGGGCCCCGTCCCGCGCTCAGCGTCGATTTTCATCGAGCGGGGCGGTCGCGCTTGCATCCGGCTGCGGCTTGCGGCAAAAGACCCCGCGCTAGGAGTGTAGCTCAATTGGTAGAGCACCGGTCTCCAAAACCGGGGGTTGGGGGTTCGAGTCCCTCCTCT
Organism: uncultured Pseudomonadota bacterium; assembly: GCA_963809055.1. Lineage (GTDB taxonomy): Bacteria > Pseudomonadota > Alphaproteobacteria > Rhizobiales > Beijerinckiaceae > Roseiarcus. The sequence goes on along the minus strand of CAWEID010000028.1, from coordinate 106,876 downwards.
CCTGCCAGAGTTCAGGCCGAGGGCAGGACCCTGGTCTGAAACGCAGCGATCAGGGACAGTCTCACATTTTGCTTGGCGGTCCCGCCGGTTTTCCTATATGAGGCTCTGCAGGCGCGTAACCGAGAGGTTCCGCGCCGCGAATTTTTTGGGGCGAGCGCTTCCCTCGGGGGCCGCGCGAGCCTCGGAGCCGGCCTCGCGCCGGACTTGCCGGACTGACGAAACCCATGGCCAATCCTTTCGAATTTATCCAGCAGGTGCGGAGCGAGGCGACGAAGGTCGTTTGGCCCTCGCGCCGCGAGACCTTGATCACGACCGGCCTGGTGATCCTGATGGCCGTGTTCGCCGCATTGTTCCTGGTCGTCGTCGACGAGGTGCTGCGGGTCCTGGTCAGTCTTCTGCTCGGCTTTGGGCGCGGCGGCTGAGCGCAAGGCCGCCGCGGCAGGGAACGTTTTGGGATAATGACATGAACATGCGCTGGTACATCGTCCACGCCTATTCGAACTTCGAGAAGAAAGTCGCCGAGTCGATCCGCGAGCAGGCCGCGCAGCGCGGTCTCGAAGGCAAGTTCGAGGAGATCATGGTCCCGACCGAGCAGGTCGTGGAAGTCCGCCGCGGCCGCAAGATCAATTCCGAGCGCAAGTTCTTCCCGGGCTACGTCCTGGTCAAATGCGACCTGACCGACGACGTCTATCACCTGATCAAGAACACGCCGAAGGTCACCGGCTTTCTCGGCGCCGACAAGAAGCCGATGCCGATCCCGGATATCGAGGCCGAGCGCATCAAGGGCCAGGTCGCCGACGGCATCGAGCGGCCGAAGGCGTCGATCCGCTTCGAGGTCGGCGAGACCGTGCGCGTCGCCGACGGCCCGTTCGCCTCGTTCAACGGCGTCGTCGAGGAAATCGACGAGCAGCGCTCGCGCGTGAAGGTCGCCGTCTCGATCTTCGGCCGCGCGACGCCCGGTCGATCTCGAATTCGGACAGGTCGAGAAAGTTTGACGCCAGGCGCGTAACAAACGCCCGTCTTTCGCCGAAACTCTTAGCGCCAGATCCTGCGTATATGACGTGGGACCGCGGGCAATGGTCCGGCGAACGAGGTTTGACATGCGGTATATTCGCAAGCGCGGTTGGGAAATTCCCGCCAGCGAAACCACTCCCGAAGCGATTTTTCTGGGCCGACGCGAGTTTCTCGCCGGCGCGGGCGCTCTGGCGGCGAGCGCGGGTTTCTCGCGGCGCGCCTTCGCCGAGGACGCCGATCCGACCGCCGCGCTCTATCCCGCCAAGCACAACGATTCTTATGTACTCGATCGCGACGTGACGCCGGAAAAGATCAATCTCAACTACAACAATTTTTACGAGTTCAGCACCAGCAAGCATCTCTCCGCCGATCCGCTGAAGATCCGCCCCTGGACGGTCAAGATCGACGGCCTCGTCGAAAAGGAACAGACGATCGACATCGATACGCTGATCAAGTCGATCGGTCTGGAGGAGCGGCTCTATCGTCATCGCTGCGTCGAGGCCTGGTCGATGGCGATCCCCTGGACCGGTTTTCCGCTGAAGGCGTTGGTCGAAAAGGCGCGTCCGCTGTCCTCGGCCAAATATGTAAGGTTCGAAAGCTTCCTCGACAAGAAGATCGCGCCGGGCCAGCGCTCGTTCATGCCATGGCCCTATGTCGAAGGCTTGACGATGGCTGAAGCCGCCAACGACCTCGCTTTCCTCGCGACCGGCGCCTATGGCAAGCCGATCGCCAAGGTTCAGGGCGCGCCGATCCGGCTCGCAACGCCCTGGAAATATGGCTTCAAGTCCGCCAAGTCGATCGTGAAGATCAGCTTCGTCGCCGAACGTCCCGTGACATTCTGGGAGACCCTCGGTCCGGACGAATACGGCTTCTGGGCGAATGTGAACCCTGATGTTCCGCATCCACGCTGGAGCCAGGCGAAGGAAACGGAGCTGACGACGGGCAATCTGCGCGCGACGCTGCTCTACAACGGCTATGCGGAACAGGTGGCCTCGCTCTACAAGGGGCTCGAGAAAGAGCCGCTTTATATGTGAGGGGTTCCCCGCGCTGGATCAAAACCGCCAGCGCTGCGCCTTCGAGACGAGGAAATCGCGGAACGCTTGCACGCGGGCGACGTTCTTCATTTCTTCGGCGTAGACCAGGAAACAATCCATTTCCGGCATGTCCGCCTGCGGCAGCAGGCGCACGAGGCCGGAGTTCGGCGCGACGCAATAGTCGGGCAGCACGGCGATCCCTACGCCGTGCTCGACAGCGCGGATGATGGCGCCAAGATTATTGATCGAGATGTGCGGCGCCCGCGGCGACTTGGGGTCGCGCCCGACTGTCAGGAGCGAATTCAGATCGTAAAGGAAATGCGTCGCGGTCGGCGCGCCGAAGGCGACCAGGCGGTGGTGGTCGAGATCTTCGATGCCGCGAGGCTGGCCGCTCTTCTTGAGATAATCCGCCGAGGCGTAGGCGTGGAAATGCACGGTGAACAGCCGGCGCCGGATGAGGTCCGGCTGCATCGGTTCGCGCAGGCGCAGCGCGACGTCGGCTTCGCGCATGCCGAGGTCGAGTTCGTCGTCGGAAAGCAGCAGTTGCAGCTTGACCTCGGGAAACAATTCGACGAATTCGCCAAGGCGCGGAGAGAGCCAGTTGGCGCCGAGCGCGAGGGTCGTGGTGACCCGCAGATCGCCGTGCGGCTTCTCGCGGCTGTCGATGAGGCGGCTGCGCACGGCATCGAGCTTCAGCGCGACATCATGCACCGCGTTCAACAGGGTCTCGCCCTGTTCGGTGAGGATGAGGCCGCGCGCATGACGATGAAACAAGGGCGCGCCGAGATCCTGCTCGAGCGCCCCGACCTGACGGCTGACTGCGGATTGGCTGAGCCCAAGCGTTTCGCCCGCATGGGTAAACGAGCCCGCTTCGGCCGCGGCCTGAAATACGCGCAGCTTGTCCCAGTCCATGGCCGCCCCTTGCGCCCGCACCGACGACGACGCGTCTCGTGCGGGCGTCGCAATCCTAAGGGCGAATACGCGATAACGCGCACAGACGAAAGAGCGAAACTTTCGTCCGGCTATTCCGCCGCTTCGCGCGTCGGAGCCTTAGCGGCGAGCCAGCGGTCGGCTTCGAGCGCGGCCATGCAGCCCAGGCCCGCGGCAGTGACTGCCTGACGGTAGACGTCGTCGGCGACATCGCCAGCCGCGAATACGCCTTCGACGCTGGTCGCTGTCGAACCCGGCGTCGTAAGCACATAGCCGTTCGGTTTCAACGCAAGTTGGCCCCGCACCAGCTCACTCGCGGGCGCATGGCCGATCGCAACGAACACGCCGTCGGCCGCGAGCTCCTCTATCGCGCCCGTGGCGACGTCGCGCAGGCGCGCGCCGGTCACGCCGCGAGGGCTTCCGCCGGCAAGGATTTCCTCGACCGTGCGGTTCCATTTGTACGCGACATTGGGGCGCGCGGCGAGACGGTCGATCAAGATGCGTTCGGCGCGGAACGAATCGCGACGATGCACGACCGTGACATGTTTGGCGATCTGAGAGAGATAGAGAGCCTCTTCGACCGCCGAATTGCCGCCGCCGACGACGATGACGTCCTTGCCTCGGAAGAAGAAGCCGTCGCAGGTCGCGCAGGCCGAGACGCCAAACCCCTTCATCGCCTCTTCGCTGGGAATGCCGAGCCACTTGGCCTTGGCGCCGGTGGCGAGAATCACCGCTTCGGCGAGGACGATCCGGCCGCTGTCGCATTGCGACGCGGAACGGACGGCGCGAGAGGTCGAGCGCGACCACGTGCTCGCTCTCGAGCCGCGCCCCGACATGCTCGGCCTGGGCGCGCATCTGCTCCATCAGCCAGGGGCCCTGGATCGGATCGGCGAAGCCGGGATAATTCTCGACGTCGGTCGTAATCATCAATTGCCCCCCCGGTTCAAAGCCGGAGAGCAGTAGCGGGCGGAGCATCGCTCGCGCGGCGTAGATCGCCGCAGTATAGCCGGCAGGGCCGGACCCGATGATGACAAGGCGCTCGGAAAGCGCGGAAGAGGACGACACGGGGAACCTCGCGAAAGCGCCGCAAGCGCCTGGACCTTTGGGAAACGCCTGCTTTATATGGGCGCCCGCGTGATTCCGGCAACCGGGGCGCCGCGGGTCCGGTCAATCCGCGCACAGGGAAAAACGCCATGATGATTTTGCGATCCTCGCCCGCGTCTCCCTTTGGGCGAAAGGTAAAGATCGCCGCCGATGTGCTCGGGCTTTCGCGACCGCTTCGAAGTGGTCATGGCCGACACGGCCGATCCCGCCGATTCGCTGCGCAGCCAGAACCCGCTCGGCAAGATCCCGGCGCTGATCCTCGAAAACGGCGAGGTTCTGTTCGACAGCAGGGTGATTCTGGAGTTTCTGGATTCGCTCGCCGGCGGCGACAGGATCATTCCGGCCGCAGGTCCCCAGCGCTTCGCGGCGCTCGCGCGGCAGGCGCTCGCGGACGGCCTTGTCGATGCGGCGATTCTGCAGGTCTACGAACAGCGTTGGCGCGAACCCGAAATGCGCAGCGCCAAATGGCTCGATCACCAGTCCGGCAAGGTTGCGCGGGCCCTCGCCGCCGCCGAGGCGAATCTTCAGCCCGATGGCGTCCAGGACGTTGGGACGATCGCGCTCGCCTGTGCGCTCGGCTATCTCGACCTGCGGTTTTCTGGCCAATGGCGTCCCGCGCATCCCCGACTGGTCGGCTGGCTCGATCGCTTCTCCGCCGCCACGCCGGCTTTCGAAGCCACGCGGTTTCGCGGCTAGGGCAGGGTGGAAACGGGTGCCCGATCCAACCCGCTCCGGGCAGACCCCAACTGCAACGGCCCTGACGCAAAAGAAGCCCGGCGGGTCGCCCCGCCGGGCCTCCTACGCTCGCAACGCGTTACGCGGCTAACCGACGCAAAAAGGGCTTAGAACTTGTAATTCAGACCCGCGCGGATGATGTCGATGCCGAAGCTGTTCCGTTCGCCGTCAGGCGTTCCCGCGAAATAGGTCTGATCCGACAACGGCACATAGAGATATTCGGCCTTGGCGGTGATGTTGTTGGTGAAAGCGTACTCGACGCCGCCGCCGATCGCGCCGCCGTTGCGCCAAGTCGTTTCCGAAGCTGTTAGGCCGTTTACGGTGTCGTTGAACGAAGCCGAGGTGCTGATCCCGGCGTAACCGCCCGTCACGTAGATCAGGGCGCGGTCGAGCGCAATGCCGGCGCGCAGGCGCTCGGTAGTCATCGTGCCGGTCGAGAACTTGTTCGTGCCGAGGGCGTAAATATTGCTCTTGTTCAGGTCGGTCCAGTCGAGGTCGGCTTCGAGGCCGGCGACGAACTGGCCCATCTGGTAGTTGTAGCCGGCCTGGGCGCCGAGGAGGCCGCCGCTCGGAGCGCTGAAATTGGAGTTGCTGAGGTCGCCGAAGCCCCATCCGCCGTTCACACCGACGTAAAAACCGGTCCAGGTGAAGGGGGGAGCGTACACCACAGGCGCCTGCGGCGGGGCCTTGTGGGTCGGCAGGTCGGCGGCGAAAGCGCTCGACGCGACGCCCGCCATAAGGGCGGCCAACAGAAATTTCTTCATAATAGTCTCCTAACTACCAACGCAAATCGGGGAACCCAAGAATCAGCCCCGCTGGCATGCCCTCAATATAAGCCTCGAGTTGTTGAAAGTCTGTGGCGCCTAGATCACAAACACGTTGGACAATGTGTCCAGAATTTGTCGGCAATCTGTAAGTAATGAGATTATCACAATTCGGAATATTGTTTGTGAGTTCAGTGCAATAACTTCGTATATGCGATTGCAACAGGCGTCGAAATCATCGTCTTGGTCAAATTTAGTTTGGTGAATAAAGATTTAACTATCGGGTTTATGCTTTGTTATGACACAATCTTAACTGCATCCGCCCCCAATCAGATGGACCCGGAAGGCCAAAGGCAAATCGTGGCGCACAGGCGGCTGGCGCGACGGCGAGCGGAAAAGACAAAAAATCGGTCCGGCGGTCAGCCGGGCCGGCAATTTGCGCCTTTTTGCAGGGGATCGCGGCGCCGAACTTGGCCGAACGCTTCAGATCGCGCGGGAATGGCGGGGTTTCTGGTCGTCCACGACGAGGTAGGCGTCGAACAGCGCCGCGACCGAGCGCACGAACGGACGCCCTTTTTCCGTCACTTCGATCCGGCGCCCATCCCACCGGGCGAGCCCGTCAGATTGAAACCGGCCTAGTCCGGCGGCGTCCGCGATCAGCGGCGCGGGGTCGGCCGCATGCGCCGTCGCGATTTCGACCAGGTCGACTTCGAGGTCGCACATCAACCGCTCGATCACATCCCGCCGTAAACGGTCGTCGGCGCGCAGCGCGATGCCGCGCACGGTCGCCAGACCGCCCGACTGGATCAGCTTGGCATAGGCCGCCGCGGTGGGCGCGTTCTGGACGTAGCCCTGCGGCAGCGCGCCGATCGCGCTGGCGCCGAAGCCGATCAGGGCCGGCGCGCCGTCGGTCGTGTAGCCCTGGAAGCCCCTGCGCAGACGGCGGGCGGCGGCGGCTTCCGCCATCGCGTCGCCGGGACGCGCGTAATGGTCGAGTCCGACGGCGACATAGCCGCCCTCCTCGGTCAGGACGCGATGGATCGCCTGCTGTTGCGCGAACCGTTCGGCGGCGCCCGGCAGGCTATCCTCGGGAATCAAGGCCTGATGTTTCTTCATCCAGGGCACATGGGCGTAGCCGAACACCGCAACGCGGTCGGCGCCCAGTTCGAGGGCGCGTCGCGCAGTGCGTGTGACGCTTTCGACGGTCTGCAGCGGCAGTCCGTAGATCAAGTCGAGGTTAAGTGAATCGACGCCGAGCGAACGCGCCGCCTGGGCGCAGGCTTCGGTCTGCTCAAAGGATTGCCGGCGGCCGATCGCATCCTGAACCTCCGGCTCGAGATCCTGCACGCCGAGGCTGATTCGCGTCACGCCCATCGTGTGCAGCGCGTCGAGCCGGTCCTTCGGCAGGGTGGTCGGATCGAGTTCGATCGCGACCTCGGCGTCGCCTTCGAGAATGAACAGGTTGCGGATCAAGGCCATAATGGCGGTCAGGCGATCGCCGGGCAGGCTCGTAGGCGTGCCGCCGCCCCAATGGACATGGCTGACCCGCGCGCGCCGGCCGATGAAGGCCGCAACCAGCGCAATCTCACGCTCCAGCAGCGCGGCGTAGGCGCGCCGCGACGAATTCGAGCCGCACGACGCTGGTGTTGCAGCCGCAGTAATAACAAAGCCGGTCGCAGAACGGGACGTGCAGATAAAGCGAGAGCGGCGTCTGCGGGTCGAGCGCGCCGAGCCAGCCGGCATAGACCTGCGCGCCCACAGAGGGCGAGAAATGAGGGGCGGTCGGGTAGCTCGTGTAGCGCGGCGCCCGGCCGTCATAGCGCGCGACGAGGTCAAGTTCAGTCATGGAGGGCGATTGTGCTTGGCTCGCGATTTTCGTCTTTGATTCTCGTCAACTCGCTGCGACGCAGCGTAAAAAGGGCAGTGTCAAGTTGCGGCTACATCGGCGCCGATGCTTGCGCGGCTACACACATTTGCCCCCGCCCAGGTTTTCTCGACAATTGCCGGTTTGAAAGGCACAATAGAAACAGGGCGGTCGGCGCCCTGGATTGACAGGTTCGATGTTCACCCTCGAAGATCTCTCTGAAATCATTGCCCGACGCGCCCAGGCGGGCGCCGAGCAATCCTACACCCGCACGCTGCTGGATAAGGGCGTCGCGCATTGCGCGAAGAAATTCGGCGAGGAAGCCGTCGAGGCGACGATCGCGGCGGTGGCGCAGGACGAGGCCGCCCTTCGCGCCGAGGCCGCGGACGTCCTCTATCATCTGCTGGTTCTGCTGAGGTCGCGCGGGCTGCCGCTCTCGGACGTGCTGGCGGAACTCGAGCGGCGCACCCATCGCACCGGTCTCGAGGAAAAGGCCGCGCGGCGCGCATGAGCATCCGCTTGACGTTCTTTCCCGTTCTCTCGGTCCGCGTCGTGCGAGGCGTTAGATGAATCAGTCCCCGCGTTCCGTCCATGAGGAAGAGGCGCCCTCGCCTTACCGTCATTTCACGCGCGACGAATGGGCCAAGCTGCGCGCCGACACCGAGTTGACGCTGACGATCGACGATCTGCGCAAACTGCAGTCGAATCACGATCCGATCTCGATTGACGAGGTGATCGCGATCTACCTGCCGCTTTCGCGTCTGCTTGCGCTCTATGTCGCGGCGACGCAAGGGCTGTTCAAGGCGACGCAGCGCTTCCTCGGCGCCGACGATGGCAAGGTGCCCTACATCATCGGCGTCGCGGGCTCGGTCGCGGTCGGCAAGTCGACGACCGCGCGCGTGCTGCAGGCGATGCTTTCGCGCTGGCCGAACACGCCCAAGGTCCAGTTGGTCACGACCGACGGCTTCCTGCATCCCAACGCCCGCTTGATCGCCGAGGGCCTAATGGAGCGCAAGGGCTTTCCCGAGAGTTATGACGGCACCGCGCTTGATCCGGTTCCTCGCCGACGTGAAGGCCGGCGAGCGCAACGTCGCGGCGCCCGTCTATTCCCATTTCGTCTATGACGTCGTCCCCGGCGAACAGGTCGTCGTCGATCGGCCTGACATTCTCATCGTCGAGGGCCTGAATGTGCTGCTGCCCAATCGGCTTTCGCGCGAAGGCAAGGAGATCCCATTCGTCTCCGACTTCTTCGACTTCTCGGTCTTCCTCGATGCGAGCGACGACTTGTTGGAGAAATGGTACATTGAGCGTTTCATGCGGCTGCGCGACACCGCGTTCCGCGACCCCCGCAGCTTCTTCAAGAAATTCGCCGAACTCGACGACGAGAAGGCGCGCGAGACCGCGCGCGACATCTGGCGGCGCATCAATCTCGTCAACCTGCACGAGAACATCCTGCCGACCCGCCCACGCGCGAGCCTGAGGTTGATCAAGGGCGCCGAGCCACCGCATCGAGCAGGTCGCCTTGCGCAAATTGTGAGTCCCGGATGTCAGCGCGTCGCTTTTGCATTCCGCTTCTGGCCGCATGCGCGTTCGCGCTGAGCGCTACGTTCGGCTCATGCCGACGCGCCGCCCATCTGCAAAGGCCGCGATCTCTCGGTCGATCCCGAGGTGAAGCCGGATTTCGCCGCTCACGCCGACGAGTTCGATCAACAGCGACGGGCTGCTCTGGAAAATCGAGAAGCAGGGCGTGCAGCCTTCTTATCTCTTTGGCACGATTCATTCGACCCAGCCCGCGGCGCTCGCGCTCGCTCACGAGGCCGCGCGCTATATTGACGGCGCAAAGACCGTCGCGACCGAACTTGGCGGCCCGTTCGACGCGTCCGAGAAGATCGACATGAGCGCCGCGATGATGTCGGCCGCGCTTTCGCCCGACAAGGACACGATGGCGGGCGATCTTTCCGCCGGAGACGTCGGCCTCGTCGAGGACTTCCTCGCCAAGCGCGGCTTTCCTGCGGAGATGGCGCATCACCTCAAGCTTTGGCTACTCGCGGTCGCCACCTCTCTGCCGGCCTGCGAAACCGAGGGCGAACAGAAGGGATTGCCCGAGGTCGACGAGACGCTCGCTGCGACCGGCAAGGCGCGTGGCCTTCCCGTGGTCGCCCTGGAGACGATGCAGGAGCAGGTCGAACTTGATCGCTTCGACCCCGACCCCGCTCGCCGCGCAGATCCTGATCGCCTCCGCGCGCGCGCCCGATCTCAACGACGATTCCTATGTCACGCTGCTCAATCTCTACACCCGCAAACAGCCCGCTCGCGCGATCGCCGTCCTCGACGCCGCGCCTGGGGTGACCGATGAGGACCGCGCCGCCGAGGCCGAATTCACCAGGCTGCTGCTGGTCGGCCGTAACGAGACGATGATGGACCGGGCCGGCGCCGCTATTGGCCCAGGGCGGCGCCTTCATCGCGGTCGGCGCGCTGCATCTCTCGGGCAAGGGCGGGCTGGTCGACCGCGCCCGGGCGGCGGGGTATAAGGTGACGAAGGTTTGGTGAAGCGCGGGGGCATTGCCTCACCATCGAATTTGGGGGCATGTTGCCCGAGCAATCGTCCGAACCCGAGCAGGATCTGGCTGCGATGACCCTCGTTCGCATGCGCGCCCGCGATCTCTTGACCGAGCGGGAGCTGGTCGAGCTGCGCTCCAAGCGGACGTGGAAGAGCCTCGCCCTGATCGCGCATGCCTGGGTCTTGATCTTCGGCGCCATCGCGCTCGTCGCGCTCTGGCCCAATCCGCTGACCTATGTGTTGGCGGTCGCGATCATCGGCTCACGGCAACTCGGTTTGGCGATCCTGATGCATGACGGCGCGCATGGCGCGCTGGCCAATGACGAAAGGCTCAACTTGGCGCTGAGCCAATGGTTCTGCGCCTATCCGATCTTCGCCGAGACGCGCGCCTATCGGAGCTATCACCTGAAGCATCACGCCCACACCCAGCAGAACGAGGATCCCGATCTCGTGTTGTCCGCGCCGTTCCCGATCACGGGGCTCAGCTATCGGCGCAAATTCTGGCGGGACATCAGCGGCCAGACCGGCTACGCTCAGCGCAAGGCGCAGGTTCTCAACGCGCTCGGCGAGCCCTCGTGGCCGCTGCAACGACGCGCGGCGCATTTCCGGCAAAAGCTCGGCCCGCAAATCCTCGCCAACGCCGTTCTCTTCGCCGGGCTGGCGGCGGCGGGGGCGTGGTGGGCCTATCCGCTGCTCTGGCTCGTTCCGTTGCTGACCTGGATGATGGTGATCTCCCGCATCCGCAACATCGCCGAGCACGCCGTCGTGCCCGACAGCGACGATCCCCTGCGCAACACGCGCACCACGAAGGCGGGTTTCCTGGAGCGTTTGTTCGTCGCGCCCTATTATGTCAACTACCACCTCGAACATCACCTGCTGTTCTACGTGCCCTGCTACAATCTGCCCCGCCTGCATGAGATCCTCTCTCGCAGCCGCTATGCCGGGCGCATGGAAGTGCAGCCGAGCTATGCCGCTGTGCTGCGGCTCGCGACCTCCAAGCCGGCGAGCGAGGATCGGCCGGGCGAGCTGGCGAATTCGGCGCGACGCGCCCGGGCCGGGGCGGCCGTCGACGACGATCAGGCGGCGTCGGGATTTTAGAGTCTAGGCGACGGTTGGACGGAAGCCACCCAGGCGTCGTCCTTTTCCTCCTGCTCATTCTCATGGGCAGACGGCGATCACTCCCCGTAGGGCGTCCAGATATTCTTCACCTGCGTCGCATGGCGCAGGAACATGCGCCCTTGCGCGGCCGCCCAGTCCACGCCCGCGCCGAGCGTCCAGGTCGCCTTCAGATTGCCTGCGGACGCCGCCTCGGCGGTCTTGGCGGCGGCGGTCGGGCCAGCGTGCCAGAGCGCGTCGACGCCGTCGTGTTCGGCGAGCGTCTTGGTCAGTAAGCCGGCTTCGCCGGTGACGATGTTGACGACGCCGGCGGGGACATCTGAAGTTTCCAGCACAGCATAGAAATCGGTCGCAGAGAGCGGATGTGCGGCGCTCGGGACGACCACCGTCGCGTTGCCCATCGCAATCGCGGGCGCGATCAGCGAGACAAGCGCGAGCAGCGGCGCCTCGTCGGGGCACACGATTCCCATCACGCCCCAGGGCTCGTTCATAGCGAGCGTGACGAATCGCGTCTTGGTCGCATGCACCGCGCCGTCGTATTTGTCGGCAAAGCCGGCGTAAAAGAACAGGCGCTGGATCGAAGCCTCGACTTCCCCATCGGCCTCGCGCGCGGAGGCGCCAGTCATCGCGCGAAGGCGCGCGGCGAATTCGGAGGCGCGCGCATTGAGGTTCTCGCCGACATAGTAGAGAACCTGAGCGCGATTATGGGCAGTCGCCGCGCCCCAGCCGGTCGACTTCGCAGCCGCCTCGACGGCGTTGCGGATGTCCTTGCGGTTGCCGAGGCCCGCCTGTCCGAGCGAGCGCCCCTTGGAGTCAAGGACGCTGTAGGAGGCGCCGGAATCGGGCCGCGCCTGCTTGCCGCCGATGAACATCTTTGGCGTGCGGTCGACGCCGGCGAGCGCAGGCGCCGGCCCCGGCGCGGCGCTGAATTTCGCCTGTCTCGTCGGCTTGGCGCCGGCGCGGCGCGGCACGTCTTCCGTAATCAAATATTCGCGCAGGCCCTCGCGTCCGCCCTCGCGCCCGAAGCCGCTCTCGCGATAGCCGCCGAACCCGGACGCGGCGTCGAACAGATTGGTCGAATTGATCCAGACGACGCCCGCCTTTATACGCGCGGCGGCCTCGAGCGCGCGATTGACGTTCTCGGTCCAGACCGAGGCGGCAAGCCCATAGCGCGTGTTGTTGGCGAGCGCGATTGCCTCGTCGGGCGTGCGGAACGTCATCGTCACCAGCACGGGCCCGAAAATTTCTTCCTGAGCCAGCCGGGAGGCCGGCTCGACGCCGGTAATCAGCGTCGGGGGATAGAACGAGCCGCGTGCGGGGAGCTTGGCGCCGGATTGATGGATCTGGCAGCCTTCGGCGCGGCCCGCCTCGACGAGGCTCCTTATGCGCTCCAACTGGACGGGGGCGATGATCGCGCCGATGTCGGTCGACTTGTCCAGGGGATCGCCGACGATCAGAGTCGACATGCGCGCGCGCAGCTTGGCCGAAAAGCGCGCCGCGACGCTTTCGGCCACGAGCAGGCGCGAACCGGCGCAGCAGACCTGACCCTGATTGAACCAGATCGCATCCACGACGCCTTCGACCGCGCTGTCGAGATCGGCGTCGTCGAACACGATGAACGGCGACTTGCCGCCGAGTTCGAGGCTGAGCTTCTTGCCCGCGCCGGCCGTCGCGCGGCGAATGAGTCGGCCGACCTCGGTAGAACCGGTGAAGGCGATCTTGTCGATATCGTGGTGCTCGACGATCGCGGCGCCGGCGGCGCCGTCGCCGGTGACGATATTCACGACGCCCGGCGGCAGGCCGGCCTCGACGCAAATCTGCGCGAAGGCGAGCGCGGTCAGCGGCGTGAATTCGGCGGGCTTGAGCACGACAGTATTTCCGGCGGCGAGCGCCGGCGCGACTTTCCAGGCCAGCATCAGCAGCGGGAAGTTCCACGGAATGATCTGGCCGCAGACGCCGACGGGCTTGGCGCCGGGACATTCGCTCGGAATCAACGAAGCCCAGCCGGCGTGGTGATAGAGATGGCGTGCGACCAGGGGGACGTCGATGTCGCGGGTCTCGCGAATCGGCTTGCCGTTGTCGATGGTTTCCAGCACCGCAAGAAACCGCTCGCGCTTCTGCACGAGGCGCGCGAGCGCGTAGAGATAGCGAGCGCGCGCGTCGCCGGAGAGGGCGCGCCAGCCGGGCAGGGCCTTGCGCGCGGCGGCGACCGCCGCATCGACATCTGCCCGCGAGCCCTGGGAGACCGCGGCGATCTTTGCGTCGCTCGAGGGATCGAAAACGTCGAAGAGGTCGGCGGGCTGGGTGAAGCGCCCGTTGATGAAATGGCCGAAGCCGTCCTTGTGCGCGGCGAGCCAGGCGCGCACCGCCTCGTCGCTCTCGGGCGAAGGGCCGTACTCCAGGGTCTCAATGAGGTCGGCGATCTTGCCCATGGATTATCCCATCGCGAGGCGGTGGGCCGCGCTGTAGCGGCCGGTCGCCCAATGTTCGAGCTGGCGTTCGATGTCCGTCAGCAGCGCGCTGGCGCCGATCCGGAAGAGGTCGTTGCGCGTCCAGCTGAGGCCCATTTCCTCGCGCATCAGGATCAGCCAGTTGATTGCGTCCTTGGCGGTGCGCAAGCCGCCGGCCGGCTTGAAGCCGATCTCGAAGCCGGTGAATTCGCGGTAATCGCGCAAGGCGCGCAGCATCACTAGGCTCACGGGCAGCGTCGCGTTGACGTCCTCCTTGCCGGTGGAGGTCTTGATGAAGTCGGCGCCGGCCTGCATGGCGACCATGCTGGCGGCATAGACGTTGCGCAACGTCTTGAGATCGCCGGTCGCGAGAATGGCCTTCAGATGCGCCCCGCCACAGGCCTCGCGCATCGCCTTGACCTCGTCGTAGAGCGCGGCCCAGTCGCGGTTGAGCACATGCGCGCGGGTGATCACGATGTCGATCTCTTCCGCGCCCGCCTCGAGAGCATATTTGATTTCGGCGAGCCGCAGCGGGAGCGGCGTCAGGCCAGCGGGAAATCCTGTTGCGACCGAAGCCACCGGGATGCCGGAGCCCGCCAAGGCCTCCACCGCGGGGCCGACCATGGTCGGATAGACGCAGACCGCGCCGACCTTGGGCGGGTTTTCCGTCAGGCCCAGCGCCGCGACGAGCTCGTCGCTCAGCGGCCGGCGCGCCTTGGCGCAGAGCCGATGCACGCGCCCCGGCGTGTCGTCGCCGGCCAGGGTCGTCAGGTCGATGCAGGTCAGCGCCTGGACCAGCCAAGCGGCCTGGAAATCCTTTTTGACCGACCGCCGCGTCGCCAGCGTCGCCGCTCGCCGCTCAACCGCGCTGGCGTTGACCCCGACGCTCTCGAACCAGGAGGGATCGAGCGGGGCGCCGGGATTGCGCGCGCGATTGTGTCCGGAGAAGGAGTACGAGGGGGCTGAGGGGGCGGGTCTCACGCTGGGCGACTCGAAACGATGCGGCCGCGGAACTTATCGCTGGGGCGGAAGCGTGGCAAATGACGGCCACGAAGCCGCGGAGCGGCGCGTCCGCCGCGTTTCGTCTCTGCGGGCGGCCGCTACGGCTCCAGCTCGCTGTCCCAGTAGAGATAGTCCATCCAGCTCGCATGCAGATAGTTCGGCGGGAACAGGCGGCCGTTCTGGTGCAGGTCGTGAACCGTGGGCTGATAGGGCGTGCGCTCCGGCCACATGCGCGCCACCGAGGGCAGCATATCCGCCTTTTTCAGGTTGCATGTCGAACAGGCGGCGACGACGTTCTCCCAGCTCGTCACGCCGCCCTTGGAGCGCGGGATCACGTGGTCGAAGGTCAGATCCTCGCGCTCGCCGCAATATTGACAGGTGAAGCGGTCGCGCAGGAACACGTTGAACCGGGTGAAGGCGGGAAAGCGCGAAGGCTTGATGTAGCTCTTGAGCGAGACGACCGAGGGCAGCCGCATCTCGAAGTTCGGGCTGCGCACGCGGGTGTCGTACTCGGAAACGATGTTCACCCGATCTAGGAAGACCGCCTTGATCGCGTCCTGCCAGCACCAGACCGAGAGCGGGTAATAGCTCAACGGGCGGAAATCCGCGTTGAGCACCAAGGCCGGACATGTCTCCGGCGACACCGCTTGAACATGAACCGTCAATTCGACGCTCCGTTCCCCCAGCTGTGCTAACGCCGAAACGAATCCGGCGTTATCAATAGTCTATAGCGAGCGTGACGCCCTTGTGAAGGCCGCCCCCGGCGCGCCGTTTCGTCACTCCTCCCGAGCCTCGATCGCTTCCATGTCCGCATCCGACAGTCCGAAATGATGGCCAATCTCGTGAACCAGCACGTGCGTGACCACCGCGCCGAGCGAATCCTCGCCCTCGCACCAGAAATCCAGCAGCGGGCGGCGATAGAGCCAGATCATGTTCGGAAGCGCGCCGGTCTCCTCGACGGCGGGCCTATGCGGAAAACCGCGGCCGCGAAACAGCCCCAGCAGGTCGAATTCGGTCTCGGCGCCCATTTCGTCGAGCGTCTCGTCGTCGGGAAAATCGACGACCTGGATCACGAGACCGTCGCACAGGCGACGAAATTTGGCGGGCAGCCGAGCGAATGCGGCCTCAGCTAGCGCCTCAATGTCCGCCGAACTCGGCGCGCGCGCCGCGCTCCAATCCGTCGATCCCTGCGCATCGACCGCCACGATCCGCCTCCGGCCGGCGCCGCGCGCGCCCGCGCGCCCACACAAGACCTATGCAAGGGACCTGTCAAATCGCGAGCCCTGGCTTCGCTCGCCCGCCCGCCCGGGGCGTCGGCTCGTTTCGCCGCCACGAATTTAACCAAAATTTCATTGCCTCGATTCAACCGGAATTCATGAATGCGTCTGTAGGTTGTCCGGTGAGGTAAGGGACACGCGCCTTGGAAGCTGAACTCAAAGCCCGCTCGGACCGCTCGGACGTCGCCAGACGGATCTTGCGACAGACGATCGCCTCGACTTTGGCGTCCGTCGTCATGACCGTAGCGGCGCTGTGGCTGTTCGTCGGCATGGATTTCACAGGAACTCTAAGCGTTGGCCGGTTCTGGGCGCTCGCCCTGGGGCTTGCGACCGTCGCGCCAACGCTGATCTGCCCGCTGATCGCGTTCCCCGCCGCGCGCTTGATGCAGCAATTGCGGAACGCGCAGGACGATCTGGCCAACGCCGCGCTGACAGACCCGCTCACGGGCCTGCTCAACCGGCGCGGATTCGATCGGGCGGGTCAGGCCGCGCTCGCGGCGCTTCGCCACACGGGCAAACCGATCGTCGCGATGATGTGCGACATCGATCGCTTCAAGACCATCAACGACAAGTTCGGGCACGAGTTTGGCGACCTCGCTTTGACCAAGGTCGCCGACATCATCGGCGCTTCGGTCGGCCGTCGCGATGCCTTGTTGAGCCGACAGGGCGGCGAAGAGTTCGCGATTCTGCTGCCCGGCGTCGATGCAGAAGAGGCCGTCGCCATCGCCGAGTCGGCTCGAGAAGCTTGCGCCTTGGCCGCCTTCGAATGGGAGGGTTTCGCGGTGCGAATCACCATCAGCATCGGGATTGCCGCCGATTCCCCCGATACCGTCGAGTTGCGCCCGCTGTTGAGCCGCGCCGACGCTGCGCTCTATCAGGCCAAGCGAGACGGCCGGAACTGCGTCGTGGCCGCGCCGCCGCCTCGGCGGCTCTCCCTGGCGGCGTGACCGAGCGCTTGCGGCTTTGGAGGCCTTCAATTCTCAAAGGCGCGCTTGCGCACCTTGTCGAGTCCTTCGACGAGCGCGCGCGTGCGCGCGGCGGCGCTCGCGTGCAGCCTGGCCGCCGCGCCCGGAAACTCGCCCAAAACGCGTCGAAACGTTTCGCGCGGCACGCGCAGCACCGAGGAGTCGACCTTTGCGCGGGCGCCTGCGCTGCGAAGAATATCGGCGACCAAGGCCGTTTCGCCGATCAGCGCGCCGGCCCCCGCGTCGCGCGCTTCGCCGTTTGCGGTGAGGGTAAATTCTCCGGCGAGCACGAAATAGGCGGCGTCGGCGGCCTCGCCCGCCTCGAACAATGTCTGACCGGCCTTCACAGCGCGCCTTTCGCAGGAAAACGCCAGCAATTGCACGGCTTCGCGCGGCATCAGGCTGAACGGCCGCGTCGCGGCCATTCTTCGTACGTCGCTCTCTAAACTCATCTGTCGAGTTCGACTCCCCCTCGAGCGCTCAAGGCAACAGTTTGTAGCCGCCCCCGTCGGTCACGAGTAGCCGCGCCTCGGCCGGATTATCCTCGATCTTCTGGCGCAGCCGGTAGATATGCGTCTCCAACGTGTGCGTCGTCACATTCGCGTTATATCCCCAGACGTCGCGAAGCAACGTCTCCCTCGGCACCGCTTGCCGTTCCGCACGATGCAGGAAGCGCAGAATGGCGGCCTCCTTCTCCGTGAGCCGAAGCTTTCCGCCCTTGGGGTCCAGCAGCGTCTTCATCGCGGGGCGGAACAGATAGGGGCCGATCTGGAACTCGGCCTCCTCGCTCGCCTCATGCTGTCGCATCTGGACGCGGATGCGGGCGAGCAGAACTGCGAAGCGAAACGGCTTGACGACGTAATCGTTTGCGCCCGCCTCGAGACCGATCACGGTGTCGGCGTCGGAATCGCGGCCCGTCAGCATGATGATCGGGCGCTTGAAACCCTCCGAGCGCAGCACGCGCACGGCTTCTCGGCCGTCGAGGTCGGGCAGTCCGACGTCCATGATGACCAGATCGGGCGGCGTCTCGGCAATGGACTGACGCGCCGAGGCTACATTGTGCGCCTGCAACACGCGGAACTCAGCGTGTAGAGCCAGCTGTTCGCTGAGCGCTTCGCGCAAGTCGTTGTCGTCGTCGACGATGAGAATTTGACGAATTTGGCTCATGGGCCCCGCGTCTCGAGTGTTCGCTGGTTCAGACTATAGAACTATTTCGAATGCAGCGGGAATCCGCGCTCGCGCGCAAGCGTCGTCACAATGCCCCAGCTTTGGCGCCCGAGCGCCGCAATAGACGCATTTGCCGGGGCTTTATTCATCCCGGAGTTAGGTTCGCGGATTATAATTCGGATTGTCAGCAACGGTATGCGGCAACTGCGACAGGAGCGCCGAAATGTCGACGGAGACTTCGGACTGGTCTCACGCATTCAACCGTTTCGGCTATGGCGCCCGCCCCGGCGACGGCGCCCGGACGGGCGATGCCCGCGAAGCGCTGCTGGCGGAAATTTCCGCGCCGGACGCGGCGCGCCTGGCGGACCCTGCCTTGCGCTCGACGCCGGAAATCCTGGTCGACGTCTACGCCGACGAAATGCGAAAAAAAATGGAACGCGACGCCGAATCGGCAGCCAAGCTGTCGACCAAGGCGATGCCGGAACCGAATGTCGCGGCGTTGATTTTTCCACCCGCGCCGCCCCCGCCCGCGGGATCGAACGCCATCCGTTTTGTCAGCGCGCAAGATGCGCCCATGGGGGTCAAGGAGCCTCCGCCCGAACAGAAGGCGTTCCGCGCCGACGCGCGCGCGCGTCTGGCGCGCGCCTGCGAGGCGCCGATCGGTTATGCCGAGCGGTTGGTCGCGTTCTGGTCCAATCACTTTTGCGTGTCCGTCGCCAAGAGCAACATCGGACGGGCGGCCGCGGGCGCTTTCGAGCGCGAAGCGATTCGCCCCTTTGTTCTCGGGCGATTCGCCGACATGCTGAAGGCGGTCGAGCAGCATCCCGCGATGCTGAATTTTCTCGATAACGCCCAGTCGATCGGCCCCAATTCTATCGCCGGACACAACCGGCAATCCGGCCTCAATGAGAATCTGGCGCGCGAAATTCTCGAACTGCACACCATGGGCGTCGGCTCCGGCTACACCCAGACCGACGTCACGCAGCTCGCCTACATACTCACCGGTTGGACGATCGTCGGGCGCGAGGGCAAGCTCGGCCCGCCCGGCGCGTTCGTGTTCGACCCCAATCGCCACGAGCCGCTCGCGGCCGTCGTGCGCAACCGCCTCTATCTCCAGGACGGCGTCGCACAGGGCGAGGCCGCGCTCGCCGATCTGGCCCGCGAGAGCGCGACGGCGAGCCATATTGCACGAAAGCTCGCCCGCCACTTTGTCGCCGACGATCCCGATCCCGGTCTTGTTCAGCGGCTGGCCAAGGTTTTCTCGGACACCGACGGCGATCTTGCCGCCGTTTCGCGCGCGCTGATTGCGGATCCCGCCGCCTGGCGCGCACCCGCGACAAAAATCAGAAATCCCTGGGAATTGTCAGTGGCCGCCCATCGCGCGTTCCGGCAGGATCCTGGCGATCCCGGTCCGACAATCAACGCGCTCAACCTGCTCGGCATGCCGCTGTGGCAGCCGGCCGGGCCTAACGGCTTCAGCGACGACGCCGCAGCCTGGACTTCGCCGGAAGGGATCAAGACCCGGCTCGAACTCGCGATGCAGTTCGCCCGGCAGTCAAAGACCGACACGCCGCCCATGGAGCTTGTCGAAAGCGTTCTAGGGCCGCGCGTATCGCAGCCGACGCGGGAGACGATCCAGCGCGCCGAGAGCGCCGAGCAGGCCTATGCGCTGTTGATCCTTTCGCCCGAATTCCAACGGAGGTAGCGATGCGGCCCTCTCGCATTCCCCATTTGAACCGCCGCGGCCTGATCGCGAGCGCCGGCGCGGCCTTCGCCTTCGCCTCCATCCCGCGTTGGGCAAGCGCCGCCCCGGCGCGCGATCCCCGCCTGGTCGTCGTCATCCTGCGCGGCGCGCTCGACGGTCTGAGCGCGCTGGCGCCGATCGGCGATCCCGATTACGCCGACCTGCATCGCGAACTCGCGCTGCGTTGGGACGGCGAGCATCCCGCGCTTCGACTGAACGACTTCTTCGGACTCAACCCTGCGATGATCAATTTCGCGCGGCTCTATGAGTCCAAACAGGCGATCATGGTGCATGCGACCGCGACCAATTATCGCGAGCGCTCGCACTTCGACGGCCAGGACGTGCTCGAAAGCGGCATGCTCGCGCCTGGCCACACCGAAAGCGGCTGGCTAAACCGAGCGGTCGCCGCGCTGCCGAAGGGCGATCGCGTCGGATCGCCCGGCGCGCTGGCGGTCGGCTATACCGCGCCGTTGGTCGTACGCGGGCCGGCGCCGGTGCTAGGCTGGGCGCCCTCCGGGCTCGCGCCGCCGACCGACGACCTGTCGGCCCGGCTGATGAACCTTTACGCGCAGACCGATCCGCAGCTTGCCAGGGCGTTGCAAGCCGGCCTCGACGCCGACCGCATGGCCAATCGGCAGGGGATGGACGCGCTCAAGCCCGGCGGCGACGTCGCGATGCAGATGAAGAAGGCCGCACTCGGCGCCGCCCGCCTGATGAGCGCCGACGAGGGCCCGCGCATCGGCGCGCTTGCGATCGACGGCTGGGACACCCACGCCGCGGAAGGCGGCGCGACTGGACGGCTCGCGCAATTGCTGGGCGGACTGGACGGCGTGTTCGCGGCGTTCGAAAGCGAGCTCGGTCCGCGCTGGAAGGACACAGTCGTCGTCGCGATCACCGAATTCGGGCGCACGGCGCGCATCAACGGCACCGTGGGCACCGATCACGGCACCGGCACGGTCGCCTTCCTCGCCGGCGGCGCGCTCGCGGGCGGGCGCGTCATCGCCGACTGGCCAGGCCTTAAGACCGAGAACCTCTACGAGGCGCGCGACCTCAAGCCGACGACCGACCTACGCGCGGTCATCAAGGGCGTGCTCGCCGAACATCTGGGCCTGCCCCCCGACGTCCTGGCGCGCTCTGTCTTCCCCGATACGATCGGGGTCAGGCCGATGAGCGGGCTGATTGCGACATGAGAAGGGCGGTTATTTTCCCAAACTGACGATATAGGCCGCCAGATCCGCGGCCTCGGGCATGGACAGTTGCATGTCCGGCATCTTCGGGTGGGGATCGCGCAGGAAGCGCGCAATATGTTCGGCGTCGAAGCCGGGAATTTTCGCGATCGCCGCGAAAGTTGGCACATTGTCCGCGCCGCGCGGCTGATCGTCGGAGACGACATGGCAGGCCGCGCACCAGCGCCTGGCCAACTGTTCGCCGTGGCGGCTGTCGGCGGCAAAGGAGGGTGCGGTCAGCGCAAGCACGGCGAACGCCAGCGCGGCTTTGAGCAGGGGGCGAGCGTTAGATTTCGGCATGGACGGATTGTGCCCCAAAGCGCGCCGGGATTGGCGCTGAGTCGGCAATTTGAACCGGACGGGCGCGGCCGTCTTTGATCTAGAACATGGCGGCAAAAGTGGGAATCGCCGGTCCCGGCCTCGTTTCCAAGATCGCGCCCCGCAATCGGCTCCGTTCCCCGAACCCACGGCGACGCACAACAAAAAAGGCGGCCTCGCGGCCGCCCTTTTCCGTCAGAGACGATCGGCTCAGTAGGAATAATACATGTCGAATTCCACGGGATGCGGCGTCATTTCGAAGCGGTGGACGTCGCCCATCTTCAGCTCGATGTAACTGTCGATGAAGTCGTCGTTGAAGACGTCGCCGGCCTTCAGGAACGCGCGGTCCTTGTCCAGGTTGGCGAGCGCTTCGCGCAGGGATCCGCAGACGGTCGGGATCTTCTTGAGTTCTTTCGGCGGGAGATCG
This sequence comes from uncultured Pseudomonadota bacterium, assembly GCA_963809055.1. Classification (GTDB taxonomy): domain Bacteria; phylum Pseudomonadota; class Alphaproteobacteria; order Rhizobiales; family Beijerinckiaceae; genus Roseiarcus. Next base: position 85,179 of record CAWEID010000028.1, on the reverse strand, counting down.
TAGAGATCCTTGTCCATCGCCGGGCCGGGATCGATCTTGTTCTTGATGCCGTCGATGCCGGCCATCAGCATCGCGGCGAAGGCGAGATACGGGTTGGCCATCGGGTCGGGGAAGCGCACTTCGACGCGCTTGGCCTTCGGGTTGGCCGTCCACGGAATACGGCACGAGGCGGAGCGGTTGCGCGCGGAATAGGCGAGCAGCACCGGCGCCTCGAAGCCCGGGACCAGACGCTTGTAGCTGTTGGTCGAGGGATTGGTGAAGCCGTTGAGCGCCTTCGCGTGCTTGATGATGCCGCCGATGTACCACAGACATTCCTGGCTAAGGTCGGCGTATTTGTTGCCGGCCATCATGGGCTTGCCGCCCTTCCAGATCGACTGGTGCACATGCATGCCCGAACCGTTGTCGCCGTAGATGGGCTTGGGCATGAACGTCGCCGTTTTGCCGTAGCTCTGCGGCGACCATGTGGATGCAGTATTTATAGATCTGCATGTGGTCGGCCATCGTCGTCAGCGGACCGAACTTGAGGCCGAGTTCGTGCTGCGCGGAGGCGACTTCGTGGTGGTGCTTCTCGACGACCGCGCCCATCTGCGCCATCGCCGCGAGCATCTCGCCGCGCATGTCCTGCGCCGAATCCTGCGGCGGCACCGGGAAATAGCCGCCCTTGGTGCGCACGCGGTGGCCGAGGTTGCCGCCTTCGTAGGGCGTGTCGGAATTGGTCGGCAGTTCGACCGAGTCGAGCTGGAAGCCGGTGTTGTAGGGGTCGGCCTTGAAGCGGACGTCGTCGAACACGAAGAATTCGGCTTCCGGACCGAAGAAGCATGCGTCGCCGATGCCGGTCGACTTCAGATAGGCTTCCGCCTTCTTGGCGATGCCGCGCGGATCGCGCCCGTAGGGCTGGCCGCTGGCCGGATCGAGAATGTCGCAGTTGATGACCATCGTCGAGGCCGCGAAGAACGGGTCCATGCACGCCGAGGTCGGGTCCGGCATGAGCGTCATGTCGGATTCGTTGATCGCCTTCCAACCGGCGATCGAGGAGCCGTCGAACATCAGGCCGTCGGCGAAAGCGTCCTCGTCGATCAGCGTCTGATCGAAGGTGACGTGCTGCCACTTGCCGCGCGGATCGGTGAAGCGCAGATCGACATATTTTACGTCATTGTCCTTGATCGCCTTAAGGACATCCTTGGCGGTCTTCATGATTTACCCTTCCTCGTCTTGGGTTCGGTTGGACCTCCGCCCGCCGCGATCAGGCGGCGGGAAGCTCTTTTTTCAAATTTGATTGCGGATCGGATCAGACCGCGTCGGATCCGGTTTCCCCGGTCCGAATGCGGATCGCCTCGTCAATCGTCGATACAAAAATCTTGCCATCCCCGATGCGGCCCGTCTGCGCGGCCTTGCGAATCGCCTCGACCGCGCTGGCGAGATTCTCGTCGGCGACGACGACCTCGATTTTCACCTTGGGCAGGAAATCCACGACATATTCGGCTCCCCGATAAAGCTCGGTGTGGCCCTTCTGTCGGCCGAAGCCTTTGGCCTCGAGCACGGTGATGCCTTGTACGCCCGCCTCTTGCAGCGCCTCCTTGACCTCATCGAGCTTGAACGGCTTGATGATCGCCTCGATCTTTTTCATGGCCCGCGACTTCTCCCTTGCGACCCGCCGGTTCGGATCCCGGCCTGCGGCCAGCGATGCTAATTGAGCCCGCCAAGCAAGTTGCGGTCCATACCATTGGTTCAAAGCCTACGCTATGCCTTAGCGCGAGGCAAACGCGGGAGATATGTTCACCGCAGCCCGTAGAATGGGCGAATTGCCGAAATAATAGGCAACGCGCTCAGACCGTCGGCCCCCACTCGCCTGAAGCGTAAATCCGCCACGAACTGAGGCCCGATTTGGCCACGACGACGCGCCCCGTTTTGGCAATGGCGACGAGATGGGCGAATACCCGAGGCTGTCGCCATGCGAGCGGTCGTTCGGGCGCGCAGACGGCGCGGTATTCGTCGGCGTCATGCGCCTCCATCAGAATCGTGCCGATCCGGTCGGGGCGGAAGTGACGCGGCAGATCGCGTCGCGTGAGCCACTCGCATTCGAAATCGCGACAGACTTGCGGGCGCGATGCGTAGATCGCGCAGCCTCCGCCCGAAACGCAGTTTACGCAGGCAGGCCCCGCGGCTTTGCCGAGTTCCTCTATTTCCAGCGCCGTGCAGCACATCATGCACTCGCCGCAGGACTTTCCGGGCGCCGCCGCCAATGTCTCGCCTCGCTTCGTTCGCCGCCGATTCGCCTCGGCGCGGGCGACTCCTCTAGCACCGCCGGCGGCGAAGCGAGAGTCAAGGATTCGCTTACATCCGCATCCGGTGAAAGTCGCAACGTCTAAAACTGTTTACTGATTATATACGAATTATTCACGTTTTAAGGGAAGGATACATTGACCACAATTTTAGAGAGCGCCGCAGGAGTCTGCCTTGAATTTCAACGAAGCGGGATCCAGGGACGCGGACCGCCGAGGCAAGCCGCGCAAAGCGTCGAACTTGCGCGCCTGGGCCGATCCGGGCGGGGTATTGCCTGTGATCGATTGCCGCATCATAGACATCACCGCGGACGGCGCTCAAGTGGCTGCGCCTCAGGGCGTTGAATTGCCAGACGCCTTCATGTTGCGTTTGGACTCCGCCCGCGTTGTCGGCGAGGCGCATGTCGTCTGGCGCAAGGGCGAATTCGTCGGCGTCAAATTCGTCAAGCCGGATTGAACGCGCGAAGGCTTCCGAGCCGACCGACCCCGATTATTCCGCCGCCCGCCGCTGCTCCAAAGGTTTGCGCCAAGCCTGCAGCCCAGCGGACCATTCCTCTCGCGTCTTAGCAAGGTTGGCGGCCTTGACGTGACCGAAGCCCCTGATCTTGTCGGGCAGTGAGGCGAGCGCCACCGCGAGCCCATGATTTTCTGAGGTCAGCCGCGACGCCAGCTCGTCGCACAGAGCTTCGTATTCGCCGATCAGCGCCCGCTCCTGGCGCCGCTCCTCGGTGCGGCCGAAGATGTCGAGTCGAGTTCCCCGAACCCCGCGCAAGGCGGCCAAAATTCGGAACGCCGGCATCAACCAGGGCCCGAACGTCATCTTTCGCAACTGGCCCGTCGTCGGATCGCGCTTGGCGAAGAGCGGCGGAGCGAGATGGAACTCGAGCTTCAGGTCGCCTTCAAAGGCCGTCTCGAGCTGTCGGCGGAAAGCTTCGCCTACGAAAAGTCGGGCGACTTCATATTCGTCCTTGTAGGCCATCAGTTTGAAGTGGTTGCGCGCGACCGCGTCGGCCAGTCCCGATCGCCCCGGCGCCTTGCTGCGCTCGGCCTTGTCGATCCGCTCGACGAGCGCGCGATAACGTTCGGCATAGCTGCGATCCTGATAGTTTGTCAGGAATTCGACGCGCCGCGCGACGAGTTCCGCGAGTTCCGGCGCTTTCGCCGGCGCCGCGGCCGGTTTGGCGATCGCGGCGACGCTGTCCGGGTTGGCGCGAGCGGCGCGGCCCCATTCGAACGCGGCCAGATTCATCGCCACAGCCTCGCCGTTGAGTTCGATCGCGCGCCTTATCGCGGCCGAGGAGAGCGGCACATGGCCGCACTGGTAGGCGTAGCCGAGCATGAACATGTTGGCGCCGATCGCGTTGCCGAGAAGCGCGTTGGCCGCCGCGGTGGCGTCGACGAACAGCGCGCCGCCGCCGCTCGCCGCCTCGATCGAGCGCTTCAGGCGTTCGGTCGGCAGCAGGAAATCCGGCTTGCGCGTGAAGTCGCCGGGAAACACTTCGGCCGCGTTGACGACAACGCCGGTCTCGGCGCCGCGCATCGCCGCGAGGACTGTGCGGGCGCCCGAAACGACGAGATCACAGCCAAGTATCAGATCGGCGTCGCCAGCGGCAACCCGAATGGCGTGAATGTCCTCGGGCCGGCGCGCGAGCTTGACATGGCTGAACACCGCGCCGCCCTTCTGCGCGAGGCCCGCCATGTCGATCATGCCGCAGCCTTTGCCTTCGAGATGGGCGGCCATTCCCAGGATCGCGCCGATGGTCACGACCCCGGTGCCGCCGACGCCGGTGACGACAATCGAGAACGGACGGCTGGAAATCTCGCGCTTCTCGGGCTCCGGCGTCGCCGGAGGCGCGCTCAACCCGCGCTGCGACTTTCGCGGCCGTGCGCCGTGCACGGTGACGAACGAGGGACAGAACCCGTCGGAACAGGAAAAATCCTTGTTGCAGCTCGACTGGTCGATCGCGCGCTTGCGGCCGAATTCGGTCTCGCGCGGCTGGATCGAGACGCAATTGGATTTGACGCCGCAGTCGCCGCAGCCCTCGCAGACGAGTTCGTTGATCAGCACGCGCTTGTCGGGATCGGGATATTCGCCGCGCTTGCGCCGGCGCCGCTTCTCGGCCGCGCAGGTCTGATCGTAGATCAGCACCGTGGCGCCCGGGATTTGGCTGAGCTCCTTCTCGACCTCGAGCAGGTCGTCGCGCGGGCGCAAAGTCACGCCCGCAGGCCAGTCGGTCCCGGCGGGATATTTGAACGGATCGTCGGCGACCACCACGACCTGTTTGGCGCCGTCGGCCGAAACCTGTCTGGCGATCTGCGGCACGGTCAGCCCGCCTTCGTGGCGCTGGCCGCCGGTCATCGCAACCGCGTCGTTGAACAGAATCTTGTAGGTGACGTTGACCTTGGAATCGATCGCCCAGCGCAAAGCGAGCGCGCCCGAATGGTTGTAGGTGCCGTCGCCGAGGTTCTGGAACACATGGCCGCGTTTGGAGAACCGCGCCTCGCCGACCCAGTTGGCGCCCTCGCCGCCCATCTGGGTATAGCCGTCGGTGCGCCGATCCATGTATTGCGCCATGAAATGGCAGCCGATCCCGGCATAGGCGCGCGCGCCCTCGGGGATTACGGTCGAGCGATTGTGCGGGCAGCCCGAGCAGAAATAGGGCGAGCGCACCGCCTCCTGTTTGATCTCCGCGAGCGCGCGCTGCGCGCGCTTGAGCCGCTCGATCCTCGCCTCCAGCGCGGAATCCGGGCGATATTTCAACAGCCGCTCGCCGATCGCGATCGCGATATTGTTGGGATCGAGGGCGCCCTTGGCCGGGAACAGCCATTGGCCCGCCTCGTCCCGTTTGCCGATGCAGACAGGAGGATGCGGCGCGCCATAGAGCTCTTCGCGCACCTGCACTTCGATCAGGGACCGCTTTTCCTCCACGACGATGATGAGATCGAGGCCGCGCGCGAATTCATGCAATTCGTTCGGCACGATCGGCCAGACGCAGCCAAGCTTGTGAATTCGCAATCCGAGCGCATTGCAGGCCGCCTCGTCGACGCCGAGATCGTCGAGCGCTTGGCGCACGTCGAGATAGGATTTGCCGGCGGTGAGTATGCCGATCTTCGCGTTGGGCCCGCCCGAAGCAATCGTTCGATTGATCCGGTTGGCGCCGAGCCAGGCGACGACGGCGTCGCGCTTGTGCTCGTGCAGCCGCGCCTCCTGTTCGAGGATGCCGTCGGGAGTGCGGATATTGAGACCGCCGGGCGGCAGGACATGATCGCTCGGCGCGACGGGGCGAACGCGCTCCAGAGAGGCGTCGACGACGGCGGTCGATTCGATCGTGTCCTTGAGGCATTTGATTCCGACCCAGACGCCGGCGTAGCGGCTCAGCGCCCAGCCGAGCGCGCCATAGTCGAGGATTTCCTGCACGCCCGCCGGCGAGAATACCGGCATCATCACGTCGACGAAGGCGAATTCGGACTGGTGGGCGGTCGTGGAAGATTCGGCCGTGTGGTCGTCGCCCATCAGCGCGAGCACGCCGCCGCGCGGCGAGGTTCCCGCGAGATTGGCATGCCGGAACACGTCGCCGGAGCGGTCGACGCCGGGGCCTTTGCCGTACCAGAGCCCGAAGACGCCGTCGAACTTGCCCTCGCCGCGCATCTCCGCCTGCTGCGCGCCCCACAGCGCGGTTGCCGCGAGTTCCTCGTTGAGGCCGGGCTCGAAATGAATGTCGTTCGACTTGAAGAGTTTCGCGAGCCTGACGAATTGCAGGTCGAGTCCGCCGACGGGCGAACCGCGGTAGCCGGAAACGAAGCCGCCGGTGACATAGCCGTCGCGACGGTCGCGCTCCTTTTGCGCAATCAGCAGCCGGGCGACTGCTTGCGCGCCGGTGAGCAGCACCGAGGTCTTGGTCAGATCGAAGCGATCGGCGAGTTCGACCGGGTTGAGCTGGATCTGCGAAGGCTCCGCGGGAAGGGCCTTGTCCGTCGTTTCCACCATATTGCGCTTCCTGCTCGCCCTCGGGCGGGCCTCCCTCGACCGGATCCGCGCGGGCGCGCCGGCTCCGCCGCGCCGCCAGACCGGCGGGGAATGTGCTCTGAAACGGATTGCCTGACAAGCCGCCGGAACCGCTTCGCTTTGGCGGCATTTCCGTCGTAGACTGGCGCCGAACGCGCCGGGCGACGACGCCGATGGGCGCGCAGCGAAGCTTCGTGGGAGGGAACATGACGGGCATGCGGCGATTCGAGAACAATGGCGCCATCGTCACTGGAGGCGCGTCCGGCATCGGGTTGGGCGTCGCCAAGCGGATCGTGGCGGAAGGGGGCGCGGTCATGCTCTGGGACCAGGACGCCCAGCCGGCTTGCGGCGGCCAAGGCCGAGATCGGCGAGCGCGCGTTCGCCACGCGACTCGACATCGTCGATCCCGCTCAGGTCGAGCGCGCGAGCGCCGAGGCGGAGCGCGCCCTCGGGCATATCGACGTGCTCGTCTGCAGCGCCGGGGTCGCGGGCCTTAACGCGATGGTCATCGACTACCCCGTCGAGGAATGGAAGCGGGTGCTCGACGTCAACCTGAACGGCCTGTTCTACTGCAACAAATACGTCGCCAAGGCGATGAAGGCGCGCGGCTATGGCCGTATCGTCAATATTGCGTCCATCGCGGGCAAGGAAGGCAATCCGACCGCGTCGGCCTATAGCGCCTCGAAAGCCGCGGTGATCGGCCTGACCAAATCGCTCGGCAAGGAACTCGCCAAGGACGGCGTGATCGTCAACGCGATCACGCCCGCCACGATCGAGACGCCAATCCTGGAACAGGTCTCGGCCGCGCATATCGCCTACATGCGCTCGAAGATCCCGATGGACCGATTCGGCGTCGTCGACGAAGTCGCCGCGCTGGTGTGCTGGCTGGCCAGCCGCGAGTGCTCGTTCAGCACCGCCGCGGTGTTCGATCTCTCGGGCGGACGCGCGACCTATTGAGGCGAGGCCTACGGCGGCGCGATCCTCCATCGTCGCGGGGGACGAAAACATCCAAGACGCGGCGGGCCAATGTCCCGCCGCCGCTTGGACTCCCTGGCCGTGCTCGCAAGGATCGCCCAAGCAACAAACGCCTCCGAGGTCCATCGATACGCGTCGGGAGCGCAAAAGTTTCGCGCCGACAACTTTATTTCCTTCGTCGTCAAATAATCCGCGAACGCTGAAACTTTCGCCTCTCGCGGCCCGTTTCCCTGACGTCCCGAGACACCGGGATGGGACGCAATGTCCTCGCCACAAGGAAACGGAGACGAACATGAACGCCAAGATCAACATCCGCGCCGCCTGCGTCGCCGCCGGCCTTGCGCTCGCCGCGCCCTTCGCCGCCGCGCCGGTCTATGCCGAAATGACCGTGATGGTCGGAGGCGCGCCGATGTATCCGAGCAAGACCATCGTCGAGAACGCGATCCATTCGAAGGATCACACGACGTTGGTCGCCGCGGTCAAGGCCGCCGGACTCGTCGATACGCTGGAAAGCGCCGGCCCCTTTACCGTCTTCGCGCCGACCAACGAGGCCTTCGCGCAATTGCCGAAGGGAACGGTCGAGACTCTGCTCAAGCCGGAGAACAAGGACAAGCTGACCGCGGTGCTGACCTATCACGTCGTGCCCGGCCGCTATACCGCCGCCGACCTCGCGAGCAAGATCGACGCTATGGGCGGCAAGCTGACGCTCAAGACCGTGCAGGGCGAAGAGCTGACGTTCGAGCGCAGCGGCAATTCGCATCTGACCGTCACCGACGCCAAGGGCGACGTGGCGCGCGTCACCATTGCCGACGTATTGCAGTCGAACGGGGTCATTCACGTCATCAACAAAGTCTTGATCCCAGGTTGAACGTTTCCCCGCTTTGTTCAGCCGGGATCTCGACGGACGGGCGTCCGCGAGGACGCCCGTTCTACCTTGTCCGTTTCTCGAACTCATCGTGGACAATCCGCGGCGCCCGTCGCAGGGCCGGTTGCGTCAGGCGCACGCTCCGATCTAAGTTGCCGCTATGACGGCCGAACCGCAGACGCCCTCCAGGATGGCCCAGGATACGACTGCCGGCGCGGACGCGGCCGAGCTGGCCGATTTGTTGCGCCGGGTCGCGGCGCGCGACGAGGCGGCTTTCGCCAGTCTTTATAAACTGACACAAGCGAAACTTTACGGCGTCGTCTTCCGTATCCTTCGCATCGGCGACCTGAGCGGGGAAGCGCTGCAGGAGGCGTATGTGCGCATCTGGGAAAAGGCGGCTGACTTCGACGCCGACAAGGGCTCGCCGATGGCATGGATGGCGACGATCGCACGCAACCGCGCGCTCGACGAAATCCGCAGGGCGCGCCCGATTTTGCTCGAGGACATGCCGGACGGCTTCGAGCCCGCCGCCGAGGAAATCGATCCGTTCGCCGCGCGCGAGACTTCCGAGCAGTTGTCCGCACTGCTGCAATGCCTGAAGAGCCTCGACGAGGAGAAGCGCGAAGCGATTCTGCTCGCCTACTACCGCGGCTCGTCGCGTGAGGCGATCGCGCAGCGGCTGAACCGGCCGGTTCCGACGATCAAGACTTGGCTGCGCCGCGGCCTGGCTCAATTGAGGGATTGCCTGGCGTCATGACCCTCGCGCCCGAAGATGATTTCTCCGCCGCCGAATATGCGCTCGGCACGCTCGATCCGAGCGAGCGCGCGGCGCTCGCTGCGCGGCGGCTGCGCGAGCCCGAACTCGACGCGGCGATTAGAGCTTGGGAGGCGCGGCTGGCGTCGCTCGCCGAGGCGGTCCCGCCGATGGCGCCGCCGCGCGATTATCTCAACGATATCGAAGCGCGGATTCGCGCGGCGTCTGCAAACGCAGCCCAAGCGCCAGGGTCGGGCGAGGGCGCGGTCGTCGTCGCGTTGCGCGCCCGTCTCGCGCGCTGGCGGGCCGGGGCGATCGCGGCGGCGAGCCTCGCGGCGATGCTGGCGATCGGGATCGTCGCGCGCGAGGCGACGCGCGTCGCTCCGCCGCACGAATTTGTCGCCATCCTGCAGAAGAGCCCAGATTCGCCGGCCTTCGCCGTGAGCGTGAACATCGATACGCGCGAGTTTACGGTGCGGCCGGTGTCCGCCCAGGCGCCTGCGGGCAAGTCCTACGAACTCTGGATCATCGAGGCCAAACTCGGCGCGCCGCGCTCGCTCGGCGTGATCGACGACCAGCAGGTGACGCGCGCCAACAGGCTCGCGCCCTACGACCGCGACGTCGTCGCGGACGCCACCTATGCGGTCACTGTCGAGCCGCAAGGCGGCTCGCGCGACGGCAAGCCGTCGGGTCCGCCGGTCTTCGTCGGCAAGCTCATTCCGGTCGGTCCGTGAGCGAATCCGGCGCCATCGCGCTGCATGTCGTCACGGGATTTCTCGGCGCCGGCAAGACGAGCCTGATCAACCAGCTCCTGCGCTCGGACGCGCTTTCCGATGCGCTCGTGATCGTCAACGAATTCGGCGAGATCGGGCTCGACCATTGGCTCTATGAGGCCATGGCCAACGATGTGATTCTGCTCGCCTCGGGCTGCTTGTGCTGCCAATTGCGCGGCGACTTGATCGACGGCTTGCATGACATCCTGCGCCGCCGCGACGCCGGCGAGCTCGCACCGTTCGCGCGCATCATACTGGAGACGAGCGGGTTCGCCGGACCCCGCGCCGATCCTGCACGCCCTGCTCGCCGACCCCGCGCTCGCGCGCCGCACGCGCATCGCCGGGGTGACGAGCGTGGTCGACGCGGTCAACGGCCTGGCGACGCTGCAAGCTCATGGCGAGGCGCGGCGACAGGTTGCGCTCGCCGACGTGATCGCCATAACGAAAAGCGACCTCCCTACTGCGCCCGCTGCGCTCGAAGACCTGCGCGCGGCGCTGCAGGCGATCAATCCGGCCGCGCCCGTGATCGATGTCGCCTCCGGCGAATTCGCGGTTGCCGATTTCCTCTCGGAAACCTTCATTTCGGCGGCGCCGGGACGCGCGAGCGCGATGTCGGCGCATGGCGCGGGCGCGCGCGCCTACGCCTTCTCCACCGACGCGCCGATCGAGGCGGCGGCGCTGGCGCGGTTCCTGGCCCGGTTGCAGGCGATGCTCGGGCCCGGCTTGTTGCGCGTCAAGGGCCTCGCCGCGACGCGCGAGTTTCCCGACGCGCCGCTACTGATCCAGGGCGCGCAGCATATCCTGCATCCGCCGCGCCGGCTGAAGGCATGGCCGGACGGGCGGCGGATCACGCGCCTTGTCGTCATTGCGGAAGGCCCCCCAGCCGAGGCGATCGAGTCGCTTTGGCGCGCCCTGACCGGGTTCCCGAGATCGATCGGCAGGACCTGACGGCGATGACCGAAAACCCGCTGGCGCCGCGGCGCGGCGGCCTGCTGGCCTGAGCCCCGACTTCCGCGCGCTTGTAAATTGAGCAAAACCGTTTCTTCATGGCCGGCCAGATAAGGTCGCAGCGGAGGACTCATCTCTATGCTGGCACGGCTCAGAAGCGAGTACGCCTATGTCAGCGGCCTGTTGCGAGCTGTCAGGGCCACGAGGAAAGTCACCGCGAATCCGAGCCGCACGATAGGCGATTATCTTGAGCAATGGGCAGGCGAATTCGCCGACCGGCCCGCCTTGTCGAGCGAGCGCAAGTCGTACACCTATCGTCAGCTCAATGCGCGCGCCGATCTTTACGCCCGATGGGCGCAGGCGCGCGGACTCGTCAAGGGCGACGTCGTCGCATTGATGATGCCGAACCGCCCGGAATATCTTGCGATCTGGTTTGGCCTCGCGCGCGCGGGCGTCGCGACGGCGCTCATCAACACCAGCCTTGCCGGCGCCTCGCTCGCCCACTGCGTCAACGTGGTGCGCGCCAAGGCCGCCATCGTGGACGCTTCGCTGTATCAGGTCTTCGCAGGCGCGCGCGATCGTCGCTGAGGGACCCGTTTCCCGTCTACGCCCATGGCGAAAGCGAGAAGGACGTTCCGCGCGTCGACCTCGAGATTGAAGACCTTCCGGACGCGCCGGCGTTGCAGCGGCCCGCCCTGACGATCGACGATGTCGCGCTGTTCATCTTCACCTCGGGCACGACCGGACTGCCCAAGGCCGCGCGCATCACCCATTCGCGCGCGCTGCGCGTCATGCTCGGCTTTTGCGGGGCGACGACGCGCGCGCCGACGATCGCATGTATCTCTGCCTGCCGATGTACCACACCAACGGCGGCCTGCATCGGCCCGGGCGCGGTGCTTCCGGCCGGCGGCTCCTGCTACATCCGCGAGCGTTTCTCCGCGAGCGGGTTCTGGAGCGAAGTGGCGCGCGAGAATTGCACTCTGTTCGTCTATATCGGCGAACTCTGCCGCTATCTCCTCAACGCCCCGCCGACGCCGACTCGATCGCTCCCATCGGATTCGCGCCTGTCTCGGCAACGGCTTGCGGCCGGATATTTTCGACGCCTTTCAGCGGCGTTTCGGCATCAACTCCGTGCTTGAACTCTACGCCTCGACCGAAGGCAACGCGGTGCTGATCAATTTCGATTCGCGCCCGGGCGCGATCGGGCGGATTCCGTTCTGGGCGGCGCGGCGTTTTCCGATGAAGGTCGTCGCCTTCGATGTCGAGACCAACACGCAACGTCGCGATGCGCAGGGCCGCTGCATCGAATGCGCGCCCGACGAAGTCGGCGAGCTCATCGCCGAGATCCGCAACGACCCTGCCCTGCCCGCCGCGCGCTTCGACGGCTATGCCGACCCTGCCGCGACCCGACAGAAGATTCTCACGACGTGTTCGCTCCCGGCGACGCCTGGTTCCGCACCGGCGACCTCGTGCGGCGCGACGCCCGCGGCTATTATTATTTCGTCGATCGCATCGGCGACACATTCCGCTGGAAGGGCGAGAACGTCTCGACGACCGAAGTCGCCGAGACGATCGGGCTGTTTCCGGGCGTGCAGGAGGCGATCGTATATGGCGTCGCCGTGCCGCATCACGACGGGCGCGCCGGCATGGCCGCGCTGGTGGTCGACGCCGCCGCGATTTTCGATCTCGACGGCCTTCACGCCTTCCTCTCCGAGCGTTTGCCTGCCTATGCCCGGCCGATGTTCCTGCGGTTTCGCCCGCATCTCGACGTGACGGGCACGTTCAAGCCGCGAAAGATGGACCTGGTGGCGGAAGGATTCGACATCGCGCGCGGCGCCGATCCCATCTATTTCGACGACCGCGCGGCCGGCGCCTATAGGCGCGTCGACGAGGCGCTGATGGAGGCCTTGGGGTCGGGGGCGATGCGATTGTGACGATCTCGACGCCCTGGGTCGAAATCGCCTCGGCCGGCGACCTCGCCCGGCGCGAGGCGGCTTGGCGCGCGCTGGATTCCCGCGCGGCCGAGCCGAATGTCTTCGCCGATTACGCGTTCGTCGCGCCGGCGATCCGTCGGCTGGCGCCGCCCGGCGTCGCGGCTCTCATGATTTGGCGCGACGCCAAGCGCAGCGCGCTGATCGGCGCGCTCGCGCTGCAGGCGCCCAGGGCCGGCCTCGGGCTCGCGCGCGTCTGGCGCTCGGAACAGGCGGCGCTCGCCGCGATGGCGTTCGACGCCGAATCGGCCGCCGACGCGCTCGGCGCCCTGATGGCCTGGCTCGCGGCGGCGCGGCCGCATTGCGCCGGACTGCTGCTGCCGCGGGTCGCGCCGCACGGGCCGATCGCGCGGGCGGCGCAGGAGATCGCGGCCTCCGCGCGGCTGCGGCTGGCGCAGCTCAACCCGCTGCGGCGCGCCGCCCTGATACTCGACGATGTCGAGCGTTTCGAGGCGAGCCACGACAAGAAGCGGCACAAGGAATGGGACCGCCTCGAGCGCCGGCTCGCCGAGCGCGGACGGCTCGTCTCGCGCGTCTCCGCAAGTGCGGAGAGCCTCGAAGCCTTTCTGGATCTCGAGGCGCTGGGCTGGAAGGGCGCGCGCGGCACTGCGCTGAAACAGGAGCCGAACCGCGCCGCCTTCGCGCGCGAAATGCTCGCCGGGCTCGCCGCCGCGGGGCGGATGCGCATCCATGCGCTCGCGCTCGACGGCAAGCCGGTCGCGATGGGCGTCGAACTCGACGCGGGCGGGCGCGCGTTCTTCTGGAAGATCGCGCATGACGAAACGCTCAACGCCTTTTCGCCGGGCGTCCTGCTGACGCGCGCGCTGTCGCGCCGGCTGCTCCAGGAGGCGCGGCTCAGTCTCGCCAATTCCTGCGCCGCCGAGGATCATTCGATGATCGACCGGCTCTGGCCGGATCGATTGGAATTCACGGACCTCGCCCTCGCCTCGCCCGCTTTCGGGCGGCGATTGTTCGGCGCGAGCCTTGCGCTGGAGCGCGCGACGCCGGGCGTCAAGGCATTCGTCAAGCGGACGGCGTTTCCGCTGATCGGGCGCAAGCGCAGCTGAGCTCGCGCCGCCGAACAAGGGTCAAGCCGGTCGGCCACCGGGTCGCCGGCTTTTCCAAATCCGCGCCAAACATTTCCAAATCCGCCGCTTGGATTCGGCAAGCTTTTCCAAAGATTCTCTTGGCGGTTTTGTTTGTTATCAAGGGGTTACGGGTCCAAAAAGCCGGATTTGATGGTCTCGCGACGGCCGGCCTCCTCCGGGGCGCCCCGTCGGCGTCCTGCGCTCGCCGCCAGCCGCGACGCCGGCCCCAACTGCGCCATGCGCACGCGGCGCGGATCGGGCAGGCTCGCCCCGTCCTCCCTTGCGAGCGACTTGGCGACGATCCGGCGCACGCGTTCGCGCGAAAGCGGCTCCTGACGCGCGATCGCCTGATAATTGCGCACGGCCCGCGACATCGCCAGACCGCGAATCCGCCGCGCCTCCGGGGCGCGCGAAGGCCGCGACAGGGGAAGCGGAAGCGGACATGGCGAGGCGCTCGAGGTAAGAACGATCGGAAACAGGCCTATAGCATAGCTTTGGAAAAATAGAAAGATAATTTCGGCAAAAAACGCCGTGAAGCGCCTCAGGTTTTCCGGGACCGCATATCAAATGCCGGTTCGATCGTCGGGATCGGCGGTCGCGTCGCGAGATCGAGGCGCCGCCAAACAGGCAATTGAAGCACCGTCCCGGCACGGACGCGTCTCACTTTGGGGGCGCGGCGCACGACCTTCCAAGGTCGTGGTTGCAAGGGATCGGCCGCACCCGCGGTTGACCGTGCGCCAAGCGGCGCCGGGGACTTTCGCTCCGTCGACTTGCTCCCGACCGCCATGGAATGTCCGCCGACGAGGCGCTCAACTCGCGTGGCCGAAAACGCGGCCTCGCGCATCCAGGCCTGACAGTCGGCGCCGTCGTATTCAAACCCGCCCTTGGTCTCGATCGGCGTGTTCAAGCTCGCCATGAGGCCGAAGCTGTTGGCGCGATGGGCCCTCCGGGTTGACCAGTGTTTCGAACTCGCCCGGCGCTTCTTGACCGTGAACTTTCCTCAGCAGGCCGCGTCTTTGCCAATTGCTGCAAGGAATGCCGAGCGGACGCGCCGCAATTCTTATGAGAACTGCGGGGAGACGATACCGATTTCAGCGATGTTCATCGCCCTGGCAACGCCGGCGGCATGCCCCGGAAATCCGAAAATCTGCTATTATCGTAACAGATATGTGTTATATGCCCAATAAACACAGCTAACCTGGTTATTGCCACGAAGCCCGAAGCGGCGTTTTTCCGGCGATTGCGGAGCGAGCGCATGCGGTCGCGGCTCGCGATCGCCGGCGTCCATGACGAATTTGCAAAAGTTTGTGAGGAAGCGTGACTGTTGTTTCCCATCCCGCGCAGGGGACGGTCGTTCGCGTGGATCTGTCGGAAGGATTTCACCCGCCGGAAATCGGCAAGCGCCGGCCGGCCGTCGTCCTGTCCTCCGAAATCGCAGGTCGCCCGCTGATGTGCACGATCGTCCCGCTCAGCGCGACGCAGCCGAGACTATTGCTGCCGCACCACATGCAGATCCGCTTCTCGCCGCCGTTGCCCAAGCCCTATGAGGACCCGGTCGTCTGGCTGAAAGGCGACAATGTGATCACCGTCGCGTTCCACCGGTTGCGGCTCATGTTCGAGCGCGGCGAGGACGGCCAGCGACATTATGACGTCCGAGTGCTCGACGCTGGGACCTTCGCCAAGGTGCAGCAATGCGTCCGCCTTGGCCTCGGGCTGTAGCTAATTTGCGCCGCGCGCCTTGCCATCCGGGCGCGAGTCTTGTATCGGCGACAGCGGGACACCTCTCCCCAACGAGAGGCGCCCATCTGAAAGGATGGTCAGTTATGACGAACATGCCCGCCGTGCGGCCCAATGACGCGCGTTTTTCCTCCGGCCCCTGCGCGAAGCGCCCCGGCTGGACCCCCGAAATCCTCAATGACGCGGCGCTAGGCCGTTCGCATCGCGCGAAGATCGGCAAGGCCAAACTCAAACTCGCGATTGACCTGACGCGCGAGGTGCTGGGCATCCCCGCGCAGCACCGGATCGGAATCACTCCGGGTTCGGACACCGGCGCGGTGGAGATGGCGCTCTGGTCCTTGCTCGGCGCCCGAGGAGTCGACCTCCTGGCCTGGGAAAGTTTTGGCGAGGGCTGGGTTTCGGATGTCATCAAGGAACTCAAGCTCAAGGACACGCGGACCCTCAAGGCGCCCTATGGCGAGATTCCGGACCTCTCGAAGGTCAATTTTGAGAACGACGTCGTCTTCACTTGGAATGGGACGACGTCAGGCGTTCGCGTTCCCGACGCCGGCTGGATCCCGAGCGAGCGCAAAGGACTGACGATCTGCGACGCGACCTCCGCGGCTTTCGCGCAGGATCTGGATTGGACCAAGCTCGACGTCACGACATTCTCCTGGCAGAAAGCCCTGGGAGGCGAAGCGGCGCACGGCATGATCGTGCTGAGCCCGCGCGCCGTCGAGCGCCTGGAATCCTACTCCCCGGCCTGGCCGCTGCCAAAGCTATTCAGAATGACCAAAGGCGGAAAGCTCATCGAAGGAATATTCGAGGGCGAGACCATCAACACGCCTTCCTTGCTTTGCGTCGAGGATTACATCGACGCGCTGCGCTGGGCCCAGCGGCTGGGCGGCGGCAAGGCCTTGATCGCACGGGCGGACGCGAACGCCAAAGTGATTTCAGATTGGGTCGCTGCGACGCCCTGGGTCGATTTTCTGGCCAGCGCGCCCGCCACGCGATCGAACACCAGCGTTTGCCTGAAAGTCGTCGATCCCCACATCGCCGCTTTGACTGCGGATGCGCAGGCGGCTTTCGCCAAAGCCGTCGCCGGTCTGCTGGAAAAGGAGAAAGTGGCCTTCGACATCGGCGCTTATCGCGACGCGCCGCCGGGATTGCGCATCTGGTGCGGCGCGACGATCGAAACGTCGGACGTGCAGGCTCTGACCTCGTGGCTCGACTATGCGTTCGAGATCGAGAAAGCCAAGCTCGCCAAAGCGGCCTGATCCTTGACGGCCTTCCTGTCGTTCGAGCGGCGCTGACGAGGCTGCCGCCACGCCATTCAACTCCAGCCCGCCCTCACTCGCTATGATGGGCGCAACCAGGGCATTTCTCCATGGCTCCTCGCGTTCTCATCTCCGACAAACTCTCTCCCGCAGCCGTAGCTATATTCAAGGAGCGCGGCGTCGAGGCCGACGTCAAAACCGGCCTCGACAAGGATGAGCTTGCCAGGATCATCGGCGACTATGATGGTCTGGCGATTCGCTCTTCGACGAAAGTCACGGCGAAACTCCTGGAACACGCCAAGAACCTGAAGGTTGTCGGTCGCGCCGGCATCGGCGTCGATAACGTCGACATTCCCGCCGCCACGGCTCGGGGCGTCATCGTGATGAACACCCCGTTCGGAAATTCGATCACGACCGCGGAGCATGCGATCGCGATGATGTTCGCGCTCGCGCGGCAAATTCCCGCCGCAGACGCTTCGACGCAGGCCGGCAAATGGGAAAAGAATCGCTTCATGGGCGTCGAAATCACCGGCAAGACGCTCGGAATTGTCGGATGCGGCAATATCGGCGCGATCGTCGCTGCGCGCGGCATCGGCCTGAAAATGCGCGTGATCGCGTTCGACCCTTTCCTGAGCGAGGAACGCGCCGCGGAACTGGGCGTCGAGAAGGTCGACCTCGACAATCTGCTGGCGCGCGCCGACGTGATTACGCTGCACACGCCGATGACGCCGCAGACCAGGAACATTCTCTCGGCCGAGAATATCGCCAAGACCAAGAAGGGCGTGCGGATCATCAACTGCGCTCGCGGCGGGCTCGTCGACGAAGTTGCGCTTCGCGCCGCTCTGGATTCGGGCCATGTCGCCGGCGCCGCGTTCGACGTATTTGTCGAGGAACCGGCGACCGCGAACCCGCTCTTTGGCCATCCCAACGTCGTGGCTACGCCTCATCTGGGCGCCTCCACGACTGAGGCGCAGGAGAACGTCGCGCTACAGGTCGCGGAGCAGATGTCGGATTATCTGACGCGCGGCGCCATCTCCAACGCGGTCAATTTCCCCTCGATCACCGCCGAGGAGGCGCCGCGACTGAAGCCGTTCATCGCACTGGCGCAGGGGCTCGGCTCCTTCGCCGGCCAGCTGACCGATGCGCCGATCTCCAAAGTGACAATCACCTACGAGGGCGCCGTCGCAAGCCTGAAGCTGAAGGCCTTGACCTCGGCGGCGATCGCGGGCTTGCTTCGGCCCTCGCTCTCGGACGTCAACGTCGTCTCAGCCCCGTCGATCGCCGCACAACGCGGCATCGTGATCGAAGAAGCCACCCGCGCATCGCAGGGCGACTACGAAAGCTTCATTACGCTGTCCGTCACTACCGACAAGCAGGAACGCTCCATCGGCGGAACGGTGTTCCACGACGGCAAGCCGCGCATCCTGTCGATCAAAGGGATCAAGGTGGATGCGGAGTTCACGCCGTCGATGATCTATGTCACCAACGAGGACAAGCCGGGCTTCATCGGTCGATTTGCAAGCCTGCTCGGCGAGGCCGGCGTCAACATTGCGACTTTCGCTTTGGGTCGCGACGAGAAGGGCGGATCGGCGATTGCGCTGGTCTCGATCGACGGCCCGGCGCCTGAAGACGTATTGGCTAAAGTTGGCCGACTCGAGGGGGTTCGACAGGCCAAGGCCCTGCAGTTTTGATCGGACGCGGGGACGGCCCAACTGGAGGGCGTTGAAAGTGACGGCGACGGGTCGCGTTCTCCTCTTGGCCGCGCTTTCGGCGTTGGCCGGCCTGTTCGCGGCGCCGGCAAGCGCTCAATCCACGTCGCCGCAGGCCCAGGAACAATCCTCGTTGGAAGGATATGGCGCAACCAACTCCGCCTGTCTGGAATGGGGCGACGGCTGTGTGACCTGCCGGCGGGATCCGGCGGGGCCGACGCGGTGTTCCACGCCCGGCATAGCCTGCCAACCTTCGCAGACCGTG
The DNA here is from genome assembly GCA_963809055.1 of uncultured Pseudomonadota bacterium. Classification (GTDB taxonomy): domain Bacteria; phylum Pseudomonadota; class Alphaproteobacteria; order Rhizobiales; family Beijerinckiaceae; genus Roseiarcus. The sequence goes on along the minus strand of CAWEID010000028.1, from coordinate 66,530 downwards.
TGTCGCGCTCGGGAACCGTGATCGATGGAGAACCGATCGCGCCCCGCTCAATTGCCGGCGAACGGCCCCGCGCCGTCTGCGGCAAGTTCGTCTTCACTGACGGTCATCGGATTGCCGCGCCATTCAAATTGATCGCCGAGCCAGCCCTGAATCCAGAGCCACGGCAGAAGCAGATCGCGCACGATCCAGGCCAAGGGCGAACGCCAACCCAAAGGCCAGCCCGCAACCTTGGCCAGATACGCCTCCGCGCCATACCAGACGAGAGCCGCGGACATAATTCCGACGGCTGGGTTGAGGCCGACTTCCGGCGCCGCGAAACCGGCGGCCGCAATAGTGAAAATGCTGGTCGTGAAAATCTCCGGCCAGAAATAGATCGCGAAGGTCGCGCGCCGGAGCCGCGCCCAGCGCAACTGTCGCTTCCACACATCGCGAAAACGCCGGACGCCGAGAGGTTGGGCGAAGGGCCGATCCACGAGGTGGGCGCGAAGCCCGGCCCGATGGACGAGCTTTGTCGAAGCGGCATCTTCGGCAATTTCCGCTCCGAGCGCCGCGATGCCGCCTTGGCCGTCTAACACATCGCGCCGCCAGAGCATCGTCTTGCCCTGGGCGAATCCATAGCCGGCCCGTTCCCCAGCATATTGCCAGCGCGCTTGGTAGGTGTTCAGGAACGCGCACTCAATTTCCGCCGCGAATCCTATCGGCGAAGATCCGATGGGCGGGGAACACACAATCCCGCTGTCCGTTCGCCAGCGCGACATCAGCCGACGGATATAGTCTGGAGGCATGAGGACGTTGGAATTGGCGATTACGACCCAGGCATGGCGCGCGGCGCGCCAGCCCTTGACCACGTTGTTGAGCTTGGGATTCGCGCTCACCCGGTCGTCCCCGATCAGCAATCGCGACGCAATCTCCGGATGAGCCGCAATGAAGCCGCGCACCACGGCCGCAATCGGGTCGGCGCCATCGGCGAGGCAAAAGAGGATCTCGTATTCGGGGTGGTCGAGCGCGAATATCGAAGCGAGCGTCTCGCGAGAGAACGGTTCGACGCCGCACAACGGCTGTACGATCGACACAGGGGGAAGGTTCGGCTCTTTCGGCGGTTCCGGTTTGCTGGCGCTGCACCTTGCGCTCGAAAGCCATACGCTCAGAACGTGAACCCCCAGCCCCGTCGCTGCGACGCCGGCCGCGAGCGCCGATATTGTCATTATGATTCCTCGCAGCCCGAACGAATCACGCCCCGTTGGATATTGCCGCGGCCTCACGACGCTTCTATGAAGGCGAAATGTCGACGCCGCCCATTGTCCGGTTTGCGCCCTCCCCGACCGGCCGCATTCACATCGGAAACGCCCGCACGGCCCTGCTGAACTGGTTGTTCGCAAGGCGCAGGCAGGGCCGATTTGTTCTCAGATTCGACGATACCGATCTCGAGCGTTCGCGCATCGAATATGCCCAATCGATCGAAGTCGACTTGGCTTGGCTTGGCGTCAAGCCCGACTTCGTCTGCCGGCAGTCCGAACGGATAGCTCTATACGACGAAGCCGCGCAGAGGCTTCGCGACATGCGGCGCCTTTATCCCTGCTATGAGACCGCCGAGGAGCTGGATCGCCGCCGCAAGCGCCAGCAAGCCCTGGGGCGGCCCCCGATATACGATCGCGCCGCGCTACGCCTGAGCGCCGAAGACCGCGCGCAGTTCGAAGCGCAGGGCCGTCGCCCGCATTGGCGCTTCCTGCTCGAACCGATCACGGTGCGCTGGGCCGACCTGGTGCGGGGGGCGAGCCACATCGACTGCGCCTCGCTGTCCGACCCGGTCCTGCAACGCGAGGATGGCTCCTATCTCTATACATTGCCGTCTGTCGTCGACGACATCGACCTCGGTGTGACCCATGTCATTCGCGGCGAGGACCATGTCACGAATACCGCGGTGCAGATCCAGATCTTCGAGGCTCTGGCCGGCAAAGCGCCGATTTTCGGCCATCACAACCTGCTGACCGACGCCGGCGGCGAGGGATTGTCGAAGCGAACCGGCGCGCTTTCGATCGCCGCGTTACGCGAGAGCGGCGTCGAATCTCTGGCGGCCGCTGCGCTTGCCGTGCTCGTCGGCTCCGCCGAGGCGGTCCACCCGATTACGTCGCTGGACGAACTGGCGCAGACTTTCGATCTGGGTCAGCTCTCGCATGCGGCCGCGCGCTTCGACGAAACCGAGTTGCGCGCGCTCTCGGCCAGGACGCTCCACCAGACGTCCTTCGAAGCGATTGCCGATCGCCTGGCGGCGCTCGGGATCAAAGGCTCCCTGGCGGAACCGTTCTGGAGCGCGGTGCGCGGCAATCTTTCCCGGCTCGACGAAGCGACTCAATGGTGGGCCGTCGTCAACGGGTCGCTGACTCCGATCGTCGAAGACGCCGCATTTCTGGCCAAAGCCGCGTCGTGCCTGCCGCCGGAACCATGGAATGCGTCGACATGGTCGGACTGGACGTCAACTCTCAAGCGAGAGACCGGCCGCAAGGGCCGCGACCTGTTCCATCCCTTGCGCCTGGCGCTGACCGGCCGTGATTCCGGGCCGGAACTCGCGGCGCTCTTGCCGTTGATTGGACGCGCTAGAGCGTCGGACCGACTATCCGGACGCGACGCTTGACGCCGTCCGATCCCGTCACTTCGACGGTCTGGCCCTGATCTGCGCCCACCGGCGCCGCCGATTGAGCGTCGCCGCCGCCGGCGATGCCGGAGGTTTCTCGACTGATCGTAGCCGCCTGCTGGCTGAGGGTCGTATCGACGCCGTTCACGTCGGTGCCGGAAACCGCGGGCGTCGGAGTTGGCGTCGGCTTGGCTGTCGCTTTGCTTGTCTTCGATTTCGGATCCGCCTTCGGATCGACTTTCGTATCTGTTTTCGGCTGCGACATTTCCGCCGATATTTTTGGCGTGACTATGATGTCGCTCTTGTTTTCATGCCCGAGCTTGGCTTCGGCATTGGCGAGCGCATCGACCCAACTCTGCCCGCGCCGGCGGCAGGAGCAAGTGGGATCGTAGCTTTGGCGATACTTCAGCGCGGTAGGGCTGTCCATGTAGCGCGCGCCGGTAATCGACACCGCCTGCTCGATTTCGCCGCTCGCGGGGTACGTATAGAGCGCGACGTCGGCATTCGGGCAAAGGGCCCGGCACATGTCTTCTAACCCGTCCAAGCGCCCGCCGCTCGCCGCGTAGGACACCGGGAAAAAGCTGCCGTCGCAGCTACGCACGCAAACGGCCTGCGAGCCCGCCCGGGCCTCGCCGAGATTCCCGACCTGCTTTTCAATTCCGGGCTCCTCCCCATCAGGCAGCGGCGCCTCGCCGGAGCCGTCGTTCGACTTGGGCTGTCCGAACAACGCGTCCAGAAGCCCGCCCGAGCGTGGCTGCGCGTTGGCGCATTGTGAATTATAGCGCGCGATCAGTTCCCCGCGCCCGCCAGCGCCGCCGCCGGCGCGAGCTTGCAAATCATCGAGATTGGCGCGCATGCGGGCGATTTGCGATGTGATCTGGCCGCATTGCGGGGGCGGCGCGGAGCCGAAGAAAAGAAACTGGCGATTCTCGCACCCTATCGAGTGCGCGTAGGCGACGGTGCGATCGATCTCAGCGCGTTGGCGCTGGGCGGCCGCCTCGAACTGGGAGCCTTGCCCGCTACGCGAAGCGTCGGCGATCGCCTGCCGCAATCGTTCGCAATCCGCATTCTGCGCGAACGCTCGATCGGCGCCGTTCGGTCCCAAGACCAATGAAAGACCCAGGGCCAGCGCCAGCCCCCCAAGAATTCCGACCAGGCGGCCCTGGCGATTTAGAAAGACTTTCCGCATTTGAGCCGGGAATCCTCAACCGTGCGATCCCTAAAAGGAGCGTCCGTTATCGCTTACCGATTCGACCCTGGCGACACAAGACGGCGGGAAAATGGCGCGAGGCCCTGATGCGGCCGAGTTTGTGGGCCGAAACGGCGCGCGGCAAAGCCGACCAGACTGGTCGGCGTCGCCGGGGTCGGGCATAGTCTCTTCATGTCCGACGCCGAACCCATCGCCTCAAACGCGACCGAAATTTCGGTAAGCGAACTCTCGAGCGCGCTCAAGCGCACTCTCGAGGACCGCTTCGGCTTTGTCCGTGTGCGCGGCGAGATTACCGGTTATCGCGGGCCCCATTCATCGGGACATGTCTATTTTGCCCTTAAGGACGCGGGCGCGCGTTTGGACGCGGTGATCTGGAAAGGGGTTTTCCTGCGCATGCGCGTAAAGCCCGAGGAAGGGCTCGAAGTCATCGCGACCGGCAAGATCACCGCCTTCGCCAACAAATCATCGTACCAGATTGTCGTCGAGGCCATCGAACCGGCCGGCGTCGGCGCGCTCATGGCCCTGCTGGACGCGCGCCGCCGCAAACTCGAGTCGGAAGGGCTGTTCGACCCCGCCCGAAAGCAATCGCCGCCCTATATGCCGCGCGTCATCGGCGTCGTCACATCGCCGACCGGCGCCGTGATTCGCGACATCCTGCACCGTCTGTCCGACCGGTTCCCGGTCCACGTCCTGGTCTGGCCGGTGCGGGTTCAGGGCGAAACCGCCGCCGCAGAAGTCGCGCGCGCCATCACGGGCTTCAATTCTCTCGAACCCAACGGAGCGATTCCTCGACCTGACGTTCTCATCGTTGCGCGTGGGGGCGGCTCGCTGGAGGACCTCTGGAGCTTCAACGAGGAGAGCGTCGTCCGGGCGGCGGCGGCGAGCGACATCCCTTTGATTTCCGCGGTCGGCCACGAGACGGATTGGACGCTTATCGACCACGCCGCCGACGTTCGAGCTCCGACTCCCACCGCGGCGGCGGAACTGAGCGTGCCCGTGCGCTCGGAGCTTCTGGCCAGACTTCTCGGTCTCGACGGGCGAGGCCGCGGGGCTATGTTGCGGTTGGCGCAGCGACGCCGCAGTGAACTGCGGGCGGCCACGCGCGCGCTACCCTCGGGCGAGACCCTGCTTGCGGGCGCGCGACAGCGACTCGACCAGGCCGTCTCTTCAATCCGCGGACGGGCGCGCGAAGGTTCGGACTCCCGGGCCCTGGCCCTCGCCCGGCTTTCGCGTCGGCTGGCCGCACATTCCCCGCGCATGCAGGCGGCCAGCCTGCGCGAACGCCACCGCGCGCTCGCCCAACGCCTGGAGCGTTCGGGCGCCCAGATGACGAGAAAGTTCCAGGACGCCCTAATCCTCGCTCAAAGTGCGCGCCTGCGGGAGATTCGGCGCGACATGTTCCGGCGCGCCGAACATTTGGCCACTGTCGAGAGACGTTGGCGAGCCTCCTTGTCCGGCGCGGAGCGCCGGGGCCGAGATCGGGCGGCCGGGCTCGCGACGACCGGAAACCGTCTGGCGCGCGCCTGCGCAGACGTCATCCGTCTGCGGCACAATCAGCTTGCCTCGGTTGCGCAACTCCTCGCCGCCGTCAGTTATCGACGCGTGCTCGAGCGCGGATTCGCCCTGGTGCGGAACGCAAAAGGCGAATCCGTGCGTCGCGCCGACGGGCTCGCGCCGGGCCAGCAGATCCGAGTGGAGTTCGCCGATGGCGTGGTGGCCGCCGCCGTCGATGGCCGCTCTGGCGCGAAACGGACGCGTCGCCGCATGGCCGACGAGGACCAATCCTCACTGTTCTAGCGGCGCCATCCAGGCTGACGGACTGGCGGGGGCAAGCGGCGGCGCTGCGGCTCCTGGAAAGCGCGACGCGGCAGGCGACCTGGCGCAGGAGGCGCGAGTTCGTTCGACGTCGCTTTTCGCGCCGCTGAACAGCTTCCTGTCGAGCCACGCCGTCAGGAAAGCGTCGATCCATGCCGAAACGTCGCGGTCGTGTTCGTACCAGCCGTGCAAATGTTCGTGCGGCGCTCGGGCGCCGGGACGTGTCAATCGTTCAGCGCCGTGGATCGTCCATCGGCACATCATTTGATAGGTCACTTCCGGATGAAACTGCAACGCGATGGCGCTGCGGCCATATCTGAAGGCCTGGTTCGGGAATTCGGGACCTCCGCTCGCCAAAAGTTCAGCGCCGTCCGGAAGGTCAAATCCGTCGAAATGCCATTGGTAGACGAAGCGAGGAAATTGAGCGCTGCAGAGCCGATCTGCGGCCGGCAGGGGCCGGATCGGGTAATAGCCGGCCTCCCCTCGACGATCCGGGTGAGAAAATACCCGCGCTCCCAACTTGCGAGCGAGCATCTGGGCGCCCAGGCAAAGTCCGAGGATCGGTCGGTTTTCCTTCAAGGGAACCGCGAGCCAGTCGATTTCCCTTCGAATCCAATCGTCTGCGTCGTTGGCGCTCATCGGGCCGCCGAAAACCACGACGCCGTCATGTTCCGCCATGCTGGACGGGAGTTCGTCTCCCAGAGCCGGGCGGCGAATGTCGAGATCGACGCCGAGCGCCTGAAGCCGACGCCCGAACTCGTCCTGGCGTCGAATGGGCCTGGTGCAAAACGATGAGGGCCTTGCGGCGCCCTCTGCGGTCCGCCATGATCTTGTTCCTCGGATATTTTCCTTTGTTTCCCGGCGGGTCTAGGCCGCAAAGAAATGCTTCGACTCGCCTTTCCGTGCAAACCTCGTGCCCACTAGGTTAACATTCACTTTATTTCTAGGGGCCGGGCGGGTTTTCGCAATGCCGCGGCGAGGCGGAAGCGCGCAAAAATTCTCATCCGGCGGCGGTTGACGCTCTGTGCGGCGCGCCGTTATAAGGCCTGCGCAGAGGCTGGGCGGTGTCCCGGCCTGTTATGTTTTGCGCGATCGACTGTGCCGTCGTCGCAGGTAAGGATACGATTTCATGGCCAATACGAAATCGGCCCAAAAGGCCGTGCGCAAGATCGAACGGCGCACAGAGGTCAACAAGGCGCGTCGCAGCCAGATGCGCACCTTTGTACGCAAGGTTGAAGAAGCGCTCGCCGCAAAGGACGCAGGCGCGGCTGCGACGGCCCTGAAAGCGGCCGAGCCTTTGGTTGCACGGGCCGCCCAAAAGGGCATTCTGCATAAGAACGCTGCATCTCGGAAGATTTCTCGCCTCACAAAGCGCGTCAAGGCTCTCGCGAGCTGATCGCAACTGGCGCCTTCCGGCCCGAGACAACCGTAATGCAATGGCCCGCGTGAATTTAGATTTGCGCGGGCGTTTCGTTTTGGGCGACGCCCGTTGCGCGGCATGAAATTCCACCGGCAGGAGGGACCAGATTGGGCGGATGGGCCGTAGCTGGTCCACGGCGTCGGGTTCTGGCGAGGTCCTCGCCGTTGTTGGAGACATTCGAAATTGTCGTCGGCACGGTCGGCTTGCCTGCTCGCCCCCAATATCCGCGCGCCTGGCGCCCCTTGTAACGGCGCCCGGACCGCCCGGCGCCGATGCTTCGATCGGCGTCGACGACGCAAGGGCTGAGGCCCGGGACTTTGACCTCGCGCCGACCAGCGGGTATGTGGCGCGACGTTCGACTGGATCGACTCTGATGACCGACACGCCCCCCGACCGTCTTTGTGTAGACCCAAAAAGTTCATTTTATCACGAAGCCACCCTCGCGCGGGGGGTCGGAATTCGCTTCAACGGCCGCGATCGCGACGACGTCGAGGAATATTGCGTCAGCGAGGGATGGATCCGGGCGCCGGTCGGCAAGACCCGCGATCGTAAGGGCAATCTGCTGACCATCCGCCTTACAGGAACCGTAGAACCTTATTTTCTGAGCGATCCGGCCCCTGCGCCGCAGTCGACCGCCGATCAACCCTGAACTTCCGACTTGGCGAAGCGGTTCGCCTCGACCCTACAGTCGACCGGCAAGGCCTTATCGTTTACGAGTTTCGGTCTCGCGTAAAAGGAGAGCCGTCGTCTGGCTTCATCAAAACCGCCGTTATGACCACTCGATGCGCATCCCACGGCCGTCGAGGATTGCGAAGGCGTGAAACTTGGCGCAGTTTTGTCTTGGCTTGGCATCGACATAGGGGAGGCGCTCATAAAAAAGCTCATTCTAGTGTTTGCTGGATGTATTCTGAGCTCGAGCGCCAGCGCACAGTTCGCGGCTCCAGGGGGTTTCTCCCCGTTCACGTTCACCGCCCCAGAGGCGGCGGCGGTGGGTGCGGCGGCCGCGAATGCAAGCAATCCCGCGCCAGATACGCGTTGCAATCAGCAAGTCCACGGCAGAGGCGGTTCACAAACTCAATGCGAGGGCCAACCGCTTCCTGGCAAATAGGCCCTAACCGCTCACCAAATCAACCGGTACAACCAACGCGCCGCCCTGGACACCCGGCGGCATTTCTCGCATATTTCACGAATTGCGGTGGCGCAGAGGATTTTCGCCCTGTCGTGCGAAGCGTTGGCGTTGTTTTATGGCGCAGAAACCGGCTGACTATTATCAAGGGCTGAGCGCGTCCTACACCGACGCGATCCGGGCTACCGATTTCAAATCCAATATTGTTATGTTTTTTCTCTCGATCGTGATGGGCCCGACGATTGCGTATAGAGACAAGTTTCCGAGTTTCTTGTCCCTTCCTGTATTGATCAGCCCCTTTTTAATTGTCTTTTTCTGCCTTTTTCTGGCAATCGTCCCACGTTACCCAAGCCGCGGGCGAAAGAATTTCATAGTTTCGCGCACCGCTCAACCTTCGGACTTCAAGTTCGTAGCAAACCCGGAGGATGATATCCGGCAGCTTCAGTTGCGATGCGCTATCCTATCGGACATACTTTTTTGGAAAACACTGTGTCTCCGGATCGTATTTTTCGTTTGTATAACCGTAGTTTTGTGTGCAACTGTGCTCATATTGTACTACGGCCGGTAGCCGCTCCCCTGGTTATGCAAATGCAAAATGGGGGGCTCGAGCGCCGTTCGAGCGATTCTGCGCAGCCAACAAAAGTTATTCCAGTCGGGTAGGAAGCTATGTCAGAAGACGCGCGATGGTGGAAGCTTCGAGATCTGTTCGACCATGTGCCTGTGGACAATCAGGCTAAGGGCCAGTTGTTTGATGAAATGAACGGCGCAACGCGGCTTTATCATGGGGTAGCGCATCTCGAGCTTTTGTGGAGACGTCACTTGGAGTACTCTCCGCGCGTAGGTTTAAATGAGCCGGCTATAGAGACGCTGATAGCTTGCGCTATTGCCTTCCATGACAGCGTCTACAGTAGATCGGAATCCAATAACGAACAGAAGTCCGCGGAATATTGGCTGCGCGCCAGCGCCAAATCGCCGCTGAGTCGAGAGGATCGGGAGTGGGTTGCCGACACGATCCGCGCCACGGCGGACCATCTCGGTTATGCGTCGCGCACGAAAGCATCGAATGCGAATGGCGGGATTCGCGAACGCGCCCGATTATGGGTGCTGGACCTTGACCTGACGCCGCTAGGCGAGCAACCCGAAGTTTTCGCGGAAAACACGCGATTGCTGCGCTCCGAGGCGGCGGACATGCCGGATTTGGAGTGGCGGGAGGCTCTCAAGAAATTCTATCGGCGATTTCTGAACGCTCCGCATATCTATCGATTTGCCGAAATTGCGGAGGATTTCGAAGACCAGGCTCGGCGCAATCTTGCATCACAGGCGCTTGATCGTTCTGGGCCATGATCAAGCCGAAAGCTATTTACGCGGGTTGACCGCCATATTAAGATTTTAGGGCGACGAGGGAAATTTCGCGGGCGATATCTACATGGCGCAAGATGCCGCGACCCATTACCGCAATACCATAGGCGGCTTTAGCGAAGCGATTCGCATCAGTGATTTCAAGGCGAATGTAGCCATTGTGTTCGTTGCGATCATGATGGGTCCCATATTGGGATTCCGGGACAAGTACCCGCCTTATCTTCCGCCGGCGCTTATCCTCCTGCCGTTCCTCATCATCTATTTTTGCCTTTTGGTGTGTCTCTATCCCCGCTACCCCAGGCGCGGTCGCGTCCACTTCATCATAGCCCGAAATGCGGATCCCAGTCTGTTTCAACTTCCCGACGGAGACGAAGACGAACTCGATCGGCAGCAGACGCTCTGCGCGATTCTTTCGCAAATTCTCTACTGGAAGACGCTGATGCTGCACATCGCCTTTTATACTTGCATCGTCTGCGTCGCGGCCATCGCCCTGCTGATGGCTTACAGCCGGATTTAGCGTTCGGCCCGTCGATTGCGATGAGTCCCGTTGGACAGGGCCGCAAGGGAAAGAATGGTGCCCAGGAAAGGACTCGAACCTTCACGGCTTGCACCGCTGGTACCTGAAACCAGTGCGTCTACCAATTCCGCCACCTGGGCCCGGGCGCTTCATAAGTTGCCGCCATGGCGTCTGTCAATGCAAGGTTTGGCCTCGCGGCGGCTTCCCCTTTTCGTGCGCTTCGACTACCCCTTGGCTCTCCTTCCGCGCGGAGCCTATTGATGACCTACGCCAACATCCTCGTTGAAATCCACGATCGCGTCGGCCTGATAAAATTGAATCGGCCCCAGGCGCTCAACGCGCTGAGCCGCGGCCTGATCGCCGACCTCAATTCCGCTTTGGAGGCCCTCGAACGGGACAGCGGCATCGGCGCCATTGTTCTGACCGGTTCCGAAAGAGCGTTTGCCGCCGGAGCTGACATCAAGGAGATCCAGGACAACAGCTTCGCCGACGCGTATCTCGGCAATCTGATCGCGCCTTGGGAATACATCACTTCGATCCGAAAGCCCGTCATCGCCGCGGTTGCGGGTTTCGCACTGGGCGGCGGATGCGAACTTGCCATGATGTGTGACTTCATCCTGGCCGCAGACACCGCCAAATTTGGCCAGCCCGAAATCAAACTGGGAGTCATTCCGGGCGCCGGCGGCACGCAACGCCTCACCAGGTTTATCGGCAAGTCAAAGGCGATGGACATGATCCTGACGGGCCGCATGATGGACGCGGCCGAAGCCGAACGCTCCGGCCTGGTCTCCCGCGTTTTTCCGGCCGCGGATCTCATCCCGGAGGCCCTGAAGATCGCCGCCGGCGTCGCGGCCCTCGGCGCGCCCTCGGTTTTCGCGGCGAAGGAAAGCGTCAACCGGGCCTACGAGACGACTCTGGCCGAAGGCGTCAGATTCGAGCGCCGAATATTCAATGGCTTGTTCGCAACCGAAGATCAAAAAGAGGGCATGCGCGCGTTCACCGAAAAGCGCGCCGCCCAATTCAAGCACCGGTAGGCTTTCGCAATGTGCGCGCGATATCGAGCGTCGAGCGCGCCCCAATCGCATCGAAATTCTCGGCGAGCCAGGCCTTTGCGCTGGCTCGCCCGAGATCGCGCAGGGATTGCAGGAAGCTCCACGACACGTCGAGTTTCGTCGCCGCGCCGAAGCTCTCCAGCTTTCCGTCTCCGCCGATGCGATGCAAGAGTTCGTGCCGATAGGCGGGGTCCTTGAGGGCGCCCCTCTTGATAAGACGCGCCACGAAATCAGCCGCGCGCAATTCCGCCAAAAGGCCGGCGTTGAAGGTAATTTCGTTCATCCTATCGGAGATCTCCTCGGCGGATTCGGGAAGCTCCGAACGCTCGATCGGATTGATCTGTATGATGATTGTGTCCTGGCAGTCGGTCTCGTAGAAAAGCGGCCACAGCGGCGGATTTCCGGAGAACCCGCCGTCCCAGTACGGCACGCCCGAAATTTCGACGGCCTGAAAAAGCCGAGGCAGACAGGCGGAGGCCATCACATGATCGGCGGTCAGGACCTCCCGGCGGAAAATCTCGCCCTGGCCAGTGCGAACGTTGGTCGCCGCGATGAACAGTTTGGGCTCCCCGCCCCGCCGCAACAGCTCAAAATCCACCACAGCGGCAAGATGATCGCGCAATGGGTTGATATTCAAAGGATTAAAGGCGTAGGGCGTCGACATTTGCGAGATCGCGTCCATCCATCCCTGCGGCGTGAACGCGCCTTTCCAGGCGCCGAGCCAAGCATCAAACAAGGGTCGCTCCGACGCGGGCAGCGATCCCTCGGCGCTGACGGATAGCCAGAATTCGTGCAGTTTCCGCCTCGCGCCGTCGCGGTCGTTGTCTTGCAGTCCCGCCGCAAGCACGACTGCATTCATGGCGCCCGCGCTGGCCCCGCTCACGCCCGAAATCTCGAGGCGTTCGTCCTCCAGGATCGCGTCCAGGGCTCCCCAGGTGAAGGCGCCATGCGACCCGCCGCCCTGGAGAGCAAGATTGACTCGCTTGCGCGTCCTCTGACCGTTTGCCCGAGACATCTTCACGCCGCAGTCCAACCGCCGTCGATGGAGAGATTGGCGCCAGTGATCTGAGAGGCGTTGTCGGAGCAGAGATACACCGCAAGGGCTGCGACTTGATCGGCGGTGACGAATTGCTTGGTCGGTTGCGCGGCAAGTATCACGTCACTGATCACCTGCTCGCGCGTCAGGTTGCGCGCCTTCATCGTGTCGGGAATTTGGTTCTCCACCAGCGGCGTCCAGACATAGCCAGGCGATATGCAATTGGCGGTGATCCCGAAGGTCGCGACCTCCAGGGCGACAGTCTTCGTCAAACCCGTCAGACCATGCTTTGCCGCGACATAGGCCGACTTGAACGGGGACGCGACGAGCGAATGCGCCGACGCGGTAGAGACGATCCGGCCCCATTTCTGAGCCTTCATGCCGGGGATCGCGGCGCGCATCGCGTGGAATGCGGCGGAGAGGTTGATGGCGATGATGGCGTCCCATTTCTCCAGCGGAAAATTCTCGATCGGCGAAACGAACTGGATGCCGGCGTTATTGACGAGTATGTCCACAGAACCCAATCGGCTCTGCGCATCGGCCACCATCGCCGCAATTTCCGCAGGCTTCGTCATGTCCGCGCCGTTGTAGAGCGCCCTGACTCCGTAGTCCTTTTCGATCTTCACACGTTCGGCCTCGATCGCTGCCGGGTCGCCCATCCCGTTGATCATGACGTCGGCGCCTTCGTTCGCTATCGCCCGAGCGATGGCTAGTCCTATTCCGCTTGTCGATCCGGTGACGACTGCGTGACGTTTGGCCAGCGACATGAACGACTCCACGAAAAAAGGAACGATGGGCTCCAACAAACCGAAGTCTATTGCACTGCAGCACATAATGCGAGGCCGGGGTCGTCACTTCCTCTTGACCCCGGCGGCCATCGCCGGATCGGACGACTGCTCGATCCGCTCTTCCAATCGCATCCACCACGTTTCCGGATCGAATGCGGGCTCCGAAAAATCTACCCGCCCGACGGAACCTCCCGCCACGAGATCCAAGCCCTCGACGTCAAGCCCGACCGCACGCCAGACTTGTCGGCCGGACGACTGGCCCATCACGAGGCCAGAAATCCTGTCCGCGCCGAGTTGGTCGACCTGCTTGAGCAACCGGGCATGTGCGTCCACGAGCTGGGATATGTCGCCCGATGGCGCGAGAAGATCGGCAACCGAGATCTCGTCGGCGCGGCCAAAACCGCCGTTGAAATGGATCGCCTCCACGCGCATCCGTCGCACCGAGAAATCCGCGAACGAGGCGTAGAGCTTCGCCTTGGGATTTCGACGCAGATAGCGCTCTCGCGAGCCCGGGTCGGCGTGGAGGACGACCGGCCCGCTGATCGTCAGCCGCGGTTGGTTCAGCGGATCGCCGCGCCCCCCCTGGGTGGTCAACAACAAGGACGCGCGAGCTTCGTTTGCGAGATTGCGCGTGTGACGGGCGAGCTCCGACATAAGGAAGAGAGGCGCGCCGTCCCAATCGCTGGCGACCCCGACCAAGGTCGCGAGCGCGCCGCCGCTGTCGCGATCGATCGTGGCCAAGGCTCCGGTCCGCGCCAGCCGCAAGAGCCGCTTGGCCTCGATTTTCGCACTAAGGGGCTGAGTATCCGACGAATTTTCAGCCATCGCCCATCCCGGCCGTATCCGCGAAAATCCGCGCGTTTGCCGTCAACATAGCCCTGAATTTTCAGGCCGGAGACCGGTTCGGGCTATCCAGACGGTTGAAAATCTAGTGAAAAGCGCCATTTTAGCAATGCCGTGGGCGATAGAGACGTTGAGGACGGGAGAGATCCAGCCCAAGAAGGGGGCGCAACCGTCACATTTCAGCCGTGAAACCTCCGCATGCAGCCTTTCAAATCGGCCTGCGTGACCCGAGCGGACGCCGAAGCACTTTTTTATGGGATCGGAAAACTTCATGCCGACAATCGCCCTGGTCGATGACGACCGCAATATTCTGACGTCCGTCTCGCTCTCGCTCGAAGCTGAGGGGTATCGGATACAGACCTACACCGACGGAGCGAGCGCGCTGGACGGTTTGAAGGCCAATCCTCCCGATCTTGCGATATTCGACATTAAGATGCCGCGGATGGACGGCATGGAGCTCCTGCGCCGGCTCCGTCAGAAGTCCGATCTGCCGGTCATATTTCTGACGTCCAAGGACGAAGAAATCGACGAATTGTTCGGCCTGAAAATGGGGGCTGACGACTTTATCCGAAAGCCATTTTCGCAACGGCTGCTCGTGGAGCGCGTCAAAGCGATATTGCGTCGAGCCAATCCAAAGGACGCCGCCTCACAAAAAGAAAGCGAAGCGAAGATTCTGGAGCGCGGTCGGCTAAAGATGGACCCCGAGCGTCACACTTGCACGTGGGACGGCGTTCCGGTCACCCTGACGGTGACCGAATTCTTGATCCTTCAGGCGCTCGCAACGCGGCCCGGCGTGGTCAAGAGCCGGAACGCGCTCATGGACGCCGCCTATGATGACCAGGTCTATGTCGACGATCGCACGATCGACAGCCACATCAAGCGATTGCGCAAGAAGTTCAAGGTGGTGGAGCCGGATTTCGAAATGATTGAAACGCTTTATGGAGTTGGATATCGATTCAGAGAAGCCTGATAGGCGGATCCGCATATGTTATGAGTAGTGAAGCTCACCAGGAACAGAGTTGGGCGTCCGTCAGCGTGCGCTGGCGCAAGTCGCGATGGAGGTTGCGCGCCCGACGGCTTCGTCGCACCCTCGAAGCGAGCTTCTCCTCATCGCTCACGCGACGCATCGTTACGCTCAATCTGGGCGGCCTGGTCGTGCTTGTGCTTGGATTCCTCTGGCTGAATCATTTTCGCGCCGACATCATCGAAGCCAAGTCACAGAGCCTGAAGACGCAGGCCGCCATTATAGCCGCCGCCATTGCGGCCTCCGCTGCGGTAGATACAGACACGATCTGGGTCGATCCCGAGAAGTTGCTGCAGCTTGCGCCCAGCGACAATGCGGCCGCGGCGCCTCCGGACGAAGATTCGATCGCCTTTTCCATCAATCCCGAACGCGTGGGCCCGGTCCTCCATCGCCTGGTGACTCCGACCCACACGCGCGGCCGAATTTACGACCGCGACGGCGTGCTTTTGCTGGATTCACAGACGCTGAGTTCGCGAGCCCCGACGCCGCGCCCTGAATCCTCCGACGCCCTTGGCGAGGACACGTCTTGGATTCAGCGGGCCTGGACTTCCGTCCATCGCCTTTTCGCCCGCGCGAAACCGCCGCTCGCCCCGGGAAGCTGGGTCACCAATGGGAAGTCCCTGCCCGAAATCGCCGACGCCCTTTCCGGAAAGGTGTCCTCGATCGTGCGCGTGAATGGCGCCGGCGAGACGATCGTCTCGGTGGCCGTCCCGATCCAGCGCACCAGCGTTGTAAAAGGCGCGCTCGTACTGTCGACCCAAGGCGGCGACATCGACAAGGTGATCGCGAGCGAGCGATGGGCGCTTCTCAGATTTTTTCTCGTCCTGGCCGCGGTGATGTTGATGCTTTCGCTTTCCCTGGCGAACACCATTGCCGAACCGGTCCGAAAGCTGGCCGACGCCGCCGAAAGGGTCCGGCGCGGAATCAAGTCGCGCCAGCAAATTCCTGACTTCACCAATCGCACGGACGAGATCGGCCATCTCTCCCGCGCCCTGGGCGAAATGACTCAGGCGTTGTACAGCCGGATCGACGCGATCGAGAGCTTCGCGGCCGATGTCGCTCATGAGCTGAAGAACCCGTTGACGTCGCTCCGCAGCGCCGTCGAAACTCTGCCGCGGGTCAAAGCGGGTCCTTCGCAAGACCGTCTGCTTTCGATCATGCAACACGACGTGCGTCGGCTCGACCGGCTGATCAGCGATATCTCCGACGCCTCCCGGCTCGACGCCGAGTTGGCCCGCGACGAGGCCCAACCGGTTGATCTACGACCCCTTCTCGAGGCGGTCGTATCCATGATCGCAGACTCGCCAAGAAGCCGCGGCGTTTCGCTTCGCGTCAATATTGGCGATGGCGAAGCGCCCTCAAAACCGTTTCTCGTGGTCGGCCATGATTCGCGGCTCGCCCAGGTCATCACGAACCTCATCGACAACGCGTGTTCGTTTTCCGAACCGGCTGGAGAGGTGCGGATCGGATTGACGCGCGTTCCGGCAGAGGCGACCGGCGAACTCGAAAACGGCAGCGAGCGGATATTTATCACGGTGGAAGACGACGGCCCGGGGATTCCGCCACATGCGCTGGAGCGAATATTCGAGCGTTTCTACACAGATCGCCCGGTCGATCGGTTCGGACAGAATTCGGGCTTGGGACTGTCGATCTCGCGCCAGATCGTCCAGGCCCATCTTGGGCGAATCTGGGCCGAGAACCGTCCCTTTCCGAAGGTCCCCGGCGAAACCGGCGCCATCGGGAGCACAGGCGCCGAATTGGACGCGCCAAGACACGGCGCCGGTGCGCGCTTCGTGGTTAGCCTTCCCGCCTTCGTCAAATGATTTTCGATCCGTCAGCCGGGTCCAGACGGCGCATTCACGCTTGCGCGATCGTCGTGGGCGAAAGGGGCGTCCTGATTCGCGGGCCCTCCGGGGCGGGCAAGAGCGCCCTAAGTCTGGCGCTTATCCATCGCGCCCGGGCTTGCGGGCGTTTCACGGCGCTTGTAGCCGATGACCGCGTTTACCTTCGCGCGGCCTCTGGCCGGCTCTTGGCCGCCGGCGTCCCTGGATACGAAGGCCTAATAGAACGGCGCGGAGAGGGCCTGCTGGTCGAAGCTCATGAACCCCGAACCGCCATACGGCTGGTCGTCGATCTCGCCGAGGCCGGCCATCCGCCCCCGCGACTTCCCGAAGACCAAGATCACTCCGTCGATTTGTTAGGCGTCCGTCTGCCCCGGATTTTCATCGATCCCAGATCCGGCCTCGACAACGGCGCCCTTGCGGCCCTGCGCAGACTTGGTAGGGATATCTAACGGAATGACCAGCAATTGGTAATTTCACTTGATCATTGCGCCGCAGTGCACAAAAATGTGACGCTTGACACGAGTTAGTCCGTTGGCGGCTCGCCCCTCGGCGAAGGCGCCCGAAGCGGTGGATTATTGATGATCGGAATGGTCCTTGTGACCCATGGCCAGTTGGCCAACGGCTTTCGGGCTGCCTTGGAGCATGTTGTCGGACCGCAATTGCAGTTCGAGACCATCGCGATCGGCCCGGAAGACGATATGGAGCAACGCCGAGCGGATATTCTCAGCGCGGCATCGCGCGTGCAGGACGGAAGCGGGGTTGTATTGCTGACCGACATGTTCGGCGGCACACCTTCAAACCTCGCGATATCCGCAATGGATGGCGGGCGGATCGAAGTGATCTGCGGCATCAATCTGCCCATGCTGATCAAGCTAGCCACCCTGAGGGATTCGACCGACCTCGACCATGCCGTCATTGAGGCCCGGGACGCAGGTCGAAAATACATAACGGTCGCCAGCAAGGTCCTCACAGGCAAATGACGGAGAGCGAACGAATCGACGACGCGCCGTGTCCGCCGGCGCCTGAATTCGCGGGAGCGGAAGTGCGTGAGATGCGCATCGTCAATCGCAAGGGTTTGCACGCGCGCGCGACTGCGAAGTTCGTTCAATGCGTAGAGCAATTCGATGCGCAGATCAAAGTCACACGTTGCGGAGAAACCGTCGGCGGCGACTCGATCATGGGTATATTGACGTTAGGCGCCGGGCTCGGCTCAACGATCACGGTGGCCGCAATAGGCGCGCAGGCGCGCGAAGCTCTCGATGCGCTCGGCGCGCTTGTCGCCAATCGTTTTGGCGAAGACGAGTGATCCGTCGGTTACATCCGAAAGTCTTCGCCGAGATAGAATCGACGCACGTCGGGGTGGCTGACGATCGCGTCGGGCGGCCCCTCCGTGAGCACATGGCCGCTATGGATGATATAAGCGCGATCAATCAGGCCGAGCGTCTCGCGCACGTTGTGGTCTGTAATCAACACGCCGATGCCACGTCCCTTGAGATGGCGCACCAGATCTTGAATATCGCCGACCGCGATCGGGTCGATGCCTGCAAAAGGCTCGTCGAGCAGCATGAATGAGGGTCGGCCAGCAAGCGCGCGAGCGATCTCGCAACGTCGCCTCTCGCCGCCCGAGAGCGCGATTGAAGGCGCCTTGCGTAGGCGGGCGATGTCGAATTCCTCCAGCAACGAATCGAGCGCAGCCTCGCGCGCCTTTTTATCCGGCTCGTTGACCTCCAACACGGCGCGGATGTTGTCCTCGACGTTGAGACCGCGAAAAATCGACGCTTCCTGCGGGAGATACCCGATTCCCAACCGCGCCCGTTGATACATCGGCAATTTCGTAACGGGATGGCCGTCGAGCTCGATCATGCCCTTGTCGGGTTTGACCAGGCCCGTGATCATATAGAACACGGTCGTCTTTCCCGCGCCATTGGGTCCCAGAAGACCCACCGCTTCACCCCGACGAACGTAGAGGCTCACGTCCTGCACAACTTGACGAGCCCCGTATCGCTTGCCGAGGTTGTAGACGGCAAGCGAGCTGTCCCGGGCCTGCGAGCGTTCGTCGGCCTCGCTCGGATTCGAGTCGTCGCCCGCCTGGTCTTGAGCCTCGAGCGTATCGCTATGGGACATGATTTGCGCCAGCCTGTCTGCGAGAAAGCGATAGCGCCAATTCAGTTCGATGTCTTCGGCTTCGGCGATGCGTTGCTGTCGGCGCCGTTCGGCAAGAACTGCCCCTTGACGCGACCGGTCGAGCCGCCCGTCTCGACGGTCGCCTGGCCTGTCGTCAAGTCGTAGATCAGCTTTTCGCCCTTTGTCACGTTGCCTCCGTCGCTCAGCGTAACATGGCCCGTGAGCCATACTTTGTTCTGAGGCTTGTCGTAGGCTCCTGTGTCTCCGGTCGCCGTTTGCGTTTTCGACAGAACGGTCACGGGGCCAGTGCAGTCCATATGCTTGATCCGGCCGCTGTCGCCCGTCGACGAAGAGTCGCTTCCGCCCGCCGCAGCCGCATTCGAATCAGGCGGTTTTGCCGGAGCCGGCGCTGCACTTGGCGTCGGAGTCCCCGTCGGCGCGGTAGACGATTTCTCCATGTAAATCGTCATAATAGAACATGTCAGCTTTGTATCGCCCTGTATTACGATCACGTTACCGCTGTAGATAGCCTTTTGCTCCTTGTCGAAATAGACAAGCTTGTCGGCTTCTATCGAAACAGGGTCTTTCGAGTTGCCTCCGGGAAGCAGAGAGGGGCCGGCATTGGGCTTGCTCGGCGCCGCCTGCGCCTGGGCAATACCAAGTATGACCATTGCCGCTAGAAGGTTCGCAGACTTCATGGCTGCTTCCCTCTCATGTCGTTGCCGCCGTCCGCATCCGCATCGCGAGGTGGAATCATTGTTTTCACATGGCCTTGAAAAGTGATGAGTTGCGCGTTTTCGCGCACTGTGGCCCCATCGGCCACAATTGAGGTTCCCGAGGTTGTAACTACGGTGATCCCATCCCGCGTCATGTAAGCGTTGGTCTTGAAGTCAACATGCGCGGTCTTGAGATCGACCGTGTAGCTGTTGTTCTTCAAGCGCACAATCCCTGAGAGATCAAGGGTTTCCTTCGCCGTGTCATAATGTCCCGTCGTCGCGGTTACATGTACGGTATCGTGATTGGAGCCGTCGATGTCGCCGTCGATGTCGATGAGTTCGACTTGAGTAGGATGCGCAATGTCCTGGATGGCTTTGGCTGCGTTGATTACGTAGCCGCCGCCGTTTTCGCGCGCGCCGGTGAGGCGGGGCCGTTCCATGGTGATTTTGGTTCCGTCGATCGACACCTGACCGACCGACAATCGTCCCAAGGAAGATCCGAAAGTTCGGTAAAGCGCCAAACCGACAAGCGTCGCCACTCCTCCTAGGGCCCCGACAATCAGCGCAACCCTGAGTACGCGGACCACTATCGAATGGCGGCGCGCGGCTATGAACGCGCGCGCGCTGCGCGCCTCTGCGGCTGCAGTCGCTTGGCTTCGAGGCGGCGGGCGGCCCCACTTCACGTCGCTTGCCTGACCTATCGCCATTCCCGATTTCGCATTTTGCACTTCCGAGTCGAACGTCTTGGATCAGGGACCATGAAATGGTGAGCGAAGTTTGGCAATTGCGCGCTCGCCGAAACGCAAGCGCGATTTATGCGGCCGGTCATTGCACGGCCGGCGAATTTGCGTTTAATGCGCCCACCGGTTGCCTTTGCGCCGGGCCGGTAGCTCAATGGTTAGAGCCGGCCGCTCATAACGGTCTGGTTGGGGGTTCGAGTCCCTCCCGGCCCACCACGCCGGCAGTCTCTAACCCGTATTTTTCCTTGTCCGATTGCGTTCGTCCCGGCTGCGAACCACGCTTGTTCGGATCGCGCGGCTATGTTACGCGACCGCGCCATGGGAAACGCGGCCGGCGGCCTGCGGAATGATCCAAGGCGGAAACGATTATGCAGGCGGAAATGAATACCGCCGCGGGACGATAGGAGTTCTACATGGCCGAACCTGGCGCAAATGGCGCATCAGAAAATAATGCCTCCGTTCCGCGATTTTCTGTATTGACTCAATACACTAAAGATTTTTCGTTCGAAAACCCGAACGCGCCCCGTACCTTGGCGGGACAGCAGACAGGTCCGAAGATTTCTTTGCAGATCAACGTGAACGCGCGTGCGATTGGGCCCGCGGATTACGAGGTCAGCCTCATGCTGGAGGGCGGCGCTGGAACCGGCGCGGACGCATTGTTCAAGTTCGAACTCAACTATGCCGGCATCTTCCGGGTCGAAAACATTCCCGCGGACCAAGTCCAACCTCTGGTTATGATCGAGGGCCCAAGACTGCTGTTCCCCTTTGCTCGACAAATCGTCGCCGAGGCCGTCCGCGCGGGAGGCTATCCCCCCCTCTATGTCGATCCCATCGACTTTCATGGTCTGTACCTCCAGCGAATCGCGGCGGCGACTGCTGCGGCTCCTCAAGCTTCGGCTTGACCAGGAGGCTGGTGTTTTCAAGTCTCCGCGTATTTGGTCCAAATGGCGCCATCTCCCAGCGCTGCGACGTGAACGGCGTGCGCAGCGCTTTCGGCCTCGCTCACTCGGGGTGGAAGGCCGGCGGCGCGGGATTTACGGCCGCCGGCTCTTGCAGCGACCGGCTGAGCGATTTTCGGCTCGGATGAGAGCGTGAGCGACTTTTGACGGCCTCCTGTCAGCTCACTGTAGACCTCAACCAAGATCTCGGCGTCTAGAAGCGCGCCATGCTTGATTCTGCGCGATCGATCGATTCGATAGCGGTCGCAAAGCGCATCCAGATTGTTGGGCGCGCCGGGATGTTTTCTGCGAGCAAGCGCCAACGTGTCGACAACACGATCCGGCGAAATGGCGGAGCGCCCAACCGCCATCAATTCGGCGTTCAGAAACCGCATGTCAAATTCCGCGTTATGGATGACGAGGCGATCCTCGCCTATGAACGCAAGGAACTCCATCACTATCGCGGCGAACACCGGCTTGTCCTTAAGCGATTCCGTCGAGTGGCCATGGACCCGAAAGGCCTCCTCCGGCACCTCTCGTTCGGGATTGATCAGGACATGAAACGTGGCGCCGGTGGGAATCTGGTTGATGATTTCAACGGCGCCGATTTCCACGAGGCGGTCTCCGCGGCTCGGATCTAGGCCCGTCGTCTCGGTATCAAGGACGATTTCACGCATTCATCGATCTCCTTCCCGGCATCGCGGCGATCGCGCGCACAAGATGTCGAGACTGGTTCCTTGATTGCTCCAAAGCGCCATTCGTGTCGATAACGAAATGCGCGCGGCGTCTTTTTTGCGCGTCAGGCAACTGCCGAGACAGGATGGCCTCCAATTTCGCGGGCGTCATGTCTTCTCGGGCGAGCGCGCGGGCGCGTTGATTGGCCTCAGTTGCACTCACGACGACGACGAGGTCAACGAGGCGTTCGCCGCCCGTTTCAAAAAGCAAGGGAATGTCGAGGAATACGCAATGGCGTCCCGACAGGCGCGCCGATTCAAGGAACCGAAGTCGCAACCGCGCAACCGCCGGATGTACGATCGCCTCCAGGCGGGCCATTGCGTTCGTATCGCCGAGCGCGCGCTTGCTCAGCCGACCTCTGTCGACCGCGCCTTCGACAACCACGCCGGGGAACGCGGCCTCGATCTCCGCCGCCCCTTCAGATCGATAGAATTCCCGAACCGCCGCATCGGCGTCGAACACTGGGCATCCTAACGAAGCGAGCATCGCCGCGACGGTCGACTTGCCCATGGCGATGGAACCTGTGAGACCTGCGATGATCACGGTCCGCCCACTTGGCCGGCGAGTATGTCGGCCTCTACGAGCTTTCGAAGTTCGGCGGTCACGCTCGGGCGAGCGCCAAACCATCTCTCGAACCCCGGGGCGGCCTGATGAAGCAGCATTCCCAAACCGCCGACCGCCCGCAGGCCCGAGGCCCGCGCCCTCTCAATCAACGCCGTCCTGAGCGGCACATAGACTATGTCGGCCACGATCGCCGTCGATTTCAGTCGCGACAGATCGATGTCGGCCGAGGGCTGACCCGACATGCCCAGCGAAGTGGCGTTTACCAGTAAGTCGACATCCGACGAGGCTTCGAGAAGATCGCTCCAAGGCCGAACGCCGACCCTCGGCGCATAAGCCGCCGCCAGCGCGCGGGCCCGCTCCAGGGTCCGATTGATCAACGTGACTTGCGCGACCCCGCTCGAAACGAGCGCATAGGCGATCGCGCGAGCGGCTCCGCCCGAGCCGAGGATCAAAGCGGATTTGGTCTCCTCGCGCCATGTCGGCGTCTCTTCGTCGAGGCTTGCAAGGAATCCGCGCGCGTCGGTGTTGTCGCCACACAGCTTGCCGCCCTCCCGCCAAAGCGTATTGACGGCTCCCATCGCTTGCGCGGCGTCCGTGTGGAGATCGCAAAGCGCAAATGCCGCCTCTTTGTGTGGCACGGTTACGTTTGCGCCCCGGAAGCCATCGACGCCAATCTTGCAGATGAAGGCCGCAAATTCGGCCGGCGCGACAGCGGCTTTCTCGTAGACGCCATCGATCTCATGCGTCTGCAGCCAATACCCGTGGATCAGAGGCGAGCGAGAATGTTTTACTGGCCACCCGATGACGCAGGCGCGCGCACGATTGATTGCATTCACAGCAGTAACGCTCCCAGCTGTCGCAAACACGCAAGCAAATTCAGCATCGGCAAGCCAAGAACGGTCGTATGGTCACCGTTAATCCGCTCGAAGAGGTGCACTCCCAAACGCTCCACTTGGTACGCGCCAACGCTCGCCAAAGCGCCGGCGCCGGCGACCTGGAGATAAAGGGCGATCTGCTCGTCATCAAGCGGCCTCATGGTCATTTCGACAGAGTCCTGGCTCTCGAGAAGGACCTTGCCATTTTGTGCGATCGCAAAAGCTGACGTAAGTTGATGAATTCGCCCGCTCAGGGCCGCAAGATTGGCTGCGGCCTCGGACAGAGATGAGGGTTTGTGAAAGATTCGCCCCTCTAGCGAAAGGACCTGATCCGCTCCCAGGCTCAAATATTGCGGTCGCCGCCGGCTCGCCTCCAACGCCTTGGCCCGCGCCAACACGACGGCCAGCCCATGCGGCGACCCTCCGCGAAGGAAATACTCCATTTCGATTGCACGTTCGTCGACAGCCGCAGGGTCAATTTCGTGAGGAATTGCGCTGGCTTCGAGCAGCTCGCGCCGGCTCGCGCTTTTGGAAGCCAACACCAGCTGAAATTTCGGGTTCCATAGAGACGAACTCGACATGCCGGGCTCTGAATTTTACGCCTGTGTGATGAATTTCAGGCGATGCTCCCGATAAAGGTCGAGAATCGCCGCGGCGGTTTCCTCTATCGAGCGGCGCGTGACATCGATTGTCGGCCAGCCTTTTTCCATGAACATTCGACGCGAGGCGGCAATTTCTTCCGCCACGGCAATCCTGTCGACATAGTCGGTCTGCGCATCCGCGTTCAGGGAAAGAAGACGGTTTTGACGGATCTGGATGATCCGCTCGGGCGAAGCGATCAAACCCACAATCAATGGCCGGCGCAGCAACTCCAGCGATCTCGGCAACGGCACATGCGGAACGATCGGCACATTCGCGGTTTTGTAACCGCGATTTGCCAAGTAAATGCTCGTCGGCGTTTTCGATGTCCGACTGACGCCGAGCAGGACAATGTCCGCGTGTTCGAGATTCTCCGGCAGCTGTCCGTCATCGTTCATCATCGTAAAATTCAACGCATCGATTCGCTTGAAATAGTCTGCGTTGAGCATGTGCTGGGCGCCGGCCCGCGGCGTTGAACTTTGCCCGAGATACGACTTGAACAGCGTTAGGATCGGCCCGAGCACCGACAAGCAGGGCGACCCGGAGGCTTCACAGCTGGCTTCCAGACGTTGCGAAAGATCGGAATCGACCAAGGTGAACAGGACAATCCCAGGGGCGTCTTCGATCTCGGCGATGACCCGCTCCAACTGGGAAGGCGTCCTGACAAGCGGGTAAACATGCTCGATGGAAGCGACGCCTTGGTATTGCGCCGCCGCCGCTCGGGAGGCCGCTATCAACGTCTCGCCGGTGGAGTCCGATACGAGATGGAGATGAAAATAGCTGCGCCCCATGTTTGGACCCCCGCGTGACAGAGACGCTTATAACCGGCCGAAACGACTGTGGACAGGCGTGGACAATTCGCGCCCCGGGTCATGGCCGTCGAGGGAGACCCTCCCGGGCCCGGAGCGCTGTCCACAATTTCGCGTATCGGCCGCAGAACGCGCGAGGGTGTCGGCATTTCCCACAATTCCGGGGATTTCGCCCATCAATTCACTTTCGCCGCCGGTCTCAAGGTTATGAAAAATAAAGATTATCCGCAAGACATACACTTTCCCCGGCGCTTGCGAATTTGCCGTGTTTGGCGGGGACAGATTGCGGAGATTAAGGGATAGTTAAGGATTTCTCCGTTCTTGTCGTTAACAGAAGGTTAAAATCGAGTCTTTCGATGTATTATTTATAGGGACGGGTTTTCCCGCCCCGCGCCTTCCGGACAGGTATATCTTCCACGCGAGACGCGGACGTGAAACGCTGATCCCGACAAAGTTTGCCAAGGATGGAAATATTCGATGCAATCGTGGGAGTTGTGGACCAAGGCGCTGCATGTGATCAGCGTCATCGCCTGGATGGCGGCGCTTTTCTATCTGCCGCGCCTTTTCGTTTATCACGTCGACGCCCCGAAGGGGTCGCAGCAATCGGAAACCTTTAAGGTCATGGAGCGCCGTCTCTCCAAGGCCATCATGACTCCAGCGATGATCGCCGTCTGGATCACCGGACCGCTTGTCGCCTATGGATTTGGGGAATGGCAGTCCCCCTGGCTGCACGCCAAATTGGGGCTGGTTTTGGCGTTGTCCGCCTATCACGGCTACCTCGCCAAGACCGTAAAGACCTTTGCGGCGGACGCCAACGAACATTCGGCTAAATTTTTCAGGATCTTAAACGAAGTTCCGACGATCTTGATGATCTTCATCGTCATTCTCGTGGTCGTGAAACCGTTCTAATCGAGGCCGCCAGCGCCGGTCTTTTCGGGCGTTGAACTTTTCGCCGAACGCGATTACAAGGGCGTCCTCACCTCTAGCGGGCGCTTCCGGCCACAATTTGCGCTGACGGTCTTCCGGCAGCTCCGATCGTTCCAGGCAAGCTGCGGCTTTCAAGCCCAAAAGCCCGCCGCCTTTCCCCGATCTCGCCTTTACGCGCCGGCGTAGTTGGCACTCAAGGATGACCCGATGCGGGAAATCAAGCTTAAAGACCTCAAAAAGAAATCTCCCACTGAACTGCTGGCGTTTGCAGAAGAAAACGAAGTCGAAAATGCTTCGATCATGCGTAAGCAAGAGCTTATGTTTGCTATTCTGAAGCAGCTGGCGAGCCGAGAAGTCGAGATAATCGGCGAAGGCGTGGTCGAAATATTGCAGGATGGATTCGGCTTCTTACGATCGGCTGACGCGAATTATTTGCCGGGACCTGACGATATCTATGTTTCTCCCTCGCAAATCCGCCGCCTCGGTTTGCGTACGGGAGACACGGTCGAAGGGGTGATTCGAAGCCCGAAGGAGGGAGAGCGATATTTCGCGCTTCTGAAGTGCAACGCCATCAATTTCGAGGATCCCGAGAAAACGCGGCACAAGGTTCACTTTGACAACCTCACGCCGCTCTATCCGAATCAAAGGCTTCGGTTGGAGGTCGAGGATCCGACGCGCAAAGATCTGTCCTCGCGAGTGATCGACATCGTATCGCCGATCGGAAAGGGTCAGCGCGCATTGATCGTTGCGCCGCCCCGCACCGGCAAGACGGTGCTTTTGCAGAACATCGCGCAATCGGTCACCGCGAACCATCCCGAGTGCTATTTGATCGTTCTGCTCATCGACGAACGTCCGGAGGAAGTCACCGACATGCAGCGTTCGGTCAAAGGCGAGGTTGTGTCTTCGACCTTCGATGAGCCTGCCGTTCGGCACGTCCAGGTCGCCGAGATGGTGATAGAAAAGGCCAAGCGCCTCGTCGAGCACAGGCGCGATGTCGTCATCCTGTTGGATTCCATCACGCGTCTGGGTCGCGCGTACAACACGGTCGTTCCGTCGTCGGGCAAGGTTCTCACCGGCGGCGTCGATGCGAATGCTTTGCAGCGGCCCAAACGCTTTTTTGGCGCCGCGCGCAATATCGAAGAAGGCGGATCGCTGACAATTATCGCCACCGCGTTGATCGACACGGGTTCCCGCATGGACGAAGTTATCTTCGAAGAGTTCAAGGGAACCGGCAACTCCGAAATCATCCTGGACCGCAAGGTCGCGGACAAGCGGACATTCCCGTCGATGGATATTACCCGTTCCGGGACTCGCAAGGAGGAGCTGCTCGTGCCGCCCGACATCCTGAAGAAGATGTATGTGCTGCGCCGCATCCTCAATCCGATGGGCACGGTGGATGCAATTGAGTTTCTGCTCGGCAAGCTCCGCGAGACAAAATCCAACGCGAATTTCTTCGAGTCTATGAATACCTAGAGTCCGTGAGGTTGCCAGTGTCAGAACCGTTGGCGGCGTCGCTCGCGAAGCTTCGCGTAGAAATAGATCGAATTGACGCCGATATGCACTCGCTCCTGATGGAACGGGGCCGCATTATCGATTCGTTGATCGCGATCAAGGCGAAGCAGGGCGGAGGCTCGGCATTCAGGCCCGCGCGCGAGGCGTCGATGATGCGCGCCCTCGTCGAAAGGCACAGGGGATTGCTGCCGCTGGACACCGTCGAGGGGATCTGGCGAATTATCATTTCGACGTTCACGTACGTTCAGTCGCCCTATTCGGTCCATGTCGACGTGTCGCGCGGCGATTCAGGTATGCGAGATTCAGCGCGTTTCCACTTTGGCTTTACGGTTCCCTGCGTGCCTCACATGAGCGCGGCCGGCGTCATCGAGGCGGTTAGCGCAGGCGAGGGCGATCTTGGCATGTTTGCACTCGACGGCGGCCCGGGGGCGGGCGCCTGGTGGCTGCGTCTGGCGGGGCAAAACGCCCCCAAAGTGATCGCGCGTCTGCCTTTCGTGGAGCGTGCAGACCATCCCGCCGGCATGCCGGTGTTCGTAATCGCAAAGCCGTTGGCGGACGGCGGCGCCAGAGATGTGGTGTTGGAGGCGATCACGCTCGATCGTTGGCGTGGAGCCTATCCTCAGGCGATCGCGGAGATAGGCGGCGAGATCATTGGCAATGCGGCTGCCGGAGTTGGCCTGTCGCTTCTGATCGCACGTCCTGGGAACCTGCCTGAGTCGGCGGCGGCGCGCGCACTCGGCGGGCAGGGCGCGGCGGATATTCGAACTACGGAAATTGGGTCCCATGCGAGCCGCTTCGACGCCTCCGGCTTGGGCGGGCAGGCCTGAATGTCGCGGGAAGAGGAGATCAAATTGACGTCAGCAAGCGCACGCCCTCAGCCACGACCCGAATTGTTGGCGATCCACGCCTATGTTCCCGGGAAGAGCCAAGTCGCGGGCGTCGAAAAGATTCACAAGCTCTCGTCGAACGAGTCGCCTCTCGGCGCGTCGCAGAAAGCGATCGAAGCCTTTAGAAACGAAGCCGATCGACTGGCATTTTATCCCGACGGCTCGGCCCAGGCGCTGCGGGAAGCCATTGCGACAAAATACGGTCTGAGCCCGGAACATATCATCTGCGGGAACGGATCCGATGAATTGCTGTCTCTGCTGGCGCATGTCTACATTCGAGCCGGCGACGAAGGTCTCTATAGCGAATACGGCTTTCTCGTATATCCAATCGCGATTCGCGCCGCGGGCGGCGTCCCGGTCGTTGCCCGCGAAAGCAACATGACGGCCAGCGTGGACGCCCTCATAGAGAAAATCAGCCCGCGGACCCGGATGGTTTTTCTTGCCAACCCGAATAATCCGACAGGAACGTATCTGCCCTTCTCGGAGATCAAGCGGTTGCATGCCGCGATTCCGCCGGATGTGTTGCTCGTGCTCGACGCGGCCTATGCCGAATATGTCCAGCGGAACGATTATGCTTCCGGCGTCGAACTGGTGTCGCAGAGCCAGAATGTCGTGATGACCCGTACGTTCTCCAAGATTTATGGGCTTGCGAGCCTGAGATTGGGATGGGCTTACGCTCCATCCGAGATCGTAGCGATGCTCAATCGCATCAGGGGTCCTTTCAACGTCAACGGGGCCGCGCTTGTTGCGGGGGCGGCGGCTCTTGCGGATGACGCCCATGTCGCAGCCGCCGTTGCGCATAATGCGCGCTGGCTGCCGTGGCTCTCCAACGCCGTCGAGGCTTTGGGACTGCAAGTCGTTCCGAGCGTCGGGAATTTCATCCTGATCCGGTTTCCCGAATCGGGTCTGCGCACCGCGAAGGCGGCGGACCATTTTCTGAGCCAACGTGGATTTATCCTGCGACCCGTGACGGGATACGGACTGCCAGATTGCCTGCGTCTCAGCGTCGGAAGCGAAGAAGCGAATCTCGGTTTCGTTGACGCTCTCCGCACGTTCATGAAGGATGGCGGTCGTGTCGGATAAATTGGGAGGACCGCTTGCGGAGCCGATATTCGACAGGGTGGCGATTCTAGGGGTTGGGTTGATCGGGTCCTCGCTTGCGCGCGCGGTTCGCCGCTGCGGCGTCGCTCGAACGATCGCCCTCGCGGACCCCGCCGCTAACGTCATTGAGAGGGCGCGGGCGCTTGGTCTCGGGGACTATTATTCCGACTCCATTTCGGCGGCGGCGGCAGGTTCTGACCTCATAATCTTTTGCGCTCCGGTCGGTGCGAACGCGGCCATGGCCGCCGAGGTAAAATCCGCGCTCATTCCGGGCGCGGTGGTGTCGGACGTGGGCTCGGTGAAGGGCGCGGTCGTGGCGGCAATCTCTCCGCACCTTCCCAGCGACGCTCACTTCGTTCCCGCGCATCCGGTGGCTGGCACCGAGCAGTCCGGACCCGACGCAGGGTTCGCGAGTTTGTTCGTCAACAAGTGGTGTATCCTGACGCCTCCTGATGGAACCTCGGTTGAGGCGGTGGCGAGAGTTCGCCGGATGTGGCAGGCGTTCGGGTCAAACGTCGAAGTGATGACGCCCGAACACCATGACCTGGTCCTGGCGATCACCAGTCATGTGCCGCACTTGATTGCTTATAACATTGTCGGCACCGCAGCCGACCTCGAGGAAGTCACACGCTCCGAAGTCATCAAATATTCGGCCGGAGGGTTTCGCGACTTCACGCGCATAGCGGCCTCCGATCCTACCATGTGGCGGGACGTGTTCCTTCACAACAAGGATGCGGTGCTCGAGATGCTCGGCCGCTTCAGCGAGGATTTGACTGCGCTGCAGCGCATGATCCGACGGGGCGACGGGGACGGGCTGTTCGACCTTTTTACCCGCACGCGCGCGATTCGCCGAGGCATCGTCGAACTCGGCCAGGAAACGTCCGCGCCAGATTTTGGGCGGCGGCCCGCCCGGGATATCGACGAGGTTTCGTCGTGAGGCGTTGATCGCCTGCTTTGCGCCATTGGGATCGCGAGGGACGAGAGACGGGATGGAGGACTTGTGGGTCTTCGGATATGGGTCGCTGATGTGGCGACCCGGTTTTCCGTTCATATCGCGCCAGAGGGCTCTGGTGTCCGGATGGCGGCGGAGACTATGCGTCTATTCCCATGTGTACCGCGGAACCCGGGAACAGCCGGGGCTTGTGCTCGGACTTGACGAAGGCGGGGAATGCGCCGGCGTCGCCTTTCGCGTGGAGGCGGCTTTCCGCGACCCGACGATCCGCTACCTCCGCGATCGCGAGTTGGTGACCGATGTATATATCGAGAGAATGGCGCCTATCGAATTGGACAGCGGCCAATCCGTGATGGCGTTGACCTTTGTCGCGGACCGCAACCACTCCCAGTACGCCGGGAAGATCAGTCCAGAGAGGTTGCTGGCGCTTGTGAAACACAGCTCAGGAATCTCGGGAGCAAACTCCGACTATGTCATCAACACGTACGAGCATCTGATGGAAATGGGCATTGTCGATCGCGAGCTGGAGTGGCTCGTCGGGCAATTGCGCAAGGATCAATCGGCCGCCTGAATGTCGCGGATGACATCGCGGCGCTCGGCGGCGGAGTTGGCCAGAAGATGCAACTGGAATTCGGTGTTCGCCGCATCCAACTCATAGGATTTGGCGAGTCTGCGCAGTAGCGGCCCGGCGAAAGCGCCCGTGTCAAGTATGGCAATCCGGGAGCGCTGACCCCCGGCGGCGATTCGAGCGATGATCAATATCGCGTCATTGTAATCTGGACAGGCGGCACATTCGAACACCGAGAAAACATAGCGGCGTCCAGAAGCTCCGCGCCATCCCAGAAAACGGGGGGTCTCCGTCGCGCCGCTCAAAGCGGCAAGGGGTTGACCCGCACTTGGCCTCGCAGGCGGCGGTTCCAGGCTCGGAATTGCGTCTTGGAGGGAATCGCAATCGCTCGAATTGGGACTGGCCAACATAGTTCGATGACCCACGGCTTCGATGAGAACAAAAATAGAACAAATTCCATCGAGGGTCAATGGCTCGGTCAAACCGGGATCAACCTTGGGCGAAGTCGCCACGAGCGTCCGCGAGGACAGCCGACAGCGACGGGTTCGCCGCCACGGCTTCGCGGTTCAGCCGATCGCAGGCGGTTTCTATCGCGGTTTCCAGCACCGCCGCGAATTGGTTTCGTTCGAGGCCCGGACCGATCGGCGGAAGATATTCGATAACGGCGACGCCGGGTCGACGCATGAATCCGCGTCGGCCCCAAAACAGGCCGGTATTCACCGCAACGGGAAGGCACGGCGCCTGAGTCTGCGCATAAAGCGCCGCGACGCCGAACTTGTAGGCGGGCTTGGCGCCAGGTGGGCGGCGAGTCCCCTCGGGGTAGATGAATACCTGCCGTCCGGATCGCAGGACATCGCCGGCCTGCGCAATAATTTGAGACAAGGCGCTGTGACCTCGCGCCCGGTCGATCGAAATCTGCTTTGACACGACAAGATACAATCCAAAGATCGGGATAAAGATAAGCTGGCGTTTCAGTATTATAGCAAAATCCGGCGAATACTTTAAGAGTGCAAATGTTTCCAGGAATGATTGGTGTTTCGCAGCTATAATATAACCGCCGTTCGGAATATTTTCCAAGCCGCGATACTCAATTCGCAGGTTACAGATAGTCTTTAGGAGCCATACCGACGTTGATCCCCATAGGCGCGCCATGAAGAAGACACCATGGCGGCCAGCGAGCATCGCCGGCAGTCCTAATATCATCAGAACAACCAAGTTCAGGTAGAATAATAAGTTGAAAACGAGCGAACGAAGCGCGATCATTTGGGTCCGTCCGTTGATATGATCGGAGTTTTTCGGGGTTGAATTACTATAATAAAGATTGGAGGTGCCGGTATACGATCGCCCGAGAGAGATATCCGGTCAGGATTACAATCGTTACGCAGATTACGCCCAGGGCGACATAGCCGATGCCGCTCAACGCGAAAGCGCCGAACAGAGCCGCGATCTCCTCCCCTCCGGGCGAATGAGCCCACCAAGCGGACAGCAAGGACGTCATGGCGAAAAAGACAGCCGCGGCGCCGCCGCCGATGATGGCGCCTCTGGATCCCACGCGCATGAAATGGGTTTGGAACTCTGTGGCGACGAATTTGTCCGAGGCGCCAACGAAGTGGAGAACCTCAATGATTTCCCTGTTGCCCGCCATCGCGCCGCGCGTTGCAAATCCAATTGCGGTGCCCATCGCAATGATGACAAGTATGAACACGGCGGCGGCGAACAAAACAATGACGTCCGCCATCGTGTTCAGGCGGGATATCCAAAGAGTCTGGTCGTCCACGGTCGCGGAGGGGGAGACTGCGGCCAGAGCCGTTCGGAGCGGTTGCAAGTCCGATCCTTCTCCTGCGCTCATGTGAACAATTATGAGTCGCGGCACGGGCAGTTGGGAGAGGTCCAAACCTTGCCCGAGCCACGGCTCCAGCATGCGTTCGGAGTCCTTCTGCGACAGCGGATGAGCGTCCGATACGCCGGGCGTTCGCCGCGCCGCTTCGACAGCCTTGCCGACAATCGCCTCGGTGTCTTCGCCGGTTTTCGGCTTAATCTGAATCGTCACGTCTTTGGCGACTTCGGACCGCCACCCCTGCGAGGCCTGCCCGATCAGCAGCGCGCCGCCGGCGGTCAAGCAAGCCAGGAACGTCATGATCGCGATGACGACCACCAGAGCCCGGCTTGCGATTAAGTCGGCCGGCACCAGCGGCATTTCGCGTTTCAGCCCGTGGGCCGAATGCGAATCGGGGTCGACGCCGGAGGATTGAGTCATGTCGTTTCCGGCTCGAACACTGTCAGCCTTCCGTCGCCGACCACCAATCGGCGCGCAAAGCCGAATTGATCCATCAAGGTCAGGTCGTGGGTGGCGATCACCACGGCGGTTCCTGATTTGTGTAGCTCTATGAAAAGTCTGAGGAGTCTCCAGGCCATAGCGGGATCGACATTGCCTGTGGGCTCGTCCGCGAGGAGAAGTTCCGGCCTTACGATCAACGCTCGTGCGATCGCGGCGCGCTGCTTTTCACCTCCTGACAATACCGCGGGGAGGGCGTTCATACGTTCTCCCAACCCAACCCAGTGGAGAAGCTCGACGACCTCTGAACGATAGCTGGCTTCGGCTCGGCCCATGACGCGCAACGGCAGCGCGACATTTTCATATGTCGTCAAGTGATCGAGAAGGCGAAAATCCTGAAAGACAACGCCAATTCGTCGTCGAACGCCGGTGAGCCCATTCTTGTCGAGCTGCGAGGCGTCCTCGCCAAAGACGCGGATGACGCCGCGGGTCGGGCGCAGCGACAGCAGCATCAGTCGAAGTAAGGTCGTCTTTCCAGCGCCAGAGGGCCCGGTCAGGAATTGAAAGCTCTGTGGAGCGATACTGAAACTCAGATCTCGGAGGATTTCCGGACCCATACCATATCGCAAGCCGACGTTTTCGAACCGGAGCAATGGCGTCCTCAGAAGACAGCGGGGATTGCGCTTAACCCGGCCTTAACCATGAACGCCGCCAAATGCCAATAGCATAGGCCCTGTGCCGGAGCTGGGGTGATTCGGCATGTCTATGGTCTCCGATCGCGATGGCAAATTTCATCATAAAGCGGATCTAACGCGGGTGGGAGAGGCGTATCGGCCCGGCGCAGCTCGATCCATTGCAAAGCCGGGTGAAAATCGTCTCGGATCAGCTCCCAAATCCCGCCGGGTCGGCTCGCCGCTTATTTGGCGACTGTATAAGGGCGATCCCTCCGAGGCCGGCATTCAGCGAAAATCTGGGCGCTCGGAGCGGGTTGCCGGACCCATCCTCGCGGTCTGCGCAGTCGCCGTCGCGATGGTCGCGCTGGCGCACCGGGATCAGTTGGTCGGAGCAGCGCCCGTTCTGTCCGGCGTCTTCCGCGAGATCGGAGCCCCGGCTTCAGGTGATGGGTTGGCGGTCGAGGATCTTAAGGCGCGCTTGGGGGGCGGCGGCGAAAGAAACTTGCTTTTGGTCGAGGGGACGGTCGTAAATCGTCGCGCTGTGGAAATCGCTTCGCCGGAATTGAGAATAGCGCTCCGGGACGCCAATGGCGAGGAGAGATACGTCTGGACAACTCGCGTCGCGCAGACTCGCCTTACGCCCGCTGAGCGGGTTAAATTCTCCGCACGTCTCGAGGCGCCGCCAGCCGGTGTCGTCGATGCGACCGTGAAAGTCGCCCGCGCAGCGGAGCGGACTGGCGGCAGACCGGAGGGACTATGAGCAAAGCGCGACAGGTCAAGGTGCTTTTCGATGAGACGGCGATAGCCAATCGAACGGCCGAACTGGCGAAAGAAGTCGCCGCCACGGACCCGAAGGATTTGTTGGTCGTAGCGATACTCAAGGGCTCGTTCATGTTTGCGGCTGACTTGCTGCGAGCGCTTTACAGGGTTGGCCTGGAGCCGCATGTCGAGTTTTTTCACCTTTCGAGCTATCGTGAGGGAACTGTCTCGTCCGGTAATGTGAGGATCCTGCGCGACATCGAATCTTCGGTGAAGGGCAGAGACGTTCTCCTTGTAGACGACATTCTGGAGTCAGGTCGAACTCTGGCCTTCGCCAAGGACCTGCTGGTCGCGCGCGGGGCTCGCCGCGTGCTGGTGTGTTCATTGTTGGAGAAGCCGGGAAAGCGCGAGGTGGAGATAAAGGCGGATTATGTCGGCTTCGTCTGCCCGGATCTGTTTGTTGTCGGCTATGGCATGGACGTCGCCCATGCTTTTCGTGAATTGCCCTTCATTGGGCATGTTGTCACCCAATCGGAGGCTCCGTGAAGCCGCGTCCGGCAGTCGAGTTCGAGAGCCGGTTCCAATCGTTCGTCACGCTAGGTGGACCGATGCAGGGTTCGGTTCGCGCTGCGGCGCTCCGAAACGAACTTGCACGGCGTGGTCTGGCCGGCTTCCTCGTCCCGCGCGCCGACGAGCACCAAAACGAATATGTCCCGGCTTCCGCTGAAAGGCTTCTCTGGCTCACTGGATTTTCGGGGTCCGCCGGGCTGGCCGTAGTGCTCCGCGACAGAGCCGCTCTATTCATCGACGGTCGTTACACTGTCCAGGCGCCGTCGCAGATCGACACCGCCGTGTTCGAACCCCTGCATGTTTTCGATTCGCCTCCCACGACTTGGATTGAAGCGAACTTACGAGCCGGGGAGCGGTTGGGCTACGATCCTTGGCTGCACACGCCAGACGCCGTCGAGAGATACGCCAAGTCCTGTCGGAAGGCCGGCGGCGAACTCGTCGCGGTCGAATCGAATCCGATCGACTCGATCTGGACGGATCGACCGGCCGAGCCGCTAGGCGCAGTCAACGCCCATCCCCTGAGATTGGCTGGGAAGAGCGCGGCAGCGAAGATCGAGGACGTCAAGGCCAAGTTGGGCGGCCTTGGAGGCCTGTTTGTCAGCGATTCGCACAATGTTGCATGGCTGTTCAATATCAGGGGCGCCGACGTCGCTCATACGCCTCTCCCGCTGAGCTTTGCCTATGTCCCACGCGTCGGGCGCCCGACGCTGTTCATAGATGGGCGCAAGCTGTCAAATTCCATGCGCGTGCGCATTTCCAAAGTGACGGAGATCGAGGAGCCTGTCCGTCTGCTCGCGCATATGGAATCGCTGGGCCGAGGCAAAGTGCAGGTCGCATTCGACCTCGCAACCGCGCCGGCCATTGCGTCGCAGAGATTCTCTCAAGCCGGCGGCGATCCTGTATTGGGCCCTGACCCGATTTCGCTCATGAAGTCCGTAAAGAACAAGGCTGAACTGGCTGGGATTCGCGCAGCTCATATTCGCGATGGCGCGGCTGTGGCCCGTTTCCTGGCCTGGTTCGCGCGTGAGGCTCCGAGCGGAACCGTGTCTGAAATTTCTGCGGCGCAAGCGCTCGAGACCTACAGGCGAATGACCGGGCTGCTCAAGGATGTTTCGTTTCCGTCGATTGCCGCCGCGGGCCCGCATGCGGCAATTCCCCATTACCGGGTCAGCGTTGAGTCTAACCTGGCGGTGGGAAACGGCCTGTTTCTGATTGATAGCGGGGGTCAGTATGAGGATGGCACCACGGACATCACTCGAACGATAGCGGTAGGCGCCGTCACGCGGCAAATGCGCGACCGTTTCACCCGGGTGTTGAAGGGGCATATCGCTATTGCGCGCGCGGTGTTTCCGAGGGGCTCGACCGGCGCGCAAATAGATTCCTTCGCTCGGCAGGCCCTGTGGAACGCGGGCCTCGATTTTGATCATGGCACGGGCCATGGCGTAGGAGCGTACCTTTCCGTCCACGAGGGGCCGCAGCGGATAGCGAAGACCGGGACGACGCCGCTGGAGCCGGGCATGATCATCTCGAACGAGCCAGGGTATTATTCCGCGGGCAGGTTTGGCATCCGGATCGAGAACCTGGTGGTTGTGGAAGAGCGCGCCATCTCCGGAAGCGAGCGGGAGATGCTGGGATTCGACACGATCTCTTTGGCGCCGATCGACCTCGATGCAATCGACCCGCGACTGCTTGACGCTGGGGAGAGAGCGTGGCTTGACAGCTATCACGCGCGGGTTCGAACAATGTTGTCGCCGCATTTGGACTCGGAGACGCGACAGTGGCTTGCGAAGGCCACGAGGAAACTTTCGTCCGCGGGGCCTAAGTGACGTCCGCGCGTAATTTTCGAATGTGAGCGATCAAGCCGGCGGTCGAGGCGTCCAGCGAGCCTGTGTCCGCGTTTGCGTCGGAGACGATCGGCGCGAGGCGCGACGCCAGCTCCTTTCCGAGCTCCACGCCCCATTGATCGAAGGGGTTGATGTTCCATATCATCGCCTCGACGAAGACCTTGTGTTCGTAGATTGCGATCAGTCGGCCAAGGGTCCGCGGGGTGAGCTGCGCGTAAACGAGGGTCGAGGACGGTCGGCTGCCGAGGAATGTCTTGTGCGGCGCGAGCCTCGCCGCTTCGGAGGCGCTCGAGCCTTGCGCCACGGATAGCGTCTCGGCTTCATCGCGCGTGCGACCGCGCATGAGGGCTTCGCCCTGTGCGAAGCAATTGGCGACGAGAAGGTCGTGATGGTGTGGATCGGCGATCGTTGGCCTGGCGGCGACCAGGAAATCGATCGGCGCAATCTCGGTCCCCTGATGCAGCAACTGGAAAAACGCATGTTGTCCGTTGGTGCCCGGCTCTCCCCAAACGATGGGCCCAGTGGCTAGAGTCACCGGCGCGCCGTCAGTCTGAACGCTCTTGCCGTTGCTCTCCATCTGGAGCTGCTGAAGGTAGGCGGGGAAGCGAGACAGGCGTTGGTCGTAGGGGATGACGGCCTGCGAGGGATAGTCGAGGATGTTGCGGTTCCAGACCGAAAGCAGTCCCATCAGCATGGGAATGTTGTTTTCGATTTTGGCTTCGCGGAAGTGATTGTCGATGTCCGCGCCTCCGCGGAGAAAGTCTTCATAGCTGTCGGCGCCAATTGCGATCGCCAGCGGGAGGCCGATGCTTGACCAGATCGAGTACCGACCGCCGACCCAATCCCAAAAGCCGAACACCCGGTCGCGTTCGATGCCGAATTCGGCGACCTTGTCGAGCCTGGTGGAAACCGCTGCGAAGTGGTCCGCAACTGCGGTCGCGCCTAGAGCGTTAACGACCCAGTCGCGGGCGGAGCGGGCATTGGTCATCGTCTCCTGGGTTGTGAAAGTCTTCGAGGAAACGATGAACAGAGTTCGGGCGGGGTCCAGGCCGCGAAGCGTGTCAGCAATGTCCGCCCCATCGACGTTCGAAACAAAATGAGCGCGCAAGGTCGTGAGCGAATACGGCGACAGCGCTTTTGCGGCCATAGCCGGGCCCAGGTCGGATCCGCCGATCCCGATATTGACGACGTCGGTCATCGGTTGGCCGAGAGCGCCGCGCACTCTGCCCTCGCGAACGTCGGAAGCGAAAGCCAGCATCTTCTTGCGCTCGGCGACAATGTCGGGCGCCACGTCGCGGCCGTCGACGAAGAGGCTCCGGGCCGTCAAATCGCGCAGGGCGGTGTGCAGCGCCGCTCGTCGTTCCGTGGAATTGACGATCTCGCCGCGAAACATGGCGTCGCGCTTGCGCTCGACGCCCGCAGCCGTGGCAAGAGAAACCAATTGAGCCAGCGCCGAGGAGTCGATTCGCTGTTTGGAAAAATCGAACAACAGATCATCGTGAACTCTGTGAAATCGTTCGAATCGGTCCGAATCTAGCGAGAATTCCTGTAAAACCGAGCGGGACAGCACTGTCGCGCGATGTGCGCGAAGCGTCGCCATGATCTGTGAAACCGTGGGCTCCATAGCGGGCCTTTCCCTTTTCGGGCCGTCGCTTTATGCGTTCGGCAGGATTGCTCGCACCGAGTCTGCTTCAAATGCCGCCGCAATTGCAACTTCGAGACATAAAACTGACGCTCGGGGGCGCGCCATTATTGGATGGGGCCGAACTGACGATCTCGCCGGGCGACCGGATCGCGCTGGTGGGGCGAAACGGCTCGGGAAAATCGACACTGCTTCGAATTGCGGCGGGGGAAACGCCTGCCGATAGCGGATCGCGCTTCGTCCAGCCGAACTCCAGAATGAGGTACCTGCCGCAGGAGCCCGATCTGACGGGATATGCTACGGTTTCGGAGTTTATTGCCGCTGGCCTGGATGAGTTCGACCATGGTCATCGGGTGCCGGAGTTAATGGCGGAGCTTGGGGTGGATCCCAAGTGGGAGCCCAGCCGCCTCTCGGGCGGAGAAGCGCGACGCGTCGCCCTTGTGCGCGTTCTCGCTGCCGAGCCAGATATCTTGTTGTTGGATGAACCGACGAACCATCTCGATCTCCTGGCGATTGAGTGGCTGGAGAGGGAATTACGGCAGTCGCGTTCCGCCTTTGCCTTGATCAGTCACGACAAGCGGCTCCTGGCTGATCTGACCCAGTCTACCGTTTGGCTGGACCGGGGCGTCACGCGACGGCTCGAGAGGGGTTTTGCGGCGTTTGAGGCTTGGCGAGACCAAAAGCTCGAGGAGGAAGAAAGCGAGCGGCACAAGCTCGATCGGCGGATCGTCTCGGAAGAGCATTGGATGCGATATGGCGTGACGGCCCGACGCAAACGCAACATGCGCAGGGTCGGCGAACTGGCCTTGATGCGGCGCGAACGAAATGAAGCACGCCGGGCGACCGGCCTTGCCAACATGGTCGCCTCCGAGTCCAAGTCGTCCGGCGCCTTGGTGTTCGACGTGGAGAAGGTGTCGAAAAGCTATGATGAGGTGGCGGTAGTCAAAGACTTGTCTTTGCGGGTCATGCGGGGAGATCGGCTTGGAATCATAGGAGCGAACGGAGCTGGGAAGACGACTTTGATCAATCTGTTGACGGGACAGTTGGCGCCCGATTCCGGCGTCGTTCGCTTGGGCGCGCAAGTGAGCATGGCCGTGCTCGATCAGCGCAGAGCGACGCTTGCGCCCGCCACGACCCTGGTCGACGCCCTGACGGGCGGCGGAAGCGACTACGTCGACGTAAACGGCGAGAAGAAGCACGTCATTGGCTATATGAAGGACTTTCTTTTCGCACCGGAGCAGGCGCGAACTCCAATTGGGAAGCTGTCCGGGGGAGAGCGGGGGCGGCTGATGCTGGCGCGCGCACTCGCTATCCCTTCCAACGTATTGGTTCTCGACGAGCCGACCAACGATCTCGATATTGAAACCCTCGATCTGTTGCAAGAACTGCTCGCAGACTATCCGGGGACGATACTTCTCGTCAGCCACGATCGTGACTTTCTGGATCGGGTTGTGACATCGGTGATTGTTTCGGAGGGCGGGGGTCGTTGGGTCGAATACGCCGGCGGCTACTCGGATATGGTTTCGCAACGTGGATACGGGCTCTCCGGGCCGGAGGCGCCGGTCGTGTCGAAGCCCCCACGCCAAGCCCGAGTTGATGAAGAGAGACCGTCAATCAAGCGCAAGCTTTCGTTCAACGAAAAGCATGCGCTCGCCGCTTTGCCGGACCGAATCGAGAGTTTGAACCGAGAATTGGCGGAATTAGAGGTGAAGCTGGCCGATGGCGATCTCCACATGCGCGATCCCGAGCGATTTCGCGCCATGACGGAGAGCTATGCCCGTAAACGCGGGGAACTCGAGGCTGCAGAAGACCAATGGTTGAATCTAGAGATTTTGCGCGAGGAATTGGAGGCGCAGGGAAATCGATGACAATCGGTTTTCTGGGACCAAGAGTCGACCGCGTCGGCGAGACCGGACGCAGGGGCCGAGTTCCGAACTATGCGCCCGTCACGGAACCAACGCAGACTCGACGAGTTCCGCCCAGTAGGACATTCCGAACGGCAACGCCGCATCGTTGAAGTCGTAACTGGGGTGGTGAAGCCCTGCACTGTCGCCATTTCCGACAAAGATGAAGGCGCCGGGCCGCGCCTCCAGCATAAAGGAAAAGTCCTCGGCGCCCATGATCGGCTGTATGTCCGTCAACACCTGACCGTCTGCGGCGATACGTCGGGCCACGGAGGTCGCAAAGTCGGTCTGGTCGGGATGATTTCGCGTGGGCGGATAGCCCCGCTCGTATTCTAGGCGGGCTGAAACGCCATAGGTGGTTGCGACGCCCGCGACAATCTCACCCATGCGTCGCTCGGCAAGATCGTGGGTTACCGGGGTCAGCGTGCGCACCGTGCCCCAGATCTCCGCAGTTTGCGGTATGATGTTAAATGCCGTCCCAGCCTCGAATTTGGTCGCCGACACAACGCAGGCGTCGAGCGGATCAACATTGCGTGACACTATCGTCTGCAATGCATTGACGATGGCGGCGCCGGCCAAGAGGGGGTCGTGGCAACCGTGAGGATGCGCAGCATGTCCGCCCTTGCCTTCTACGAAGATGGTAAAACGGTCGGCTGCAGCAAGCAGGGGACCTTTGCGCAGGGCGAACGTTCCAACAGGAAGGTTCGGCATGTTGTGCATGCCGTAGACTTCCTGGATGCCGAACCTCTCCATCAGCCCATCGTCGAGCATCGCCTTTGCGCCCGCTCCGCCTTCTTCGGCGGGTTGAAAGATCACCACGGCGGTCCCCGCGAAGTCGCGAGTTTTCGCCAGATATCGAGCGGCTCCCAGCAGCATCGCGGTGTGGCCGTCGTGGCCGCAAGCGTGCATTAAACCTTCGGTCTTCGAGCGATAGGGCAAATTCGTCTGTTCTTGAATTGGCAATGCGTCCATGTCGGCGCGTAGGCCGATCACGCGCGAGCCGCCAGACTTGCGCCCGTTGATGACTCCGACGACGCCGCTCTTGCCGACGAACATCTTGACTTCATCACAGCCGAAGGCGTGCAGCCGATCGGCCACGAATTTCGCGGTGCGCGGGACGTCGTAGAGAAGTTCCGGGTGGGCGTGAATATCGCGACGCCAGTCTTGGGCGTCTGCAACGAAGTCACGAAGATCGGGTTTGGCGGACATTTGCGGCTCCTTCGGGAGGCTAAGAAAAGACCCCGCAATCCCAACTGTCAACGCGGTCGATGGATCAGGAACACCGCCTGTTCTCCGAACAGGTTCCACGCCCATGTCGGCAGGTGTAGCTGAAGCGGCGATCCGCGTCGATTGAGCACCACGCTGCGATCGATAATTGCGCCGATTTCGTGAGC
Organism: uncultured Pseudomonadota bacterium; assembly: GCA_963809055.1. Taxonomy (GTDB): domain Bacteria; phylum Pseudomonadota; class Alphaproteobacteria; order Rhizobiales; family Beijerinckiaceae; genus Roseiarcus. Next base: position 24,715 of record CAWEID010000028.1, on the reverse strand, counting down.
CAGATCGACAAAGTCGGCAATTGTGCAAAAGTGAATATTCGGGGTGTCGTACCAGGCGTAGGAGAGGTTCGACGTCACTGGCATGCGGCCGGTGAGCGCGAGTTGAGCGCGCACTCGCCAATGGCCGAAATTCGGCACCGAGACTATGGCGCGGGTTCCGATTCGCAACATGTTTTCGAGCACGACCCGAGGACGTCGGGTCGCCTGGAGCGTTTGGGACAGGATTACGTAATCGAAACCGCCAGTGGGGTAGTCGACAAGATCCGTATCGGCGTCGCCTTGGATGACGGATAGACCCTTAGCTACGCATTCGTTGACGCCAGATTGCGACAATTCGAGGCCACGGCCGTCCACAGCGCGTTCCTTGCGCAGCAGCCGCAAGAGTTCTCCGTCGCCGCAGCCGACGTCGAGCACTTTCGATCCTCGGTCGACCATTTCGGCCACAACAAGGAGGTCTGTTCGCGCGATCGGCGCTATTCCTGACATGGGCGGTTTGCGCTTCTTCAACTAAGGCCGCGCGCGCGCGCGGCTGCATCTATGAATCCGCGCGTGGTTGCGAACAATTCCGGCACGTCGAGCAAGAAAGCATCGTGGCCACGGTCAGTTTCGATCTCGACGAACGAGACAGAGGCGCCCGCGGCGTTTAGCGCCCGTACGATCGCCTTCGAATCGGTAGTCGGGAACAGCCAGTCTGATGTGAAAGATGCAACGCAAAATCGGGTTCGGGTGTTCCGGAACGCCTGGACCAGTGAGCCGTCGAAATCGGCGGCGAGATCAAAGTAGTCCATAGCGCGCGTCATATAGAGATACGAATTGGGGTCAAATCTTTCGACGAAAATAAGACCCTGGTGGCGCAAATAGGATTCCACTTGAAAATCAGCGTCAAAAGAGAACGTATGCGTTTCGCGGTCTTGCAGGTTGCGTCCAAATTTGCGTTGCAGGGCGGTTTCCGAGAGATATGTGATATGCGCGGCCATCCGAGCAACCGCGAGTCCCTTGCTTGGCCGCGCGCCCTCGATCAGGTAACGGCCGCCGCGCCAGTCAGGGTCCGCCATGATCGCCTGTCGACCGACTTCGTGAAACGCGATGTTTTGCGCCGAGTGTCTGGCCGCGGTGGCGATGGGCAGCGCGCTAAACACGCGATGGGGATAAGCGGCCGCCCATTGCAGGACCTGCATTCCTCCCATGGAACCGCCGGCAACGCAGAACAGCGTATCGATGCCGAGCGCATCGATCAGCATAGCCTGGGCGCGCACCATGTCTCGGATGGTCACTACAGGAAAGTCGAGCCCATACGGTTCGCCGGTCGCAGGGTTATTGGAGGTAGGACCCGTTGAACCCATGCATCCGCCGATAACGTTCGCGCAAATCACGAAGAAGCGTTCGGTATCGACAGGTTTTCCGGGCCCCACCATGGTGTCCCACCAGCCGGGCCGGCCGGTAATCGGATGCGGATTTGCGACGTGTTGGTCGCCGGTCAACGCGTGACAAATCAATATGGCGTTGGATCTGGCGGAGTTCAGGGCGCCGTAGGTTTGATAGGCGATCGATAACGGGGCGAGATCGATTCCGGAGTCGAGCGCAAGCGGCCGTTGCGGGTCAAGTCGCAGGACCAGGCTGTGAGCGGCGTCCGCGACCACCGGCGCGTCTACACTTGTGATTGCGCCCTGGCTTCCCAAAACGGCTCTCCAACGGTTCCTCTAAGGCACAAGGGTTCTGTATGCCGAACGAACCGTTTGATATACCGGATGAATTGAAATCGCAAGCTCCTGAGTTTTTGCGAAGCCTATGATGGTCGTCTGTCCGCGAGGAAGACGAATCGAGCTTGGAGTACGAGGATTTCGTGGGGGAGCGACGCCGCAAGGACGTAGGCCTTGCGCCTTGCGGTGACGCGCTTGTGGAGTTCATCGGGATCCTGTCGACGCCGACTTGAACCTGACGTTAGATAGGCTTTCCTTCGAGAGCCGCAATGATGGCGTTGCCCATCTCGCCGGTGGAAACCACACGAGTTCCTTCGCTGGCGATGTCTTTGGTTCGCAGCCCGCTGGCAAGCACGGTTGCGATAGCCGCGTCCAATCGATCGGCGTCGGCCGAAAGGCCAAAGGAATAGCGCAATGCCATCGCGAACGAGCCGATCATTGCGATCGGATTTGCCTGGGCTTTGCCGGCTATATCCGGCGCCGAGCCATGCACGGGCTCATAAAGCGCCTTGCGCTTGCGCGTCTTGGGGTCGACGTCGCCGAGCGAAGCGGACGGCAACATGCCCAAAGATCCGGTCAGCATTGCGGCAACATCGGACAGCATGTCGCCAAATAGATTGTCGGTGACGATGACATCGAACTGCTTGGGCCAACGCACAAGTTGCATACCCAGCGCGTCGGCGAGCTGGTGCTCGAGTGTGACGTCCGAGTATTCACGCTGATGCAGCGCTGTTATGACTTCGCGCCAAAGGACGCCGGACTTCATGACGTTGTGTTTTTCTGAGGACGTCACTTTATTGTTTCGTTTACGCGCCAGATCGAAAGCGACGCGGCCGATCCGCTCGATCTCGTAGGTGTCGTAGACTTGTGTGTCGATCCCCCGCTTCTGACCATTACCGAGGTCGATGATCTGTTTCGGTTCTCCGAAATATACGCCGCCCGTGAGTTCGCGAACGATCATGATATCCAGGCCTTCGACGACTTCTCGCTTCAAGGAGGAGGCATCGGCGAGCGCGGGGTAACAGATGGCAGGGCGAAGATTTGCGTAAAGCGCCAGTTCCTTGCGAAGCCTCAAGAGACCCGCTTCGGGCCTGACCTCATAGGGCACGCTCTGCCATTTTGGACCGCCGACCGCAGCAAGCAAGACCGCGTCGGCTTGATGCGCCCGATCCATGTCGGCGTCGCTTATCGCCTGCCCGTGCGCGTCATAGGCGCAACCGCCGACAAGTCCCTTTTCGATTTCAAATCGAATGCTGCCTTCACGCGTAAAGAAATCTGTGACTTTCTCAACTTCGGCCATGACTTCCGGACCAATGCCGTCGCCGGGAAGGAGCAAGAGGTTGTAGCTGGACATGACTCGCCGTGGGTTCGAGGAATGGGCGTTGCTAGACGATTTCGCGACGATCTGAAAGCGGATTGCACGTAATAATGCTCACGCTGGAGCTTCGGGGCTCTTGCATCCCGTGTAGTATCTCGGCGCCGTCGCACAGCCGCCGACCTGGAATCGACGATGACGATTGTCCGAAACGATGTCGCCGACAGCTATGTAAAACGGCCGCCGCCAGAGGCGCGCTTCTATCTCGTCCATGGCAGCGACGAGGGGTTGATTCACGAGCGAGCCAAGATCTTGGTGAGCACGGTGTTGGGCGGCGATGTGGATCCACTTCGGCTGACCCGCCTCGAGGGCGATGCGGTGATGCGCGACGTCGGCAGGCTCGCCGACGAGGCGTATTCAATCTCAATGTTTGGGGGACACAGGGCAATTTGGATCGATACGGGGTCGCGTGACGTGACGTCGGCCCTGGAGCCGCTCATGGCGCGACCGCCGCAAGACTGCACGATTGTCCTCGAAGCGGGCAATCTAAAGAAGGGGGCCGCGCTGCGGTCGCTGTTTGAGAGGTCGGCTATCGCGGCCTCGATCGAATGCTATCCCGACGAACGGCGGGCGTTGTTAGGCGTAATCGACGCCGAGTCTCGGGAAGCGGGAGTCGAGGTGACAGGCGAGGCGCGGGATTATCTTTCAACGCTATTGGGGTCGGATCGGCTCACGACCCGGGGCGAGATTGCCAAGCTCATGCTTTATGCCCGCGGCGCTTCGAGAGTGGAGGTCGGCGATGTCGAAGCTATCGTTTCCGACGCGGCGCCGTCGGGCCTGGACGGCTTGATCGACAAGTCCCTGTTCGGCGACGTGACGGAAGTCGAGCGATCGGCCGGTCGGTTTTTCAGCGAAGGCGGCGACGCTGGGCATCTCTTGTCAAGGTTGGTTTCGAGGATGCTCCTGCTTCACCAAATTCGCGTGGAAATGGAACAGGGTAAATCGTTCGACGCGGCATTGCAGGGTCATTTCATTCGGCTGCCGCCGGTCGGCAGGGCGGCGCTGGCGAAGCAGGCCGAGCTGTGGAGTTCGGCAGCGCTGGGCAGGAGACTTCCCGCTATTCTCGGCGTCGCCGGCAAAGCCCGTCGGGACCCGCGCCTGGCGGAAGTCATAGCTACGCGCGCACTATGGTCCCTGGCCTCCGGGGCCAGGAATGCTGCGCGCTAAAGCAACAAGAGGTCGAATTCCGCCGCCGGCGCAGGCTATCGCGATGCCGGAGTGCTTAGGCGATGGCAGAAGTCGTCGAGCTGCTCGAAGTCTCGAAACGAGATTCGAATCTCGCCAGCTTCGCCGTTGTGACGGACTGTCACTTTAGCGCCGAGCGCAAGGCCGATCCGTTCCTCCAGGGCCTGTGTATCAGGGTCTACCGGAGGTCGAGCCTTCGGCGAGCTGCGAGCGGTTTTCCCCGCGTTCTCCCCGAGTTTTTCGATGTCTCGCACAGTCAGGCCCTGGGCGATTATGCGATCGGCGACGGCGTCGGGATCAGTCACTGCGAGCAAAGCCCGAGCATGACCTGCGGAAATGGCGCCCGAGGCGAGGAGCGAGCGCGTTCGTTCAGGCAGATTCATGAGCCGCAGCGTATTGGTTATGTGACTTCTGCTCTTTCCGACGACCCGCGCTATATCGGACTGGTTGTATCCGTGGTCCGAGGCGAGTTGCGCATAACCCTGCGCCTCCTCCAGAGCATTGAGATCCGTCCGCTGAATGTTCTCGACGATGGCAATCTCGAGCGCTTCGCGGTCGCCGACTTCCAAGACAAGAATCGGGATCTCATGCAGACCGGCGCGTTGGGCCGCCCGCCAACGTCGCTCGCCCGCGATGATCTCATAGGCGTCGGCGACTCTTGGGATGGCCCTAACTAGGACGGGCTGAATGACGCCGCGCTCGCGTATCGAGGCCGCGAGATCGTCCAGATCCGTGTCCGCAAATGTCTTGCGTGGGTTACGGGGGTTCGGACGCAGAAATTCTACAGGGGCCTTTCGCACGCCTCGCGAACGATCGAGCGCGGCGGACTCTTCGCCCGAATCACCTAAGAGCGCAGCGAGTCCCCTGCCGAGGCGGGGCCTGTGTTCGGGTCGTGCTGCTTCTTCGGCCATCAGGACTGTCCCAGTACATCAATGATCTTATTTTCAGGCTGCGCGCCATCGCCCCTCGCGCTGTATGACTTCAGACGCGAGTTTCAGGTAGGCCTGACTACCCATGCATTTGAGGTCGTACAGCAACACGGGCTTGCCATGCGAAGGCGCCTCGGAGACGCGAACGTTACGGGGAATGACAGTGTCGTAGACCTTCTCGCCCATGAAGGCGCGAACGTCAGCGACGACCTGGCTCGCCAGCGAATTGCGAGGATCGAACATGGTTAAGACAATCCCGTGGATGATCAGCGCAGGATTGAGCGACCTGCGAACTTCATCCACGGTCTTCAGCAATTGCGACAACCCCTCGAGCGCAAAAAATTCGCATTGGAGAGGGACGACGACCGCGTCTGCCGCCACTAAAGCGTTGATTGTCAACAGATTCAACGATGGCGGGCAGTCGATCAGGACGTAGGTGATGTTGTTTTCGTTGTTGCCGGGGGAAAACAGGGTCTTGAGGGCCTTTTTGAGTTTATGCGAACGATCGGCGTGACCGGAAATTTCCAACTCGACGCCGAGCAAATCCATCGTCGAAGGGGCGATAAAGAGCCTTGGCACGGCCGTCGGAGTGATAACCTGAGCGAGAGACCTCTCGCCAGTGAGAGCGTCATAGCTGGACAAGACCCGCGACTTTCGATCGATGCCTAGTCCGGTCGAGGCGTTGCCTTGGGGATCCAGATCGATAATCAGCACGCGTTCGCCGATTGCGGCGAGGGCCGTCCCGAGATTGATCGCGGTCGTGGTTTTCCCAACGCCGCCCTTCTGATTTGCGAGCACGAGAATTCGCGACGACGATGGGAGGGACGGATCGACTGTGGTCCCCATCGGGATGGGTTGCTCGTCTCGGTTCATCTGGGAGCCTGCGATATGCGTCGGACTCGAACGATCCGAGCCTCAGTTTCGACCTTACTAGGGAACGTCTCGATTTGAAATTGGTCTTGGTCCGGAAGGGCCTTGATTTGATCATCTGCGGAGCGACCCCGCGGAAATATCCCAATGGCTCCATGGATGAGCCAACCCTTGGCGAATTCTAGCAATTGGGGCATGGGGGCGAGCCCACGCGCGGTGACCGCGTCCACTGGCGGCAACAGCGTCGCTTCAAGCGTTTCGATGCGCGTGGGATGAACGACGGCGGGAGCGTTGGTCGCGCGCGCAACCTCTCTCAAGAATGCGCATTTACGGCGATCGCTTTCGATGCAGTGCACCTGCGCGCCTTCAACGTCTGCGAGCAATATCGCGATCACCATTCCCGGGAATCCGGCTCCGGAACCCATATCGACCCAACGTCTGGCGAGAGGGGCAAAATCCAGCAATTGGGCGCTGTCGGCGAGATGGCGCATCCAGACATTCGCGAAAGTTGCCTCCGAGACTAAGTTGGTAACCTTCCGCCATCGGGCAAGGAGCTCGACGTAAGTGTCGAAGCGGCGGGCGCTCACAGGCGTGGCGCGGATAAGAGAGAGCGCTTCAGACCTATCGTCTAACATCGAGTCTGCCCGGCGATTTTGAGAAAAGTTTCACGTGAAACATGACGGTTGGGAGCGCTTTGGGATTTGACAGGATCGTCATCGAGAACTCGGAGAGATGTCCGGCCAATCGCCCGGCGTGACGATGCCGGGTCCTGAGGGGCTGACTTGGGGCCTGGATCGCGGTGGCCGTTGCCAAATGTGCGATTGCGATGCGCGTTCCCATCAAGCGATGTTGAGCTCCGGCAACCCGCGAAAACTGGAGTTGTGGGCGAGCGTAAGCGTATCGGAGCAAACATCCCCCTCCATCGGCGGGGCTCGCTTCCTAGCGCCTAAGCGTCTACCTCCGGACGTTTCGTCTTTCGCCGGGAATGCGCCGCAATTAGAGCCAGGGCTGCCGGCGTGACGCCTTCGATTCGACTTGCCTGGCCAAGAGTAGCGGGCTGGACGGCCATGAATTTGGCTTTCATCTCATTCGACAAACCTGAAAGCGCGCTAAAGTTGAGATCTTTCGGGATCGGCAAAGCCTCGCTGCGCCGATGTCTGGCAATGTCCTCCTCTTGTCGGTCGAGATAAACCGCGTACTTCGCATCCGCTTCCAATCGGCGCGCCATCGCGGGCTCGATGTCCAGGAAATCGGGCCATACGCGGGCAAGGACATCCAGACCCAGATGCGGTTGGGCGGCGAGGTCGAAGGCCGAACGGCGAATGCCGTCCTGGTTGACCGAGATGCCGGCCGAAGCGAGCGTTGACGGCGAGGCGGTCGCGCTTTTGAGCCGCGCGCGCATCGCGTTCAGTCTGGCCATCAGCGAACGGTGGCGTTGGGAGCGAGTCGCCCCAACGCAGCCGAGAGCTATGCCCTTTTCCGTCAATCGTTCGTCCGCATTGTCGGCGCGAAGAGAGAGTCGGTACTCTGCTCGCGAGGTAAACATTCGGTACGGCTCCGTGACGCCACGGTTAATCAAATCGTCGATCATCACGCCGGTGTAGGAATCCGCGCGGTCAAGGGTCGCTAACGACATGCCCCCGCAATAGCGGGCCGCATTCAGACCGGCGACGAGCCCTTGCGCGGCGGCCTCTTCATATCCCGTCGTCCCATTAATCTGTCCTGCCAGAAACAGCCCCTCGACACGTTTGGTCATCAGCGACGCGTTGAGTTCTCTCGGGTCGATGTAATCGTATTCGATCGCGTAACCCGGTCGAATTATCCGGGCGTTCTCTAGACCCGGGATTGTCGCGAGAAAGAGAGCCTGGATGTCAGGGGGCAGGGATGTCGAAATGCCGTTGGGATAGACAGTTGTGTCGTCTAGGCCCTCGGGCTCCAGGAATATTTGATGGCTTTCCCTATCCGCGAATCGGATGACCTTATCCTCTATCGATGGGCAGTAGCGAGGCCCAAGGCCGGAAATGGCTCCCGAATACACGGCCGTTCTATGGGCGTTGGCGCGTACGATCGCGTGGCCCGCAGGCGAAGTCCGGGTAATGTGGCAAGCGATCTGCCGATTTGTAATTGCGGGGGTCAGCGCCGAAAAGGGTTCCGGCGGGTCATCGCCAAGTTGAGCCTCCAGGCGGGAATAGTCGATTGTGGCGCCGTCAAGCCGCGGCGGCGTACCGGTCTTTAATCGACCCAGCATGAAGCCAATCGAGTCCAGGCTCCGCGCCAATTCCAGGGAGGCAGGGCTGCCAAAGCGTCCCGCCGATGTCCGTTCTTCCCCGAGGTGAATGACGCCGCGCAAGAATGTGCCCGTCGTAATGACAATAGCCTTGGTAGCGAGGCGCGCGCCGTCAGCCAATTGCACCGCCGACGCCGTCCGGCCGTCAAGTTGGATCGCGCTCGCCTCACCCTGGACAATCTCGAGGTTTTCGGTTTGCGCAATTAGGGCATGCATCGCTTCTCGATAGAGCTTGCGATCTGCCTGCACGCGGGGCCCTTGAACAGCCGGGCCTTTTCGCCGATTGAGCACGCGGAATTGAATTCCCGCCGCGTCGGCCGCCCGGGCCATGAGCCCGTCGAGAGCATCGATTTCCCGGACGAGGTGTCCCTTTCCCAGGCCGCCGATGGCGGGGTTGCATGACATCGCGCCGATGGTCTGGACGTCTTGCGTCACAAGCGCTGTCCGCGCGCCAACCCGAGCGGCCGCAGCGGCCGCCTCGCAACCCGCGTGCCCGCCGCCTATGACGACGACATCGAATGTTGCGGTCATGCGGGGCCGCGATGTTTCACGTGAAACAATTTTCATTTGCCGACACACAGTCGCGAGAAAATACTGGAGAGAACTTCCTCCGCATCAATTCGGCCCGCTATGCGTTCCAAAGCGCGTGCGGCGAGTCGCAGGTCCTCGGCCACCAATTCGGGCAAGTCTAACGACGGTTCCAGGGAACGCATCAACGCCGCCTCAGCATCCTCAAAAGCCAGTCGATGGCGCTCGGCCGTTATCAACGCGCCAGATCCGTCTCCGAGTTGGTCTGCAGCAAAGCGCCCGATTTCGTCAAGCAAATTGGCGAGGCCAAGTCCAGTCTGAGCCGATATTTGCACGACAGGTTTGTCTATTGCCTGCGGCGCCAAGTCGCGACCCTCGCCCTCGTCACATTTTGTAGCGACGAAAATCGTGGGGATGCCGGGAAACGGCTCAATTCCGGAATATGCGCCGTGGTCTTGCAGCCAGAGGGTAAGGTCGGCCATTTCAGCCCGCCGCCAGGCGCGCGTCACGCCCTCGCGTTCGACCGGATCGAGAGTCTCGCGAATTCCGGCCGTATCGATCAATGTCACGGGGTAACCGGAAAGGTCGAGGGAGACCTCGATAATGTCGCGGGTCGTGCCGGGGGTGGATGACACAATTGAAACCTCCCGTCGCGACAAGGCATTCATCAATGTCGACTTGCCCGCGTTTGGCGGGCCTGCAATCACGACGTTTAGGCCGTCTCGCAATCGTTCGCCGGCGCGCGCCGAAGCAAGGTTGGAGCGAATTCGCCTTACCGCGGCCTCGACCGTTTTTCGGACGTCGGAAAGCGCATACGGCTGGGCGTCTTCGACGTCGGAGAAATCAATCTGCGCCTCCAGCGTCGCCATCGCGGCGACCAGCGTGTCCCGTATCGCCTCCGCTTCGCGCCTCAGAGCACCGCCGGCGATCCGCAGCGCCTGTCGTCTCTGAGCGGCCGTTTCCGCCTCCACAAGGTCGGCCAAGCCCTCCACGGCAGACAGGTCGAGTTTGCCATTTTCAAAGGCTCGCCAAGCAAATTCTCCGGGGTCAGCAGGCCGCAGGCCGGGAATCTTTGAAAGGGCGGACATGACGCCGCTGACGACGGCTCTCCCACCCGTGATCTGCAATTCGGCCATATCCTCGCCGGTAAAGCTCCTGGGACCCTCGAAACGAATAACCAGGGCGCGGTCGAGAGCTTCGCCCGTTTCCGGGTCCGTAAGCGTGCGCAGCGTCGCAACTCGATCTTGGGGAGTCTCGCCTGGACAAACCGCCCTAAGCGCGCGCAGGCATTCGGGACCCGAGATCCGCACCACAGCGATTGCGGACCGGCCGGACCCGGTCGAAGGGGCGAAAATAGTGTTCTTGAACTGATTCTGCATCGGACGAGCGGACTCGGTATTCGACAAGCGATCGTTTTATCATCAGCCTATTCGGAATCGCCACCTCGCAAGATCCCGAGCACTCGTCGACGGCCCCATTCGCGATGAAGGCCTCGTTGATTTTGCAACTAGCCAGGCCCAATTCCAGGCGTTTCCGAGTTGATGTGGGGAATTGTTCGATAATGCGGATGTCGTCCTGAATACCCGAAACTAGCGGTCGATGTAGATTCGCAATATTGATTGTCGACTGCAGGAATCAAGATCAGGCCGTAACCGGCCTCAAGCCGCACGACGTGTATGACGCTGTCAACGACCTGGACAAATGTTATAAAATTGAAGCGTACGCATATGGATCAATGTATCTTTCAATGATGAAGACCTATATTGCGCTCGCTACACAGAAGTTGTAAATATTACCAAATTATTCTGCGCCGGAATTTGGCGCGCGTGGTTCCAATAACATTCCATTTTCATCGAACTGATATAAATTATTGGTGTTGCCGCGATAAAATGCAATCCACGCGCCAACATTGCAAGTTGAGGTTATTATATACGAACACTGAGAAATAATATTGACGGCTGCAATCATATTCCGTGCGAATTCGACACGTTCACTTACTGCGGCACGACCCATTGTCAACTTGTGAATGCCCTTCCTGCCTGTTGTTACCGGCAGTTCTTCGAAATATTTAACTCGGCTCCCAAATCGGGTTACGATGGCGTCCCGCACCTGCGACTGATCGGTTTGTATCAATATATCAAGTGAAAGTCCGGATTGCCGATCTATTCGCTCAACTAAACCTATATAATCGTCAATTGGTGCAAGACTAAGCTCTTTTGCCTTGTCAGTTCCGCGATAATAGATGGCAATCGTCGACCTTGGCTTGAGATTTGTCTTCATTTTCCAGCCGTCCGCCGTCATGAGAACTTTGGACGAAGGCCAGAAGAGACAATTGACGACGCTGTTGAGGCCCTGCAGCGGCAGATCCCGATATGGCCGATGGACATCGAGCGCCCCGAACGCAGGCCCATCCGAAGGAATCAAGCTTGTTTGGCGCTCAAACAGTCGAGGATATATGTCATCGTCATACTGATCTTTGTATAATCTCATACCGTACAAGTAACTAATACTTATGTTTCGAACGCCCGCTCGATTTAAACTTAGCACGTCTTCCATCGTTGTAGAACAATTCGAAAACAATCCAGAGTCATGAGTGGAATAATAGATACAGTCAAATACATCGTTCTGAACAGATCGATTCACAACAAATCCATATCGCACGAAATCTGACAATGCGTGCGATTTTTGCGGATCGTTGTAGACTCTCGGGGTAGGATACCTCCTGACAATTGACCTATAAAGACGCTTAAGCGCTTGTTTCACCTCAAAACCTCAAGAATTGCACTTGGCGTTATTGAAAAGGTGGACCGCGATCAGCATTCCTCAATTGACGCTGAGAGAGCGGCAACGACCCGCCCTCCTCATTCCATTTTACTAGCGCAAACCTTCCAACAGCGAATCCAAAGGCCCGCCGGTTGCGCCGGACGGGGAACCGTCGTTGGATTTTCCGACGTCAACTCGAGTTTCTGAGCTCGGCTCTGGCGCGCCCTCGCCGATGCTGACGGTGAGGGTTTCCAGGTCACGCAACTCGCGCAGAAATTTGTCGGCGTCAAAATCGCCTTCCGTATCTCTGATGATCCAGCTGGACAGTGGCCCGTTAACCCATGGTTGATAAAGCTTTATGCCGACGCTGATTAACGCAGCTGCGTAGCAGAACGAGCTTTTTGACATGACCAATACGTCCGCATCAATCAAGCTTCGCAGAGTCGCAAGCGCGTCTCTGTTGAGTTCGAGAGTGCAACCAAAGGCCTTGAACCCTGCGAAATCTTCGGGCTCCCCTTCCGAGAAGACGTTGACCTCATAGGTGAGGGAGTTTTGATCCAGCACGCGACGAAGTTTGGCCAGGGTCGTCAGAATCTGTTCGTTACGGGTGTATCGAGAAGCATTGCGATTGGCGGAAACGTCGCCACGCCTGACGTGCACTGCGATTCTTAGCGGTCGAAAACCGACAGGCCTCGGTCGAAGGCCATATTTTTCGCGAAGCGCAGGTATAATTGCGCGATAGGTATTGGGATCAACTCTTGCGGGCCAGTAACATTGCTGGAACTGCAATACCGTTGACGGCGATATTTTACGCCGACCCAGAAAATAATCGGCATAATCCACTATATCGTCGCGCCGATCGGAAATGGTCGCCTCGCCCTTGCCGAGCCCGAAAAAGGACTCCCAAGCTGCGACCCATTCCGAAATGTCCCTGTCGCTGTGCTCGACATACTGGAAGGGCGTGTGGACGTATCGCGCCCCAAAAGCCGCCGCGAAGTTAAGGCCCGAGATCCGGGACAGCGTTTGCATGCCGACGCCGTCGTTGCGTCCCCAACATGTAATTCCGATGCCTTGTGGGAGCTTGCCGGTCTTCAGCCGCCACGCGGCGTCTGCCGCATAGAAATTCTTGTCGACATCAATGGGAAGACCGAATGCCGCCTTGAAGCGCACCCAAGCCAGCCGCAAGAAATAAATCATCCAGGCTTTTTTCCACATCAGATATCCGTCGCCCCGAATTTCGCGGTCGCGCTTCGATTGGATACTTCACTGGTCGCCATAGGGTCGCGCGACATACTCGCGGTTCTTACCCCTGTTTCACTCGTGTTGGCATTGGTTAGCCGCCTAGGCTGCATAAATCCATCGTCGCGTTTTACGCCAAGACGGACGCAATGCGCGATCCCGCGCTCGGGAGAAGCCGGCCACGTCGTACCCCGCCGGTTCACAACACATTGCGAGGGTCAGATCAAGATCCTGATCGATCGCTCCCATGCGGCCGATCAGCTATTCGACGCGTTAGGCCGCAAGTCGTCAAGCACTCGTAATGCGGCGCCAGTCGTCGGAGCGGGACATTCGGTACGTCTCAAAAAGTCCCCGCCGCATCAATTCTTGCTGTCGCCTTCCGACGGGAGGGTTACGAAAGTCAGCCAAGCCGTCGCGCGACCTTTACCCCGGTTCTCCTTTCGCCCATGGGCCGGGCGAGACGCTTTTCATCCCGGGACTAGAACTCGTTGTCGTCCCAGGCCAATTCGAGCAAGCCCTGGACATAAGGCGCAAAAGACCGCCAGACCTCAAGGCGGAAACATTCGGGGGCTTGTCTCCAAAGTACGACTGCGGCTTTCTCCAAAATCGTTCGCACGACGGCGTCGACGGGAAACGCCGAGAGCGAGAGATCGAGAGGAATGCCTGCATTAAGCGCCTTCTCGGCGCCCGGTCCTTCCATGATGAGGGCGGTTTGCCGATGAGAGACGTCGACAAGGGAATGGGCGACATGGCTCAGGGCGAGCTGCAGATCTTGCTGAAGCGCCTCGAGTTCCGCCTCGGGGGCGATCAGCAGATATTCGTCAGGTCCCAGCCACATTGCGGCTCGGGCTCCCCTGACATTAGCGCGACACGGCGTCGTCGGCAGGTCAACGCCAAAGGCCTTGCCTGCAGGCTCGACAGCCTCGGCGCCGCGCAGCAGCAGACGCGTCGCGGCGGGCGCCGCGGTAAGGGCGCCGGCGACGTAACCTTGGGAGAGACCGACGATGGGAGCGTGTCGCGCCCGGGAAAGATCAGCCATCGAGCCGCGCACCCCTGGGATCGAAGAAGATGGGCTCGACGACCTTGACGGCGATCGCGCCACCCGCCATTGGCGCATGCAGCGTGTCGCCAATGCGCGCGCGTCCGCCAGAAACCATCGCGAGAGCGATCGACCGACCAAGCGTTGCGCTCCAATAGGACGAGGTTACATGGCCCAGCGCACGAGTTCCCGCCGCGGGTTTTGCGTCTGACGTAATCTGGGCGCCCTCCTCGAGAACGATGTTCGGATTGTCCGTCAATAAACCCACGAGCTGCTTTCGGTCGACCTTGATGATGTCCGGCCGTCGCAACGAGCGTTTGCCGACGAAGTCGCGCTTGTTCTTGCCAATCGCCCAATCGAGGCCGAGGTCGCCAGGCGTGACAGTTCCGTCGGTTTCCTGGCCTACGATGATGTAGCCCTTCTCAGCGCGCAGCACGTGCATCGCTTCGGTGCCATAGGGCGTCAAGCCATGCGGCTTGCCGTTCTCGAGGATCGCATCCCAAACTGCGGGTCCGAAATCCGCGGCCACGTTGACCTCAAAGCCGAGTTCGCCGGTGAAACTGACCCGAAACAGGCGGGTCGCCACTCCGCAGATCTTGCCTTCGCGCAAGCTCATGTGAGGCATCGCGGCGGCGGAAATGTCGATGCCCTCGACGAGGGGCGCGAGAACCTCGCGAGCGGCGGGTCCCTGCACCGCGATGACGGCCCATTGCTCCGTCGTCGAGGTCAACCAGACTTTCAATTCGGGGAATTCGGTTTGCAGATAATCTTCCATATGAGCGAGCACCCGCGGCGCCCCGCCCGTCGTTGTGGTGACGTGAAACCGATCATTTGCAATGCGTCCGACGACGCCGTCGTCCATAACGAAGCCGGCTTCATTCAACATCAGTCCGTAACGGCACCGTCCGACGGCGAGCTTGGCCCAGGGATTGGTGTAAAGCCGCTCGAGCAACTCGGCGGCGTCAGGACCGACGACTTCGATCTTGCCTAAAGTCGTCGCGTCGAAAATACCCGCATTCTTGCGCACCGCCAGGCATTCGTAATTGACCGCCGCATGCATGGCTTCGCCCGACCTCGAGAAATAAAGGGCGCGCTTCCATTGCCCGACGTCCTCGAATACGGCGCCGAGAGTTTGCGCCTGAGCGTGCATCGGAGTGCGACGAATTGGATCGAACAGGTCGCCGCGCGAGCGGCCAGCAAATGTTCCGAACGTCACCGGCGTGAACGGCGGACGGTATGTCGTCAAGCCGACGTCTGCGATCGGTTTGCCTAGCGCCTTGGCGGCGATCGCCAAGCCATTCATGTTTGAGGTCTTGCCTTGGTCGGTCGCCATGCCGGTCGTGGTGTAACGCTTGACATGCTCGATTGATTTCATGCCTTCGCTTACCGCGAGCCTGATGTCCTTCGCGGTCACGTCGTTTTGGAAATCCACGAATGCCTTGACGTTCTGCGGGTCGCGCAGGTGAGGAACAGCGCCATGAAAGCCGCCGGAAGGCGCGATGGCGCCGGTTACGTCGTAAGCGCGTTCGTCAGGCGCGCCCGCGGCAGTGGCGCCCGCGCGATGTCCCTCGGCGAGCGCCGCAGTGAGATCGAAGGTTCCCTTGCAGGCGCCGACCGATGTCTCATCCTGCGCAGAGACGCCAGGCGCGTAAATCTCACGCGTGGCGTCGAAGGCCAGCTTGCCCCTGGATTGAGAGAACAGATGGACCGCGGGCGTCCAACCGCCCGCCATCAGAACGAGGTCACAAGCGATCAACCGACCCGGTTTCACCGAGCCGTCCGCGCCAAGGGACCCGAGGGCTACCCCGGTCACCCGCGTACGGCCTTTCACGCCAGTGACCACTGTCGCCGGCAATATGCTGAGGCGGTCCGCAACTGCGCGCGCGAGCCCCGGTCCCGCGGGCGCCGGCCGGAGATCGGCGATCGCCGCGATTTGAACCCCTGCACGATGTAAGTCCAGAGCCGCCGCATACCCCGTATCGTCGGCCGTGAACACGACGGCTTGATGGCCGGGCTTTGCGCCATAACGATTGAGATAAGTTCGCGCGGCCGAGGCAAGCATGACGCCAGGGCGATCATTGTCGGGAAAGACCAGCGGGCGTTCGATCGCGCCGGTGGCCAGCACCACATGTTTAGCCCGGATCTTCCACAGCCGCTCGCGCGGGGCCTTCGGCGGGGGCGCGGCGAGATGATCGGTGACGCGCTCCGCCAACCCGAGGAAATTTTGCGCGTAATAACCGAAGGCCTGGGTGCGCGACAGCAGCGTCACATTAGGCAGGGACTTAAGCTTCTGCAGGCTCGAGGCGACCCAGTCCGCGGCGGAGACGCCGTCGATTGCGACAGCGGGATCATCCAGCAGGCCGCCGCCCATTTCGGCTTGCTCGTCCGCAACAATAACGCGGGCGCCGATCGTGGCGGCGGCCAGCGCTGCGGAGAGTCCCGCGGCGCCGGCCCCAACGACGAGAACATCCGTGAAAGCGTATCGCTGCGCGTAATGATCGGGGTCTGGCGCGCCAGGCGCGACGCCGAGTCCGGCCGCGCGACGGATCAAAGGCTCATAAATGCTCGCCCATGCGCCTGCGGGCGCCTTGAAGGTTTTGTAGTAGAACCCGGCGCTGAACAGTCCCGCGGGGACGAGGTCGTTGATTTCGCCGGCGTCAAAAGAGAGAGACGGCCAGCGGTTCTGGCTTCGCGCGACAAGTCCATCATGAAGTTCGACTTGGGTGGCGCGAAGGTTCGGCGCCGATCGCCCTGCGCCGCGGTCAACGTCGACGAGCGCGTTCGGCTCCTCGGCCCCGGCGGCGAGAAAGCCGCGCGGGCGATGGTACTTAAACGAGCGGCCGACGAGATGTACGCCGTTTGCGATCAACGCGGAAGCGAGCGTGTCGCCGGCAAAGCCCGTATAGGTTCGCCCGTCAAAGCGGAAATCCAGCGGCCTTGCGCGATCAATCCGGCCGCCTTCAGCCATGCGCATTGCGTTGCTCATGGCGCCACGTGCGGTCGGGGCTGACCCGACTTGTATGTCATCGCAATTTTGTCGGTCACGGTGTCGCGGATACAGTTGAAGAAGCGGCCGCAGCCGTTCGTATGGCGCCAGCGTTCGGCATGCTCGCCCTTCGGGTTCTTGCGGAAATAGAGATATTTGGCCCATTCCTCGTCGTCGAGGCTTTGCGGATCTTGTGGGCGCGCGACATGCGCCTCTCCGGCATAGCGGAACTCGAGTTCGGGTCGATCCATTTCGCAATAGGGGCAACGGATAAGCAACATGGCGGACCTCAGTGCGCGACGGCGGCGGCGGCGGCTTCGTCAATAAGACGGCCTGTGCGGAAGCGATCGAGCGTAAAAGGAGCTGCGATCGGGTGCGGCTCGCCCCTGGCGATCGTGTGTGCGAAGACGTGGCCAGAGCCCGGCGTCGCCTTGAAACCGCCCGTGCCCCAGCCGCAGTTGACGAACAGGCCGGGAACGGGCGTCTTGCTGATGATCGGCGAGCGGTCCGGCGTCACGTCGACGATGCCGCCCCAGTTCCGCAGCATGCGCACGCGCCGCGCAACCGGGAACAATTCGCAAATCGCGTCGAGAGTATGGCTGGCGATGTGCAACCCCCCGGTCTGCGAATAGGAGGTGTAGGCGTCGGTGCCCGCGCCGATCACAAGCTCGCCTTTGTCGGATTGGGACATATAGGCGTGGATGGTGTTGGACATCACGACGCAAGGCATGATCGGTTTCAACGGTTCTGAGACCAAGGCCTGTAAGGGATAGCTTTCGAGCGGCATCGCGACGCCAGCCATGCCCATCACGACGCTGGTATGGCCGGCCGCCACGACGCCAATCTTTGTTGTGGCGATGAAACCGCGTGTCGTCTCGACCCCGCAGACGGCGCCGCTTAAGCTCCGACGGATGCCTTGGACCTCGCAATTCTGGATGATATTGACGCCGCGTTCGGACGCCGCACGCGCATAACCCCAGGCAACCGCGTCATGCCGCGCTGTGCCGCCGCGACGTTGCAGCGCCGCGCCGACAATGGGATAGCGAATCGTCTTGCTGATGTTCAGGATCGGACAGAAAGCCCTGGCCTCGTCCGGGCTGAGCCATTCGTTGTCGATCCCGGCGAGGCGATTGGCATGCACATGGCGCTTGAAAACCTGGACGTCGTGGACGTTGTGGGCGAGCATCATCACGCCGCGCGGAGAATACATGACGTTGTAGTTGAGGTCCTGGCTCAGTCCCTCCCAGAGTTTCAGCGCGTGTTCATATAGACTTTCGGATTCTTCCCAGAGGTAGTTGGAGCGGATGATCGTCGTGTTGCGACCCGTGTTGCCGCCTCCGAGCCAACCCTTTTCGAGCACGGCGACGTTGGTCAGCCCATGCTCCTTGGCCATATAATAGGCAGTCGCAAGACCATGACCGCCCGCGCCGACGATGACTGCATCGTAGGCAGGTTTGGGGTCCGGCGAGCGCCATTGCTCCGGCCAGCCGGTGTTGCCGGCCATAGCCTGACGAAGCAAACTCAAGAAAGAAAAGCGCATCTAGCCGCCTCGAGTTCAATCGCCATATGCAACCATCGATGAGATACTTGTGAATAGAATTACGTCATTCAGCGAGGAGACTTCAGACGGTTTCGCTCGCGCAGGCTTGCCCGTATCCCTTCGGCGATGGGCGCTATCGGACATGAATCGGCTGGATTCGGCTCCATTAAAACGTCGCCCGCCTGACCCGAGCATATCCGACCTCCGAGGATCCCAGGTCGCGCAGTTCTCAATATCCCGCGCCAGCGACCAGGCGGTCTTTTGTGCGTCCAAGGGATCTTCGACCGCGGCTTGACGCCCAAACCGACCAACCCAATGCAAAATTCATTCGAGCGGTCACAGCGTAAACCATTCGCAGCCGTAGCCTGCCTCCAGCGGAATTTGCAACCGCACTCCGGACGCCGTCCTTTCCGCAACGGGCTCAACGGTGACGATCCGGCGCGAACGCGCCGATGCCAAGGCAGTGGCGACATCGCCGCTTTCCCCAAGCAACTGCAGATTTAGCGCAGTCACGGGCACGAGAGTGAAGCGACCGGTCTTGGCCTCGGCTAGCGCGCGAACAGGGTTGATCCAGATCGAATCGACCGACTCAGCGCCGTCGTGGAGCGCAATCTGATCCTCCGGCGCTGCGACTATATAGAATCGCGTATCAAACCTCTTGGGCATAATTGACGGGGTGATCCAATGCGCGAACGGGATCAAAGCGTCGAGGGCGAGTTCGAGCGATTCGCTTTCCAGGATGTCGCGAAAATGCCGGCCGCCCGCGCGGGCGGTTATTTCGGCGGCGCGGGGGGCGTCAAGCCACGCCTGCGCGCCCCGCGCCCTTGCAAGCAGCACGCCGCATTCCTCGAAGGTTTCACGTATGGCGGCGACACGCATCGCGCGCTCGCCCCCATCGAGCGAGCCGCCAAGGCGGGTTGCTTCAGATGACGCGATTGCCCAGTCGTCGGGCTCGACGCTGCCGCCGGGAAACACCATGGCGCCGGCCGCAAAGTCGATCTTGTGATGCCGCACCACCATGAACACTTCGAGCCCGGTCTTTCCATCGCGCACCATCAGAACGGTAGCGGCGGGACGCGGGACGACAATTGCTGTCATGAGAAGGGCTCCGGTTGCGCGATCTACCCTAGCCCGAGGAGACGAATCGCAAAAGGGCCGGCGAAACCCGACCCGGCGACCCCGAGGGCGCAATTGGCTTCAGTCGTCGTGGGAAAGCGGGATCGACGAAGTTGGCGATCTGTCGACGCCCGGCGCCGCCTCATCCGGCAGAATGGGAGGGAACGGATGATCGTCGTAGGGCTGAACAGGCGGCGGAGCCGACACCGAAAAACCATGCAAATTCATCGGCGCCATTGCGAAACGCGGCATTGGCGCGACTGACGGGCCGCGCGAGACGTCCATAGGCTCCTCGATCTCAGGCGCCGGCGGCAGACCATCGGGCCGGTCGGGCGGCGGCAGCAGATTCGGGGAGGGGTTAGGACGGCAATAGCGTCGCGGCCCGGTGTTCGTCGAGCCGTGCATCGCCAAATCGAGATGGAAGTGATTATAATGGAAGACGTCCGCGCCCGGACCAAGGACAGTGGTGAAATGCTGGCACGCGCCCGCGTGGATCTCGTGCAAAAACGCCGACTCCTGCGTGTCGGCCTTCTTCCAGTCTCGCACGATGCTGATCTCGCGCCCGTTCGGCGAGCCGGAAGCCGGCGATATCGATAGCATTGCCGAAGGAGTGTTCGGAGAGCTGAGCTCCCGAATATTGTCGACCGACCGGCAGCTGTAGCCGCCGAACGCCTCCAATTCAGACCACTTGGCGACCCGAACCGCGCGCGGGCGACTCGGCTGAACGACCTCGGCCAGCCAAGCCTCGAGCGCGGGGATCATCGAGCAGTCGATCGTCACGGCCTTCTCGACGCTGACGGCGCCGTTAGCGAGCGCGGAGACTTTGAAGGGATGAGTCATGCCGCAAATTCCCGGGGCCGCTGATTTCAGGCCGGTTCGATATAGGCGGATGGCTTGACCAGCCCGCGGGACAGACAGACGTTCTTCCGCTTGCGTGCGCCACGCCGGGCGCTCCGCGCGCTCAATCAAGCCGCAACCCTGAGGCCAGACAAGCAGCAATGCCGCCGGCAGAAGATGGCAAAACACTACGCGCCATTGCGTACGATTGCCAGCGATTTCCTAAACGAACCGTTGAATGCATGTGTGCGGTCACGTTGGCGCCGCTTTTGGCGGGCAGACCCGCTCCGCTTAAATGTCGGCGTCGAACGAGGAGTCTCAATCTATTGGCCGAGCAGATAAGTCGTCTGTCGATGCGAGCCATCGGTTTTGCTCGTTGGCGATCTTGCTGGCGCTTCGGTCGGCGCGGCTTCCGCGCATCCTCACGTCTGGGTTACCGTTCGCAGCCAAATCGCTGTTCACAGCCGACGGCAAAGTCGCCGCCGTTGTGCACGATTGGGTCTTTGACGAGATGTATTCGTCCTTCGCGACTCAGGGGCTTGCCAAGCCCGGCGAGCTTGGTAAAACGCGAAACTTTCGCGCCGCTAGCTCAGGAAAATGCCGGCAGTCTCGCGCAGATTGGCTATTTCACGACTCTCAAACTCGACGGCAAAGCAGTCGGAATTTGGGCCTGTGACCGAGTATTGGATGGAGGAGCGGCCGGACCATCTTGTGGCTTTTCATGTCGTGCTGCCGCTGAAAACTCCGACAGCGGTGGGCAGTTTTGCTTCGCTGCTGGTCGCAGATCCCGAATATTTCATTGATTTTGAATTTGACGACAAGGACGGCGTGACCTTGCAATCCGCGCCTGCCGGGTGCTCGACTTCGATGGCAAAACCCAAACCGCTAGAGGGCGGCGAGAAGAACAGCAGCTTGACCGAATCCTTTTTTAGCGGGCTCGCGCCGGGAGCCAACTTCGGCTTTAAGATGGCGAGCCGAGTTATCATCGCCTGTCCGTGAACAGGCGAACCTCAGAGATTTTCTGCGCGCTTCCGCCAGTCGCCTCGGCCGCGCTTTGGGGCGTCGGTCCGTGCGTTTCGCCGGCGCGATGGACCGGCCCTTCGCGGTAGGAGGCGGTGAGGGAGGTGGCGGCGCCAGGCGGCGGCCTCATCGGATGGCTTTTGAACGAGCAATCGCAACTCACTCATATGATGTCCTCTCATCTGAGGACGCTCTCGGGCAACTCCTCGGCGATTCTGGGGCCTCGTCGGCCTCGGGTTCGCCTATGGCGTATTCCATGCCGCAGGACCGGGGCACGGCAAAGCCGTGATTGCGTCCTATATGATGGCCAATGACCGGCGCTGAAGCGCGGGATCGTGCTGGCCTTTCTCGCTGCGATGTTGCAGGCGTTTGTCGCGGTGGCGCTCGTCGCCATCAGCGCGATCGTCTTTAAGCGACGGCGCCCGAGATGAACCGTGCCGCCGACGTGTTGGCCCTTGCAAGCTACGGCGGCATCTCGGCGATCGGCGTTTGGCTCGTCTGGAAAAAAGGGCGCGCTCTTGCAGGCGCGCTGAACCAATTTTTCACGCGCCGAGCTTCGGTCGCCGCGGCCACACTCTACGCAGGCGCGCCTTGGCGGGCAGTTTCGGCGGTTCTACGACCTCGACGTTCCTTCCGTCGCGCCCGGCGACGAAAACTCTCGGGCTGGACGAATGCGGCCACGCACATGCCCCTGATCCCCGCCAACTCGGCCATGGCTTTTCCTGGGGACGGCGCCGCCGCAACTGTCATTGCGGCGGGATCGCGCCCCTGTTCGGGGGCTATTTTCGTGCTGGTGTTCGCGCTTGCCCAAAACCGATTTTCGGCCGGCGTCGCGGCGACGTTCGCGATGGCGCTCGGCACCGCCCTTACGACGGGGGCACTGGCGTTTGCAGCGGTCTTCGCGAAAGGCCTCGCCGTGCGTTTCGCCGCTGGCGAAGACTTGCGCGTGACATTGATCGCCCGCGGTTTCGAGTTCGCTGCCGCGCTTCTGGTACTGGCGTTTGGCGTTGCGTTGCTTGTAGGATCGAGCAAGGGCGCTTAGCGTCGGTTGGGGAGTACAAAGTCTCCTGCAAGCGCTTTACCGATGAGCGCGCGCGTTTCCTCAATGCCATAGAGGACAATGAACGAACCTAGCCGCGGGCCGCGCTCCTCGCCGAGCAAGACGGCGTAAATCATATTGAAGAATTCATTGGAAACGCCCGGACGCTCAGGTGTCGCGTTCTTCGCGGTCATGTCTTGATAGCGAGGGATAGGACGTGCGATATCATAGAGCGCATGTTGAATTTCTTCCGCGCTCGCATCGGGGCCAAGACTCGCAAGTTTGGTCGAAATCGCCTCGAGCGCTGTGCGTTCGACTTCGTCGGCAGCCCGATAGCGCTTCTTAGTCCAGTTCTTAACATTGGCCCTCGTTTTGTGGCATACCAAGCGCGCGCTCGCAAATTTACCTGAGCGCCCGCAGGTCTGTCCCATTTCTTCTACAAATCCTCATGCCGGCGTGCGGCGAACCACCTCATGGGCTTCCTTCCGCTTCTGGCCATTCATCGCCTTGACAATCAGCATCTTATCATGCTATTCTCTAATTCATGAGTGCCACGCTCATGAGTCGAAGCCTGTCGGCGGTCCCGCACAAGGACCCGCGCGGCAGGCGGCGACCCGTCGGCTATGACCGCGCCGCCCCCCTCGAACCCATAGACCTGGAGGCGCACAAGCAACTCCTGGGCTCGCACCAGTTCATGAGCGGCCGCTCTCGCGGCTATGTCTATTGGTGGCACAAGGGCAAACTTCATAAGCGCCGCTATGTCATTCCCAAAGACCCGCACACCCCGAGCCCAGCAGCGCTCTCGGGCCGCTTTCGGCGCGGCCTCAAAAGCGTGGAGCGAGAATAACCCGCTGACGCAGGCAACAGCGGGACGCCTGGCACGCCGCGGCAGCGAAGATCAAGAGCCGCCCGCGCCTGGGCCAGTCCGGTCCCCTGACCGCACAACAGCATATTGTCGGAAGCAACAGCCGCAAGGAGCGGTGGGGCTTGCCATTGCTGTTGGAGCCGCCGAGATGGGAAAAGAA
Organism: uncultured Pseudomonadota bacterium; assembly: GCA_963809055.1. Classification (GTDB taxonomy): domain Bacteria; phylum Pseudomonadota; class Alphaproteobacteria; order Rhizobiales; family Beijerinckiaceae; genus Roseiarcus. Next base: position 1,237 of record CAWEID010000028.1, on the reverse strand, counting down.
GAAGCTGGAAGGCAGAATGCCAGAATATAGAATCCTCTGCACAAGTGCCCCAGCCCCAGAGGGTTGTACGACCCACCAGGGAGCCTCGCCGGGCCTGCGCCGTTGCTGCGCCATCCCAGCACCGTGCAGCCAAGGGCCGCACCGGCAGGCCCAACCATCCTGCGAGTCCCCACTCAACTGCTGCATTACCAATCACTTACGCGACCCTCCTCGGAGCGCCCCCATACCTCCTCCCTACCACTACCGGAGCAATACCGGTGGCAGGCGCGGTCCCCACGCCCTGTCGGCAGCATCGGTTTGCCCCGATGGTCGTCCACCCTGGCCCACATCCCCCGAAACGCCCGCTTCCGTGAGCTCTGGCGCGGCGGCTAGCGCGGTCGCAGGTCGAGTTTGGGGGATCGCCTCCCAGTGGAGAGTGATTTTTCTCTTTGAAGACGGGTCGCGGATCGTATAGAGTGCGGCCCGCAATGTCCCAGGTTTCCAAACCAGTAAGCGGTGGGTTATCTAGGGAAGCGCGGGCCTCAGCCCAGCCCCGCCGCTCACCGCGGCAGGCGGAAGAAACACCCAGAATCCTCCACGAAGCCGAAATCACCGTCCAGTTCCTCCGGCTGGTGAATGAGAGCACCGGCACGCGGGACCTGATCCGGGCAGCCACTACTTTCTTTCAGCAACAATCCGGCTGCGATGCCGTCGGCGTCCGCCTGCAGGAAGGGGAGGATTATCCTTACTTCGAGGCGCGCGGGTTTCCGGCAGGAATTCGTGCAGGCGGAGAACCAGCTCTGTGCCGGGATGCGGCCGGCGAAATCAGCCGGGACGCCAGGGCAATCCCGTTCTGGACTGCATGTGCGGCAATGTGATCTGCGGGCGGTTCGACCCGGCCAAGCCGTTCTTCACCGCGCAGGGCAGTTTCTGGACCAACAGCACGACCCAACTGCTGGCGACCACCACCGAGGCCGACCGGCAAGCCCGCACCCGCAACCGGTGCAACGGCGAGGGCTACGAATCGGTGGCCCTGATCCCGCTGCGGCTCGGCAACCAGCGCTTTGGGCTGCTGCAGCTCAACGACCGGCGCGCCGGCCGTTTCTCGCCGGAACTCATTGGCCTGTGGGAAAGGCTGGCGGACATCTCGCTGTCGCCCTGGCCAAGTTCCGCGCCGACGAGGCGCTGCGCGAGAGCGAAGCGCGCTTCCGCTCGCTGTTCGAGAACATGCAGGAAGGGTTCGCCTATTGCCGGATCA